>NZ_FNRV01000001.1:2527500-3727500 GCF_900105115.1 Pseudomonas mohnii
AACAGGTCCAGTGCTGCGAGGCCCGCGGCGCACGCCACCGGGTGTGCGGAATAGGTATAGCCGTGCGGGAATTCCACCGCGTATTCAGGGGTCGGCTGATTCATGAACGTCTGGTAGATCTCGGAACTGGCAATCACCGCGCCCATCGGGATCGCACCGTTGGTGACTTGCTTGGCAATGCACATCAGATCCGGGGTCACGCCAAAGGTGTCGGCACCAAACATGTTGCCGGTACGGCCGAAACCGGTGATCACTTCGTCGAACACCAACAGGATGCTGTGCTGATCGCAGATCTCGCGCAGACGCTTGAGGTAACCCTGTGGCGGAACCAGCACGCCAGCGGAGCCGGCCATTGGCTCGACGAATACCGCTGCGATGTTCGACGCGTCATGCAGTTCGATCAGCTTCAGCAGTTCGTCTGCCAAGGCGATACCACCCTGCTCCGGCATGCCACGGGAGAACGCATTGCTCGCCAGCAACGTGTGCGGCAAGTGATCGACGTCCATCATCGCCTGGCCGAACATTTTGCGGTTGCCGTTCACACCGCCGAGGCTGGTGCCGGCGATGTTCACGCCGTGATAGCCGCGGGCACGGCCAATCATCTTGGTCTTGGTCGACTGGCCCTTCAGGCGCCAGTAGGCACGGACCATCTTCACGGCGGTATCGGCGCACTCGGAACCCGAGTCGGTGAAGAACACGTGGTTCAGGTTACCCGGCGTCAGATCCGTGATTTTTTCTGCCAGCTGGAACGACAGCGGATGGCCGTACTGGAAGCCCGGCGAGTAATCGAGGGTACCCAGTTGCTTGGCGACTGCTTCCTGGATTTCCTTGCGGGTGTGCCCGGCGCCGCAGGTCCACAGACCGGACAGCGAGTCATAAACCTTGCGGCCCTTATCGTCGATCAGCCAGCTGCCTTCCGCGCCGACAATCAAACGCGGATCGCGCTGGAAGCTACGGTTGGCGGTGTATGGCATCCAGTGAGCATCGAGCTTGAGCTGGCTGGCCAGAGAAGTCGGGGCGTTTTCGGGCAAGTTCATGAGCGAAACCTCGCAAGGCAATAAGCGGCGTAGGGATTGAAAACCGTTGTTGCAGCTAAGTTGCCACGGCGATAAAGTCGGTGAAATGCAACTTTTGTAACCTTCAGTCTGCCATTCACTAAACATTCGAGTAGCCCGCATGAGCATTCGCCGTCCCGATCCACTGGCTCAAGTCAGCGACTTCGATATCCGCCTGTTGCGGATTTTTCGCAGTGTGGTCGAATGTGGCGGCTTTTCCGCGGCTGAAAGCGTGCTCGGCATCGGTCGTTCGGCCATTAGCCAGCAGATGAGCGACCTGGAACAGCGCCTCGGCCTGCGCCTGTGCCAACGCGGTCGCGCCGGCTTTTCCCTGACGGAGGAAGGGCGCGAGGTTTACCAATCGGCATTGCAGCTATTGAGTGCACTGGAAAGTTTCCGCACCGAGGTCAACGGCCTGCACCAGCACTTGCGCGGTGAATTGACCATCGGGTTGACCGACAACCTGGTCACCCTGCCCCACATGCGTATCACCCATGCGCTCGCGCAATTGAAAGAGCGCGGCCCGGACGTGCAAATCCAGATCCGCATGATCGCGCCCAACGAGGTGGAACAAGGTGTACTCGACGGTCGCCTGCACGTCGGCGTGGTGCCACAGGCGAGCGCACTGTCGGGACTGGAATATCAACCGCTCTACAGCGAACGTTCGTTGCTGTACTGCGCGGTTGGCCATCCGCTGTTCTATGTCGATGACAAACAATTGGATGATGAACGCCTGAACAGTCAGGACGCCATTGCGCCGACCTTTCGTTTGCCCGCGGAAATCCAGGCCCATTATCAGGCGCTCAACTGCACCGCCAGTGCCTCCGACCGCGAAGGCATGGCGTTCCTGATCCTGACCGGGCGCTACATCGGTTACTTGCCGGACCACTACGCCAGCCTTTGGGTGCAACAAGGCCGGTTACGCGCCCTGAAACCCAACGCGCGCTTTTATGACCTGAGCCTCGCCTCGGTCACGCGCAAGGGCCGTCGCCCTCATCTGGTGCTGGAAAGCTTCCTCGAAAGCCTGGCCGCCACGCGCTGAACAAACGCAAATCCTGCGACGGGACTTGTCTGAAGCCCATGGGTGCGCTATCAACGCACTGGATGCACCCACCCACTTGTCCGGAAGTGCCTATGACCTTTGAAGTCCCAGCCCACGGTGGAAAACCCGCCAGCCGCATTCGTCAGAAGAACGAAGAGACCATCATCAAAGCCGCCGAAGACGAGTTCGCCCGTCACGGGTTCAAAGGCACCAGCATGAACACCATCGCCCTGAATGCCGGGTTGCCAAAGGCGAACCTGCATTATTACTTCACCAACAAACTCGGTTTGTACGTGGCGGTGCTGAGTAACATCCTGCAATTGTGGGACAGCACCTTCAACACCTTGACCGCCGAGGACGATCCGGCTGAAGCCCTGACCCGCTACATCCGCGCCAAAATGGAATTCTCCCGGCGTCAACCGCAGGCGTCACGCATCTTCGCCATGGAAGTCATCAGCGGTGGCGAATGCCTGACCGAGTATTTCAACCAGGACTATCGCAGCTGGTTCCAGGGTCGGGCCGCCGTGTTTCAAGCGTGGATCGATGCTGGCAAAATGGACCCGGTCGATCCGGTGCACCTGATCTTCCTGCTGTGGGGCAGCACCCAGCATTACGCCGACTTCGCCACCCAGATTTGCCGTGTCAGCGGGCGCAGCAAGTTGACCAGGCAGGACATGGAAGACGCCGGCAACAACCTGATCCGTATCATCCTCAAGGGCTGTGGCCTGACTCCGACTATTTAAGACACCTATGCCTTTTACCCTCAGTGGTTTTTGCGAATACCGCGAAGAAATTCGCAAAAGCCGCTTCATTACCTTCGCCGCGCCGATCACCAGCCCCGCTGAAGCCCAGGCATTCATCGCACAACACAGCGACTTGAATGCCACGCACAACTGTTGGGCATGGAAAATCGGCGATCAATACCGCAGCACCGACGACGGCGAACCGGGCGGCACGGCTGGCCGACCGATTCTGGCCGCGATCGATGCTCAGGATTGCGACCAGGTCGTGGTACTGGTGATTCGTTGGTATGGCGGCATTCAACTCGGTACCGGCGGACTCGCCCGGGCGTACGGCGGCGGTGCGAACAAATGCCTGCAGCCAGCACCGAAGATCGAATTGATCACTCGGGTGCCATTGAGCTGTGCCTGTGGGTTTAGTGAGTTGGCCCTGGTGAAGCTGCGGGTGGCCGAACTCGGTGGTCTGGTGGTGGACGAAAACTTCACGGCCAATGGTGTGGAACTGCAGTTGGCGGTCGGTGCAAGTCAGATTGATACCCTGCAATCCCAGCTCGCCGACTTGAGTCGGGGACGCATTTTGTTGGAGCGTTGAGGCCTGCATTTTTTTGGGGCGCGCCGATTTTTCACTTATTCCATACTTGCCCACATCAGCTGTGCACCCGACTGTGGATAACCTGAGCACATACTGCTGTAACCCTTCTGTCATGCGGCTTTCAGGGCTTTGCTCACTTTTCGTCCAATTCGACATTGAAAACGCCAAATCCACGTAAAAACAATTAGTTAGAGCGGTTTATCACCTTTAGAAGATAGCCGTCGCGCGCTTATGCCCTCCCTTTGAGCTTGCGCACAAATACTGTGGAGCAATCTGTGGATAACCCGTTCATGGCCGCTGCCGCACCATGCCGGACATGGCTTACGCTCAACTGCTCATTTTTTGATCAAAGGCTGCCGAGCGAAAGCGGAGCCCGATCAAAGGCTTTGCCCTCAAGTGGTGCCGAATTCGGGAGGACTCCCAGCGGAGCCGCCTGCGCAACGCCTTGACGCATGGCGGTTTGACAATTTCCTGACCCAATGGCCAGAAAATTGCTTTATCCACAGGCACACGTCCATAGCACTGAGCCTGTCATGCCCAATCCCGTGCCACTCCCCCTTCAAGCGCCACGCTTGCAACTGCGCAGCATCAGCAAGCGCTACCCAGGCTGCCTGGCCAACGATGACATCGACCTGAGCATCGCCCCGGGCGAAATCCATGCCCTGCTCGGTGAAAACGGTGCGGGCAAAAGTACGCTCATGAAGATCATCTACGGCGTCGTCCACGCTGACGCGGGGGAGCTGATCTGGCAGGGACAACGCGTGACCATGCGCAACCCGGCTCAGGCGCGCAACCTCGGAATCGGCATGGTGTTCCAGCATTTCTCGTTGTTCGAAACCCTGAGCGTGGCGCAGAACATCGCGTTGGCCATGGGCGCAGCGGCGGGCACGCCGAAACAACTTGAACCGAAGATCCGTGAAGTCTCACAGCGTTATGGCATGGCGCTGGAACCGGAACGACTTGTCCACAGCCTCTCCATCGGCGAACGGCAACGGGTGGAAATCATTCGCTGCCTGATGCAGGACATCCGCCTGCTGATCCTCGACGAACCGACTTCGGTGCTGACCCCGCAGGAGGCCGACGATTTGTTCATCACCCTGCGCAGGCTCGCCGCCGAGGGCTGCAGCATTCTGTTTATCAGCCACAAGCTCGGCGAAGTCCGCGCCCTGTGCCACAGCGCAACAGTACTGCGAGGCGGCCGGGTGGCTGGGCAATGCGTGCCTGCCGAATGTTCAGACTCGCAATTGGCGCGACTGATGGTGGGCGAGGCCGCAGAACTGATCACCGATTATCCAAAGGTGCGCGGCGCTCAGGCCTTCTTGAAGGTCAAAGACTTGTCCTGGCATAACCCCGACCCGTTTGGCTGTTCACTGAAAAACATCAACCTTGAGGTGCGCAGCGGCGAAATCTTCGGCATCGCCGGGGTGGCCGGCAATGGCCAGGACGAATTGCTGGCCTTGCTCAGCGGTGAAGAACGGCTGACCCGCGACGAGGGCACAACGATCTGCTTTGGCAGCGAAGCGGTGGCCCATTTGCGCCCCGACGCGCGTCGCCTGCGCGGCCAGGCGTTCGTCCCCGCCGAACGCCTGGGCCACGGCGCCGTGCCGGAACTGAGCCTGGCGGATAACGCCCTGCTCACGGCATTTCAACAAGGGCTGGTCAGTCACGGCCTGGTGCAGCGCGGCAAAGTCGAAGCGCTGGCCGAAGAGATCATCCGTCGCTTCGGGGTCAAGACACCGGACAGCCAAACCCCGGCCCGCAGCCTGTCGGGCGGTAACCTGCAGAAGTTCATCCTCGGCCGGGAGATCCTCCAGCAACCGAAGCTGCTGGTGGCCGCCCACCCGACCTGGGGCGTGGATGTCGGCGCCGCCGCCACCATTCACCGGGCGCTGATTGCCTTGCGCGATGCCGGCGCGGCGATCCTGGTGATCTCCGAAGACCTCGACGAGTTGTTCCAGATCAGCGACCGCCTCGCCGCCTTGTGCGGCGGACGATTGTCGCCACTGCGCGCCACGGTCGACACCCGCCTGATCGATGTCGGCGGCTGGATGGCCGGCCGCTTCGACGCCCCTCAATCACCTGTATCCGCAACGCTTTAACGGAGTGTCACATGCTGCTTTCTCTTGAACCCCGTGGCCAGCAATCGCGCCTGATGTTGTGGTGTTCGCCGATGCTCGCGGCGGTCCTGACGCTGAGCTGTGGCTCGCTGCTGTTCATCGCACTGGGGCATGACCCGCTGCTGACGCTGCACACCTTGCTGATCGCACCGGTCAGCGACTGGTATGGCGTATCCGAATTGCTGGTCAAGGCCTTGCCCATTCTGCTCTGCGCACTGGGCCTGGCGGTGGCCTATCAGGCGCGGATCTGGAACATCGGCGCCGAAGGTCAACTGTTGCTCGGTGCACTGGCCGGCAGTGCGCTGGCGGTAAACATCATCGATATGCAAAGCCGTTGGGCGCTGGTACTGATCCTGCTCACCGGCACCTTCGCTGGCGCGGCATGGGCCGGTCTGACCGCATGGTTGCGCACGCGCTTCAATGCCAATGAAATCCTCACCAGCATCATGCTCAATTACATCGCCCTGAACCTCTTGCTGTATTGCGTTCATGGCCCGCTGAAAGACCCGGAAGGCTTCAACTTTCCGCAGTCGGCGATGTTCGGCGATGCCAGTCGCTTGCCGTTGCTGACAGAGGATGGTCGAGTGCATGCCGGGGTGTATTTCGCCCTGCTCGCGCTGGTGGCGGTGTGGGTGTTGTTGCAGAAAAGCTTTGTCGGTTTCCAGATCAAAGTACTTGGGCTGGACAAGCGCGCGGCCGGTTTCGTCGGCTTTCGCGAAAAGCGCCTGATCTGGCTCGCGCTGTTGATCAGCGGGGGGCTGGCGGGGCTGGCCGGCGTCTGCGAAGTCACCGGCCCGATCGGTCAATTGGTGCCACAAGTGTCGCCCGGCTACGGCTACGCGGCGATCACCGTGGCCTTTCTCGGTCGTTTGAATCCTGTCGGTATTCTGTTTTCCAGCCTGTTGATGGCGCTGCTGTACATCGGTGGCGAGAGCGCGCAAATGAGCCTGAACCTGCCCCAGGCGATCACGCAATTGTTCCAGGGGATGATGCTGTTTTTCCTGCTGGCCAGTGATGTGCTGATTCTCTATCGCCCGCGTTTGAACCTGCGCTGGACCCGCCGCGCCCCCACCACCGCCGTACACGCAGGAGCGCTGTGATGGATATCGATCTGCTGAGCAATATTTTCTACGCCATGGTGCGCTGCGGCACACCCTTGCTGCTGGTGGCGCTGGGTGAACTGATCTGCGAGAAAAGCGGCGTACTCAATCTGGGCCAGGAAGGCATGATGCTGTTTGGCGCGGTGATCGGTTTCATCGTCGCATTCAGTACCGGCCACTTGTGGCTGGGGGTGTTGCTGGCGATGCTGGCCGGGATGCTGTTGTCCTCGCTGTTTGCACTGGTGGCGCTGGTGTTCAATGCCAATCAGGTGGCCACCGGCCTGGCGCTGACGATTTTTGGCGTGGGCCTGTCGACCTTCGTCGGCGCGGCATGGGTCGGTAAACCACTGGCGGGTTTCGAACCCTTGGCGATCCCTTACTTGAGTGAAATTCCGCTGATCGGACGCATGCTGTTTGCCCAGGATCTGCTGGTGTATCTGTCGTTCGCCCTGTTTGCGCTGGTGGCCTGGGTGATTCTGAAAAGCCGCGTCGGGCTGATTATCCAGGCAGTCGGGGAAAACCCGGATGCGGCCAGTGCCATGGGCTTGCCAGTGCTGGGCGTGCGCGCATTGGCGGTGTTGTTTGGCGGTGCGATGGCGGGGTTGGCCGGGGCGTATCTGTCCCTGGCGTACACGCCCATGTGGGCGGAAAACATGAGCGCCGGACGCGGCTGGATTGCCCTGGCACTGGTGGTGTTTGCCAGTTGGCGGGTGTGGCGACTGCTGCTCGGCGCCTACCTGTTCGGGCTCGCCAGCATTCTGCATCTGGTGGCGCAGGGATTGGGGCTGGCGATTCCATCGAGCCTGCTGGCGATGCTGCCGTACGTGGCGACCATTGTGGTGCTGGTGCTGTTGTCCCGGGATGTGGTGCGCACCCGGTTGTATGCGCCGGTGTCGTTGGGGCAGCCGTGGCAGGCTGGGCGTTAGTCTGAACAACAGACAACAACGGACTCGACGCCTGGCATCCAGCGATGCAGCATAGGCTCAACCCGCGTGCCCATCGAGTCCGCGACGCTCAACTTTCAAGGAAGCCCATCATGTCCACGGCAAAAACCGCACTCATCATCGGCGCCTCCCGGGGCTTGGGCCTCGGGCTGGTGAAAACCCTGCTGGCCGACGGCTGGCAAGTCACCGCCACCGTGCGTAACCCGCAGAACGCCAATGCCTTGCAGGCCTTGGGCAAGGTGCGGATCGAGAAGCTCGACATGGACGACCAGCAAGCGGTGATCGCATTGAGCCAACAGCTCAAAGGCGAAGTGTTCGACCTGCTGTTCGTCAATGCCGGGGTCAAGGGCCCTGACGTGCAGACGCCGAACGGCGGTGCGACGCTGGCCGACGTCGGTCAGCTGTTTTTCACCAACGCCGTCGCGCCGATCAACCTGGCTCAGCGTTTCATCGGGCAGATCCGGCCGGATACCGGCGTGCTGGCGTTCATGAGTTCGGTGCTCGGCAGCGTGACCATGCCGGATGCGCCGGAACTGGCGCTGTACAAGGCCAGCAAAGCGGCGCTGAACTCCATGACCAACAGCTTCGTCACCCAGTTGGGCGAGCAGAAGCTGACTGTGTTGTCGCTGCATCCGGGCTGGGTGAAGACCGACATGGGCGGTGAAGGTGCCGACATCGACGTTGAAACCAGCACCCGCGGCCTGGTGGATCAGGTGAATGCGTATGTCGGCAAGGGCGGGCATCATTTTGTGAATTACCGGGGCGAAACCATTCCCTGGTAACACACAACCCCCTGTGGGAGCGGGCTTGCCCGCGATGACGGAGTGTCAGTCGATATCGTTGGCACCTGATACACCGCTATCGCGGGCAAGCCCGCTCCCACAGGGGCTCCGGTTGCTCTGTCGGACGAGGCTTGCCGGGAAAGCCGTTTTGATCGAAACTCCGCACCTCGCCTCCCCGGCGACCCTGGATCAGCAGACAGGGCAACACTGAGCTGGCAACCCTGAACCCCACTTTCAGAGGAGCCGGCCAACATGCCTGCGACCCGTACCTGGTTAAAAAATCCCCTCGCCATTTTCACGGCCAACGGTCTCGATGCCCGTGGCGGCCTGGTGCTGCAAGACGGTGTGATCGTCGAAGTGCTCAGCCTCGGTCAACAACCTTCGGCACCGTGCAATGAAGTGTTCGACGCCCGCGAGCACGTGATCCTGCCTGGCCTGATCAACACCCATCACCATTTCTATCAAACCCTGACCCGCGCCTGGGCGCCGGTGGTCAACCAGCCTTTGTTCCCGTGGCTGAAAACCCTGTACCCGGTCTGGGCCCGACTGACGCCGGAAAAACTGGCCCTCGCCACCAAAGTCGCGTTGGCCGAGTTGCTGCTGTCCGGTTGCACCACCGCCGCCGATCACCACTATCTGTTCCCCGAAGGCCTGGAAAATGCGATCGACGTGCAGGTTGAAAGCGTGCGCGAACTGGGCATGCGCGCCATGCTCACGCGTGGCTCCATGAGCCTCGGTGAAAAGGACGGCGGCCTGCCACCGCAACAAACCGTGCAGGAAGGCGAGGTGATTCTCGACGACAGCCAGCGCTTGATCGCCGAGTACCACGAACGCGGCGAAGGCGCACAAATCCAGATTGCCCTGGCGCCCTGCTCGCCGTTCTCCGTGACCCCGGAAATCATGTCTGCCAGTGCCGATCTGGCCAACAAACTTGACGTGCGCCTGCACACTCACTTGGCCGAAACCCTCGACGAAGAAGACTTCTGCCTGCAACGCTTTGGCCTGCGCACTGTGGATTACCTGGACAGCGTTGGCTGGCTCGGCCCGCGTACCTGGCTGGCCCACGGCATCCACTTCAACCCGGATGAAATCGCCCGCCTCGGCGCGGCCGGCACCGGCATTTGCCATTGCCCGAGCTCGAACATGCGCCTGGCCTCCGGCATCTGCCCGACCATCGAATTGACCGATGCCGGCGCGCTGCTCGGCCTTGGCGTGGATGGCTCGGCCTCCAACGATGCGTCGAACATGATGCTTGAAACCCGGCAGGCGCTGTACATCCAGCGTCTGCGCTACGGTGCCGAGAAGATCACGCCGGAACGCGTACTGGGTTGGGCGACCAAAGGTTCGGCGAGCCTGTTGGGCCGTACCGATATCGGTGAGATTGCCGTGGGCAAGCAAGCCGACCTGGCGCTGTTCAAGCTCGACGAACTGCGTTTCTCCGGCAGCCACGATCCGGTATCGGCGCTACTGCTGTGCGGCGCGGATCGCGCGGACCGGGTGATGGTCGGCAGCAAATGGCGAGTGATTGACGGTCAGGTTGAAGGGCTCGACCTCAAAGGCTTGATCGCCGATCACAGCCAGGCTGCGCGGCAGTTGATCGCCGGGACCTGACACAACACCAATCAACTGTAGGAGCGAGCCTGCTCGCGATGGAGGATCAGTTACATGGATGTTGACTGACACACCATCGCGAGCAGGCTCGCTCCTACAAGGAATTTATGGTGTTCAAAGGCCCAGCAGCGACAACATGATAAACGTCGCAAACAGCACAAAGTGGGTCATGCCTTCGATGGCGTTGGTCTCGCCATCGTTAAGGTTGATTGCGCTGACGATCAGGGTGATGAAGATCATCACGGTCTGCACCGGCGTCATGGCCATCTGGAACGGCTGGCCGGTGTAAAGCGCCATCGCTTCCATCACCGGCACCGTCAGGATCACCGTCGACAGCGACGCGCCCAATGCGATGTTGACGACCGACTGCATGCGATTGGCCAGCGCCGCACGCAATGCCGTCAAAATCTCTGGGGCCGCGGAAATCGCCGCCACCAGGATTGCCGTTATCACCGGCGGCGCGCCTGTCCCTTCCAGGCCCAGATCGAGGGTCTTGGACATCACCTCGGCCAGTGCGCCAATCACCACCACACCGAACACCAGGATGCCGATGGACAACTTCAGGTTGATCGGTGCCGGTTCGCTTTCCTGAGGCTCCTTCTTGCGTCGCTTGTCCGGATAGCTGTAACTGAAAAAGTAACTGTGCGGACCAACCTGCATGCGCAGGAACAAGGTATACAGCACCACCATCGCACCGATGGTGAAGGCCGAATAGAGCTTCCAGTTGGCCTCGGGAATGAACTCCGGCACCACCATCGACACCCCCATGGCGGTAAGAATCATCACGCTGTAGCTGCGCGCCGAATCATCGTTGTAGGACTGTTCGCCATGTTTGAGCCCGCCCATCAACGCCGCCAGACCGAGGATGCCGTTGATATCGAGCATAAGTGTTTTCTAGACATATTAATGGGTATACCAAACCTATACTCATTAAATATCAACGAGTTACGAGCCTTTTTTGACACTGAAAATTTGACACCGTCAATCGAGCAGCTACTTTTCAGGGAGACCTTCGCCAATGGCCAAATCCCATGCTCAGTTACGAAATCACCGACGACTCCCTGTATTTCAGTTGGCCAGACGACGAAACAATACTTGGGTTTCGCTCATCAACCCTGGCCGTTCCCCCTTGTTTTGACAGAGTTGCGCTCGTTCAAATGGCTGAAGGAATCAAAAGCTTGTGCCTGAGTAATGCTGTGACCAGCTATAGGGGCCACTTCAGGTCTGCAAGAAACATTTTCAGCCAGGTTAAAAGCGATTCCCGACCGTTTCCGCCTGAACCAGAAAACTGGGACAGCTTTGTCTTATCGCATTACGGTAATTTCCTTACAGATTCTCGGCGGAAATACAAAACAAGAATTGACCATTGGTCAGGAATTGCTTTTCTCTACAAGAAGCTCCAACGCAGCGGATTTATTCCCTCAGATGTTTATATTCCTAATGAAACGCTTTCCTCTAATGCGACATCCGATGGTAACAATGGCAACCCACTTGGCCATGAACGTGAAAGGGCCCCCATACCAAAGGACATCGAATGCTTGTTACCAAAAAAATATCTAATCGAGGATGGCTTAAGCCTAAATGATGACGCATATCTTCTGAATCTCAAAAAGACCCTAGACCTTCGGACAGACACAGTTGTTAATTGCTGCGTCGACTACTGGAAAAAAATGCTTCGGTGCCATGAGAAAGGTAGAATTATTATTGAAAGCATTCCAACTCAAGAAATAGAAGATGTGTTGTCTTCAGGCTGCTTCCACAAAAACGGTAAACATCTTGCAGATCCTTCTACAGAAAATGGAATGCGCTGGTTTCTCGCTACAGCGTACTATTACTTAAATTTCACCGATGAGCTTCCAACTTTAACTTATAAAGGGCTTAAAAGAATACCATTTTTCCACGGTGTCATACAAAACTCGCACACCAGACCGAAACTCACTTCCGGTATATGGAAAATTGCTGGAGATGATGGCATTGAAAACAATCAGGTGATCGAAACATTTAATCGCCTACTAGGAAATCTCTCACCTAGAGACTGCGCGGTTGCTTGCGCGATTCTGATCACTGAAAATCCAACTTTCAACCCATCAGCACTCGGTAACGTTAAGCTCTATACCCAAGATGGAAAATTCTACCTCCGAGGAAACTCGGATACAAAACGCATTACTCTAAGTGTGAGTAAGCCGCGCGCTAGGGATCGGAAAGTTTCCGTTCTTCCACCTCTCAGCACACGAATTGTCGAATATGTGATTCTCTATACAAGATCTGTCAGAAAACGACTTCTTGATAAAAAGAAAAGCGGCTGGAGAAAACTTTTTCTAATTTCGACACGCTATCAGATGGGGTCTAACCCCGACTTTACCAAATCGCTTTCTACCAATCCAGGGCTTTCTCTGTACGACATTTACACATCGCAGCTAAAAAATGTCGGCATAACTCCATCCATGGTTAACCTGTATCGACTTAGATGTACCCAAGGAATTCTAGAATTTCTGCGAACAGGAAGTCTTCAGGCAGTTTCAGATCTACTAGGAAATTCCGTTCAAGTTGTTGAGGCCAAATACATTCCTAAATGGATGGTTCACCGCTGGAACACTAGACTGTTAAGAGTCCTACATCAAAAATTAATCCTTGTTTCCACCGAGGGCAGCCCATGGCAACAGGAGGCTTCTGATTTTGAAACAAGAGAAGATCTTCAGAACTTTATACGAAAAGTACTTCTGGGCTTAAATAGGGGTGACGCTTTGAGCGAAGCCATCCGCTCTCGACTGGGGCATTACGCTGCTGATCCAAGCTCGCTTATTCAGATGTTCGTAGAAAGTGAGATATTGTTTCAGTTATGTCCAAAAAGCCTGGCAGCGATTTATTCGTATGCAGACGTTATTGAAAAAATGCCACGCGAGGAAACAATGAAAATTGATCCCGGAACAGATCTCCCACTCTGGGTCTATGTAATCCTAAAAAAACTTTTTACCCAAACCGCTAATCTGGACTTTAATACCGCCTCGAACGCAGAAATCGCAATCGCGGACAGGATTGGAGGCGATTCATTGAGTTTATTAAAGAAAGCACATGCTGAAGCACAAAACCTAGCCAAGAAATTCCAGCCATTAGTCGAGGCTTTATAATGAACCCACTGATGGTAACTTCTGCATGAATGATCTCCAAACAAATTTAAACGAAGCACGCATCCGAGCCATGATCAATCAGGCCGAATCGAAAAGTAGATTAAACAAACGTGATTTTACGTATAAGGCTGACTGGTTGGTGTCGGGTGAAATAGGCAGTGATAAATGGGCAGTCAGCTTTCCAAATATTAATGAACCTACCTTTATTTACTTTAATCGTCTAATGCCGGACGGGAGCAGCTTAACCGACGAAAGTAATCAACGGCTTTTGACGACGCTACAAAAGTGGCTCTACCACTGTCGAATGGGAACTCTTACCGGCAAACTCGTCGCTCCAAGTCGCTGGATGAATTACCTCCAATTTTCGTTCAACCTAGCATCTTGGATAAAGCTACACCGATTCATTTATAAGCCTGAAGCAAATGGATTTATGCTGCTTGATACTGATGCTTGTGAAGCGATAGCTGATGAACTGAGTACAGGGGGCTGGAATTCGGCACTGCTACTCAAAGAAAGATTCATCACACATCTTTTTCAAGTGATTGAGACGCAGTGTACCCTTGAAGCAATCCTAGACAATTTAGACGAACTTGATGAGCAATTCAAGTCATCAGCCATTCGCTACTTTCAGGATAATAATTTGTACGCAGGTATCGCACAAGACAGTAATTACACGAAAGGAATGCTTTCTCGAGAATATATTGCAGAGGTCTTGGGAAAAGCACCTACAGCACTTCACGCGCCGAGCTTCAGATTATTTATTAGGCAATTCGAGCCAAAACTTACCAACGCAGATGTTTTGCAGGTCGGTACGCGCAAAAATCTTCATTACACCCAAAATACAAAATCGATAGAGGAAGCAGCCGATACCAGTTTGAGCGTTAAACACTTCAAAGATCAGCTTTACTTTATGAAGTTGTTTTTTAACGGGCATAGCAAATTGCCTGATGACATCCCAAAAATAGATATCGATATTGAATCTTTGGTCAAAGAATATGCGACCAACCTCAAAAGTCCGGGACACACTAATTTAATCCCGCTCACCATTGGTCTGGACGCGCTAAATGAAGCAGCGAAGTGGGTAACGGTATATGGCGAGGCAGTTGTAAACTCCTTGATTTTTTACATCGAGAAATTCAGAGAAATCGACGAAAATTATTCACTTTCTAAACAATCCGTGAAGAAGCAAGAGCTTTTTGAAGAAACTAAACATCTATGGATGACTAAGGATATAGAGGGATTGCCTGCCCAGCGCTTAGATGAAGCGTTGAACATTACCAAACTGCAAACCAAAAAGAAAAAAAACTTCCCAACTGGCGAAACGCACTATAAAGCTGTTATGGAAAGTTTTTTTGGCGCCTGCGCACTAGTCATCGGTATGCTCAAGCCAATTCGCAACAAGGAAATAAGCCATCTCGATCGGGCGTGCCTATGGCTTGATAATCCTGGCGGCGGAGCATTCTTGGAACATGAAGCCGGGAAAGCGGGCCAGATCGGAATTAACCCAGATATCATACGCCCGATACCATCACTGACTGCCCGAGCCATTCAACTCCTACAAGTTCTTGGCGTTGGACTCTCTAAAATTTATAATGATGAACGGCCTCACGCCGATAAACTGTTTTATATACCCGGCAGGGGTTTCAAGCTCCCGCCACCGAAATGCAATATGTGGAAAGTAAACTTATGTTTGAATAGCTTTTGCGAGATTATTAACACGCCAATAGACAAAAAAGGTCGCCGTTGGTATATCCGCGTGCACGAAATGCGAAAGTTCTTTCTCCTGATAACTCACCGCCACTACGGGGACGGGTCTAAAGAGTTGCTTAGATATTTAGCAGGGCACGCCGACCGGAGGAACATTGATGACTATACTGCTTATGACATATCCGATGCCGAAGCGATACGGTACGAATCCGAGTGTATCGACGACAAGCTTATTGCTTTAGAGTTGGGAATATTAACAAAAGAAGGAAATGATGGGTTAGTCGCTCTCTACGCCGAGTCACTTAAGCACTTCGATGCAACGAGCATTTCAACCATAAGCAAAAGCGAATTCATGAAATATTTAGACAAAGTGGGATATCGCTCCGACTTTGACATGAAAACTTATTCAATCAGGCTGGAAAATTACGACGCTGATGTCTATACCATCGATTTTGCTATTAAACTAGGCGAAAGAAAAGATGAGAAATACGACAAGTGATAATTTTAGACTTCGTCTAAAGTGGTTAGCAGAGATCACCGAGAGAAAAATCAATCCATCTAAACTGGAAATAAATGCGCTAAGCACAATGCGTCTTTTTTGTGGACTGAGGGTAGCAAAATGGTTCGATAAAATTTCGTTAAACTCATTAAAGAGCGCTGCATTAGAACTTAGCGAGCAGCAACGTGGACTGGATCTCTGGATTGATCTCAAGTCCATGAGGGCTGCAGCTTTCGCTTTGCATGTTCCCAACGCCGCTACTCCGCCAACCGCCCCTATGCCTTCCGCTGAAGACCAGGCAAAAAGCGCCTTACTAGATGCGCACATAAGCTCTATGGCTTATTTTGAACTTTACAAATTTATGTCACTTCTCGTCCAGCAAAACTCAAATAATGCAAGTGAAATATTGGCAAGTATTGATATAAAACTTCAGACCTCAAAAGCAAAACATTATTCTTTTCTGATACACCACAACAACTTTACCGCATCCAGCCTTACTGTGATCAAAGGAGGAAAAGACGGTGGGTAAGCAATTATATACCATTTATGAGAAAGCTAGGCTGCCTGGAAAGGCAATACCCATATACAAAAAAAACAAAGATAATTTCGTAGGAAAAACCAAAGTAATTAATAATTTGGTGCTGGTTCGATGGCCTAATGGACGCCCGTGCCATTTGATAAACATGTGGCTTACTCATATATGTGCTATTACCAATGCAACAGAAACCTCCAAAACATATGCCGCTCAAATTTCATCATTCGTTCGATACTGCTACAGGAACCAAGTTTCAATTACAGAGTTCACCGAACACAATTTCGTAGCCATGAAGGAATTTTTAGTTCAAGAAACGATTGTGACGCCATCCGGTGTACGACTGGCTCGTAACAACAACCAAACAATACAGATTCAAAAACGCACATTAGATTTCCTGCACTGGATAACCGACAATCACCCAGAAGTATCAATGTTTAAACTCGTCGGGGTCAAGGATACTGGTGCGAACATCACAGTAGAGGTAAAATTTAGCAAGCGGAGTGGAAGAAGCTATCTATATCACCCAGAAATAGTTTCGCCAGTCCCTTACAACGATGACAAAGTTCCAATCGACGAAGAAACCATCCAAAAACTCCAAAAGGAGATCATCCGAAAGCACGACGTGGAACATTTGCCAGCTCGCTCAAAACTCAAATCGATAAAAGATATCGACCTGTTCACAGCTACCAACATATATTTATATGAGCGACGTATGTGTCTTATTAGGACGATGAAACTTATGGGGCTTCGCCCAGAAGAGCTGCATGAACTCCCTTTGGAGCTAAATAACAACATCACGAGGACAAAGCAAATTACAGCCCCAACAAGGAAACGAGGCGATCCAAGCCTTGTTCGCAGATTTAAAATCGACTTTCCGTCCGCCCGACGTTTCAATCAATATCTAGAGGCTCGTCAAGAGTACATAGATTTTTTACGATCAAAAGGCATTTATTGCTTACAACCAAATAATTTTTTTATAGGTGAAAACGGCAAGGCACTAAAGAAATCGTCAATTACCAAGGAGTTTGATCGATTGTGCGAAGGTGCAGGCCTAACGAGTTCACGCGTATGCCTCTCAATGTTTAGGCATCGCTTTGTTACTCGCGAAATCAACATTAGGCTTGAAGCACGGTTCGCTAAAAATCCGCACCTAAAAAATGGATGCACGCCTGAACTTAGGGATAGCGTATGCCTAGAGGTGGCCGAACTTACAGGGCACGCCGATCCCGACTCACTGTACAGTTATTTTTACGCAGAATATAAGGCCATCACTTCGATCTCTAGCTATAGTGAAAAATTGAGGATTCGTGATGAACTCGAATCGGCTAAAGAGGACTTAGTCAATCTGGAGCACCAATCGCGGCTGCGAAAAATCGATTTGACGTCAGAACTCCAGTTGATAAGAACTCGTATAAATGAAATGCATTCAAAGCTGTTCGGATTTGAGTGAGCAAGGCTCAAGCGCAAAGATGGTAGGCGTACAGTGACGCGTAGTGCAAATGCATTAACTGTACGCTCTATATTCCTTAACGATTTCTCGTAACAATTTATATCCGCCTATAGAAAACGGTTACTCAGCCATAATTTTGTCCCATCGATGCTGGCAGTAACTACATTTACCTTCGGAGTACAACCGTTCTTCCAGGGATAGTGGCTCTTCGCAGTCTTCGCAACTGGAGTACTCCAGCTCACTGAAGCATGCCGCGCATTCACCCTCGTCAACCAACAACGCATCTTCTCCACATTCGGGGCATGCGCAGGTGACCGGTTCATCGCCATCCTTAACGCGCCAGTGATTTCGACCCGCCATACGAGCAGAAACAGCCGGCCCAACGACGGCTGCGTATAAAGCTTCCTCCTGACAACTGCTACAGATGAACGTGATAGCGTCACGCGTTGCTGTTGGATCAGTTACCTTCACCAGCCGAGATTCACATTCAGGGCAAACCATGGAATCAATAGATTCCGTTACAGCATCAAAAGGCCAACTTACCGAGTTGAGGTTTTCCTGGCAAGCTCTCAGCTCTGCTTCAAAAACCGCCGTGACACTAAGCATGAGATCCCAACATTCCTGTCCTAGAATGTCCACAGGTCGCTCATCTAAGTGAGGCTCACAAAACTGTGTTATAAGGTGCAACGCGTTCGCAACCGCTTCCTTCATGCGCTCGACAGGTAACTGGCTATAGTAGTGCTCAATATCGTTGCGAATATCTTGCAGCGCTTTGAGGAGCTTCCAGTCCACGCCAGTAATGCCCAAGGCATTCAGTCGCTCAATGATGTCCTGAACTTCAACAGTTTTTTTACCCTTTCCGATCCAAATAACCTCTCCGGTTGCAGGGTCAGTCACTGGGATAACCCTAGTCTTAAGAAGTGCTTCATCTGAATTTATAGGGCTTAGCTGCTGTAGCTTGTATTTGAATAGCAGAAGTATTCCCGCGTACAGATTTCGAATTGCGGAAAGCACTCTGCGATCATCATCTTCGTGGAAATCCTCCATCCCAACCTGGATGGATTCCACTGCATTCCTTAGCATCGACATAAGAAAAGCGTCCTCACAGTTTCAGGGCATGAGTGTAGCGCGTCCTCAGGGTCATGGAAGCACATATGACACCGTTCGCTGATGGAGAAAATCTCGAAGGTGGGGAGCTCTGGGCTCTGAGTCCGTAGGCTCTGGGTGAACGCTTCCAGACCCCTCGGGCGGTGTAGAGCGGGGTCTGGGGCGGCACCCCAGGGTGTTGATTTTCAGTAAACGTCGGGCTAGCTCACCTATCAAATCTCACACGAGCCACCCGCGCATATATATAGCGCCCGCAGTCAGTCACGGAGCGAGAGCTGCCTCAAGCCGAATCTTTCGCCAGCGGTTGTGGCGATACCGCATGCGCCAGAGCATGAGTCGACGAGGAAACTGCTGGGATAACGCACCGATGGAGCGCGTATTTCGCAGCTTGAAAACAGAATGGATACCGACCGTGGGCTATCGAACTTCGCAGGAAGCACAGCGCGATATCAGCCATTTTTTGATGCATCGCTACAACTGGATTCGGCCTCATCAATTCAACAATGGGTTGGCGCCAGCGCGGGCCGAGGAAAAACTTAACGTCGTGTCCGGGATTAGTTGACCACTACAAATTGAGAGTTTCCTTGTCGAGACAAGCCGCTCTTAACTCCTGAAAGGAGTTAATGATCCCTTTCCCTAATCGCTCGATGAAAGTGCAAGACAGCGACTTTGCTAAGCTCGCAGTAGGTTGATGATGCAAGGTTGATCAGGATGGCAATGGCCAAAGCGTTCAGCGCGTCGTCCCAGGATGACTGCGACCTTGTACATGGCAACGACGGTTGTGCAGGGTGAACGCCGAGTAAACGGTGAGCAGAATGAAAAACTTCATTCAATCTGTTTGGCGTCTGGTGGTCGATGTATCTCGAGTGCTCCGTGCGGGCCTCGCGCTTCTAGACTACTACGACCGTCACAATCCTTAACCAGCCACCCGCCTGAGGCAACTCAGGCGGGTTCTTTTCCAGCGTTTTACTGCTCGGGAGTGCCGAAGGTTGCCTCGAAAAGCGCAAGCTTCTCCTTGAGGAGATCCAGATCCTGGGTATCGAGAATCTTCATGAGCGACTGGTTGATGGTGTTGCTCAAAAGTGCGCGGCCCTTGAACACATCTCCTTGGCCAAGCATGGTGTAAGAGAAATATTCAGCTCGTCCTGCCCAGTACCGATTTGAACCCTCGGGAACATCAAGGTTCCAGTGCTCAAACCGAACGGCTTTCAGGTATTCTTGCAGTCCCCCAGAAATGTTGCCTTGCCCGTACCAGTACGGTTTATAAGGGTTGCTCTTATGAAGTTCGGACAACACCAGTGCCATAGCTCCGAGAGCCAATGACATACTGATATCTTTCTTGAATTCGGCGAAGCTCAGAACTTTGCAAAGCTTACCAAATAGAGGTAGGGCTTTTTCAAATGTGCTGTCATCTATTTTCCGAGCTAGAAGATTGGAATAGAACCACTTAAACTCACCTGCATTATCTCTAAACTGAGACTCACAGGTTTCCGCATCGATCAGCAGGTGCTGCGGTGTAGCGAGTGGCAGCTTTATATAATGCGCCAGTTCGGCAATCAGATACCGTGCTTCGCCAAACGGAGGCTCGTGCTCTATAACGTTTTCGAGGAGTTTTATATTCCCCTCTGTGTGATGATCGTGCTCCAGTCTAGTTAAATAGGTATATAACTGTTCATCTATTGGCAGCCGAACGGTCTCTAGATCTTCGACGCACAGTACACCTTGGATACGGGTTGCCAAGTGATTGATGAGCTGCGTGAACCGTTGCAGGTTTCCTCCGCACTCCACACCGGCTTCCTGAGCGAGCTTCTGGTCTGCGTTGTCCAGTATGGCCCGCATGCCCCCATACACGTTGTTTATGGATGCGAGTCTCTCAAGCGGCATCTCAAAACTGGCATGGCTTTTTATATCGGAGACTAATAGAACCTCTTCCGAAGCACCTTTGAATCCATGGCAGTCGCGCACCTCATAGGATGGGTTATTACTGATCCGTGGAGACGCCAGAAAAGTGAAGAGCTTGCTCTGCTCAGTCTGGAAGCGGTAGAGTGTCTTAAGCACTTTAAGGGTTTTGGTCTTGTCCTCCGAGAAGAACTCAGAAAAACTTCTGCCGAGTAGTGGCAAGGCCTTTTTCTTTATGTTTTTTAGCCTTTCGAAGGCCTCGACCTTGCATTCCTTTCGGATTTCATCTTCAAGTGCTTTGTAAGTTTGGAGGTTCTCTGGAAGCTGCTTGAGATTTCCCAGGTCAAAATCTCCTGGGAACATATTGGCTCTTTCTTCTTCCGTTACTAGGTTGTTAACAATAACGTATAGTTGGCTTACGCTCTCAGGTTGGCCGCCCAGCATCCTACCGCCCACCCGAAGATTTCGATAATCTCGGTGGTGCACGTAGTCATACGAAGCAATTGAGGCGTCATCACCGAATTTAGCTTTAACTTCATCTTCAAACATTTCACGGAAAAGCTCCTTATCCACATCTCACTCCATTTACAGATCGACAGATAGGTAGGATGGCATAATGCCGTACTTTCAGTGTTTGTGCTGCCCTCCGACTGCCCGGCCTGGTGGGCGCAATGAGCACTTTGACTGAGGCGGACTTCATGGCGAAAGGCTCTGTATGCCTGATGGTCGGCTTAGAGCAAGCCGGAAGGGGCGGAACTCGAGTTGAAGCGCAGTGATGAGAGAGAGCCGCCCGGTGCCCGCAGTGCTCTGAGGATGTCGTCCGATCATTCGTTCGTAGAGGGCGGCTACAATGTCATGCTCTGATTTAAGGCGGCCTTGGCCAGGCTAAGGCGCTCTGCTAGGATGGCAAAATGAGATCATTGTCAGGGACGAGAGTATGGCTTCTTTCATTGTTTATAACATTCAGTTGCTGCCCGCTAACACCAAAAACACGAAAGAAGTTGGTGTTGAAGGGTACAAGAAACTCTTCGAGGGGCTGCATGATAAAACCATACAAGCCTTTAAAAATAAAAAACTTACAGATATTTCCTATATCTTGGCGTCGGATACATATTTTGCGCCGCGAAGTACCATATGTGATGATGTGATTGCATATGGTGAGTGGATCAAGTATCACAAAAGCGATTCGGTAGAAGATTTATATTCCAATACGACTCTGTTTCAAGCAGCCAAAGGAACTTTTCCTGTAGCTAATCGGGTTTCATTTGACTACGTATTTGACTACGAAAGTCATAGGATGGCAATTTCAGAGTCAGGTGGACGCCTTCCTAGGCCTTCAGTCTGCAACGAAGCGTTAGAGGAAATATTTTCAAAATTTGCTCTTGAAATTTTCCCGAAGCACGTCCTGAAAATAAACTTGGTTTCCGACCCGACAGAGCTTGAGAGCGTGTTAAGAAACGCTGAGGGTTTCAAGGCTGTGAATACGACCTTAACTTTCCCTAATGGTCACCGTCTAGGCAGGCAACTTCAAGAACTGAAAGATAAAAATGTACATCATTTAAAAGTCGAAGCGACAACCGAGTCTAAAGACTCTGCGATGCCCTCGCTGCCAGACTTCTTGAAGGAAATGGTAGAGGCTTCGGTACATTACGGTAAAACATCGTTGTCTTATATTTTAGAGGCGGGAGGGCGGTTGCATCGATATACAACTTCCAAGTATCCTTTAAAGATCCAGGTTCGGGCCCAGAAGAATGAGCAGCCTGCCCAAATTAGATTGCGGATATTGCAGGCTTTGCGTCAGCTAGGCGGGGCGGCTGAGGGAGAAGGGGATGATATATAGATTCTTAGTCAAGATACCTGTGATCGGCGTGGTCATTAAGATCATGAATGCCTACGCCTACCATGGCGATTTTAATGCAGATAGCCGGTTCGCAAGTCTCTGGGCTTGGATTAAGGCGTATTTTGCGGGTGTACTCGTCTCGGTGGTGTTAGCAGTGTTCCTAACGCCGAGTATTCCTAACATGTTCCTGCCGTACTGTATACACCTCGACTATACCATTACTGTGATGCCAGGTGATCTTGCGACAGGTATCCTGCCGAATCTTCTGGGTTTTGGTATCGGTGTGTATGCATTGGTTTTTGCACTGGATAGGTCGTTGGTTAAGGATCTTCAAGCAACATTTCAAGGGTCTGGGAAGCCCAGTATTCCAGGGTCGGTATTGCTGCTAAATGCCGAAATGGCGTTGCCACTGATTATGCTGATTGCCGCAATTGTAGTAGGCGTTATGCAGAAGGTATTCCCAAGTGGAATTTGGCTTCTTGCCGGTTCTTGGTTTACTTTTTGGCTATCAATATATTTCATACTAGGGCTAGTGCACTCCTTATTTATGATGGTGGATGTCCATCTATCTCAGCGCCTTAAAGATGATTAAGGTGATAGTCACAGCAAGGGGGGGAAGGGGTACACCAGTCGCTTCTGCTACCGGTTCACAATCCAGGCCTGATTTCGTTCAATCAACTGAAAAGCATCGAGCGGCAGAAGCAGTTGATCAGGCAGAACACTCAGCAGTTCATGGATGGAAAACCTGCCAACAATGTGTTGCTGACCGGCTCTGAGGGAACAGACAAGTCATCTCTCGTGAAGCGTGCTTGAGCGAGTACCACTCAAGGCCTCAAGCTCATCGAGATCGACAAGGAAAACATCGGCGATTTGCCAGAGGTTATCGACCTCGTCAGCCGAGAGCCTGGTCGGTTCATTCTCTTCGGGGCCCTCCTTCCTGATCGCGTGCCTGTACCGGGTGTTGTCACGTTATACGCCCGGCACGCCAGTGACCTCGCCGATGGGATTCTGGCAAGACTGCCGAGAGGTGAGCTCACCCGTACCTTGCGAGGATCGCAGTTAGAAGTCGAACTTGGCCTGTGACGTCCACCTGCGGCAGGGAGAAGTGATGTGACGATTGATCATCGACTGCGGAACATGGAGATCGCGAGGCGCAGAGCGCTGTGGGCACTTGCCGATCTACAGCCTGGAGACGCTCGCGCTGAAAAGGCGCTGGCTGAACTCGACGAGGTTGACCAGGGCCTGCAGGATATCGTACGTGGTGATCAGCTCTCCGCCCAGGAGCTCGTCGATGTCGTCACCACGAAGCTCCACAACGGCGTTCAGCTGGTCGCGGAGGACAGCGTCCCCGAGCCATGGCTGCAGCGCTTCCAAGCGGCAAGTGTTGGCTTTACCCGCCTGGCAGAGGGGCCCTATCTGCGCGACTTCGAGAAGTTCGTGGCCTTGTGGCACCAGGAGCTTGAGCACCTGAACGCCCATCGGGCTCACAGTTCTAGTGAAAGGTCGCGATGAAGAGAATGATCCTGTGTATGGCAGAGGCCGGTGAGCCGATCTTGCAGCAGGCTCTCTAAGCCGTCCGGGCCCATCAGAAGGCTGTGGATTAAGGGCGACCAGCCGAGGAGATCGGGAAGGCTCCGTCTTGAGGCTGATCACCTGTGTCAAACCGTCATCGACTACCAGTTGCACGCACTGGGTAGGCTGGTTCAAACCCAGCACTGATAGTCCGGCTGAGTGGTTGGGCCTTGCCGAGCTATGAGGCCGTATTGCCACCAAGTCCTGACTGCCCGGATGAGGGCGGGTCAGGTAGCAAACAAAGCCTTAACTCCATCCTTCAAGAATGACCAGTTGCTGATCACCAGCGAGATAGCTGTGGAAATCAGAATGCTGAGGATGGCCCACTTCACCGTAGCCTTAACCCCTGACTTACCCTCCTCTTGGACAGGTCGAATGATATTTTTATAGATGTGCTCATAACCTTCTGACACCACGCGGATGCTATCGAAATGGCTCTGAATCTCGCGCAGTGGGCCGGACAACGGCTTGAGGAGTTCGTTTGATGCTACGTGTTTGTTGACCTCATCTATCTGACGCTTCGTGTCGCTGATTCGATTGGTCAGGGCGCTGGGATTGAAAGTCAGGATGTTGGTTATGCGCTGATCCAGGGCGACGTATTCCGTTTCAATCTTCTCAGCCAATGCTGCGACGTAGCGATGAGTGTCGTCGTCGACGACGCAGATGATGATTGGCTTGAAGCCATCCTCACCAATTTCCGAGTAGTCGACCACTCCAGCCTGATCGAGCTTGTAAAGCAGGTACTCCAGTGCATTCCAGTTACCTACAAGGCTACCCAGATCAGCCGTGACGTCGGGATTGTCGAAGTCTACGCCCCCTTTTTCGTCCGCATGGCGGATAAGGCAGAGCAGAATTCTGAGCTCTTGCAACGGTGTGATTTGGTCATCCATTGTTGTTGTCATGTAAACCGGTTTACTCAGCTTGCAGAGATGATGGACTGAACCTGTGAGGCTTTCTCTGATCAATGTGAACAGAGCGAACAGGAGTACCCAGGCGCCAGGCCGGTTTATCGCACAACCCGAGTAAAACGCCTAGATGGCTTGGCCTCATCCAACAGGCAGAACCGCCATATTCAGAACGGAACCGCCTGAACAAAGGTCACCATCCTTTATGGGTCAGAAGCGCAAGCGGAGCGCGCCGGCCCATAATGGGCCAAAGGCGAGAGGATGGAAGCCCGATAGGGCCGTAACCTTGCGAATCCAAGGTGCGGTTCACGACAGCCGTCCCCTTAGGGGCGAGCCACCAAGCTTGCGGAATCAAGGAATCCTTGGAGCCCTCGCCACGACTGACTTACAGCGCGGAACCCTCCCAGTTTCTTCGGATTTCTTTGCGGATTTCATTCAGGCCACCAACCGCGCAAGCGTCACGGGGCTTCAGGCGGCACAAGCCTGCAGACACCGGCTTTCCATTCCTGGTGATCACGAACGAGTGCCCCTGCTGCAGGAGCTTCATGATCCTCCGGAAACGCCGCCTCGCCTGGGTCGCACTGATCACCTGCATGCTGAAGCCCTCACTACCGCAAATGGGGTTAAGGTGGCCAGCTCTTCAGCCGCCCCCCCCCCGTTCACTTACATGTCGGGATGCACGTCGTCGAAGAAATTGAAGTCCAGCTCGAACTCCAAGTTGCCGAACCGGGCCAGCAGGTCAGCCCGCAGGGCTCCCTCGGCATACGGCTCAACGTCCACCCATTAGCTGTAGATCATCCCGTCATCCGAGGTGTTCGCGGTCACTTCCGCGTCTGCCAGAAGCTCCGCATCCTCCAGCGATATCTTCAGCTCATTGGCCAGCGCTTGCGCCATGCTCATGCTCATGCTCATGCTCATGCTCGGACGGTGCTCCTCGCTTTCAGCGGCCTGCTGCTGCGCCATGTACTTCCATTCATCCCTGCGATCACGATCTGCATCCGTTTCGCTACTGGTGATGGAAACACCGTCTTCACCGAGCGACCACTTGCAGTCGCGGCGAATCAGCTCAACCTCGGTCTGAAGGAGCTTGAGCACGCCTGTCGCATCCTCATACGTGGCAGACTCCACCTCGTATTCACCGATAGAAAACTCACTGGCGTTGGTCTCGGCCATCGCGCCGGACAGCATGTGCTCCAGCTCCTGATCCAGCTCGGAGAACACATCGTCCTCGTGGATCGCGTCCTTGAAGTCACGCACGCCAAAGACGGCGAGCATCAAACGCGGATCCGTGGGGCTTCGCTGGGCGACGACTTTGAGCTCGTGGTAATCCTCGAACCCTGCATGACGCGCGAGTGCTTCTTGGGCAGCCGAAAGCTTCATGTCGTGTTGGCGAGCATGCTGCTTGGCTTGCGATTTGAAAATGCTTATAGGGGAAAAATCAGACATAGCAGTGTCACCAAAACCATCGACGCTTTGGGTACCGATTGCCGGTTCACCGGGCAGCGTCTAGTTAGGGACATGCCGATGTAAAACGAGAGGGTGTATCTACGATGGGCTATTGCTTCGCGAAACAGGCGCCAGGCGACCATCACCGCCTGGCTGGAATCATAGGTTAGGAAAATCTGCTTCGCAATAGCCTTCGGAACGGCGATCACCAACCCGCTTTCGCTGGATGCAGCTAGAGGAGTTGTTCGGATGTAGGCAATGATCGCAACAGGAGCGCCTGCCCACGATGGGCCGAAAGTAATTTTTTCTGATCTTCCTGGTAGAGTGCTCAGATCGCCCATAGGGGCGATCATTTTTTTCCGGAAACGCCCTCATGCTGCCTAGAAAAATTGAAATGTTCAGGGTGCAAAATTTTCAGCAAAATCTGGATTAATGGTGAAATTTATTGTGCCAAGAAATTTTGATATTTCTTGGGGGGTTGCATCGGGCGCACAACTATTCAGAAAATCACTAACCTTCTTGGTTATAGCATAACTAAAATCTTTCCATTCACCATACTCATACGAAAACCTCAGCAGGTTACACATAATAAACGTCTCTCTGCCCTTGTGCTTGTCCTTTGGCATGTATATAACTTTGCCCGAGAAGTGTGCGATCTCCATGTGATCCTCATACTTATCGTAGTGAGGGTGTATGATTTTGTAGGACTCTTTATCTCTAGGGTAAAACGCTTGTGGTCTAAGCGCACCAGTCAGCACATCTTGGTCGAGCTTACTTAGATTGCATTCCTTACATGCAAGAGCAAGGTTTTCTGGCTCAAACAAAAATCTAGGATGTGCTGATTTTGCAATAATGTGCTCCACATCCCAGCTCAACCCGTGGTTTTCTCTCTTCAGCATTCGACAATAGGCGCATTTATAGCCTTGTTGTTGCAGATAGTGTTTCCGAATTGATGCTCTGAGCGGAAGCATGGGCCCAGTGGTCTCGTTCCATATCTTATGGCTTGTCCCATCGTACTTGTTAATGTAGTCGGAATCGTCCACGCTAAAGACTATCGGCTTCATCAGTATAGTGTCCCAAGCTGGCTGATCAGATGATAAACCGGATCTACATCACTCATTTTGCTCTGGAGCTTAAACAATCTCACTGCCGTTTCCCTATCATCCTCATTAAAATCCTCTCGCTTAGCGATTTTTGTGAGAAGTATGAGAACAGTTCGCAATAAGTATTCATTGTTCTGCCCTGGCGACTGGAATATCTCTGCGAGCTGGAAGTCTGCAGATCTCTTTGCATACTCATAGGGCTTATAAAGCCTTCCCTCTTCGAGACTTAACACATATCCATTATCAGTCACGAGACCTGAAACTAATTGAGGTGAGTGCGTTGCAATGATGAAGTGGCAACCATGATAATCAGCAAAAACTTCTTGAAGCTGCTTTACTAAACTGCTCTGCCATTGCGGATGAAGGCTTATTTCCGGTTCGTCAATACAGATTAATGAGCCGTTTTGAATAGAGCCAGCGATGCCCAGCATCATCGTAAGCATACATTGCTGGCCCGAGCTTGCTTGGCTTAGCCGCAGTCGGGACTTGTTGATTCTTTTCAGTAGCGTTATATCGTATATCTTTATAATCCCAAATCTTAAAAGTACTGACAGATCACTGAGCAGATCGTGACCAGTTCCAACCTCTAAATCCCAGAGATAAATTTCTAGGTGGGATTTTTTTTGGCGCTTTAATGTGTCAAAGAATTTATATTTGTGGTCGTCTTCATAAGGAAGATAACTGAATTCATCCGATAGAAAATCAATAATCTCCGGGGTACAGGTGAAATATATTTCTTCCTTCTCTTCATCCAGCAACTTATTAAATTGCTTAATATCAAAAGCTAGCTTTACATCTAGATAGGGTGCGAATCCAAGATATTCGAATATATTAGAAAGCCTGTATGCGTTTTGCTGCCCCTTCATAACACCGTCTATTAATGAAGAAAGACTACTGGGTACGCCGCTCCCATTCGGTCGATCTGATCCGATATAGCTATACTTAATGCCACTAGGCTTTTTCTTGGATTGGCCCAAACTCGGAAATCGGTCATGCCGCCCTGTTGATACTGCGATAACATGTGTAGGACAAACAGCAGACCCTATAGAAAGCCGTACATCTTCGTCGTGTTGAGTATTTATTGATTGGGCAAATTTTTGTGGAACGAAATAGAGACTTGAAACCTCTTTGACTTCACTTAATGGTATCTGGCGAGGCCAATTATACAATCCTGAAGATTCCGGAGTTTTCGGATAGTCTCGGACTTGAACGGGTGCATTAAAGTGCTCAGTGAATGTACCTGTATACCTCGACGGGTCTTCAGGTGCGCTGATGAAGTGAGACGTCAAAGCTTCTGAATAAGGCCTATCTTGCCTTGCGAACACATAGGTACTAACGATTTTTCTTAATAGCCGACTTTTCCCAGCAGCGTTTTGGCCTACGACCATCGTAAATGTGTTGTCCGTCCATTCACTTGTTGGGCTATCGCTCAAAGACACTCTTTTTCCATCAGCCAAGACGGACTCTATTTGAAACCGCATTAAAGATGATCCTTATCTACAGTCGAGCGGTGCTTGAAACCAACTATGGAGCCAGCCCCTAAGGGGGCCTCAATCGTGTCGTCATCAAGCAACGGGGAGTTTCAGAAAGAGGCAATATGCCAGCTTGCCTACCGCGCCGCCAGTGGGTCGTTATTCAAGCGCTATTCGGGCCTCTGTGGATAAGTCGCATCTTCTAGGTTGCCCGACGGGGAAGTGAGACCGGTCAGGACGCTCATCACTGCAAAGCGGGTGTTGGGAGATGTCCAGGCTCAGCAGTCAGCAAGCCAGTTCTTTACATGTCAGGATGGATTTCGTCTAAAAAGCTCCCTTCACTTCGATGCCCTAGGTGCCAAACCGGGCTAACGGATCTGCTCGCAGATTTACCTTGGCATACGACTCAACTTCCCCCTAATAGCTAGAGATAATCCTGTAATCCGAGGTCTTCGCTGTTACTTCCGCGTCTGCCAGAAGCTCTGACGTCGTCAAGGGGGATCCGAAATTCACTCACCAGCGACTGCGCCATGCTTCTGCGGGCATTTCAGCTACAACTTTACTGAAACATACCGTTTTGATTCCCCCCTAGCCCAGTCATCGCTCCATTGAAGCATTTGTGGCTTGCCACGCTCGTGCCACACCACGCCTTCTGAGCGTCGCCGAGATGCATTTGTGTTTTCACCGCCAGGCCAAGCGCTACGTTCCGTGACAAAGATCCATACGCAAGCGAGCCCATCTTCCTTCAGGAATGTCTGGAAAAGCTGTTGGTCTATGAACGCGTGGGAGCCATCACCTAGGCTTCTGCCGCAAACGAAGCGAGTTTCCCCAGCATGATCCACATAAATATTTGCATTTTCAGGATCAGGCTTTAGGTTGAGCCGCTGGGCGAGCCAAGGCGCTGGTATCAAAGCTTGAGCGCCTTCGGGCATTGAGACATCCAGATGTGGTTCCCAGTAGTGACGAAAGCATGGGTAAGCGACCTCTACCTCACCCAAGTCGTGAAAGTAGTATATTGACCACTGCTCTTGAGCCCATGTGGAGCGCCATGGCGCCTCTCTGAGATAACCATCGTTGGTGAAATCGCGTGCAGTCCATGAGTCCACGTCCAACCTTTGCTTCGTCCGGATGTAATCGAGAAGCTGCTGTTCGTCTTTTTGTTTAACGACTACTGGCAATAGGAAGCGCCACTGTGCCTGCCTGGAGCCATGCTCCCGACCTTGCCTCTCTTTGTATCGCTCGGTTACTGAACGATGTTCGTGCAAGACTACCCACGTTCCTCCGGTTAAATCGTCACGGCTAACTAGGTTCATGATGCCGGTTGAAGGTTCCTCTTCAAAAGGCCATTTCCCCACATCCGCTTCGAGAGTCTCTTGAATTGATATCTCAAATTTCTCAACCGAAGGGTATTGTCTTTGGGAGCGACTGCGCTCGTCAGCAAGCAAAATGGTTGGATCGATTTCTCGATGAGTACCGATGTCCAATGGGTAGGCATACCGACGCGATCCCTGCTCAGTCCTTTCCGACAACCATCTGTTGTCGGCCAGGCTGCAGAGAAGCTCATCAAGAGCAAGCCGTTGGTATTTTTTCCCTATGCGCTCAACTAACGGCCGATCACGACTGTAGTCATGGCGAAGGCTCCGATCATGTGGAAACAGCTTTTTCGTCCAGCCCAACCCATAGGCCCGCTTGGCAACCCAGCGCTTTGCCGCATTTATGTCGATATGAGGTAGCTGCTCGCGGTCATTTCTCGAGGACTTGAAGCGTTTTTTATACTCTTTCTTGTATCTAACCTGCTCATCAGGGCTCAAAATCTCAAGTAATAGGTTTTCTGCTCTCGTGAAGTTTCTTGAGCGTTCCTCTAAGTCTTGCTCAGAAAGATTGAGCCTGAGATCTCTGAAGTGATTAGGACTAAAATCACGCATCAACTTCAGGACGTCAGTCCTTAAGTCGCAGTGGTTGATCACCTCAGCCTCGAACCGCTCATATATCTCGGTAGCGCTCAGAGGCTCAGGCGAAACCAGCGGTACGTTCAAGAATGAACTGACCCTGGGTTGGATTTCATAGCTTGCAAAATCGCCGCCCCAACCAGTGCAAGAATCCAAGATTTGGGAGTCCCCAGCCCGCTTTGCAACCTTCTCGAGGGCCTCTTCGGACACGGAAAGCCTGATGGTTTTGGAGTGATAAGGCGGCATTGCTTTCACGATATCAACTTGCTCGGGCAAGTGACCATTTAGCAACGCGAGCTCAATAATACCTAATGCACTGTCCCTGAGAATCATGGCCAGCGGTACATCCTCTCTGTCAAAAACCTCTCTATTCGCGATCTCAGAATAGTTGTGTAGTCGATGCGGCTCTGGATCGATGCAGCACGCTCCATAGGCTGCAGTGTGCAGGCGCTCAAGGACGTAGAGATCGTCGACATGGGCAAAGTCCATGCAAAGCATCCCATACAAGCTGGGGTTCCAAATCATGAGAGACGTGAGCGCCTTGGTGGCTTTGTCTCGAAGCTCTCGATTGGAGCTTGCGAAAAACCAGGTCAGGGTAATTGCGCAGAGATACTGAATATCTGAATCAGTTTGCTCGCTCTGCTCAAAGGCACTCCACTCAATCAATCGCTGGGCAGTGTTTTCCTCGTCCATGGGCATGCTGTTTAGCTGAATAGTCCACGACGCATCCCGTTTGGCCATGCTCTGAGCAGCTAGCCGGTTGTGTAAGGATTTCGCATTCCATGGGTGGCCGGCGCTTGCACTCACTTGAAGGATGATATCGAAGTGCTCTTCGTTTTTTGAGAGGAAATAATTGAAAAGCTCAAGTGTACGGTTGCTGAAGGATTCGTTGGCTCGCCACCGCAGGCTTTCAACGAATGCACTGCCAACAGAGTGTTCATTTGCCCAGTGATCTACGCCACCAGGCATCACGTCTAGAAGCTCCTTTTGGAAACGTTCAGGTAGCTGTACGGAGAGAGCCTCCGTCAACCCGGCCCACTCGTAATGAAGCCGTTTACCATTGTGAATGAATTGAAGCGAACCGCTTTTCAGCGCTTGAGCAGGGTCTTTAACTTCGTCCAAGAGCCCCGAAGCCATCAAGTAGTCTTGTAACCTCTGAAAGCTAAATCGAACAACGTCCTCAGTTGTATCGAACGGATCAGCATCTTTGCTGTTTGGGTTTGGATCCATCCGGAACAACCCGTTTCGCTGAAGCACCTCAAACCATGTTGTTCCTAGTGGAGCTGGAAAGGCGTGAAATTTTTCAGCAACAATTTTTATCGCATCAGAGTGCTGAACATAGTCGCTACGTTTCATCGCCATTTGTGTGGCAATTGCAGAAAGTGCGTGGTTGGTTGGTTTGACAAGATCGTCACTGCCGTCCCTTCCTGCACCTAGGTTTCGAGCAATACTTTTCAGGTAAAAGGAGAATACCTGTTTCGTACCTGTTAGCCCTCTGGGGAACCACTTTTGATTCTCTCTCTCGAGAGCAATGCAGGCACTTCTTAAAAATAACGGATTGATAAACTCGGCAGCTAACCAAGGAGTGTTTGGCTGTGAAATTCCTCGTTTTTTAAGATACATGCGTGCTGCGTGAGCTCGCTCTTCAGGAGTGGTAAAGCCGCGAACGTAAAATGAAGGCACAGCCTCCTTGAGAGTAGCGGGTATAACGTATTGCGTATACTCCGTCCGACAGCTAAACACGACAACCAAGTTTTTATACTTTTCGATCCTGCCGATAAACTCTGCAAGCTCCTTACGCCAAAGAGTTATGCCCGCCCCCTCATTTAAAGCATCAATCAAAATCAAGCCACGCTTACGCGTAGCTTCTGCTGCAGCACTCAGTGCCTGAAGTAAGACGTCGGAATCGGTATCACCGAGCCCCAACCTGTTAGTAACTTGCCCCCAGACAGTGTCATTATTTAGGTGCTGCCCCAGTATCAGAATCGCTACTCTTCCGTCTGATATAGCTTGCTGAGCAATGTTGCCGAGTAAGTGAGACTTTCCTATTCCTGCTTCCCCGAAGAGAAAAAAACGGCGGCTAGGTTCTGCAGAGAGATACCTGTCCTGAAGTGATGATCTGAACACGTAACATGCATCACTCAGCTCGCTTATCTGATGCTGTAGATAGTCTAAAGAATGGTCGCTGGACGTTTTTTTCTTTCGCATTTCCTCCTTTGTGTCCCAAGCGACTCTTTGCAGGGAATGGACGTCGTCCGAGATACTTTCAACATGCCCAAGACACTCCTCAAGCGGCCAAGCAAGCCAGGCGTCAGAGGTGAATCTTTGCCTCAGCTCTCTAAGCCTATCCACATTGGAGGTGATGTTTTCTATTAAGGGGATACTAGCCTTCCCCAATAACTTCACCACATTGGTTATTTTGACCAAAGCAGAAATTTTATCGATCTTGGCCTGAAGCTCGGAAAGGATCCCTTGGTCATGAAGGATTATTTTGAATAACCTTTCAATCCCGACCTCCACATGATCGTCTGGATGATATCTCTCGTCGAGAGACTTAACGGCCCATTCAACTTTTTCTGAAAACCAATTTGTTGAGAACTCAACATCACCAAACCAGTACCTTTTTAGTCCTTCGGCACTCGGAAGTGTCAGTCGATTAGTAAGGTCTGAGGCTGTCCAGGGAATGAATTCTACCGTATGCCCCAATGGTACATATGATGCCCATGTTTCTTTATGAGTTTCCCAATGCTCCCAGCCTCTTTTCCCGCTATTTTTTTTCCCGGTCTTATCAGTCAGATCGCAAGCTAAGGCCACAACATATTTGGTCAATGACGGATGTGACTGCAGGGCCCGTTGAACGGAGTCGTCAATATTGGCCCAATCAATTTCACCTGTTTTTAAATAGTATTTGGCTTGGTATCCAATCTTGCTTCCGTCACTACGCAACCAGTAGGCCTCGATACCCCCGTCCCCCCCAGCCCCTTCTATTCGCCTAAATTCCGCATCAGCGGCTGGTGGTTCGCGCCGTGCGAGCTGGCAAACGAGTTCTTCGAAAGCGAGGCGTTGCCCTGAATCCTTGCCCCTAATGCGTCTGTAATCCATGGTTTGTCCGTAACGAAAAGCTGGTAGTCATACTGGCAGAATGCCTAGAGTGTACCGTCTTGCGAGCAGCCAGGATTGTTCGTTTCGCGGACTATCTCATGAAGGCCAGAGGATTTTTCTGTCAAGGGTTGCCTTCGCTTCTGCGGTGCACAAAGCCCTTCGAATGCCCGCTGAAAAGACGCGGGAGAGAGTACGCCAAGCCAACTCGCGTGGCCTACGTTGATCCTTTGCTAAAGAGAGTCGTAAAGCCTTTAACGACCAACGCCGCAACTAAGCCGACAAGTGCACCTACCAGGCAGTGAATGCCTAGCGTTGCGACTGTTTCCCACGCCCCAGCCCCAGCAAAGAGCGTTTCAGCAAAGTGCTGTACAGGCTCAATGCCTTCTGTGATAAACGCCCCGCCGACCAAGAACATCGCAACAGTGCCAATCCATGACAATGCTTTCATAAGCTTTGGTGCAGCGGACAGCAGCCATCCCCCGACAATCCTCACCACCGAGCCCCACGTACCAGTAGCTTTAGACTTCTGGAGAATAAGGCCGGCATCATCCAAGCGGACGATCCCCGCAACCAATCCGTAAACGCCCACTGTCATGACCACCGCGATCAGCGCTAACGTCAAAACCTGTTGGAGCATCGGGGCATCAGTAACGATATTTAGGGTGATTACGATGATCTCGGCGCTCAGAATGAAGTCCGTTCGTACAGCCCCTGCAATCTTCCGCTTTTCATAGGAGGCCAGCTCTTCAGGTGTCTTAGGCTTCGTTTTCTTTGGTTGCCCTGTGCCATCGTCTCGACTAGCCGTGAGCTTGTCCTTGATGGCCTCAAAGCCCTCATAACAAAGATATGCTCCCCCAATCATGAGCAGCCAGTGAACCCCGGCAGGCAGCAGTGCGTTCAACGCCAACGCACAAGGCACCAGGATTGCTTTGTTTCTCAGCGACCCCTTAAATACAGCCCATACCACCGGTAGCTCTCGGTCTGCTTTCATGCCGGTAACCTGCTCAGCATTCACAGCAAGGTCGTCGCTTAGGACACTAGCCGATTTCTTTGCAGCGACTTTGCTCATAAGCGAGATGTCGTCTAGCAGTGTGGCGATGTCATCCAATAGTGCGAACAAGCTACTGCCAGCCATCTAAGGCTCCTTCCGGGATGTTAATTTTTTTCCCTACCACCTTAGGCACAACGAGGCTGATGCCCCGCATACCTTCACTGCATGGGCTCAGAATTGCCCTGTCGTCATGGGATTACGGAAAGCACCTTTCTAGACAATTGACGCACCATGCCGTTCATCAATACCTAGCGAGCCGCACCTGAACATTCAAGAACGAACCAAATAATCGTTACTGAATGCTGGCCAACTACCATCTTCTGGATCAAACCGCCTATTCTAAATCACCTATATCCGAGCGGTTCGGCGGTCGGCGACGTGAACCGGGTCAGCAGACACGGGGCAAACAAAATCCTGGACGATGGGCGGTGAGCAATGAAGCTGCAGAGTATTCGGCTATGTAATTTTCAGTCCTTCGCCAATGGGCCTACGGTAATCACATTTGAGGATGTCACCTACCTTATCGGCCCCAATGGCTCTGGAAAGACCGCAGTCCTGCAAGCGCTTTGCAGGTTGTTTGCCTTTGATCCAAGCCTCCGTCGGATCAAACGATCTGACTTCCATGTACCTGCTGATGAGGATTTGGTGCCTGAGGAACGCAGTCTGTGGCTGGAAGCGGATTTCGAATTTCCAGAGCTTCTGGAGGATGAGGACAACACTACCGTCGCCCCGCACTTCGCTCATATGCGATTGGACACACCCGAAGGCATCCCGCGCGTTAGATATCGATTGAGCGCAACCATGGGGATCGATGGCGACATTGAAGAGAACCTAGTGTATGTCCTCGATGTTGATAAAGACGCCAACCCACTGTCCACCGCAGTAGTCACTCGGGCGCATCGTAATACCATTCAAATGCATTACCTTCCCGCCAGACGAGACCCTGCCGACCACATAACCTACGGCGCTAATGCCCTGCTCGGACGCTTGTTACGAGCCGTCAATTGGGAGGATGACCGCGAGCGGATCAAAGGACTCACTGACGAAATCAGCGAATGCTTGTCCGGAAATCAATCGGTAAGTGCATTCAGTGAAAGCCTGAACGCCATGTGGAAACGGCTTCACAAGGGCACCTTCTTCACCGACCCAAAGCTCACGTTCGTTACTTCCGAGATTGAGTCTCTTCTCAGACACATGTCAGTGTCGTTTTCACCAGGGCATGACGAAAATCTAGTCGACTTCTCTCGCCTCAGCGATGGTCAGAAGTCGATGCTATACCTGTCACTTGTTTTGTCCTCTCACGCCATCGGGCGCGCAGTCCTTACTGGTAAGGATGTTTCTTTCGATGCTGACAAACTGAAGCCACCGTCATTTACGCTGATCGCAGTGGAGGAACCTGAAAACAGCCTCTCACCTCATTACCTAGGGCGCATCGTTAATGCTCTCAATAGCTCAATTGGAGGGGCAGACTCCCAGGCAATCATCGCCACGCATGCTCCATCCATGCTCCGCCGCGTGGATCCTGAGAACATTCGCTATCTACGCCTCGCTGCGAACCGCTCCACCAAGGTTACCTGTATAGCCCTACCCGACAAGGAAGATGAAGCTCATAAGTTTGTTCGAGAGGCTGTACAGGCCTTTCCGGAAGTCTATTTCTCCCGGCTAGTGGTACTGGGTGAGGGAGACAGCGAAGAAATTGTTCTTCCGAGAATTCTTCAGGCGAAAGGTGCGCCTGTTGATGAGTCGGCGGTGACCATCGCGCCACTGGGCGGTCGTCACGTCAACCATTTTTGGAGATTGCTCTCCGCGCTGGAGACGCCCTATGTAACCCTACTTGATCTCGACGTTGCACGACATCAAGGTGGGTGGGGACGTGTAACCAACGTCAATAATCAACTTGCAAAATTTGCTCCAGAGAAAAAGCTTCCCGCTTGGAATATAGCCAAGTGGAATGATGATCTTCCGGTTCGAACCCACCATTGGTTTGAAGAAGGAAAAGTGAGCGTATTTGTCGAGCTAGAGAAGCGCGGAGTTTTCTTCTCAGAGCCTATGGATTTGGACTTCTCAATGTTGCTGGCCTACCCAGATGCATATGATGTATCGCTAAGCGATCCGGACGAATCAACTGTTAAGGCCGTCCTAGGCAAGAGTCATCATAAGTCTGACCAATACAATGCAGCGGAACAGCAACTTTTTGGCACCTACCACTCCAAGTTCAAACTAGGTAGCAAACCGGCAGCACACATCTCCGCCCTTGCGAAGCTGACTGACGAAGATCTGCTAAAAAGCCTTCCTCCATCGCTAGATCGTTTAGCAGACGCAATCATCGCGGCGCTGGAGGACATCCCAGAATGATCAGCGCGGATGCATGGAAAGTCGCCGATGGCTTGACCTTGGAAACAAACGCCCTTCTTGCAGTGAGGGAGCTTGGAAAGTCGCTCGCGCTTACCGCAGGCCCAGGCGCAGGCAAAACGGAGGTTCTGGCGCAGCGTGCAGACTTTTTGCTACGCACCGGAAACTGTCGCTACCCCAAGCGAATACTGGCGATCTCCTTCAAGGTCGATGCGAGCATAAACCTCAAGGAACGGATTCGTCGCAGATGCGGACTTGATCTGGCTGCACGCTTCGACAGCTACACCTTTCACGGCTTCGCCAAGCGCATCATTGATAGGTTTAGACCCGTGCTCACGGGCGGGGACTCTCTTGAGCCAAACTACTCCATAGGCGACGAATCAATCCAAGGCAAACAAATTAAGTTCGCGCAGCTCATACCTCTCGCAACGAAGATCTTGACCAATTCAGTAGTTGCAAGAAATGCAATTTGTCAGACCTACGCCGATGTGTTCCTTGATGAGTTCCAAGACTGCACTACTGAGCAGTACGCACTGCTGAAGCTTATCTTCATGAATAAGCCAATTCGATTGACCGCCGTCGGTGACACCAAACAGAAAATTATGGGCTGGGCCGGAGCACTGGATGGCATATTTATAGACTACGCAAAGGACTTCGACGCCCGACCACTCAATCTATATCGAAACTTCCGATCTAAGCCTCGGCTTTTGCGGATGCAGAACGAGATCATTCGAACCCTTGATCCTGCTGCGGTGATGGCAGATGACCTGATCATTGGAAACGAAGGCGAACTCCTCGCTCGAAACTACGATAACAGTCACAGCGAAGCAGCCGCGTTGGCCGACATCATCCAGAGGTGGATAGATGTAGAGGAAATACCCCTACCAGAAATAGCGATTCTTTTCCCCAGGCAGATAGACCTGTATGGCACCCCCCTCATGGAGCAACTGGCAGCTAGAGGAATTCCCTATCGCAACGAGCATGAGTCTCAAGATCTGGTTAATGAGCCCGCTGCTCGCCTAATCATTGACTACCTATCATGCCTGTATCGGGAGAGAGAACCGAAGGCGTGGATCAATTTGATGGAGCAACTGGTTTCATTTAATGACGAGGACGGTGAATCTGAGCTTCAGAGAAACTTCGAGCGCCTCTATCTTGCCCAGCGCAAGGAAGTGAAAAAATTGGCCCGATCTGACGCGCCTTATTCAGGATGGTGGGAGCTAACTATGAAGTTCCTGAAGAACATCGGCCTACCCGTGCTGACGACCCTTTCTTCTGACTACGAAGCAAAAGCCAGATTGAACGAGGTTATCAAGAACACGAGACAGCAAATTGAGAAACTACTCGAGCAAGAACCGGATTTGCTCAAAGCACTTGATCTGTTCTCCAACGATCAAGCAGTCCGATTTCTGACGATTCATAAAAGTAAGGGATTGGAATTCCACTCTGTAATTATGATCGGTGTAGAAACCCAGACATTTTGGGGCAAAGTACAAGAGGAGCGTTGCGGCTTCTTTGTAGGTGTTTCACGCGCCAAGGAACGATTGATGATTACGACATGTGACTTACGCCATCGACCGGCCTCAAACCCTCCAAGGTGGAATGAGCATCGCACTCCTCATGCTGAGTTCGTCACATACGTAACGCCATTTCTTTCCGCACAGCCAAATGCCTGACAGGTAGCCGCGTGTCGCAGATCTTGTATGAACTCGCGGCATGAATGCTCCCCGCACAGCAGGTTATCCTTAGACCTCAAGCAGAGTCACAAACACGGGCTGAGGAAAATCTCCGGGCTTCCGGGGTATGCAATAGATCGAGGTGTGTCAGGAAGGACTAGGCAAGAGCAATCCCAATCAAATACACATCCTTAAGCTTCCATATCAGTAGCAGGAGCAGGAGCAGGAGCAGGAGCAGGAGCAGGAGCAGGAGCAGGAGCAGGTCAAAGCCTAAGGGCTTTGACACCAAAGAGGTGTCTGTCTAGAAAATCACCGCCGAATAAATCGTGTCACGCACCAGGGTCTTCGAGGCTTCGTTGCTCATCATGATCGCCAGGATCACCACTTCCACCAACACCGCAGCCAGGGTCAGGATCATCGTGCCGTAGGGGTCGCCGACTTTCTCCGCCAACAATTCGGCCTGATGAGCGACGCGCATGGAGGCAGCGACGATGAACGCGATCAGCAGCAGTCCGCCGGTCAGTGCAACGGCCTGGCCGCTGTGCAGCAACCAGTGCTCCAGCGCGAAGGCAATGACTGCGGCAATCAGGGCCAGCAGCAGAAAGGTTTCTTGCTTGAGGACGGAGAGCATGTCGAGCCTTTTGCCGTGAGGAGCCGATGAGCTACTGACTGTGGAGCAGCGCTAATGGTTCGCGACACCTTAACGCACCAGTGCATTGCAGCCGTACAAGCCCATGCACTTTTTTTGGCCCTGCCGACCTCTTCGCGGGCAAGCCCGCTCCCACGGGGTTGACGGTGCTTTGGTGGAAGCGTGCTTGCTCGCGAAGGCCGTTATGCGATTCAGCGCCATTTGTTGTCTTGTTGGTCAGCAATTTGCATTGCCCCTGCCAACCACACAACAACATGGAGTTCCAATTCATGCACAAGCGTCCGTTGAAGAAGCTGCTTTGCGCCATTACGGCGGCCATCGGTCTGAGCGCCAGCCTGTCCGCCAGTGCCACCGACCCGCTGAAAGTCGGCTTCGTCTATATCGGTCCGATCGGTGACCACGGCTGGACGTATCAGCATGAACAGGGACGCAAGGCACTCGCGGAAAAATTCGGTCCGCAGATCACCACCAACTACGTGGAGAACGTCGCCGAAGGGGCCGACGCCGAACGGGTGATCCGCAACATGGCCAAGGACAAGTACGACCTGATCTTCACCACCTCCTTCGGCTACATGAACCCGACGCTGAAAGTCGCCAGACAATTTCCCAAAGTGACCTTCGAACACGCCACCGGCTACAAGCAGGACAAGAACCTCGGCACCTACCTGGCGCGCACCTACGAGGGTCGCTACGTCGGCGGCTTCCTCGCGGCGAAGATGACCAAGACCAAGAAGATCGGCTACGTCGCATCGTTCCCGATCCCGGAAGTGATTCGCGACATCAACGCCATTCAACTGGCCCTGAACAAGTACAACCCCGGTACCGAAATCAAGGTGGTGTGGGTCAATTCCTGGTTCGATCCGGGCAAGGAAGCCGATGCCGCCAACGCACTGATCGACCAGGGCGTGGACGTGGTGTTCCAGCACACCGACAGCCCGGCACCGATCCAGGCCGCCGAGCGGCGTGGCGTGTATGCCGTCGGCTACGCTTCGGACATGGCGCACTTCGGGCCCAAAGCGGTGCTGACGTCCATCGTCAATGACTGGGCCCCGCACTACATTCAGGCCACCCAGAGCGTGATCGACCATGCCTGGAAATCCCAGGATTACTGGGGCGGATTGAAAGAAGGCACGGTTGAACTGCCGATCAGCGACCTGGTGCCGGCGCCGGTGAAAGCCGAGGCCGAGCAGATCATTGCCGACATCAAGAGCGGTGCATTGCAGCCGTTCACCGGGCCGATCAAGGATCAGGCCGGGGCCGAGAAAATTCCGGCGGGCTTGAGCGCGACCAATGCGGAGCTGGCGTCGATGAATTACTACGTGGAAGGCATGAAGGCCGAGATGCCGAAGTAATCCAACGATCAACACAAACCCTGTGGGAGCGGGCTTGCCCGCGATAGCGGACATTCAGTCAACAGAGATGCAGGATGTGCTGACGTCATCGCGGGCAAGCCCGCTCCCACAGGCTCCCCAGCGTTTTCCCGTTTGCGTACTTCTCAGGACAATCGCATGACCAGCCTTCCCATCATCGACATCGCCCCGCTCTACAGCGACAACCAGAACGCCTGGTCTGAGGTGGCAGCACAAATCGACCACGCCTGCCGCGAATGGGGCTTTTTCTATATCAAGGGCCATCCGATCAGCGCCGCACGGATCGACGCCGTACTCGACAGCGCCAGGCATTTCTTCGCTCAACCTGCCACCGAAAAGCTCAAGATCGACATCACCCAGACCCGCCACCATCGCGGATATGGCGCCATCGCCACCGAGCAGCTTGACCCGGGCAAACCCAGCGACCTCAAAGAGACCTTCGACATGGGTTTGCACCTGCCCGCCGACCATCCCGAGGTGCTGGCGGAAAAACCCCTGCGTGGCCCGAATCGTCATCCTTCAGTGCCGGGCTGGGAAGCACTGATGGAGCAGCACTACCTCGACATGCAGGCCCTCGCGCAAACGCTGTTGCGGGCGATGACCCTGGCGCTGGGGATCGAACGCGACTTTTTCGATACGCGCTTCAACGAACCCGTCAGTGTTTTGCGGATGATCCATTACCCGCCGCGCCACACGGCCAGTTCCGCCGAACAACAAGGTGCCGGTGCCCACACCGATTACGGGTGCATCACCCTGCTCTATCAAGATGCCGCCGGCGGCCTGCAAGTCAGAAACGTAAAAGGCGAATGGATTGAGGCGCCCCCCATCGAAGGCACGTTCGTGGTCAATCTGGGCGACATGATGGCGCGCTGGAGCAATGACCGTTACCTGTCGACGCCACACCGGGTGATCAGCCCGCTGGGCGTGGATCGCTATTCGATGCCGTTCTTCGCCGAGCCACACCCCGACACGCGCATCGAATGCCTGCCCGGCTGTCAGGATGAGCTGCGCCCGGCTAAATACCCGACCACGACCTGTGCTGAATTCCTGCTCTCGCGCTTCGCCGATACCTACGCCTATCGACGGGAACAGCAAACGGTGTGATGAACCCCTCGGTCAGGTTTTACCAATTATTGCAGCGAGCACCTGTAGAATGGCGACCATTGCACCTGATGAGAACAGACTATGTACGACTGGCTGAACGCCCTGCCCAAGGCAGAACTGCACCTGCACCTTGAGGGTTCGCTGGAACCCGAGCTGCTGTTCGCCCTGGCTGAACGCAACAAGATCGCCCTGCCGTGGAGCGACGTCGATACCTTGCGCAAGGCCTACGCCTTCAACAACCTGCAAGAGTTCCTCGACCTGTATTACCAGGGCGCCGACGTGTTGCGCACCTCCCAGGATTTCTACGACCTGACCTGGGCCTACCTGTTGCGTTGCAAGGCGCAGAACGTGATTCACACCGAACCGTTCTTCGATCCGCAGACCCACACCGACCGTGGCATTCCATTCGAAGTGGTGCTCAACGGCATCGCCGCCGCGTTGAAGGACGGTGAACAGCAACTGGGGATCAGCAGCGGTTTGATCCTGAGTTTCCTGCGTCACCTGAGCGAAGAACAAGCACAGAAGACCCTCGACCAGGCACTGCCATTCCGTGACGCATTCGTCGCCGTCGGCCTGGACAGTTCCGAGATGGGCCACCCGCCGAGCAAGTTCCAGCGCGTGTTCGATCGTGCCCGCGGCGAAGGCTTCCTCACCGTCGCCCACGCGGGTGAAGAAGGCCCACCCGAGTACATCTGGGAAGCCCTCGACCTGCTGAAAATCCAGCGCATCGACCATGGCGTGCGCGCCATCGAAGACGAACGCCTGATGCAACGCATCATCGATGAGCAAATCCCGCTGACCGTGTGCCCGTTGTCGAACACCAAGCTCCGCGTGTTCGATCACATGTCGCAGCACAACATTCTCGACATGCTCGAGCGTGGCGTGAAAGTGACCGTGAATTCGGATGACCCGGCGTACTTCGGCGGTTACGTCACCGAAAACTTCCATGCGTTGTACACCGATCTGGGCATGACCCAGGACCAGGCCAAACGGTTGGCGCAGAACAGCCTGGATGCACGCCTGGTAAAACCGTAAGCGCTCCGCAAACCAATGTGGGAGCGCGCTTGTTCGCTCCCACAGGGTCAGCATTTAGCCGATGGACACCGGCTCGGCCAATTCCTCCAGGGTCTTGCCCCGCGTCTCCATCCCGAAGACCCAGACCACCAGTGCCGCCAACGCAAAACACAACGCCCCCAGGGCAAACACCCCGCCCTGCCCCGTTATCGGGAACACCAGCCCGGTCACCAGAGGCCCAAGCAGCGAACCCACGCGACCAATCGCCGAGGCAAAACCCGAGCCGGTGGCCCGCGCCGATGTCGGGTACAGCTCCGGCGTGTAGGTATAGAGCACCGCCCACATGCCGAACAGGAAAAACTGCATCAACAACCCCGAGGCGATCAGCAGGCTGACGTTGCCGCCAAACACCGCACTCTGCCCATAAAGAAACGCCATCACTCCGCCGCCGAGCAGCGTCACGACGCACACCGGCTTACGTCCCCAGCGCTCCACCAGCCAGGCCGCCATCAGGAAACCGGGAATCCCGCCGAGGGAAATCAACACCGTGTAGTACACCGACTGAGTCACGGCAAAACCCGATTGTTGCAGCAAGGCACTGAGCCAGGAGGTCAGGCCATAGAAGCCGAGCAAGGCGAAGAACCAGACGCTCCAGATCATCATCGTGCGCTGGCGATACAGCGGCGACCAGATCTGCCTCAGTGCCGAAAAAAAGTTGCCCGGTTGACTGGCCACCTGCGGCAGGCGAATCGGCTCGGGCAAGTGTGAATGGCCCAATGACGTCCTGACCCGCTCCTCGATGCGCCGCAATACCGTATCCGCCGCCTCATGGTGGCCGGCCTGTTCCAGCCAGCGCGGTGACTCGGGAATGAAAAAGCGGATCGCCAGGACGAACACCGCCGGCACCGCCAACACCAGAAAAATATCCCGCCAACCAATCACCGGCAGCAGGAAGTAGGAAAGCACCCCGGCCGCGACGAAGCCAAGCGGCCAAAAACCGTCCATCAAGGCGATGTAGCGTCCGCGCCGTTTGGCCGGAATCAGTTCGGACAGCATCGACTGAGCAATGGGAAACTCCATGCCCATGCCGATCCCCAAGAGGACTCGGAACAACGTTAGCGTCTCTATCGTTTGCGCCGTGGAACACAGGTAGCTGGCGAGCCCCCACAACACGATGCTCCACTGGAACACCGGCTTACGCCCGAAGCGGTCGGCCAGCATTCCGGACAGAGACGCGCCCACCACCATTCCGAAAAAGCTCGAACTGGCCAGCAGCCCGGCCTGCGCGGTGCTCAGGCCGAACTCGGCTTTGATGGAACCGAGCAGGAACGTCATCATCGCCAGGTCCATGGAGTCGAAGAAAAACGCCAGGGCGATAATGATGAAAATGACGCGGTGATAACCGCTGATGGGCAGTCGTTCCAGACGTTCTGCCGCGCTATAGCTTCGTGTGTCCATACCGCATCCCCCAATCCAGGAAGTCCCCGGTTCGAGTGTGCGTGATAGCCATGGAGGGTTATTGCTGGATGCGACCTGTCCGGGCTTCTGAACGACGTCTGGCGCCCCAACCCCAGACGTCAGCCTGAAAAAGCCCTAGAGCGCCAGTTCCAGCTCGGTTTCCTTGGCAAAACGGTGAATTTCACGCTGCCCGGCGACGGTAATCTGCAAGGCCCGCGAATCGTTGGCCAGGCTCAACCAACCTGATTGCATGAACAGCTGCAACAACGCAGCCCCCAATGAACCGCCCAGGTGCGCGCGTCTTTCGCTCCAGTCCGGGCATGCGCACGCGACCCGGCCGTTGCGATGGGCCAGTGCCTGGATGTAGACACCACGAGCCGCCAGCTCCGTGGAACCCTTGAACGTGATCGTGACACGCTGATCAAACTGTTCGATCCAGCCTGAATCCAGTAACCGCTGATACAGGTCAGCGGCCAGTGTGCCGCCCAAATGATCATCGCAAAGCCGGGCACGCAACAATGGCGAACGGGTCGGCAGCGATTTGGCCAGGGGCGCGGTGCGTTTGAAAATGTCAGGGATATTCTGTGGGGTGCTGGCAATCGTCGCACTGGCCAGGGCTTCGATCGCCGCGCCGACTTCAGGGGCGGCCAGGCGGAAGAAACGCTTGCGCCCGCGGGGCTCGACCTTCAACAGACCTCCGGCGGACAAACGCCCCAGATGCGCACTGGCCGAAGACGGTGACAGACCCGCCAACAACGCCAACTCTTCAGTCTGTCGTGCCGAGCCGTCCATCAAGGCCCACATCATTGCGCTGCGCTTTGGGTCAGCCAGCAAGGTGGCTATCTGGCTGATGCAAGGTGCATGTTCCATGTATTCACTCCCTGTTGAATCGTTTCGTCTACTGCTCACGGGACATCTTGAGCAGTAATGTGTCGTCGGCCAAGACGCGATAACCGCCATTCACCGGACAAAACCATCGCTCACTCAAGCCCTCACCGGACAAGGGTTGCAGAGGGCAAACGACGGGATATGGGGCAAGGTCGGCTCCAGCGAGGCCTCGCCATTCGGATCGACGGTGCGGACATGAGGCGAGCGCTAGTATAGGCGGGTTAGCGCCTGGTTCCTGCCCTCCGCGAAGCGTTGGTGGTGATAGTTCCTGAGGGAAATTTCGCTTTTTTCCTGCGATTAATGATCAATGCCCGCCAACCCCGGAAAATGACTGCTCAACCGCGCACATCGGCTGGCCAACATTTCTCGCAAAAGGTTCACTGGCTTACTCAGTTGGGCGCGATGGGCGCACAGCAGATTCAGCGGTGCGCGCTCGCAGAGCAGCTCGGGCATCAGCACCTTCAAACGGCCGGCGATTACATCGGCCGCCACGTCAAGCCAGGACTTGTAGGCGATGCCTGCCCCCGCCACCGCCCACAAACGCACCACATCGGCATCGTCACTGAAACGATCGCCACTGACCGTCAGGCTGATCTCGCGCTTGCCATCGTGGAAACTCCAGTGGTCGTGGACGCGACTGCCGAGCATGAACAGCAGGCAATTGTGTTGGGCCAGTTGCTCCAGTTGCCGCGGCTCACCATGCCGGGCCAGATAATCCGGTGAAGCGCAGAGGACTCGCCGGTTCTGCGGGGCGATGGGCAACGCCACCAGGCTGGAGTCTTCCGGCTCGCCATAACGCAGGGCAATGTCCACCGGCTGCCGAAACAGATCGGCGATACGGTCGCCCAGCAACAGGCGCACCGTGAGTTTCGGGTGCTCGCGCTGAAACTCGTCGAGCCAGGGCAACAACAGGTTGCGCCCGAAGTCCGACGGTGCCGACAACTGCAACACGCCGCTGACCTGGTCCTGTCCGCTGGCCAACAAACGCCGACCCTCGTCGAGATTGCTCAGGGCCGCCCGGGCGTATTCGAGAAAACCTTCGCCCTCGGCGGTCAGGCGCAGGCTGCGCGTGGAGCGCGCCAACAGGCGGGCGCCGAGCTGCTGTTCGATGCGTTTCAAGGCGGCACTGGCCACCGCCGCCGACATGTCCATACCCCGCGCGGCCGCCGACAGACTGCCCAGGTCCGCCGCCCGGACAAACAACTGCAAGTCATCGAAACGCAGCATGTGAAGCCTCGATTATCAAAAAAATATTGAAAGAGACTGCTCTTTTAGCGGGTTTTATCTTCAGTAGAAATAGCCAATCATCTCTCCATCGAAATCACCCCGCTCCCGGAGTCGAAGATGTCCCAGCCTTTTACCGCTATCGCCACCCTCATCGCCAAACCCGGCCAGCAGGACGCCCTCGAACAGCACTTGCGGGCGCTGGTGGAGCCGACCCGTGCCGAGGCGGGTTGCGGGCAATACGATCTGCATCAGGACCTGGCCAATCCACTGGCCTTCTACATGATTGAGCGCTGGAGCAGCGATGAAGCCCTGCAAGCCCATGACGCCAGTGCTCATATCCAGCACTTCCGCGCCAGGGCCGGGGATTTTCTCGAACACTTCGAACTCAAGCGCCTGCAAGCCCTCGCCTGAATCTTTCTTCTATTAGTTAACGGAGCCCTCCATGAAAGCCATCGCCTATTACGCCTCCCTGCCAATCAGCGACGAAAAATCCCTGCAAGACATCGAACTGCCGGAGCCTGTCGCCGGGCCCCGCGACCTGTTGGTAGAAGTCAAAGCCATATCGGTCAACCCGGTGGACACCAAGGTCCGCCAGAACGTCCAGCCTGAGGGCGGCGCGGCCAAGGTGCTGGGCTGGGACGTGGCCGGTGTGGTCAAAGCCGTTGGCAGCGAAGTGACCCTGTTCAAGACCGGCGACAAAGTGTTCTACGCAGGCTCCATCGCCCGCGCCGGTGGTAACAGCGAACTGCACGTGGTGGATGAACGGATCGTCGGCCACATGCCCAAAACCCTGGGATTCGCCGAAGCGGCCGCCCTGCCGCTGACCGCCATCACGGCGTGGGAACTGCTCTTCGAACGCCTGCAAGTACGCGAAGGCAAAGTCGATGAAGGCCAGAGCCTGCTGATCGTCGGCGCAGCCGGCGGTGTCGGCTCGATCCTCACGCAACTGGCGAAACAACTCACTGGCCTGAACGTCATCGGCACCGCTTCGCGTCCGCAAACCCAAAGCTGGGTGAAAGACTTGGGCGCCGACCTGGTGGTCGATCACAGCCAACCGCTGAGCGAAGCACTCAAACACGCCGGTATCGAACACGTGACCCACGTTGCCAGCCTGACCCAGACCGATCATCACCTGGATCAACTGGTCGAGGCATTGGCACCGCAAGGCAAGCTGGCACTGATCGATGACCCGAAAACCCTCGACGTGACCAAGCTCAAGCGCAAGAGCCTGTCGCTGCACTGGGAGTTCATGTACACCCGCTCACTGTTCGAAACCGCCGACATGATCGAGCAGCACAAACTGCTCAATCGCGTGGCCCAGTTGATTGATGCCGGGACGCTGAAAACCACGGTTGGCGAGCACTTCGGCACAATCAACGCGACGAATTTGCGCCGAGCCCATGCGCTGCTCGAGAGCGGAAAGTCCAAGGGCAAGATTGTGCTGGAAGGCTTCTAGGCCGATGGCTTCGGTGTCGCCCCGAGCACGGGCGACACCGTCAGTCAGAAGCTTGATCCTTGTCACAATTGCGATCGTATTCAGGACTACAATCGACACCTCTGTGAGACACATTTTTATCTGAGGAGGTCAGTAATGAAGATCCTGATAAAAGAATTGGCAAAGTCCCAGTGGCAAGTTCGTCTGGACCAACATGCGGTGACTTTTCGCAGCGAAGCCGAAGCACGCGCCTTCACCAACACGCTTGAAGCGCGCTTGCAGGCCCCCCATCAAATTCCCGACCGTCAGCAGCGAGCTGCCGGCTGAGTCCGCCCTCAGACCTGGGCTTGCACCAACGCCCGGGCATTCTGCAAGCGTCGGGTAAGCATCGCCGCGCTCACCACCAGAATGCCGCACAGGCTGATGACCAAGGCCATCGGCATCGCGCTGCCGTCGTGTAAAACGCCCACCAGCGCGGAAGCTCCGGCGGCCACACTGAATTGCAGGCAACCGAGCATCGCCGAGGCGCTGCCGGCGCGGGCGCCCTGGCCGTTCATCGCGCAGGCCGATGCGTTGGGCAGGATGCAACCCAGGCTGGCGATGCAGACAAACAGCGGAATCAACAACGGCCAAAGCTGTGCGGTATGCAGCGCACTGACGGCGAGCAACGCCAGGCCGGCGCCAAGGTAGATCCACACCGTGCGCGCCAGCAGGAACGCCGGGCCACGCCGGGCCAACAGCCGTGCATTGACCTGGGCCACCAGAATGAAACCCGCCGCATTGGCCCCGAAAAACCAGCCAAAATGTTCGGCCGGAACACCATAAAGTTTGATGAAGACGAATGGCGAACCGGCGATGTAGGAAAACATCCCGGCGATGGCGATACCACCGGTCAGCGCGTGGCCGAGATACACCGGATCCTTCAACAGCCGTCCATACTGGCGCAACGCCCCCGACAAGGGTTGGCGCGGCAAATGGGCGGGCATGCTTTCCGGCAATCCAAGGGCCACGGCCAGACCGGCCAACGCGCTGAAACCGGTCAACACCAGGAAGATCGACTGCCACCCCGCGGTGTTGACCAGCACGCCGCCGAGCATCGGCGCAAGAATCGGCGCCAGCCCCATGACCAGCATCAACTGCGAAAAAACTTTCGCCGACCCCACCGCATCGCATTTGTCGCTGACCACCGCCCGTGAGATCACCATCCCCGCACACCCGCCCAGCGCCTGGACGAAACGCGCGCCGATGAGCCAATCGAGGTCCGGCGCATAGGCGCAGGCCAGCGAGGCAGCGGTGAACAGCCCGACGCCGATCAACAGGGGAATGCGTCGCCCAAAGCGATCCGCCACCGGGCCATAGGCCAATTGACCGATGGACAGGCCAAAGAAGTATGCCGCCAGCGTCAGCTGCACATGTTGCTCATCGGTAGCAAAGGCAAGCGCCATGGCCGGAAAGGCCGGCAAGTAAAAATCGATCGCCAGCGGACCGAACGCGCTCAAGGCGCCGAGAATGAGGATTGTGCGCAGGTTCATCAGGCATCCAGTTGGGCAGAGTCAGCAGCCCGACAGTCTAGCCGTGCATGGATGCCTTGAACATTCAGATAGCTCGCTAACTATTAAAAAATCAGGCTAACTTGACGTCATAACCTTCTTCGCTGATCGCCGCGATCACCTGCTCGGCGCTCAGCGAACTTTCGACGCCCACTTCTTTCGCCGCCAGATCGACCCGCACACTGGCGGCCGCATCCCTGGCCTGTACCGCAGCCGTGATGGCTTTGACGCAATGGCCGCAGGACATGCCTTCAACATTGAATACTTGCATGGGACAACTCCTTGAATGAGGTTCTTTAAAGAGGCGACGCGCAGTGTCGAGCTTGCCATCATGGCAAGGTCAAGTTCTGAAATAATCTGCCGGGCTGGCAATCGGCGTCGCGCTCGGCCAAGCTGCGTCCATCTATGACTCGATCTCAGGAGATTCAGCCATGCGCTGGTCAGCTTTCAGCCTGTTTGGCTTTCTCAGCCTTTTCGCCGCCATGCCCTCGGCCAATGCTGCCGGGGAGGATTATGGTGTGCTGATCATTTCCCGCGAACGGCTGGAAGTGTCGACCAACTGCGAGATTGGCGTTTACATCCAGGATCAGTTGTCGGCGCGGTTGTTCCAGGAGCAAAGCACTTCGTTCAATCTGCCGCCGGGCAATGTCTCGCTGCGCCTGAAACTGCTGCCCGGCCAGGCACCTGGCTGCAATCCGGGCATGTTGGCGCCGGGCTCGCAAAACATCACGCTTCGGGCCGGGGACGTGCTGAAGTTCCGGATTGCGATGACGCAGGAAGGGATGTACCTCAAACAAGCGGCGCTCGAGTACTGACATAGCGCCCTTGGGGGAGCGAGCAGGCTCGCTCCTACAGTTGGATTGCAGTGAATTTCTTAATGGCGCTTGACCTTACCCGCATGGCAAGGTTGATCCTGTGGCCATCCACTACAGGGAGCGTGCCCCATGTCCGAATCCATTACCTACGATCTGCCCATTGCCGGCATGACCTGCGCCAGTTGCGCCGGCCGTGTCGAACGCGCCTTGAGCAAAGTCGTTGGCGCCACGGCTGTCAGCGTCAACCTGGCCACTGAGCAGGCCCGTGTTCAAGCACCCGCCGACAGCCTGCCGGCCTTGATGGAAGCCGTGCAAAACGCCGGCTACAGCGTGCCGCAGCACAGCCTGGAGTTGAGCATTGACGGCATGACGTGCGCCTCTTGCGTCGGTCGCGTCGAACGGGCGTTGAACAAAGTACCCGGTGTGAAGAGCGTCAGCGTCAACCTGGCCAACGAGCGCGCCCACCTCGAATTGCTCGGCCAGATCGATCCGCAAACCCTGCTCGCCGCCGTGACCAAGGCCGGATACAGCGCCAGCGTCTGGGAGGCCGAACAGCCACAAACCGACCGCCAGCACACTCGCCTGCACCGCGAGCGCTGGGCCTTGCTCGCCGCCATCACCCTCGCCTTGCCGTTGGTGCTGCCGATGCTGCTGCAACCGTTCGGCGTGCACTGGATGCTCCCGGCCTGGGTGCAATTTGCGTTGGCCACGCCAGTGCAGTTCATCTTTGGCGCGCGCTTTTATGTCGCGGCCTGGAAAGCCGTACGTGCCGGGGCCGGTAACATGGATTTGCTGGTCGCCCTGGGCACCAGCGCCGGTTATGGCTTGAGTCTGTATGAATGGGCCACTGCCGCCGGACGCATGCCACACCTGTATTTCGAAGCCTCGGCGGTGGTGATCGCCTTGGTGCTCTTGGGCAAATACCTGGAAAGTCGTGCCAAACGCCAGACCGCCAGCGCCATTCGCGCCCTCGAAGCACTGCGCCCCGAGCGAGCCATTCAAATCGTCGACGGTCGTGAGCAAGAAGTCGCCATCAGCGCCTTGCGCCTCAATGACCTGGTGCTGGTCAAACCCGGCGAACGTTTCCCGGTGGACGGTGCCGTGGTCGAAGGCCAGAGCCATGCCGACGAAGCGCTGATCAGCGGCGAAAGCCTGCCGGTGCCGAAACAGCCTGGCGACAAGGTCACCGGCGGCGCAATCAATGGTGAAGGCCGGTTGCTGGTTCGCACTCAGGCGCTCGGTGCGGAAACCGTATTGGCGCGCATCATCCGTCTGGTGGAAGACGCTCAAGCGGCGAAAGCACCGATCCAGAAACTGGTGGATAAAGTCAGCCAGGTATTCGTGCCGGTGGTCTTGCTAATGGCCCTGGCGACGCTGATCGGTTGGTGGCTGTACGGCGCACCGATGGAAACCGCGTTGATCAACGCCGTGGCGGTGTTGGTGATCGCTTGTCCATGCGCCCTCGGACTGGCGACACCGACGGCAATCATGGCCGGCACCGGGGTCGCGGCGCGCTACGGGATTCTGATCAAGGACGCTGAAGCGCTGGAACGCGCCCATGAAGTCAGCGCGGTGGTGTTCGACAAGACCGGCACCCTGACCTCGGGCGCTCCGCGTATCGCCCATTTGAGCGCCATCGACGGTGACGAAGCCGCGCTGCTGCAAATGGCCGGCGCCCTGCAACGGGGCAGCGAACATCCACTGGCCAAGGCGGTGCTGGATGCCTGCAGCGAACGTGGCCTGACCGTGGCCGATGTCAGCGACAGTCAGTCCCTGACCGGACGCGGCATTGCCGGGAGCCTCGAAGGCCGGCGGCTGGCCCTGGGCAATCGGCGATTGCTGGACGAGAGCGGCTTGAGCACGGGTCCCTTGGCCGATTCGGCAAGCGCCTGGGAAACCGAAGGCCGGACCTTGTCCTGGCTCATCGAGCAAACCCCGGAGCCACGGGTGCTGGGCCTGTTCGCCTTTGGTGACACACTCAAGCCCGGCGCACTGCAAGCGGTGCAACAACTGAGCGCACGGCACATCAGCAGTCACTTGCTGACCGGCGACAACCGTGGCAGCGCCAAAGTGGTGGCTGAAGCGCTGGGCATCAGCGACGTGCATGCCGAGGTGCTGCCTGCCGACAAAGCCGCCACGGTCACCGCGCTGAAGGAAACCGGCGTGGTGGCGATGGTCGGTGACGGCATCAATGATGCGCCGGCCCTCGCTGCGGCAGACATCGGCATCGCCATGGGTGGCGGCACAGACGTAGCCATGCACGCCGCCGGCATCACCCTGATGCGCGGCGATCCACGATTGGTGCCCGCCGCGCTGGATATCAGCCGCAAGACTTACGCGAAGATCCGGCAAAACCTGTTCTGGGCGTTCGTCTACAACTTGATTGGCATTCCATTGGCGGCTTTCGGCTTCCTCAACCCGGTACTGGCCGGCGCGGCCATGGCGTTGTCGAGTGTCAGCGTCGTGAGTAACGCGCTGCTGTTGAAAACCTGGAAACCCAAGGACCTGGAGGACAACCGATGAACATCGGCCAAGCGGCGCGCCACAGTGGCCTGAGCGCCAAGATGATCCGGTATTACGAGTCTATCGGCCTGCTCAAGGCCGCCCATCGCACCGACAGCGGTTATCGGATCTACAGTGACGACGATTTGCATACCCTGGCGTTTATCAAGCGCTCCCGGGATTTGGGCTTTTCCCTGGAAGAAGTCGGCAAATTGCTGGCCCTCTGGCAGGACCGCCAGCGCGCCAGCGCCGATGTCAAAGCCCTGGCCCGTCAGCATATCGAGGAGCTGAATCAGAAGATCCGAGAACTGGGCCAGTTGCGCGATACCCTCCAGGACCTGGTTGAGCACTGCCAAGGGGATCACCGGCCGGACTGTCCGATTCTCAAGAACCTGGAATCGGGGTGCTGTGCTGAACCTGTTTCTGCCTGACACCTTGATGCTGAATGTACTGACGCCTTCGCGGGCAAGCCCGCTCCCACATTAGTCATTAAGGGTGCTCGCATTCCCGTACACCCAAAAAATCTGTGGGAGCGGGCTTGCCCGCGAAGGCGGACGATCAGGCGACATCCATGTTGAATCTGTAACCCTACAAAAAACCCGGCCGAAGCCGGGTTTTTCTTTAGCCGATTACTGCATCCACGGCGGAGGCGGTTCTTCGGCCTTGCCCGGTGGCGCGTCATCAGCGGCACGCGCCGCTTGCTTGCGCTCTTCATCGAGCCGTGCGGCCTCGATCTCGCGCATGATGCCGCCCACGTCAGCTATCTCTTCCGGTTCATCGAACTCGCCGGTCAAGACGCTGGCCGGGTGCAAGGTGCCGGCCTCGTACAAGGCCCACATTTCCTTGGCGTACCGGGTCTTTTTCAACTCCGGCGCGAACCGCCCGAAGTAGGACGCCATGTTGCCCACGTCCCGCTCCAGCATGCTGAACGCGTGGTTGTTGCCGGCTGCGTCCACCGCTTGGGGCAGGTCGATGATCACCGGACCGGTCGGGGTCAGCAATACGTTGAACTCCGACAGGTCACCGTGCACCAGACCGGTACACAGCATCAGCACGATCTGCGAAATCAGAAACGCGTGATACTCGCGTGCCTGGTCCGGTTCCAGCACCACATCGTTCAGACGCGGCGCGGCATCACCGTACTCGTCGGCCACCAACTCCATCAACAGCACGCCTTCGAGGAAGTCGTACGGCTTGGGCACTCGCACACCGGCGTTGGCCAGACGGAACAGCGCCGCCACTTCGGCGTTCTGCCAGGCGTCCTCGGTTTCCTTGCGGCCGAACTTGGAGCCCTTGGCCATGGCCCGGGCCTGACGGCTATTGCGCACCTTGCGGCCTTCCTGGTACTCGGCCGCCTGACGAAAACTACGTTTATTCGCCTCCTTGTAGACCTTCGCGCAACGTAACTGGTTACCGCAGCGCACCACATAAACAGCTGCTTCTTTACCACTCATGAGTGGGCGCAGCACTTCGTCGACCAGACCGTCTTCGATCAGGGGTTCAATGCGTTTTGGAGTCTTCATCAGCTTTTATTGTGGGTCCTTTATTGCCAAACACGCGAAAGTCATTCGTTATACGGCAATCCTCTCCTTGACGGGAGGGGTTGCCGACCTATGAACGCTGCCGTTGCACACAATGTGCCGAAAAACCTGACAAATTCCGCCGATGCTCATCGACCGCCAAGAATCATAGCCGAGCCCGCAGCACTTGTTGGAGAAGGGATACAAGGGTATTGACGACAAAATCCGACATACCGACCGACCTTTTTCGTAGGATTTTTTTCCAACAGCCCTCAATTTCCCACGAGAGCAGCCGAAGTCATTAGTAACAAAGCGAATTGTCCGACGCTCGTTTCAATAGAAGACGACGACTCTCCCAGGAACGGGATCAACAACTCAGTTTATGTCTGCCAATAATTCCGCGAGTCCTCTGCACTACGTGGGTTACAACAAAATATGGAGCGCGGATGAATATCAAACAGAAGTTGACGTGGGCGTTTGCAATCATCGCCTGCTTGCCCGTGGTCCTGGTCGCCACCCTTGTGGTGCTGAACCTGCGCACCGATGCCAAGGACAATTTCATCGACGGCAGCGGCCGCGAGATTCGTCAGGTCAGCAACGCCATGCAGCTGTTTTTCGACGGCATCAGCCAGAACGTCGAGTACCTGGCCAACCAGCCCTTGGTCAAGACAGCCGACGCCAGCGTGAAAAGCCGCGTCAGCGCTGACGCCGCGAACATTCCAGACACCGAGATCGACACCAAGCTGTTTGATTTGTTTGCGGCCCTGGCCGCCAGCCATCCGGCTTACTCCTACGTGTCCTACGGCCTGGCCAGTGGTGGTTATGCGTTCTGGCCTGGCGACGCCAAAATGGCCAACTACGATCCACGCGTTCGTCCCTGGTACAAAACGGCGATGGCCAACCCGGGCAAGACTGTGCGCACCGAAGCCTATTACTGGGCTGGCGATGACGCCGTGCTGGTGAGTACCGTGCGCGCCGTGGCCAACCAACTGGGTGCCCAGGGTGGCGTGGTCAACATCGACGTGTCGCTCAAGCAGCTCACCGAAATCGTCAAACAGATCAAACTGGGTGAGTCCGGCTACCTGATGCTGATGGAAAACAACGGCACCGTACTGGTGGACCCGAAACAACCGGAACATAACTTCAAAGCCCTGAGCAGCCTCGGCGACGGTTACGCGCAATTGGCCAAGGCCGGTAAAGGTCTGGTCGAAGTCGAGCTCAACGGCGAGCGCTACATGGCCAACGTCTGGCCGTCGGAGCAATTGGGCTGGACCTTCATCGGCCTGATCAAGCAAAGCGAAGTCATGAGTGCGGCAACCCAACTGACCTGGTTGATCGCCATCATCGCCGCTGTGCTGGCGGTACTCTTCGCCGTCGTCGGCGCCAGTTTCGCCAGCCTTATCGTGCGCCCGATCCGCAGCGTGGCCAGCGGACTGGAAGGCATCGCCCAGGGTGAGGGCGACCTGACCCAGAACCTGCAAATCCGTGGTCGCGATGAAACCGCGCAACTGGCCAACTGGTTCAACCAGTTCCTGGCCGCGATCCGCAACCTGATTCAGAGCATTGGCGGCGCCGCGAGCAAAATCCTCGACACCTCCAAGAGCTCGACGCAGGTTTCCCACGACATGGCCGAAGCGGCCGGTCGTCAACGTGAAGCCGTGGACATGGTGTCCACCGCGTTCCACGAAATGGTCGCCACCGCCAACGAAGTGGCCCGCTCTTGCAGCCAGGCCGCCGAATCGGCCGACAGTGGCCAGCGCCAGGCCCGCGAAGGCCAGCAACAGATTGACGCCGCCGTGACCAGCGTCGATCGCCTGAGCCAGGAAATCGAACAGTCGGCCCAGTCGATGCAACAGCTGGAGCGCGACAGCAACGACATTCAGTCGATTCTCGGGACCATTCGTTCGATTGCCGAGCAGACCAACCTGTTGGCGCTGAACGCCGCCATCGAGGCCGCACGTGCCGGTGAACAAGGCCGTGGTTTCGCGGTGGTCGCCGACGAAGTGCGAGCCCTGGCCAAACGCACGGCCGACTCCACGGCGGAAATCGACGGGCTGCTGGGCAACCTGGCCAAACGCACCAGCCAAGTGACCCAGCAGATGCATGCGAGCCTGGAAGTGTCGCAGCAATCGGTCATACGCATCGGTGAAGCGCGCAGCAGCTTCGGGCAGATTCGCGAGTCGGTGGACGTGATCCGCGACATGAACACCCAGATCGCCACGGCGGCCGAGCAACAGCATCAAGTGGCCGAAGACATCAACCGCCACATCAGCCACATCCATGGCGATGCGCAGTTGGTGGCGGAGCTGGCGAACTCGGCGCGCCTGGATTCCCAGAGCCTGGCCGGGTTGTCGAATGAGCTGGACGGGTTGGTTCGCCGCTTCCGTACCTGACCGAAGACCGCTGCGCGGTCGATCGCTGGCAAGCCAGCTCGCACAGGTTCGTGTCGTACCCAATATCGGGAACGACGCGACCTCTGTGGGAGCTGGCTTGCCAGCGAAGGCTTCATCACTGCCGAAACAACTCTCCCGGCGTAAACCCGAACAGACCTTTGAACGCCGCAATGAACGCCGACGTCGAGTCATACCCGCACGCCAGCGCAGCGTTGGTCACGCTTTCGCCCTCCTCCAGCAAGCTCAGCGATGACAACAGCCGCATGCGCTGGCGCCAGCCACGGAAACTCAACCCCGTTTCGCGCTGAAACAAACGCATCAGGGTTTTCTCCGAAATGCCCAAGCGCTCAGCCCACGCCTGCAAGGTCACGTTGAGCTCGGGATTTTCGATCAGTTCGTTGCACAACCCCAGCAGCCGTTCGTGCCGAGGCAACGGCAGGGAAAACCCGACTTCCGGCAACGTTGCCAATTGATCCAGCAGCACACTCACCAGCCGTGCCTGCGGGCTATCGCCCTGCGGATACTCCACCGGCAGCAAGCAAAAACTCTTGATCAGTTCACGGGCCAGTGGCGTCACTTCCAGCACCCGGCAACGCCCGTCCGCCCACTGGCAATCCTCGCGACGCACGTAGAGGCTGCGCATCTCGGCGCGCATCGAGGTCACCACCTGATGCTCCAGATCCGCCGGAATCCAGATCCCCCACTGGGGCGGCGCGAAAAAACTGCCTTCAGCAGTGTGTACGCCGAGTACGCCACTGATCGCGTAGGAAAACTGCACCCAGTCGTGGCGATGGGACGGCGTCCATGAACCGGCATTGAGGCTCTCCACCCGCGCATACAGCGGACGCGGCAACGCCTTGAGGGGAGGAATGCTGCGTTCGAGGGTGACTTGTCCGTTAGTCGGCATTGACTGACCTTATGTTGCAAGACGGCTGATGGGGCCGACGTTAGGCCATGTCACACATCTATTCAACACCGGTGGCCCCTTGTGGGAGCGGGCTTGCCCGCGATAGCGGTGTGTCAGGCAACAGAGATGTTGAATGTGCCGGCCCCATCACGGGCAAGCCCGCTCCCACAGGTCCTTCGCTGCCTTCAAAAATCAGCGCTCGATGATGGCGGTGACGCCCTGCCCTCCCGCAGCACAGATCGAGATCAGGCCCCGGCCTTTGCCTGCCGCATTCAACAACTTGGCCAGGTTGGCAACGATGCGCCCGCCCGTCGCGGCAAACGGGTGCCCGGCCGCCAGCGAGCTGCCTTTGACGTTGAGCCGGCTGCGATCGATCGACCCCAAAGGCGCATCGAGGCCCAGGCGGGTCTTGCAATAGTCCGGGTCCTCCCAGGCCTTCAAGGTGCAAAGTACTTGCGCGGCGAAGGCTTCGTGGATTTCGTAGTAATCGAAGTCCTGCAACGTCAGGCCGTTGCGCGCCAGCAAGCGCGGCACCGCATACACCGGTGCCATCAACAGCCCTTCGGCGCCGTTGACGAAATCCACCGCCGCCGCCTCGCCGTCGCGCAGGTAGGCCAGAATGGGCAAGCCACGTTCCTTCGCCCACGCTTCGCTGCCCAGCAGCACCAGTGACGCGCCATCGGTCAGCGGCGTGGAGTTGCCCGCCGTCAGCGTGCCCCTGGCACTTTTTTCATAGGCCGGTTTGAGCGAGGCCAGCTTTTCCAGCGTCGAATCCGCACGCAGGTTGTTGTCGCGCGTGAGGCCGAGGAACGGCGTCATCAAATCGTTGTGCCAGCCTTCCGTATAGGACGCAGCCAGTTTTTGATGACTCTCCAGGGCCAGTTGATCCTGTGCGTCACGGGGGATGTTCCAGGTCTGTGCCATCAGCTCGCAGTGTTGCCCCATGGACAAGCCGGTTCGCGGTTCGCCGTTGCGCGGAAACTCGGGGATCAGGTCGCGGGGCCGCAACTGCAGGAAGGTTTTCAGTTTGTCGCCGGAGGTTTTGGCGCGGTTGGCTTGCAGCAGAATCTTGCGCAGGCCTTCACTGACACTGATCGGCGCGTCAGACGTGGTGTCGACCCCGCCGGCAATGCCACAGTCGATCTGGCCCAGGGCAATCTTGTTCGCCACCAGCAACGCGGCTTCCAGTCCGGTGCCGCAGGCTTGCTGGATGTCATAGGCCGGGGTCGTGGGTGACAGCCGCGAGCCGAGCACGCATTCGCGGGTCAGGTTCATGTCTCGCGACAGCTTGAGCACCGCCCCGGCAACCACCTCCCCGATGCGCAGGCCATGCAGGTTATAGCGCTCGATCAAGCCTTCGAGGGCAGCCGTGAGCATGGCCTGGTTACTGGCGGTGGCGTATGCACCGTTGGAGCGGGCGAAGGGAATCCGGTTACCGCCGATGATCGCGACGCGGCGCAGCTGAGTCATGAAAAGCTCCCTATCAACATTTGAAAGTTAAAACCGCCCCCTGTGGGAGCGAGCTTGCTCGCGATGGTGTGTCAGCTACATTGACTTCGACGGATACACCATCGCGAGCGGGCTCGCTCCTACAGTCTGGTCAAGCGTAGGCCTTATCTCGTGGATCGAACGACTGATCGCCATTCATGGTCCACACTTTGAACCTCAGCTGCTGGAGCGCGTTCCATGTCTGACCGCTATATCGACTTCGCCAATTCCTCCATCGGCCATCGTCTGGTCGGGGCCTTGGGCCTGCCTTCGCCGGTGCGCCTGGAGCGTTGGCAAGCGGGCCGCTTGCGTCCTATCGAAGGCGCATTGCTGATCGGCGGCGGGCCGCTGGCGGAAAACGTCAGCGCCTTCGCCCATCGCCTGACCGATGCCATCTACAGTTACGCCACCGATCCTTCGCTGGCCACGGCGTGGATTCCCGGCCATGGCCCGAAACTCAAGGCCGTGGTGTTCGATGCCACTCACCTGGTGCAGACCGATCAGCTCAAACAGCTGCGCGAGTTCTTCCAGCCCTTGATGAAGAACCTCGACCACTGCGCGCACATGGTCATTCTCGGGCGTGAGCCGCAGACCTTGAGCGACCCGTTCGCCGCCAGTGCCCAACGGGCGATTGAGGGGTTCAGTCGTTCGCTGGCCAAGGAACTGCGCAGCGGCGGCACCTTGCAGCTGATCCACGTCGGCGAAGGCGCTGAAGATCAACTGGAAGGCCCGCTGCGGTTTTTCCTTTCGCCGAAAAGCGCCTTCGTCTCCGGGCAAGTCATTCGCCTGAACGCCTGCGACACCCCGGTGACCGACTGGACCCGTCCGCTGTCCGGGCGCAAGGCGCTGGTCACCGGCGCGGCGCGCGGCATTGGTGCTTCCATCGCCGAAACCCTGGCTCGCGACGGTGCCGACGTCATTCTGCTCGACGTGCCGCCCGCCAAAACCGATCTCGACGCCCTCGCCGCACGCCTGGGCGGGCGCAGCATCACCCTCGATATCTGCGCCGAGGACGCCGCCACGCAACTGGTCGAAGCGCTGCCCGACGGCATCGATATCGTGGTGCACAACGCCGGCATCACCCGCGACAAAACCCTGGCCAACATGACCCCGGAATTCTGGGACGCCGTACTCGCGGTCAACCTCAATGCCCCGCAAGTCCTGACGAAGGCCTTGCTCGATAACGGCACCTTGCGTGACCACGGCCGGGTCATCCTGCTGGCGTCGATCAGCGGCATCGCCGGCAATCGCGGACAAACCAACTATGCGGCGAGCAAGGCCGGGCTGATCGGCCTGGCACAGGCCTGGGCGCCGCTGTTGCAGGCCCGGGGCATCAGCATCAATGCCGTGGCACCGGGGTTTATCGAAACCCAGATGACCGCACACATACCATTCGGCCTGCGCGAAGCCGGGCGACGCATGAGCTCCCTGGGCCAGGGCGGCCTGCCTCAAGACGTCGCCGAAGCGGTGGCGTGGCTGGCGCAGCCGGGCACGGGCGCATTCACCGGGCAGGCATTGCGCGTCTGTGGGCAAAGCGTTTTGGGGGCATAGGCATGATCACTGATTGGCACACACTCAACCGCGAGCCGAGCCTGCCGGGGCTGTATCTACGCGCGGCGACGCGACGCAAAATCAGCGGCATCACCCTGCCCGATGCCGGTCTGCGCTGCTGGGTCGATGTCGATCCGAAACGCCTGGCGGACTATCGCAAGGTCTGCGGGTTCGCCGACGATGGTTTGCTGCCACCGACTTATCCGCACATCCTCGCGTTCGCCTTGCAGATGCAATTGCTGACTGCCAAGGACTTTCCGTTTCCGTTGCTGGGGCTGATTCATCTGAGCAATCGCATTCGCGTACTGCGGCCGCTGGGCGGGGTCAATCGGGTCCGGGTCAGCGTGCAAGTGCAGAACCTGCAACCCCACGCCAAGGGTGCGACCTTCGACCTGGTGACCACCCTCGATGATCAACTCGGGTCGCTGTGGGAAGCTGAAAGCCGGATGCTCTGTCGCGGCGTCAAGCTTGAGGGTGAGCCCGTCGAGCAGGTGTTGGTCTCGACACTGCCGCTGAGCGAAGTCGCGCACTGGAAAGCGCCCGCGGATATCGGCCGGCAGTACGCCAAGGTGTCCGGCGACTACAACCCGATTCACCTGAGTGCAGCCAGCGCCAAACTGTTCGGGTTTCCTTCGGCCATCGCCCATGGTTTGTGGAACAAGGCGCGCACCCTGGCCGCGCTGGCCGATCACCTGTCGACGGCAAACCTCGAGATCACGGTGCAATTCCAGAAACCGGTACGTCTGCCCAGCGAGGTGACGTTGCTCGCCAGTGCGGCGGGGTCGAGTGGCGATCTGCGCTTGATCGGCGCCGGAGAGCTGGAGCACATGACTGGCCATTGGCGGCCGCTTGCCTGACAACGTCTGAAGAAGACGCAATGCTGGCGAAGGATATTGGAGGGAGTCGTGTTCTACTGGCCGCCTTCGCGGGTCAGCCAGCCGTCAACCGATCGCCAGACCCAGACAGCGACATTCAGGGATAAACCAACTGAAGCCGCGGCAGTGGAAACAGGTTGTTCAACGTCTCCAACAGCCGTACGTGATAGATCGGCTTGCGAAACAGGTCCAGCACCTGCAACCGCAACATGTCACTCACGTCCTCCATGCCCGCATGTCCGGACATCACAATCACCGGCAGATGCTGGCGCGACGTATGCTCGCGCAAGCGCTTGATCAGCGACATGCCACTCTCCTCCGGCATGCGCAGATCGGTGATGACCAGTGCAATATCCGGATGGAGTGTCAAATGCTGCAACGCCAGTTTCACCGACGTCGCGGTAAAGCAAATAAAGCCTTCGCCCTCCAGCCACTCGGCCAACTCAAGTAACGCCTCTTCCTCGTCGTCGACCAGTAGAAGTTGCTGGCGCGAAAGCACAGGAGCGTTCATAGGAGACACCTGGAGTGGGTTAGCGCTGAAATTAGAATTCGTTTTTATCCCTGGCGACTGACCAATACTTAGCCCAACGCAGTTTTGATTTTTCCAAAAATGGTAGTGATCGAAGTACCCATTCCAGTACTGAGCCCGGCAATCACCACCGCCACCATCGCCGCCACAATGGCGTACTCAATACCCGAAGCCCCGTCGGTATCTTTGGCCAGACTTTTATAGAAAGCGATCTCGGATTTGATCTTCTGAACAACCTTGGCAACAGACATGACGTTCTCCTTGATGACCACGGGTGTTGCATCGGCGCAACATGATTCCCCTATGCCAGCACCAGCATTGTCGGCATTTCCCCGGTCAACAACTGTAAGAACGCATTAATACAAAAGTATTAGTCATTTAGTTGGCGTCAGATAACCTGATATTTCAGCTTAATCATTCACTTTTATCAGATATTTCAGTGCCAGTAATGGCATTTTGCACTAGCTGCGCTAGGGTCAAATAGCGAAATAGTTCAATGTTCATAGCTGCCTTATTGCAAATTTTTCTCGTTCTCTGATATGAATTTTTTGCGCAGCAGGAAAGGGAGAGCCGCATGAACAGTCGTGCCATTCTGGGTCTTGCCGGACTGTCTCTGGTGGGCGCTGTCATTGCCGGTTACTGGGGTTTTACCCTGAGCCGGCAACCGGCTGCCGCACCTGTGGTTGCACAGACCGGGATCGTCACCCCGGCAGCCGCCACTCCTCAGGCAGCGGCACCACAGGAAGAAGACACCCGCCAACCCGTCGTCGTGCTGCTGCATGACATCGCGCCGTTCGTGCAAATCACTGCCGCCGACGTGGCCGTGGAAAAACTCCGCACCGCCCCTGCCGGCAGCCTCACCCGTCTCGATCAAGCGATCGGTCGCGCGCCCTGGCGCAGCCTGCGTGCCGGAACCTGGCTCAGTGACGAAAGCTTCGAAGCCGGCAGCAAACTGGCGCGGATGATTCGTTCTGACGAACGCGCGCTCGCCGTATCCGTGGACGAAGTCATCAATGCCGGCGGCCAACTGGCACCGGGGGACTATGTCGACGTCTTGCTGTTTTTGCGCATGGACGCCATCAACCCCCAACCCTCCGCACAACTGGTGGTTCCGGCATTGCGCGTGTTGGGGGTGGGCGAACAGTTGGGCCTGACCAACGATGGCCAACCCACCAGCCTGGCCTACAGCAATGATGAGAAGCTCAAGCTGGAACAACAGCGCGCCAACGCCCGTACCGTACTGCTCGCCGTTCCCGCGCCACTGTTGAGTCGCCTGCTCCTCGCCACCCAGGCCGGGGTGTTACGCCTGGCCGTTCGCAGTGCCGATGAGAAACGCCTGGCCCATTATTGGGCCGGCGAGCGCGATTCTGCGACCAACCTCACCAACGCCAATCGCGAGTTGATCCAGTTCAATCAACTGGCCATGACCGCACCGCCCAAACCCGTCGTCGCCAGTGTTCCCGTCGCACCGAGAAAATCGGGCGTGGAAGTCATTCGCGGCAATGAACTCACTCAACAGACCCCCTGAATCGAGCAAGGACGCCTTTCCATGCGCAGACGTATTATTCCGTTATTCAACGGTTTGATCTGGGCCGTCTTGATCGGTGGCATGCCGTTGACCGCCGCCGTCGCGGCAGGCGGAAACTGTGCCGCACTGGGCCCGTTACCCGCCACCGTGGAAATCGGCGAAGGGCAGCAACAGGAACTGCAGTCGCCCGTTCCCATCACCCGCCTGGCCGTGGGGGACCCGAAGATCGCCGACGTGCGGGTCAATGGCAACCAGGCGTTCCTGCTCACCGGGATGGCCCCCGGCACCACCAGCCTGATGGTCTGGACCGCCTGCGCCAGTGCACCGCGCCAAAGCATGGTGTTCGTCCAGGGGCGCGCCACCGCGGCCATGACCAGGGCCGCGCGGCTGCCATCGGATGATCCGTCGCTGCCGTCGCAGGTGCAGACCGACATCCGTTTCGTCGAAGTCAGCCGGACCAAACTCAAAGAAGCCAGCACCTCGATCTATGGCAAGAACTCGAATTTCCTGTTCGGCTCCCCTGGCACAGTGCCCAATACCGGGGTGACGCCCCGCGTACTCCCGCTGCGCAACATCGATCCGCGCATCGCCGCCCCCAGCATTCCCCTGGCCAACGACGTGTTCAATATCGTCGCCGGTGGCGGTAACTTCCTCGCCATCATCAATGCCATGGAAAGCAGCGGCTTCGCCTACACCCTGGCACGCCCAAGCCTGGTCGCCCTGAGTGGGCAGAGCGCGAGCTTTCTCGCCGGCGGGGAAATCCCGATCCCGATTCCCAGCGCCAACAGCAACAGCTACTCGATCGAATACAAGGAATTCGGCATCCGCCTGACGCTCACGCCAACGGTGGTCAGCAACGATCAGATCGCCCTCAAGGTTGCCCCCGAGGTCAGCGAACTGGACTACAACAATGCCGTGACCATCGGCGGCACCACGGTGCCGGCGTTCACCATTCGCCGCACGGACACCAGCATCTCCCTGGCTGACGGCGAGAGCTTTGTCATCAGTGGTTTGATCAGCACGCAAAACGGCTCGCAGGTCAGCAAGTTTCCGGGCCTGGGTGACATTCCGATTCTCGGCGCGTTTTTCCGCAGTTCTTCGATCAGCCGCGAAGAGCGTGAACTGCTGATGATCGTCACCCCGCATCTGGTCCAGCCGTTGGCCGCCAACGCGCAGCTGCCGTCGTTGCCCGGCGAGAAACTGCGCAACTACGACCCCAACTGGTATCGCCTGTACTTCCTCGAAAACGGCGACTTCGATAAACGCAGCGGGTTATCGCAATGAGCCAGAACCTGAGCCAGACCTTCCTCGCGATCACGCGCAACCACACTGACCTGGAGTGGCTGCAGGGCGCCCTCGCGCCGCTGGGTCAAGTGGTCAGTGCCGGCTCCGGCAGTCTCGACGAACTGCTGGCGCTGGTGGATGTGACCTTCGCCAGCCTGGTGTTCGTCGGCCTCGACCGCGAACACGTAGTGGCCCAATGCGCGTTGATCGAGGGCGCCCTGGAAGCCAAGCCGATGCTGGCGATCGTCGCCTTGGGTGACGGCATGGACAACCAGCTCGTGCTCAATGCCATGCGCGCGGGGGCGCGGGATTTCGTTTCGTATGGTTCGCGCTCCAGTGAAGTCGCCGGGCTGGTACGCCGCCTGAGCAAACGCCTGCCGGCCGTGACACCGAGCACCCAACTGGGTGGCCTGACCGTGCTGTATGGCGTGCAGAGCAATGCCGACGGCGCGCTGCTCGCCAATCACATGGCGCAGGTGGTGCAGAAGAGCGGACAGCAAACCCTCTTGCTCGACCTGGGTCTGCCGCGCGGTGACAGCCTGGCCTTGCTCGGGCTGGAGAGTTCGTTTCACTTCGGCGATGCCTTGCGGCATTTGCGCCGACTCGACGCGACCCTGATCGACAGTGCCTTCACCCGTTGCGAAGTCGGGGTGCGAATCCTCGCCTACGCCAGTCACGATGAGCCGCTGGAGCACACCAGCGCCGCCGAGTTGTACATGCTGCTCAGCGCCCTGCGCCAACACTTCCAGCACATCGTGGTCAACCTCACCGGGCAACCGGACAGCGAAGCCCTGCGCACCTTCGTCAGCCATTGCGACAAGCTGTTGTGGTACACCGATCAGAACGTGCTCGACTGCCGCCGCAACCTCGAAGTGCTCAATCTGTGGCGCGAAAAAGGCATGAAGCTCGATCACGCCCGGCTGTTGGTGGATCGCTACTTGCGCGCCGTCGCGCCGGACTCCGACGCCCTGGGCAAAAGCTTCGGCATGGAGGTCATCGCCACCCTCGCCTACAGCCCCGAGGTGCGCCTGAACGCCAAGAATCAGGGCGTGACCCTGTTCGAACTGGCGCCACGGGAAGTCCTTACGCAAAGCCTGCGCACCCTCGGAGAACGCCTGGCCAAGCGTTCCGAAAACCTGGCCAAGCCCAAGTCCTGGTTCAGCCGTTTGAGAGGTGCGCAATGAGCGGCGAAAAACTGTTCGGTGTGGCGCAACGCAGCGTGGCCGGCAACACCGACCATGAAGGCCTGAAACTGGTGCTGCACCGCTACATCATCGATGCGATCGAAGAGTCGGGCAAAAACCTCCTGGAAGGATCGCGGCAGACGCTGTCGCAATTCGTCATCGACAAAGTGGCCGAATACATCGCGCGCCTGCACCTGGCGATTTCCCGTTATGAGATGGAGCGCCTGGCCGAAGAGATCGTCGACGAGCTCACCGGTTTCGGCCCGCTGGAAGTGTTGTTGCGAGATTCGGCGGTGACCGAAATTCTGGTCAACGGCCCGCACCGGGTGTTCATCGAGCGCGACGGTTTGCTGCACCAGAGTGATTTGCGCTTCATCGATGCGCACCACGTCGAACGCGTTATCCAGCGCATTCTCGCGCCCCTCGGCCGGCGGCTCGATGAGTCGTCGCCGATGGTCGATGCGCGCTTGCCGGACGGCAGCCGGGTCAACGCGATCATTCCGCCGATTGCCCTCGATGGCCCGTGCCTGTCGATCCGCAAGTTCCGCCAGGACATGCTCAACAGCACCGACCTGATGACCATGCAGACCATCGACCAGGCGATCTACGACTTCCTCAAGGAAGCCGTGGGCAAGCGCTGCAACATTCTGATCAGCGGCGGCACCGGCACCGGCAAGACCACGCTGTTGAACATTCTCAGCCAACTGATCAATCCCCAAGAACGGCTGGTGACCATCGAGGACATTGCCGAACTGCAACTGGGCCACCCTCATGTGGTGCGCCTGGAGACCCGTCCGCCGAATGCCGAGGGCCACGGCGAAGTGAAGTCCAGCGACCTGATTCGCAACGCCCTGCGGATGCGCCCGGACCGCATCATCCTCGGCGAGATCCGCGGTGTCGAAGTGGTCGATGTGCTCACCGCCATGAACACCGGCCACGACGGTTCAATGAGCACCGTGCACGCCAACAATGCACAGGATGCGCTGCTGCGCCTGGAAACCCTGGTCGGCCTGACGGGCCGCAGCATCGCCGAACGCACCTTGCGGCAAATGATCTGCGCGGCGCTGGACGTGGTGATCCAGTTGACGCGCTTGCCCGATGGCCGTCGCTGCGTCAGCGAGGTCGTGGAGGTGATCGGCATCCGTGAAGATGTGTATGTGACCAATACGCTGTTCCGCCTCGACCGTCGCAGCGGCTTCGGTTTCATGCGCGAAGCGGTCAACCCTGCCGGTGACAAACTGCGTCGCGAATCGGCGCTCTCTCCCTCGGCGTACTGAAGGTTACAGCATGCTCAAATCGCTGCTGCTCATCCTCGTTTGCCTGGCCTTGCTCGGCCTGTCGGCCCGCCTGCTTTACCGCGGGTTGCGCCAGCCCGGCACCCAGCGCGTCCTGGAACGCCTGACCCAGGGGCAACCCGAACGGGTGGTGCAGAAATCGTCCTGGGTGGCACTGGATCGCGCCTTTTTGCGTGCAGGCCTCGGGCGGCCCACGGAGCGCCTGGGGCTATGGCTGACACTTTGGGGGCTGGCTGTCTTGCTCGGGGTCGCGGCGGGCGGCTGGGTCGGTCTTTTCATTCTGTTGCTGCTGCCGCCGCTGTTTCTACACTTGTACATCGGTTGGCGCTATCAACGCCGGCTCAAGCGCATGATCGAGCAATTGCCGTCGCTGCTTGACCATGCGGTGCGCAGCCTGAAGTCCGGACGCACCCTGGCCGATGCGGTACTGGGCGCCATCAACGTTGCCGAAGACCCGCTGAAAAACGCCCTGGGCCGGGTGCAACGCAGTGTGCAGTTGGGCGTCAGTCTGCCCGACGCCGCCTCGGACTTTGCCGAGTTGTACGACAAAGACGAACTGCGCCTGTTCGCACTCGGCTTGAAGGTCAACCATCGCTATGGCGGCAACGCCAGCGAGTTGTTGGAAAACCTGATCAAGCTGATCCGCGAACGCGAGCAAGCGGCTCGCCAATTGAGTGCCATGACCGGCGAAACCCGCGTCACGGCGGTGGTCCTGGCCCTGCTGCCGGTCACCGTCGCCGGCTACTTTCTGATCTCCAATCCTAAGTACCTGCTCAGCATGTGGAACGACGGCTCCGGGCAATGGATGCTGGTGAGCGCCCTCCTCTTGCAGGTGTTCGGCTGTCTGGCACTGTGGCGGATGTTGCGTAGCCTATGAACCTGTCCATGTTGCTGAGCTCATTGCTGTTTCTGTTGGCATCGCTGCTGCTGTTGAGCGTCGTGCTGGAACTGCGTCGGCGTGCGCGGCAAGTGGTGCGACGACTGGACGGCAAGGCGCCGAGCGAGCCCCGCTTGAGTCAATGGCTGCTGGCCCTGGGCACCAGTCGGCTGGGGCAGCAGTCGGTCAAACTCGATAACGAAACCCAGACACTGCTCAACGGCCTCGGCTGGCGCACCGCGCGCAAACGCGCCCTGTATGCGGCGTTCCAGGTCGGCGTGCCAGTGCTGGCACTGGCCCTGAGTGTGCTGATTCAGGAGCTGTTCTTTGCGCACGTCACCCATCGCTGGGTCGCGCCGACGTTTGCCACCGGCATGGGCTATCTGCTGCCCAAACGCCTGCTGGCGATGGCTGTACAGCATCGCAAAAAAAAGCTGGCGATCGAGATTTCCACCTTCATTCCGTTGCTGCGCATCCTGTTCGAATCAGGCATGGCCGTGGAGCAATCGCTGCGCGTGTTGAGCAACGACGGCAAACAGCTGATGCCCACGCTCACCCATGAACTGCGCCTGGTGTTGGCCCGGGTCGATTCCGGCCTGGAACTGGGCGATGAACTGAACAAGGCGAGCCGCTTGCTGGCGGTGGATGAGTTCACCGACACCTGCGTGATTCTGCAACAGCTGATCCATCAGGGCGGCGGTGCGATGAAGTCGCTGCTGGCACTCAAGCTGTTGCTCGATGACCGGCGCCTGACGCGCCTGCAGGAATACATTTCCAAGATGTCCGCCAAAATGTCCGTCGTGATGATGCTGTTCCTCTTCCCGGCGTTATTGATCGTACTGGCCGGCCCGGGCCTCACCGCCCTGAGCCGGGCCTTTGCTTCTTAGAGGGATCGTGATGAAAGTAGTGATTGCCGGTTTGAGTCTGCTGTTGCTGGGCGGCTGCGCGAGCAACGGCCAGACACCCTGGAACGCCCTGACCGACTCCGCCAGTTGCGGCAAGTTGAGTTCCGAAGAACAGCTGTCGCTGAACCTTGCGGACGACATGGCCAATGACGGCAAGCTGCACGCCAGCCTGGCCAATCTGCAGAACCTGCCGGACAACCTGGCCGATGTGCGCTTGCGCAAGGCCAAGGTCTATCGACTGCTGGGCCGCAACGAAGCCGAGCCGCTGTACCGCAGCCTGCTCGGCGGCTGCAAGGCGGCCGAGGCCGAACATGGCCTGGGTCAACTTGCTGCCGCACGGGGCGACAACGGCCAGGCCCAGTCGCACCTGCAACGGGCGGCACGCCTGGCGCCCACCGACGAAAAAATCCGCAACGACCTCGGTGTGGTGTACCTCAATCAATTGCGTGTCGAAGACGCCCGATTCGAATTCCTGACCGCCCTTGAACTCAAGCAAAACAACACATTGGCAGGACTGAATCTGGTGACATTGCTGATCTATCAGGACGACTGGAGCCGCGCCGCCGAACTGGTCAGCCGCCTCGGCCTGAGCCCCGCCCAAGTCACCGAGGCCCAGGCCCGAGCGGAAAGACTCAAGGCGCCAGCCAAGTCCGCCCCGACCGTCGCCGCGCAAGTCGCCGTCGCCACCGCACCCGCCCTTCAGTAGGGAGAACCCAGGATGAAACCGACCACCCTCTGCTGCCTCGGCCTGCTGGCCCTGCCCCTCACCAGCCACGCCATCGACCCCGGCCCGGCCTCGCCACAACAACAGGAAACCGAAGGCTGGCTGCAACTGCAAAGCAGCAAGAACGCCGCTTCGCAAAAACTGCAAACCGCTACCGCAACCGAACGCGAACTGACCATGCAGCGCTGGTTGAAGACTTATCAGCACGAGATCCCGCAGTTCTTTGATCAGGATGCGGGCGGGAAGGTGGACAGTGGGTCGGGGAATTAGCGTTGGTGGTTTGCGGCCATGGGGTGGACGCAATCCTGTAGGGTCGCCGTAAGGGCGAAGCCATAAGTCGCGGTTACCGCGGAAACGGATAGGTCCACCATCCAAAAAACCGATGGCATATTCAGTGCGCCGTCACCCGCTGCCGCAACCCGGAACCGCTCGGCGAAAGCGCCAACGCCAACTGCGTCCGATTATGCATATGGGTCAAGCGCAGCACCTGGGACACATACAGTTTTACCGTGTTCTCGGTGATCCCCAACTCACAGGCAATCTGATAATTGGTCAGCCCCTTGCCCACCAGCCGCGCCACATCCAGTTGCCTGGGTGACAACTGATTGAAAATCGCCGGGATCTCTACCCGATCCGCTTCGCTGACGGCCTCATCGCCCGATTCCCCCGAAACCGACGAAAGCGGAGTCCGGCGAACCTTGTCCAGGTCCTGATACAGGTCCTCGATCGACTCGGACAGGTACTGCAGCTTCTGATCCAGGTGTCCCAGTTGCAGCGCCTTGTGCCGTTCCTGCAAGACCAGCTCCTGCCGCTGCAAGCCTTCGAGCAGCTCCCTCAGATCAATCGGCTTTTGGTAGTAATCGGCAAAACCGGCACGCAATGCCTTGATCACATCCTGCTTGTCCGCATGCCCGGTCAGCATGATCGCCTCGAACGCGCGGTGTTTTCCGGACAGCCGTTGCAGCTCCAGAACCAGTTGAATGCCGTCCAGACCCGGCATGTGCAAATCACAGAGCACCAAGCCGATATCAGGGTCTTCGTTGAACCGCTCAATGGCTTGATGGCTGGACCCGCAGGCAACGGAACGGTAGCCGCGGCTCTCAAGAAATTCGCAGAGTTCTTCAACGATGAATGGCTGATCGTCGACCACAAGGACTTTTACTGCCGAGTTACGCTTGCTCACGTGCAACTCCCTGCCAGGTCAAAGGCTGACCGTTTTTCCAATCACAGCTCAGGGCTGTACAACTACTGAATGAAAGTAGTCGCACTTTCCGACTCTGTAAAAAAACGAAATACAGCCAATGTCAGCAACAAGCCCACGAGCAAAAACGGCGCGAAGGGTTGTTTCTTTGACATTCCAGGCTGCAGATAGCGAAGGCGTCCTCTAAGCCTTTGACCGATATGGAGCCAGACGCTTGGCGCCAGCAGCAGCCAGCACACACTGGCCAATCCGGCACCGATGAACACGCCCAGCACATGCCGACCATCGGTCGCCAGACCCAGGGCGGTCATGAGTTTCACATCCCCCGCGCCCAGGCGCCGTATCGCATAACCGGGCAGGGTGAACGCCAGCGCCAACAGGGCTGCCCAGCCGCCCTGTTCTGCGGGTGCGCCCACCCAGGTGGTTCCGCTCCACAGCATCCATGCCAGGGCCAACGCCCCTGCGCCAAGGGTCAAGCCATTGGCGATGTGCCGTTGCCGGGCATCCTGCGCTGCGCATAGCGTCAGCCAGATCAGTAGGACAAAGCTCTGCATCCGGTAAAAAACGTCCGTTTTGGCTGAATGATTCTATGCTGACATTACCTAGTGATGTCAGGGTAGACGCACTCATGAAAACCAGCTTCCCGCGCAAGCAAAAAGGTGCCGCAGCGATTGAGTTCGCCTTGGTCTTCGTCATTTTTTTCGGCGTGTTTTACGCGATTGTCACGTACAGCCTGCCGCTGCTGCTGATGCAGTCGTTCAACCAGTCGACGGCCGAAGCCGTGCGCCGGAGCGTGGCACTGGACCCGAATACTCCCGGTTACGAAGCCCAGTTGAAGTCCACCGCCACGCAGGAACTGACCCGGCAACTGGCGTGGATTCCTGCGGGTCTGAACTTCAACGTTGCCACTGACGCAACCACCACCTATGTCGGCGGAGTCCTGAAGGTGAGCATCAACTACCCCACCAGTAAATTGAATGCAGTCATTCCGTTTCTGAACCTGCCGGGAATAGGTCAAGTGCCTGATTTGCCCGCGACCCTCACCGCCAGTTCGAGCCTGCAATTTTGAGTGCCGGGGATAAACTCTTCGGGCGTTTGCTCAACCGCCACCCGCCTCCGCCCCTGGAGGCCCTGCAAGCGCCGAGCATGCCCGGAGTCGGCTTACAGATGCATCTGGACACCGAAGGTCGCGTGTTGCACCTGACCGGGCCGCTGCGACACGTGCTGGCCCAGCAGGTACCCGGCGCCCAGGCCCCGCATCTGCTCGACTTTTTGCTGCCGCACTGCGGCCTCGTCGTCGAAGGCTCCCCCGCCGATTGGCAGGGCCAGGCCCTGGACCTGGACTTTTACACCCTCAGTGGTCAAACCCTGCACTTGCGCGGCTGGGTCCAGCCGTTGGCCGATGGCTGGCTGCTGCAGTTGCTGGACATCGGCGATCTGCTACTTGAGCGCCGGCAATCGCGGGTGAGCGAACAATGCCGATTGCTCTCGGTGCAGATCAGCGAGCAGTTGCGCCTGTGCAGCCTGACGCGCTTGCCCGAAGTCCTGTCCGATCAACTGCAAAGCCTGGCCCAGCGTTTTCACGTCCCCTGCATCGCCCTGGCATTGCTCGACGAGCAAGAACAGGGCTGGCAGATTCACCAGCATTTTGCAGGCCTCGATGCGCCGCAACTGTGGCACACCGGACAGCGGCTGGGGACCGGCCTGGACAGCCTGAACGGCTCAGCGCCGCAGCACCTGAACCCTGTCGAACACCCCCGTCTGCAAGCCATCTTTGGCAACGCCGAGGGGTTCGTCGTGCCATATCACGATGCTCAAGGCGTGGCGGCCTGGTTGCTGTGTGGTTGCTATCCGGTGCAGCAACGGGCCCCTGATGTCAGCGAGCGCGATTGGCTGCAATTGGCCGCCGCGCTCGCCGGCCCCTTGTTGGAACGCTCCCGCGAGCACCGGCACCACCTGCAAATGGAGCGCCTGGAATCGCTGCAGGGTTTGCTGGGCGCCGGCTGGTGGGAAGTGTTCAGCGACAGGGCCGAGGTGCAACTGGCGCCCTCGCTGGCCAGCACCCTGAACCTTGCCAGCGAGCGTTTAGCGCTGAACGACTGGCTCGATCAGGTGCATCCCGCTGACCGCGAAGAACTGCACAGTCGCTTGCAAGACCTGCTGGACGAAGGCACGCCGTTACTGCTGTGCGTGCGTTTCTATCGCCCCGACGCCGCGCTGCCGCCGAGCTGGTATCGCTTGCAAGGCCAGGCCCTGGGTGTGGGCCGCCATCGGCGCCTGGTGGGTTTCATGCTCGACATCAGCGACATCAAAAACCAGGAACAACACGCCGCCGCCGCACACGCACGCCTGGACAATCTGATCGCCAGTTCGCCCGCGGTGATTTACGTGCAGCGTTATGGGGAAGGCGCGTTGCAACCGACGTTCTTCAGCGACAGCCTGCTGCCGCTGCTCGGCTGGACGCTCGCCGATTGCGCCACGACTGCGTTGGTTGAACGGGTGCACCCCGAAGACCGTGATCGTTATTTCGAGCGTACCCGGCAACTGCTGCGTGAAGGCTCGGTGCGCGCCCGCTATCGACTGCGTGACAGTCGTGGCGATTACCATTGGTTGCTCGACGAGGCCAAGCTGCTGCGCGACGACCTGGGTCTGCCGGTGGAAGCCGTGGGCCTGTGGCTGGATGTCACCGAAGCGACCGTGGCGGCCGAACAGGTCAAGCAAAGCGAAGAGCGCTATCGGATTCTGGTGGAAGACTCTCCGGCGATGATCTGCCGATACCGCCCCGACCTGTCCCTGACCTTCGGCAACCGGCCACTGGCGGCGTATCTTGAGTGCACGCCCGAGCAACTGCCGGGGCTGAACCTGGGCAACTGGATGTCGCCGCAACAGCGCGAATCCTTCCTCCAGCGCCTGACCCGGCTGAGCCCGGAGTTCCCGGTCAGCACCGCGGAAATCAACCTGCAATTGCCGGGACGGGAACACGCCTGGTGGGTCTGGTCGGATCGCGGGGTGTTCGACGAGCAGGGCCAGTTGCTGGAGATTCAGGCCGTGGGCCGCGACAACACCGAAGTCCGGCGCTCCCAGCAGCAACTGACCCAAAGCGCAAAAATGGCCACCCTCGGCGAAATGGCCACCGGCCTGGCCCACGAAATCAACCAGCCTCTGAACGTGATGCGCATGGCGATCATCAATGTGCTCAAGCGCCTGGGCAACGGCGACGTGCAGGTCGATTACCTGACCGACAAGCTCAATCGCATCGATGCGCAGGTACAGCGCGCCGCGCGGGTAGTCGATCACATGCGGGTGTTCGGCCGCCGCTCGGAGATCGAGCAACAACCGTTCAATCCGGCCCAGGCCATCGAAGGCACGCTGTCGTTATTGGCCGAAGGCATGCGTGGCAAAGGGGTGGAACTGCGCATCAGCGAAACCGGGTTCGAGGTGCAAGTGCGCGGTTACGTGGATCAGCTTGAACAAGTATTGATCAACCTGATGGTCAACGCCCGGGATGCCTTGCTGAGCAAGCGTGAAACCAACCCCGAATTCAAACCGTGGATCGCGGTGTATGCCGAACGTGACCCGCAGTCGGTGCGCCTGTGGGTCGAGGACAACGGCGGCGGCATCGACCCGCGACTGCTGGAACGGATTTTCGAACCGTTCTTCACCACCAAACCGGTCGGGATCGGCACCGGGCTCGGCCTGTCGGTGAGCTACGGCATCGTCGAAAACATGGGTGGCAAACTGAGCGTGCGCAACTCCACCGAGGGTGCGCGGTTTTGTATCGAGTTGCCGGTTGTGCAGGAGGATCAAATCACCAGGTAGGCTTTGCCTTTCTCGCCGCAGGTCAGGTTGAAGCCGACGTCAACCTTGTTGATGTCGATCCCCAGGTTCATCAACAGGCTGTTCACGATCGGGTCGACCAGCGGCGCCAACAGGCCACTGATGGCCGATGCCAACAGCGCGACGACGTCGGACAGCGTCGACAGCAACGTACTCAACAAACTGCCCAACAGACTGCCGATGGTGGGCGTGTGTTGAATCAGCGTGATCCCGCCGAGTGTGCCCTTCAGACTGCCGACCACACCCGACACCATCACCGGGTGCGTCGGGTCCGCAGACACATTGATCTCATGGGGATTGGCAAAGGTGTAATTGGGCTCGGTGGTGCCGGCGACCGGGCTGTCGATCATGATTTCGCTGCCGCCACCGCCGAAAGGGGTTCGTGCGCCACACCCTGAGAAATTGCAGGTTTTCGAACCGATATCGACCAGCGTCAGCGGCGACAGGCTTTGAGCCGGCGACGACGATAGCCAGATGGCGTCGTCGATCTGGCCGACCTTGACCTGCACTGCGGAAATGTTGGTGGTGGCGGTGAGGCTTTTGTTGGTCGGGCTGGCGCAGGAATAGTCCGTGACGTAACTGCTGCCCGTGCCGGCTTCAATGCCGAGATCGAGGTTGAGCCCTTTGGGCAGTATCTGCAGGTCGGTCTGGGTGCAATTGCCCAGGAGGCAACCGGGCGCCAGCAGTGTGTTGACCAGCCCCACCACCGGGCTCAACAGCGAGTTGACCAACTGCAGCACGGCATTGATCACCGACAGGTCCACCGACACCAGGATGCGAACCTGCGCAGTGCGCACGTAGATTCTGTTCACGCCCAGCGGCGCTGCTTTCGCCAGCGCCGGGTCACCGACCGCCGAGAATTGCGGCGGTTGAATGACCTTGATGCGGGTAGTCACGCCCGCCAGTCCCAATACATTGACTGGCAACACAGCGGTCACCGCGCTGTTCTTGTTGGCCAGTTGAACGAACCCCTGAATCAATTGAAACAACTGCACCGTAGCGTCCAGCCCTGCCGCCTGCGTACCGGTTTGCAGCTGAAGCAAATCACCCAGTTTGATGGGCGAAGCGCTGGTGGCGGCTACCTGCAAGTTGGCCAGCGCGGTGGTGACGGTCGCCGTGGCACCGTTGAGGTTCACCACGGTGGCCGCAGCCTTGATGAACTGGGTGACGCTGCCTTGCGTGTTCAACAGCGTGGTGTAGTTGCCGGCCGACACGCCCAGTTCGAGGGCGAGCTGGTCCATGAATTTGAGCAAGTTGATATCGGTCTTGACCAAGCCATCCCAGCCGCCAACGGTCAGGTTGACATTGCCCCCCAGCAGCGTCGAGAACAACGGATTCAAGAGGCTGGATTGTGAGCTATCGACGCCCAACAGGGTGCTGCGGATACTCAATTGCGCCAGTGAGATCTTGGGTTCGGCGGCGACGGCCGTGGCGCTGAGCCGGGTCGTGAGGCTGGCCGGCCCACCGGAGAGCAATGCGCCGATACCGGCCGCGACGCTGGTGGCCACCGTGCGGGTGGCGATGACTTGAACGGCAGCGGACTTCTTCGGGTCGGCGCTGAAGGCGCGCAAGTGATCGGCGCCGATCTGCAAGGTGCCGCAACTGACGGTCAGCGTGTTGTCGGCGTTGACGGTAAAACCGTTACGGGTAGCGCTTTGGGTGGCGTAAGCGGTGGCACTCGCCCCGGACAAGCAGTTGCCATCGCGGGTCACCGCCTCCAGTGCGGCGGTGTCTGCTACGCGCTGCAGTTTGCGCTGCTCCAGGTAAAGCCTGCCGCTATCGATCACCAACAGCATGAAACCCAGCGCCAGCGCCAGCGTACCGGCAGCCATCAAACCAATCGCCCCCCGTTGCCGGGCCGGGCCGCGAAACTGCAAGCAGGGAGACATCGAGCACTCCTTTGCCGGCGCACTGCCGAGCGCGACCTCCGTTGGTGTGAAGCAGTGTAGACAAGGGAAATCAGGACTGCTGGCAACTCGCCATCGCAGACAACAAAAATTCCTGTGGGAGCTGGCTTGCCAGCGAAGAGGCCCTCAAGCGCAATGCACCACTCAAGGCCGGCTGTGTTGTATTTATCTTGGCGGATAGTTGGACAGTATCCGGGTGACCGTTTCGCGTATCGCATCGCTGCGGTCCGAAGGGTTCGGTGTGCGGCTGAGTATCTGCTCGTCACTGCCGCGCCACACCAGTTTGCCGTCCTTGCCATCGAGCAGATCGATCTGGAGAGTGGCGACCTTGTAGGGAACCACGCGGGTTTCGTTGTACATCGGCGCGCCCCAATAGCCGTTCCAGGGATTACCCCAACCGCCGCCATAGTTGGTGGTGATCTGCTGCTGGCGCTCCTCGACAATCAGGTAGGTCTGCACATTCAAATCGCCCTTGGCATCTGCGGCAGCCGGGCGCAGGCCACGCTGATCCAGTTGATCGGCCACCGACTGGCGCACGCGCTGTTCGGTCAGGTCACTCTTGATCCGTGGGTCGTCGGGGCGATATTGCAGGGCGGGCTCTTTCCAGCTCCAGCTGCGATAGGCGGAGAAATCGCGGCTGGCGTCGAAGTCATGATTGACCTGATTGGCGGCGCAGGCACTGAGCAGCGCAGCCACTGCCAGTACAACGAAACGGCGGAACATGATGATTCTCCGGTAGAAGGCATGAACCTGCGAAACGCTCCATAACGACAGAAGCTAACTCGGAGGATACGCCGACATTGCCTTTTCCACAGCCTCCCGAATCGCATCGGCCTGTTCCATCTGCGTGCCTTTGCGCAGGGTTTCGGCGCTGGAACTCCAGACCGGCTGGCCGCTTTGTGCGTCGAACATATCGACCTGCACTACCACGACCTGTTCCTGATAAGTACGGATGATCGGCACCGTGTTGTACATGCCAACGCCGTTGCCATAACCGCCGTGACCGCCGTAGTAGCCGCCGCCGTAATAGCCATAGTCATCCTGGACCTGGCGCAGGCGGGTTTCCAGGCGCAGGTTGGCGCTGACAAACAAGTCCGCCGGGCGATTGTCATGCAGCGGGCGCAAGCCGCGCTGATCGAGGGCATTGCTGACCGCTTCGGCGACCTGCGCCGAGTCGGCCCATGCGCTGCCCGGCGGCAGTTGCCCATTGAGCCAGGCCCAACTGCGGTAACGACCATAATCACGTGGCGCAGCCGGGTAAGCGCTGCGATCGAAGGTGTTGGCTGCCTGAGGCGGCGCCGGTGGCAAAGGGTTGGAGGTTGCCACATAGGGGTTGCTGCCCTGACACGCCGCCAACCCCAGACACAGAACTAACAACCCTGAACGACTGCTCATTTCATACTCCGATCAGACCGGCCGACAAATCCAGTGCAAATAACGCCCAAGCCCGGCAAAGCTTGGGTGACGACGATGGGCCAGTTCCATTTCCAGCAAGTCCACCAGCTCGGCGCGGGCCTGGAATTCCACCGGCATGTAATCGTGAAAAACCCGAACGCCGCTCTGGGTTTCGACTTGCCACAGACCTTCAAGTTGCGCCGCCAACTCCCGTGGATCAAGGGGCTGTTGCGGGGTCAGGCTTTGCTTCTCGCCCGCCATGTCGTTCTTGCGCATCTTGCGGAAATGGCCCTTGAGCAAGTTGCGGTAGATCAGCGCATCACGGTTATAAAAGGCCAGGGAGAGCCAGCCGTCTGCCTTGGTCAGTTGATGCAGCACCGGCAGGATCGCGTGGGGTTCGGCCAGCCACTCCAGCACCGCATGACAGAGCACCAGATCGTAAGGTTCGTTGAGTTGGCCGAGCAGATCCTGCCAGGGCGCCTGAATGAACGTTGCCGCTTGCCCGGCCTCGGCGAAGCGCTGGCGGGCGCCTTCGAGCATGGGCTCGGCGGGTTCGGCCAGCGTCACCTGGTGGCCGCGTTGTGCCAGCCACAGCGACATGTGGCCAAGGCCGGCACCGATGTCCAGTACGCGCAGCGGGCGATCCGGCAAGGTTTCGGCCAGATCCGCCTGCAGCACTGCCAGCCGGATCGCACCTTTGGCGCCGCCGTATATTTTTTCGGCGAAGCGGGTCGCCAACTGGTCGAAATGACGATCGCTCATCAGCTGAATCTCCGTTCGCTGTCCGCCAGTTTGCTGCGCACCACTTCATTCATGTCCAGACCCAACTCGCTGCACAACAGCAATAGATAGAGGACGATGTCGCCGACTTCCTGCCCGGCATGGGCCAGTTGGTCCGCCGGCAACTGGCGCGACTGGTCTTCGGTCAGCCACTGGAAAATTTCCAACAGCTCGGACATTTCGACGCTCGCGGCCATGGCCAGGTTTTTCGGGCTGTGAAATTGCCGCCAGTCATTGCGGTCACGGATGGCGTGCAGGCGTTCGGTCAGTTCAACAAGGTTCATCGGGCTCTCCTGAAGGCGTATAGCTTCGGGGGGATGGCGGATGAAGGCAAGCGGCAGTGGTGAGTCGTGGTCACGGGGTCGTTCCCACAGCGGCAAGACAACCCTCTATGCTTGTGGGGAACCCGGCACCGCAATCGACAGCCCAAGGCTCAAGTCCGGCAACCCCGCCTTTCATTATCAGGACGCTCATTCCATGCAGGTAGAAGGTTTTTTCGAATGGCTCGGCCAGGCCCTCGGTTCCGTCATCCGTTTCATCGTTGATGGCCTCAGCGGCTTGTTCCAGATGATGAGCCGCGCCAGCAGCAATTTTGTCGAAGGCTTGTCCCGCGCCCTGGGCATGGACACGTCGATCATCAGCATCGCCACGCTGATCCTGGGACTGGTGCTGTTGTGGTCGGCGATCCGCGCGTTCATGAGCGCCTCGTTCATCATGGGGATCATCTGGTTGATGCTGGGCCTCTGGTTGTTGAGCTGGGTGGTTCACTAACACCCTCGCTCCTACAATGGATCGCGGCAATCCAAAATGTGTCGTTACAATGCCCGCTCCTCAAGGAGCCTGCATGCCCAAGCTGATTGCCGACTGGCGCGACCGCCCGACCCATCGCCGGGTCTGGGCGCTGGCTGCGCCGATGATCCTCTCGAACATTTCCGTTCCCCTGGTGGCGCTGGTCGACAGCACCGTCATCGGCCACCTGCCCCACGCCCATCAGCTCGGTGCCGTGGCGGTCGGGGCCAGCCTGTATACCTTTCTCGCCTGGGCCATGGGGTTTCTGCGCATGGGCTCCACCGGATTCGCTGCCCAGGCGGCCGGGCGTGGCGATGGCGCGGCGCTGCGACAGATTTTATTGCAAGGGTTGCTGTTGGCCATGGGACTGGCCGTGGTGTTGGGTGCGCTGGGCGTGCCGTTGAGTGGCGTCGCCCTGCATTTCATGCAGCCGTCGGCGGAACTGGACCAAATGACCCGCGAGTTCTTCCACACGCGGCTCTTCGGCCTGCCAGCGGCGCTGGCCAGTTATGCACTGGTCGGCTGGTTCCTCGGCACGCAGAACGCCCGCGCGCCATTGGTGATTCTGCTGAGCACCAACCTGGTCAACATTGCGCTGAATCTCTGGTTTGTCCTCGGCCTGGAATGGGGCGTGGTCGGTGCCGCCCGTGCATCCGTCATCGCCGAGTGGACCGGCGCCCTGATCGGCCTGCTGATGACCCGCCAGGCCCTGCGCGCCTATCCTGGCCACATCGCCTGGGCCGCACTGGCGCTGTGGCAAAGCTGGCGACCTCTGCTGGCGGTCAATCGCGACATCTTCATCCGCAGCCTGGCCCTGCAATCGGTGTTTTTTCTGATCACGGTGCAAGGTGCACGACTGGGGGATGCCACCGTCGCCGCCAACGCCCTGTTGCTCAACGGCCTGCTGCTGACCGCTCATGCACTGGATGGTCTGGCCCACGCCGTCGAGGCCCTTTGTGGCCATGCGATCGGGGCTCGTGACCGCGATGCCCTGCGCCGCTCATTGGTGGTGGCTTGCGGCTGGTCGCTGCTGGCGAGTCTCGGTTTTGCGGCGTTGTTCCTGTTTGCCGGGCATCTGTTCATCGAGATGCAGACCGATATTCAAAGTGTGCGCGACACCGCGTTCATCTATCTGCCCTATCTCGCTGCGCTGCCGTTGATCGCGGTCTGGAGCTACCTGCTCGATGGCCTGTTCATCGGCGCGACCCGCGCCCGGGAAATGCGCAACGGCATGCTACTGACAGTGGCGTTGCTGGTGCCGTTCGGTTGGGCGTTGCGAGGTTTCGGCAACCATGGCCTGTGGATAACCTTCCTGTTGTTCATGGTGTTGCGCAGCCTGACCCTGGGCGCGATTGCCTGGCGTCTGCGGCGAAACGATGGCTGGTTCACCCGCGCTCACTGAGACGGAGTCGTTCTGACGAACGAAGTGACCTCGTCCAGCACCGGCGCCAGACCGCGCATGGGCCGCGACAACGCCGCCACCAGCGTGGCGTGGCCGGTGCGGGAGAAATAAAGATCCTGCACCGGCACACCCGCCTCACGCAGCCTGAGTGCCAGACCGCCGGTATTGCGCGTCGGATTGACCACCTCATCGTTCGTCGATGCCATCAACAGCGCCGGTGGTGCACCGTGACTGACGTGATTGATCGGTTGCGATTGCGGCGGTGAGTCTGGCCAGAAAAACACCGGGCGCACCTCCGGATTCTTGATCGGCAGGAAATCATAGGGGCCGGCCAGACCGATCCAGCCGCTGAGATCGTGCGGCGACAGGCCTACCGCCCCCAGCAGTCCGGGGTCCAGTGCCAGCATCGCAACGTTGTAGGCGCCGGAACTGTGGCCCATCAGGTATAGACGCTGCGGGTTGCCGGAATACTGGCGGATGTGATCATGAGTCCAGGCCACCGCCCCGGCGGCGTCTTCGAGAAACAGCGGATAACGCACCTGCGGGTACAACCGATAGTCCGCCAGCACCGCGACAATCCCTCGGGATGCCAGCGCCTCGCCGACAAAGCTGTAGTCGCTGCGTGAGCCACTGTTCCAACTGCCGCCATAGAAAAACACCACCACCGGCGCGTTGGCCATCGGATGACGCGGCACATAAACATCGAGCTTTTGCCGTGGATCGCTGCCATAGGCAATGCCCTCGGTCCGGTCGAACGTGCCGTCGGGCGTCAGGGCGTTGAGCATTTTCAAGGGCGAACAGGCAGTCATCGCGAGCAGCGACACAGCACCCGCAATCAGGCCTATCAACCGCCAAATCCTGCTCGCCATCAGTGTCGTACCTTCTATCAGGGGTGCTGGTCTTGCCAGCGATTGCGCAGGCGTTCGAGGCGTTCTTTCTGGGTAGCGCCCGGCAGCGGCAGGTCGGGCACGGCCTGCGGGTACTGCAAGCGTAGCCATAACCAGCCATCGAGCACCGCGCGCTCGCTGAACCCCAGTTTCAGCCCTTCCTGGAGATGGGACCACAGCGTGCGGTAATCGGTGCCGGTGGACTTGCACCATTGCCAGGTGTGGTGCTCCAGCAGGCAGGTTTGCAGCCTTGCCTTCTGATGGGGACTGAGTGCCTCTTCGATCGCCAGCGGGCTGACGGCAAGCCCCGGATTGAGCAGCCGTTGCCAGCCCTGGCTGCCGTTGGCCCGATCCGCCCAGGTGCCACCGAACCAGCGCAACTGGCTGATCGGCCCCAGCCAGCGACTCAGTTCCCCGGCATCGCAGGCATCGAAGAAGTAACTGGCGGTGCAAGGGTTGTAGTAACTCAGCAAGGCGCGGTGATGCGCGCCGAAACCGACCGTGAGCATGCGCCGCAAGTGCGCCAGCAAGGCCGATGCCGATGTCTCGCTGATCAACAGCAGGCCACGCCAGTACCGCGCATCGCGCTGGCACGCCCGGGCGAGAATCGGACAGCTCCGCAGATCGATCAGGGCCGGACCTTGCTCGCGCAGCGCATGCCACTCCGTGCCTTCGAACAGCCAGAACCACCGCGCATGCGCAAACCGGTGCGGCAGGGCAGTGCCCGCTTGTGGCACACCCGGTGTATCCAGCAAAAACCAGTGCGGGGTCGATTCGGGCATCTCGACGGCGATCATGCCGCACCACTCTGGCCAAGCCGCAACGCCGCCCGACAGGCACAAAAAGCCTGTTCACAATGATTGAAACTGCCGCCCCCGGGAAGCAGGCACAGCAACAACAAGGGTTCTCCAGAGCACAACCAGCCCTGAATACCTTCGGGCGGATCGTCGTCGATAGAGAGCGAGCCGGGTGTCTCGACCGCTTCGGGCATCTGCATCGGGTTAAGAACGCCGATAATCAATGGTTGATCCGGATCGCCTTCGATGAAACTCACCACCACTTCCGTGCCTTCACTCAAGCGAGCGACGTTTGCCGCTTCCAGCTCCGGTGATATCGGCAGCCAACAGTGACTGGGCGCTGCCCCCTCGCCTTGATAAAGCCAGTCAAATTGCACCGCCACAGGCCTGGACGGATCGGGCAGGGGCTCATCGACGTCAACAATCCAGGCCCGTTGCAGGCTGTGCATGACCGGTTTGCGTGCAGAATGAGGCGACTCGAACGACACCTCCCAACGCATCGCACGCACCTGGTTGCTGTAGGGAACGTCCGGGTCCTGACGGCCCTGATGCTCGACATGGGTCAGCAACCACGATCGATTCCACTCGGCCACCGGATGTTCGGCGAGCGGCATCATCTGCCCGCTGCGCAGTGTTGGCAGATCCGTGTGACATTGCGCGCGCTGCACTGCACTCTGCGCGCATTGCCGAACCTCGAAACGACGCACCGCCGGTTGTTCGCCATCGCTGTTGAACAACGCCCTTTCGCCACGAGAAAAACACCCCCGACCATCGGAAAACACCACGCAGTGTCCTCTCGGCCGATGTTCGAAGTGGTAGTGCAGCCGTTCTTGGGCACACAGGCGCTGAACGAATTGCAGATCCGATTCCCGGTACTGCGTACAGAAATCACGAGGCGGGTAATCACCGCCCAGTTCGAAGCGCCGATTCGGACCGACGATGCCGTGCTCCTTGAGCACCTGATCGAGGATTTGCGGCACCGAGCGGGCACTGAAGATGCGTTGGCTGGAACGCTGGGAAAGGCAAGCCAACCGTGGGCCCAGACGAACATGACAGAGCCTGGCCAGCGGCCCGTGGTCGCGCTGGACCAGCTCATGCAGCTGTCCGTGCACACGGTTTCCCGATGGCCCGAAATGCAGGGAGGCCGAACGGTACAACAGGCTGGAGAGGTCAAGGCTCAAGTCATCGATCAGCAACTCAATGTCAAACACGAATGGCTCGCTGATGGACTCTCTACCGGTAAAGGCCAGGACCTCGAAGGCGTCGGACAGACCAGCTACGTCCAGACGAAATGCAGGTTCGTTGACTGGATCGAACATCGGCGATTCTCTACAGGAGGGGCGGTCGAGGATTCTCGCCGAGAGACATGGCCGAGTAGAGAGGCGAAGTACAACTTAGGAAATGACCTACGCGAAAAGAGGACTAAATGGCCTGGATGGGCGAGGACGTAGGTCGTTTCGCTTAGAGAAAGAGAGGTGTCGCACCAGGTCATCTGAAGTTTCCGCAGCGTACGGTAAATTTTCAGACAACCTGATGAGAGCGGGGCTTACCTCAAGAAGACAGGTAAGACGAACGGGTCAGGCCCAGACGCAGCGCATCGAGGAACTGGGTGCGCTCGCTGGCACTGATGCGGGCACTGGCGCACTTGTCGCGATAGTGGGTCATCAGTTCTTCTGGCGACAGGTGCACGTAACGCAGCATGTCTTCGATGGTGTCGTGGGTTTCGATACCCGCGTGATACACGCTGCCGTCGGCGTTCTGATAGATGTTCACCGAGTCGGTGTCACCGAACAGGTTGTGCATGTCGCCGAGAATTTCCTGATAGGCGCCGACCAGGAAGATGCCCAGCAGGTAGTCTTCACCGTCCTTCAGCGCGTGCACCGGCAGACTGGTTTCGATGCTCTGCTCGTCGACGTACTGCTTGATCTTTCCATCCGAGTCACAGGTCAGGTCCTGCAGCACGGCGCGACGCAGCGGCTCCTCGTCGAGGCGGTGCAGCGGCAGGATCGGCAAAACCTGGCCGATGGCCCAGGTGTCCGGCAGGCTCTGGAATACCGAGAAGTTGCAGATGTACTTGTCGGCCAGCTTGTCATTGAGTTCGTCGAGCACCTGGCGGTGGGAGCGCTGGCGCGCCTTCAACGAGTTGTGCAGGCGACGGCACACGGCGAAGTAGCATTGCTCGGCCAGGGCTTTTTCCGCCAGGGTCAGCTTGCCGTCGGCATACTGGGAGGCCACATCGCTCATGTAGTGCGTGGCGCGCCAGTAGGTTTCGGTGACCATTTCAATATCGGTCGGGCCGAGCAGGTCCACCAGCCACTGCACGGTTTCCGGCAGCGCTTCCTTGTTCTCGATCTGCGGCACGTCGTCGTTGTGTTTCTCGACGTCGGTGACCTGTACCACCAGCATTGCGTGGTGCGCCGTCAGGGAACGGCCGCTCTCGGAGAAAATGTTCGGGTGCGGCAGGCTCTGCGCGTCGCAGAACTCCTTGAGCATGCCGACCACGACACCCGCGTAATCGTCCATGTCGTAGTTGATCGAACTGGCGTTACGCGAGTGCGTACCGTCGTAGTCGACGCCCAGGCCGCCGCCGACGTCGATGTGATCCACCGGCAGGCCGAGGTTGCGCAGTTCGCCGTAGTAGCGAATCGCCTCCTTGAAACCGTGCTGGTAGTCCGCCAGGTTGGCGATCTGCGACCCCATATGGAAGTGCAGCAGGCGAATGCCTTGATCCAGGCCGGCAGCACGGAAACGCTCGACCACCGACAGCAACTGCGCCGCCGACAGACCAAACTTGGATTTCTCACCACCGGTGTCCGCCCACTTGCTCGACGCCAGGGAGGACAAACGCACGCGCAGACCGACCTGGGGCTTGACCTTGAGCGACGCCGCTTCTTCGATCACCAGGCCGACTTCGGACTCTTTCTCGATCACGATGAACACGTTGTGGCCGAGCTTCTGGCCCATCAGCGCCAGACGGATGAACTCACGGTCCTTGTAGCCGTTGCAGACGATGGTGCCGCCCTTCGGCGCCAGTGCCAGTACCGCCAGCAGCTCAGGCTTGGAGCCGGCTTCCAGGCCGATGGAGACGTTCTGGGTAGCGATGATGTTTTCGATCACCGCTTCCTGCTGGTTGACCTTGATCGGGTACAACGCGGTGTATTTGCTTTGGTATTCCAGGCGTTCGATGTTGGCGTCGAACGCACCGGTCAACTGACGCACGCGGTCTTGCAGAATGTCCGGGAAACGGACCAGCAGCGGCAAGGACAAGCCGCTTTTACGCAACTGGTCGACTTGCTCGAACAGGTCGATAGGCGCGCTGCTCGGGCCGTTCGGACGAACTTCGACGCGACCGGCGTCGTTGATCGCGAAATACCCGGCCCCCCAATGGCGAATCCCGTAAACACTGCGGCTGTCCGCAACTGTCCATTGGCTGCCATCGTCTTTGCGTGTGCGTCGTACGGACATCGAAGTCCCCTATAAAGAAGTCATAGTGCGTCGCCTGGATTCAGGCCGGCGCAGTCTAAAGAATGAAAATGACGGTTCGTCAACGAGGGGTAGACCCCGTCGACGGCAGTGAGTTTAGAAACCGGTCATGAACAGGCTCTGTGAAAACCATGATGACGACGCCAGACCTGACGTTCATCAGGACCGGGTCAAGCCACGGGTGGTTTTCACAGAGGCTGCTAGCCGCCGGATTTCTTCGCTTTGAAACCGTGCCTGGTCAACTCGGCCAAGAGTAGCTCGACATGGTCGCCCTGGATTTCAATGATCCCGTCTTTCAACGCCCCACCGGTGCCGCAACGTTTTTTCAACGTCGTGGCCAGCTCCTTGAGCGCGTCTTCAGCCAGCGGCACGCCGGTGATGGTCGTCACCGTCTTGCCGCCACGGCCCTTGCTTTCGCGACGCACGCGAGCGATGCCGTCGCCGGCCGGAATAACGGTCTGTTTGCAGATGCAGGCGTCCACCGGTTTACTGCAATCCGGGCAATGACGACCTGCGTCGGTGGAAAATACCAGGCCACCGAGGGCGGCGAAGGATGCGGCTTTTTTGGCCACCGGCAATCCTCTTGGGAGGACAAAGACTGGTCGCAGCACTTGGGAAGGCTATCGACCGCGAAGCCCCACTCAGGCAGGGGCAGCGCTAATGAAACCGTAGAACATTCATTTCACCGCAGGAGCTGGCTTGCCAGCGATTCACGTCAACGATAACGCGCGGCATCAGGCAGCATGCGTTGTCCTTGCGTTTTTCGCGAGCGGGCTCGCTCCTACATTTACATCACTGTAGGAGCTGGCTTGCCAGCGATTCACGTCAACGATAACGCGCTGCACCAGGCAGCACGCGTTGTCCTTGCGTTTTTCGCGAGCAGGCTCGTTCCTACAAAAGGTCGCGCAGTGTAACGGCAAAAACGCCGATTGCTAAGAGCCAATCGGCGCCAATTTATAGCTCTTTTGCGACGTCGCCGCCGCGGGCCCTGAGATAGCGTTTCAGCGCGGCCAATGAGTCCGGGCAATAAGGCTTTTCGTCGATTTCCCGAAGCACTTCGTCGATTGGCAGAAAACGCGCCTCAAGTACCTCCTCCGGTTGCAGGACCAACGGACCGTCCCACACCGCCGAAAACGCTGAACACCAGAGCCGGTTGCCGGTGTCTTCGAAGAAAAAATGGTCATGGGCGGTCAATTCCACACCGCTCACGCCAAGCTCTTCTTCCAGCTCGCGGGCCGCCGACTCGGCATAACTTTCGTCGGCCAGCACCATGCCGCCCGCCGCCACGTCCCAATATCCGGGATAAATCGCTTTGCTCAGGGTTCGACGGTGCACGCAAAGCTCACCGGCGGAATTGAACAGCATGATGTAGGTGCCCCGCCCGATCAGCCCGCGCTCGCGCAGATCGGCACGCACCAGGGCTCCGAGCGGGTTGTCCTGCTCGTCGACCCAGGCGATCTGTTCAGCATCCGAAGCTGCCCGGTGGGCAGCCTCCTTGGCACTATCGACCATGACTCAGCCCTGATTCAGCAGTTGACGCAAATCGATCACCGCCGCATTGGCGCGGGAGATGTAGTTGGCCATGACCAGCGAGTGGTTGGCCAGCACACCGAAGCCGCTGCCATTGAGGATCATCGGGCTCCATACCGGCTCCTGCGAAGCTTCCAGTTCACGGATGATCTGGCGCACGCTGACCGTGGCGTTCTTCTTCGCCAGCACATCGGCGAAATCGACCTCGATAGCGCGCAGCAAGTGCGACAGGGCCCAGGCCTGACCACGGGCTTCATAGAATACGTTGTCGATCTGCATCCACGGGGTTTCGACGATTTCTTCGTCAACCTGCGGCGCCACACCCGGCGCCACGACTTCGGTTTTCAACGCCGTGTTGAGCTTGACTCGGCCGACGCTGGCCGACAGGCGTTGCGACAGCGACCCCAGGCGAGTCCCGACGTCACCCAGCCAGTTGTTCAGGTTGTCGGCACGGGCATAGAACAGGGCCGTCTTCTGGCTCGGATCAGACAGGCGCGCCTGATAGCGACTCAGGGAATTGATGCCTTCCTGATACTCGGACTCACTGGACGGCAACACCCAGCTCTTATTGTCGAAGTTGAAACGCGGCTCGGCCTTGGCCAGATCGGCGTCTTCAGTGGACTGCGATTGCGAACGGGCGAAGTCCTTGCGCATTGCACGACTCAGATCACGCACCTGGACCAGCACGCCATATTCCCAGCTCGGCATGTTGTCCATCCACAGGCCCGGCGGGAAACGGTCGTTGGAAATGTAGCCGCCCGGTTTGTTCAGCAATGTACCGGCGACGGTCTTGAGGGTTTCGACCGTGGTATAGCCGACCACCATCTGCTTGCCTTCTTTCTCGGCCGCCATTTGGGCATTCTGCTGCACCGGAAACAGCGATGGCTCCTGGCTCCAGTACCAGCCCAGAATGCTCGTTACCACCAGGTAGATCACTACCAGTGTGAGCAGCGCCCGACTGAACAACAGGCCGCCCAGATAACTGCGGGTAGCCGACTTCGGTTCAGCGGCACGTTCAGGCGCGCTACCGGCGCGGTTCTTCCAGTCCAGCATGGCGATATCCTTTCAATCACTTGGGTTCATCGGTTCGACCACAACCATACAACAACGTGCCTTGGCCCGGCACCCGCCGTTGGGTTTATCCCGAAAAATACCGCCTGAAACGGCGGCAAACCCTTGCTCATGAACTCAAGCGCCCCGCCACTCACTACAGGTCGATGACAGCCATTGAAATTTGCCGCACCTTGGCCGTCACAAAGACTCAAGCCGTCCACCGGAGTTTTGCGGATGTCGTATAGGGGAATCCCTGAACCCTATCAGGCAAAAAGCCCTTCCGGGTCAGGTCGGCGAAAAATCAGAAAAAACCCGACAGAAGCGGCCCGGCGCCCAGCCGGAAATAGCTGAACGACAGACAAGTAAAATCCTGAAAGCGCCTGTTCACCGGGCCTCCGCAGGAACCAAGAGTCTCTTAAGGACCAATCGGTCGTAAACTGAATGAGTTCGCCTTGCAGATTATTGACGTACAACACTCATGCAATCGAAAAGAGGTGCTAGCATAGAGCCACCAGTCGACCCTCAGCGTGCACCCTAACTAGTAGTCAGGATATGACCGAGCCAGAAGACCCCAGCCGCGAGCGCCTCAAGCATCACTTTGCCCAGCGGGTAATTCATCAAGCACGTCAGATTCTTGAGATATGGCAGCGCCTGCAGCGCAGCGAGTGGTCGACCAATGACCTGTCGGAACTGAGCGAGGCCAATCTGCGCCTGCTGCGTTTCGCCGAACGTTTCGAGCAACCGGAACACACGCAACTGGCACGCCATATCAGCCAGTCGCTGGAAGCTGTCGACGCCAATCGCGGACGACTGAGCAGCGGCCTGATCACCGACCTCAATCGCTTGATGCAGCGCCTGTCGCGTACCGGCCTGCGTCATGGCGATCAGCTCGACCAAACCTTTCTGCCACCCCTGCGCAAGCCGATCTACGTGATGCTGCAGGATCATGACCGTGGCGAACGTCTGGCCAAACAGCTTGAGTTCTTTGGCCTCAGCGCCCAGTCCCTGGACAGCGTGGCGGCGTTTCGCGCCTCGATGGTCGAGCGCTTGCCAGCGGCGATCGTCATGGACGTGGATTTCAGCGGCCCCGGCATCGGCCTGAAACTGGCCGCCGAAGCCCAGGAAGGCCTCGATCATCGTTTGCCGCTGTTGTTCTTCAGCCTGCACGAAACCGACACCCCGACTCGCCTCGCCGCGGTGCGAGCCGGCGGCCAGGAGTTTCTCACCGGCACCCTCGAAGCCTCGAGCCTGCTCGAGAAAATCGAAGTCCTGACCTGCGTCGCCCAGTACGAGCCTTATAAAGTGCTGATCATCGACGATTCCCGCGCCCAGGCGCTGCACACCGAACGCCTCCTTAATAGCGCAGGGATCGTCACCCGGACCTTGATCGAGCCGATCCAGGCCATGGCCGAGCTGGCTGACTTTCAACCGGACCTGATCATCCTCGACATGTACATGCCGGCGTGCACCGGTACGGAACTGGCCAAGGTGATTCGCCACAACGACCGTTACGTCAGCGTGCCGATCATTTACCTGTCGGCCGAAGACGATCTGGACAAGCAACTCGACGCCATGAGCGAAGGCGGCGACGACTTCCTGACCAAGCCGATCAAGCCCCGGCACCTGATCACCACCGTGCGCAACCGCGCGGCACGGGCACGCAACCTCAAGGCTCGGATGGTCCGCGACAGCCTCACCGGGTTGTACAACCACACCCACATTCTGCAATTGCTCGAAGACTGCTCGTTCCGCGCCCGCCGCGAGAACAAGCCGCTGAGCTTTGCGATGCTCGACATCGACCACTTCAAACGGGTCAATGACAGCCACGGCCACCCCATGGGCGACCGCGTGATCAAGAGCCTGGCCCTGTTTCTCAAACAACGACTGCGCAAGACCGACTTTATCGGCCGTTACGGCGGCGAAGAGTTCGCCATCGTCATGCCCGACACTGACCTTGATGCGGCCTACCGGGTCCTCGATGAAATACGTCAGCGGTTTGCCGAAATTCATTACCCCGCTCAACCCCATGATCTTTGGTGCACCTTCAGTGCCGGGGTGGTCGAGTTGTGCGAAGACTCGGACAGCCTGTTGATGGCCAGCCAGGCGGACGAGGCGCTCTATCGGGCCAAAGACGCCGGACGCAATCGCGTACAGGCGGCCAGGACGCCAAAGCAAAGTGCCACCTTTTCATCGCAAATCACTCCATCAGTCATAACCCTGTAACAGAAACGCAATAAATTCAGGCGCTTATCATTCTGCCGTTGGTAGACACGATGCGTCTGAAGCTGCTGACCAATCTCAATACCCTTCTTTTAGTCGCCGTCTGCGTAGCCCTTGGCGCGACACTCTGGTGGTCGCAAAAGGCCCTCGAGCGCCCCTATCTGTTGATGGAGCGATACCTCGGCCTGTCCCAGCGGTTTCAAAATGAAGTCGCGCGCAACGTCGAAGACTATCTCGCCAGCGGCGATGCCCTGCGCTTGAGCAGCGCCAGCCAGGCGATCGATGGTTTACAGAACGAACTCGGCGAATTGCCGCCGGCCTTGGCCGAAACCTTGCGCCCCAGCCTGTCGACCCTGGACGAGTTCAGCAAAACCGACCTGCTCGCCGCCGGCAAACTCGCGGGAGACCCGCAAGCCCTGTTGCTGCAAGCCGAACGGGAACTCGGCGCCAGCCTTGACCAACTCAGCCAGTACGCCAGTGGCAACGCGGCTTACCTGACACCATTGCTCGCCGCCGCCCAGCACCTGGGCAAACTTTCCCTGGCCCGCGACAAACTGGTCAGCAGCGGCCGCAGCGAACTGGCTGCCGATGTCGAGCGCGAAGTCGCCAACATCCGTGCCCAGGCTGAGCAGCTGGATGCCCTGCCACTGCTGGGCGTGGCCGTCAGCGCTGAATCGAATACGGATGATTTCGCCGCCATGATGGGGCTGGAAAACACTGAAAAAGCCGTTGCGGAAGATGCCGGCGTCGGCCTCAAGCGTGAACTGAACAGCCTCCTCACCCGCTACCCGGCGGAACTGGCGCGTACCCGCGAGCAGATCCAGAAACGCGCCGACCTCAGTGCCGCGACCCACCTGAAAATCACCGCCGTACAGCAAGCGATCGCCGGTCTTGAGCCCGTGGTACGCGCCCAACACGGACAGATCCAGAGCGAAGTGCGATTGATGCAAGGCGTGATGATCGGTCTGATTTTGCTGATCGCCCTGCTCATCGACACCCTGCAACGCAAGCTGGCCCGAACCTTGACCAACCTCGCTCCGGCCCTGTCCACCTGGGCCGAAGGCGATTTCAGTCGCGACATTCAATTGGGCAAAACCAACCGCGAACTGCAAGACATCGAAGCCTCGCTCAATCGCCTGCGCGCCTATCTGGTGGATCTGGTGGGCACCATCCGCCTCAACGCCGAGCAGGTCGCGGGCAGCAGCCGAACCCTGGCAGAGTTGAGCAATGACCTGCACAGCGGCGCCGAACATCAGGCCGGTGACACGGCCATGATCCGTGATTCGCTCAGCGAACTGGAGGCGACCATTCAACAAGTGGCCGGCGATGCCAGTCAGGCTGCCGATGCCAGCCGCCACGCTGGCCAGGCCGTCGCGCACGGGCAGCAAGTCATCGGCCTGAGCCTCACCGGCCTGCATGCGCTGGTGGGTGAAGTGCAGGGCAATGCGCAGATGATCGAACACCTGGCCGAGGAATCGGCCACCATCGGCGGTGTGCTGACCGTGATCCGCTCGATTGCCGACCAGACCAACCTGTTGGCCCTGAACGCGGCCATCGAAGCGGCTCGCGCCGGGGAAATGGGGCGCGGCTTTGCCGTGGTGGCCGAAGAAGTGCGCTCTCTGGCACAACGCACCGCCGGCGCCACGGGAGAAATCCAGACCCTGATCGCCGGCCTGCAAACTGCCGCGCGGCAATCGGTCGAAGGCATGCGCGCCCAGGTCGAACACGCCGAAGCCACCGCCAATCAGGCCCAGGCGGCCGACGGTGCGCTGGATAAAATCGTCGGAGCGATCCAGACCATTTCCGAGACAGCCGTGCGCATTGCCGATGTCACCGCCCAGCAGAGTGGCGCTGTCAGCGAGATCCGCGATCACAGCGAGCGGATTCACCAACTGGGTGGGGATAACTTGCTGCGCATTGGCGAAGGGCGAGAGCAAGGGGAGAACCTGCTGGTGTTGGGCGGGCAACTGCATACGGCCGTTCAGGCGTTCCGCGTCTGACAGATTGCCATCGCGAGCTGGCTCGCTCCCACTGGATTCTTGGCAGTACACAATGTTTGTGCTCACTGAAGATCACTGTGGGAGCGGGCTTGCCCGCGATGGCGTCAGTTCACTCACCACACATCCGTGGCTCTGCACACCGAACGACTGTCCGCTATCATGCCCCCAATTCCGATACGCGAGATTGTCATGCGCCGTTTGCTCTGCCTGCTGCTTTTAGTGCTCGCCCTGCCGGCCACCGCCACCGGGTTGCTGGAGAGTCGGCCCAGTTCGACGCTGGGTTCGATCAACAACAGCGCCGATTTCCTGCCGGTGCGCGAAGCCTTCCAGCTCAGCCTGGTGGAAAGCACGCCGCAATCGATCAAGTTGCGCTTCGTGGCCACCGAAGGTTATTACCTCTACCGCCACCGCTTTCAGTTTCGCGCCGATCCAGCCGATGTCGTCCTCGGCACTGCACGACTGCCGGACGGGCAAAAGAAGCATGACGAGTACTTTGGCGACGTCGAGGTCTACCACGGCATTCTCGACGTGGAACTGCCGCGCACTGATCAACGCGCCTTTACCCTGGCCGTGACCTATCAGGGCTGTGCCGATAAAGGCCTGTGCTACCCACCCGAGACCGAACGCCTGAACATCAACGGCGACGGCGCAACGACAGCCCGTGACTGGGGCTGGCGTGAACTGGCGCTGTTCTTTCTCGCGGGCCTGGGCCTGACCTTTACTCCCTGCGTACTGCCCATGCTGCCGATTCTTTCCGGCGTAGTGTTGCGCGGTCAGGTCGGTGGCTGGCGCGGGTTCAATCTGTCGTTGGCGTATGTACTGCCGATGGCCACCTGCTTCGCCCTCCTCGGTGCCTTGATGGGATTGTTTGGCGCGCAGCTCAACTTGCAGGCACGCCTGCAATCAGCCTGGGTGCTGGTGCCGTTCGCGATGTTTTTTGCCGTGTTCGCCCTGGCGATGTTCGGCGTGTTCGAACTCAAGTTGCCACACGCGATCAGCAGCCGACTCGATCGCATCGCCGGACGCACCGAAGGCGGTTCGTTGTGGGGCGCCGCCGTGCTGGGCGTGGTCTCGAGCCTGCTGGTTTCACCTTGCGTCTCGGCACCTCTGGCCGGCGCGCTGCTATACATCAGTGCCAGCGGCGATGCCTTGGGCGGGGGCCTGAAACTGTTCATGCTCGGCCTCGGCATGGGTGCACCGTTGCTGCTCGTGGCCACGGGGGGAGCCGCCTGGTTGCCGAAGAGCGGGCCGTGGCTGGTCTACGTGAAAAACGCGATTGGCGTATTACTGCTCGGGCTGGCGATCGGCCTGTTCAGCCGCGTCATGCCCGGGCAGGTCACCTTGCTGTTGATCGGCTTGCTGGCCGGTGGTGTCGGCCTGTTCATGGGCGCGCTGGAGTTCGTCTACAAACCGCCTCGAAAACGCCTGGGTCAATTGCTCGGGTTGTTTCTGCTGTTTTATGCGCTGGCCTGCTGGTATGGCGCGTTCAGCGGACAGACCGATCCGTTCAACCCGATCGGTCAGACGCGCACGGTTGCCGGCAACCCGCCAGCGCCCAACAGCAATGCATGGCAGACCGTCAGCACCCCGGCCGACCTCGACCGCGCACTGGCCGAAGCCCGCGCGTCGGGCACTCCGCTGCTGCTCGACTGGTACGCCGACTGGTGCATCAGTTGCAAAGTCATCGAACACGAAGTGCTCAACGACTCCACGGTTGTTGAACGGCTCAAGGGCTACCGGCTGATTCGCTTCGACATCACCGCCAGCAATGCCGAGCAACGCGCCCTGCTCGACCGCTACAAACTGTTCGGGCCTCCGGCACTGATGTTTTTCGGCAAGGACGGCATCGAACGTGCGCAAGTACGGGTGATCGGCGAGATCAATGCGCCGGACTTCGCCGAACGTGTTGCCAGGGCGAATGACCAGATTTAATCAAGCGGTCATATAACTCGCGCAAACATCGGGCATCGTGCTGGCTATTGCAGAGAACTGGACAGTCACAAAGGCTTTGCGGCATAGTCGCCGGGTTCTGACCATTGCACACGGATAACAAAGGAACAGCCGATGGCGACCCTACTGGTTCTGCACGGACCCAACCTGAACTTGCTTGGCACCCGTGAACCGGGCACCTACGGCGCCACGACACTGGCGCAGATCAACCAGGACCTGGAACGCCGGGCCCGTGAAGCCGGCCACCATTTGCTGCACCTGCAAAGCAATGCCGAGTACGAATTGATCGACCGCATCCACGCCGCTCGCACTGAAGGCGTGGATTTCATTTTGATCAACCCAGCAGCTTTTACACATACAAGTGTCGCATTACGTGACGCGCTGCTGGCGGTGAGCATCCCATTCATCGAAGTGCATTTGTCTAACGTGCACAAACGTGAACCTTTCCGCCATCACTCTTACTTCTCCGACGTAGCGGTGGGAGTGATCTGCGGCCTTGGCGCCAGCGGTTATCGACTGGCCCTGGAGGCCGCCCTAGAGCAGCTTGAAAGACAGGCAACAGCTTGAACAACAAGCGTTAAACGCCCCTGACCGACCCTTGGGAGTTGATGATTCATGGATATCCGTAAAGTTAAGAAACTGATCGAATTGCTGGAAGAGTCCGGCATCGACGAGCTCGAGATCAAGGAAGGCGAAGAGTCCGTACGCATCAGCCGTCATAGCAAGACCCCGGCTCAGCAGTATTACGCACCGGCTCCGATGCATGCCCCAGCTGCCGCGCCTGTCGCTGCGGCTCCGGCTGCCGCTGCCGCCTCTGCTGCTCCGGCCGCACCAGCGCTGAACGGCACCGTTGCCCGTTCGCCGATGGTCGGCACGTTCTATCGCAAGTCTTCGCCAACCTCGCCGTCCTTCGTTGAAGTCGGCCAGACCGTGAAGAAAGGCGACACCCTGTGCATCGTTGAAGCCATGAAGATGATGAACCACATCGAAGCTGAAACCAGCGGTGTGATCGAATCCATCCTCGTCGAAGACGGCCAGCCGGTTGAGTACGACCAACCGCTGTTCACCATCGTTTGAACCGCGGAGAGCCTTTGATGACTGCGAAGTTGGAAAAAGTTCTGATCGCCAACCGCGGTGAGATCGCACTGCGGATTCTGCGCGCCTGCAAAGAGATGGGCATCAAGACCGTCGCCGTTTATTCCAAGGCTGACAAGGAACTGATGCACCTGGGCCTAGCAGACGAGTCCGTCTGCATCGGTCCTGCATCGGCCGCCCAATCTTACCTGCACATCCCGGCGATCATCGCCGCGGCCGAAGTGACCGGCGCCACCGCCATTCACCCAGGCTACGGTTTCCTCGCGGAAAACGCCGACTTCGCCGAACAGGTCGAGAAATCCGGCTTCGCCTTCATCGGTCCGAGAGCTGAAACCATCCGCCTGATGGGCGACAAGGTTTCGGCCAAGCACGCCATGATCGCCGCCGGTGTGCCTACCGTTCCGGGTTCCGACGGCCCGCTGCCGGAGGACGAAGAAACCGCCCTGCGCATCGGCCGTGAAGTCGGTTACCCGGTGATCATCAAAGCCGCTGGCGGCGGCGGTGGTCGCGGCATGCGCGTTGTGCACAAGGAAGAAGACCTGATTTCCTCGGCGAAACTGACCCGCTCCGAAGCGGGCGCAGCGTTCGGCAACCCGATGGTCTATCTGGAAAAATTCCTGACTAACCCGCGCCACGTGGAAGTCCAGGTACTTTCCGACGGACAGGGCAACGCCATCCATCTGGGCGACCGCGACTGCTCGCTGCAACGCCGTCACCAGAAAGTTCTCGAAGAAGCGCCGGCACCGGGCATCGACGAGAAGGCTCGCCAGGAAGTCTTCGCCCGCTGCGTCAAGGCGTGCATCGACATCGGTTACCGTGGCGCAGGCACTTTCGAGTTCCTGTACGAAAACGGTCGCTTCTACTTCATCGAGATGAACACTCGTGTCCAGGTAGAGCACCCGGTATCGGAAATGGTCACCGGCATCGACATCGTCAAGGAGATGCTGAGCATCGCCGCCGGCAACAAGCTGTCGTTCACCCAGGATGACGTGGTCATCCGCGGTCACGCGCTGGAATGCCGGATCAACGCCGAAGACCCGAAAACCTTCATGCCGAGCCCTGGCACGGTCAAGCATTTCCACGCCCCGGGCGGCAACGGCGTTCGCGTCGATTCGCACCTGTACAGTGGTTATGCCGTTCCGCCGAACTACGATTCGTTGATCGGCAAGCTGATCACCTACGGTGCAACCCGCGACGAAGCCATGGCACGCATGCGCAATGCCCTGGACGAGATCGTGGTCGACGGGATCAAGACCAACATCCCGCTGCACCGCGACCTGACTCGCGATGAAGGCTTCTGCAAAGGGGGCGTGAACATTCACTACCTCGAGCACAAGCTGGCGGGCGAGAAGCACTAAGCTTCGACCTCATCAACAAGGCCGCCTTCGGGCGGCCTTGTTGTTTCCGGATATTTCATTTAACGAATCACCACCGACCCTGTGGGAGCGGGCTTGCCCGCGATAGCGGTGTATCCGTCTACGATTGATATCGGATGTACCGGCCTCATCGCGAGCAAGCTCGTTCCCACAGGGTATGTGTTGATGCTCGGGCCAACCCACTCCCACAAACCCCCCGCGCTCGCGTAAACTTGCGCGCTTCTCGCAGCCCGCTAGGCTGCAATCAATATTTTTCAAAGGTGCCCGCCATGCCTTGGCTGCAAGTCCGTCTCGCCATCAGCCCAGAACAAGCCGAAACCTACGAAGACGCTTTCCTTGAAGTGGGCGCCGTGTCGGTGACCTTCATGGACGCCGAAGATCAGCCCATCTTCGAACCGGAACTCAATACCACACCACTTTGGTCGCACACCCACCTGCTGGCCCTGTTCGAAGGCGGCACCGAAGCTGCCAGCGTACTGGCCCACCTCGAGCTGCTGACCGGCAGCCCGTTGCCCGAGCATCACAGCGAAGTCATCGAAGACCAGGACTGGGAACGCAGCTGGATGGATAACTTCCAGCCGATGCGTTTTGGCCAGCGCCTGTGGATCGTGCCGAGCTGGCACGCCGCCCCCGAGCCTGAGGCGGTCAACCTGTTGCTGGACCCGGGCCTGGCGTTCGGCACCGGCACCCACCCCACCACCGCGCTGTGCCTGGAATGGCTCGACGGCCAGGACTTGAAAGGTTGCAATGTGCTGGACTTCGGCTGTGGCTCGGGGATTCTGGCAATCGCCGCCCTCCTGCTGGGTGCGAAGGAAGCCGTGGGCACCGACATCGACGTTCAGGCGCTGGAAGCCTCCCGCGACAACGCCGGACGCAACAATATTGCCGAAGAGCTCTTCCCGCTGTATCTGCCGGAAGATTTGCCGCAGGTTCAGGCCGACGTGCTGGTCGCCAATATTCTCGCCGGCCCGCTGGTGTCGCTGGCACCGCAGCTGTCCGGACTGGTCAAGACGGGCGGTCGCCTGGCGCTGTCGGGCATCCTTGCCGAGCAAGGCGAAGAAGTGGCCGCCGCCTATGCCAAGGACTTCGACCTGGATCCGATCGCCAATCGCGATGGCTGGGTGCGCATCACCGGCCGTCGGCGCTAGAATGAGCCTCTGCATAATCCGGATCGCCGCATGACCGACAGCTTCGTCACTCAGTGCCCGCATTGCCAAACCAGCTTCCGCGTCAGCCATGCTCAGTTGAGCGTGGCTCGCGGCGTTGTTCGCTGCGGCTCATGCCTGCAGGTGTTCAATGCCGCCAAGCAGTTGCTTGAGCAGGCCGGCAAGGAACCTGTCGCACCGGTCGTCCCGGCCATCGTCGAAGCACCGCCACCCGCAGAACCCCGCGCCATCAGCCAAAAACAATGGACGGCCGCCGAGCTGGACCTCGACAGCCTCGATCTCGACGAAGAGCTGGCCCGACTCGAGCAACGGGAAATCCAGCCGACTACGGAGTTCACCCGGCATCGCGAAGACACGCTCAGCGCCCGTCGCGACACCGGCGAGACCGAAGAGCCCTGGTCCGACAGCCTGTTCAGCGAATCGGCTGCCGATCGTGCCCAGACCGAAGAAGAGGATTTGCCGGAACCGGAGCAGGTCCCGAACAAACCCTCGCGCACTGAACCTTCGCTGTCCCTGGAGCCCGTAGAACCGGAGGACGAAGCAACACCGCCACAACTGCGCCTGCACGACCCGCTCGACACACCGGTTCATCATGAACGCCTGTCGGCCACTGCAAGCGACGAACATGACGACGACCTGCCCTCGATCGAGCCATTGCGCAAGCGACGCGAACGCAGTGAACCCGGCGTGCGCACCGACGTGTTGCAAGACCTGACCGATGATCCGCTGCAACTGGACTGGCAACAACGTCGCTCCCCGTGGGGTCGCCGACTCTTCTGGCTACTGCTGATCGTGCTCGGCGCTGGTGCGCTCGTCGGCCAGTACGTTGCTTACCACTTCGATGAACTGGCACGTCAGGACCAATACCGTCCGTGGTTCCAGCAACTGTGCCCGCAAATCGGCTGCACAGTGCCATCCAAAGTCGACATCGCGAAAATCAAAAGCAGCAACCTGGTGGTGCGCAGTCACCCGGAATTCAACGGCGCCCTGGTGGTCGACGCGATCATCTACAACCGCGCGCCTTTCTCCCAGCCATTCCCGTTGCTGGAACTGCGCTTTGCCGACCTCAATGGCCATCTGATTGCCAGCCGTCGCTTCAAGCCCGGCGAGTACCTGAGCGGCGATCTCGAAGGCATGGCCGAAATGCCCCCGCAGACACCGATCCACATCGCACTGGACATTCTCGATCCAGGCGCCAAAGCGGTGAACTACAGCCTCAGCTTCCACTCACCGGAGTGAAACGGTTCACCGATCCTGAATTGACGACAACTTTCTGACTTTACCCGCCCGGACCAAACCGCTGGCGATAACAGAATAACTGTTCAGATTTTGTTCAATTCAGCCTTTATCCAGTCATCGAGAGCGGGTATCATGCCAACCCTTTTTCGAACTCTCATGATCCGGCCCCACAACAGGGAAGTCCTATGTCGGCGGTACGCATCGGCCCATACACATTACACAACGGCTTGATTCTCGCCCCCATGGCGGGCGTCACCGACCAACCCTTTCGTCAGCTGTGCAAGCGACTGGGCGCGGGGCTAGTAGTCTCCGAAATGGTCACCAGCGACATGAGTTTGTGGAACACCCGCAAGTCGCGCATGCGCATGATCCACGAAGGCGATCCCGAGCCACGCTCGGTACAGATCGCCGGTGGTGACGCACAGATGCTGGCGGATGCGGCCCGGGCCAACGTCGAGCTGGGCGCACAGATTATTGATATCAACATGGGCTGTCCGGCAAAAAAAGTCTGCAACAAGGCTGCCGGCTCCGCACTGTTGAAGGATGAGGCATTGGTTACCGAGATCCTGCAGGCCGTCGTGGCTGCGGTTGATGTGCCGGTGACCCTGAAGATCCGTACCGGCTGGGACCGGGACAACAAGAATGGCCTGACCGTGGCGAAGATCGCCGAACAGGCGGGCATTTCGGCGCTGGCGGTCCATGGCCGCACCCGTGCCGATCTGTACACCGGTGAAGCCGAGTACGACACCATCGCCGCGATCAAGCAGGCGGTGTCGATGCCGGTCTTCGCCAATGGCGATATCGACTCGCCAGAGAAGGCCCGATACGTGCTCGATGCGACCGGTGCCGATGGCCTGCTGGTTGGTCGGGCTGCCCAGGGACGGCCATGGATTTTTCGCGAGATCGACCATTTCCTGCGAACCGGCGAGAAGCTCCCGGCGCTGGAACTGATCGAAGTGGAACGCATACTGCTAGAGCATCTGGCTGCGCTTCACGCCTTCTACGGAGACGTGATGGGCGTACGCATTGCTCGAAAGCATGTGGGCTGGTATCTCGCAACCTTGCCGGGCGCCAGGGAGTTTCGCGCCCACTTCAATCGTTTGGAAGATACGGAAGCACAATGCGCCAACGTTCAGGGCTTCTTCGCAGAACGTTACAAGAGCCTGACAGGGGACGGAGAGGGGGTGGCCGCATGACGATGATGACCGAGACTTTAGTGAGTGGAACAACACCCGTGAGCGACAACGTGAATTTGAAACAGCACCTCAATACCCCGAGTGAAGAAGGCCAGACCCTTCGCGGGAGTGTCGAGAAAGCGCTGCACAATTATTTCGCCCACCTTGAGGGCGCTGCCGTCACGGATGTGTACAACCTGGTGCTCTCCGAAGTCGAGGCTCCCCTGCTCGAGTGCGTGATGAACTACGTCAAGGGCAACCAGACCAAAGCCAGCGAGATGCTCGGGCTGAACCGAGGCACGCTGCGCAAGAAACTCAAGCAGTACGATTTGCTGTAAGCATTCAATCAAACCAGAAAGGCGCCCGCGTAAAACCGGTCGCCTTTTTTGCTGACTCCTTTGCTTTTGATGGAAATTGAAATGACCGACCAGACTACCCGCCTGCCGATCCGCCGCGCCTTGATCAGCGTTTCCGACAAGACCGGGATCCTCGAATTCGCCAAAGAACTTGAAGCACTGGGCGTCGAGATCCTCTCCACCGGCGGGACGTTCAAGCTGCTGCAGGACAACGGCGTTGCCGCAGTGGAAGTCGCTGATTACACCGGCTTTGCCGAAATGATGGACGGTCGGGTGAAAACCCTGCACCCGAAAATCCACGGCGGGATCCTGGGTCGTCGCGGTATAGACGACGCCATCATGAACGAGCACGGCATCAAGCCGATCGACCTGGTAGCAGTTAACCTCTACCCGTTCGAAGCCACCATCAACAAGCCAGGCTGCGACCTGCCGACCGCGATCGAAAACATCGACATCGGCGGCCCGACCATGGTTCGTTCGGCAGCGAAGAACCACAAAGACGTGGCCATCGTGGTCAACGCCAGCGATTACGCCGGCGTCCTGGAAAACCTCAAGGCCGGTGGCCTGACCTACGCCCAGCGTTTCGACCTGATGCTCAAGGCCTTCGAACACACCGCTGCCTATGACGGCATGATCGCCAACTACATGGGCACCGTGAACCAGGCCGCTGATACCCTCAGCACTGAAGGTCGCAGCGAATTCCCGCGCACCTTCAACAGCCAGTTCATCAAGGCCCAGGAAATGCGCTACGGCGAGAACCCGCACCAGAGCGCGGCGTTCTACGTGGAAGCCAAGCCTGCCGAAGTCGGCATCGCCACCGCGACCCAGCTGCAAGGCAAGGAACTGTCGTACAACAACGTGGCCGACACCGATGCCGCGCTGGAATGCGTGAAGAGCTTCGTCAAGCCAGCCTGCGTGATCGTCAAGCATGCCAACCCGTGTGGCGTGGCCGTCAGCCCGGACGCCGAAGGCGGTATCCGCAAGGCCTACGACCTGGCCTACGCCACCGACACCGAATCCGCTTTCGGCGGCATCATCGCGTTCAACCGCGAGCTGGATGCCGAGACCGCCAAAGCCATCGTCGAGCGTCAGTTCGTCGAAGTCATCATCGCCCCGAGCGTCAGCGAAGAAGCCCGCGCCATCGTGGCCGCCAAAGCCAACGTACGCCTGCTGGCCTGCGGCGAGTGGTCGGCTGACCGCGCGGCGGCCTGGGACTACAAACGCGTCAACGGTGGCCTGCTGGTGCAGAGCCGCGACATCGGCATGATCAGCGCCGACGACCTGAAAGTCGTGACCAAACGCGCACCGACCGAACAGGAAATCCACGACCTGATCTTCGCCTGGAAAGTCGCCAAGTACGTTAAATCCAACGCCATCGTCTACGCCAAGAACCGTCAGACCATCGGTGTCGGCGCTGGCCAGATGAGCCGCGTGAACTCGGCACGTATCGCCGCGATCAAGGCAGAACACGCTGGCTTGCAGGTAGCCGGTTCGGTAATGGCTTCCGACGCATTCTTCCCGTTCCGCGATGGTCTGGACAATGCGGCCAAGGCCGGTATCACTGCGGTGATCCAGCCAGGCGGCTCGATGCGTGATGCTGAGGTGATCGCTGCGGCGGATGAAGCCGGCATTGCAATGGTATTCACCGGCATGCGCCACTTCCGTCACTGATTACTCGATCAACTGTAGGAGCTGGCCTGCCAGCGATAGCATCCCCTCGGCTTAGCTGATAAACCGAGTTGCCTGCATCGCCGGCAAGCCAGCTCCCACAGAAAAGCACCTCTGCGGTGCTCAACAGAATTAGCGTCATCCGAGGTTTTTGAAATGAATGTTTTGATCATTGGCAGCGGTGGCCGTGAACACGCCCTGGCCTGGAAAGTCGCTCAGGATCCGCGTGTGCAGAAGGTTTTCGTGGCTCCGGGCAACGCCGGCACCGCCATTGAAGCCAAGTGCGAGAACGTCGCCATCGATGTGCTGGCGCTTGAGCAACTTGCGGACTTTGCCGAGAAAAACGTTTCCCTGACCATCGTCGGCCCTGAAGTACCGCTGGTCGCTGGTGTCGTCGATCTGTTCCGCTCCCGCGGCCTCGACTGCTTCGGCCCGACCGCCGGTGCCGCTCAACTGGAAGGTTCGAAAGCGTTCACCAAGGACTTCCTGGCTCGCCACAAGATCCCGACCGCCGACTACCAGAACTTCACCGAGATCGAGCCAGCCCTGGCTTATCTGCGTGAAAAAGGCGCGCCAATCGTGATCAAGGCCGATGGCCTTGCCGCCGGTAAAGGCGTGATCGTTGCCATGACCCTGGCCGAAGCCGAAGACGCCGTACGCGACATGCTGGCGGGCAACGCTTTCGGCGACGCCGGCTCCCGCGTGGTGATCGAAGAGTTCCTGGACGGCGAAGAAGCCAGCTTCATCGTCATGGTTGACGGCAAGAACGTCTTGCCGATGGCCACCAGCCAGGACCACAAACGCGTCGGTGACGGCGATACCGGCCCGAACACGGGCGGCATGGGTGCCTACTCCCCTGCTCCGGTGGTCACCAACGAAGTGCATCAGCGCGTCATGGACCTGGTGATCTGGCCGACGGTTCGCGGCATGGCCGAGGAAGGTAACGTCTACACTGGTTTCCTGTATGCCGGTCTGATGATCGACAAGGCTGGTAACCCAAAAGTTATCGAATTCAATTGCCGTTTCGGCGACCCTGAGACCCAGCCGGTCATGCTGCGCCTGCAGTCGAGCCTGGTACTGCTGGTCGAAGCAGCCCTGGCCCAGGCGCTGGACAAAGTTGAAGCGCAATGGGATCCACGTCCGAGCGTCGGTGTCGTTCTGGCCGCTGGCGGCTATCCAGGTGACTACGCCAAAGGCGCGGCCATCAAGGGTCTGGATGCAGCCGCGACACTGGAAGGCAAAGTCTTCCACGCCGGTACTGCACTCAAGGACGGACAAGTCGTGACGGCCGGCGGTCGGGTGCTGTGCGCCACCGCCATGGGCGCAAGCGTCGATGCCGCTCAACAGCAGGCATACAAGCTGGCAGCCAACATTGATTGGGAAGGCTGTTTCTATCGCAAGGACATTGGCTACCGTGCCATTGCCCGCGAGCGTGGCGAAAATCAGGAATAAGCTACCCATTCAGCCGGGCAAGGGCTTCGAGCCCTTGCCTGACTATTCCGGCGCCGCGCATAGTTATATTCTGGCATCAACCTACGAAGGGATTTCGCCGTGCGCTGGCTCAGGATTGCCATAGGTTTTACCGTCACTCTGCTGACCTTGCTCTGCATGCTTACGGCTCAGGCCGCACAAGGCAGCGGCTGGTCCGTTTTGCTCGACGAACAGGGCGACCTGCAGCTGAGCGACATCCGTTCCACACGCTATACCAATCAATTCAGCCCTATCGAACTCGATGAGCTCACCGCCGCCGAGCCCGAAGGCGCACTCTGGCTGCGGTTCCGGCTTGCTCCCGGCAAGCATGAACAGTTGCTCCGGGTGTTCGCACCCGATTTGCTGCACTTCAACATGTATGTGCTGGACGGCGACAAGCTGATCGAGCAATCGAAGACCGGCAGCGAACAAATCAATACCGATCGACCTTTGCCCAGCAGCGACCTGATGCTGCCGTTGCCGCAAAGCAACAAGCCTCTCGACGTTTACCTGCGGCTGGTTTCCGAACACCAGCTACGCCCTTACATCACCTTGCAATCAGCGGTCATGACCGCAGCCAACCAGAGCCAGACGCTGATCTACGGCCTGCTGTTGGGCTGCATTGGCATGATGATCCTGCACAACCTCATCCGTTACGCATACACCCGTTCACGCAGCAGCCTGTGGCTGGCGGCATCCGAAGGCTGCCTGATACTCAGCCTGGTCCTGCTGTTGAACCTGGCCGGCCCCTGGCTTGCGGAGTGGCAAGCGGTGCAAACCCCTGGCGCGTACCTCGCCTTGTTGCTGACGGCACCCTGTGGCCTGATGTTTGCGCTACGCTTCTTCGCCCCCCTCGGTTTCCACCCGCTGAACAAAGTGATCGCGGGCGAAATTCTGTTGATCGCGATCTCAGGGCTGCTACTGCTGTTCGTCAACACGCTGCCGTTGAACTTCATCACCTACGGACTGATGGCCCTTGCAGGCTTGACGATGCTGTTCGTCAGCGCCTTCCACTGGCAGAAAGGCTATCGCCCGGCGCGGTTGTTCGTGGCCGCCATGGTGGTGTTCAACCTCGGCATACTGATCATCCTGCCTGCCCTGCTGGGGCTGACCCACATCGAACCCCATGGCCTGATCACCACCCTGCTGGCATTCATTTGCATCAGTGGCCTGCTGATGAGCATCGCCTTGAGCGAGCGCCAGCGCAGCATCACCGAAGACCGCTTCAGCATCAGTCGCGACCTGGCCGCCAGCAACGCCGAAATCAACGCCAAGGCAGAGTTTCTGGCGAAGATCAGCCATGAGATCCGCACCCCGATGAACGGCGTACTGGGGATGACCGAGCTGTTGCTGGGCACGCCACTTTCGGTCAAGCAGCGCGACTACGTGCAGACGATCCATAGCGCCGGCAACGAACTGCTGACGCTGATCAACGAAATTCTCGACATCTCCAAGCTCGAATCCGGACAGATCGAACTGGACGATGTGCAATTCGACCTCAACGCCCTGATCGAAGACTGCCTGAGCATCTTCCGCGCCAAGGCCGAACAGCAGAACGTCGAATTGATCAGCTTCATCCAGCCTCAAGTGCCGCGGGTCATCAGCGGTGATCCGACACGTTTGCGCCAGACCCTGTTGAGCCTGGTTGAAAACGCCCTTAAAAAATCCGATGAAGGCGAAATCCTGATCGTCGTCGCGCTCGACGAACGCAGTCCCAAACCACGCCTGCGCATTGCCGTACAGGACAGCGGCGAACCCATGGACGCTGAAGAGCGTGACGCGCTGATGCACGCCGAATTGCACAGCAAGCATTTCCTCTCGACCAACCGGCTGGGCGGTAATCTGGGCCTTGTCATTGCCCGTCAGTTGATTCGCCTGATGCACGGCGAGTTCGGCATCAAGAGTGGCACCAACCAGGGCAGCACACTGTGGCTGACCTTGCCGCTGGACCCTGACCGTCTCGAGCACCCGACTTCCGACCTCGACGGTCCGTTGCAGGGCGCACGGGTGTTGGTGGTGGACGACAACGACACCTGCCGCAAAGTGCTGGTGCAGCAATGCAGCGCCTGGGGCCTGAACGTCAGCGCCGTACCCTCCGGCAAGGAAGCGCTGGCCTTACTGCGCACCAAGGCGCACCTGCGCGACTACTTCGACGTGGTCCTGCTGGACCAGAACATGCCCGGCATGACCGGCATGCAACTGGCCGCCAAGATCAAGGAAGACCCGAGCCTGAACCATGACATCCTGCTGATCATGCTCACCGGCATCAGCAATGCGCCGAGCAAGATCATCGCACGCAACTCAGGAATCAAACGCATCCTCGCCAAACCCGTGGCCGGTTACACCCTCAAGACAACCCTGGCCGACGAGTTGACCCAGCGCAACAAGGGCCTCGCCGTGATGCAGCAGCCATTGGGTCCACCTCTGCCGATCAAGGTCCCCAGCGATTTCCGCATTCTGGTGGCCGAAGACAACAGCATCTCGACCAAGGTCATCCGCGGCATGTTGGGCAAGCTCAACCTGCAACCGGACACCGCCAGCAATGGCGAAGAAGCCCTGCAAGCCATGAAGGCCCAGCGTTATGACCTGGTACTGATGGATTGCGAGATGCCGGTCCTCGATGGCTTCTCGGCCACCCAGCAATTGCGTGCCTGGGAAGTCGGCAACCAGCGCACTCGCACGCCCGTGGTGGCATTGACCGCGCACATTCTCGCCGAGCACAAGGAGCGCGCGCGCCAGGCCGGCATGGACGGACACATGGCCAAACCCGTCGAATTGTCGCAATTGCGCGAACTGATCGAACACTGGGTTGCCCAGCGTGATCAACAAGACCGCGCCACGACCCCAACGTCCTGAGCCGACAGACCCCGCAACGCCTGATAGACTCCCCTCCTCGACTTCCCTCGCCAGTGAGCCTGCACCATGCTTCACGTGTTGTTCAGTGTTTACCTGAAGATGCTGGTGCTCTACAGCCCGTTCTTCGTATTGTCCTGCTTCATCAGTCTCACCCGCGGTTACTCGCGCAAGGAACAGCGTCGCCTGGCCTGGAAAGTGGCAATCGCCACGCTGGTTTCCAGCGTCTTGCTGTACCTGTTCGGGAGAGTGATTTTCAGCGTCTTCGGCATCACTGTGGATGCGTTCCGCATCGGTGCCGGTAGCGTGCTGTTCATCTCGGCACTCGGCATGGCGCAAGGCAAGTCGGCAGTGCAAACCGACAACGTGCAACAGGACGTGACCATCGTCCCGCTGACCATCCCGCTTACGGTCGGCCCCGGCACCATCGGTGCCTTGCTGGTCATGGGTGTAAGCCAGCCGCACTGGGACGACAAGCTCACCGCAATCCTCAGTATTGCCCTGGCCAGTTTCACGGTCGGCGTGGTGCTGTACCTGGCCAATCATATCGAGCGCATTCTCGGCGACCAGGGATTGCAGATCGTCAGCCGGTTGATGGGGTTGTTCGTGTGTGCGTTGGCGGCGCAGATTATTTTCACCGGGGTCAAGGGCTATCTGATTCCTTGACTGGCACCGCCCTATCCGAGACTTCACTCGGGAGAGATAACGCCAGCATCAATCAACGAGCCATTTTTTAGACGGGCCAGAGGCAGCAGATGCCTCTGACCCTTTCGTGTTACTTGCGACGCCTGAAACGCTTGACCAAAATTTCCTTTCGATGCTCGCCAAGATACTCTTCAATGTCCGCCCTTATTTCCGCATATCGGGCAGGATTGAAGGTTACGAACGACTTCCCGTGAAAAATATCCAGCGAGGAAGTTTTCCAGTCGACAAACAGCACGCCCCCCTCACGGCCTCCACCCTGATGATCAACAGCGGCTAGCGCAACCAGGATAATTCCATTCGACATTTGTTCGCAGGGAATCGTTGACAAGCGTACGCCTTCAGCACTCTTCGCCCCTATATTCAGCAAGTTGATGGCTTCAGGCTCTTTCTTTAGTGCGTCCAATGTAGAGTTCGCGACCGCACTAAGCACCGCGGCGCCTGGGAAGGCCGCTTTGGCCGCCTCGACGGCAGCCCGGACAATATCAACCATGACATTATCGATTTCCAACTTCAGCGACGTTGCGCTGTACTTCGAGTAGCCTTTATCTGGAACAAAACATCCCAGGTCTTCCATGCACGTCGTAAAGGCGTGATACCAGGCCTTGGGATCTTTATTGCCTGGAACTTCGTAATTAGCCTCCATTTTCGACATGGTGATCAAGTTCTCGATAATCGCCATGTTCTCAATGCTTATCTTGTCACCATAACCAATCAGGCTATTGCCGAGCACCAGTGCATCCAGCTCTTTTGTTGGACTCGTTGCAACCGTCGACGGCACCGACCTTTTAAGCCGCTTGCCTGCCACGGCGTTTTTGCGCCTTTCAACGCGCGCCCTTACCAGATCGATACGGTCAGAACCGCTTAAAGAACTTTCAAACTCACTCACAATAATATCCTTTTATTTATTAAAAACCGCTCCCTCCCGGAGCGAATCAAATCTAACGCGACCACACTCAACCAACAACCATAACTAAATACAACATATGTAGCGCGCATCAAATAATCACGCACACAATTACGACCACAACAAAAAGCTCACAAAACCAACCGGACCGCCACCGAACAATAGTTCGGGCGATCCGGGGTTATTCGATACAAAAAGATGAAGCAGTTATTATCGGGCGGGATTGAGCTTATCGCCGTAGCTACGTGGCGTGTACACCCAGGTACTACCGTCCGGGCGAGGAATCACACGAGTCGTCGAGGAGCCAATGAGCACCATCGTTCGCATGTCCACCTGATCGGCAGTCAATTGCCCGAGTGTCGTCACCCGCAAGGTCTGACCCGGGCGACCGATATCGCGCCCCAGCACAACTGGCGTTTCAGGTGTGCGATGCCTGGCGACGATGTCCAGCGCCTGCCCCAACTGCCACGGGCGCGAGCGCGAGATCGGGTTGTAGAACGCCAGGGCCAGGTCCGCCTGGGCCGACAGATCCAGGCGCTTTTCGATGATTGACCAGGGCTTGAGGTTGTCCGACAGCGACAACACGCAGAAGTCATGACCCAGCGGTGCGCCTGCTTGTGCGGCAGTTGCCAGCGACGCGGAAACGCCCGGCAGGATCTCGAGATCGACGTTGTGCCAATGGACGTCCGTGGACTCGTCGAGCGCTTCCAGCACGGCGGCAGCCATGGCAAAGACACCCGGATCGCCGGACGACACCACCACCACCGACCGCCCTTGGGCCGCCAGTTCGAAGGCGTGGCGAGCGCGCTGCATTTCCTCACGGTTGTCGGTGCAATGCAGCACCTGATCGGCACGGAAGGGTCCGGCCATGCGCACATAGGTTTCATAACCCAGCACATCGTTGGCACGCGCCAGTTCGGCCTTCACCGCCGGGACCATCAGCTCGGCCGCACCGGGCCCCAGCCCGATCACCGCCAGGCGCCCGCGAGGTCGGCCGATCTGCAGCGGGTCCACTGGCTGTTCGGCGATCGCTACGCTGATGGTTTCATCGCCAGCGATGGAAACAGCCTGCCCGATGGCATCGCGGGCCAGCTCGCTGAGCGTTCCAGCCGCGCTGGAAAAACGCAGGGGGACACCCAATTCGAGTGCGGCTTCACGCAGAGCCGGGTCAGCCATTTCCGTGTCGGCAGCCAACAGGCAGGCCAGCGATTGCCGGGCAATATTGGCCTGACGCAAAACATCACCAATCACCTTCGGCAAATCCGCAACGCCGGGCCTTACCGCGACCACCACGCAACGTGGATAGATCAGCAGTTCATTGGCCGCAACCGCTCGCTCGGCATGGCCGACATGAACGGTCAACCGCGCCTGCCCGTCCTCAGGCAACTGCGCCTGCGCCAGCCAGGGCGCCGAACCTTCGATGCGCACCGTTTCACCGGCCAGCAAATCGGAGACGAAACGCTTGCCCAGCTCCAGGTCACCCAAGGCATAGCCGCTGGGTGGATTAAGCAGGCAAGTGCCAAAACGCAGCTCGCCACTGGTGGTGATCGCAGCCGCTACCTCGAGATGAGCAGCGATCTCTCGCGCCAACACATTCACCCCGCCCAAGCCGCCGAGCAGCGGCACCACTGCGCTGCCGTCTTCAGCCACGGCCAGCACCGGCGGCTCACTGCCCTTTTCCAGTAGCAGCGGCGCCAGTGTGCGAATCACGATCCCGGCCGCGCACAATGCAATGATCGGCGTGTCTTGCCGATATAGATCGCGCAACGTCGCACCGAACTCGCGATAGAGACAGTCCGCGCCTTCAACCCGTTCGGCCAGGCCGTGGATCAGCGCATCCGGGTAGAGTTGTTGAATCTTGCGCGCGGTCGCAAGGCTGCCATTGCCGAGTATGACAATCGCCGGAACTGGACGGGGCATCAGCCTTGCCACCTTTCGCCGGGAACGATGATCAGCGAGAAATACGGCGAAGACATCGGCTCGACCTCATCCAGCGGGACGATTTTCTGATTGGCCATGGTCGCGCGCTCGACGTACAGCGCGCGTTCGGCCAGACCGAGCTCTTCCAGAACCTGGCGGACCTTGGGGAAGTTGCGCCCCAGCTTCATGATCACCGCCGCGTCTGCATCGGCCAGGCGACGCTTGAGTTCATCGTGCGGCAATACACCGGACAACACCGACAGGCTCTGATTGCGATACACCAGCGGCGCCCCGAGTACCGAAGCACCGCCGAGCATCGAGCACACGCCCGGCACGACTTCGGCGTCATAGCGCTCGGCCAGGCGATCGTGCAGGTACATGTAAGAACCGTAGAAGAACGGATCACCTTCGCAGATCACTGCCACATCTCGACCGGCATCCAGGTGCGCGGCCAGTTGTTCGCCAGCGGTATCGTAGAAGTCGCTGATCACTTGCTCATACGACAGCGGCGCGGGCAGTGCCTCGGTGGTCACCGGGTAAACCAGCGGCAGCAGGGTTTGTGCATCCTGCAAATGGGCCTCGATGATGCCAAACGCATTGCCCTTTTTTCCCTTGGCGACGAAGTACGCCACCACCGGCGATTCGCGCAGCAGACGCAGGGCTTTGACGGTAATCAGTTCAGGATCACCCGGGCCGACGCCGAGGCCGATCAAACGTCCTGGTTGCTGCATCATTCGATCTCCGTGGCGAGGGCATTGACGGCGGCCGCGGCCATGGCGCTACCGCCCAGCCGGCCTTGCATGATGACGAAGGGCACGCCACGGCTGTCGGCGGCAAGCGCTGCCTTCGATTCGGCGGCCCCGACGAAGCCCACCGGGAAGCCGAGGATCAGCGCTGGTTTCGGTGCCCCGGCGTCGAGCATTTCCAGCAGATAGAACAGCGCGGTCGGCGCATTACCGATCACCACCACGCTGCCTTCCAGATGCGGGCGCCACAGCTCCAGCGCGGCGGCGGAGCGGGTGTTGCCCAACTCACGGGCCAGCTCCGGAACGCTTTCATCGCGCAGGGTGCAAATCACCGGGTTGTTCGCCGGCAAGCGCGCGCGGGTGACGCCTTCGGAGACCATCCGCGCATCACACAGGATCGGCGCACCGGCCGCCAGCGCATCGCGTCCGGCCTTGCCCGCGCCTTCGGAAAACTGCAAACCGTCGATGGCATCGACCATCCCGCAGGCGTGAATCACCCTCACCGCGAGTTTTTCCAGATCGGCCGGGATTCGCGCGAGGTTGGCCTCGGCGCGAATGATCGCGAAGGAATTGCGATAGATCTCCTGACCGTCGCGGATGTAATCAAGCATCTAGGGGGCTCCGTGAGCGGGCGTCGAGCAAGGCGCCGACCGCGTCGATAGTAAGGTTGCGTGCGTGCAAGGCGCCGAATCCCGGCTGCGCTGCATCGCGAAAATAGAGGTCGTAATGACCGGGAGTCACGGCCAGCAAAGTGACCGGAGCAATATGCGCGGCAGCACAGGATCGTGAGCAACCGCTCAAGTGCACCTTCAATGCATGCCCATGGCGTTGCAGCAAAGCAGCCAGTTGCAACGCGTCCGCCTTGGTGTCGGCCAGGCCTTTGCCGCAACCGCTGGATCCGGTACAGGCGATCAATCGGGACAATGGCTGAGCGCTTGCGCATAACAAGCCCAATGACTCCAGGCGCCGAATGACTTCAGCGGCGTTTTCCTCATGGATATTGGGCAGCAGCAAACTCTGCCAAGGGGTGAAACGCAGGCTCGAATCGCCGAACGCTTGCGCCAGTTGCGACGCGCCTCGGAGCATATCCGGGGTCAGTCGGCCCAGCGGCGGTACGGCGCCGATGTACACCAGGCTCGCCTGTGCCTGTGAGTGCGCGCCAATGTGCAGAAAGTCCGGGCTCACGCGGCGTTGCCAGCCAATAACGGGGTTGATTGGCAACTGCGCCTGCAGCCGGGCGAGGAACGTGGCGACCGGGTATTCGGCCAACAAGTGGCGCATTCGCGTCTGATCGGGTCGTGCGAGTTCAAGAAACAACTCCAGCACCGCCACCACCAATGCATGACCATCGTCCAGCCTCACCGCACCGAGCGCAGCATCCATGGGGGTGCCGGCCAGGCCGAAGACGAGCCATTGGGTGCCATCCTGCTCTGTCGCGCTCAGCCACAGATCATGAGGGTGTTCCAGCATTGCCAGCGCTTCGCCGCCATCGATTTGCACAGCAAACTTGGCGCTCAGATCGTGGAAGCGCGCATGAGTTTGCAGCGTGTCCAGCACCTGTTCCGCCAGTGCGCGGGTGTCGAACAACATCTGAGGGTCTATCCCGGCGGCCGGGCTGAGCATCAGATTGCGTACATCATCGCCCTCGGCATGGCTCGGCCCCAATCCAGCGGCGAGCAAGCTGTCGATCAACGCCGCCGTTTCGCTGCCAATCCCGCGAATCTGCAGGTTGGCGCGGTTGGTCGCCTCGATCACCCCAGCGGCATATCGTTCGGCGCCATCTGCCACGGAGATCGCCTGCCGGGCCTTGATCGAGCCACCGCTCAGTTTGATCCGGCAGATACCACCGTCCAATGCCTGGACGACCCGCAACAACCCGGGACAGGCCGAAGGGCGCAAAAGGGTGGGTTTCTGATGTGGATTCACAGGATGACCGGTACGAGATGAAGGGCAGCATTATGCCTGCTTTGTCTGGCCGGATGAAAAGCCCGCGCAGATTGACGACGAAAAGCGATCCAGGGGCCGGTTTGCGCTGTTCGAGCCTGTATTGCACAGGGGCAATTCAATCAGGCAATAACGCCACGAAAATGCTTAACAGCAAGAATCAAATTTATAACCCGCCATCATTTCAACTACCGATGATTCTTTGTAGTTTCATCAACCATTAAAGCCACGCATCACAACACAAACACCACCTACAAGGAGCAGTGTATGGTTATGGACAAACCCTCCGGAACATTAACCGGCCCCAATCTTATTTCATGCATCAGTGAACTCTCTCCAGCGGATTACGATGATTTTACCTTTTGCACACAAATAGCCACCCATTCCGCGGACCTGGTCAGCAGCCGCTTTACCGATTCGGAAAAATGGTTACATGAGTATGTAGTGACGCTGAATTTTTTTGGCTGGTCTGTCTTTCAGGACGCCATCTTCACTCGCACGCGATACGACATCTCGACGAGCATCGCGGATTTTCTGATTCAGAGCGCACAGCGCATGCCCGACTCCCGACAAGGGAACGCCATGATCGACACCCTCGACGCGTTGAAACCGGACAATCCGGCGATCGCCTCACTGGATAAGGAAAGCCTTAATGGCAAGCGCTTTCAGGTTATCCCTGTGCGGTATGATTCAAAAGGCTTTCTTGAAGTTGCAGTGTTCAATCTGGAATTGGTAGCCAACGCCAAAAAGAACAGTTTTATATTCTGGAGCTGGGAAGAACAGCCCGCAACAATCATCCAGCATCGAGCCAGCCTTAAACTGGATAAAAGAATACTTGAAAGCAAAAGATCAATGATCGAGAAAAAGCGGCTCGAAATCAGAATGAAGAGATTCGACCTGAGAAAGCGTCATCAATAAAATTAAATCCCCCCCCGATTAACACCTCTATCACCATCAACAACGATTTCGCATGCTGCCACAGGCGAATGCATTCGCCGCCGCGTTATGATGCGCAACCTGCGTGAGTCGACGCAGGTTGCGCAGAGTGATTTGGCTTCGGTTTACAGAAGAGGAACGGCATGGCCCCCTGGCTGACGGTAGTAGGCATCGGTGAAGACGGTTTCAAAGGCCTGGGCAAGAACGCCCGGCACGCCCTGTTGCATGCCTCACGGATCTTCGGCGGTCAGCGGCACCTGGACCTGTTGCCGGCGTGCATTCGGGGCGAACGCCAGAGCTGGCCGAGCCCGTTTTCCATCGAGCCTGTGCTGGCCCTGCGCGGTGAGCCCGTGTGTGTTCTCGCCAGTGGCGATCCGATGTTTTTCGGGGTCGGCGCCAGTCTCAGCCGACAATTGGCCAGCGACGACCTGCAAATTCTGCCAGCCCCCTCCTCTTGCTCGCTCGCCGCCGCCCGAATGGGCTGGCCCTTGCAGGAGGTCGTGACGTTATCGGTGGTGGCCCGCCCCGTCGCCGCCCTCAATGCGCAGTTGTTCAGCGGCGTGCGCTTGTTGGTCCTGAGCAACGACGGGGGCAGCCCCGCCGCCATCGCCGCACTGCTGCGTGATCGCGGATTCGGCCCCAGTCGCCTCAGCGTGCTGGAACACTTGGGCGGCCCCGCAGAACGGCGGATCGACGGCATTGCCAGCGAGTGGAGCGATCCCGCGATTGCCGACCTGAACCTGATTGCCATCGACTGCATCGCCGAGTCCGATACGCCACGCCTGTCAAGATTGGCCGGTTTGCCGGACTCGGCGTTCAAACATGACGGCCAACTGACCAAGCGCGATGTACGCGCGGTCACGCTCGCCCGTCTGGCCCCGGTCCCCGGCGAACTCCTGTGGGACGTCGGTGCCGGCAGCGGATCAATCGGCATCGAGTGGATGCGCGCCCACCCAAGCTGCCGGGCGCTAGCCATCGAAGCCGATGCAGGGCGGCAGCAGTTGATCGAACACAACCGCGATGCCCTCGGCGTCCCCGGCCTGCAACTGATTCGCGGCAGTGCCCCGCAAGCCCTGACCGGGCTGGAGCGACCGGACGCGATTTTCATCGGCGGCGGCGTGACCCGCGAAGGCGTGCTCGACGCCTGCTGGGCCGCCCTCAAACCCGGCGGCCGGCTGATCGCCAACGCGGTCACGCTGCAAAGTGAAATGACCCTGATGGCCTGGCGCGACCGGCACGGCGGAGACCTGACGCGGATTCATATCGCCCAGGCGCAACCGCTGGGCGACTTCGATACCTGGCGTCAGGCGTTGCCCATTACCTTGCTGGATGTGACGAAGCCTCTCGATGCGTGACGAAACCGCCGAACAACCCGCCCCCCTGCGCAGTGGTCTGACCACGGGCAGTTGCGCGACGGCAACCAGCCTTGCGGCGGCTCGCCTGCTGCTCAGCGGGGTGAGCTCGGATGCCGTGGAGATCATCTTGCCCAAAGGCAAACAGGTGCAGATGCGCCTGGAGTTTTGCCGCACGACCGAGGACGGCGCCGAAGCGGGCACCATCAAAGACGCTGGCGATGATCCTGACGTGACCCACGGCGCCTTGCTCTACTCCCGGGTACGCCTCATCGGCGAACCGGGTGTCAGTTTCAAGGCCGGACGCGGTGTCGGCACCGTCACCCGGCCAGGGCTGGTGCTGGGCGTCGGCGAACCGGCGATCAACCCGGTGCCGCGCAAAATGATCACCGATCACCTGACCCGACTGGCCGATGAATTCGGCTACGGCGGCGGTTTCGAGGTCACGGTGAACGTCGAAGGCGGCGAGGAACTGGCGCTGAAAACCATGAACCCGCGCCTGGGGATTCTCGGCGGTCTGTCGATTCTTGGCACCAGCGGCATCGTCCGGCCATTTTCCTGCGCGGCGTACATTGCCTCGATCCATCAGGGCATCGATGTCGCCAGGACCAACGGTTACCTGCACATCGCCGCGTGCACCGGCAATGCCAGCGAAGACACGATGCGTCGGGTCTACAACCTGCCGGAAATTGCCTTGATCGAAATGGGTGACTTCGTCGGCGCCGTGCTCAAGCACCTGCGCAAAGTGCCGGTGGAAAAACTCAGCCTTTGTGGCGGCTTCGGCAAGATCAGCAAGCTGGCGGCCGGGCACATGGACTTGCACAGTCGGCATTCGAGCATCGACCTGCCACAACTGGCCGAATGGGCGGCAGCGGTTGGCGCCGACGCGGCGCTGCAGCAAAGCATCCGCGAAGCCAACACCAGTCAGCAAGCGTTGGCCATGGCCAGCGCCGCCGGGATCGCCCTCGGCGATGAAGTGTGCCGGCATGCCCTGGACTTTGCCCGCAGCGTGGTGCCGGCGCAGGTTCAGGTCGAAGTGTTCGCCATCGATCGCCAAGGCGGGATTGTTGGCCATGCGGGAGCCTTCCAATGAAACGCCTGCTGTTGCTCGGTGGCGTCACCGAGGCCCTGGCGATTGCCCGAACCCTGGGGCCACAGCACATCTACAGCCTGGCCGGTGTCGGTCGGGTGCCGACGGATCTGACTTGCCAGGTTCGTGTTGGCGGCTATGGCGGTGCCGAGGGCCTGGCGCAGTTCATCCGCGATGAAAGGATTGATCTGCTGCTCGACGCCACCCATCCCTACGCCGCCCGAATCAGTCAAAACGCCGCGACCGCCGCCCGCTTGAGTGGCATCGCCTGTTGGGCGCTGCGGCGTCCGGCGTGGCAACCACAGCCCGGGGATGACTGGCGCGAAGTCAGCGACTGGGCCGAACTGATCCAGGCACTCAAACCCTTCCGGCGACCGCTGTTTACCCTCGGACGCGAGCCCCTGCAGCACCTGGAGGAAATCCCGCCGGATCAATTCTGGACCCTGCGCGCACTGGACGTTTATCCCGGCAACGAGCGCTGCGAAGTGATCGGTGCACGCGGGCCGTTCCTGATCGAGGATGAGCGTGTGCTGTTCGAACGCCGGCAGATCGACGTGCTGATCAGCAAAAACAGCGGCAGCACCGCCACCGAACCGAAGCTGGAAGTGGCGCGGGAACGTGGGGTGCCGGTGCTGGTGTTGAAGCGGCCGGTGTTGCCGGGGGTTGAGCGGGAGTTTCTGTCGCTCGAGGAAACACTTGATGCGTTGGCGGCCTGCGCTCAGTAAGGCAGGATCATTGGCTTGCATGAACAGTAACCTATTTGTTACCTTCAAGGCCGCCTGTGATCACACTCGAAGAATACGTGCAGGACAACGAATCAAGCCCCTTTGGGCGCTGGTTTTCCACCTTGAATGCTCAGGCAGCGCTAAAGGTTTCCAATGCATTGCTCAGACTGGAGCTAGGCAATACATCCAACATCAAGTGGTTTGAAGGTCTCGGCGAATATCGAATCAATTGGGGCCCCGGCTACAGGATCTACCTTGTTCAAGAAGGGAAACGCCTGATCATCCTTTTGGGTGGAGGCGACAAGTCCACGCAAAAAACCGACATCAAACAGGCAAAAATACTGATAGCCGAATTTCGGACCCGAAAAAAAGCTCAACGAAATCGGAGATAGAGTCATGGCGCTAACCCGAAGCTACAAACACACGATCGCCGAGCGCGCCCAGCGTGATCCCGAGTTCGCCCAAGCATTGTTGGATGAGGCTGCTACCCTGTTTCTCAATGGTGAACCTGAAATGGCCAGGATCATTCTGCGTGACCTCGTTAACGCCACTGTAGGTTTCGAAGAACTGGCAAAGGGAACAGCGAAGCCCAGCAAAAGTCTCCATCGGATGCTATCTGCCAAAGGCAATCCGAGCATGGACAACCTGGCTGCGATATTCGCGGTCATTCGCGCTACGCTTGGAGTAGATATGCAAGTACATGCGGTGCGTGCGCACTGACAGCATAAGAAACAAGCGAACTTGGCTGCGACACCAAACCGCACGCAGCCTTTTTACTTATCGGCCCTGATCAGGCTAAATAGCCCGCGCCTGATCGCCCACCCAAACGGATTTTCTCCATGTCCCGACACCGGCTCGCAATTGCCTGGATAGCCTGCTTCGCAGTGCTGTTCAACATGCTCGCCATGCCGATGTCCGGAGCGATGGCGCAGACGACCACAGCACCTGCCGAACAAGTGTTGTGGGGCAGTTTCTGTTCATCCAGCGGCACCAAAATGGTGGCAATTTCTCTGGGCAAGATTGAGCAGAAGGCACCGCAAAACGACGAACACTCCAATATGCAGCATTGCTGGTGTTGCTCCGGTTCCGCGCCGCTGGTGGCGCTGCCAGGGCATGAACCGCAGCTGTATTTCGCCAGTTTCGAATCCAATCGCAGCTTGCCTCCGTCGTCCCTCAACACCCCGACGCCGCGCCAGCAATGGCCAAGTCTCAATCCCCGCGCTTCCCCTCTGGTGTGATTCCTTCTCGCAATTGAACTGCGTTTTGAATCGTTCCGGAGAACTGCCATGTTGAACAAATTCCTCGTTCTGGCCGCGTTGCTGCTGCCTGCCTGCTTTGCCAATGCCCACGAATACAAAGTTGGCGAACTGGAAATCGCCCACCCCTGGTCGCAAGAGTTGCCGCCCAATGCGCCGACCGTTGCGGCGTACTTCGTGATTCACAACCAAGGCAAAACCGCCGACCGCCTGCTCAGCGCCGATACCCCCATTGCAGGCGAAGCTCAGTTGCACGAGCACGTCATGCAAAACGACATGATGAAAATGCAGCACGTACCGAGCGTGGAGATCCCCGCTGGCGGCGAGGTCACTTTTGCGCCGATGGCCTATCACGTGATGCTCCTGAACCTGAAAGACCGCAGCCTGCTCACTGACGGCAAACGGTTCCCGATGACCCTGCACTTCGAGAAGGCCGGTGACGTGAAGGTCGACGTCACGGTGCAGAAGCAGGCGCCGGATGGCATGCCAGCACACGCGCATACCCCGTAATCGCCTGAGCTGAAAACGCCCATGCGCGCGCTTAGCGCCAGGTCATCCAGGTCACGTCGTCAGCCATTGAGCCTGACACGCGGCAGCTGGATCAGCCTGTTCGCCATGCTGATGATTTTCATCGGTCCGCTGATATCTCAGTCGATGCCGATGGATTCGCGTGCGGCCATGTCCATGAGCATGTCGATGGACATGAGCATGGACATGTCGGCAATGGAGCACGCCGAACACGGTGCGCAACCCGCCGCCGAGCACTGCCCGCCACAAGCCGGGCATCATGTCCTCTGGGAAAAATGCGGCTATTGCAGCCTGCTGTTCAACTGCCCGGCGCTCACCGGTGGCGTGTCATTCACCGCATTTGACACTCCGCCCGTCAATACTTTCACCACACCCTCCCCACGCCTGGGCCATGCCCGGCAACCCTTCTTCCCCGGTGCTCGCACCCGCGCCCCGCCCGTCCTCGCGTAAACACCCACCACTGATTTCACACGTCCGCAAGACAACCAAAGCTCGGTCCCACAGGGATTGCGCAGGTTGTCGGCCGTGTCGTTTACGACTGTTCGATGGAAATTGTCATGTCCAGGTTTTCTGCTGACTCACGCTTGAGCTCTGCCCAGGCCTCTTTTACCCTGAACGAAGCCAGCATTCGCTTCAGGCACGCCACCGCCATCCTTTGCGGAGCCCTTCTGGCGCCGGTGGCGCTGGCCGATGAACACGCCAATCATGTTGAAGAACTGAGCCCGACGGTCATCACCGCCGTTGCACCGAGTTCACCGCTGACCATCGTCACCAACCCCAAGGAGCCGCGCCAACCGGTGCCGGCCAGCGACGGTGCCGACTACCTGAAAACCATCCCCGGATTCGCCATGGTGCGTAACGGCGGCACCAATGGCGACCCGGTCCTGCGCGGCATGTTCGGCTCACGGCTGAACATCCTCACCGACGGCGGCATGATGCTCGGCGCCTGTCCCGGCCGGATGGATGCACCCACCTCGTACATTTCTCCACAAACCTACGACAAGCTGACCGTCATCAAAGGCCCGCAAACCGTGCTCTGGGGGCCTGGCGCTTCGGCCGGCACCATCCTGTTCGACCGTGAACCGGAACGTTTCGGCGAACTCGGCACCCGGGTGAATGCCAGCGTGCTGGCCGGTTCCAACGGCCGGTTCGACAAGCTGGTGGACGCTGCTGCCGGTGGGCCGCTGGGATACGTGCGCGTCATCGGCAACACCGCGCACTCCGATGATTATCGAGACGGCAACAACGACACCGTCGCGTCGCGCTACGACAAATGGAACGGCGACGTCGCTGTCGGCTGGACCCCGGACGCCGATACCTTGCTGGAACTGACCGCCGGCAAGGGCGACGGCGAGGCCCGTTACGCCGGGCGCGGCATGGACGGTTCGCAGTTCAAGCGCGAAAGCCTCGGCCTGCGCTTCGAGAAGTCCAACATCAGTGACGTCCTGGACAAGCTCGAGGCGCAGGTCTACTACAACTACGCCGACCACGTGATGGACAACTACACCCTGCGCACGCCGTCCGGCACCGGCATGATGGCCGGCCCCATGGCCTCTAACGTCGACCGCCGCACCCTCGGCGCCCGCATCAAGGCCACCTGGCACTGGGCCGATGTGCAGCTGATCAGCGGCATCGATGCGCAGACCAACGAACACCGCCAACGCAGCGCCATGGGTGTCGACACCTACCAGAACCTGCCCTACACCAAGGACGCTGACTTCCATAACTACGGAGTGTTCGGCGAGCTGACCTGGTATGCCGCCGAGCGTGACCGTTTGATCAGCGGCGCACGCCTGGACCGTGCTTCGGCCAAGGATTACCGGCAAACCACCGGCTCCGGCATGATGACCCGGCCCAATCCGACCGCCGACGACACCCGCGCCGACACCCTGCCCAGCGGCTTCATTCGTTATGAACACGATCTGGCTGACAGCCCGACCACGCTGTACGCGGGCCTCGGGCATACCCAGCGTTTCCCGGATTACTGGGAGCTGTTTTCGCCGAACTCCGGTCCTGCCGGTTCGGTGAACGCCTTCGATTCGATCAAACCGGAGAAAACCACCCAACTCGACGTCGGCCTGCAATACAAGACCGAAGCGCTCGAAGCCTGGGCCTCGGCTTATGTCGGTCAGGTGCGTGATTACATTCTGTTCGACTACACGCCGGGAATGATGGGCACCACCTCGCAAGCCGAGAACATCGACGCGCGAATCATGGGCGGTGAATTGGGCGCGGCCTACAAGCTCACCGACCACTGGAAAGCCGACGCAACCCTGGCCTACGCCTGGGGCAAGAACAGCAGCGATGGCAGTGCGTTGCCGCAAATGCCGCCGCTGGACGCACGTTTCGGCCTGACTTACAGCGAAGACAATTGGAGCGCCGGTGCACTGTGGCGAGTGGTCGCCGCGCAAAACCGCATCGACCAGAACAAAGGCAATGTCGTCGGCAAGGACTTCGACAAGACCCCGGGGTTCAGCGTGTTCTCGCTCAACGGCGCCTACCGGATCAACCAGAACTGGAAGGTCAGTACTGGCGTCGACAACCTGTTCGGCAAGGCGTACGCCGAACACCTGAACCTGGCGGGCAACGCCGGTTTCGGTTACCCGGCCAATGACCCGCAAGCCATCAAGGAGCCCGGGCGCACGTTCTGGACCAAGGTGGATATGAGCTTCTAACCCTCGAGGGCAACCCGCTCCCCCTGCGGGAGCGAGCTTGCTCGCGATCGGTTGCGCAGCAACCGTAACAGACAACAAAAAGATCCAAGCCAAGCGGAGCACACACGATGAAACAGCCCAAAGTGAATTTTTACAACCTGGCCTGGCGCTGGCACTTCTATGCCGGCCTGTTCGTGGCCCCCTTTATGGTGATGCTGGCCCTGACCGGCACGATTTACCTGTTCAAGCCGCAACTCGATTCATTGATGTACAGCAGCCTGCTCAACGTCCCCGCCGGCCATCACACCGTCCCGGCCGACGACCTGCTCAAGCGCGTGAAAGACGCGTATCCACAAGGAACGATCAAGCAGTACCTGCCACCGGTCAACGCCGAACGCAGTGCCCAGTTCGTCGTGCTCAATGGCGGCAACGAACTGAATGTATTCGTCGACCCGTACCACGGCGACATCCTCGGCGAGCAAGATGCCAAGAAGAACCTGCAAGCCATCGCCCGTGCGATTCATGGCGAGCTGATGATCGGCACCGTGGGTGACCGACTCATCGAACTGGCGGCCGGTTGGGGCGTAGTACTGGTGGTTTCCGGGGTATTCCTGTGGTGGCCGCGCGGCCAGGCGGCGGGGATTCTGTGGCCACGCCTGAACAGTCGCGGACGGGTGCTTTGGCGCGATCTGCACGCTGTGACCGGGTTCTGGGGGGCCTCGCTGCTCCTGGTGATGCTGCTCAGCGGCATGACCTGGACAGGGTTCTGGGGCAAGCAATACGCCGAAGTATGGAACGTGTTCCCCGCCGCGATGTGGGATGACGTCCCCAAGTCCGACGTCGAGGCCCGCAGCCTCAACAGCGCCACGCGCCAGACCGTGCCGTGGGCCATGGAAAATACGCCGATGCCGATGTCCGGTGACCATGCCGAGCACATGGCCCATGGCGGCGCGCAAGCTGGCCCTGCGGCACCGGCCATCAGCCTGCAAGACGTGCAGGACATCGCCGTGCAACGCAAGGTCGAGCCGGGTTACAGCATCACCTTGCCGACCACCGCCACAGGGGTGTTCACCATCGCCGTGTTCGCCGATGACCCGCGCAATGACGCCACCCTGCATGTCGATCAGTACACCGGCAAGGTCCTCGCCGACGTGCGCTTTGAACAATACGGCACCGTTGCCCGCGCCACGGAAATCGGCGTGATGTTGCACGAAGGCAAGATGTTCGGGGTGTTCAATCAGATCATTGTGCTGCTGATCTGCCTGATGATCCTGCTCAGCGCCGTCAGTGGCGTGGTGATCTGGTGGAAGCGTCGCCCACAAGGCAAGTTCGGGGTTCCGCCGCTGCGTCACGACCTGCCGAAATGGAAAACCGCGATGGTCATCATGTTCGCGTTGGCCGTGGCCTTTCCGTTGGTGGGTGCCTCGTTGGTGGTGATCTGGGTGCTGGATCGCGTGCTGTTTTCGCGCTTGAACCGGCAAACTGAGTCGGCCTCATCTTCATCTTGAGACAGGCGAGATGCGCGGGGTTGTCAGCACTGTAGACTGCCCCGCGCATCACCCTGGCAGTTCCGGGTTTTCTTTCGGGCCCCTTCGCTGGCAAGCCAGCTCCCACAGAATTTGCACAACACCTGTGGGAGCTGGCTTGCCAGCGAAGAGGCCATAAGCTTCGCCTCAAGAGTAGCGGCATGACCTCGCTTCACCTCAACAACATCACCTGGTCGCCCCTGGGCCAGGGCCACTGTCATCACCAGTTCCAGTTGCGTGATGCTTCGCTGCACGTGGCTGCCGGTGAGTTCGTCGGCTTGATCGGCCCCAACGGCAGCGGCAAGACCAGCCTGTTGCGTTGCGCCTGGCGCTTCAGCAAACCGCAGGGCGGCGAAGTCCGGCTCGAGCATCACAACGTCTGGAAGCAATCCTCACGCTGGTGCGCGCAACGCATCGCCGTGGTCCTGCAGGAATTCCCCGATGCGTTCGGCCTGACCGTGAACGAAGTGGTCGCCATGGGTCGTACGCCCCACAAAGGCCTGTTCGATGGCGACTCCCTCGAAGACCGAAATCTCGCGGCCCAGGCCCTGGAATCAGTCGGCCTCAAGGGCTTCGAGGACCATGCCTTCTCCACCCTCTCCGGCGGTGAAAAACAACGTGTGATCCTCGCCCGGGCCCTGGCCCAGCAGCCGCAATTGCTGATCCTCGACGAGCCAACCAATCACCTCGACCCGCGCTATCAGCTTGAGCTGTTGAGGTTGGTCAAGCGCCTGCAGATCGGCACGTTGGCCAGCATCCACGACCTCAATCTGGCCGCCGCCTTTTGCGATCGACTGTACGTGATCAATCACGGCCGCATCGTCGCCAGCGGCACGCCCAAAGAAGTCCTCAACGCCGCGCTGTTGCGTAACGTTTTCGGCGTCGAAGCACTGATCGATGAACACCCCTTGCACGGCTACCCACAAATGACCTGGATAACCCGACCATGATTTTGCGCTCCCTGCTGCGCCGCAGTTTCACCCTCGTTTTACTGCTGGGCAGCGCCCACGCCTTGGCCGAGGCCACGCACTACCCGTTGACCATTCAGAGCTGCAACCGCGAGGTGACCTTCCAGCAGGCGCCAAAACACGCGGTCAGCCATGACATCAACATGACCCAGATGATGCTCGCCCTCGGCCTCAAGCCACAGATGGCCGGGTACAGCGGTGTGTCCGGCTGGAAGGCGGTAACGCCTGACATGCAGACCCTTCTTGATGGCTTGCCGGAACTGGCGGCGAAGTACCCGTCGGTGGAAACCCTGCTCAATGCCAACGTCGATTTCTTCTTCGCCGGCTGGGACTACGGCATGCGCGTGGGCGGCGACCTCACGCCGCAAACGCTGCAGCCATTGGGCATCAATGTCTATGAGCTGACCGAGTCCTGCGCCTTCGTGATGAAGCGCCCGCCGGCCACGCTGGAGGACACCTACAACGACCTGCGCAACCTCGGCAAAATCTTCGACGTGCAGGATCGCGCCAACGCCTTGATCGGCGCCATGCAGGCGCAAGTCGCCGAGATCCGCCAGGGTCTGCCCGCCGAAAAACCACGCGTGTTCCTCTACGACAGCGGTGAAGACCGGGCCATGACCTCGGGCCGCCTCGGTATGCCGCAAGCCCTGATCGACGCCGCTGGCGGGCGAAATGTGCTCGACGATGTCGAGGCAAGCTGGACACGGGTCAACTGGGAGAACGTGGTCGAACGCAATCCCCAGGTGATCGTGATCGTCGACTACAGCGAGATCACCGCCGATCAAAAGATCCGGTTTCTGCTCAACAACAAAGCCCTGCAATCGGTGGACGCGATCAAGCACCAGCGCTTCATCGTCATTCCTTACGTGCAGGCCACGCCGGGAATCGATAACGTGCTGGCCGTCGCCACCCTGGCCAAGGGTTTTCACGGCGAATGATTAACCGTCACTACCCTTGGTTGCTGATCGCGCTCGGCACGCTGTTGCTGGTGTCGGCTGTGGTGTCACTGGGTTTCGGCCCGGCGCGGGTGCCGCTGGACGTCGTCTGGCGGATTCTGCTGCACAAGCTCTGCGGCCTCGGCGTACCCGACTGGAGCACCGGGCAGGAACACATCGTCTGGCTGATTCGCGTGCCACGGATGTTGCTCGGTGCACTGGTCGGTGCCGGGCTGGCGTTGATCGGCGCGGTGCTGCAAGCGGTGACGCGCAATCCGCTGGCCGACCCCCACCTGCTCGGCGTGACCTCGGGCGCCACCCTGGGAGCGGTGATCGTGGTGTTGCATGTGGGTGAAATCGTCGGCCTGCTGACGTTGCCCATCGCGGCGTTTATCGGCGCCTTGTCGAGCATGCTGCTGGTGCTGATGATCGCCAACCGCAACGGTCGGCTGGACAGCGATCGCCTGCTGCTGTGTGGCGTCGCGGTGTCATTCGTGATGATGGCGATGGCCAATCTGCTGCTGTTCATGGGCGATCACCGCGCCAGTTCGGCGGTGATGTTCTGGATGCTCGGCGGGCTCGGCCTGGCGCGCTGGGAATTGCTCGCGGTGCCGGCTGCCAGCGTTCTGCTGGGGCTGCTGTTGCTGCTCGGCATGGCTCGCCCGTTGAACGCGTTGATGGCCGGTGAACAAACCGCCGTGACGCTGGGGCTGAATGCACGAACGATCCGGCTACGGGTGTTCGTGATTGCCTCGCTGATGACCGGGGTGCTGGTGTCGATCAGTGGGTCCATCGGCTTTGTCGGGTTGATGGTGCCGCACATTGCGCGGCGTTTGGTCGGGGCGGAGCATCGGCGATTGCTGCCGGTGTGCGTGTTGCTTGGCAGCGTGTTTCTGGTCTGGGTCGATGTCGCCGCCCGTACCCTCATTGCCCCGGAAGACCTGCCCATTGGCGTCGCCACTGCGGCCATCGGCGGGCTGTTCTTCATCGGCCTCATGCGCCGCCGCTGATCCCTGTAGGCTCATTCCACCAGGACTCAACATTCCTTACACTGCGCATCTCACGACCCTCAGGATGAGCCTCATGTTGAAATCTGTTTTCCTGTCGTTGCTGGTATTCGGCGCCAGCGCCGCATGGGCCGATACCACCGTCGATGTCTCGAAGATCTACGGCAAGATCCAGTTCGTCGACAGCTTCCCGGACTACAAGGTGCAGGTGGTGGACTCCTTTCCCGACCTGAAGGTGCAGCAGGTCGACTCGTTCCCGGACTCGCCAGGCAAGTGGAAAACCGTCGACAGCTTCCCGGATTACAAAATCCAGATCGTCGATTCCTTCCCCGATTTCAAGATCCAATACGTCGACTCATTTCCCGGCCCCAACTGAAGCTTTCTGCATCACCGCTGCCGCCACGCGGCAGCACCACAATGACGCATCCCTTCGCACCACCGCCCCGCCCTCGTCCCTTCGTGGTGCGCCGCCACCGCACGCGAGCGCACTAAAACGACATTTCCCTGCCTTTTGCCGACCGGGCACAGCCCTTGCTAAAGACCCTTCAGTAGTCCGCATCTGCCAACCAGAAAAATTCATAAGTTCATGGAGATCGCACAATGAAGCGTCGTAGCTTGATCAAGGCTTTCACACTCTCGGCATCGATTGCCGCGATGGGCATGACCTGGACCGTCCAGGCCGCCGAGACCATCAAGGTGGGCATTTTGCATTCGTTGTCCGGGACCATGGCGATCTCCGAAACATCGCTCAAAGACATGGCGCTGATGACCATCGACGAAATCAACGCCAAGGGTGGCGTGAACGGCAAGATGCTGGAGCCGGTAGTGGTCGACCCGGCATCGAACTGGCCACTGTTCGCCGAGAAAGGCCGCCAGTTGCTGACCCAGGACAAGGTCGCCGTGGTGTTCGGCTGCTGGACGTCGGTGTCGCGTAAATCGGTATTGCCGGTGTTCGAAGAACTCAACGGCCTGCTGTTCTACCCGGTGCAGTACGAGGGCGAAGAGATGTCGCCGAACGTGTTCTACACCGGCGCAGCGCCAAACCAGCAAGCGATCCCCGCAGTCGAATACCTGATGAGTGAAGAAGGCGGCAGCGCCAAGCGTTACTTCCTGCTCGGCACCGACTACGTCTACCCACGCACCACCAACAAAATCCTGCGCTCGTTCCTGCATTCCAAAGGCGTGGCAGACAAGGACATCGAAGAGGTCTACACCCCGTTCGGTCACAGCGATTACCAGACCATCGTCGCCAACATCAAGAAATTCTCCGCCGGCGGCAAGACCGCCGTCATCTCCACCGTCAACGGCGACTCCAACGTGCCGTTCTATAAAGAACTGGCCAACCAGGGCCTGAAAGCCACCGACGTACCGGTCGTGGCGTTCTCGGTGGGCGAAGAAGAACTGCGCGGCATCGACACCAAACCGTTGGTGGGCAACCTCGCGGCGTGGAACTACTTCGAATCGGTGGAGAACCCGGTGAACAAGAAGTTCGTCGCTGACTGGAAAGCCTACGCCAAGAAACACAACCTGCCGGGCGCCGACAAAGCGGTGACCAACGACCCGATGGAAGCCACTTATGTCGGCATCCACATGTGGGCCCAGGCCGCAGAAAAAGCCAAGTCCACCGACGTCGACAAAGTCCGCGAAGCCCTCGCCGGCCAGACTTTCGCTGCGCCGTCCGGCTACACCCTGACCATGGACAAGACCAACCACCACCTGCACAAGCCGGTCATGATCGGCGAGATCCAGGGTGATGGTCAGTTCAACGTGGTCTGGCAGACCGAAGGCCCGATCCGCGCCCAACCGTGGAGCCCGTTCATTCCGGGCAACGACAAGAAGCCGGACTATGCGGTGAAGAGCAACTAAGCCACTGGAGGTCGGGCCCGGGCATGGCGTTCGGGCCCGACACAAATCCCTGTGGGAGCGAGCCTGCTCGCGATGACGGCAGCACATTCAAGATCTCTGTGACTGACCCATCGCTATCGCGAGCAGGTTCGCTCCCACAATGTCCGCGTCAAGGCGACTCTCTATGTCCACGGCCCTTTACCGCCTCATCCTCGCCATCGCACTCTTGCTGCCAATGGCTACCTACGCCGGCGACGCCGAAGACTTCGTCGCCGCCAATCCCGTGCAGCAGGCCAAACTGCTGGAAGCCTGGGCCGCGCAGCCCGATCCGGCGCGCATCGAACTGATCAACGCCCTGCAACAAGGTGAGTTGAGCATCGACGGCCAGCCGAAAACCCTGCGCCTGAACAACCGCCTGCGGGGTCTGATCGACACCGCGCTGGCCAGCCATCAACTGCTCGCCGCCGACGCCAAAATCCGTCTCGGTGCCGCGCAGCAATTGCAGAAAAGTGCCAAACCCGCGCAACTGAAATTCCTCGACCAGCAACTGGCTGGCGAAAAGGACGAAACCGTTCACGCCGCCCTCAGCCTGGCCCTGGCCAATCTGCAATTGGTCGACAGCGACCCGGCCGTGCGCCTCGCCGCGGTGCGACTGCTGGGCGAAACCGGCGACCCGCTGGCCCGCACCCGCCTCGAAAGTCTGCTGGAACCGGGCGTCGAAACTGATGCCGGCGTGCGCACCGCCGCCGAAACCAGCCTGGCTCAAGTCAAACGCAAACTGCTGGTCGGCGAGTTGCTCGGCCAGGCCTTCAGCGGCATGTCACTGGGCTCGATCCTGTTGTTGGCGGCGCTTGGCCTGGCGATTACCTTCGGCCTGCTCGGCGTGATCAACATGGCCCACGGCGAAATGCTGATGCTCGGCGCCTACTCGACCTACGTGGTGCAGTTGATGTTCCAGCGCTTTGCCCCGCAGGCCATCGAGTTCTATCCGCTGATCGCCTTGCCGGTGGCGTTTTTCGTCACGGCGGCCATCGGCATGGCCCTGGAACGCACGGTGATTCGTCACCTCTATGGCCGCCCGCTGGAAACCCTGCTCGCCACCTGGGGCATCAGCCTGATGCTGATTCAGCTTGTTCGATTGGTGTTCGGCGCGCAGAACGTCGAAGTGGCCAACCCGGCCTGGCTGTCGGGCGGGATTCAAGTGCTGCCCAATCTGGTGCTGCCGTACAGCCGCATCGTCATCATCGCCTTCGCGCTGTTTGTGGTGGTGCTGACCTGGCTGCTGCTGAACAAGACCCGCCTGGGCCTGAACGTGCGCGCCGTCACCCAGAACCGCAACATGGCCGCCTGCTGCGGCGTGCCCACCGGGCGCGTGGACATGCTCGCCTTTGGCCTCGGCTCGGGCATCGCCGGCCTCGGTGGCGTGGCCCTGAGCCAGATCGGCAACGTCGGCCCGGACCTGGGCCAGAGCTACATCATCGATTCGTTCCTGGTGGTGGTGCTCGGTGGCGTCGGGCAATTGGCCGGTAGCGTGCTGGCGGCCTTCGGCCTGGGCATTGCCAACAAGATTCTCGAACCGCAAATCGGTGCCGTGCTCGGCAAGATCCTCATCCTCGCGCTGATCATTCTGTTCATCCAGAAACGTCCGCAAGGCCTCTTCGCACTGAAAGGACGGGTGATCGACTGATGAACCAGCCCCTGCTCGTTACCGCAACACAAAAAGCCGGCCCCAAAGTCACGATTGCCGTGGGTGCAGTCATCCTGATCCTGCTGCTGGCGTTGCCGTTGCTGTCGCTGTTATCGGCGGACAGCGCCTTTCACGTTTCGGCCTACACGCTGACGCTGGTGGGTAAAATCCTGTGCTACGCCATCGTCGCCCTGGCGCTGGATCTGGTCTGGGGCTATGCCGGATTGCTGTCCCTCGGCCACGGTTTGTTCTTCGCCCTGGGCGGCTATGCGATGGGCATGTACCTGATGCGCCAGGCTTCGGGCGATGGCCTGCCGGCGTTCATGACCTTCCTGTCATGGACCGAACTGCCCTGGTTCTGGACCGGCACCAGCAGCTTTCTCTGGACCTTGTGCCTGGTGGTGCTGGCGCCAGGGTTGCTGGCGCTGGTGTTCGGTTTCTTCGCCTTCCGTTCGCGGATCAAGGGCGTGTATTTCTCGATCATGACCCAGGCCCTGACCTTCGCCGGCATGCTGTTGTTCTTTCGCAACGAAACCGGGTTTGGCGGCAACAACGGCTTTACCAACTTCCGCACGATCCTCGGCTTTGGCATCACCGAACCGGGTACCCGCGCCGTGCTGTTTTTCGCCACGGTGCTGTTGCTGGTGGCGAGCCTGTTCATTGGCTGGCGCCTGGCGCAAAGCAAGTTCGGGCGGGTGCTGACCGCGCTGCGCGATGCGGAAAACCGCCTGATGTTCTGCGGCTACGACCCGCGCGGCTTCAAGCTGTTCGTGTGGGTGCTCAGCGCGGTGTTGTGTGGCCTCGCGGGTGCGCTGTACGTGCCACAGGTCGGCATCATCAACCCCAGTGAAATGTCGCCGACCAACTCCATCGAAGCGGCAGTCTGGGTGGCACTGGGCGGTCGCGGCACGCTGATCGGCCCGCTGCTCGGTGCCGGTGTGGTCAACGGCATGAAGAGCTGGTTCACCGTGGCGTTCCCTGAGTACTGGCTGTTCTTCCTCGGCGCGCTGTTCATCGTCGTGACCCTGTACCTGCCCAAGGGCGTGATCGGTTTGCTGAAGAAGAACGGCGAACAATGAGGATTGTAAAATGAGAACCACTGCGACGGCTGAATTCATGCTCGAACCGGCGTTTTTCCCCGTGGAGCCCAACAAGGACGCCGGCACCAGCCGCGATACGATCGGCCTCGGCCAGCGCGCCGGCAAAGGCCTGAACACTCGGCACGGCACCATCCTGACCCTGGAAGACATCAGCGTCAGCTTCGACGGCTTCCGCGCACTGAACAACCTGAACCTGTACATCGGCGTCGGCGAGTTGCGCTGCATCATCGGCCCCAACGGCGCGGGCAAGACCACGTTGATGGACGTGATCACCGGCAAGACCCGCCCCAGCCACGGCAATGCCTGGTTCGGCGAAACCCTGGACCTGACGCAGATGAGTGAAGTGCAGATCGCCCAAGCCGGCATTGGTCGCAAGTTCCAGAAGCCCACGGTGTTCGAGGCGCTGAGCGTGTTCGAGAACCTGGAACTGGCGCAGAAAACCGACAAGTCGGTATGGGCCAGCCTGCGGGCACGGCTCAGCGGCGAGCAGAAGGATCGCATCGCCGAAGTGCTCGACACCATCCGCCTGACCCCTTCGGTCAATCGCCCCGCCGGGTTGCTCTCTCACGGCCAGAAGCAGTTCCTGGAAATCGGCATGTTGCTGATGCAGGACCCGCAACTGCTGTTGCTCGACGAACCGGTGGCCGGCATGACCGACGCCGAAACCGAATTCACCGCCGAGCTGTTCAAGCGCCTGGCCGGCAAGCATTCGCTGATGGTGGTGGAACACGACATGGGCTTCGTCGGCTCGATTGCCGACCACGTCACCGTGTTGCACCAGGGCAGCGTACTGGCCGAAGGGTCGCTGGAGCAGGTGCAGGCCGATGAGCGAGTTATTGAGGTTTATTTGGGTCGGTGAATCGGCCAGCTACAAGCTTTCAGCTACAAGCGGCAAGTTACGAGCGAAAAGCCGTCCGGCTTTTTCTTGCAGCTTGTAGCTTGCCGCTGACAACTGCCCGGAGGGCCCTATGCTGCAAGTCGACAAACTGCACCAGTACTACGGCGGAAGCCACATCCTGCGCGGCCTGACGTTTGACGTGAAGGTCGGCGAGGTCACCTGCCTGCTCGGGCGTAACGGCGTGGGCAAGACCACGCTGCTCAAATGCCTGATGGGCCTGCTGCCGGCCAAAGAGGGCGCGGTGAATTGGGAAGGCAAGCCGATCACCACGTTCAAACCGCATCAAAGGGTGCATGCCGGGATCGCTTACGTGCCCCAGGGCCGGGAAATTTTCGGGCGCCTGACCGTGGAAGAAAACCTGCTGATGGGCCTGTCGCGCTTTCCCGGCTCCGAAGCCAAAGCAGTCCCGGCGTTCATCTACGAGCTATTCCCGGTGCTGCTGCAAATGAAGCACCGACGCGGCGGCGACCTGTCCGGTGGCCAACAACAGCAGCTCGCCATCGGCCGCGCCCTGGCCAGCCGTCCACGCCTGTTGATTCTCGACGAGCCCACCGAAGGGATCCAGCCGTCGGTGATCAAGGAGATCGGCGCCGTGATCAAGAAGCTCGCAGCCCGCGGTGACATGGCGATTTTGCTGGTGGAACAGTTCTACGATTTCGCCGCCGAACTGGCCGATCAATACCTGGTGATGTCACGGGGCGAGATCGTGCAACAGGGTCGCGGTGAAAATATGGAAGCCGAGGGTGTGCGCGGCCTGGTTACCATCTAAAGTTGCGATCTGATCCGTAGCATCCTAACGATAATTAGACATCATGAATCTACCCGCCTCGCCGTTGTTCACGCCCAGTTGGCATGCCGAACTCGAACTGGCTTACGCCCGTTTCGGTGACAGCACACGTCCGGTGCAGCGCCGCCACCTGGGCCCGTTGCGGGTGCAGAAGCACCTGTACGCCGAAGGGCCGCAGGTCTGCCAGCACATCATCGTCCACCCGCCGGGCGGAATCGCCGGCGGTGATCGCCTGAACATCTCGGCCAGCGTCGGCCGCGATGCCTGGGCACAGATCACCAGCCCCGGCGCGGCCAAGTGGTATCGCGCCGCCGGCCCCGCTTATCAGCAATTGAAATTGCAGGTCGCGGCCGGTGCGACACTGGAGTGGTTGCCACAAGAGACGATCGTTTTCAGCGCGGCGCAGGCTGAACTCAGCACCGCCATCGACCTTGAAGGCGATGCGCGGTTGTTCTACTGGGATGTCGTCGCCCTGGGTCGCCCGGCCAGCGGCGAGCGTTTCGACCTCGGACACTTTCAGGCGCAACTGGATATCCGCCGCGATGGCCAGTTGCTCTGGCACGAACGCCAGCGCATTGTCGGGGCTGATGGTTTGCTCGACTCACCGATTGGCCTGGACGGGCAACCGGTGTTCGCCACCCTGTTGGTGACCGGGGAAATCGATAGCGATTTGCTGGAGCGTTGTCGCTCGCTGCCCCATGCCGTACGCGGGGATCTGACGCAATTGCCGGGGCTGTTGGTCGCCCGGTGCCTGGCCAGCGAGGCACTGCTGGCCCGTGGCTGGCTGATTGATGTGTGGCGAATGCTCAGGCCTGTGTTGCTCGACCGTGAAGCGGTCCCACCCCGAATATGGAACACCTGAACACCGATCCCTATGGGAACTGGCTTGCCAGCGATGCTTTTGGCGGCCTTGAGGTCCCCATCGCTGGCAAGCCAACTCCCACAGGGGTCGTGTTTATGTACCCGAATACCTTTTTAATCTGCCCTGATGGATTGCACCAATGGACCTGACCCCACGCGAAAAAGACAAGCTGCTGATCTTCACCGCAGGCCTGGTGGCCGAGCGGCGTTTGGCGCGCGGCGTAAAACTCAATTACCCGGAGGCCATGGCCTACATCTCCGCGGCGCTGCTCGAAGGTGCCCGCGATGGCCAGACCGTGGCCGAGTTGATGCACTACGGCACCACCCTGCTCAGCCGCGAGCAAGTGATGGAAGGTATCCCGGAAATGATCCCGGAGATCCAGGTCGAAGCGACTTTTCCCGACGGCACCAAACTGGTCACCGTCCATCAACCGATCGCCTGAGGCCACGCCATGACTTACCACATCCGCGATGCGGTACATGCCGACCTGCCGGCCATCCGCGACATCTACAACGACGCCGTGCTCAACACCACGGCCATCTGGAACGAACAGGCCGTGGACCTGGGCAATCGCCAGGCCTGGTTCAGCGCCCGGCAATCCCAGGCGTACCCGATCCTGGTAATCGTCAACGCCGAAAACCAGGTGCTGGGCTACGCTTCATTCGGCGACTGGCGGCCTTTTGATGGCTTTCGTCACACCGTCGAACATTCGGTTTACGTACGCAGCGACCAGCGCGGCAACGGCCTCGGTCCTCGGCTGATGGAGGTACTGATCGAGCGCGCCAAGGGATGCGACAAACACGTGATGGTGGCCGCCATCGAAAGCGGCAACGCCGCGTCCATTCGCCTGCATGAGCGCATCGGCTTCGTGACCACCGGGCAAATGCCTCAGGTGGGCACCAAGTTCGGTCGCTGGCTGGACCTGACCTTTATGCAATTGACCCTCAATCCTGGCGCGCAACCACCGAGCGCCAACAAGGAGTGATACCCCATGAACCCCGCCCAACTGCGACGCGTCAATGTTGAGAGTTTTGCGCACTATCGTCAGGGCTTGATTGATCTGCTTCTGGACGCCGTGGGCTATGGCGCCAGCGTCGGTTTCATGGCCGACCTGGACGCGACTCAGGCCCGCGCGTATTTCGATGAAGTCCAGGAAAACCTGAACAAGGGCCATGTGCTGCTGTGGGTGGTGGTCAAGGACGAACAAGTGCAGGCCAGCGTGCAACTGACCCTGTGCCAGAAAGCCAACGGCCTGAACCGTGCCGAAGTGCAAAAGCTGCTGGTGCGCGAACACGCGCGGCGTCGAGGGTTGGGCCAACAGTTGATGAATGCACTTGAGCAAGCGGCCCTGCAGCACAAGCGCGGCATGCTCTACCTCGATACCGAAGCGGGCTCTGTGGCGGAAGATTTCTACAAGGCCCTGGGTTACACCCGAGCCGGCGAAATCCCCGACTACGCCTGCGACCCGAGCGGACGCTACAAGCCGACCGCCCTCTACTACAAGATTCTGCAAGGAGCCCATTGATGATTCCCGGTGAATACCAGATCCAGCCCGGCGACATCGAACTCAACGCTGGCCGTCGCACCCTGAGCCTGACGGTGGCCAACAGCGGCGACCGGCCGATCCAGGTCGGCTCGCACTACCACTTCTTCGAAACCAACGACGCCCTGACCTTTGACCGCGCCGCCAGCCGAGGCATGCGCCTGAACATTCCCGCCGGCACCGCCGTGCGCTTCGAGCCGGGGCAGAGCCGCGAGGTCGAGCTGGTCGACCTGGCCGGGCATCGACGAGTGTTCGGGTTTGCCGGGCGGATCATGGGAAATCTCTGATTAAGGCAGTGTCTGTTCCGGCCCCTTCGCGAGCAGGCTCGCTCCCACAGGGAAATGCGATCAACTGTGAGAGCGAGCCTGCTCGCGAAAGTGAGCGCAGCGAACGATTTCAAATTCAATTGAATCTCAAGGCAAACGAATGAAAATTTCCCGTCAGGCCTACGCCGACATGTTCGGCCCCACCGTCGGTGACAAGGTGCGTCTGGCCGACACCGACCTGTGGATCGAAGTGGAAAAAGACTTCACCACCTACGGCGAAGAAGTGAAATTCGGCGGCGGCAAAGTGATCCGCGATGGCCAGGGCCAGAGTCAGTTGCTCGCCGCCGACGTGGTCGACACCCTGATCACCAACGCGCTGATCATCGACCACTGGGGCATCGTCAAGGCTGACGTCGGCCTCAAGGACGGGCGCATCGCCGCGATCGGCAAGGCCGGCAACCCGGATGTCCAGCCTGATGTCACCATCGCCATTGGGGCCGGCACCGAAGTCATCGCCGGTGAAGGCATGATCCTCACCGCCGGCGGTATCGACACGCACATCCACTTCATCTGCCCGCAGCAGATCGAAGAAGCGCTGATGAGCGGCGTCACCACCATGATCGGCGGCGGTACCGGGCCGGCCACCGGCACCAATGCCACCACTTGCACCTCCGGTCCTTGGCATTTGGCCCGGATGCTTCAAGCCGCCGATGCCTTCCCGATGAACATCGGCCTGACCGGCAAAGGCAACGCCAGCCTGCCGGGGCCGTTGATCGAGCAGGTCAAGGCCGGCGCCATTGGCCTGAAGCTGCACGAGGATTGGGGCACCACGCCCGCGAGCATCGACAACTGCCTGAGCGTCGCCGACCAGTACGACGTGCAGGTAGCGATCCACACCGACACCCTCAACGAATCCGGCTTCGTCGAAACCACCCTCGCCGCCTTCAAGGGTCGCACCATCCACACCTACCACACCGAAGGCGCGGGCGGTGGTCATGCCCCGGACATCATCAAGGCCTGCGGTTTCGCCAACGTACTGCCGAGTTCCACCAACCCGACCCGGCCGTTCACCCGCAATACCATCGACGAACACCTGGACATGCTGATGGTCTGCCATCACCTGGACCCGAGCATTGCCGAAGACGTGGCCTTCGCCGAAAGCCGCATCCGCCGCGAGACGATTGCCGCCGAAGACATCCTCCACGACCTCGGCGCGTTCTCGATGATCAGCTCCGACAGCCAGGCCATGGGCCGGGTCGGCGAAGTCATCACCCGCACCTGGCAAACCGCCGACAAGATGAAAAAGCAGCGCGGCCCGCTGCCCGGCGACGGTGAAGGCAACGACAACTTCCGCGCCAAACGCTACATCGCCAAATACACCATCAACCCGGCGATCACCCACGGCATCAGCCATGAAGTGGGCTCGGTGGAAGTCGGCAAATGGGCCGACCTGGTGCTCTGGCGCCCGGCGTTCTTCGGGGTCAAACCGACGCTGATCCTCAAGGGTGGCGCCATCGCCGCCAGCCTGATGGGCGACGCCAACGCTTCGATTCCGACGCCGCAACCGGTGCACTACCGCCCGATGTTCGCAAGCTTTGGCGGCTCGCTGCATGCCACCAGCATGACCTTCATCAGCCAGGCCGCACAGGAGGCCGGCCTGCCCGAAGCCTTGGGCCTGAAGAAGAAAATCGCCGTGGTCAAAGGCTGTCGCCAGGTGCAGAAAACCGACCTGATCCACAACGACTACCTGCCGAACATCGACGTCGACCCGCAGACCTATCAGGTCAAGGCCGACGGCGTGTTGTTGTGGTGTGAGCCGGCGGATGTCTTGCCGATGGCGCAGCGGTATTTCCTGTTCTGAGTGCAAGCCGCTCGTCCAAAGAAAAACCCGATGGCGGGTGACCGCCATCGGGTTTGCTTTTTCTGCCGTACGCGTCAACAGGCTTAACTGTAGGCAATGGTCAAAGATTTTGTAGCTCTGATGACATAACCCTGAAAGCGCTTAAACAAGCCCTGTCGAAATGCGTTTAGCGGACAAAGACGCAACGTTTAGAAACGATGAAAACCCTTGAAAAATCGAGGAAGCATCCGACGTATTTTTAGGGTTGGCCGTCGGAAGTCAGAGGGGTAGCGTGGCATCTCCAGACCTTCCACGGAGACTCTCCATGCCTAACGTCACCGACTCACCCGCTGGATCAGAAACTCAAAACACCGATGCGCACCTCTGCACGCCGTCAAAAAAGCTTCACCCTGCGGTTGATCGCGCACTGGACTATTACCTCAAACCCAATATGCCGACGACGGCCGCCACGCGCTCGCCCAGCACCATTTTTGTCGTTGCACCGGACGTCGACAACGAAACGCTATTGGCCCATGCCTGCGAGTCGTTGGCGTCGGCGAGCGTGATGGCGAGCGAGTTTGCCGGGATGCTGGACGGGGCCAGCCGCAACGCCATGCTGGCGCTTCAGCAGGTGATCATGCTCAGTGAGCTGGCGGTGAATCGGGTATTGGATAATCGTGCGCGAACCTGAAAAAGCGCTGTTCGGTTCAGGACCAACACCGTACCTGTGGCGAGGGAGCTTGTCGGAGCGCCGCCCCGGAACAAGCTCGCTCGCCACAGGTTTATGACTGTTGTACGGGCTCGCGGTTATTGACCAGGCTCAAGCTCAAGGCGCGGTAACCGGGCTCGTTCGATCGCTTGTTGAGTGATCGATTTCAGCGTCTGCCGGATCTGCCGGTCGATGTCGGTCAACGCCTTGATGTAGTCCTCATCACTCATGACCTGCCCCTCGCTGAAGGCGTTTTCGTCGCGGTTCAACTCGCGACAGAGCGCCTTGATCTCCGCCTCAAAAGCCACCTTCGCCGTCGGTTCCACGGCCTCGGAGCGACGCAGCAACGCATCTTGCAACTCCGTGGTCGCGTCGATCTGTCGCTTCAAACTGTCCAGTTCTTTCGCGCTGGAAGACTCCAGCCAGGTGTTCCACAAGGGCTGTTCAAGGATTCGATCCGTGAGCAAGTCGCCTTCCTCCAGCGCCACGATTCGCCGGAACGCCGCCTCGATCATTTCCTTGCTGACCCCGGCAATCTTGCGGAACTGCATGCCCCGGGCCTGCCACGGCAAATCAAGGCGCTGCGCCAGGTCAGTCATGTAAGCCAGGTGCACTTCCACTTCATCGATGGTCCCGGTGACATTGCCCTGCCCGTCGAGTCGCCGAAACCGCTCCCCCGCCGCCAACCGTGCCGCCACCCGTTGGCGGGCAATGGCGCCGAGTTCATCGAGCCGCGACTTGCCCTGGGCCAGCTCCAGCAACCGAGTTTCGATCAGGTCCGCGCTGCCCAGGGCATAGGCCTCGTGAATCAGCACCTGCAGGCCCATGGCGTTGAACAGTTGCGTGCCGCCATCCACGCACTCGGTGGGCGTGGCGGCCTCGTTGAACAACTTGACCCGCAGTTCACTGTCCTTGGCCATGGCCTCGAGCATGCGCCAGACCTTGGCGGTCAGGTCTGTCTTGTAGGCGCCGCCCGCCGTGAAGTCGGCCGATTGAGTGAGCTTGCGGATTTCATTGAAGAATGGCACCGAGTCGAACTCATCCTCGACCTCGTTCCAGATTTCCTGTTTTTCCTGCCATTGCCGCTCGGTCATGCCCATCCACCAGTCAGAGCTGTCCAGCGTGCCGCGCGGTGGGTACGGTCGCTCCGGGTCCATGCCCACCGATTCAATGTAGGACTTGAGGGTGTCGAGGTTATCCGGCGAAATCCAGCGGGGTTCACGGCTGATCAAGGTGCGCGCCAGCAGTTCGGCGCGAAACGAACCCGGTGCGACCTCCGGGATCCGGGTGATCGGGTTGTGTCGCAGATCGAGGTAAATACTGCGCGGCCGCGACTGGGAAAACAGTCCGACGGGCCAGCTGTCCAGGCCCGTTTCGTTGAGCAAAATGACCTGCAATTGCGGCATGCGGCTGATGTTCGGCGCGAGCTTCAACGGGTTGCCCCGCAAGCCCAGCGACCGCAATTGAACCAGCTTTTTCAGGCGATCCACCGCCAACGCGTCCAGTTCGATACGATTTTCATTGAAGGAAAGGTCCGTGAGATGACTCATCTCGTTGATCACCTCTGGAACGGCGGTCAGCAGGTTGTCCTGCAGGTTGAGATAACGCACCCGGCGAAACGAGCTGAGAAACCCCAGGTGCTCGTTGCGCAACTCGCCGCTGCGCACGCTCAGGCTGGTGACGTGATCGAAGTTGGCATCCAGTTTCGGCAGCGTCTCAAGCAGCCGACGGATCAGAGGAAAATCGTCGAGCTGCAGCCATTGCGGGTGCGCCGCACCTGCCACTTGCACACCCTCGGGCCCGCTGCGCTGCCAGCATTGCCGGATCGCCTTGTAGAAGCGCTCCCGGGCGCGCAATTCAGCAATCCCTGACGGCGTGAAACGGAAGGACGCCGTCGGTGAAGTCATCCAGTTTTGCATCGTCCGGTTCAATTGATCGAACTCGGCCTCCAGCGCGGTCAGCCTTTCATGGGCCGATCCACCGTTCTGAGCGAACTCGGTCAACAGCGTTTCAACCTCTTGCGCAGTGAAACCCGGATACAGCGAACGAGCCCGGCGCCGCAATCCCATGCCGCGCGGGACCTGTGCATAACCTGGCATGCCGCCGCGCAAGCGCATGACGCTCGGGTCGTAGGACGGCTTGAGAACCGGGTTGTCCCGCAGGACCGGTTCGAACACGGATCGATCCAGCGGCCGTGCCTTTATCGCTTGCTCAAGTCCCGCTGCATCATGGATTTCATAACCCAGGGCTACGCGCTGTTGGTCGGGCAATGCGTGCAGCACTGCAGCATAAAGCGTGTCCGCGCCGTGCAGATGTTGATCGAGCGCATCCCGCGCTTCATATCGGCCATCCTCGCCCAGAATCAGCACCTTGCGGATCGGCGCGTCCTCCGGGCCAAGACTGTCGCGCAACGTGCCCGAAAATGAATATTCACGAATCTCCAGACGCAGGTCCGCAGGCCAGCCAGGCAGGGCTGCCAGGGAGTGCAGCTGCAGTCGCTCGGTGTCGGTGTTGTGCAATTCGCCGAGGTACAGGCCCTCATACGCTCGCGCCACCCTGAGCTGGTGCGCCGCTTCCCGGGCCTGTTGCGAAAGCCTCAAGGGCACGCGTTTTTTCTCGGCCAGATGCTGCAGGTCCGAAGGGTCTGCGTGATCCAGAAGCGCTTGCGCCACGCTGGTCGAGAGCGAGGACTCGTCGCCCTTGAGCAAATTCAATCGGGCATCGTCCGTACCCTCCCGGCGCTCGTACAGCTTGTCGAACAAACGCCTTTTACTGCCTCGCGCCTGATCGGCCAGGCGATCGCGCAACGCCTTGACACGCGCCTTTGAATCCCCGGAAAACCACTGCCCCAGCATTTCGCGCAGGGCCTGTTCATCCAAGAACCCGACCACACGCTCAGGCAAAGCACCGGCCAACAAATCCTGCCAGGTCATTTGCAAGGTGTTGGCCGGCAACGCGTCGGCATAGCCCTCCTTGATCGCCGCCCCCGACAGGCCCGGCCCCTCGAACACTTCGATGGCCTTGCCCTCGGGCCAGCCTGGCAGTTCCGTCATGAAGCGCACGGCATAATCGCCCCAGTCCTGGCCGACTCGATTGGCCTGAATCTGTTCCGCACAGGCCTCGGCGTCGGCGTATGCCCTGAAGCGCTTGAGGGTATCGGTCAGCAGCGCGGGCGGGGTTTCGTGTTCCACGTGCAGCCGGCGCAATGCATCTTCGTGAACGCCACTGACGGTCAGGATCTGCTCCAGGGTTTGATCCGTGAATCCGTCCACCGAGGCGCCCAAACGCTGGAGCAATTGACGCCGATCCCATTCCAGCGGTTGATCAAGCTCCGTCTTCCACAAGCCCGCGCCGTTGTGTTCCAGCAAGGGTTGATAGGCGTCTGCACGGGTTGGGTGTTGCAGGCGATGCTGGCCCGTGTCTGGGTCCTGTTTGACTTCATAGCATTTTTCGTCGATGCGCAGCAGGTCCCGATCCTGATGCCGGTACAAGCCTTTTTCACCGACGACGCCCTCCTTGGGCACGGTGACCGATTGCTCATAGGGCGTCAGATCCGGATTCCACAACCGCTGCTTGCCCGCGACCTCCACAGGCTTGAGCCCTTCGACGAAGGGCGAGACCTTGATCGGTGTCAGCTGGCCGCTTGGCAATGCATGACCGGCGCTCATCAGCGCCAACTGTGCAAAGTTGATCAGCACGCCATTGAAGTAGGCAGAGGCCTCTTCCTTGTCGCCTTTGCTCCAGTCTTCGATACCTTCGGCCACCTCGGCGAGCATCTGCGCAATCATGATGCCGAGCATCGCTTCGCCCGCACCGGGCACCAACATCGCGGCGAAATTGAACAGGTTCCAGCCGATGTCCAGGTAACTGGTCAGGCGCTTGAAGCGGGCGTTGGCGTCCTCGTCGTCGGTCGGCACCGCGATGCGTCGGGCATCGGCGATGGCCTTGTCGCGGCGCTGCACGAACAGTGTCGCCCACAGATCGCCGGTGATCTGATTGGTAATGGGTTCCGCATCGGGATTCTCCACCGCCGTTTCGCGCCACCACGGCCCCATGTCCAGCGGCTCGCGTTGCTGCCAGGTAAACGTCTTGAGGCGCTCGTTGACCCGGTGGAAAAACAGCCCTTTGTCCTTTTGCGCCACGAACCGGCTGAAAAAGGCCTGGTACTTCGCGTCGCGCAGCTGTCCGATCAGGGTTTTCATGAACTCGGTCAGCGACGAGTATTCCTTGAGAGGATGCTCCGGATCATCCGGAACATAGGCGATCAAGTGGCCGGACAAACGACTCTGATGGTAGACGTCGTCCCGGCGCAGAAGCTCATCGCTGAGACCCTGGGGCCCATTGGCAAAAAACGCCTGCAGCAGTTTGAACCGCTCGTACTCTGTTCCGGGCAATACCGGGATACGCTGCGACCATTCGCTCCAGAACTTCAACCCTTCAGGGGTCAAGGCATCGATCGCCTGCTTGATCTGCGACGGATCGCTCACGGCGCTGAACAGCACGATGCCCGTCAACCGAAAGCCCATCAGCGACAATCGGTGGCACTGCAACGGCCGATCGTACAGCGTGGTATTGGCCTGGCTCTCGCGTATTTGCCTGAGCTTGCCGTAGGCATGGTCGCTGATATCGCCCTTCAATCGCGCGACCAGTGACGCCAGCTGAAACGTGGCTTTTTCACTGGCCACGGATTCGTCCTGCAAGGCGCTCCGGGCTTCGGCTGTTGCGGGCAGCAGGACGGATGTGATGTGCCGCTGGTACTGTCCGCCAAGGTCGAGGCTGCGGCACATCGATGCAAACCCGGACAAGGAAATCGCGGGCTCAAGCGCAGGAGCGCCACGCTCATCCTTGCGATAGATGCCGGAGTTGCTGCGCCAGGCGTCCTCGGTGGTTTCAGATTCCTCGAAATTGTGCAGCGCCGCCTCCAGCAACGTGGACTGCCGAACGCGACTGGCCCCGGTATCAATGACAAGGCCAATTTTGCTGGGCACTTCAAGTTGTACGCTGAGCCCGTCGATGCCTTTGACGTTTTTGAAATTCGATTGCATTGCCGTACGCAGCAGTGGCTCGGCGAAGGCATTGATGTCGTGCTGCAAATCGCCCAGGGTCTTGTCCAGTACGTTTTGCAGACGCCCCTGTTCTTCAATCAATTCCTTCAGGTATTGGCGGTCTGTTTCCCGTGCACTGCTATACCACTCAGGGGGCTCTGGCCTGAGCGTTTCAAGGCTTTCCAGTCTCGACATCGAGGCCTTTTTGATCGCCTCAGGTAGTACCGCGAGTATACGACGGTAATAAACCCCATTATTTTGCGCGGGCGTTGCCCGCACGTTGCTTCCATGCAAATCAGACACTGTTCAATCACCTTGATGACAGGATAGGAAGCCACAGGTTCATTCACCGGAGCGGGAAAAAAAAGAGCAAATTCCTGCTGGACCACTCCATAAAACAGGTGCAAACGGGTCGAAAATCAAAGAGCTATCGATAGGTATGTACCGCCACAAATGCGCTGGGTCATGCCGTCGCATCAGCGGTCGTATTTTTCCCGCCAAAGAGACTAATATTCGAATCGCTGTCCCCGATTCATGCTCAGGTAACCACCATGCGTCTTTCCGAATTCATCGCCTTGAACGTTAATCGAATCGTCGATGAGTGGGAGCAATTCGCCAAAACCATCACCCCGGCCGCGCAATCGATGGATAGCGTTTCGCTGCGCGACCATGCGAAGTCGATCCTGCTGGCCGCGGCCAGGGACATGACAAAGCCTCAGACCCCCAGCGAACAGGCGGCCAAAGCCCGCGGCGAAGGGCCGGAAAAAACCCCAAGCCTGGATGAGGCCGGCGCCAGTCATGGCGAATTGCGCCACAACGTGGGGTTTGATCTGGTGCAGATGACCAGCGAATTTCGCCATTTGCGCGCCACTGTGATTCGTTTGTGGGTCGACAGCCTGGACAGCCCCAACCTGGCTTACTTCCAGGACATGATTCGCTTCAATGAAGCCATCGACGAAGCCCTGGCCGAGTCCACGGCGGCCTATGCCGAACAAGTCAATCGTTCGCGGGACATCTTTCTGGCGATTCTCGGCCACGACCTGCGCGCGCCGCTGCAAGCGGTGAGCATGTCTACCGAACTGCTGATGCGCAAAACCACACTGGAGGGCGATGCCCTGGCCTGCGCGTCCCACATCCAGCGCGGGACGCGCCATATGGCGGTGATGGTCAGCGATTTACTGGAACTGGTACGCAGCCGCCTGGGGCGGAGCCTGCCGATCGAACCGGCGCCCATGGACATGGCCGAAGCAGCACACGCGGCGATTGCCGAAGCCTGTGCGGGCAATCCGGAGTGCGATCCGACGCTGCAAGTGCTGGGCGACGCTCGTGGTAACTGGGATCCGGGGCGCATCGCCCAGATGTTGCAAAACCTGATCGGCAACGCCTTGCAGCATGGTTCGAACAAACGCGACGTAATCGTGACCCTCAAAGGCGAGCCGCTCTCCGTTCGTCTTACCGTGCACAACTACGGAATACCCATCCCCGAAGACGCCATCGCCACGATTTTCGATCCACTGGTGCGCAACGCCGGCGAAGAACTGGGCCAACCTTCAACCAGCCTGGGTTTGGGGTTGTTTATCGTCAAGGAGGTGGTGGATGCCCACAAGGGGACGATTGAGGTCAGTTCGAATGAAGAGGACGGCACGCGGTTTACCGTGGTGCTTCCCAGAAAGGTTTGAAGCCGTTGCGACCGGCGGGCTTTTGTGGCGATTACTCCACCACCAACCGCCCCAACCGCTGCCGCAACATCCGGTTCTCTGCCCTGACTATCAGTTCTGATAGTTCCCGGTTTTTCGCCGTCCGAGTACAACTGGGCGTACGTATCCAACCTCTAAGGCAGACCTCCCATGACCGGCTCGGCAAACAGTGACCAACCCTTGCGTCTGCTGCACACTCTTTTGTTGGCCACCGACAGCAAAAGCTCGGTGCTGGCCAATATCAGTGGCGGCAGAATCAATCGCATGGCGTATTCCGCCTTTGGTTTTCAATCCGCCGAACAGGAGGAGGTCCCGCGCTTGGGATTCAATGGCCAGTTTCGCGAGGCATTGAACTGGTATTTCCTGGGCAATGGCTATCGCGTCTACAACTCGCGACTGATGCGTTTTCATAGCCCGGACAGTTGGAGTCCGTTTGGGGAGGGTGGTTTGAATGCGTATATGTATTGCGCGGGCGATCCGGTGAATTTTTCGGATCCGACGGGGCATATGGGGCTCCGGAATTTTTGGGGGTTACAGAGAGGCATTGCAAGAACATCCAGCGCCTCCAGCTTACGGCCGCTCGTCCCAACCGCTGCCGCAGCCCCAACCAACCCCACCGCATCACGGGCAGGGATGACCAATCCCGCCTTTGACAATACAGAGAACCAGCCCACCTACAAAACCTTACCGGCACTCACCAGAACGACCAATACGGTTGTAACCACTGACACAGTGGACATCGGACATGCGAATCGAATGCCTCCCCCCATTCCGCCCAAGAAGCAGACACCCCGCTTTAATGATACCGGTGGTCAGGTGGGCATCCTTAGCCCTAATCAGCGCCCAGGCCAGCCTGCCCGGTACCGGAAGATCTGGGAAAGTGAAGCCTTTCGATTTCCTCAGGCCCCTGCTCCTGAGCCAAGAAAGCTACAAAATGGCGCCACGCGTTACTACTCCGTGAGTTACGACCTTAATGGCAACCCCACACAGAGCAGCGTCGAAAAAATCTCCATGTCCGAGCTAGCAGAACGAACGAGACGCAAGGGAAGTCAACGCTGAATGCGTTGACCATCAACAAGGGCAATCGACTGTTTGTAATCGCAAGTGAGTCGCATCCAACAGACCTTGGAACTGGCCTGTCGAGGGCGACTTACTCCACCACCAACCGCCCCAACCGCTGCCGCAACATCCGGTTCTCCGCCCGCAGTTGCTGCACCTCTTCGAGCAGGTTAAGCGCCAGGGCGACGCCTTCCCATTCCAGTTCCAGGTCGCGCCGCAGCTTGGCGGCGCGCTTGGCCAGGGTCAGTTCGTAATCGGTGAAGCGCCAATCCTTCGGCGTGCCCCCTTGGGGTTCGAGGATGCCGTGTTCGACGATTTCGATCACGTAGACGTCCGACAGGTCGGTCGCCTCACAGAATTCGGCCAGGTCCAGTTGAACGATCAGAGGGCTGCTCATTACGGGCTACTCCGGGTCTTGGATCAGAAATTTTCTCTCGGGTCGAACGCGGCTTTTTGCGCCAGTTCCTGCCACAGGGCCTTAATGTCATCGTCCGACTTTTTCGGCATGACGGCCTTCAGTTGCACGAACAGGTAACCCCGCTCGCCCGCCTTGCTCCGCAGGCCATGGCCCTTGGCGCGCATGCGCTGGCCGTTCTGGCTGCCGGCCGGCACCTTGAGGTTGATCTTGCCGGTCAGGGTCGGCACGGCCACTTCGGTGCCCAGGGCCAGTTCCCAGGGAGCCAGTGGCAGCGTGATGATCAGGTTTTCGCCTTCGACATCGAATTTCGGGTGCGGCGCGAAACGGATGGTCAGGTACAGATCGCCATTGGCGCCGCCACCGACACCCGGCGCGCCCTGGCCCTTGAGGCGAATGCGCTCGCCGTCGGTCACGCCGGCGGGGATCTTCACGTTCAGACTTTTAGTGGTATTGCTGACGTGCTGGCCGGCGGCGTTGTACTGCGGCACCTGGAAGGTGACCTTCTTCGACTCGCTCGAAAGGGTTTCTTCCAGAAAAATCGCCAGTTCCATTTCCACGTCCTGTCCTCGACGCCCGCTGCTGCGACGCGACTCTGCCCCGCCAAAGCCGGGGCCACGGTTACCGAAGATCGAACTGAAGAAGTCCGAAAAATCGCCAGTGTCCTGACCGCCACCACCGAAACCGCCACGGCTTTGCCAGCCTGGCGGCCCCTGGAACGGTTGACCATGCTGGCCATAGCGGCGCAAATCGTCGTATTCGGCGCGTTTGTCGGCGCTTTTCAACGCCTCGTAGGCCTCGGAGACATCCTTGAACTTGGCCTCGGCGTCCTTTTCCTTGCTGACGTCGGGGTGGTATTTGCGCGCCAGCTTGCGATAGGCGGCCTTGATCGCCTTGTCGTCTGCGGTCGGCTCCACACCGAGAATCTTGTAATAGTCTTTGAAGTCCATCGTGGGAATCACCATCCGTTATCGAAATCGCGCCACCTGACACAGCATGCGCCTTATTTGCCGCACAGAGTTTGACCGATCTCAAATTTGTGACCGGGCAGCGCTTCATAAGTTTATCGGCAGCCGGCGGGGCTTCTTGCGATTGCCCTGCGGCTGTCCGGTTGATGCAGGGTAGTTTGGGGGTGATCGCGCGTCTTTCAAGCGGTTGATCGGCAGATTTAGCGGATGGTCGGCCTTCGATTCTGTGCCGCACTGACATACACTGCGCGGCCGTTTTTTAACCGGAACTTGAAAGACATGAAAAACGCATCTCCAGCCCGTGCCTGTGGCATCGACTTTGGCACGTCCAACTCCACCGTCGGCTGGCTTCGCCCTGGCATGGAAACGCTGATCGCGCTGGAGGACGACAAGATCACCCTGCCTTCGGTGGTCTTCTTCAACATGGAAGAACGTCGCCCGGTGTACGGCCGGCTGGCGCTGCACGAGTACCTGGAAGGCTACGAGGGGCGCCTGATGCGCTCGCTCAAGAGCCTGCTGGGTTCCAAGCTGATCAAGCACGACACCAGCGTGCTGGGCACGGCGATGCCGTTCAAGGACCTGCTCGGACTGTTCATCGGGCAGCTGAAAAAGCGTGCCGAGGCTGCCGCTGGTCGGGAATTCGAAGAAGTCGTGCTGGGTCGCCCGGTGTTCTTTGTCGATGACGATGAAATGGCCGACCAGGAAGCGGAAAACACCCTGGTGGACGTCGCCCGCGCCATCGGCTTCAAAGACGTGTCCTTCCAGTACGAACCGATTGCCGCGGCATTCGACTACGAGTCGACCATCGAAAAAGAAGAGTTGGTGCTGATTGTCGACATCGGCGGTGGTACTTCGGACTTCTCCCTGGTGCGCCTGTCCCCGGAACGTCGCAACCACGACAACCGTCACGACGACATCCTGGCCACCGGTGGCGTGCACATCGGCGGGACCGACTTCGACAAGCAACTGAGCCTGCAGGGCCTGATGCCTCTGTTCGGCTACGGCAGCCGGATGAAAAGTGGCGCCTACATGCCCACCAGCCACCACATGAACCTGGCGACCTGGCACACCATCAACTCGGTGTACTCGCAAAAGTCGACCCTGGCGCTGGGCAGCATGCGGTATGACATCGAAGACACCGGTGGCATCGATCGCCTGTTCAAGTTGATCGAACAGCGCGCCGGACACTGGCTGGCCATGGAAGTGGAAGAAACCAAGATCCAGCTGACCCATGCCCACAGCCGCCACGTCGCGCTGGACCGCATCGAACCCGGCCTGAGCGTGGAATTGAGCCGTGCACTGTTCGAGTCAGCCATCGAGAACCTGCTCGAGCGCGTGCGCGACAGCGTGACCCGGTTGCTGGCGGACGCCGATGTGCGGGTCGATCAGGTGGACACCGTGTTCTTCACCGGTGGTTCGAGCGGGATTCCGGCCCTGCGCAACAGCGTTTCGGCGATGCTGCCGAATGCGCGGCACGTGGAAGGGAATATCTTTGGCAGCATCGGCAGTGGTCTGGCCATCGAGGCCGCAAAACGCTATGGCTGAGGAGCAGCTTCAAGCTTCAAGCTTCAAGTAAAAGCAGGACGGTGTTCGCTCTGGGTTCTTACTTGCAGCTTCAAGCTTCAAGCTTCAAGCTTCAAGTAAAAGTAGGACGGTGTTAGCTCTGGGCTCTTACTTGCAGCTTGAAGCTTGCAGCTAATAGCTACCGTCAAACCATCCCTACCTGCTTCAACTCGCTCTTCAGATACGCGTAATAAATCGGCCCTGCCACCACCCCAGGCAGGCCGAACGCGGCCTCGAACACCAGCATCGCCAGGAGCAACTCCCAGGATTTGGCACTGATCTGTCCGCCGACAATGCGCGCATTGAGAAAGTATTCGAGCTTGTGGATAAAGATCAGATAACCCAATGCCGCCACGGCCACCCAGATCGACAGCGACAGGCCGACGATGGTGATCAGGGTGTTTGACATCAGGTTGCCGATCACCGGCAACAGTCCCAACAGGAAGGTCAGCACGATCAGGGTTTTGGTCAGCGGCAGCTTGATGCCGAACAGCGGCAGGATCACCGCCAGAAAAATCCCGGTAAAGAATGTATTGAGCAGGGAAATCTTGATCTGCGCGAACACGATGTTGCGGAATGCCTGGACCAGCAGGTGCAGGCGATCAAACAGCGCCGCGGCCAATGGCTTGCGCTTGGTCAGATCCGGAACGCGCTGCAAGGCAATGATCGCACCCAGCACCATTCCGATCAGCAGTGTCACAAACATGTGCGCCGCGTCTTTGCCCACCAGTTGCAAGTCGCTGAGGTGCTTGCTCATCCACTCGCCAATCGCCACGCGAAACTCGGCGGCGCTGGCCGGCAGGTAAGCGTCGATGAACGGCGGCAGCTGTCCGCGAGCGCGGTCGACAACGTGCATGAATTTATCGAGGGAAGCGCCTGGGTTTTCCGCCTCGTGCAGCAGAAAACTGATGGCGCCGGCGAAGATCAGCGTCAGCACACTGACCACTAATGTCCCCAGCAACGCCACGGCCAGCCAGCGCGCGCGCCGCCCTTCGATCAGCCGCTGCAGCTGCGGGGTGAGCATGTTGACCAGTTCAAACACCAGCAACCCGGCCAGCAGGCTGGGCAGCAACCGCAACGGAATCACCAGCAGCAGCCCGCCGAAAATGATGACCCAGCTGATGACCAGCAACACTTGACGCTGAGAAAACGTTGGCATACAGCCTCAAAACGAACGGCGTAAAAGGATGGGCAGTCTGCCAGCGATCCGGTGGCAGCACTAGAGATTGTGTGGGACGACCTTGGTGGTGCGGCGTTCGGTTATTTTTCTGCGGCCGTACCGGCCCCATCGCAGGCAAGCCCGCCATGAGGCCCGAACAGTCACCGCAGGCCCGCGCCCCGGCCCATGACTCATTTTTTCTTCAGGCAATCGCTCATGAACGCCTTGCGCGCGTCACCCTTGAGGGCTTTGGTGGTGGCGTCGGCGTTACAGGTTTTCATCTTCTCTTGCTGAGGGGTCAGGGCTTTGCCGGCATCGTTGGCCGCTGGAGCGGCTTTCAGACAATTGCTCATGAAGGCTTTGCGCTCATCGCCCTTGAGGCTTTTAGCGGTAGCGTCGGCATTGCAAGTGGTCATTTTGTTCTGTTGTTCAGTGGCCGCGAAACCCTGGGAACAGAGCAGCAAACCGATCATCAACAACGGGACACGCACTATCTTCATGGAGTTTTCTCCTTGTCGCCGCATCGAGCGATGCAGCCTCCCCGAGGAGTGTAGTCAAGCCTTGTTACACCTTCCTCCAGACATAAACGATCATTGCCCCGCAGATTCGATTGCGGCCTCTTCGGCCAAAAGATCCTTGAAGGCCAGGTTATAGCCTTCCCAGGCCGAGATGCGATTTTCGATCACTGAGACAGGCACTCGCTCGAACGACACCCCAACCTCTCCCGGCAGACTGTACTGCGTGCCCAGCGCCTTTACAGACGTGAACTGGGTGAAAGCCCCCGACTTATACAGTTTGTTGATTTTTATCTGCCGGAAGGTGTTGCTCTGCGAAACCTCCGGCAACGCAGCCCGGCCAGCCGGCACATCGTTGATAAAGGCAAATTCCGCGCTTGCCGGACCTGGCTCAAGGGTTTCAATGGGCGGCAGTTCGAACTGGAAACAGCCGTTGTCCGCCGTATGCGCGGCCGGGAACTCCGGCCACGAATCGGCAACGACCAGTTGCTTGAGATTGGTCAAGTCATCGCCGATCACCACGTACTGATGATCGAATGCGGTGGCTTTGACGAGGTGGATCCGGGAGGTTCTCGGTTGGCTGGCCAACAACGCAAAGGTCACCTTGGAATTTTCCGAGCAGTTACCCCCCTTGATTTCAATGGCTTTACGCGCATGTTCGGCAATGGTCAGGCGAGCGGTGAATTGCCCTTCGTGAAGATCCAGCCCTCGCAGCCCCTTGATTTTCGCGATCGCTGAACCGCCGTTTTCCCAGATGCTCACCAACTGGTTGCCCGACAGAGGCAGCAGTTCCTTGGATCGATAGATGGCGCGCTGTGCCAGTTGCAAGTCAGCCATGACCTGGGGCGTCACTTCAGTCGGCTGGGCTGCCGTCGTGACGTCTGATATCAAATCGTTTGCATAGCTTTCCAACGGGGCCCATCGCTCGCTGGACGTCGGCATGTTGTCCCTCACGGCACGTTGCAGCGCCTGATACTCATCCAGACGCCCGGTTTGCTCGAGATTGCGCGCGAGGGCACCCAGATTGCGCTCGGATTCCGTAAGCGCCACCAAGCCATCCTCGGGGAACAATCGCTCGATCAATGCCAGATACTGTTCGGTCGACATCAGATTCTTGAGATCAGGCAACACTTCAATACTTTGTACGGTTCTCAGATTGGCCTCGGCGCTCTCGCCGTTCGCCTTGGCAAGTCCATCCCAGAGTAAGCCCTGGCAATCGAGGTACAAGGTGTCGACCATCAGCTTGAGGCCGCGCAGGAAGTTGTATCGTTCAATCGAGGGAACGCTCGGATGGAACGCTCCGCTGACGAATTCCGGAAATTCTTTCTCGACCGTTTGCAGCTGCGCGAGTTCGCCCGCCTGCGTGGGGGCTCCGCCACGCAGACGCATGATTGTCGGATCGAATGCCGCGCTTTTCAGCTCCGGCAAATCGGAAAGTACGCTTAACAGCCTGTAGGGTTTCAGGGCATTGTCGCGCAATGCCGCCTTCAGGACCGGGCCCTGGCCGATCTGAATCTGCAACGCATTTCGCTCGGCATCGGGTAGCGCCTGCAGGATCGAGGTAAACAAATCAGCGCCTGAATGCAGGACGTTACCCTGCTCGTCGCACGCCTGGAAAACGCCGCTGTCGCTCACGACCAGCGTACGTCTGATCCCAGCGTCATCAGGACCGATGCTGTCCAGTTTTTGCCCGTCGAAGCGGTAATGACGCAGCTCGATCCTGACGTCGGCATTCCAGCCAGGCAGGTTTTCCAGGGAATGCAACGCCAGGGCGTCGAAGTCCGGATTGTCGACCGACTCCAGGTAAAATCCCTCGTACGCACGGCTGATCCGCACATCCCTGAGCGCCCAACGGGCCAAGCCTTCAAGCCGCTGGGGAAGCTTGCGCAGTTTGAGCGCCTGCAGCTCATCCGGACGCGCCAGCACCACCAGCTCCTGTGCGACGATACCGGGCAATCCGGCGACCTCGTCCTGGATGAACCTCGCCTCGGCACTGACAGCGCGCTCGACACTTCGGTAACGCCTGTCGAACAACGAAGCCTTACGCTGTTCCGCCCGTTTCGCGAACTCCCCCCGCAAACGCTCGGCATTGCGCATGCGGTCACCGACCGGTGCATCGGGTTCATCACCCAGCAGTTGACGGGTCTGGGCGTCATCGAGCAACAACAGCAGGACGTCGATCAGATCCGTGTCCGCCAGTTGATCCGTCGAGAAAGACACCGGTTCTTCACCGGCCCCGATGCTGTACAACACACGGCCGTCGGCGCCCTTGAGCTCGATCGCCCTGCCGGGCCACATGCCATCCAGCAGTTGAAACTGCCAGAGCGGATCGGCCTGCAGATAATCCTGAGCGCGGGCGCTGCCAATGTTGCGGATGAAGGTGTCGATGTCCCGGTCGATCCTGAACCGGGTCACCGTATCGCTCAGCAAAGGGATTGCGCGTTCGTTATCGGCGTACATGCGTACAAGCGCGCCGATGTCCGCACGGCTGACGGTGCGGATGTCACCGAGCCTGTCCGTCAACCCCTCGACCGACGGGCCGAGTCGCTTGATCAGCGTATCGGCATCCCAGGCATGGGGTTGCTCGCCCTCGATCACAAAAGCCCCCGTACCGTTAGTCTTTGCCACCGGCTGATAGGCCTCGGGGCGGGTCGGATGCTGGACGCGGTGCTTGCCGGTGCGCGAATCGACCTTGAGTTCGAAATGGCTATCATCCAGCGGCAAAATCTGCCGGCCCTGGTGCTGATGCAGGCCATGGAGGTCAGGTTTGGAGTCCGCCGCCAGGCGCAGATTCTGTTGCTGGTAGGGCTGCAGATTTTGCCCCCATAGCCGCTGTTCACCGTTTCTCAGCGTGACGGGGCGGGACCCTTCGAGAAATGACGACAACCTGGGCTTCAGCACTTGGGTGGCGATAACCCCTCCCGCGGCAAAGGTGCCCAACTGAATCAGGTTTTCAGCGACCCCAACCAGATGCTCCGCGGCTTCCACATACTCGCCCTCGGCAAGCTCCACGACGCCCTCCACGACCCCGTCGACCAGTTGATAGACGACGTACCCCAACATGAGCTCGCCCAGCACCGGCACAAACGGAGTGGCGACGAACAGGGCCACTTGCAGGATGTCGCTGAGCATTTTTTCCAGGTTTTCAATCCAGGCCCAGCGCGCGGTACTGTCCGCATCGGCGCTGGACACGGCCAGCGCGCGCCCGTCGGAAAGGATCTTGTCCACCTGCCGCTGATAGAGATAAGGCCACAGGTCGCCGTTATAACGGTTGGCGGTGTCGCTTTCGAACGACACGGTGGTCAATCGCAAGTCAGGGCGTTCAACCCGGGTTTCGCGCCAGGCAGGCAAATTGGAGCCAGGCTGCGCACCGTGATAGGTGACTTCCCACAATTTCGCGTTGAGCGCGGCGAAGAAATGACCCCGCTGGGCATGGTCCACGAATCGACTGAAAAACGCCTGGTAACGTCGCCGGGATGAAGGGGGCGTCTGATCATCGCTCTGCAGCTGGCGGGTCAGCTCACGCACGAAATCGACCGACGAGGAATACTCCTTCAGTGGATGCTCTGGATCGTGCGGCACATAAGCGATAACGCGGCGGACATTGGCATTGGGCGTGTCGAGATCGGCGGCGATCAGCACAATCCCGGTCAGACGGGTGTCGAGCATGTTCAAGTGATAGAAGCGTACCGGCGAGCCATCAAACACCAGCCCCCGCTTGCCCAGGGCCAGGTTCAATACCGTCAGGTACGCCTCGGTCCCGATGTCTTTTTTCATCAATGCCAAATGAGCTGCGGCTTTCATGGCGCTCTGTTGGCTGGCGACAATACGCTTTTGCAGCAACGCCCGGGCCATGGCCTCTTCGGGCAACAGGTAACTTTGCAGATAGGTCTGATAGCGGGCGCCGATATCCAGCGTTCGGCAAAGAGCCTTGAACTGTTGGACCGTTATACCCAACTTCTTTATTTCAAAGCGACCGACTGCGTCAGGCTTTGTGATAAATGCAGAGTCGGTGGTAAACACTTCGCCTTCGGCAAAGTTGTGCAGCGACGCATCGAGTAAAGAAACCGTTCGACTACTGACACCACCTGTAATGTTAAAGGACCAGGCCGATGTTTTGGCCGGGTAATACAAGCGCAGAAAAGTTTCACGAACATCCAGTCGCAGACCGTACTGGTCATTGAGGGCACGGGTCAGCAGCGGCTGGGTGAAGGACACCACATCTTGCAGCTTCCCCAGCATTCGATCGACTGTATTCTGCGCCTGCCAACTGGCCTGCATGGCACCTTTCGCGGCCAGATGTTCCAGGTAGGTTGCCGCTTTGCTCCATTCGGGAAGCACTTTGGGAGTGGTGCGCAAATCAGCGATTCGCTGCAGCGAGGCATTGGTCATCCAGTCGGGAATCGCGCTTTTTATAAAAACCGAATGAATACTTTCCTGGTGTTCAATATCGGAAGTTTCCGGAGCTCGTCCAGAACCAATTATTAAGTCATTCACAATAGTTACCCACCAACTTATATAAAGAGCGTCGAAGCCTACAACGCCTCAATCCTGCCCCCGTGAAGCTTGTTTCGGATAATGCTGTATGAAACATCTCAACAAGTTGGTTAAAACATCTTATTGCGCCGATAGTAATCCGGTGTACATCCAGCCTGGCGCTGGAACATCGCGATAAATGCCGAGCCGGTGCTATAGCCCAGGTCAAAGGCGATTTCCTGAATGCTGCGGTGGCTGTCCAGCGCCTCAATCGCCGTCAGAAAGCGCAAACGCTGGCGCCACTCGCCGAAACTCATGCCCAGTTCGCGGACAAACTGCCGCGCCAGGGTGCGTTCACTGACATGAATGCGCCCGGCCCAATCCGCCAGTGGCCGATTATCCCCGGGATCGGCTTGCAGCGCTTCGAGTATGCCCAGCAGCCCGGGCGTGCTGGCGTAGGGCAAGTAACACTCATGCACCGGCGCCTGTTGCAACTGGTCCACCAGGATCTGGGCCAGACGTTTGTCGGCCTCCCGCTCGGGGATCTTCACGTCCCGGGCCGCGAAGTCCTTGAGGATCGCCTTGAGGATGTCGCTGATGGCCAGCGTGCAAGCCTGCTGTGGCAGATCGGCACAAACCGTCGGCGCCAGGCATACGGCACGGTAATTGATCGGCTGATGGCTGTAGAAACTGTGCTCGACTTGCGGCGGCACCCACACCGCATATTGCGGCGGCGACATGAAACGGTTGCCGTCGACCTCCATATGAAGCACCCCGTGGGCCGCATACTCCAGCGTGCCCCAGGGGTGGCGGTGCGGTGCGGCGAATTCATGGGTATCGAAGTCGGCGTAGCGGAAGTAGACCGCTGAAGGCAGTTCGCTGAAATCCAGCAGGTCGATGTGTTTTCGGTTCATGCTGTCCGGAATCAGGGGCGGGTTGTCTGGATCGAAGTATAGGCTTGCATCCAGACAGGGGATAATCACCCTTCATTAACGTTCTGGTTTTTCCCTGATGCAATACGCGTATCCCCTGCTGGCCATCTTTATCTGGGCCGGCAACACCGTGATCACCAAAATGTCGGCCGGGGCGATCTTCCCCGCCGAGATCGGCTTCTACCGCTGGCTGCTGGCCGGACTGCTGTTCACCCCCTTCATGCTCAAACCGGTGATCGCCCATTGGCCGGCGATCCGCCCGAACCTGGGCAAGATCTTTGTCCTCGGCGTGCTCGGCATGGCGGTTTACCAAAGCCTGGCGTACTTCGCCGCAGGACTGACCTCGGCCACCAACATGGGCATCATCCTGTCGTTGATGCCCTTGATGTCACTGGCCATGGCGATCATCAGCCTCGGCCAGCGCCTGACCATCGGCGCACTGGCCGGTGCGGTGCTGTCGTTTGCCGGGGTATTGGTGGTGATCTCGTCCGGCAGCCTGGGTGTACTGCTCGAGCATGGCGTGAACCTGGGCGATGCGATGATGCTGATCGCCACCCTGGCCTACGCGATCTACAGCACGTTGCTGAAAAAATGGCAGCTGCGCTTGCCGCCCTTGGTGTTGCTGTACTTGCAGGTACTGGTTGCGGTGGTGGTGCTGTTTCCACTGTTTCTCGCCTCACCGAAAGTCGGCCCGACTTTGCAGAATATTCCGCTGGTGCTGTACGCCTGCCTGCTGGCCTCGATGGTCGCCCCCCTGGCGTGGATGCAGGCCGTGGTGCGCCTGGGACCGAGCCGGACCACGTTGTTTTTCAACTTGCTGCCGTTGATCACCGCGCTGATTGCGGCGGTGGTATTGCATGAGCAGTTGGCGCTGTATCACTTGGTGGGCGGCTTGTTGACCTTGGGCGGGGTGATTCTGTCCGAGCGATGGACCACGGTGTTGGGCCGCGCGTAATCCCTCGCCACAGGGTCGGTCTAAAGGCCTGCCGCGTTCAACCGGGCCGCATGTTCGACAAACAACCGGATCGGCTCGGCCTCCTTGCCCACCCACCCCCAAGGCTGATTGACGATGTCGAAATGGTTCAGCGGAAACTCGTCGCCAATCACCTTTCCAAGGTGCGAGCTGTAGCGCCCGACCATACCGTCGCAATACCCGGATTCGCGCACGAAGGTTTTGGCGAACAATCGGCAACTGCGATGGGTGCCATCAAGCAGATCGCGCCTGCGATCGGTCTTGCCTGGCTGCAGGGTCCCGGACCAGGAGTAATAACGCACGCCGTTGACCTCTTCGGGTCCGTGCCCACCCCAGGATTCGGGCAGACCTTGTGGATAACGTTGATTGAACAACGCCACGCCTGCGCTGGTGAGTGAATGATGGGACGCATGGATATCCACCGGCAGCTTCGGCCCGCGATAGCCGGTTTCGAGCAGGCTCATCAGCGCCGCGATCCACCGTAGCAGGCTGCTCAGCATCCGCCCTCTGACGCTGTCATGGGGATAGTGTTCGTGCAGGTAGTCCGCCAGCTCCGAGCCGTGATTCGGCCCCGCCACCGAGGTCACTGACGCCACCCGGTCGGGGCGTTTGGCGGCGGCGTATCGGGCGGTCAGCGAGCCTTGGCTATGGCCGATCAGGTTGACCTTCTCCGCCCCCGTCTCGCGCAGAATCTCGTCGATCCGCGCCAAGAGTTGCTCACCGCGCACTTCGCTGGAATGCAGCGGCGAAACCTGTACCGCAATCACCACCGCCCCACCCTGACGCAGCGCGGAAATGATGCCGTGCCAATAGGGATAAAGCAGCAACCGGACAAACCCGAGCATTCCCGGGACCAGCACCAGCGGGTAACGCGGAGCGGAATCTTGCGACATGGGCGGACATCCTGATGATCGATGAGGCGATGCAAGGCGCGAAGCAAAGACTCGCCAAGCATCGCCAGCAAAGATGACAACTCATACACCAGTTTATGACATCCACCCGGCTTCAGCCCCCCCGCGACGATCCCACCGACAGAGAGCAACTTGATCAGCGGTAGGCGAGGCTCAGCGGCCGGCTCGCGATGGGGCCCTGATGGACGCCCGATTACCGGGTGGGCTTGACGGTCACCGGGGCCTTGCCCGACTTCATCTGCTCCAGCAGCGGCGCACACTGATTCGGCTCGCCCCCACTCGGGGCCACCAGCGCCAGCAAGCCTGCCGCCGGCGCGGCGATCACGCCCAATGCGACCATGCCGGCGCCGCGCAACATCAACGGCACGGCTTTCACCCCGGCATCAGGCTTGATGAACTTGCCCCGCACGTACAGCGGCGAACGCAACGAAATCAAGCGCCAGCCCTTGGATTCCGGGGTGATGGTCAGGTCCAGTTGCTCGGTTGCCATGTTCGCCGTGCCATCGATGTAGATGATCGCGTTCTCGGTATCGAACACGAACAGCCGCGTGGTGGCCAAGCCGGTCTTGATGTCGAAGTCGGCGGCCGCGCAGTTGATCTTCACCTCCTTGTCGCCAAAGATCCGACCGACCACATAATTACCGACGTTCAACCCGGCCAGCTCCATCAATTCGCGACTGATGGCACCGTCGTTGATCAGCATCTTCAGAGTGCCGTTGGCGCTGCCCAGCAATTTGGCCACCGAGTTGCCGCGACCGGTGATGTCGGCATCGCCATTGAGCTCGCCGAAACTGGTTTTCATCGGTTCGAAGGTCGGGAACAACTGTTTGAGCTTGAACCCCCGGGCCGTGAGTTTGGCCTTGCCTTCCAGCGGCTCGGTCTGACCGTTCAGGCGAATCTGCGCATCCAGTTTGCCGCCCGCCACGCCGAATCGCAGCGGCTCGAGGCTGAGGACGCCATCGGTGAGCACCAGGTGCGTATAAAGATCGTTGAACGGCAGTTTTTCGCTGTGGACTATGCGCTTGCCGGTGAATTCGACATCCGCGTCCATATCGCGCCAACGCTCGGTCTTGAATGCTTCGACCGGCAACACTTTGTCCGCCGGTTGCTTGCTCTCACCACCCCGGGCCTTCTGTTTGGCATTGGAATCGGCACCGATCAACGGCGCCAGGTCGGCAAACAACAATTGATTGGAAAGCAGCGAGCCGCTGAGTTTCGGCCGAGGCTGGCTGGCGACGTAAGCCAGACTGCCGTGGATGTCGCTGGCGCCGATCTTGCCGTTGAAGTCCTCATAGCGGAACACCGCGCCAGTCGGCTCGTGCAGCTTGGCGATCAAGTGACCGTCGGTGGCGTAAGGCGGTGTGTCCGGCAGGGTCACGCCGGTCAGCGGGTAGAGATTGCCCAGACTGGTGCCGGCCAGTTTCAGATGCAGATCCAGGGCGCCAAGATTCAGCGGATCGGTCAGGGTGCCGGCCAGTTCGACGCTGGTGTCGGCAATCGTTGCCTGTGCCTGGAGCGGAAACGGTCTGGCGGCATCCTGCAAGGCAAGCAAGCCGCCGATCTTGCCCTGACCCGCGAGTTTCTGCCCGTGGTATTGGCCTTTGACCTTCAAGGCGAAGGCGTAGTCCTGGGGGGCTGCGCCCTTTTCTTGCGCGGTTTTCGCGGCTTTGTCGCCAACGATCTCGTTGAATGGAATCGGTTTGCCCAGCGGGTCGATCAGCAGGTCGAGTTGAGTCTTGAGGCTCTGGTCATCCAGCGTGACGTGCCCCTTGTCGAAGCCGATCGCGCCGATATCCACCACCCACGGAGACGGTTGGGCATTCGGGTCTTTGGGGTCGAACTTGAAGGTCCAGTTGGCGCGACCGTCGGCCAGACGTAGCAACTCGGCATTGGGCTCAGTGAGGTCAATGCGCGGGATCACCACGCGCTGCGCCAGCAGGGCCAGGGGCGAGATGCGCAGTTCGACACGCTTGAGACTGGCCATCTGCGGCGCTTTCGACCAGTCCGGGTTGCCCAGACTCAGGTCCTCGGCCACCACATGCGGCCAGGGCACCCACGCCCGCCAGCCACCCTCATCGAGTTCACGCCGCCAGACCACCGCCAGGTTGCCGTTGATGGCGAACGGGCGGTGCAGTTCTTCAGAGACTTTGGCATTGAGGGCTGGTTTGATCCGGTTCCAATCGAAGAACACGATGATCAGAACCAGGGCCGCCAGCAGAACAACCAGGCTGACGATGCTCCAGGCGAGAATTTTACGAGTGCGCGTCATTGCACAGGGCTCCTGATACGACTGAGCGCCCCGACCGCGACGCATATAAGAAACGCGGAGCCAGAACCGGCCCGCTATGGAATCTACGACTGAAAAACCGCCCGCAGGTTTAATCGAAAAGCCGATTTTGCCGCCATCGCCCCACCGAACGCAGCGCTCTTGCGCCCCCAGCGTTACCTTCCCCGCACTTTTGCGTGGCGCCAGTGAGTCGAAAATACCCACCTCGGTGCACCGCAAAGGCCCGTTTTACAAGGGCTGCAGAGAACAATCAATTCCGTTGATTATTACCATTGCGTTTATGAACTTTTATATCGACTTATCGAGAGTAGCATTGCCTTCGTACCCAATTTATCGCCCTCCTACGGAGCACCCGAACATGAAACGCCAACTTCTGCTTAGCCTGACACTCTCTATGTTGGCCAGCACTGCATTTGCACTGCCGGCCGCCGAGCAAGCCACTCCACAAGTGAAAGACAGCCACTCGGCGTTCAGCCACACCCTCGCCGCTGACGGTTCCGACCGCACTCCTGGTCAAACCCTGGCCGAAGGTGGTAACGATCGCCTGAAAGAAAAAGGTCTGATCACTGAAGATGGCTACGACAAGACCCCTCAGGGCCAAACTGTGGCTGCCGACGGTTCCGACCGTACCCCAGGCCAAACCCTGGCTGCCGATGGTTCTGACCGCACCCCTGGCCAAACCCTGGCTGCCGACGGCTCCGACCGTACTCCAGGCCAAACCTTGGCTGCCGATGGTTCTGACCGCACCCCTGGTCAAACCCTGGCCGAAGGTGGTGGTGATCGTGTGATCGAACGCAACAGCGCTATGAGCTAAGCCCATGGCGGCCATGAAAAAAGCCCAATCACTCGATTGGGCTTTTGATTTTCTGGCGATTCACCTGATAGAAATCGCCTCTGTGCAATTGATCTCCTCTCGTCGTTCGACGCCAGCAAAGCCGATTTGCTAGAGTGCGCCGCTCTCCTTCTCCAGAAAACGCCCTTGCGATGCTGCCCCGCGCCGAACAGAAGCAACAAACCCGCACTGCCCTCATGGACGCTGCTCGCCATTTGATGGAAGGCGGCCGAGGATTCGGCAGTTTGAGCCTGCGCGAAGTGGCGAAAACCGCCGGGATTGTCCCCACGGGTTTTTACCGGCACTTCGCCGACATGGACGAACTGGGTCTGGTGCTGGTCAGCGAAGTCGGTCAGACCTTCCGTGAAACCATCCGCCTGGTGCGGCACAACGAGTTTGTCATGGGCGGCATCATAGACGCCTCGGTGCGGATCTTTCTCGATGTCGTCAGCGCCAACCACTCGCAATTTCTGTTTCTCGCCCGCGAGCAGTACGGCGGCTCGCTGCCGGTGCGCCAGGCCATCGGCCGCCTGCGCGAGGACATCAGCTCGGACCTGGCCGCCGACCTGTCGTTGATGCCGAAGCTGCAACACCTGGACATCGCCGGCCTGAGCGTTATGGCGGACCTGATCGTCAAAAGCGTGTTCGCCACGTTGCCAGACATCATCGACCCGCCTCTAGAGGCGCTGCCTGCACACCTGACCCCTCAGGCCAAGATTACCCAGCAACTGCGGTTCATCTTTATTGGCTTGAAGCACTGGCAAGGGCTCGGCAGCACTGAATAACCCTGTCGAGCAGGTTCGCGCCCCCCAGCCAATCGTCGCGCATTAAATCGGTGCGCTCAAAAAAACAACGCACCAAAATCACCCAAAACCTGCACCAAGACCGACCTCGCCTTACCTTTCCCACAGGCATTTCCTACAATTCCATCGATTGGCAAGCCCCTTGCTCTAGCCTGAGCATTGTCCATTGCTGGAAGCTTTCCGATGCTGGTGATTCACCGCAGAATCGACCCTCAACCCGTCTGGGCCGCCGAGTTGCACCTGACCTTCGAAGCCCGGAGCAAAAGCCGGCTGCGCTGTTTCAGTGCCGAGGGCGAAGACGTCGGTTTGTTTCTGGAACGTGGTCAGTCGCCTCTTTATGACGGCGAATGCCTGCAGGCCGAAGACGGGCGCATCGTCCGCGTTTGCGCCCGCCCCGAACAACTGCTGCACGTCACCTGCGCCAATGCCTTCGAACTGACCCGTGCCGCCTATCACCTGGGCAACCGGCACGTCGCCTTGCAGGTCGGCGACGGCTGGTTACGCCTGCTCGATGACTACGTGCTCAAGGCCATGCTCGAACAACTCGGCGCCACCACCGAGCACATCGAAGCGCCGTTCCAGCCGGAACACGGGGCTTACGGCGGAGGCCATCACCATTCGCGCCACGGCGATGAAGACTTCAACTACCCGCCCAAACTGCACCAGTTCGGCGTGCGCCCATGAACCCGGCCTGGGCGCTGCTGCGTCTGGCCAGTCCGCAATTGCCGATTGGCGGCTACAGCTATTCCCAAGGCCTGGAAATGGCCGTGGAGAACGGTCGCGTTCATGACCCTGCCAGTGCTCGGCGCTGGATCAGCGATCAGTTGCTGTTGAACCTGGCCCGCTTCGAGGCCCCGCTGTTACTGGCCCATTGCATGGCGGCAGCCGAGGACAACTGGAGCGAACTGCTGCAGTGCTGCGAAGAACACCGCGCCAGTCGGGAAACCCGCGAGCTGCATCAGGAAAGCCGGCAAATGGGCTACTCCCTGCAACAACTGCTCAATGGCTTGCCCGAACTCGATGCACCGGCCCGCACCTTCCTCGAACAACGCGCCGAACCGCACCTGGCCCTGGGCTGGGCGCTGGCCGCTCGCGCCTGGCAGATCAGTCCGCAGGACGCGCTGGCCGCCTGGCTCTGGAGCTGGCTGGAAAACCAACTGGCGGTGCTGATGAAAACCCTGCCATTGGGCCAGCAAGCCGCGCAACGCCTGACCAGCGAGTTGCTGCCGCTGTTGCAGCAAGCCCAGCAGGACGCTACGCGAATCAACCCCGAACACTATGGCAGCGCCGCTTTCGGCCTGTCCCTGGCGTGCATGGCCCACGAGCGCCAGTACAGCCGTCTGTTCCGTTCCTAGGACCTTTTATTCTGGAGAGTCACATGAACACACAACCTCTGCGCGTCGGCATCGGCGGCCCGGTCGGTTCCGGCAAAACCGCCTTGACCCTGGCCCTGTGCCTGGCCCTTCGCGACCGCTACAACCTGGCGGTGGTCACCAACGACATCTACACCCGCGAAGACGCCGACTTTCTGGTGCGCAATGAAGCGCTCGCGCCGGAACGCATCATTGGCGTGGAAACCGGCGGCTGCCCGCACACGGCGATTCGCGAAGATGCCTCGATCAACCTCGAAGCCGTGGATCAACTCAACCGGCGCTTTCCTGGCCTGGACCTGATTCTGGTGGAGTCCGGCGGCGACAACCTGTCGGCCACCTTCAGCCCGGAACTGTCGGACCTGACCATCTACGTGATCGACGTGTCGGCCGGCGACAAGCTGCCGCGCAAGGGCGGGCCGGGGATCTGCAAATCCGACCTGCTGGTGATCAACAAAATCGACCTCGCACCGCTGGTGGGGGCATCGCTGACCTTGATGGACAGCGACACCACCCGCATGCGCAACGGCAAGCCTTTCGTATTCAGCAACCAGAAAACCGGCCAGGGCCTGGAGGAGATCATCGCCTTCATCGAGCGCCAGGGCCTGCTGACGGCAGCCTGATCATCACTTATCAACAAGGAAGCTTATCCATGACACTCAAACGCATCCTCGGCACCCTGGCACTGCTGCTGACCCCGACCCTCGCCTTCGCCCACCCTGGGCACGGCGACAACGGCTTGATCGCCGGCATCAGCCACCCGCTCGGCGGCCTCGATCACTTGCTGGCGATGCTGGCCGTCGGCCTCTGGGCGGCGCAGCAACAAGGCGCCGCGCGCTGGGTGCTGCCGTGCACCTTCGTCGGCACCCTGCTGATGGGCGGGCTGCTGGGCTTTGAAGGGCTGAACCTGCCGGCGCTGGAAAGCGGGATTGCCGCGTCCGTGCTGGCGCTGGGCCTGGCCGTGGCGCTGGCGGTGCGTCCGCCGTTGAGCGTGGCGGTGGCTGCAACAGCGCTGTTCGCGCTGTTCCATGGCGTGGCCCATGGCCTGGAACTGCCGGACATGTCGAGCCCCTGGACCTATGCCGCTGGTTTTGTAGTGGCGACAGCTGCATTGCATGCGGCGGGTTATGCCATGGTACGCGTGCTGCCCCGGGCAGCAGCGCCGTTGGTTCGACTGGCGGGTGCGGCTTCGGCGGCGACGGGAGTGTGGTTGTTGGCAGGTTGATTCTCTATAGCCTGTGATGGCCTCTTCGCGAGCAGGCTCGCTCCCACATTGAAATGCCTGCCCCTGTGGCAGCGAGCCGGCTCGCGAAAGCGGCCTGACAGACAACACACCGCTCAGGCCTGCTAACATGTCGCGCAATCGCCCCTGCCGTGACGACGCCAGCCAATGCCGCATGTTTCCCGCTCCGCCTCCCAGCCTGAACTGACCGCCCTGTTCTCCTCGGTGCAACAGCACTTCCAGGACGTGATCGTGCCCCTCTGGCAAGGCCCCGGCTGGAATGCCGACATGGCGCTGCCCTATGAGGCGCTGGATGCCGAGCATCAGCCTCTGCCCCCTCAACGCTACCGGGCCATGGCCTGTGCGCGACAGCTGTACCTGTTTTCCAGCCTGATCGGCCAGGTGCCGGCCGCCGAAGAACGCGCGGCAGCCCTGTTCCGCTCTTTGCAGCGGCATTTTCACGACGCCGAGCATGGCGGCTGGTTTTACAGCATCGACCCGCACGGCGCGCCGCTGGATCAGCGCAAAGACCTCTACACCCACGCCTTCATTCTGTTCGCCTGCGCCCATTACTGGGACAAAGTGCGCGAGCCGCTGGTGGAGTCGGTGCTCAACGCCGCCCTGGAAGTGATCGCCCGGCGATTCGCCACGGGTGACGGCCTCTACGAAGCCAGCCTCGACCGCAACTGGTGCTCCCTGGGCAGCGGGCCGCTGCAGAACCCGTTGATGCATCTGGCGGAAGCCTTTCTCGCCACGCTCTCGGTACGCGAAGACCGCGCCGTGCAACGGGCACTCCTCGAGTTATGCACAGCCATGCAGAAGCGCTTCATCGATCCGCGACACGGCGTGTTGATGGAAAAACCGCTGGGCGCTGTGGATAACTGGTTTGAACCGGGGCACCAGTTCGAATGGTATTTCCTGCTGGAGTCATCGCCGCTGCTACGCGACTCGACACTGCATGCGTCCCTGGAGCGCGCCTTTGCCTTCACCGAGCAACTGGGGGTCGATCAACAGACTGGTGCGGTGCGGGCCATGCTCGACTTCGGACCGGACGGCGGCTGTCGGGACGCCACACAGCGCATCTGGGCCCAGGCCGAATACCTGCGCGCGTTGACCCTGCGTCCGGACAGCGAGCCAGCGGTGTTGCGCCAGCTGCAGGCGCTGCAACAGCATTCGCTGCACTCGCGTGGCTGGTACGAGTGCCGTGACGAGCAGGGTCAAGTGAGCCGTCGGGACATGCCGTCGACCACGCCTTATCACTTGGCGACCTGTTATCGCGGGTTGGCCGAGTATCTCGCCTGATCGATAGATTGCTATCGCGGGCAAGCCCGCTCCCACAGTGGATTGTTGTGCGCAAAGATAGCTTGCACACCGCAATGCCCTGTGGGAGCTGGCTTGCCAGCGAATGGTCGTTACGCGGTCTTAAGCCTTGCCACCACTGCGATCAATGGCAAACCCGGCCCAGGTCTGGCTCACCGGCATCAGCTCCAGGCTGTTGATGTTGATATGGGCCGGCGCATTGAGGACCCAGAAAATGGTGTCGGCGATGTCTTGCGGCTGGATCGGATCGGCACCGGCGTAAGTGGCGTTGTAACGCTCCTGATCACCGGCAAAACGCACCAGCGAGAACTCGCTCTCGCACAGGCCAGGTTCGATGTTGCTGACCCGCACGCCGGTGCCTTGCAGATCGCAGCGCAGGTTCAGGGAGAACTGTTTGACGAACGCCTTGCTCGCGCCATACACGTGGCTGCCCGGGTACGGGTAGTTGCCGGCGATGGAACCCAGGTTGACGATGCCAGCCCCGCGACCATGGGCGATCAGGCGCGGCAGCAGCAGACGGGTGCTGTACATCAGGCCTTTGATGTTGGTGTCGACCATGGTGTCCCAATCATCCAGATCGCACTTGGGTGCCGGGTCAACGCCCAGGGCCAGGCCAGCGTTGTTGATCAGCCCGCGCAGCTTGGCGAAGGACGGCGGCAGGTTGGCGATGGCCTCTTCCATGGCCTTGCGGTCACGCACATCGAGGACCAGGCCATGAACCTCAGTCTGCTTCGACAGTTCGGCGCACAGCGCGTTGAGGCGTTCTTCACGACGACCGGTCAGCACCAGTTTCCAGCCGGCCTCGGCAAAACGACGGGCACAGGCTTCACCAAAACCGGAGGTCGCGCCGGTAATAAACAGGGTGTTGGACATCGTGTTCTCCTTGCTTCGGCTGATCGACAGCCATTGGAATAGAAAATCAGCAGGCAGCATGCCCGGCCTTGTCCACAGCGGCAACCACCACCCAACCTGTACAAAAAACGATCAGACCTCGTCACCCCTTGTCCAGCGTGGCCTGCAGACAGGTGCGCGCATGTTATCCACAGGTGGGTCCACAGTCTTTGGGGGCAAGTGTAAAAAGCTGAAAGCCGCTATCCACAAGGCTTTGCGACGGATTTTGAAATTTTTTTACTTGACCCTCATTGGTCTGCTGTGCACCAAAGGGCAAACAACCCGACCGGGCGGTCAAGTCGATGATGGCGCCAAGCCTCTAACTACGGCCTTTATCCGGGTCTTTCCAGAGTTTAATCACAGACTTATCCACAGGCTTGTCCACGCCTTTTCAAGCGGTTTTCGACGCCAATAAAAAGGTTGACAAAGCGGCCTCATGGCTGCGCAAAAACGCCTGATCAAAAAACAACCACACGCCTGCAGGCCTCGAATTCAAAGGCGTTCAGCCAGCTACTCCCACGTTATTCACAGCCAGCTCCACAGCAAACGGGGACAAGTCAAAACCTCGGTAAAACAACTATTTGCAGCGGCTTTATGTCGCGCTTTCAGAGCTTGGCTAATTTGTTTTCCACAATTTCCCGAAGGCACACCACAGCCCACTGTAGGAGCGAGCTTGCTCGCGATGGACGTTAACGAAAACGCGAATATTCTGAATAAACGCGTAGTACTGAAGACCTTCGCGAGCGGGCTCGCTCCTACAAGGGATTGTGGCGAATTGGAGGTGTAAAAAAGCCCCGGCGATTGCGCGCCGGGGCTTGGATTACATCAGGTGGAATCAATGCCCGCCGAGATAGGCGTTACGCACATCCTCGTTGACCAGCAGCTCCTTGCCGGTGCCGGTCATGCGAATCTCGCCGTTGACCATCACATAGGCCCGGTCCGAAAGCCTCAGGGCGTGGTTGGCGTTCTGCTCGACCAGGAAGATGGTCATGCCGGTCTTGGCCAGTTCCCGCAGGGTGGCGAAGATCTGTTTCACCACAATCGGCGCCAGCCCGAGGCTAGGCTCGTCCAGCAGCAGCAGTTTCGGGCGGCTCATGAGCGCACGGGCGATGGCGAGCATTTGCTGCTCGCCGCCGGACATGGTCATGGCGCGCTGGTTGCGCCGCTCTTCGAGCCGCGGGAACAGTTCGAACATGCGCTGCATGTCTTCCTTGGCGTACTTGTCACCGATCGGGATGGTGCCCATCAGCAGGTTTTCCTCGACGGTCATGTCGGGGAACACCCGCCGCCCTTCCGGCGATTGCGCGATGCCGTTGGAGGCAATGTAGTGCGACGACTTTTGGGTGATGTTCACCCCCTGATAAATGATCTGCCCGTCCGCCGCCCGTGGCTGACCGAAGATCGACATCAGCAGGGTCGACTTGCCGGCGCCGTTGGAGCCGATCAGGCTGACGGTTTCCCCTTCGTTGATGTGCAGCGAGACTTTCTTCAGGGCCTGGATCGGCCCGTAAAACACGTCCAGATCCTTCAATTCGAGGATGGGTTGGCTCATAGCACCACTTCCTCTTCATCAGCGCCCAGGTAGGCCGCAATCACTTTCGGATCGTTACGGATCGCATCAGGTCCGCCCTCGGCAATGACAATGCCGTGGTCCAGCACCACGATGTGGTCGGAAATACTCATAACCATGCCCATGTCGTGTTCGATCAGCACCACGGTCAGATCGTGCTCGTCGCGCAGCAGCCGGATCATCGCGCTCAGCGCTTCGGTTTCCTGAGGGTTGAGGCCGGCGGCCGGTTCGTCGAGGCAGATGATCTGCGGACGGGTGCACATGGCCCGGGCGATTTCCAGGCGACGTTGCTGGCCGTAGGACAGTTCACCGGCCAGACGGTTGGCGCAGTCCACCAGGTCCACCACTTCCAGCCAGTAGAACGCATGGTCCAACGCATCGCTTTCGGCCTTGCGATAGCCCTTGGTGTTGAGGATGCCGGCCAGCATGTTGCGGTTGACCCACATGTGCTGGGCCACCAGCAGGTTTTCCAGCACCGACATTTCCTTGAACAGGCGAATGTTCTGGAAGGTCCGCGCCAGGCCGGCACGGTTCACCAGGTGGGTGCCGCCGAACGCCTTGTAGAACAGGCGACTGGCGAAGGATTTCGGCGAGACGAAATCGGTCGGTTTGAACGATTCGCCGAGCAACTTGATGACGTTGGTTTTCTCGCCGCGCACATTCAGTTCGATCTTGCCGCCCGAGGCCTTGTAGAACCCGGTCAGGCAGTTGAACACGGTGGTCTTGCCGGCACCGTTGGGGCCGATCAGGGCGAAGATCGAGTTGCGCTTGACCTGCAGGCTGACATCATTCAACGCCTTGATGCCGCCGAAGTGCATCATCAGCTTCTCTACGGAGAGTACGACTTCGCTCATGGCGCTACTCCTTTACGCGGGGTCACACCGGTGCGGCTGATCCGAATCAGGCCGCGCGGTCGCCAAATCATCATCAACACCATCAGGATGCCGAACAGCAGCACGCGGTACTCCGCAAAGCCGCGCAGCAGTTCCGGGGCCACGGTCAGCACGAAGGCTGCCATCACGACACCGATGGTCGAACCCATGCCGCCGAGCACCACGATGGCGAGGATCAGCGCCGATTCGAAGAAGGTGAACGAGGTCGGGTTCACAAAGCCCTGGTAGGTGGCAAAGAACACGCCGGCCAGACCGGCCGTCGAAGCGCCGATGGTAAACGCCGAGAGCTTGACCAGTACGTGGTTCAGCCCCATGGAGCGGCAGGCGATCTCATCTTCACGCAGGGCTTCCCAGGCACGCCCCACCGGCATCTTGACCAGACGATGCTTGATGTAGAGCACAGCCAGCACCACCAGGAACAACACCGCATAGATGAAGTAGTACTTCACGTCCGGGTTATAGGCGATACCGAAGAACTCGTGGAAAGGCACCCCGCCATCCTTCGCCCGCTTGCCGAACTCGAGGCCGAAGAATGTCGGCAACGGTGCCGGCATGCCGTTCGGGCCACCCGTCAGGGACAGCCAGTTGTTGAGGATCAAGCGGATGATTTCACCGAAACCCAGGGTCACGATCGCCAGGTAGTCACCGTGCAGGCGCAGCACCGGGAACCCGAGGATGCAACCGGCCAGACCGGCGGTGATCGCCGCCAGAGGCAGCACCGTCCAGAAACCCAGTCCCAGGTACTGATACCCGAGCGCCAGACCGTAGGCCCCGATGGCGTAGAACGCCACATAACCCAGGTCGAGCAGGCCGGCCAGGCCGACCACGATGTTCAGCCCCAGTCCCAGCAACACATAGATAAGGCCGAGGATAACCACGCCCAGCAGGTAGGAGTTGGAGAAGAACGGAAACACCACCGCGATGACGATCACCAGCGGGATGATCCAGCGCAAGCGGGATTTGTAATCGGGTGGCAGTACATGCACCCCGGAGCCGGTAGTTTCAAAACCTTCGAGGATTTTCAGGCCCTTCGGGGTTTGCAGGAACAGGCTCAAGACAAAGCGACCGGCCATGACGATGGCGACAATCCATGCCACCCGGGTCGTTTCCAGGTTGAAGCCGTAGCCGTCGAGCACGACGCCGACGATCGGTCCGAACACAATCAGGGCGATGAGACCGGCAAGAATCGCGTCAACCAGACTTTTTTTGACATCAATGGATTTTTTAGTGGTTGAAGACATCGCTTACACCTTCGACACAAGAGGACGGCCGAGCAGGCCTTGAGGCCGAAAGACCAGAACGAGAACCAGCAGCGAGAAGCTGAAAACGTCTTTGTAGTCCGAGTTGACCAGACCAGAGAACAGCGACTCGGAAATCCCGAGAATGATCCCGCCGAGCATGGCGCCAGGCAGCGAACCAATCCCGCCGAGTACGGCGGCGGTGAACGCCTTGATGCCGATGATGAAGCCGGCATAGAAGTCGAATGTGCCGTAGTTCATGGTGATCAGCACGCCGGCCAGGGCCGCCATCGCTGCACCGATGATGAACACATAGGAGATCACCCGATCGGTGTTGATCCCGAGGATCGAGGCCATCTTGCGATCTTGCTGTGTTGCGCGGCACATGCGGCCGAGCTTGGTGTACTTAATGATGTAGGTCAGCACGGCCATGCCGGCAAACGCAGCGACCAGAATGAAGACCTTGGTGTAGGTCAACTGCACGAAACCGGTGCCGATGTCGACGCGCCAGGCACCCGTCAGCAAGGTCGGTACACCTTGTTGCTTCGCGCCTTGGGCGATCTGTGCATAGTTTTGCAGGATCAGCGAAATACCGATGGCGCTGATCAGCGGTGCCAGTCGGGTGGAGTTACGCAGGGGTTTGTAGGCGACACGCTCGATGACCCAGCCATACACCGCCGTGACGACGATGGTGAAGATCAGAGTGCCGAGCATCAGCAGAGGGAAGGATTCAATACCGAAGTATGCCAGCAGAGCCAGACTGATTGCCGCGAGGTAAGCGGAAATCATGTAAACCTCGCCGTGGGCGAAGTTGATCATGCCGATGATGCCATAGACCATTGTGTAGCCGATGGCGATCAGGCCATAGACCGACCCGAGGGTCAGGCCGTTGACCAGTTGCTGCAGGAAAATACCATCCATAACGCAATCTCACGCATTTGAGAGACTGCACAGAAGCCGGTTGCGACGGACCGGGGTTCAGCCGCCGGCGCAACACGGTTGTGTGCAGCTCTACGAGAAAAGACAGGTACTGCACGGACATGTTTCAGGATTGCCCGACACCCAGGGCGTCGGGCAAATCAGCTGTTCATATCACTTCTGTTTTTCCAGTTGATGGTATTTGCCGTCCTTGTCCCACTCGTAAACCACGTAGTCGGAGACTTTCAGGTCGCCCTTGCTATCCCAGGACTTCTCGCCCATGACGGTCTTGACCGGGTGTGCTTTCAGCCATTTGGCAGCGTCCTCACCCTTGTTGGATTTGGCGCCGTTGAACGCTGCTGCCAGGGTCTGGACCGAAGCGTAGGCATACAGGGTGTAGCCCTCTGGCTCGGTGCCATGTTTGCGGAACTCGTCAACCACGGTCTTGCTGTCTGGCAGCAGGCGTGGGTCGGCGCCGAAGGTCATCAGCACGCCGTTGACGAATTGCGGGCCGCCAGCGGTGGTCACCAGTTCGTCGGTCACGATGCCGTCGTCGGACATGAACTTGACGTCTTTGAGGCCTTGTTCACGCAGTTGACGAACCAGAGGACCGGCTTCCGGGTGCAGACCGCCAAAGTAGACGACATCGGCGCCAGCACCGCGGATTTTGGTCACGATGGTGCTGAAGTCTTTCTCACCACGGGTCAGGCCTTCGTACAGCACTGGCGTCACGCCGCGCTTGACCAGTTGAGCCTTGGTGGCATCTGCCAGACCCTGGCCGTAGGTGTCCTTGTCGTGCAGCACGACAACCTTCTTGCCCTTGAGCACGTCGACGATGTAGTCGCCGGCCACGATGCCTTGCTGGTCGTCACGACCGCACATACGGAACATGGCGCTCAGGCCGCGTTCGGTAACCTGTGGGTTGGTCGAGCCTGGAGTGATGGCGATGATGCCCGCTTCGTCGTAGATCTCGGACGCCGGGATGGTCGACGAGGAGCAGAAATGACCGACCACGCCGGCGACTTTCTGGTTGGTCAGGTCCTTGGCGACCGTCACAGCCTGTTTCGGTTCGCAGGCGTCATCGCCCTTGACCAGTACGATTTTTTCCCCGTTTACGCCGCCCGCTGCGTTGACCGCATCGGCAGCTGCCTGCGCACCCTTCATGTACTGCTCGCCAAATGCCGCGTTGGCGCCCGTCATTGGACCCGCTACGCCGATCTTGATGTCAGCCTGAGCAAACGCAGAAACACCCAACGCAGTTGCCACTGCGAGGGCCAGAAAGCCTTTCTTGTAAAACGTCTGGGACATGAGGTGGTGCTCCAAGGTTTTTTTAGTTGGCACTGCGACTTCATTAATGCTCAGAGCAAGTGCCGTGCCATCGGTTTTTTATTCTGAAAAAAGTCGCTGCTTTATTGTTATTTTGACTGTTTCGATCCCATTTTCATTGGGTGTGCAACCGTCTAAACCGGAGAAGGTGAAACCTTTTATTTATTGAGGCGCAACCCTCCCGTGCCATCATTGCAACCCCTACACCAAACGGTGTGCAACCCGCCTGTAACAACGCACGTCACCGAACTGCACACTGCTGGTGCGGTACTGCTACAACCCGCACCATTACAGGCTAGTCGCTGCGCGAAAAAGCGCCGCTCTCCAGCACGATTTCAATCATCAAATGACGATCCGCAGGCACTGGCCCGCGTGATACAGCGAAAAGCCCGCCTCATAAAGACAACTGCGCAACCCGACCCCGGCCAATGGCTGCATGGGTGCAAAGGGAATCGGTAGCGCTTGAGGATTTCCGTTACACAAATAATCGGCAAAGGCTTTACCGACGACTGTACCCGTGGTCACGCCCCGGCCGTTATAACCGGTGACTGCCACTAAACCGGGCGCCGGTTCGAACAGACGCATCAAATGATCGGGGGTGAACGCAATGCGACCGGTCCAGGTGCACTCCCACTCCACCGGTTTGAGGTAAGGGAAGTAATGCTGCTGGACGCGATCGGCCCACGCCTTGAGGAACCAGGTCGGTTTCTGATTGCCGTTGCCCAGACTGCCGAGCAATAGACGGCCGTCTTTATCGCGGCGAATACTGCTGAGCACCTGGCGGGTATCCCAAGAACCCTGGCCACCCGGAAGAATGTGTTGCGCGGCCTCTTCCGTCAGCGGCACCGACGCCACCTGGTAGTAATAACCGGGGAAGAAATTGCGCCGCAATTCCGTCCAGTCGCCCTCGGTGTAAGCGTTGGAGGCAATCACCACTTGCTCGGCCAGTACCGAGCCCTGTGCGGTCTGCACCGACCAGCGCTGGCCCTGACGTTCGAGTCGGGTGACCGGAGAATGATCGAACAATTGACCACCGAGGCCGATGGCCGCTTTGGCCAGCCCCGTGGTGTAGGCCATGGGATTGACCGTGCCGGCACGCCGGTCGAGCAAGGCGGCGGCAATCTTTTTGGTGCCCGTGGCTTGTTCGCAAGCCTGCCCGGTCAATAGCTCGACCGGCGCGCCACGGCGCTTCCACTGTTCTTCGCGACTGCGCAGATCCGCTTCACCGCGGGCGTTGTGCGCCATGTGCAACGTGCCTTCACGGCGTAACTGGCAATCGATGTTGTATTTGTCGACCAGGCTGAACACCAGGGCCGGTGCCGCACCGAGCATGCGGTTGAGCTGACTGCCGACCGCCTCGCCAAACCCGGCTTCAATGTCGTCCGGTGGAATCCACATGCCGGCATTGACCAGCCCGACGTTGCGCCCGGAACCGCCATGACCGGCGCGATGGGCTTCGAGCACGCAAACCGTTTTACCCTGCTCCAGCAAATGCACGGCCGCCGACAGACCGGTAAAACCGGCGCCGATGACGCAGACATCGACCTTCACCTCTCCCTTGAGCGCCGCGTTGTCAGGCCTTTGCGGCGTCAGTTTTTCCCAAAGACACTCTTCGCGTAACGGCATTGCCAGACTCCAACAGAAACCTAACCAACACAAAGTTCAAATGTGGGAGCGAGCCTGCTCGCGATTGCTATCTGCCAGTCGACCACTAAGTGACTGACGCACCGCCATCGCGAGCAGGCTCGCTCCCACAGGGGATCACTGTACGACTGACGCTTAATCGAACGTGATGCCTTGAGCCAATGGCAATTCCAGCGAGTAGTTCACGGTGTTGGTCTGACGGCGCATGTAGCCGCGCCATGCGTCGGAGCCGGACTCGCGACCACCGCCGGTTTCTTTCTCACCACCAAACGCGCCGCCGATTTCCGCGCCGCTCGGGCCAATATTGACGTTGGCGATACCGCAATCGCTGCCCACCGCCGACATGAACTGTTCGGCTTCACGCACGTCGGTGGTGAAGATGCACGAAGACAGGCCTTGCGGTACAGCGTTGTTCAAACGCAGGGCTTCGTTGAAATCGCTGTAACCGACCACGTACAGGATCGGCGCGAAGGTTTCGTGGCAGACCACGTCGCTCTGCTCCGGCATTTCGACGATGGCCGGGGAAACGTAGTAAGCGTTCGGGAATTTGTCTTCAAGCTGACGCTCGCCGCCGAATACCTTGCCGCCTTCGCTCAGGGCCTGCTCCAGCGCGTCCTGCATGTTTTCGAAGCTTTGCTTGTCGATCAGCGGGCCGACCAGGTTGCCTTCCAGTGGATGGCCGATACGCACTTTGGAGTAAGCGGCTTTGAGGCGGGTGACGATCTCTTCCTTGACCGATTCGTGGGCAATCAGACGACGCAACGTGGTGCAACGCTGACCGGCAGTGCCGACGGCGCTGAACAGGATGGCGCGAACGGCCATGTCCAGGTCGGCGCTTGGGCCGAGGATCATGGCGTTGTTGCCGCCCAGTTCCAGAATGCTGCGGGCGAAGCGCGCGGCGATTTTCGGCGCCACTTCACGGCCCATGCGGGTGCTGCCGGTGGCGCTGACCAGCGCGACACGCGGGTCGTCGACCAGGGCTTCGCCGGCATCGCGGCCACCGATGATGACCTGGCTCAGGCCCGCAGGCGCATCGCTGAAGTTCTTCAGCACGCGGTCGAACAGCGCCTGGCAGGCCAGTGCGGTCAACGGGGTTTTTTCCGATGGCTTCCAGATCACCGGGTTGCCACAGACCAGTGCCAGCGTGGCGTTCCAGGCCCAGACCGCGACCGGGAAGTTGAAAGCACTGATCACGCCGACGACGCCCAGCGGATGCCAGGTTTCGCGCATGTGGTGGCCAGGACGCTCGGAAGCGATGGTCAGACCGTACAACTGACGGGACAGGCCGACGGCGAAGTCGCAGATGTCGATCATTTCCTGAACTTCACCCAGGCCTTCCTGAGTGATCTTGCCGGCTTCCCAGGACACCAGCTCACCGAGATCGGCCTTGTATTCACGCAGGATGTCGCCCAGTTGACGCACCAGTTCGCCACGGCGTGGCGCCGGAACCTTGCGCCACAGCTCGAACGCATGATCTGCGCGACTGATGTGCTGCTCCACTTCGGCGGCACCTTCCCAGTTCACGGCGGCGATGCGGCTGCCATCGATAGGCGAATGCACCGGCACTTTGCCGTTCTGGTACAGGGCCGGGTTTACACCAAGACGATCAAGCAATGCGGCAACCATGGGTGACTCCTCAAGCAAAAAACGGAACGGGTGCAGCCGGAAAATCACGGCTGATCAGGCCTGTAGTTTTAGCTCTCCGGAGGTTACTCAACAAACGACCTTTAAGAGAGATATCATTCCGTTTATTCATGCTGTGCATTGCTGGCAATAAAGAGACAAGAACAAAGGACCGCCCATGCTGAACAAACGCTATTTGCCATCGATCGCTGCACTGCAGTGTTTCGAAGCCGTGACCCGGCATCTGAGCTTCACCCGGGCCGCCGAAGAGTTGAATCTGACCCAGAGTGCGGTGAGTAAACAGGTCGCGCAACTCGAAGAGCTGTTGCAACACTTGCTGTTTCGCCGGGTGCGCCGACGCCTACAAATGACGCCAGCGGGCGACTTGTACCTGGTCGAGGTCAGAAAAATCCTCACGCAAGTCGAGATGTCGACCCATTACCTGCGCTCCTATGGCGGTGAAACCGAAGTCCTGCGCGTCTCGACGCCACCGACGTTCGGCGCGCGCTGGCTGGTGCCACGCCTCAAAGGCTGGCGCCTGCGTCATCCATCGATTCACCTGGACCTGTGCAGCGAACAGGAGGCCGACGACCTGCTGCAAGGGCGCAGCGACCTGGCGTTCTACTTTGGCCAGGGCTCACGGCCCGGCACCGAATGCCTGAAGCTGTTCGGTGAAGAATTGGTGCCCGTCTGCGCCCCCGGCAGCCTGCCGGCCGAGCCGTTCACCGATCCCACGCAACTCACCGATCTGGTCCTGCTGCAAAACGCCTCGCGCCCCCAGGCCTGGCATGACTGGTTCGACAGTCAGGGCTACCACACCGAACACAGCTACCACGGCCCGCGTTTCGAAACCTTCTACATGTGCATCCGCGCCGCGCAGGTTGGCTGTGGCGTGGCACTGCTGCCACGGTTTCTGGTGGAAGAAGAGCTGGCGGACGGCAAACTGGTCATTCCCTGGAAGCATGCGATGCCCAGCACCGATGCGTATTACCTGGCGTACCCGGAGCATTCGGCGGAAGTGCCCAAGGTGCGGGATTTCGTGAAGTGGATGCTGGAGCAGGTTGATAGCCCGCAGCCGCCACCACTTTAGGCTTTAGCCATCCCCTGTGGGAGCGAGCTTGCTCCCACAGGGGATCTGTTGTGATCCAAGAAATCGCTGGCAATCCAGCCCTCTGATATGCGCCACTAGCGCCACCGATCAATACCGCTGCAACGCTGGAGAATCCCGTTATGAGCGAGAGTGTGTTTGCCGATCGCATCGTGCAGAACCTGCTCGACACCGACTTCTACAAACTGACGATGATGCAGGCGGTGCTGCACAACTACCCGAACGTGGAAGTCGAATGGGAGTTTCGTTGCCGCAACAGTGAGGATTTGCGCCCTTATCTGGCGGAAATCCGTTACCAGCTCGAGCGCCTGGCCGAGTTGAGCCTGAGCGCCGACCAGCTGAGTTTCCTGGAACGCATCAGCTTCATGAAGCCGGATTTCTTGCGCTTTCTCGGGTTGTTTCGCTTCAACCTGCGCTACGTCCATACCGGTATCGAAAACGGCGAACTGTTCATCCGCCTGCGCGGCCCCTGGCTTCACGTGATTCTGTTCGAAGTGCCGATGCTGGCGATCGTCAGTGAAGTGCGCAACCGCTACCGCTATCGGGAAGTCGTTCTGGAACAGGCGCGCGAGCAGCTCTATCGCAAGTTCGACTGGCTGACCGCCAACGCCAGCAGCGACGAGCTGTCCGAATTGCAGGTCGCCGATTTTGGCACCCGCCGCCGCTTCTCGTACCGTGTGCAGGAAGAAGTGGTGAACGTGCTCAAGCATGACTTCCCGGGACGTTTTGTCGGCACCAGCAACGTGCACCTGTCCCGGGAACTGGACATGAAACCGCTGGGGACCATGGCCCACGAATGGATCATGGCCCACCAGCAGCTCGGCCCGCGACTGGTCGACAGCCAGATCGCGGCGCTCGATTGCTGGGTCCGAGAATACCGTGGCCTGCTGGGCATCGCCCTGACCGACTGCATCACCATGGATGCCTTCCTCGGTGATTTCGACCTGTTTTTTGCCAAGCTTTTCGACGGTTTGCGCCATGACTCGGGCGATCCGGTGGTTTGGGCGGAAAAAGCCATCGCCCACTATCACAAGCTCGGCATCGACCCGATGAGCAAGACGCTGACGTTCTCCGACAGCCTGACACTGCCCAAGGCCCTGGAAATATTCCGTGCGTTGCGCGGGCGGATCAACGTCAGCTTTGGCATTGGCACCAACCTGACGTGTGACATACCGGGTGTCGAACCGATGAGCATCGTGCTTAAAATGACCGCCTGCAACGGCCAACCGGTGGCAAAGATCTCCGACGAGCCCGGCAAGACTCACTGCAAAGACCCGAATTTCGTCGCCTATTTGCGACATGTTTTCCAAGTTCCTGCCCTTCCCAGCGTATCTAGCAAGGAGTGAATTCATGCAAGCCGTACAGCGTGAGATTGCTGAACAGCTCAAGGTCCAACCGCCGTTTGCCGACGAGGCCGCCCTCAAGGCTGAAGTCGCCCGGCGGATTACCTTTATCCAAGACTGCCTGGTCAATTCCGGGCTCAAGACCCTGGTACTGGGCATCAGTGGCGGTGTCGATTCCCTGACCGCGGGCCTGCTGGCCCAGCGTGCCATGCGTGAACTGCGCCAGCGCACGGGAGACGACCAATACAAGTTCATCGCCGTGCGCCTGCCGTACGAAACCCAGTTCGATGAACACGACGCCCAGGCCTCCGTGGATTTCATCGATCCGGACGAGCGCCACACCGTGAACATCGGTCCGGCGGTCAAGTCGCTGGCCAACGAAGTCGCGGCCTTTGAAGGCAAGCACGCGGTCTCGGTGGACTTCGTACTCGGCAACACCAAGGCGCGGATGCGCATGGTCGCCCAGTACACCATCGCCGGCGCTGCCCACGGCCTGGTGATCGGTACCGATCACGCGGCAGAGGCAGTGATGGGCTTTTTCACCAAGTTCGGCGATGGCGCTTGTGATCTGGCACCGCTCAGTGGCCTGGTGAAAAACCAGGTCCGGGCGATCGCCCGCAGCTTCGGTGCGCCGGAGTCGCTGGTGGAGAAAGTACCGACCGCCGACCTCGAGGACCTGTCTCCTGGCAAACCGGACGAAGCGTCCCACGGCGTGACTTACGCCGAGATCGACGCCTTTCTGCATGGCGAACCGGTGCGCGAGGAAGCGTTCAAGATCATCGTTGGCACTTACAACAAGACGCACCACAAGCGGGTGATGCCGTTTGCGCCTTGATTCGTAAATGAATGAAAAAGCCCGCTGAAGCGTTGATCTTCAGCGGGCTTTTCTTTGGCCGCAGGATGTGGCGATGCAACCGGCCTCTTCGCGGGCAAGCCCGCTCCCACATGAACCACAACCGTACCTGTGGGAGCGGGCTTGCCCGCGATGAACGTTAACGCGGTGCTTCGGCTTACTTCAGCGTCACGGTGCCTTTCATCATCGAGATGTGGCCCGGGAACGAGCAAAAGAAACCATACTTTTCGTTGGCATCGAGCTTCGACACGTCGAAGGTCACCGAGTCTTTTTCGTTGGCGCCGATGACCTTGGTGTGCGCGATGATGCGAGCATCACCTTCTTTCAAGTAGTTCTTTTCGATACCGGCGCCCAGGCCGTCGGTGGCGATCGGCTGCATGTCGGCTTCTTTGCTCAGCACCCAGTTATGGCCCATGACGGTTTTCGGCAAAGCGCCGGAGTGGGTCAGTTCCACGGTGAAGGTCTTGCAGCTCTTGTCGATTTCAATGGCCTTGGTGTTGAAGGACATCTGATCAGTGGAGTCGATAGTCGTTTTGCACTCTGCAGCCATCAGTTGGCTGCTGGCCAGTGTCAACAGAGATACCGCAACGAGTTTGGCAAACATGGTGAATCTCCAAGGCAGGGTTAACAGAAATGCGAGTGGACAGAAGACTGCCTGAAAACTTCGCAAGTTCCTATGACCTGAATCAAAAATTGTATACAACTTTCGGGCTATGACACCCATCGAGACAATCTACCAGCCATACCTCTGGGCCGGGCCTATGATCAGGCCATCACCCCCAACTGGAGCGTCTGCCATGTCCCTCAATAGCTTGTTGTGCAGCTTGCTTGCCGCCTACGCCTGTGGCGCCAGCGGCACTTACGAAACACCCAAGCGCGAAGTCTAGCCCTTGGAGCGTCGCGCGCCTGCCTTTACTCTGTGGCCCTGATCGACCATGGAGTAAGGCATGTCTTTAGTATCCGTTTGTGTATTTTGTGGTGCCAGCACCGGGACCCATCCCGCTTATCGGGAAGCGGCCGAGGCCCTCGGCCGGGCACTGGCTGCGCGTAAGCTGACGCTGGTTTACGGCGGCGGCGCTGTCGGACTGATGGGCATCGTGGCCGATGCCGCGCTGGCGGCCGGTGGCGAAGTCGTGGGCATCATCCCGCAAAGCCTCATGGACAAGGAAATCGGCCACAAAGGGCTGACTCGCCTGGAAGTGGTGGACGGCATGCATGCGCGCAAGGCACGGATGGCCGAACTCAGCGATGCCTTCATCGCCCTGCCGGGCGGCCTGGGCACGCTGGAAGAGCTGTTCGAGGTCTGGACCTGGGGCCAACTCGGCTACCACGGCAAGCCGCTGGGCTTGCTGGAAGTGAACGGTTTCTACAGCAAACTCACCGGTTTTCTCGATCATATCGTCGGCGAAGGCTTCGTTCGCGCAGCGCACCGTGACATGCTGCAGGTGAGCGAATCGCCAAAATCTCTGCTCGACGCCCTCGATCAGTGGCAACCCACCGTACTGCCCAAGTGGGTCGAGCAAAAACCCGACTAACGACTTGGCACCGATACAGGGCAGAATACGCGCCGCTCAACCTCACCTTCGACCCCAGAGGATCGCCCATGGCTAAACCCAACTACTCCTTCGCCAAACGTCAGCGTGACCTGGCCAAGGAACAGAAGAAAGAGGAAAAGCTTCAGCGCAAGAAAGCGATGGCTGAAGACACTGAACTGAACCCTGACGGTGAAGTCGCTGCAGAAGATGATGTTGATGCACCGAAAGATCAGGCGCCGGACGCCTGAGTCCCTCCGGGCCGGATGATCCAGTCAGGCCCACCGGATCTGTGTCCAGGGCTGGCAGCGTTGCTGCCGGCCCTCACAGACCGATCTGAAACACCCTATCCAGAACAGACCACGCACTAGCTTGCTCGCGATGATCGCCAACGGTGACGCGTTTTTATCTGGATTAACGTGGCACCCGTTGGCCCATCGCGAGCAGGCTCGCTCCTACAGTTGATCTTCATTATTCCAAAGGCATCACCGTGACACGCACTTCCGGGTCATGGTTTCCTCCGCCCAGAATCACCCCGCGCAATGGCGAGACATCGGAAAAATCCCGGCCCCAGGCCAGCGTGATGTGCTCCAGCGCCGGTTGCACGTTGTTGGTCGGGTCAAAATCTACCCAACCCAGCACCGGGCAAAACACCGAAACCCAGGCATGGGAGGCATCGGCGCCGATCAGTCGTGGCTGGCCCGGTGGCGGTTGTGTCAGCAGGTAGCCACTGATGTACCGCGCGGCCAATCCACGGGAACGCACGCAAGCGAGCATCAGGTGGGCGAAGTCCTGACAGACACCCCGCCGACGTTCCAGCACTTCCACCAGGGGCGTCGCCACTTGCGTCGCTTCGGCGTCGAAGGTGAACTCACTGAAGATTTTCTCCATCAGGGCCTGAACCCCCAGCAGCAATGGCCGCCCCGGAGGAAAACAACTCTGTGAGAACTCGACGAAGTTGCGCTTGAGATGCACGTAGGGTGATTCGAACCGGTAGCGGCAGGCGTCCAGGATTTGTGGGGACAGTGGCTGGCTGCTGTAGGTCAGCGCATTGCGGGTGTCTTCCCAGGCCGGAGACTGATTGAAATCCAGCACCGGCCGGGGCAGCACTTCGATCATAAGGCTCGCATTGACCAGCAATTCATCATGGGGACGTTCGAACGCCAGCCGGGTCAACGGATTGCCGAACACATCCAGCTCATCACGGCGCGAGGTCGGTTCCGGGCTGATCTGCAATTGCTGTGCGGTACAGCGCTGCCAGGCACAGGGGCGCGGCCACAGGTGCGCCAGTTGCTGGGCCAGGGATACCGGGCTGTCGTAGTGATAATGGGTGTCGTGCAAGATCTGGTAATGGGCACTCATCAGACGGACACCGTGCGTTGGCTGACATCATCGACATGGGCGAAATGGCGCAAGGCCAGGCGATCCGACACTTGCCCGCTGGCATCGGCGATTTCTTGCAGCAGATCGGCCAGCCCCTCGACGGCCGCGCGCACGCTGGCGGCGCCAAACAACGGGTTTTCCAGGCAACCCAGATCGAAGCGCCCCAGGCGTTCCACCAACTGGGGCAGACCGGCTTCACGGGGCACGCCGAAATCGTCGTTCAGGCGTTTGAGCGTGCGGGTCACCAGTTTCAGCTGGAACAGCACGGCATGAGGGTTCTGTTCGTCGAGCAGCAACAGGTCGAGCACCGGAATCAATTGCGCCACCGCCAGGTAACGCGAACGGTAGGTAATGCTGCTGTTGCCCAGTTCCAGCAGCCATTCCAGCCCCGCCTGATCGAAGGCCCCGGCGCCACGCAGGAACGCCGCCAGGCTGCCACTGAGAAATTGCAGGCGCTCGATCCGCCGGCCGATCATCAAAAAGCGCCAGCCTTCGTCGCGGGTCATGTCGTCCAGTGCAAACCCTGACAATGCCGCCAGGGACATCACCAGTCGGTTGAGAAAATCCAGCAACTCACCGAAGTCCGGCTCTTCGGTTTCCAGCTCCATGGCTTCGCGCTGCAATTCCACCAGCGCCTGCCAGTTTTCCCGCGAGAGCTTGCCACGCACCTGCGAGGCCGCCCATTGCAAACGTTGCAGGTTGGAACGCAGGCTGAAGGGCCAGTCATCGCCCAGTATCGCGGCCAGCAAGCGCTCAGGCAGTTCGCCTTCTTCGGGCAGCAATATCAGGCGCTCCCCGAGATCGACCGCCGCGTCCAGCGCCTGCGGGTCATCGCCGTCGACATAGCGCGCCAGCATGATCCGCAACAACCGCGCACTGTCATCGCAGCGCTCGCAGTAGCGGCCGAACCAGAACAGGTTTTCCACCACCCGCGACGGCAGATACGGATCGCGGCGCACCAAATCATGTACGCTGATGTTGCGTTGGGCTTTCCATTGCTCGCCGCTCGGCGGCCGGTCGCCCAGGACCCAAGTGTCCTTGCTCGCCCCGCCGCGCTGCATCGACACCACTTCAGCGTCCGCCTCGGCGGCGACGCGGGTCAAACCACCGGGCAGGACTCGGTAACCATCGCGACTGGCCACGGCGTACACACGCATGCCAATGGCCCGGGGTTGCAGTTGACCGTCCTCGGCCTGCCAGATGGGCGCCTGGGAGAGTTGAGCCAGTTCTTGCGCAACATAAGCGTAAGGACGCGCCTGCATGCGCTCAGCGAGCGATTGCCGCTGTTTTTCGCTCAAATCACGGCCAAATACCGGTGCAAAGCTCTGGGACGGAAATGCCGGTTTGATCAGCAATTCCGGCAATTTTTCCAGGGCCTGTGCCAGCACGGGCGCTTCGCCGCACCACCAAGTGGCGATGGACGGCAAAATCAGCTCTTCACCAAACAGGAACTGATTGATCTTCGGCAGGAACCCCAACAGTCCCGGCGATTCGAGTACGCCGCTGCCCAGGGCGTTGGCCACCAACACCCGCCCCTGCCGCACGGCCTCAAGCAAGCCCGGCACACCCAGAGCCGAATCGGTACGCAGCTCCAGCGGATCGCAGAAGTCGTCGTCGAGCCGGCGCATGATCGCGTGGACCCGGCGCAGGCCACTGAGGGTTTTCAGGTAGACCGTGGCGTCGCGCACGGTCAGGTCGCCGCCCTCCACCAGCGGGTAACCGAGCTGACGCGCCAGGTACAGGTGTTCGAAATAGCTTTCGTTGAATCGCCCCGGCGTCAGCAGCACCACCAGCGGCACCTCTTCATCGCTCGGTGCCTGGCGCGCCAGGGTTTCCTGGAGCGTGCGGAAGAACCCGGCCAGGTGCTGCACCTTCAAATCGCGGTACAACTCGGGAAAGGCGCGGGACACGATGGTGCGGTTTTCCAGCGCGTAACCGGCCCCGGACGGTGCTTGCGTGCGGTCTGCCGTCACCCACCAGCGACCATCGGGGGTGCGCGCCAGATCCACGGCATACAAATGCAGAAAGGCCCCTTCAGGCGGATTGATACCCTGACAGGGCCAGAGGAAGTTGTTGTGGCCGAATACCAGCTCCGCCGGCAGCAAGCCTTCGGCGATCAGGCGTTGCGGGCCGTACAGGTCGGCCAGCACGGCATTGAGCAATCGGGCGCGCTGGGCGATGCCGGCCGACAGCTGTTCCCATTCATCGGCGGCAATCACATGGGGCAGCAGGTCCAGCTCCCAGGGACGATCGGCGCCCTTGGGGTCGGCGTAAACGTTATAGGTGACACCGTTTTCATGAATCTGCCGGGCCAGCAGTGCCTGGCGCTGCACCAGTTGCGCAGGCGTGCTGCGCTGCAATTGGTCGAACAGCCGGCGCCAGTGCGCACGCACGGCGCCGCTGTCGTCGAGCAGTTCATGATAAGTGCCCGCCGTCAGCGGGTAGCGGTCAAGCAGGTCAGGCATTGGAAAGCTCGGCAGACAGCAGGGAAAGGTCAGACTAACGCAGGCTCATGACGCCCGGATAGACGAAACATCCGGGCGTCGCGTACGGTTTAGAAACGTCGTAAATCGAGCGTCATCGGCAGTTCGTCGTTAATTTCCAGAATCGGCACAGGAAGTTTCCCGGGGGTGTGTCCGATCCGGAAGAAGCGCGCCATCCGGCGGCTCTCGGCCTCGTTGGCATTGACCGGCAAGCTGTCGTAGTTGCGCCCGCCCGGATGGGCCACGTGATACTGGCAACCGCCCAGCGAACGCCCCATCCAGGTGTCGAGCAGATCGAACACCAGCGGCGCATGCACGGGAATGGTCGGTTGCAGGCAGTTGGCCGGTTGCCATGCACGGAAACGCACCCCGGCGACAAACTCGCCGACGCGCCCGGTGGGCTGCAGCGGCACCGGGATACCGTTGCAGGTCAGTAAATAGCGCTGCGGCGGCAACCCGTTGAGTTTGACCTGCAGACGCTCCAGGGACGAATCCACGTAGCGCACCGTGCCACCGACCGCGCCCTCCTCGCCCAGTACATGCCACGGCTCAAGTGCCTGGCGCAGTTCCAGCGCAATGCCACTGACGGCGTAATCGCCGACCTTGGGAAAGCGGAACTCCAGATGCGCCGCAAACCACTCGGCCCGCAGCGGATAACCGGCGGCGTTGAGGTCGACAATGACGTCGGCGAAATCCTGCTCGATAAAGTGCGGCAACAGGAACCGGTCGTGCAGCTCCGTGCCCCAGCGCGCCAGTTTCGGCGGTGCATAAGGCTCGCGCCAGAAACGTGCGACCAGCGCCCGCAGCAGCAGCTGTTGAGCCAGGCTCATGCGTGCGTGAGGCGGCATTTCAAAGGCACGCAACTCAAGCAATCCCAAGCGACCCGTTGCACCGTCCGGCGAGTAAAGCTTGTCGATGCAGAACTCGGCGCGGTGAGTGTTGCCCGTCACGTCGATCAACAGATTGCGCAGCAACCGGTCGACCAGCCACGGCGCGCATTCCTCGCCGGGTTGCGGCATCTGGGCAAAGGCGATTTCCAGCTCATACAGGGCATCGTTGCGCGCTTCATCGACCCGTGGCGCCTGCGATGTCGGGCCGATGAACAGCCCGGAAAACAGATAGGACAAGGACGGGTGGTTATGCCAGTAGCTGATCAGGCTGCGCAGAAGATCCGGACGCCGCAGGAACGGTGAGTCGGCCGGTGTCGCGCCACCCAGTACGAAGTGGTTACCGCCACCGGTGCCGGTGTGGCGGCCATCGATCATAAATTTCTCGGTGGTGAGCCGGGTTTGCCGCGCCTGCTCGTAAAGGAATTCAGTGCGTTCGACCAATTCATCCCAGGTGGCGGACGGCTGCACGTTGACCTCGATCACCCCCGGGTCCGGCGTGATGCGGAAGTTGCTCAAACGCGGATCGCTCGGCGGTTCATAGCCTTCCAGCAATACCGGGCAATGCAGCTCTTCAGCGGTGGCTTCAATCGCAGCGACCAGTTCGAGGTAGTCCTCAACCCGCTCCAGCGGCGGCATGAACAGGTACAACCGACCTTCCCGCGCCTCGGCGCAGAAGGCGGTGCGGGTCAGCCAGTCGGCGGATTCGTCGATTTTCGGCGCACGATCGGCCACAACGGCAGGGCCCTGGCTTTGCAATTGAGCGGTGTCAGGCAATGCCGGGAAATCCTGGTTCGGGTCCTGCGGATGAATGAACGGGTATTCCGCGGCTTTCACCCAGGGCTGCGAGCCGAGGGGCAAGCGATAGCCCAGCGGTGAATCCCCTGGCACCAGGCGACAGTGCTCGTCGCGCAGGTACCAGCGTCCGCTCTGCCACTGATCGCCCTTGGCGGTCCGCGCCAGCGGCAAGACCTGGCCAATCACCTTATCCAGGCCCTGGCTGAAGACTTTACGCAGTCGCGCACGCTCCAGCGGTTCCTCGAGACGTGAATCTTCGGCGCTGACGTTCTGCGGCAATGTGCCTTCGCGCCAGAGGTAATAGAAATTGTCTTCGTAGGCGGGGAACACAAAACGTGTCGGAATTTTCAGGCGTTCGGCGACACTTGCCAGGAATCGCCCGGCCAGTTCGCCATCGGCGCCATAGTCTTGCTGCTCGTCGGCGATCAGCGCGGGGTTGTGCCAGATCGGCACCCCATCGCGGCGCCAGTAGCCATTGAGCGACCAGCGCGGCAATTGCTCGCCGGGGTACCACTTGCCCTGGCCGAAGTGCACCAGACCTTTGGGCGCGTAGTGCTGACGCATGCGCTGGAACAGTTCGGCAGACAGGCGACGTTTGTCCGGCCCCAGCGCCGCGGTGTTCCACTCGGCACCGTCCGGGTCATCGATGGAGACGAACGTCGGCTCGCCGCCCATGGTCAGGCGGACATCGCCTTCCAGCAGGTCGGCATCGATCTGCCGGCCCAGGCTCTGAATCGCCAGCCACTGCTCTTCGGTGTAGGGCTTTGTGACCCGAGGCGCCTCCCAAATCCGCTCCACGGACATTTCGTGGCTGAATTGACACTCGCACGGTTCCACCAGGCCACTGATCGGTGCCGCGGAGGACGGATCGGGACTACAAGCCAACGGAATATGGCCTTCACCGGCAAACAGCCCCGAGGTCGCATCCAGGCCGATCCAGCCGGCGCCAGGCAGATACACCTCGCACCAGGCGTGCAGGTCTGTGAAATCCACATCCGTGCCCGAGGGACCGTCCAGGCTTTTGACGTCGGCCGTCAGCTGGATCAGGTAGCCGGAGACAAAACGCGCGGCCAGTCCGAGGTTACGCAGCAGTTGCACCAGCAACCACGCGGAATCGCGGCAAGACCCGGAGGCGTGTTCAAGGGTGTGCTCGGGCGTTTGCACGCCCGGTTCCATGCGGATCAGGTAGCCGATGTCTTCGCTCAGTCGCTGATTGAGCGCGACGAGGAAATCCACAGCGGGTAACGGTGTGCGGTCGATGCCCTCCAGGTACGCCTTGAACTTCGGCGTCAGCGGCAAGGTTTCCAGGTAGGGAGCCAGCTCCTTGCGCTCATCGGCGGCATAGGTGAACGGAATTTTTTCCGCGTAGGGCTCAAGGAAGAAATCGAACGGATTGAACACCGCCATTTCCGCCACCAGGTCGACTTCGATCCGCAGCTCATCGGTTTTTTCCGGAAACACCAACCGCGCCAGGTAATTGCCCTGGGGGTCCTGCTGCCAGTTGATGAAGTGTTGCTCGGGCGAAACCTTCAGCGCATAGGACAGAATCCGCGTGCGACTGTGGGCGGCCGGACGCAGGCGAACGATCTGCGGACCGAGCTCAACGGCACGGTCGTAGCGGTAATGCGTAATGTGATGCAATGCGACATGAATCGACACGGCGTGCCTCCTGCGAGCCCTAAGCGTATGTGAAAGCGCGCAAGACTTATGCCACCCAGCAGTGCTGGCGCTTTCTCCGGTTACTGGAGGCAGTACAGCACCAAAATCGGGCGAGGCGGGGAATTGGTTTGGCGACGCTGCACATATTTGTGGCGTTACGCGGCCCGGAAATGCAAAACGCCAACCCGAAGGTTGGCGTTTTGTTCAGCCCAAGCGCGGTTTAGCGCGGTACGACCGGCTTACGAGCCGGTTTCGGCCCTTTGCCTTTGGCCGCATCCTTGCGCTCCTTGGCCGCCTGCTGGTTACGGGCGAATGCCGCAGCCTTGGCTTGTTCACGCTTGTCCCACGGGTTACCGCCGTCGCTGGCGCGTGGTGGCAGGCCGGTGTGCTGGGTCAGGATCTTGGTCGTTTCCTTGGCCACTTTATGGCTGCCGGCCGGCGTCGAGTTCTTGCGACGGGCACTCTGGTAGCTGTCGGTGGACGGCTGGTGCAACGGGATCAACTGGTTCTTGCCCGGCCCGATCAGGTCGCTGCGGCCCATGCGGATCAATGCTTCACGCAGCATCGGCCAGCCTTTCGGGTCGTGATAACGCAAGAACGCCTTGTGCAGACGGCGCTGCTCTTCGCTCTTGACGATGGTCACCGCGTCACTCTTGTAGGTGACCTTGCGCAGCGGGTTCTTGCCCGAGTGGTACATCGCGGTGGCGGTGGCCATCGGCGACGGGTAGAACGCCTGCACCTGGTCGGCACGGAAACCGTTGCCCTTGAGCCACAGGGCCAGGTTCATCATGTCTTCGTCAGTGGTGCCTGGGTGGGCAGCGATGAAGTACGGAATCAGGTACTGCTCTTTGCCGGCTTCCTTGGAGTACTTCTCGAACATGCGCTTGAACTTGTCATAGCTGCCGATGCCCGGTTTCATCATCTGGTTGAGCGGACCTTCCTCGGTGTGTTCCGGGGCGATCTTCAGGTAACCGCCAACGTGGTGGGTCACTAGCTCTTTGACGTATTCCGGCGACTCGACCGCGAGGTCGTAACGCAGGCCGGAAGCGATCAGGATCTTCTTCACACCCGGCAAGGCACGGGCACTGCGATATAGCTGAATCAGCGACGAGTGATCGGTGTTCAGGTTCGGGCAGATACCCGGGAACACGCACGACGGCTTGCGGCACGCGGATTCGATTTCCGGCGTTTTGCAGGCGATGCGGTACATGTTCGCGGTCGGGCCGCCAAGGTCGGAGATGACGCCGGTAAAACCTGGAACCTTGTCGCGGATCTCTTCGATTTCGCGAATGATCGACTCTTCGGAACGGTTCTGGATGATCCGGCCTTCATGCTCGGTGATCGAGCAGAAGGTGCAGCCGCCGAAGCAGCCACGCATGATATTCACCGAGAAGCGGATCATGTCGTAGGCCGGAATCTTTTCCTTGCCGTACGCCGGGTGCGGAACGCGCGCATAGGGCATGCCGAACACGTAGTCCATTTCTTCGGTGGTCATCGGAATCGGTGGCGGATTGAACCAGACGTCGACTTCGCCGTGCTTCTGGACCAGTGCGCGGGCGTTGCCCGGGTTGGTTTCCAGGTGCAGCACGCGGTTGGCGTGAGCGTAAAGCACCGCGTCGTTACGGACCTTTTCCACCGACGGCAGACGGATCACGGTCTTGTCGCGGGTCATTTTCGGGCTGGCCAGGATCTGCACGACCTTGGCTTCCTGCGGATCTTCAACCTGACCTTTTTCCTGCTCGATGGCGCAGGCCTGAGTGTCCTGGGTGTTGACGTACGGGTTGATGATCTTGTCGACCTTGCCCGGACGGTCAATACGCGTGGAGTCGACTTCGTACCAGTCTTTCGGCGTGTCGCGACGGATGAACGCGGTGCCGCGCACGTCGGTGATGTCTTCGATCTTGTGACCGTAGGACAGGCGCTGGGCGACTTCGACGATCGCACGCTCGGCGTTGCCGTAGAGCAGGATGTCGGCGCAGGCGTCGATCAGGATCGAGTTGCGAACGCGGTCTTGCCAGTAATCGTAGTGAGCGATACGGCGCAGGGACGCTTCGATGCCACCGAGCACGATCGGCACATTCTTGTAGGCTTCCTTGCAGCGCTGGCTGTAAACCAGGCTCGCGCGGTCCGGCCGCTTGCCCGCCAGGCCACCCGGCGTGTAAGCGTCATCGGAACGGATTTTTTTGTCGGCGGTGTAGCGGTTGATCATCGAGTCCATGTTGCCGGCCGCGACACCGAAAAACAGGTTCGGCTCGCCGAGCTTCATGAAGTCGTCTTTGGACTGCCAGTTTGGCTGGGCAATGATCCCGACGCGGAAGCCCTGGGACTCCAGCAGCCGGCCGATGATCGCCATGCCGAACGACGGGTGATCGACATAGGCATCACCGGTGACGATGATGATGTCGCAGGAATCCCAGCCAAGCTGATCCATCTCCTCCCTGCTCATCGGCAGGAATGGCGCTGGCCCGAAACATTCGGCCCAGTACTTGGGATAGTCAAATAACGGCTTGGCTGCTTGCATGTCGATAACCGGTGTTGGCTTTCATTGAATTTCGCGGGCGCGGAATATAGCACAAATTTTGACCAATTCCGACGGCTATGGTCGGAAATTGCGGCGACCCTATCGCGAGCAAGCTCGCTCCCACAGCTTCGACCTGCCCTGCGGGAGCGAGCGTGCTCGCGATGGCGTCAGCTCAGACGCTATAAATCATTCGTCATCATCGAAGTTATAGCTACCCGGTGCCAGGTTCTCGAACCGGGTGTACTTGCCGATGAATGCCAGGCGGATAAAGCCGATCGGCCCGTTCCGCTGCTTGCCGATGATGATTTCGGCGATGCCTTTGTGCTCGGTTTCCGGGTGGTACACCTCGTCGCGATACACGAACATGATGACGTCGGCGTCCTGCTCGATCGCTCCGGATTCCCGCAAGTCGGAGTTCACCGGGCGCTTGTTCGGCCGCTGTTCCAGGGAACGGTTGAGCTGGGACAACGCCACCACCGGGCAGTTGAATTCCTTGGCCAGCGCCTTCAGGGACCGGGAGATCTCGGAAATCTCGTTGGTCCGGTTGTCGCCGCTGGAACCGGGGATCTGCATCAGTTGCAGGTAGTCGATCATGATCAGGCCGACTTCACCGTGCTCACGCACCAGACGCCGGGTCCGGGCGCGCATTTCAGACGGGCTGATGCCGGCGGTATCGTCGATGAACAGCTTGCGGTCGTTGAGCAGGTTGACCGCCGAGGTCAGGCGCGGCCAATCGTCGTCTTCCAGCTGGCCGGAACGGACCTTGGTCTGGTCGATGCGTCCCAGGGACGACAACATACGCATGATCAGCGATTCACCTGGCATCTCCAGCGAGTAAACCAGAACCGCTTTCTCGCTGCGCAGCACGGCGTTTTCCACCAGGTTCATCGCAAAGGTGGTTTTACCCATGGATGGACGGCCGGCAACGATGATCAGGTCGGCCGGTTGCAGACCGCTGGTTTTCTCGTCGAGGTCGGTGTAGCCGGTGGACAGGCCGGTGATGGCGTTGTCGGTGTTGAACAGGGTGTCGATGCGGTCGATGGCCTTGGTCAGCAGGTCATTCACGCCCACCGGGCCACCGGTTTTCGGCCGGGCCTCGGCAATCTGGAAGATCTGCCGCTCGGCTTCGTCGAGAATCTCGGCGGCGGTACGGCCTTCCGGGTTGAACGCGCTGTCGGCGATTTCGGTGCTGATGCCGATCAATTGGCGCAAGGTGGCCCGCTCACGAACGATCTGCGCATAGGCCTTGATGTTGGCGACGGACGGCGTGTTTTTCGCCAGTTCGCCGAGATACCCAAGGCCGCCGACTTGCGAAGTCTGACCTTCCTTGTCCAATTGCTCGGCCAGGGTCACGACGTCGATCGGCGAGTTCTGATCGGCCAGTTTGGCGATCGCACGGAAGATCAGGCGGTGGTCATGTCGATAGAAATCACCGTCGGAGACTTGATCGAGGACGCGTTCCCAGGCGTTGTTGTCCAGCATCAGACCACCGAGTACAGCCTGTTCGGCTTCGATGGAATGCGGCGGCACTTTCAGCGCGGCGGTTTGCAGATCGTATTGCTCGGGAGCGGAAATTTCGTTCATGGCCACTTGGTATTTTTTGGAGAAGCAGGGGTTAAAAAACGGAACTGCCAGAAAGACAAAGGGCACGACCTGTAAACAGGATCGTGCCCGATGTTACCGGCAAGCACCCGAGGGTGCCAGCCGACAAGTGCTGCTTAAGCTGCTACCACGACAACGCGTACGGTGGCTTCAACTTCGGCGTGCAGGTGCACGGCTACGTCGAATTCACCTACGTTGCGGATGGTGCCGTTCGGCAGACGAACTTCGCTTTTTGCAACTTCAACGCCAGAGGCGGTCAGTGCATCAGCGATGTCGTGAGTACCGATCGAACCGAACAGCTTGCCTTCGTCACCAGCGGTGGCAGTGATAGTCACTTCCAGCTCAGCCAGTTGGGCAGCGCGGCTTTCAGCCGATGCTTTACGGTCTGCTGCAGCTTTTTCCAGCTCAGCGCGACGCTCTTCGAACGCAGCCAGGTTGGCTGGGGTCGCAGCGGTAGCTTTGCCGTAAGGCAGCAGGTAGTTACGACCGTAACCAGCCTTAACGTTCACTTTGTCACCCAGGTTGCCCAGGTTGGTGACTTTTTCCAGAAGGATCAGTTGCATGTGAAAATCCTCTTAACTTTTAACCTTCACCGTTCGCGTTATCGGCGTCTTTCGGCGCCAGACGACCGCGAAAATCAATCAGGCTGTCGACGATGGCCAGGACCACCAGCAACGGATAGATCAGCTGCATGAACAGCAACAGCGTGACGTACAACCCCACCAGCCAGAATCTGGCCAGTCGCTTTTGCGCCACCAGCCCGTGAATCAGGGCCAGCCCGGCGAAAACCAGCGGTACGCTGCACAACGGCACGAGCATGGACATCTGGACACCGAAGTTCGGTGTCACAACCATGCCGGCCAGCAGCAACATCGCGGGACCCAGCGGGATTCGAATGGCGCGAAACTCGCGACCGAAACCACCCGGGTTGTACAACAACGCCTGCCAGTAGCGCCCGACAATCAGGCTCAGCACACTGACGATTTGCAACAAAGCCGCAATCAGGCCGGTCAGGATTGGTGCAATCAGGGACGCGAAACGCGCTTGCTCGTCTACCGACATCTTCTGGTAGACCTCACCGAGTAGCGACGGCATGACTTTTATCAAAGCCTGCGCCAGCATCTCGATCTGAGGACCAAAAGCCGTCCCCAGCACCACTGAAAACACCACTCCCATCGCTATGCTGACCAGCAGCACGCGGTTCCAGGACTCGCTTGCGCGCAAAACCAACGCAAGGCTCGCAGACCCCAGCAGCACCAGAAGTGCCCGTGGATCGTCGAATTTCAGCCACCAGATCAACGCCGGCAGCAGCCCCAGAGCAAGAACGCCCAAGGCGTCCCTCAATCCGCGCCGCAGGAGCACAAGGCATCCGGCGGCAGCACCCAACCAATACAACAACGGCAATGCCGCGCATCCGGCCACTACCAGAGTGGCCTGCATACGGCCCCGCATGATGAACTCAGCTAAGGCACGCATACATTCAATCCTTTGCTACGTGTCGACTGCCCGGTCTCAGCGGCCGTGGCTGTCGGTGTAGGCCAGCAGGGCCAGGAAGCGGGCGCGCTTGATAGCGGTGGCCAGCTGACGCTGATAACGAGCTTTGGTACCGGTGATGCGGCTTGGAACGATTTTGCCGGTCTCGGATACATAAGCTTTCAGAGTGTTGAGATCTTTGTAATCGATCTCTTTCACGTCTTCAGCGGTGAAGCGGCAGAATTTACGACGACGGAAGAAACGTGCCATGTAATTGGCTCCTCAAAAGGTCCGTGGATTACTCGTCAGCGTTATCGCTGTTGTCGCTGTCATCACCATCAACGCCTTCAGCGTCGGAGTGCTCAGGACGGTCGCGACGCTCACGGCGCTCACTGCGGTTTTCTTCAGCCTTGAGCATCTCGGATTGGCCGGTAACGGCTTCTTCGCGACGGATGACCAGGTTACGGATCACTGCATCGTTGTAGCGGAAGTTGTCTTCCAGCTCGGCCAGGGCCTTGCCAGTGCACTCAACGTTCAGCATCACGTAGTGAGCCTTGTGAACATTGTTGATTGCGTAGGCCAGTTGACGACGGCCCCAATCTTCCAGACGGTGGATTTTGCCGCCGTCTTCTTCGATCAGCTTGGTGTAACGCTCAACCATGCCGCCGACTTGCTCGCTTTGATCCGGGTGGACCAAAAAGATGATTTCGTAATGACGCATGAATGCTCCTTACGGGTTGTAGCCTGCCGCTCAAAAGCGGTCAGACAAGGAGTGAATGACACTTATGGACTTGTGGACGCTAGACACATGCGTGCCTGCCATCGCAGCAAGGGGCGCAATTGTAGAGAAGGGGCGAGAGAGGCGCAAGGTAATTGGTGATTATTTGAACAGTTCGTTTGCCCGCCATTTTTTGGCTGGCCAGAAACCATTGTGGGAGCGAGCGTGCTCGCGATGAGGACACAACATTCAACATTGATGCCGAATGTTACACCGCTATCGCGAGCAGGCTCGCCCCCACAGGGATTGCAGCCGGATCAGGCCTTCTTGGCGGCAACCGCAGCCTTGACGCGGCGCTGACGCTGCGCCTCGAACAGACATACGCCCGTCGCCACGGAAACGTTGAGACTGCTGACGCTACCGGCCATCGGCAAATTGACCAGGTAGTCGCAATGCTCGCGGGTCAGGCGGCGCATGCCTTTGCCTTCGGCACCCATGATCAGGATGGTGGGACCGGTCAGGTCCTGGTCATACAGACTGACTTCGGCCTCCCCCGCCGTACCGACAACCCACAAGCCACGCTGCTGGAGTTTCTCCAGGGTGCGCGCCAGGTTAGTCACGGCGACCAGCGGAATCACTTCCGCAGCACCGCAGGCGATTTTTCGCACAACCGGCGTCAGGGTCGCCGACTTGTCCTTCGGAACAATCACCGCCAGCGCGCCCGCCGCATCGGCGGAACGCAGGCAGGCACCCAGGTTGTGCGGATCGGTTACACCGTCGAGGACCAACAGCAACGGCGCACCTTCGGTACGGTCGAGCAGTTCGTCGAGCATCGCTTCGCCCCAGACCTGGCTCGGGCTCACGTCCGCGACTACACCCTGGTGCACACCTTCGACCCAAGCGTCCATTTCACGGCGCTCAGCCTGGCCGACCTGGACACGATTCTCGTTGGCCAGCTCGATCAACGTCTGTACGCGCGGATCACTGCGACCTTCGGCCAGCCAGATCTGCTTGACGCGTTTCGGGTGATGACGCAGCAATGCTTCTACAGCATGCACGCCGTAGATTTTTTCCAACTGACTCATGGCTTGGCCTTAGGTTTACGCGCCCCGCCACTTTTGGCTGGGGCCGAGCCCGCTTTTGGCGGGCCTTTACGATGTTTGCTCGGTTTGGCAGGCTTGCCGCCGACGGCCTTTTCAGGCGTCGACCTTCCGGTCTTTCCCGCAGACGCCGCTTTACCGCCGCTTTTCGCATCGGCCAGCAAGGCCTGCTTCATTTCACGGCTTTTGCGTACTTCGGCGTTTTTCGCCGCCGCATCGCTTGGGCGATAGGCCTCTACAACCTTTTCTCTGGCAGGACGACGACCGGTTTTCTCCGGCACCGGCTCTGCGGCTGTTTTTGCAGCAGATGCCGCTGGCGCCGCAGTTTCAGTACCGCGTTTTTTACGACCGATCGGCGCGCTGATGGTTTTTTCGGCCATCTCGAAGTCGATCTTGCGTTCGTCGAGATCGACGCGCATGACCCGCACTTCAACAGTGTCGCCCAAACGGAAGCTGCGACCGGTACGCTCACCGGCGAGGCGGTGATGCACAGGGTCGAAGTGGTAGTAATCGCCCGGCAACGCGGTGACGTGCACCAGGCCTTCGACGTAGATATCGGTCAGTTCGACGAACAGACCAAAGCCGGTTACGGCGGTGATCACACCCGGGAACGATTCGCCCACACGGTCTTTCATGAACTCGCACTTGAGCCAGTTGACCACGTCGCGGGTCGCTTCGTCGGCACGGCGCTCGCTCATCGAGCACTGCTCGCCGAGTTGCTCCAGGGCCGCTTCGTCGTACGGATAGATACGCGCCTTCGGAATGGTCATCGCGCCAGCACGGCGAACGTGCGGGGTGTCCTGCTTCGAATGGATGACGCTGCGGATTGCCCGGTGAGTCAGCAAGTCCGGGTAGCGGCGGATCGGCGAGGTGAAGTGGGTGTAAGCCTCGTAATTCAGACCGAAGTGGCCCTGGTTATCAGCGCTATACACCGCCTGGCTCAACGACCGCAGCATGACGGTCTGGATCAGGTGGAAATCCGGACGATCCTTGATACCGGCCAGCAGTGCCTGGTAATCCTTCGGCGACGGGCCGTCCTTGCCTTTGTGCAGGGACAGGCCGAGCTCACCCAGGAAGGCGCGCAGTTTTTCCAGGCGCTCCGGTGGCGGACCATCGTGGACGCGATACAGCGCCGGGATTTCGTGTTTTTTCAGGAATTCGGCAGTGGCCACGTTGGCCGCCAGCATACATTCCTCGATCAGCTTGTGGGCATCGTTGCGCACGGTCGGGCGAATTTCCGCGATCTTGCGCTCGGAGCCGAAGATGATCCGGGTTTCCTGGGTTTCAAAATCGATCGCGCCACGCACATGACGGGCCGCCAGCAACACCTTGTACAGCGAGTACAGCTGCTTGAGGTGCGGCACGACATCGGTGTACTCGCCACGCAGCTTGCGCGCTTCGGTGGCTTTCGGCGTTTCGAGCATGGCGCTGACTTTGTTGTAAGTCAGGCGTGCATGGGAGTGGATCACCGCTTCGTAGAAGCAGTAGTCGGTCATTTCGCCGGTTTTGGAGATGGTCATCTCGCAAACCATGGCCAGACGATCGACCTGCGGGTTCAGCGAGCACAGACCGTTGGACAGCTGCTCAGGCAGCATCGGGATCACGCGCTCGGGGAAGTACACCGAGTTGCCGCGCACCTGGGCTTCAGCGTCCAGCGCCGAACCGAGCTTCACGTAGCTGGATACGTCGGCAATCGCCACGTACAACTTCCAGCCACCCGAGAACAGGCGCAACTTGCCCTTACGGGCTTCGCAATAGACCGCGTCATCGAAGTCACGGGCATCTTCGCCGTCGATGGTGACGAACGGCAGATGACGCAGATCGATGCGCTTCTCTTTGTCTTTCTCTTCGACTTCGGGCTTGAGCTTGGCCGCTTCCTTGAGCACCGCCTCAGGCCAGACGTGAGGAATGTCGTATGTGCGCAGGGCGACGTCGATTTCCATGCCCGGCGCCATGTAGTTACCCACGACTTCAACCACATCGCCCTGAGGCTGGAAGCGTGGCGTCGGCCAGTGAGTGATCTTCACTTCGACGAACTGACCGATCTGGGCGTTGGCGTTGCGACCCGGCGTCACCAGCACTTCTTGCTGGATCTTCGGATTGTCGGCAACCACGAAACCGATACCGCCCTCTTCGAAATAGCGCCCGACGATAGTCTCGTGAGCACGGGAGACCACTTCGACGATCATGCCTTCGCGGCGACCGCGACGGTCGAGGCCGGACACCCGCGCCAGGGCACGGTCGCCATCGAACACCAGACGCATTTGCGCCGGGCTCATGAACAGGTCGTCACTGCCATCGTCCGGTACCAGGAAACCGAAGCCGTCACGGTGACCGCTGATGCGGCCCAGGATCAGGTCGAGCTTGTCTACCGGTGCATAAGTGCCACGACGGGTATAGATGAGTTGAGCATCGCGCTCCATCGCGCGCAGACGGCGGCGCAGGGCTTCGATCTGGTCCTCTGTGGTCAGACCAAACTCTTCGACCAACTGCTCGCGGTTAGCAGGCGAACCTCGATCAGCAAGGTGCTGAAGGATCAGTTCGCGGCTAGGAATAGGGTTTTCATATTTTTCCGCTTCACGAGCGGCCTCGGGATCGAGGGACTGCCAATCGGCCATTAGAGAGTTTTCACCTTGTCTATATACGGGTTAGTTTGGCATAGGCGTAATGAAACGGGAAATTTCAAGCTATGACGGCCCTTCTAAAGCCTTTTATCGACGTCACAAAGCTGATTTGAAGACCGCTGGTGAAATTTTTCAGGTTTTTTTGATGTCGGGGGTTTACAGTTAAAAAGACGCTCCGTATAGTGCGCGCCATCGACGACGGACAACGTTGCCGATACTGCCCAGATGGTGAAATTGGTAGACACGCCAGCTTCAGGTGCTGGTGGCCTTACGGCCGTGGAAGTTCGAGTCTTCTTCTGGGCACCAAATTCGAGTTTGAGATTAGTTCAATTTCAAGACTCACACAAAAACCCGCGAAAGCGGGTTTTTGCATTTCAGACCGTTGATTTATTTATTTTAAATCAGGGGTTTACAGATCAAATCGCGCTCCGTATAGTGCGCCACATCAACAGCGGCAACGCTGAAGATGAATGCCCAGATGGTGAAATTGGTAGACACGCCAGCTTCAGGTGCTGGTGGCCTTACGGCCGTGGAAGTTCGAGTCTTCTTCTGGGCACCAATTCAAATTCAAGGTTACGGCCTTGGATTTCACAGAAACCCGCGAAAGCGGGTTTTTGCGTTTCTGGCTTTCAAAAAATCAACACTCCCTCGTAGGAGCGAGCCTGCTCGAGATGGATGTTAACGAAAACGCGGGGCAACTGAAGCACCGCGTTGTCCTGTCGTTTTTCGCGAGCAAGCACGCCCCGCCACAAGAATCAGCAGTGCGCATTTGAGAAACAATATCGTTTATCATTGTTGCAAGTTTTTGCAATGCGACAGTGAGGAACCCTGCGAATGATGTTTCGAAATACCCTGCGCCGCGGCCTGACCCTCAGCCTGCTCGGCCTGGCGCTCGCCACGCCCCTCACCCAAGCCGCCAACCCGGTTTCCCTGACCCTCTATAACGGGCAACACAAGGAAGTCGGCGATGCCCTCGCCAAAGCCTTCGAAACCCGGACCGGCATTCACGTCAACGTGCGCAAAGGCAGCAGCAACCAGCTCGCCAGCCAGGTCGTCGAAGAAGGTGATCGCTCCCCCGCCGACGTGATCTACACCGAAGAATCACCGCCACTGAACAAACTCGGCGAACAAGGCCTGCTGGCTCAGACCGACCCAGCCACGCTCGCCGTGCTGCCCAAAGAGTATGTCGCCGGCAATGGCACCTGGATCGGCATCACCGCCCGGGTCCGGGTCGTCGCGTACAACCCGAAACTGATTGATGAAAAAGACCTGCCCAAGTCAGTGATGGGCTTCTCCGACCCGAAATGGCAAGGCAAGGTCGGCTTCGTGCCCTCCAGCGGCGCGTTTCAGGAGCAAGCGGTTGCGATCATCAAGGTTCACGGCATGGACGCCGCCGAAGAGTGGCTGACTGGCCTGCGCGCATTCGGCAAGACTTACAGCAACAACATGGTCGCGCTTAAAGCAGTAGAAAACGGCGAAGTCGCCACGGTACTGGTCAACAATTACTACTGGTTCGCCTTGCAGCGCGAAAAAGGCCAGCTCGACTCGAAACTGCACTACTTCACCGGAGGCGACGTCGGTGGGTTGATCACGGTGTCCAGCGCCGCTGTACTGAAATCCAGCAAGCATCCAAAAGAAGCCCAGCAATTGCTCGCCTACATGGCCAGCGAAGAAGGGCAGCGCGTGATCACCCAGACCACCGCCGAATACCCGCTGCACAAAGGCATGGAGTCCGATCGCGGCCTCAAGCCATTCAGCGAACTGGAGGCACCGAAAGTCACTCCGGCCGATCTCGGTAACGCCGAAGAAGCCCTGGACCTGGAACGCGACGTTGGCCTGAACTGATGAGCGCATCGCTTTCCGCTTGCGCCATGCGCAGTGCTTACAGACCTCGACGCAAGTGGCCTTCAATCTGGTTGCTGCTACCGGTCATGGTGCTGGTTGTGCTCAGCCTGTTGCCGCTGGCCTATGTCGGGCTAAAGGCCTGGCAAGCAGGATGGGCCGAAGCAGTGCATTTGCTGTGGCGGCCCTACGTGTTCGGCCTGCTGCGCAACACCCTCGCGCTGATGCTCGGCGTGACGCTGGCCTGTTGCGTGATCGGCCTGTCGCTGGCCTGGCTGCTGGAGCGCAGCAATCTGCCGGGGCGGCGACTGTGGGGCGTGATTCTGTGTTTGCCCTTCGCCGTTCCGGCGTTTGTCAGCAGCTTCACCTGGGTTTCGCTGAGCGCCCATTTCGAAGGGCTGGGCGGGGCGATCCTGGTGATGACACTGTCCAAATACCCGCTGATATTTCTGCCCGTGGCGGCGACTCTGCGCAACCTCGATCCCTGCCTGGAAGAGTCCGCCCGCACCCTGGGGCAAAATCGCTGGGGCGTGTTCCTCAAGATTACCCTCCCCCTGCTCTGGCCATCGCTGCTGGCCGGCTCATTGCTGATCGCCCTGCACATGCTGGTGGAATTTGGCGCACTGTCGATCATTGGCCTGCAAACCTTCACCACCGCGATCTATCAACAGTTCGAGCTGGAATTCAGCAACGCCAATGCAGCGATGCTCTCGGCGATATTGCTGGCGTTGTGCCTCGCACTGCTATGGCTGGAGCTGCGCGTGCGCGGCAAGGGCCGGCATGTGCGTACCGGCCAAGGCGCGGCACGACAGGCGGCACAGGTTCTTCTCGGTCCTTGGACGATGGCCGGGCAACTTTACTGCGCGTTGCTCGCGATCATTGGCAGCGGCATTCCATTGGGCATGCTCGGGTACTGGCTGGCCGTGGGCTCCTCGGCGGCATTCCCGGCGGCGGCCATTGGCGAGGCATTGTTTTCATCCCTGGCGCTGTCGTTGGGTGGCGCAGCGCTGTGCCTGGTGCTGGCGGTGCCAGTGGGCTTGCTGGTGGTGCGCTATAAAGGCCAATTGGCTATCTGGGCCGAACGCCTGCCCTATCTGCTGCATGCATTGCCTGGCTTGGTGATCGCGCTGGCCCTGGTGTATTTCGCCCTGCACTATGTGCCGATGCTGTATCAGACTTCGGCGCTGTTGCTGATCGCTTATGCGCTGCTGTTTCTGCCCTTGGCTCAGGCGCCGATTCGTACGGCACTGAACAAGGCAGCTCCACAACTGGAAGAGGCGGCACGCACGCTGGGATCGTCGTCATTCAGTGCGTTTTGCCGGGTGACCCTGCCGATCATCTTTCCAGCGCTGGGCGCGGCTTTTGCGCTGGTATTCCTTGATGCGATGAAGGAGCTGACGGCGACGTTGTTATTGAGTCCAACCGGGCTCAACACACTGGCAACGGAAGTCTGGGCGCATACCGCGAACGTGGAATTTGCGGCGGCGGCGCCTTATGCGGCGTTATTGATATTGGTGTCGGGGCTACCCGTTTATTTATTAACAACCCGGATGTACTTGACCCGCTGATCAAGCAAAAGATCGCAGCCGCCCAAGGCTGCGATCTTTTGATCATTCAAGCCCTGAACTGCCCCAGACTCGCCTTCAACTGCGCTGCCAAGCCGTCCAGCACCTTGCCACTGGCCGTGGTTTCCACCACTGCCTGAGCCGCTTTCTCGGCCTGCGCATGAATGGTCTCGACCCGACCACGCACCGCTTGCGCACCCTGAGCCTGTTGCGCGGCGGCCTGGGTCGCCAGACCGATCGCCGCATGCACTTGCTCCACCGAGGCCTGCACTGATTGCTGAAGACGCGCACTGTCCCGCAGCACCAACAAGCCTTCGTCCGCCTGGCGCCCAGCCTGGCCAATCGCCGCCACCGCCTCACGTGCACCCTGCTGCAACGCCACAATGTGCGCCTGAATATCGCCGGTGGAACTCTGGGTCTTGCTCGCCAGCGCCCGCACTTCGTCCGCCACCACCGCGAACCCGCGCCCGGTCTCACCCGCGCGCGCCGCTTCAATGGCCGCGTTCAGTGCCAGCAGGTTGGTCTGCTCGGCAATCCCGTGAATGACCGTCAGCACCACCTCAATCTGCTCGCTTTGCTGCGCAAGTCGCTCGATCACCTGCGCTCCGGTTTCGACTTGACCCGCCAGCGCCTCGATCAGGCTGCCGACTTTCGCCGAAGTCCGGGTGTTTTCGTCAGTGGCCTGACGGATATCCACGACCTGTTTCAAAGCCGCCTGCATGGCCTGGCTTTCAGATTGGGCTTCGTCTGCCATTTGCGACAAAGCACGCAGACTCTCGGCCACTTCATCGCGCTGCATACCCGCTGCCGCATCGGCTCCGGCATTGCGCAGGGTCATGGCGCCGATTTCCACGCCAGTCCGCTGGGCTACGTCGCCTGCTTCGCGCACGATCGGCTGCAACTTATCCACAAACCGATTGACCGCCGACGCCATGTCGCCGATCTCGTCCTTGCTGTTGATTTGCACGCGCTTGGTCAGATCACCCTCGCCCGCCGCCAGGTCATCCATGGCGATGATCAGCATTCTCAGGCGATTGACCACTCGACGCCCAAGCACCACCGCCAGCAACAGCAGGACACCAAAGCCCACGACCGCCAGGCATATACCGATACGCCAGCGCAGGGTGGCCGCGGCTTCTTGCACGGTACTGGTGGTATTGGCTTTCATTTCAGCCGCCGTGGACTGGGCCGATTGCAGTCGCGAACGCATGGCGGTCGCACTATCGGCCGCCGCCCCCTTCAGACTGTCACCCACCAATTGATCGCTGCTGGCGATCAAGGCGGAGAAGCGTTTGTCCAACGCCGCCAGATCGGCTTCCACCGACGCGGTCGAGACACCCATCAAGACCTTGCCGATTTCCACGCCATTGGGGTTGATCGAGGCTTCGATATAGAAGACCGAAGGATCGTTCTTCGCCGCATCCAGCACTTTGTCCAGCGCCCGCTCGCCCTGGCCTTTCTCCAGAAGCGCCTTGTTGATCGGATTCTCCCGGTTGAGGTAGCGCGTCAGGTGCTGACCCGTGGCGTCGTCATACACCACGAACAGTACATTGGGGTTGCGCTGGGCCCTGCGCGCGAACTCGGACAAGGTTGGAATGTCGTTGTCCCACATGGCGCGCGGCGCAACCGATGCCAGGAGTTGCGCCATGTCGCCGGCGGAATCCTTCAGGTCCTTTTCCAACGTCTCGCGCAGTTGTGCCTGCTCCTCCTCCAAACGCGAGGACAACCCGGCCGTGAGGCGCTGACGCGTGCTGGTGGAGAGGCTATCGAGGCTTGACGTGACTTCACGCCCCGCCTGCTCGAGTTCGCCAGAGAGCTTCTGACTGTCCGCGCCCAGGCGCATGCCCAGATCGGCTTCCAAAGCAGTCACCGTGCTCCGCGTCAGAGCGACCGCCACCACCACTTGCACCAATAGGGCGATACCAAGCGTAACGAACACAGGCCTCAACAAACGGCTTTGTAACAATGAGAGAACGGCCGACACTAGAAATCCCTCTGCTTTGGCGCCATTAAATTGATAGCACACCTGAAAGGAGGCTCTTTTCAATGTTCACAGCAAAGGTCATGCCGTTCAGCAGGCAAAAACGACAAAGGGCCCGATTATGGGCCCTTTGTGTTTCACATCAATGTGTTATCAAGCAAACGGATGACGCAGAACGATGGTTTCGTTGCGGTCCGGGCCCGTCGAAATAATGTCAATCGGCGCACCGACCAACTCTTCGACACGTTTGATGTAGTTGCGTGCAGCCTGAGGCAGCTCTTCCAGGGTCTTGGCACCCAAGGTCGATTCGCTCCAGCCCGGCATTTCTTCGTACACCGGCTCCAGGCCGATGTAGCTGTCGGCGTCGGTCGGTGCGTCGATCACTGCGCCGTCCTGATTCTTGTAGCCAACACAGATGTTGATGGTTTCCAGGCCGTCCAGAACGTCCAGCTTGGTCAGGCACAGGCCCGAGATGCTGTTCACATCGATGGCGCGACGCAGGATAACGGCGTCGAACCAGCCGCAACGACGGGCACGGCCGGTGGTTGCACCGAACTCGTGGCCACGCTTGGCCAGGAACGCGCCAACGTCGTCGAACAGTTCAGTCGGGAACGGACCCGAACCGACACGCGTGGTGTAGGCCTTGGTGATGCCGAGGATGTAGTCCAGGAACATCGGACCAACACCCGAACCAGTCGCGATACCGCCAGCGGTGGTGTTGGAACTGGTGACGTACGGGTAGGTACCGTGGTCGATGTCCAGCAACGAACCCTGGGCGCCTTCGAACATGATGTCTTTGCCAGCGCGACGCAGCTGGTGCAGCTCGGCGGTGACGTCCAGCATCATCGGCTTGAGCAGCTCGGCGTATTCCATGCACTCGTCCAGCGTCTTCTGGAAGTCGATTGCAGGCTCTTTGTAGTAATTGACCAGTACGAAGTTGTGGTAGTCCAGCAACTCGCCCAGCTTGGCGGCGAAACGCTCGCGGTGGAACAGGTCACCGATGCGCAGGCCACGACGTGCAACCTTGTCTTCGTAAGCCGGGCCGATGCCGCGACCGGTGGTGCCGATCTTCAGCTCGCCACGCGCTTTTTCACGGGCCTGGTCCAGTGCGACGTGATAGGACAGGATCAGCGGGCAGGACGGGCTGATGCGCAGGCGCTCACGCACCGGCACACCTTTCTCTTCCAGCTTGTTGATTTCCCGCATCAGAGCGTCAGGTGCAACCACCACGCCGTTGCCGATCAGGCACTGCACGCCTTCGCGCAGCACGCCCGACGGGATCAGGTGCAAGACAGTTTTTTCGCCGTCGATCACCAGGGTGTGGCCAGCGTTGTGGCCACCCTGGTAGCGCACTACGGCGGCAGCATGTTCGGTCAGCAGATCAACGATCTTGCCTTTGCCCTCATCACCCCATTGGGTGCCCAGGACTACGACATTCTTACCCATAACACTTGTCCTCATTCGCGCAAACTTGGTACCGGCGGTGGCCGGCAGGAAAACTCAAGAAGCCAGTGGCGATACTTGCCAAAGCCCGTTCTGCTGAATCAATTGCCGGTCGCAGTCCGCTTCACGGGCGGCGGCCAAAGGTTGTCCAGGCAAGGCCTGAACGACACGCTGACCCTCACTGCGCAACTGGCAAACCTGCTGCCAGAGTGCCGCATCCGTACTGTCAGGCATCCAGATACCGCCAGACGGTAGCTCGATTTCAGCACGCCCCAGGGTCACCAGGGTTTTCAAATCGGTGGAGAAGCCGGTTGCCGGACGGGCGCGACCGAAATCGGCGCCGATGTCGTCGTAACGACCGCCCTGGGCAATTGACTGGCCAACGCCCGGCACGAACACGGCGAACACCACACCCGTGTGGTAGTGATAGCCGCGCAATTCGCCCAGATCGAAGTACAGCGGCAAATCCGGGAAACGCACGGACAAACGCTCGGCAATCGCCAGCAAATCGTTCAGCGCCGCCAGAACCGGGGCCGGCGCCCCGGCCAGACGCTCACGCGCAGCGGCCAGTACTTCGCGACCGCCGCACAGGTCGACCAACGCCCGCAGCATGCCCGACAAATCGGCAGGCAAACCTTCGGTCAAGGTAATGACCTCGTCGATGGCCTTGCGTTGCAACGCATCGAACAACTGCTGCTCGACTTCACCGGACAAACCGGCGGCGCGAGCCAGGCCGCGATAGATGCCGACATGACCGAGGTCCATGTGCACGTCCGGCACATCGGCCAGTTGCAGCATCGCCAGCATCAGGCTGATGACTTCGACATCGCTGCCGGGGCTGCCATCGCCGTACAACTCGGCGCCCAGCTGGATCGGGCTGCGCGAGGACGACAAGGCGCGTGGCTGAGCATGCAGCACGCTGCCGGCATAGCACAGACGACTCGGGCCTTCGCGACGCAGGGTGTGCGCATCGATACGTGCCACCTGCGGCGTGATGTCCGCGCGGAAACCCATCTGCCGGCCCGACTGCGGGTCGATAACCTTGAAGGTACGCAGATCCAGGTCCTGGCCCGCGCCGGTCAGCAGGGATTCCAGGTACTCGATATGGGGAGTCACGACAAACTCGTAACCCCAGCTCTGGAACAGATCCAACACCTGGCGACGCGCAACTTCAATGCGCGCCGCTTCCGGTGGCAGTACTTCTTCGATGCCATCTGGCAGCAGCCAGCGGTCTACCGTTGCCATTACGCCATTCCCCTATATCCGGGCGGCCAGCCAGCCCTCGGCCGAGCCTTGAGTGAAGCAGAAAATGATTGTTCCGCGCATGAACAACGGAGCGAAAAGCCTTCAACCGGCTTCGCCAACCACTTTCCTCGAAAAACCTGTCGAGCCTTTCGACTCGTACGCGTGCACCAAAAACAGCAATCAAACGTGCAGACGCAAAAAAGCCGGGAATTTCCCGGCTGCCGCATCATACACACGTTTTGCCAAAGGATCACCCCGCCAGAGGCGTTAGCCGCCCGGCGGAATGATTCGGGTCAACGCCGTATCAAGGCTTGGCTTTTTCCAGGTAGTGGAAGAAGTCACTGCTTGGGTCCAGGACCATGACGTCGGATTTATTCGCAAAGCTTTCACGGTAGGCGCGCAGGCTACGGTAGAACGCGTAGAACTCCTGGTCCTGACCATAGGCCTTGGAATAGATCGAAGCGGCCTGGGCATCACCGTCACCGCGAATCTCTTCAGATTCACGATAGGCTTCAGCCAGCAACACGCGGCGTTGACGATCGGCATCGGCACGGATGCCTTCAGCCAGCTCGTTACCCTTGGCGCGGTGCTCGCGAGCTTCACGCTCACGCTCGGTGCTCATACGCTCGAACACGCTACGGTTCACTTCCTTCGGCAGATCGATGGTCTTGACCCGAACATCGACAACTTCAATGCCCAGCTCTTTTTCAGCCATCTTGTTCAGCGAAGCCGTGATATCCGCCATCAGCGCATCACGCTCACCCGACACCACTTCGTGCAAGGTGCGCTTACCGAACTGGTCACGCAGACCAGACTCCAGGCGACGGGACAGGCGCTCGTCGGCAATTTGCTTGAGACCGGACGTCGCGGTGTAGAAACGCTCTGCGTCCTTCACCCGCCACTTGGCGTAGGCATCGACCATCACGGCTTTCTTTTCCAGCGTCAGGAAGCGTTGTGTCGGTGCATCCAGTGTCATCAGGCGTGCGTCAAATTTACGCACCTGGTTAACGTAGGGCACTTTCACATGCAGGCCAGGTTGTACATCGGCCTGAACCACGCGACCGAACTGCAGCAACACCGCACGCTCGGTCTGAGCCACGATGTAGAAGCAGTTCCAGGCAGCGATCGCCACGACGACGCCGACAATAAGGGCGATCAGCGATTTATTGCTCATCAGCGACTCTCCCTGGTACGTGCTTGCTGTTGCTGCAGATCAGCTGCCGCACGCGTATTCGCTTCATTGCTGGCGGCTGCCGCACCGGTCACCGGAGTGCTGGTGTTGCGACCACTTTCGACCATTTTGTCCAGCGGCAAGTACAGCAGATTGCTCTGGCCATTCTTGTTGCCGGTCACGAGCACCTTGCTGGTGTTGCTGAAGACTTCCTGCATGGTGTCCAGGTACAGACGCTGACGGGTCACTTCAGGAGCCTTGCGGTACTCGGCAACGAGTTTGGTGAAGCGATCAGCCTCACCCTTGGCGCGCGAGACGGTTTCGTCACGGTAGCCATTGGCGTCTTCGAGAATGCGCTGGGCCTGACCACGAGCTTCCGGCACGACGCCGTTGGCATAGGTTTCAGCCTGGTTGCGCGAACGCTGCTCGTCTTCACGGGCCCGAATCACGTCATCGAAGGCTTCCTGGACTTCGCGCGGTGCTGCTGCGCTCTGTACGTTGACCTGAGTGACGGTGATACCGGTGCGATAGGTATCCATGAAGCGTTGCAGACGCTCCTTGATTTCGCTGGCCATCAATTCACGACCTTCAGTCAGCACCTGGTCCATGGCGGTGGAACCCACCACATGGCGCAAGGCGCTGTCGGTCGCGTGCTGCAGACTGATTTCCGGCTGATCGACGCTCAGCACGAAATCCTGCAGGTTGCTGATCTTGTACTGCACGGTCAGCGGCACTTCGACGATGTTTTCGTCTTCGGTCAGCATTTGACCCTGCTTGGTGTACGCACGCTCACGCGTGACGTTTTCCATGTACTTCTTGTCGATCGGCGGGAAATAGATATTCAAGCCCGGGCCCACGGTTTCGTAGTACTTGCCGAAGCGCAGCACGACAGCCTGCTCCTGCTCGTCCACGACATAGACCGCGCTGTACAGCCACATGGCCGCCAGCACGACCAAGCCGATACCGAGCAGGCCGCCAAAGCCGCCACTCTTGCCCGGACCACTGCCGTCATCACCACGTTTCTTACCACCACCGAACAACCCGTTCAGGCTTTCCTGCAGCTTTCGGAAGGCCTCGTCGAGATCCGGTGGTCCCTTGCGGTCGCCATTATTGCGACGCTTGCCACCCCAAGGATCCTGATTATTCGAGTTGCCACCCGGCTCATTCCAAGCCATAGCGCTCTCCATCTGATAAAGCAAAGACGCACCCACGGCGCGCCGACCAATGCTACAGAATGCCTGTCACCACGGCACAACCGCTTTCTCAGGCTTTTATTGCAAAGTGTGTTGCTCGATGAATTCCATCGGCTGCAATCCTTCGCGGCTTACCAGTCGATTCAACTCGACCCGGGGCAAACGAACGGCCAGCAAACTGATGCCTTCTTCGTCGTGTTCTTCTTTTTGCACCGCGCCGAGTTCGAAAAACTGCGCACGCAGTCGAGCGAATCGTTGCGGCAAGCGCAGGGTACCGATAAACAAATCACTGCCAAGTAATTCGGCAATGGCTTGCTCAAGCAATTCCAGGCCAGTGCCATCACGCGCCGACAGCCAGACCCGCTGGGGCTTGCCGTTTTCGTCGCGCTGGATTTGTGGCTCAACACCTTCAAGCAAATCGAGTTTGTTATAGACCTCGAGGATCGGCAAGTCCTGGGCACCAATCTCGCCCAGCACCACCATCACCTGCTCGATCTGCAACATGCGATCGGGTTCGGCCGCATCGATCACGTGCAACAACAGGTCGGAGTTGCTTGACTCTTCGAGGGTGGACCGAAATGCCTCGACCAGCTTGTGGGGCAAGTGGCGAATGAAACCTACAGTGTCCGCCAGGACAATCGGCCCCAGATCGTCCAGATCCAGACGACGCAGGGTAGGGTCCAGCGTGGCAAACAATTGGTCAGCCGCGTAGACGTCGGATTTCGTCACGTTATTGAACAGCGTGGACTTACCGGCGTTGGTATACCCCACCAGCGACACGGTAGGGATATCCGCACGCGAACGACCACGCCGCGACTGTTCGCGCTGGCTGCGCACTTTCTCCAGCCTGCCCTTGATCTGTCGCAGCCGTACCCGCAGCAAACGGCGGTCTGTTTCCAGTTGCGTTTCACCCGGGCCACGCATGCCGATACCGCCACCCTGGCGTTCAAGGTGAGTCCAGCCACGAACCAGCCGGGTGCTCATGTGATCAAGCTGGGCCAGTTCTACCTGGAGCTTGCCTTCATGGGTACGGGCGCGTTGGGCGAAAATATCGAGAATCAGACCGGTACGGTCGATCACGCGACACTCGAAAACACGTTCGAGGTTGCGTTCCTGGCTGGGCGTGAGGACGTGATTGAAAATCACCAGATCGGCCTCTTCAGCTTTGACCAGGTCGCGCAGTTCCTCGACCTTGCCGCTGCCAATCAGGAATTTGGCGGTTGGCCGATGACGCGGCACGTTAAAAAACGCAACGGTCTCGGCGCCGGCCGAATTAGCCAACTCCTGAAACTCCTGCGGGTCTTCGCGCGCCTCAGGGTCCTGTCCATCCAAGTGAACGAGGATGACTCGCTCACCACCACCGTGGCGCTCAAAGAACAAAGGAGACTCCTATCAGGCGTTACCTGGCTCAGCATCACCTGCTTCGGATTCGGTTGCGCTAGGCAGACGAATTGGACGAACCGGCACTACTGTAGAAATAGCATGTTTGTAGACCATCTGGCTGACGGTGTTTTTCAGCAGGATGACGAACTGGTCGAAAGACTCGATCGTGCCTTGCAGCTTGATACCGTTGACCAGGTAGATGGAGACCCCAACTTTTTCTTTACGTAAAGTATTCAAGTAAGGGTCTTGTAGCGAATGCCCTTTTGACATGTGCCGCACTCCTTTAAGGATTCAATATAAAAAAATAGGTAAACAGATGACTTTGGCCGTCACACCCCCAAGGATAGACGGCAATTGCAAGGACTCAGCTCAATATGGAGATGGTCCCCAAGTATTTCAAGGCGCGCGGCAGATTGTCGCAATCGAGGCTGTCCAGCCAATGTAAATCAGCCCAACTGCGCAGCCAGGTGAACTGGCGCTTCGCCAATTGGCGCGTGGCGATGATTCCACGCTCCTGCATCTCGGCTGACGTCAGCTTGCCATCCAGGTAGTCCCAGACTTGTCGATAACCTACCGCACGTATAGACGGCAACCCGGCATGCAGGTCACTTCGCTTACGCAGGGCTACGACCTCGTCTATGAATCCCTGTTCCAACATTAAAGTGAATCTTTGTTTAATTCGCTCGTGCAATACCTGACGATTTGCCGGAGCAATGGCCAAGTTCGCGACAGTATAGGGCAATTGTTGCCGTCCCGAAGCGGCTGCGTCAGTACTTTGCGCAGATTGTTGCAAGCGCAGCTCGGTCATGCTTCGACCGCTGACGCGATAAACTTCCAGCGCTCGACTGAGTCGCTGTGGATCGTTCGGATGAATCCGCGCCGCAGAAACCGGATCAATGACTGCCAATTGTTCGTGCAAGGCTTGCCAGCCAAGGCGTGCAGCTTCTTCTTCGATCTGCGCGCGAACCTCTGGATCGGCGGCTGGCATGTCTGCCAGCCCTTCGAGCAAGGCCTTGTAGTAGAGCATTGTGCCGCCGACCAGCAGCGGAATTTTTCCGCGCGCGGTGATATCGGCCATGGCCTCGAGGGCGTCCCGGCGAAAATCCGCGGCGGAATAGCTCTCGGCGGGGTCGAGAATATCGATCAAACGGTGGGGAAATTGCGCCAGAAGTTCTTTCGACGGCTTCGCAGTACCGATGTCCATGCCACGGTAAACCAGTGCCGAATCGACACTGATCAGTTCGCAAGGCAGGACTTTGGTGAGTTCGATGGCCAGGTCGGTCTTGCCGGCGGCAGTCGGGCCCATCAGGAAAATCGCAGGTGGGAGCTGGCTCATCAACGACCGCGCAAGAACAGTTTGTCCAGATCGTCCAGGCCCAACTGGGTCCAGGTCGGTCGGCCATGGTTGCATTGACCGCTGCGCTCAGTGTTTTCCATATCGCGCAACAGACCGTTCATTTCCGCCAGGGCCAGACGTCGGTTCGCCCGGATGGCGCCGTGGCAGGCCATGGTCCCAAGCAATTCGTTCAGGTGCGCCTGAATCCGGTCACTGGTGCCGTACTCCATCAGGTCGGCCAACACGTCGCCGACCAGTCGATTGGCTTCAGCCTGCTTGAGCAAGGCCGGAATCTGCCGGATGGCCAGTGTTTCCGGGCCAAGCCGCTGCAGTTCGAAGCCCAGACGCTGGAACCAGGCGACGTGCTCTTCGGCGCAATCGGCCTCGCGCTGGCTGACCGCCAGGGACTCCGGCACCAGCAGCGGCTGCCCGCTCAAGCCTTCGCTGGCCATGGCGACTTTCAGGCGCTCGTACATGATCCGCTCGTGAGCGGCGTGCATGTCCACCAACACCAACCCTTGGGCGTTTTCCGAAAGGATGTAGATGCCTTTGAGCTGCGCCAGCGCGTAACCCAGCGGCGGGATATCGTCCTGACCGGCCGGCAGCGCTACAGCATTGGCCTCCGGCAACGGCGCGAAGAATTCACGATAGGCAGCCTGGGCCTCAGCGGCGGGAACCGCGGACTGAGGTCGCGGGGTGTATTGATACTGATAGCCCGAACCAGATCCCGAGCCGGCCGGCGCATTGAACGACGGTTGCGCTTGAGGCTGCTCCAGCAGCGCATTGGCGGCCAGGCGCATTTCGCCCTGGGGACCGAACTCACCTGCCTCGAGTCCCGTGGGACGGACAAGGGCCGTCGCTACCGGCGCAGCCAGTTGATCTTCCGGACGCACATCACCCAAGGCGCGGTGCAACGTACCGTAGAGGAAATCGTGGACCATGCGCCCGTCACGGAAGCGTACTTCGTGTTTGGTCGGGTGCACGTTGACGTCGACGCCCGCCGGATCGACTTCGAAGAACAGCACAAAGGTCGGATGCCGGCCATTGAACAGTACGTCGCGATAAGCCTGGCGCACCGCGTGGGCCACCAGTTTGTCGCGTACCGCACGGCCATTGACGAAAAAATACTGCAAATCCGCCTGGCTACGGTTGAAGGTCGGCAACCCGACCCAGCCCCACAGATGCAGACCGTTGCGCTCGATTTCAATCGGCAGTGCCTGTTCCAGGAAGCCCGGACCGCAGATCGCGGCCACTCGCCGGGCGCGGGCCGCATCATCGTGGGCCTCGTGCAGGCTGAGAATGGTCTTGCCGTTGTGGCGCAAATGGAACGCCACGTCGAAACGCGCCAGGGCCAGACGCTTGATCACTTCCTGCAGATGATCGAATTCGGTTTTTTCGGTCTTGAGAAATTTGCGCCGCGCCGGTGTGTTGAAAAACAGGTCGCGGACCTCCACCGAGGTCCCCACCGGATGGGCGGCTGGCTGCACGCGGGGCGCCATGTCACGGCCTTCGGTTTCCACCTGCCAGGCCTGATCGGCATCGCGAGTGCGCGACGTCAGGGTCAAACGCGCCACGGAACTGATCGACGCCAAGGCTTCACCACGGAACCCCAGGCTCATGACCTGCTCAAGGTCTTCCAGATTACGGATCTTGCTGGTGGCATGACGGGCCAGCGCCAGCGGCAGGTCATCGGCGGAAATGCCGCTGCCATCATCACGCACCCGCAGCAGTTTGACGCCGCCCTGCTCCACATCGACATCGATGCGTTTGGCGCCGGAGTCGAGGCTGTTTTCCAGCAATTCCTTGATCACCGACGCCGGGCGCTCAACCACCTCACCGGCGGCGATCTGGTTCGCCAGTCGCGGGCTGAGCAGCTCGATACGGGCAGCGTTGGTCAGCACCTGATTCATTCTTTGGCCGCCAGTTCAGTGCCGGGAATGGTCAGGTGCTGACCAATCTTGAGTTCGTCGCTCGACAGGTTATTGGCACTGCGCAGCGTGGCCGGCGACACCTGGTAACGCACGGCGATCATCGCCAGCGTCTCGCCCGGGCTCACCCGGTGGTCACGCGGGCCCTGGGCGATTTTGCCCGAGTCACGCAACCAGGCGATGTAGGTGCCAGGTGGCGGGTTTTGCTGGAAGAACTGACGCACGCCACTGCTGATAGAGCGCGCCAACGCCTGCTGATGGCTCGACGCCGCGAGTTTCGAGGCTTCATTGGCGTTGGAGATGAACCCGGTTTCCACCAGAATCGACGGAATATCCGGCGACTTCAGCACCATGAACCCGGCCTGCTCCACCCGCTGTTTGTGCAACGGCGTGACCCGGCCGATGTTGGTCAGGACTTTCTGACCGACGTTCAGGCTGGAGGTCAGCGACGCCGTCATCGACAAGTCGAGCAACACGCCTGCGAGCATGCGGTCCTTGTCGTCGAGGCTGACGTTGCCGGCACCACCGATCAAGTCGGAACGGTTTTCACTGTCGGCCAGCCAGCGCGCAGTCTCCGACGTGGCGCCGCGATCAGACAGGGCGAACACCGAGGCCCCGAATGCGGCAGCTGAAGGCGCGGCATCGGCGTGGATCGAAACGAACAGGTCGGCGCCCTTCTTGCGGGCGATTTCGGTACGGCCGCGCAAGGGAATGAAGTAGTCACCGGTACGGGTCAGTTCGGCACGGAAGCCTTTCATGCCGCTCACCTGGCGTTGCAGTTCGCGGGCGATGGCCAGCACCACGTCTTTTTCGCGCTGACCGCGAGAGCCCGAAGCACCCGGGTCTTCGCCGCCGTGGCCGGCGTCGATCACGACAATGATGTCGCGCTTGCCGGCCGGCGCTGGCGGCAGCTTGATTGCAGGTTCCGCAGGAGTAACCGGCACTGCCGGCACGGTCGCGACCGAAGGCGTCGGCGCTGGAGGTGGCGCGGCGTCGGACGGATTGTCGAACAGATCGACCACCAACCGATTGCCATACTGCGCGCTCGGTGCCAGGGAGAAACTTTTCGGGGTGACAGCCTTTTTCAGGTCGATGACCACCCGCAGGTCGGTCGGCGTGCGTTGGGCCGAGCGCATGGCGGTGATCGGGGTATTCGAGGTGTTGACGCTCAACGGCGAACCCAGGGTCGCGCCATTGATGTCGATGACCAGGCGATCCGGGGATGTCAGGGTAAAGACACTGTGCTGCACCGGGCCCGTCAGATCAAACACCAGTCGCGTGTTGTCCGGCGCCCGCCACAGGCGAACACTGTTGACCTTCGTGTCGGCCACAGCGTCGACGGTTACCGCCAAAAACAACACCCCAACGGCAGCAACCAACGCGCGAAAGCGCATACCTAACCCCATCATTTATTTGGATTCCAATGCCAAAGCGGCACACCAGGACTCGCCACGCGAGCCTTGAGGCAAAATTTTCAGCGAACGCCCGCTGTCATGCGGGCTAATGGTAATGGTCAGGTCGGGCTTTGGCAAAAAGCCTGCACCCTTGTCAGGCCATTCGATCAGGCACAGCGCGTCATCTTCGAAATAGTCGCGGATGCCGAGGTACTCCAGCTCTTCCGGATCGACCAGGCGATACAGATCGAAATGAAAGGCACGAATATCGCCGATCTCGTAGGGCTCAACCAAAGTGAAGGTCGGACTTTTTACCGCCCCGACATGCCCCAGGCCACGGATGATGCCCCGGGACAGCGTGGTTTTCCCCGCCCCCAGATCTCCCTCGAGAAAGATCAGACCGTGCCCTTTCGTGGTTTGGGCGATGCGTGTACCCAATTCAGTCATCGCCGCTTCATCAGCCAGGTACAGGGTTACTTCAGACACGGTGCTTGCTCCTCCAACAACTGACGAATGGCTGGAATCAGATCACTGGCCGCCAGCCCACGGCCGAATTTACCTTGTTGCTCACCGGCATTGGCATGCAGCCAGACCGCCAGGCACGCGGCGTCGAATGCCTCCATGCCTTGGGCCAGCAACGCGCCGACCAAACCCGCCAGCACATCACCCAACCCGGCGGTGGCCATCGCCGGATGCCCCTGGTGACACACTGCCAGCCGCCCGTCCGGACTGGCGATCAAACTGCCGGCGCCTTTGAGCACCACGACCGCTGTATATTTTTTGCTCAGCGCATGGGCCGCGGCGGGCCGATCCGCCTGAACTTGCGCCGTGCTGATGCCTAACAAGCGAGCCGCTTCGCCCGGATGCGGGGTAATCACACAATCCCTGGGCAACCTCACCCGCTCCTCAGCCAGCATGTTCAGCGCGTCGGCGTCCCAGACTTGCGGCAACGGCGCGTTGGCGGCAGCCGACAATAGACTGCGCCCCCAAGCCGCCTGGCCCAAGCCTGGGCCAACCACCAACACGGAAACCTTTTGAAGCAATCCCATCAGTTGATTGGCTGACGAAGCGCCCACCACCATCGCCTCGGGGATCCTGGCCAATGCGGCAGGCACGTGTTCGCTGCGAGTGGCCACCGACACCATGCCGGCACCGCTGCGCAGCGCACTTTGCGCACTCAGCAGGATCGCACCACCGAAACCGCGATCGCCGCCGATCAGCAGCACATGGCCGAATTTGCCTTTATGGGAAGCAGGCTGACGCGCAGCCAGACACGGCAGCTTGCCAGCCGTCAGACGACGGGCGCTGACCGGCGCGCTTTCAAGTAACTGCGGATCGGCGTGCAAGTCGTTGAACACCAGTTCGCCCACCACATCCGCCGCGTCACCGGTGAACAAACCCACTTTCAAACCGATGAACGTCACGGTCAGGTCCGCCCGGACCGCGTGAGCGAGGATGCGCCCGGTATCGGCGCTCAGACCGGAAGGGATATCCACCGCCGCCACCGGCAGACCGCTGGCATTGATCGCAGCAATGGCACTGGCATACGGGTCGCGCACGTCACCGCTCAGACCCGTGCCGAGCAAGGCGTCGAGCACGACACCGCGCAATTGCGACTGCTCGCGCCACGCCTCAATAGAGACCTTTTCAGACACGGCCTCGGCATGTGCCAGGCCAGCATCGCCTTGCAACCTTTGCGGATCGCCTACCGCCAATACCCGCACCGTCCATCCGGCGCGCCGGGCCAGCACCGCCACCAGATAGCCATCACCGGCATTGTTGCCTTGCCCTGCCAACACGCTCAATTCGGTCGCCGATGGCCACTGACGAACCAGCGCTCGCCAGGTTGCCCGAGCCGCACGCTGCATCAATTCGAAGCCCTTTGTTCCGGCCGCGATCAGGCTCGCATCAAGTCCCCGGACCTGTGCGGCGCTGTACAGCGCGTCGGGTAAATCATCTTTAGTGTGCGGCATGCGTCTTCAGGCTCCGATGTCTGGCAGAATTATACGCACCTCAGCTCCGGTTTCTCTCGCCTCATGCCCGCTATTACTCCAGACCTGCCCACTCTCGCCCAATCCATCAAGGACTGGGGCCGCGAGCTGGGCTTTCAGCAAGTCGGCATCAGCGGTCTCGACCTGGGCGAGCATGAGCAGCACCTGGAGCGCTGGCTCGACGCCGGCTACCACGGCGAAATGGACTACATGGGCGCCCACGGCAGCAAACGCTCGCACCCGGAAGAACTGGTGCCGGGCACATTGAGAGTCGTTTCCCTGCGCATGGACTACCTGGCGGGCGACACGCAAATGGCGCAAATGCTCGCCCAGCCGGAAAAAGCCTACGTCTCACGTTATGCCTTGGGCCGCGATTACCACAAATTGATCCGTAAACGCGTGCAACAACTGGCGGAAAAGATTCAAGCTGAAATCGGCCCGTTCGGCTATCGCGCCTTTGTCGACAGTGCGCCTGTCCTGGAAAAAGCCATCGCCGAACAGGCCGGCCTGGGCTGGATCGGCAAGAACACGCTGGTTTTGAATCGCAAGGCCGGCAGTTATTTCTTCCTGGCCGAGCTGTTTGTCGATTTGCCGTTGCCGGTGGACCCGCCCCACGCCACCGAGCACTGTGGCCGATGCAGTGCCTGCCTCGATATTTGTCCAACCAACGCCTTCGTCGGCCCCTATGTGCTGGACGCCCGGCGCTGCATTTCCTACCTGACCATTGAACTCAAAGGCGCGATCCCCGAAGACTTGCGACCACTGATCGGCAATCGAGTGTTCGGTTGCGATGACTGCCAGATCGTCTGTCCGTGGAACCGCTTCGCCCGGCCGTCCGGTGAAAGCGACTTCAAGCCTAGGCACAATCTGGACAACGCCGAGCTGGCCAACCTGTTTATGTGGGACGAGGATAAATTCCTCAACAGCACCGAAGGCTCGCCGTTGCGCCGCACGGGTTATGAAAACTGGTTGCGTAACCTGGCGGTGGGCCTGGGCAATGCGCCTTCAACGATTCCGGTGCTGGAAGCGTTGAAGGCGCGGCGGGAATACCCGTCGGAACTGGTCAGAGAGCATGTGGAGTGGGCACTGCGTCAACACTCGGCCCGACAGGCTTAGCCGGAGTGCCGGGTCAGGTATGCCCTCCCACTTCCAGAATGGTGACTAACCGATCAGTATCATCCACCAGATACGTGACACGATCTTTCCCTCCGATCCGCACCTCCCACATGTTGACTTTGTTGGTTGCGTTGCCTTGGGCGTCTCGACCAGCCTTGGAGACGCTTTGCAGCATTTTTGGATAAGGGTTATCCATGTTTCGCGCGGCCTCGGAAGGGTCGACTCCCCCGTGATAAATGGCGTTCTTGAACTTGTCGTACTCGCCCTGTTGGGATTTGCCCAGTTGCTTGATGATCTTGTCGGGCTTGGCCAGCTTGATTTTCCAGGGGCCGTTCCCTCTGAAAGCGTCATCCATACCGGCTGTCGCGGCCCGAGCCGACCTTGAAGTTCCCTGTCCCATTCCCCTGGCCATGGCCCTCGCTGCATCCGCGGGTTTTCCACTCAACCCGGGCTTGAAGGCATTAGCCAATTTACCCCCCCATTGCGTGGCACTTTTGCCCAAGGCGCCCAAACCGGCCCCTGCCGACAGCACACCAGTGGCTAGGCTGGCCCAGCCCAAAATCTCTCCGATGCCTGACTGCGGCGCCACTTCGTCGACAATGATGCCGGCAATCCCCAACGTTGTAGATGCCGCCGCCAGCGTCAGGCCAATAACCGCCAGTGGCGTGGCTGCGCCCATTGTCACGACACTCAGGGCAAGGCCGGCAATAGACATTGCTATCCCCAATAAGGCTTTCCAGAAATGCCCTGTCGGGTCCACCCGATTGATGGGGTCGCCGCCGCAGTAGGCGTAGGGGTTCAATCCGCCGGCGCCGAACGGGCTCATGCTGTCCGGGCTGACAAAGCGCATAAGCACAGGGCTATAGGCACGGTAGCCATTGCCCAGCAAGTACAAGCCTGTCGAAGGATCGAGCGCTTCGCCACTGAAACCCAGCACGCTGAACAGGCCGCCCTCTGCCAGACGATGTCCATATGGGCTGTAGGCAAAATCCTGGCGCCGCGACCCAGTGACTTCGCTCAACACACTCTGCTGCTGGTCGGCACCCAACAACCTGGTGCCGGCGCCCTGCCCTTGCCGGTTCTGCCCCAATAAAATGCCGGCATTGCGCAAGCAGGTGCTCTGGTCCCGGCCGCACACTTCGTTCAGCACGCGGCCTTCGCGGTAATATCGCTGGGTCGGCGGGTCGACCGGCTGCGACAGTTCGACCAACCGATCCTGCGCGTCGTAGTGATAGCCGCGCACCACGTCCCCGACGGCGCTGGCCACTTGAGTCAGGCGCCCTAGCGCATCGTAAGTCAGCCTGCGGGCCTGTTCGTCCCTGATCAACTGACCGTTGGCGTCATACTCCAGCACGACCGGCGCCGGATAATCCTTGTGGCTGTGCCGGATGCCGATCAATTGAGTAGGATCGCTGGCACTGTAATCGAAGGAAGCCAGGTTTTTACCGCCGGGAAATTCGGTTTCCAGGGAGACGATGTTGTCCATCGCATCAAACACGTAGGTTTGCTTGATGATCTCTTTGCCATATGGGTCGCGCGGTCGGTGCGTGCCACGACTGCTGTAATGGTTCAGGCGCCCCCGCGAGTCGTACGTGAAGCGCTCGTCACGTATGACGTCATCGCCGCTTTTCAATGTGCGCTGCGCCAACTTGCTGGTCGGTGTGTAACTTGAAGTCAGGGTTTGGCTGCCTGATCCGCTGGCCTCGAAACGGCGTGAGATTTCGCGCCCCAGATCATCGTAAGCCAGTCGGGTGACCAGCGAACTTTCCCCCTTCATGTCTTGGGCGTCGACCTCAGTCAATTGGCCCAACGCGTTGTAGGCAAATGCGGCTTTGAGTGCATGTTGTTCAAACGATTTTGGACGCCCCCATTCATCGTAATCCGTCGTGTGTCGGTGACCGAGCACATCGGTGCACGTGAGGGGACGCCCCCCCAAGGAATAGCTATAGAGAGCCTTGTCCTGCTTTTCTCCCACGATGGACAGCTCACGCTTGAGTCGCCCGGAAGGGTAATACTCGAAACGGGTCTCGCGTCCTTGTTCCATACACATCGTCGGCAGGCCGAGCGTCGGATGGTAGGCATACCTGGCCACTGATCCATTGGCACTGCGTTGAATCACTTGCCCGCCCAGGTTGCGTTCGTACTGGTATTCGATCCTTTCACCGCCTGGTGCCTGCTCCCAGGCGGGCTTGCTGAAGCCCGACTCGAACCCCACCCTGGTCACTCGACCGCCGACGTTGCTCTGGATCAGCCGTCCGACCCCATCAAAGGCCTGCTGACCCAGACTACGGCCCGCGACTTTGACCTCGACGGGCATTTGTCCGGGACTATGGAGTGCATACTCGGTTTCCACAGCATGGCCATCGGGCAATACACTGCGCCGGAGTCGATTGAATACGTCGTACTGATAACGCGTTGTATTCCCCACCGGATCGGTTCGACTGACAGCCCTTCCCAGGCCATCATATTCGTGAAGGGTCTTGCCCAGACTCCTTCCCTTCAGGTCGAACACCTCGACACTTTCGGGTTTGCCGAAACCCTGGTAGAGCGTGACGGTCTTGCCCATGCCTTCCTGCCACTGCTCTTTGCGAAGGGTCACTGGATCGAATTCCACGTGCTCTTTTCGACCGTCACCATGGAGTGTGGTTTTTACCTGCCCCCAATCATCAAAGATGAAGGCGGTTTTTATCGCCAGGGGAGCGCCCTGCAACCAGTCAGTGCCGGTTTCTTCGATGAGCTGGCCCGCCGCGTCGTATTGCGCCGAGTAAACCAGGCGTAGCGGCCCATCGGCCTGGTGGTCGCTGTCTTGCTCCTCGATACGAATCGTACGCCCGAGACCGTCAAAAGTGACGCGCTGCTGCTGGCCGTTTACGTCAGTGCTGACAATCGTCGCCGGCGTGCTATTGCCAACCGCAGGCTGATAGATATTGCGGCGCCTGGCGGTATATGCGGTGTCAGGCGCCACGGTCTCCGTCACCACTCGGCCAAGAGCGTCGTACTCGAAGACAACGGTCCCTTCATCCTCGTTGCGCTCGGATGATTTCACCCCATTGAGGGCCGAATAGGCGGTGGTGACCGTTTTGCGGGTGCCATCAAATCCTATCAGCGTGGTTTGCAGCGTGCGGGTCGTGCCACCATGGCTGTACTGGAATTCAGATTGGGTCGATTGGCCATTACAGGTGATGGTTTGCTTTTCCAGCAGACCGTGAACCAGGGGATCGGTGGGGCGATCGATGTAAACCAGGTCAGTTTGAGAGCAGAGCGTCTCGCTGCCCTGTACCCGTTCAAGAAATTGCTCGTGCACGCGGACGATGTTCTGCACTGATGCGCCGTTCACCCCACGCTGTAGCTGATAACGATAACGTGTGGTGGTGGTCTCGGCCGCAGCGAATCCAGGTGCTGGAAAGACTGTTCGCTGTTTCTCGAACCGCACGAAACCCAAAGGGTCCGCCGGACAGCCATCGGCGCCCGCCGCCGGGTAGAACTCACAAACCGTGGTCACGCCACTCGGTTCGACCTGTTTGAGCAAGTTGCCAAAAGCATCGAATTCGGTACGCAGAACCTCGTCCCGCGATGTGTTCGTCTCGCGGTCGTGGTAACGCAGGGTCTGAATTCTTGGCAACCTGAACTGTGCTGGTTGCTCTGAAAAATCTCTGCGCGGATCAAGGTGATACTCAATCCGTTGCGAGGTAGCCACCTTCTTGCAATTCGCCACCTCCGAGACCTGCAGATGATATTTGTTGTAGGTACGGACAGTAGAGCGATGAACCTTCCCATCCAGCATCAAGCGCTCGGTCGAAGTATAGGAATAGTCGTCTGAAGCCTGATAAAGATTATCTCCTTCCTCCGTCCACTTGATGCCCTCGGCGTCGAAGCCCAGAAAATTGTTGTCGGAAAACTCGTAATTGGTGGTTATCGCCGGCTGATTATGCCGAGGGAACACCGTATGCGAGTTGACATAGGGAATGGATCGCAGGGGAGCTCCGCGCGGAAACCGATGCCCCTGCTGCTGATAACCAATGAACTCGCGTGCACCCAGCGGCGAGTCGACTTGCTTCAGATAACTTCGACCTTCGATATCCTCGTACGTCAGGATCCACGCATCACCGGTCGGCAAATCAATGGATACAACCCGGTCATTGACGAGCGACAGAACAAAGCGCGCCTCACAGGGGGTGCCGGGGTATTGAACAAGGCGAACTGCACCAGGGGTGCGCGAAACACTCAGCAAAATACGCTGATCGTCCCTCGCCTCCCTGAGTATTGGCTGATCGTTTATAGCGGTGTAATCGAGCGTGATGCTGCCGCCATTTGGCGCGACAATCCGCTTTGGAACCGCTATGTCACTCGCACCGTAGACTTCGAGTTCTTCACGCAGGCCGTTCTTATGCACAATGTCGTAGCGATTGGGTGCGGGACGACTGGCCTTGATGGTTTCCAGCTTCAGTTCATCGAAGGCCAAGCGTGTGGCCAATGTCCTGGCCTTATAACTTTCGCCACTGGACAGCGTTAGCGTCTGCGCCGCCGAGTCATAGCGGGTCAATGCCAGCGACCATCCCACCCCCAAACCGATATCAGCGCCATTGAGCGGATTGAAATACAGGTTGATCGGCAAGGAGGGGCCATTTAACCCACCGGACTTGATTTCACCCATCGTTATGGAGCAGGTATAAATTCCCGTACGTGGGTCGACCCCCCCGGAAATAAAATCATGAAAATTAAAAGCATTCGAATAAATATTTCTTGAATTACTTGTAGTCATTTGACGTTCCCATCAGCATGAATCCCAGTCTCTTTCATAGAGACGAGACTGGCGCCAAACTTCCGAAAAAATTCAGGCGCCAAGCGAGTATCAACCCCTGCGCAGATTAAACTTGAGATTATGCTCGTCTATTTCGATCGACAGGGCATGATCATTACCGTATTCATCAATAACGGTAAACGGAAACACCTCATTTCGAGTCTGAAAATTACCGCCAAGTCTTGACGAAAAACCATTAACCAACGAGAGCTCCCCAGAACGTTTATGCACTTCGATATCGTATTGCCCGCCGGGCAAATTGACTCGAACACTTTTCTGAGTAGCAGAAGGTAAAACACCAGTGAAATACTTGATCGCCCACGCGAGACTATTCGGGCGCACCCGACAAAACTCTATTGGGTATCTGTCATCCGGGTTGTACCTGGTACTTTCCCAAGAGAACAGTTCAACCTGTCTCGAACCAAGATAGAGCCCCAGATGGTATAAGCTAAAACTGTTAAATGCATCACCAACCTTGAGCTGCTCCGACTCCCAGCGAAATTGTTCAACGGCATAAGTCGCCTTTTTCTCAGCATGAAGAACGACACTATTGTTTATTTTTGTGCCACCTGGGTTAGTTGTATTGTTACTTCTGTAAACTTTCCCTTGCAGCGTCACCTCTACCGCGACTTGTGTCTGTCCGACCACAGAGGACGACACCCAAAACACCAGAGGTGCCTGTCGAAATGCGGAAAGACGATCGCTGACCAAGGACGACAGCCCCCATCCCGGCACCTCGTGGGAATACTTGTTCTCGACATGGCTGGAGTTCCAGCCCTGCAACGGTCTGCCGGTATAGACATCCTGCTGCAAGGGCTTGCCAGTGTGATATTCAATCAGCCTTGCCGAAACCAGGTCAGGAAAATATGGCAGCGAAACAGCATTGCCATCTGCATCCTGGGCTTCTACAAAGACCCATACCCTCACTTGCATTCTGCCATTGGCATATAACCGTTTCGACTCAACGCCAGGCGCTTCGAATCTGACTTCAAGCCGGGTAACTTTATCGATCTGCACGGATGCCTGGGCTTGCAAAGCATTTGCAACAGAACCCACTTCGACACCAACTTCTTTCGAATCACTCATATCCATATTCCTTGCCATTTTTTAGTAGCAACCTTTTGGCTGCATTGGATGCTGCACCCAACAACTGGCAACTTCACCAACTGCCTGACTACACGCGCTTACCAAAAACAAATAACAAGAAAGATAGATCGCGACCATTCATAAGATTAACAGACTATTTCCACTCCCCCCTATAACCACCGAGAACACTCAGCACTCGAAGAAACGGAAGAGCTGAAGACCGCACGCCCTCTAACTTAAGCACTTGGCGCGTGACCATCTCAGCTCTTCTTGACTTGATATTTCTAAAACCAGACCGGCTACAGCCCTCAGAAAAACACGCAGCAATCGCAACAACAATCAATACATCGATTGTGTTCAGTCGTCATCCACACTACTTTCATCACCCGTTTCCAGCCCACTTTCATCGGATTCCGTTTCGATACCCAGATCATGAAATTCGTCTACCAACTCGTCATCCACCTGAATCAGGATCTGCTTATCAATGCTGAAATTGTTTTTATATTCGGCAACACGTTGTTGACTCGCAGCACTCAGGGGGTTATCCGTAAAGTTGTAATTCACAGGGCGGGTATCAGGCACATCGAATAACTCATCAGGCATTTCTACAATGTCATTGAACGTCAAGTCGGCAAACGCCAATTTTTCCAACCCAAACAGTCCATCGGGCACTTCCCTCAATCCGGTGGACTTCAAGTGGAGCCGCTCAAGCTTCTTCATGTGGACCACCTGAGGGCTGAGACCCAACGGATTATTGTCCAGGTCCAACTCTTCAAGGTTCTCCATATGAGCCAACCCTTCTGCAGTAGCCTGCGTCAAACGAAGGTTGCAATTCTCGAGCGTCAGGCAGATGAGTGATCGCATCTGAAAGGTCTCGACAGGGAAGGCTTCCAGGCGAACGCCCCTCATCGTCAGGAACTGAAGATTGGGGAAGCGTTCAAGAAAGCGGCCCGCCCTTAGACAACCACTGCTGTTGACCAGCAAAAACTCGGACACATGACTGAAATCCGCCGACAGTTCAGGCAAGTCGCCAATGACGTCCAGTTTTGAAAAGAACCGGCTAGTGTCAAAGCGGTTTTCCGGGGTCAGTTGCCGGCGCCAACAGGCCTTCACCACCTCAATGAAAGCGGCGCGGTTACGCCTTTGCGCGGCGCTCACTTCGGCAGACAGTGCAACATCCGTCAGAGGGTGACGGGCGGGCACATCGTCGGCCCAGATCTGCAGGTCATTGAGCAGTGTCAGGTGTTCATTTTCCAGGTGGGCCAGGGCTGGCAACGGATCGGCACCCAGGCGGGTCTCTCGCAAGGTCTGTAAATCTTCTTCCGCCAACGTGGGAAACAGCCTGCGCAAGCGCGGCTCAATCGCGCCGGATGCCGCGGGCAGGCTGTCACCACCGCCCAGCAAATAACCAGAACGACCAACCGCCAGCCCCATGGGAGAGCGCGTACCGGGTTCCAGAGGCGGTTGCCCGAACAACGCTCGCAATTCGGACCGCGGCAGCAATGGCCGACGCCTGATGGCCTGCTCCAACTCCCCCCCCTGCCCGACGTGAGGCAAACCAATGGCTTCGCGCTGCGCCTGGGGCAACGCATGCTGGACAGCACCGAACAGATTATCCAGGCCATGGAGCGCCTCGCCATGCTCATCAAAGGCCTCGTATCGCCCCTGTTGCCTGACCAGAACCTTGCGTATCGGCGCATCGGGGCGGCCGATGCTGTCATGCAGAGCGCCCGCCACATCGACGTCACGCACTTCGATGCGAATGTCCGCCGACCAGCCGTCGAGCGTTTCGAGCATATGCAGGGCCAGCATGTCCGTATCCGTGCTTGATTGCGCCTCCAGGTAGAGTCCCTCATAGGCGCGGTTCAGGCGCAATTCACGCAGGTAGTACAGCGCTTCGTGAGCCATTCGCCGCGGCATGCCATGCCTGTTGTGCAGGTGCAGGCGTTCGGCGGCTCCGGACTCGGCCCACAACTCCTGCGCGATCGTGCGCGGCAACCGTGGAAAAATCCGGCGCATCTGCCGGGTGTGGCTGTCCGCACCTGACTCGAAAGCCTCCTCAAGGGCCTCGAACAACTGTTCGCGACGGGTTTGTGCCCATTGCGCCATGCGGCTGCGCAGCAGCGAGGCACGAACCGTCACTGACGGCAGCGCGTCACCTGGCGCGGTGCTTAACCCAAGGAGTCTTTTCAGGGCCCCCTCTTCCAGTGTGGTCACAACGGTTTGAATCACGTTGCCGTCAAGCAACTGCCCCTCGGACAACACCACCTCCTGCGTCTTCAGCAGCTCCAATTGCAGAGACACGTCAGCCTTGGCGTAAATGCCAGGGTCCGGGCTCGCGACGTATTCACGGAATGCCCGAACCCGCTCATCGACCTTGAAACGTCGAATCGTATCCTCCAGCAAGGCCGGTGGACGCCGCGCGTGAACGTGCAGGTGCCGCAGCATCGCTTCATCGATCCCGCTGACCGCCAATATGCGTTGCGCGGTCTCGTCGGAAAATTCTGCAACCGAGTGCCCCAGCCGCCGGAACAGTTGCGCACCCTGCCATTGCATCGGTCGCTCGACCTCGTGGGCCCAGGCGCCGGCGCCGTTGTGGGCGAGTCGCGGTCGGTAGGCGTCGGCCCGCTGCGGGTGGCGAATGGAATATGTACCGCCTTCAGCCTCGGCGCCCACTGCATAAGTGCGCCCCTCAAGCGTCAGAAAGGTTTTGCCAGCGTGATGCTGTAGCCCCTGCTCGTCCGGTATGCCGCCGGTCGGCAGCGCGGCGGTTTGTTCGTAGGGTTGCAGGTCGGGATTCCATAAACGCATGCGACCGTCGGACAGTGCTACCGGTTTAAGCCCCTTGATAAACGCCGACGGCTTGAGGGGAAGCACCTTTCCGGCCACAGCCCCCACCACCCCGAAAGCGCCGAGTTGCGCGAGGTTCTCGGCGATGACCAGCAGATGATCAGCCGCTTCGGACACTTGCCCTTCAGCCCAATCGAGAACACCGGTAAAGGCTTCATCGAGCAATTGATAAGCGGTATACGCCAGCATCACTTCACCCAGAAACGGCACGAAGGGCATTGCCACCAGGGTTGCGACCTGCACGACGATCGAAGCCACGTTTTCCAGGCTGTCCCACAGCGCCCAGCGCGACTGGCGATCCTCATCGGCCGTGGGCACGGCGATGATGCGCGCGTCATTGAGGATTTTGTCGAGCTTGTCCTGATACAGCCATTGCCATGGATCACCCTGAACCGGGTGCGCGTGGAATCGCAACTTGGGGTTGTCAACGGGCGTGCGTCGCCAGGCCGGCCGTGGGTCACCCGGCTGTACTGCGTGCCAGGTCTCGGCATTCAAGTGCTGGTCGAGCGCGGCAAAAAAATAACCGCGCTGCTCATGGGCGATAAACCGGGCAAAAAACCGTTGATAGGCCGGTGAACGCAGTTGCTCCGTCAATGCCGTCTTGAACGCCAGGGCCGACGGGTACTCTTTGATCGGATGCTGCGGATCGTCAGGCACGTACACGATCAACGGTTCCACGCGCGATGAGCCTTCCAGATCACCCGCCAGCACCATGATCCCGGTCAGCCGGGCCGTCATGATCTGCAATTGGTAGCAGCGCAACGCCAGACTCGCCACGCCATCCAGCAGCCGCAGCAGCGACGCCAGGGAATCGGTGCCGATGTCACCTTTCATCCGCGCCAGGAGCACAGCCGCCCTGAACGCATCTTTTTGACTGGTCTTGACCCTGAACGCCAGTCCGACCCGGGCCACTGAATCCCTGGGTAACAGAATCGCCTCCAATTGTGATGCGTACTGACCGCCGATATCCAGTTCGCGGCACATTGAAGCAAAGGCGCCGATCGTTATTCGTTCGTTAATGGGCAATACATGAAAATGGCCATGGCTATCAGGTTCGCTGATAAAACAGGATGCATTATCAAAGTACTGGTCAGCGGTTTCCTTCTTCTCAAAGTTATGCAGGGCCGCGTCTAACAGGGAAAGGGTTTTAACTTGATACCCCGGCAAAATGCCTTTGGGCAAATAGAGCCGCACGTATGAGTGGGTAACATCGAGTTCGACGCCAAAACGATTCTTCAGCGCCTGGCGCAGCAAGGGCTCGGCAAACCGACGGGCATCGGCCAACGACTCAAACACCCGGTCCAGCTTGGCCTGGGATATCCAGCTGGCTTTGACAGCCTGCGCCAACTCTGCGTGTGAAGCCGCTGATACCATTCGGTACCATTCAGGAACGATGACAGGCGCTTGCCGCAAAGCCAAGCGTCTGTCGGGTGATGCCTGGGTTAGCCAATCCGGAATTTTTTCTTCAATGAATCGCTTATGACCATCATCAGTGCAATGTTCTAAACATAGATCAACCATACAAGCAGCCTATAAACCGAAGTTGAACTTCAGCTTATAAAAACCAACCACCCAGCCTGCGTTAAATAATTACCGCATCTTCGCTTGCACGTTATGCAGATCCTTCACTGCTCATCGTTATAGACAAACTTTGGCATTTCCCAGTGAAAACGAATCGCCAACAAGCGCAACAGGAAACCGCCGAACAGGGTGATCAGGATGGCCTGTTCGCCGGGCAAATTCAGGTACAGACAAAGCATGTAGCACCACGCCGCGGCGAACGAGACGCTGGCGTAGAGCTCACGACGGAAGATCAGTGGAATATCGTTGCAGAAGATATCCCGCAGGATGCCGCCGAACACCCCGGTGATGACCCCGCTGACCGATGCGACCAGCATGCCATGGCCCATTTCCAGGGCGGTCATGCAGCCGATCAGGGTAAACGCCACCAGACCGACGGCATCGAGCACCAGAAACAGCGAACGCAGGTGACGCATCCAGCGTGCCGTGAACACCGTCACCATGGCCGCGACAGAGGTCAACACCAGGTATTCCGGGTGTTTGACCCACGTCAGGGGGTAATGCCCCAGCAGCACATCACGCACCGATCCCCCGCCCAGCGCCGTGACGCACGCAATCAAGACCACGCCAAACCAGTCCATGCCGCGACGGCCCGCAGACAGGGCGCCGGTCATGGCTTCGGCTGTGATGGCGATCAGGTAGAGCATCAGCAACATGGTGGCGGTCCTTGCAGAAAGGCGCGCAGTCTACTCACTTCACCCAAGCACCAAAAGAGGGCAATCGGAAAACCTTTGGCGAGGGGCTAGCCGGGACGCCGCACCGCCCTGTTGGCGTGCTAAGCGCTCCCTTGCAGCCTTCCAGTCAGACCGCGTTTACAGGTTTACGACTGCTGCGCAGCCGAGCGGGGCGGTGCGGCGTCCCGACAAGCTGCCTCGCCACAATGGCCCTCGCGATGCATGATCAGAACTTGATGAAATGCTTGCGGTAGTGCTGCAACTCGGCGATGGACTCGCGGATGTCGTCCAGGGCCAGGTGGGTACTGCCTTTCTTGAAGCTGTCACGCACATCCGGCGCCCAGCGCGCCGCCAGTTCCTTAAGCGTGGACACATCGAGGTTGCGGTAGTGGAAATAGCTTTCCAGGGATTTCATGTGGGTATAAAGGAAGCGACGATCCTGGCAGATGCTGTTGCCACAGATCGGCGACTTGCCCTTCGGCACCCACTTTTCGAGGAACGCGATGGTTTCGGCTTCGGCCTCGGCCATGCTGATGCGGCTCTCGCGCACGCGCTGGGTCAGCCCCGAACCGCCGTGTTGACGGGTGTTCCACTCGTCCATGCCGGCGAGGACTTCGTCGCTGTGATGGATGGCGATCACCGGGCCTTCGGCCAAAGTGTTCAGGTCACTGTCGGTGACGATGGTGGCCATTTCGATGATGACGTCGGTATCCGGGTTCAGACCGGTCATTTCCAGGTCAATCCAGATCAGATTCTGCGGGTTTTGCATGTGTCGGCTCCTAGGCAATGCTGCGCAGTTTAGCCTAGGCCGGTGGCCGGGCGTGCTAAACTCGCGGCCGTTTTACCTAATCGCTGCATTCTTTATACGGAACACCCATGGCCAAACGCCAACTCAATCGTCGTCAAAACTGGCGCATCGAAAAGATTCAGGGCGAACGCGCTGCCCGCGCCGCCAAACGCGAGTCCTCGGCTGTCGAGGCACTTGAGGGCGGCGACCTCGGCCCGGAACAGCACGGTCTGGTGATCGCGCACTTCGGCGTGCAAGTCGAAGTCGAGGCCGTAGATGGCGAACAGGCCGGTGAGGTTTTCCGTTGCCACCTGCGCGCCAACCTGCCGGCGCTGGTGACCGGCGACCGAGTGGTCTGGCGTGCCGGCAACCAGGGCATCGGCGTGATCGTGGCCCAATTGCCACGCAACACCGAACTCTGTCGTCCGGACAGCCGTGGCCAGCTCAAGCCAGTTGCGGCCAACGTCGACATGATCGTGATTGTCTTCGCCCCGCTGCCCGAACCCCATGCCAATCTGATCGACCGTTATCTGGTGGCGGCCGAACATGCGGGCATCAAGCCGTTGCTGTTGCTGAACAAATTCGACCTGATCGACGAAAACAACGCGCCGGCCCTGAACGCTCTGCTCGCGGTTTACCGCACGCTGGGTTACCCGGTGCTGGAAGTGTCGGCGCACCATGGCAACGGCATGGAGCAACTTCAACAGCAGCTGGACGGACGCATCAGCGTGTTCGTCGGCCAGTCCGGTGTCGGCAAGTCATCGCTGGTCAACAGCCTGCTGCCCAACGTCGAAACCCGCGTCGGCCCGCTGTCCGAACTGTCCGGCCAGGGCACGCACACCACCACCACCGCGCGACTGTTCCACTTCCCCGGTGGCGGTGAGTTGATCGACTCCCCGGGCATCCGCGAATTCGGCCTGGGCCACGTCAGCCGTGCCGACGTCGAAGCCGGTTTCATCGAGTTCAACGACCTGCTCGGCACCTGCCGCTTCCGCGACTGCAAGCACGACCGCGAGCCTGGTTGCGCCCTGCTCAAGGCCCTGGAAGATGGCCGCGTGCAACAGCAACGAATGAACAGCTACCGCTCGATCATCGCCAGCCTGCCGGAAAACGGCTACTAAACAGACGCATCGCCCGCCCTGCCCCCAGTGGGGCGGGCGATCGCTCGTTCCTGCCTACAAATACCCTCTCGCCTTAAACGTCAGACGCCTCTGTAAGACACCTGCCCACGCACTTGCAGGGCATTTCTGATTCACCGCGCAAGCCTTGTTAGCGCCACTCAATTGCATACATTCGAACCCTCTTCGCATTCAGGCGACACCGAGGGCACCCATGCAAACCTATCACCTGTTCATCAGCCATTCGTGGAACTACTCCGATGCCCACGACAGACTGGTAAAACTGCTCACCGCGCACCCGACCTTCACCTTCAAGAACTTTTCAGTCCCCCCACACAATCCAATCGTTGGCGCACAAACCGACAAGCAACTTGAGCTGGCCATTGAAAACAAAATCCGCCCTTGTTCGGCGGTGCTGATCATGGCCGGGATGTATTCGGCCTACAGCAAATGGATCAACAAAGAGATCGAAATCGCCAAGCGCATGGGCAAGGTGATCATTGCGATCAAACCATTCGGCGCCGAGCGTATTTCCACGGTGGTGCGGGACGCCGCACATGCCGAATGTGCGTGGAACACCAACAGCATTGTCAGTGCCATTCGTCAGCATACGGCGGTGTAACCATGCGCAAGGGATTGTTTATCGGCATTAACAACTACACCCATGTTTCCCAGTTGATTGGCTGCAACAACGACGCGATGGCCATGGCCTCGGTATTGAAGACCGACGCCAATGGAGATCCGAACTTCAAGAACATCGTGCTCACCTCCGCCGAAGACTACTTGAGTCGCGAAAAGCTCGAAGACCAGATCCGCGAACTGTTCTCCGGTGACTGCAACGTCGCGCTGCTGTATTTCGCCGGCCACGGCAGTTTCGACCTCGATACCGACGAAGGCATGCTGATCCCTCAGGATTACAAGTCCGCAAAGGACGGCATCCGGATCAGCGATATCCTGAACTGGGCGAGCAAAGCCACGAAAATCAAAAACAAGGTCATCATTCTCGACTGCTGCCAGGGCGGGTCGGCCGGCGAAATACGCGCATTGCGCAGCGAGAGCAGCGTGATTGGCGAGGGCATGACCATTCTGACGGCGTGCAAAAAAGAACAGCCGGCGATGGAAGGCGCCGGCCACGGAGTCTTCACCGGTTTGCTGCTTCAGGCATTGCATGGCGGTGCCGCGAACATTCTCGGCAAAATTACGCCCGGCAGCCTCTATTCATTCGTCGACAACGCCCTCGACGCCTGGGAGCAGCGGCCGGTGTTCAAGACCAATGTGTCGCAGTTCATTTCCCTGCGCGAGGTCTCGCCGCTGATCCCCAAGGAAATCCTGCGCAAGCTGCCCGAGTGGTTTGCCGAAGCGGAGTCGGTCTACCCCCTCGCCCCCAGCTTTGAGCCCACCGAACCTGAATTCAACCCGGAGCACGGCGAAGTCTTCGCCCAACTGCAAAAGTGCAACCGCCACAGCCTGGTCGAACCAGTGGATGCCGAACATATGTATTACGCGGCCATTCACTCCACCGGATGCCGCCTCACCGCCCTCGGCGCCTATTACCGCGAACTGGCCATCAAGGGACATTTCTGATGCCTGTGTTTATCAGCTACCGCCACATGGATCGCGCCTATGCGATGAACATCAACAGCCGCCTGATGCAGGCCAACATCAGAACTTATCTGGATGTGATGGACCCAGAGTCCCAGACCACCGACGACATCACCGGCGTAATCACCCGCAATATCAGTGAGTGCACGCATTTGCTGGCGGTGGTATCGGAAAAAACCGCGCTGTCCTGGTGGGTGCCGTTCGAAATTGGCGAGGCGACCATTACCAACCGGCGCATCTGCTCGTTCAAGACCGGACCGACAGAATTGCCGCTGTACCTCGATAAATGGCCGAAACTGACGCGTGAAAAGGACATCGATTTTTTCATCGAGGCCTATCGCGATGAAGCGACACTCAAACGCTCGATGTCACTGGAATCGCTCACCGGCAGCGAATCTGTACGAAGCGTCAACAGGACTAACGCCGATCGCTTTCATACTGACCTCAAATCCAGAATCTCTCGCGGTTTCTGAAATCGCGCCCACAAAAAAGGCCGACAGCGATGTCGGCCTTTTTTGTGGATCACTGCTTCGGCGCTGGGGCCGGTGCAGTGGCGGGGGCTGGTGCCGCACTCCCGGGTGCTGACGGTTTCGGCGCCGGATCTTCGAACAAATTCAGACGCTCACGAAGCTCGTGGGCCGGCAGCGGTTCCTTGTCCGCCGGCAACGCATTTGGATCGGCGGGGGTAGCCGGCGCTGCTCCGGGCGTCTCGCTTCCTTTCGTGGCATCAGGGGCAGGTTCGGCCCCTTGCGAGCCTTCGATGGCGCGTTGGGCTTTCTTGGTCAGCACGATGATGTCGATACGACGGTTGATCGGATTGAACGGATGTTCACGATCAAACAGCGCCGATGAGGCATACCCCACGACACGCGCCACCTGCTGATCCGGATAGCTTCCCGCGACCAGCGCACGGCGGGCGGCGTTGGCACGGTTGGCCGAAAGTTCCCAGTTGCCGAAATCACCGGTGCCGGTGTACGGCTTGGCATCGGTATGGCCGCTGATGCTGATCTTGTTCGGCACCGCTTTGATGGTGTCGGCCATGGCCAGCAGGATGTCTTCGAAATACGGCTTCAAGCGAGCACTGCCGGAGTCGAACATCGGCCGGTTTTCGGCGTCCACGATCTGGATGCGCAAACCGTCCGGAGTGATCTCGAACATGATCTGGTCTTTGAATTTCTGCAGCTGCGGATTCTCTTCGACCTTGTTCTGCAACTCTTGCAGCAACAGTTCGAGACGCTCCTTCTCGACCATCTCGGCCATGCCTTCGACCTGTTCGGCGTCGACGGTTACCTTGTCCGGTTGTGGCTGGGACTTCACCTCGGGGTTGAGGGTGTTTTCCGGCGCCAGGGTCGGCGTGCCGCCCAGATCGATGATGTACGGCGTGCCGCTTTCCGAGAAGCCGATCGGGTCCTTGAAGTAACCGGCGATGGCGATCTTCTGCTCCGGCGTCGCCGTGGACAACAGCCACAACACCAGGAAGAACGCCATCATCGCCGTGGCGAAGTCGGCGAAGGCGATTTTCCAGGCGCCCCCGTGATGCCCACCGGCGTAGCGCTTGACGCGCTTGATGATTATCGGCTGATTGTTCTCCATGCTTAACGACCGCGGACCGCTTGTTCCAGCTCGGCGAAGCTAGGACGGTGCGCCGGGTACAGAACCTTGCGTCCGAACTCCACGGCCAGCGATGGCGGCATGCCGGAAGCCGAGGCGACCAGCGAGGCCTTGATGGCTTCGTAGACGTTCAGTTCTTCCTTGGAATCGTGGGCCAGGGAAGTGGCCAGCGGACCGAAGAAGCCGTAGGCGGCGAGAATACCGAAGAACGTACCGACCAGTGCCGCACCCACGTGCAGGCCGATGGACTTCTGGTCACCTTCGCCCAGGGACGCCATGGTCACCACGATACCCAGTACCGCCGCGACGATACCGAAACCGGGCATGGCGTCGGCGACGCCGTTCACGGCGTGGGATGGATGCTCCAGGTCTTCCTTGAGGCTGAAGAGTTCCATGTCAAACAGCCCTTCAAGCTCATGAGGTGCCATGTTGCCGGAAGACATGATGCGCAGGTAATCGCAGATGAACGCCGTCATGCGCTCATCCTTCAGGACCGCCGGGTACTTGGCGAAGATCGGGCTCGCGGCGGCATCTTCGATGTCACCTTCGATCGCCATCATGCCTTCACGGCGGCTCTTGTTGAGAATTTCGTAGATCAGGCCCAGGACTTCAAGGTAGAAGCCGTGGCTGAAACGCGAGCTGAACATGCTCAGGGACTTCTTGAGCACGTGCATCGTCATGTAGCCGGGGTTGGCCTGCAAGAATGCGCCGAGGGCCGCGCCGCCGATGATCATCACCTCGAAAGGCTGGATCAGGGCTGCAATTTTGCCGTGGGAGAGCACGTATCCGCCGAGCACGCTCGCGAATACGACGATGATGCCGATAATTTTAGCCATAGGTAGGAGAGCACTTACTGAGTCGGGTTCAAGGTCATATTCGGAAGTTAAAAAATCTCTTCTTCTACTTATCGGCAAAACTGCGCCAGACTATAGCCAGTTCAGGCGAAAAGCCAATTTGACCCACTCCGGGCACAGTTAACGCTGACGATGATCGCCTCCACCATGGTTAACGAAACGAACGTTCCAATTCCAAAACCGACCACACTCGAAGGCTGGGTCAAGCTTCTGGATGATGTGCGCCTGCCGGTTCCCAAGGCCATCCATGACCGTGTCTGGCTGGCCATTCGCGACCATCGCAGCTCGTTGCGCGACATCGCCGAATTGATGCAGGAAAGCCCGCCCCTGGCCTTGAGCGTGATCCGCGAAGCCAACCGGCATACCCATGGCAGCATGACCGAGCCGGCGGAAAACCTTGAGGTCGCCATCAATCGCCTTGGCCTCAAACGCACTGAAGAATTGCTCGACCGGATGCCCGTACTGCCGCAAACCGACATCCCCAAAGCCCTGCGTCAGTTGCAGATGATCAGCCAGCACGCCACGCAACAGGCCAATGGTTTTTTTGCCAGTCGCCTGGCGCGCCTGTGGCAGGACATCTACTGGGGCAGCCTGTTGTTTCTGTCGCCGCTATGGCCACTGGCCCTGACTCACCCGCAATTGCTGGAGGACTGGGAACTAAGGGTCATTCATAAAGGCGAGTCGGCGCGCAGGGTCGAAAAGCAATTGTTTGGCGTACGCCTGCTGGACATCGGCCAGGCCCTGGCGGACATATGGCGCCTGCCGATCTGGGTGCAGCAGGGCTACCGTCTGCTGCTCACCGAGCAACGGGAACTGGTGAAGGTTCTGCGCATTGCCCGCGACAGCGAGCATCCATTGCGCCAGCAGAACCGCCTCGATGACGATCCGACCCTGCGCCGCTGGCTCAATCAACCGGCCAATACCGTGTTGCTGGCCAACGGTCTGGCATTGTCGGCGCACCAGGCCTGGGACAGTCCGCACAGCCAGCGGTGGCAGTATCTGACCAGCCTATACCTGCAAGTACCGATGGAAGACGTGCAACAGCAATTGCACCAGCAGGCCGCCAACAGTGCGCGCCATCACGCCATGCCTGACCTTTGGCACCCCGCCGAAGCGTTGATCTGGCCGTGGGGCATGAATCGCGTCCATGCCGCTTTGCTGCCGGCACCCGCGCCCACCGCCGAGGACCTGGCGAAATGGCGCAAGCAATGCGCCGAGCTGTTGGTCGAACCGAGTCACTTCACCAATGCCATGCACTTGACCATCGCTGCCCGGGACGCCCTCGTCGCCTGCGGCATGCGCCGCGTGATGATCCTGATGGCCGACCGCACCCACGCCAACCTGCGAGTGCACCAAACGGCGGGACTGCCCAAAGAAGTGGCGGCGATGAACTTTGCGGTCAGCCAAAGCACCGTGCTGCAACGCTTGCTTTCGCAACAGGCCCAGGTACGGATTAACCCGACCAACAACGCACAATTTTCAGCCCTGCTGCCCAACGGCCTGCGCGCGCAGTTCAGCGGCGAACACCTGCTGCTGCGCTCACTGGTCAACAATGGCCGGGTGATCATGATTGTCGTGGCGGATCAGGGCGGCGGGCCGTTTTCGGAAATCACCGTGCAAGCCTTCGGCAAAACGGCACAGTGCATCGAGAAAGCGCTGCATAACTTTAGCCGCCGCGGCCAATAGCGCTGCGCTACAATCCTCCCTTTTGTGCTCTGGAGACCTCACATGTCTGACTTCTCTGGCTTGCCGCTGGTGATCGAACCGAGCGACTTGCTCCCTCGCCTCGATGCCCGTGATCTGATTCTGGTGGACCTGACCAGCAGCGCCCGCTACACCGAAGGGCATATTCCCGGTGCGCGGTTTGTCGATCCGAAACGCACACAGCTCGGCCAGGCGCCCGCCCCAGGCCTGATGCCGTCGCAAGCCGCACTCGAAGCGTTGTTCGGTGAGCTGGGGCACAATCCCGATGCGGTCTACGTGGTTTATGACGACGAGGGCGGCGGTTGGGCCGGGCGTTTTATCTGGCTTCTGGACGTCATTGGTCACCGCAACTATCACTATGTCGACGGCGGCCTGACGGCCTGGCTGGCAGAAGGCTTGCCCATGTCGATCCAGGTCCCCGCTGCTGTGGGTGGCCCGGTTGCATTGACCCTGCACGACGAACCCACCGCGACCCGCGAATACCTGCAAAGCCGTCTCGGCGCCGCCGACCTGGCGATCTGGGACGCGCGCGGGCCGCTGGAGTACTCCGGTGAGAAAGTCCTGGCGGCCAAGGGCGGACACATTCCTGGCGCGGTCAATTTCGAATGGACCGCCGGCATGGACAAGGCCCGGAACCTGCGTATCCGCACCGACATGCCGCAGATCCTCGAACAACTCGGGATCAGCAAAGACAAAGAAGTGATTACCCACTGCCAGACTCACCACCGTTCTGGCTTCACCTATCTGGTGGCCAAGTCCCTCGGTTATCCGCGGGTCAAAGGCTACGCCGGCTCCTGGGGCGAATGGGGCAACCACCCCGATACCCCTGTAGAGATTTAAGGTTTTTAAGGACAGTTAATGAATAAGCGTCTGTTTATCCTCAGCCAGTACCTGCTGCCACACCATTTGCTCTCGCGACTGGCCGGCTGCATCGCCGAATGCCGCGTGCGCTGGTTCAAGAATGCATTCACCGCGTGGTTCGCCAAACGTTATCAGGTGGACATGTCCCAGGCACTGGTCGAAGACCTGACGGCCTACGAGCACTTCAACGCCTTCTTCACCCGCGCCCTGAAGGACGGCGCGCGTCCTCTGGACCAGACACCGGGCGCGATCCTCAGCCCGGCCGACGGCGCGGTCAGCCAACTCGGGCCGATCGAACACGGCCGCGTGTTCCAGGCCAAGGGCCACAGCTTCAGCGTGCTGGAATTGCTGGGCGGCGATGCGGCGAACGCCGCGCCGTTCATGGGTGGCGATTTCGCGACCATTTACCTGTCGCCGAAGGACTACCACCGTGTGCACATGCCGCTGGCCGGCACCCTGCGCGAAATGGTCTACATCCCGGGCCGGATTTTCTCGGTGAATCAGACCACCGCCGAAAACGTGCCGGAACTGTTCGCCCGCAACGAGCGTGTGGCGTGCATCTTTGACACCGAACGCGGGCCGATGGCCGTCGTGCTGGTCGGCGCGATGATCGTGGCATCGATCGAAACCGTGTGGGCCGGGCTGGTGACGCCGCCGAAACGCGAGCTGAAAACCTTCCGTTACGACGAGGCCGCTCGTGCGCCGATCCATCTGGAAAAGGGTGCGGAACTGGGCCGCTTCAAACTGGGTTCGACCGCTATCGTGCTGTTCGGGCCGGATCAAGTGAAGTGGGCTGAAGAATTGGCGGCAGGTTCGCCGGTGCAGATGGGCCAGGGAATGGGCTCACCGAAAGCCTGATAGAGACACACAAATGTAGGAGCGAGCCTGCTCGCGAAAAACGTGACGGCGCCGCGGACATTCAGAATGCCGGCGTCATCGTTAACGTCCATCGCGAGCAGGCTCGCTCCTACAGGTGATTTGCGGCGTTACAGTTGTCCGTCGCGATCGCGGAAGCCCAGCAGATACAACACGCCATCGAGCCCCAGGGTTGAAATTGCCTGCTTCGCCGACTGTTTAACCAGCGGCTTGGCGCGAAACGCCACGCCCAACCCGGCAATTGCCAGCATCGGCAAGTCATTGGCGCCGTCGCCGACCGCAATGGTCTGCTCCAGACGCAAACCTTCCTTGTGCGCCAACTCTTTGAGCAGATCAGCCTTGCGCTGCGCATCGACAATCGGCTCGATCGCCACGCCTGTCACCTTGCCATCCACCACTTCCAGCTCGTTGGCGAACACGTAGTCAATACCCAGCTTGGCCTGCAATTGCTTGGCGAAGTAGGTGAACCCGCCCGACAGAATGGCGGTTTTGTAACCCAGTCGCTTGAGTTCGGCGAACAGGGTTTCAGCGCCTTCGGTCAGGCGCAGGGATGCACCGATGGAATCGAGTACGCCAACATCCAGCCCCTTGAGCAAGGCAAGACGCTCTTTGAAGCTGGCGCGGAAGTCCAGCTCACCCGCCATCGCCCGCTCGGTAATTTCCGAGACCTGGTCACCCACACCGGCGGCCTTGGCCAGTTCGTCGATCACTTCGGCTTCGATCAGGGTCGAGTCCATGTCGAACACCGCCAGGCGACGGTTACGACGGAACAGCGAGTCTTCCTGGAAGGCGATGTCGACGTTCAATTCCTGGGCGACGCTGAGGAATTCGGCACGCAGCGCCTGCGGATCGGCCGCTTCGCCACGTACGGAAAACTCGATGCAGCCCTTGCCTTTATCCGCCGGCGTATCCAGCGGCATGCGCCCTGACAACCGATCAATGTGGTCGATGTTCAGGCCATATTTGGCGGTGATTGAACTCACGGCCTGCAATTGCCCGGCCGTCACTTTGCGGGTCAGCAGGGTCACGATGTGGCGTTTTTTGCCCTGGTTGCCGACCCACTGCTGGTAATCCTCTTCGGACACTGGCGTGAAACGGACCTGTTGATCGAGCTCGTAGCCCTTGAACAGGATGTCCTTGAGCACCGACTTGCCTTGCTCGGTACCAGGAATTTCAACCAGGATGCCGAACGACAGGGTGTCGTGGATCACCGCCTGACCGATGTCGAGAATGTTCACACCACCCTGGGCCAGAACGCCGGTAATGGCCGCAGTCAGACCGGGACGGTCGACTCCCGTGATGTTTATCAGGACGATTTCGCGCAAGGCGCACCCCCGCAGGTGGAAAAAAACCGCATTCTACCCACTTTCAGTGACCATCGGGCACCGTGAGCGCTTTGCCGGTCTAGACCCTGTCGCTATACTGCGCGTCAACTTCACAGATAAAAGAGCCGAGCTCAAGTGAACCGGCCCACGCCAGTAAAAACCGACAACTTCTTCCTGCTAATCTTCCGGGCACTGCGCCACCGCCGTGTACCGATTGCATTGCGCATCGCCAGCCATAACGTGATCCTGGTCGCTCTGGCCCTGGTCATCTACGCCTGCGTGATGGGTTTGCAGTTCAAGCAGGCCATGCACGAACAAGCGGATGCGCTGGGCGAAAGCCTGACCACGCAGACGGCCACCTCGGCCACCGAGCTGCTGGTGTCCAACGACATCCTCAGCCTCAACGTACTGCTCAACAACCTGACCAAGAACAAGCTGGTGGCCCACGCCGCCATCTATAGCGTGGATAACCGCATCCTCGCCGAAGCCGGACAGCGTCCCAAGCATGGCCTGCTGGGTGAAGCCGAGGGCATGTACCAGAGCAAGATCACCTTCCAGGACGTGACCGCCGGTCAACTGCGCATCAGCCTCGACATGGACCAGTTCCAGCAACCGATGACCATCAGCCTGCAAAGCATGGGCATCCTGAGCGCGATTCTGCTGGCCCTGTCCCTGGCCTTGAGCCTGCGCCTGGGCCGACACATCTCCACGCCGCTCCTGCAATTGCGGGTGTGGCTGCGCAATATCGACGAATACACCCCGGCCACCGAGCGTCAGGACGAAATTGGTGACCTGGCTCGCCAGTTGCACGCCAACTTCGCGCCGGAACCTGCCGAGCCGGAGCCCGTGCCAGAGCCGGAATTCGATGACATCGACGACGCAGAGCCGGGTTTCGAAGTACGCAATCTGCGCGACCCAAGCTTTGACGAAAGCCGTCCAATGGCGGCGATGAAAGCTGCACCACGGCGTACCATCAGCACCGTCGAAGACGATGACGAAGATGCCTTCGCCGATTTGCTCGATGATTCGACAGACAGCGCACCGATTCCGGCCGCTCGACCTGTCGTTTCGAACGTGCCGCAGCACAGCGCCATACTGGCCGTGCAACTGGGCTCTCAGGAGCAACTGCGTCGCCTGCCTCGCACACGCCTGGAAGAACTGCTCGAGCGCTACCGCGACTGCCTAGACCAGGCCGCCTCGCTCTATCAGAGCGAATTGCACACCCTGAACGACGGCAGCACGCTGATGCTGTTCCATACCGAAGACAGCGGCGACGATTACCTGACCAATGCTATCTGCTGCGGCGAGTTGCTGCGGGCGCTGGGCCATCAGCTGCAGATCGAAGTCGCCGACAGTGGCATCACCCTGCAATTGCAACTGGGCCTGACCCTGGGCGACGACCTGTTCGGCCTGAGCCAGATCGACCTGCTGCTGACCGACACCGCCCAGGATGCCCTGGCCTTGTCGCAACACAGCCGCAACCTGCTGCTGGTAGAGCGCAAGATCAGCGACGACGCACTGATCCGCCAGCGCGCGCGGATCCGCCCGATTGCCAGCCCTGAAGGTGCTTGCTGTGTGGAGCGTTTGATGGAGCCTTATCCGTCGATGCTTGAACGACAGCTGGCGCGGATGCATGAGCGCCGGGCGTAAGCCTTAGCTGCCGAAGGCTGCGATCTTTCAGCCTTACATATTGAAGCCCGCAGATGATCACTCGTCTGCGGGTTTTTTATTGCCTGTACAGTCGCTATCGCTGGCAAGCCAGCTGCCACAGCGGTTGATGTCGTACACACAATCTGCGCTCAACAGATACCCTTGTGGGAGCTGGCTTGCCAGCGATGAGGCCATCCGCCGCACTGGAAGTCTCCAATCAGCAGAAACAACAAAGCCCGCACAAGGCGGGCTTTGGTTTGACTCGATCCAGACTTAGAAGCGGAACACTTCCATATCCGTGCGAATCGGTGCAGCCATCGGGATCTTCGGCTGTTTTTCCTGTTCTACCGCCGGTGCCGCAGGTTTGGCGGCCGGTTTACGTGGCGCTTCGGCAATCGGTGGCTGGTTGGCCAACGGCTTGAGCGCGACAGACAACTGTTCCGCCAGTCGCTGCAGCAACACACCCTGAGCCTGAACCTGGGCCGCCGTGTTACCGGCATGTTGTTCCTGCAGATGAATGATGCGGTTATCGCGCACCTGACCACGGCGGTCGATCAAACGCCATTGCGCATCGAGGATCGCCGGTTGCTTTTCACCCGAGTCCAGTCGCGTGATGGTCAGCAGCACCTGCACATCCGGCGTGAAGCCCAGGTTGGCGGGCGCCAGAACGACACGCTGGCTGTCCAGATGACCGGCGACCTGACGCAGTAACAACTGGTCGATATCGGAAGACAAGCTACCGGCCCAGCGACCATCGAGCGAAGCTTGCAGGCTGCCATCGGGTTGACGCTGCAACAGGGTTTCGCGTTGCAGGTAGTCAGCGACGGTCACCGGACCCAACAAAACCGCCATGCCCGCGCTTTGCGCAGGCTGAACCGGACTTCCGCTGTCCAGTTGATACAGCGACACCGGCTGGTGAACACTGCAACCCGCCAGGCCAAGAACGCCAGCGAGCATCAAGATAAAAGGAAGGCGCAGAGCAGTCATCGTCCCATCCAGGTGATCGCCACAAGGCTGACCACAGTGAAAATACTCAATAAATATGAAGAACGCTCGGCCACGCCGGCGCTTGAAAGGCCATATCATCCGTGAATATGCGTTCCGACTCCAGCGCGAAAGCGCCGATCTACGGGTTAAATCGTAGATCGGAGCCTCTAGTACGCCTAATTGAGGTTTTCGACGAGCAGCGCATCTACCCTCTGGAAGCCACGTGGCAATTTGTTACCACGACGCCCACGCTCACCTTTGTAGTGCTCGAGGTCGTCCGCTTTCAATGACAAGGTGCGTTTTCCGGCCTGCAGCACCAAGGTGGCGCCCTCCGGTAAAACGGCGATGTCCGTCACATACTCTTCACGACTGGCCACTCGCTCACCGGAAATACCGATGATCTTATTGCCTTTGCCCTTACCTAATTGTGGCAGATCGCTGATTTTGAAGATCAGCAGGCGACCTTCGGTGGTCACCGAAGCCAGCCAGTTCTGCTCACGATCAGCCACAGGACGCGGCAGGATCACCTTGGCGTTGTTCGGCAGGCTCAACAGCGCCTTGCCGGCCTTGTTCTTGGCCTGCAGGTCTTCACCCTTGACCACGAAACCGTAACCGGCGTCGGAAGCAATGACGTACAGCGCGTCGTCCTCGGGCATCAGCACGCATTCAAAACTGGCCCCCGGCGGTGGCGTCAGACGGCCGGTCAGCGGCTCGCCCTGTCCACGGGCCGATGGCAAGGTGTGCGCCGCCACCGAATAGCTGCGACCCGTGGAGTCTATAAACACCGCAAACTGGTTGGAGCGCCCCGCCGCCAGGGCTTTGAAGCCATCCCCGGCCTTGTAGGAGAGCCCGGTGGCGTCGATTTCGTGCCCCTTGGCGGAACGAACCCAGCCTTTTTCCGACAGCACGACGGTAACTTTCTCGTTCGGCAGCAGATCGTGCTCGGTCAGGGCCTTGGCTTCGGCGCGCTCGACGATTGGCGAGCGACGGTCGTCGCCGTAGGTTTCGGCGTCTTTGATCAACTCGGTGCGCACCAGCTTTTTCAGCTTGGCTTCACTGCTCAGCAAGGCTTGCAGCTTGGCTTGTTCCTTGAGCAGTTCATCCTGCTCGGCACGCAACTTCATCTCTTCCAGTCGCGCCAACTGACGCAAACGGGTGTCGAGGATGTAGTCGGCCTGGATCTCGCTCAGGGCAAAGCGCTCGATCAGTGCGGCTTTCGGATGCTCCTCGGTACGGATGATATGAATCACTTCATCCAGGTTGAGGTAGGCAATCAGCAAACCGTCCAACAGGTGCAGGCGACGCTCGACCTTGTCGAGGCGGAATTGCAGGCGACGACGAACGGTCTGCACCCGGAACTCCAGCCATTCGACTAGCAGGGCCCGCAGGTTTTTCAGTTGCGGCTTGCCGTCCAGCCCGATGATGTTGATGTTGACCCGGTAGCTCGACTCCAGCTCGGTGCTGGCGAACAGGTGTTGCATCAATGCATCGTGGTCAAAGTTTTTGCGTGCGCCCGGAATGATCACGATCCGGCATGGGTTCTCGTGATCGGATTCGTCGCGCAGGTCGGCAATCTGCGGGGCCTTGGACGGCTTGGCCTGCATCATCGCGGCGATCTGTTCCAGCACCTTGGCGCCGGAAACCTGATGCGGCAACGCGGTGACGATGATGTCGCCGTCTTCGACGTGGTACACGGCGCGCATGCGCACGGAACCGCGACCGGTTTCGTAGATTTTCAGCAGATCGGCGCGCGGTGTGATGATTTCCGCTTCGGTCGGGTAATCCGGGCCCTGAATGTGTTCGCAGAGCTGTTCGACCGTGGCCTTGGGCTCATCGAGCAAACGTACGCAGGCGCTGGCGACTTCGCGCAGGTTGTGCGGCGGAACGTCGGTGGCCATGCCCACCGCGATACCGGTGGTGCCGTTGAGCAGGATGTTCGGCAAACGTGCCGGCAACACCAGCGGCTCGTCGAGGGTACCGTCGAAGTTCGGCCCCCAGTCCGCAGTGCCCTGGCCCAGTTCGCTGAGCAGCACTTCGGAGTAACGCGACAACCGCGCCTCGGTGTAACGCATGGCGGCGAAGGACTTGGGATCGTCCGGCGCACCCCAGTTACCCTGGCCGTCCACCAGCGTGTAGCGATAGCTGAACGGCTGGGCCATCAGGACCATGGCTTCGTAGCAAGCCGAGTCGCCGTGGGGGTGGAATTTACCGAGCACGTCACCGACGGTACGCGCCGACTTCTTGTGCTTGGAGTCGGCGTCCAGCCCCAACTCGCTCATGGCGTAGATGATGCGCCGCTGGACCGGTTTCAGGCCATCGCCGATATGCGGCAAGGCACGGTCCATGATCACGTACATGGAGTAGTTGAGGTAGGCATTTTCGGTGAAGTCAGCCAGCGAACGGCGTTCTACGCCGTCCAAGCTGTCTGCAAGGATATCGCTCATGCGGGCCTCATCAATTCGTTGTCTGGCGCAGCAGCATGGTGCCACCGCGCTGGGTAAATTCAAGTTTGTTCAGTGCGCTCATGCCGAGCAGCACTTGATCGCCATGCAAACCGGGTGCGACCAGTGCGCGTACATCACGCAACACGATGTCGCCCAGTTGCAGCCGGTCGATGCGGGTTCGATACCCCTCGCTCAAACCGTTGGCCGTGCTCAGGGTCACCCCGAAGCCTTTCTCCAGCTTCAGCCGCTCGGCCAGGCTGGCCGGGATCGACACATCGGTCGCCCCGGTATCGAGCATGAAATCCACCGGCTGACCGTTGATATGGCCGCTGGCGACGAAATGCCCCTGGCCATTGCTGACCAGTTTCACTTCGATAAAACCTTCGCCCTGCTCCGAGCTCACCGCCACATTCGGGTTTTGCTGGCGCTCTTCCCACTGGCCAAAAAACCGCGTCGCCAGGAACAGCGCGGCGCACCAGGCCAGCACCATCAACACCCGGCCGGCGCGCTTGCCCGGTAGTTGCTGACTCATGGCTTGGCACTCCAGCCACCTTCAGGCGCGGCAAAGCGCCAGACGATCGGCCGTAACTCGCCATCGGCGCGGGCACCGAAATTGTTGTCGACACCCATCCACGCGCCGTCAGCGTCCACGATCAATGCCTCTTCGAGGCCATAGTTCTGTGGATAGCGACGGCTTTCCTTCAACAACTCGTCAGCATAAGACCAGCAGCGCTCCACTTTGGCCGTTTGCGGGTCCCGGCGACAGATCTGATAGGCATTGCGCTCCAGGGTGAACAGCTTGCCGTTGAACAATGACAGATCGGAAAAATCCCGTGAAACCGCCTTGGCCTTGGGAAACTGCGGCGGCTGCATTTCCATGCCCGATTCGCTCAACAGCACACAGCCACCGTCGCAATCCCACACGGTCTGCTTGCGCTTGATGAGTACCAATCCGCGGCTTTGGCGCTCGGCGGCGAGCCACAACTGGTCCCCGGTCGAATTGATCGCTAACCCTTCGAACAATGCATTGAATTGCAACAGCATGCCGCTGGCCCGCGCTTCGCGCACCATCATCGGCGAGATTTTCAGCCAGGACGCTGGCCCCGTTAGCGGCACTTGCAGGACGGCCGCATGGCCTTCGCTGACGATGTAGCGATTGCCGGCGCTGTCGCAGGTGATGCCTTCGAAATCCAGATCACCGCCGCGCACGAACGAAGCCACCCAGGTCCGTGAACGCAATCCCCAGGGCAAACCGCTGTCAGGCACCGGCGGAACGCCGATGCCCACGGCTTGCGCGTGCCAGACGCCAGCCTGGGTATCGAGTCGGTAGATCTGATCGTCGTCGCGATCGGAGACCGCCCACAAGTCCTTGCCGCACAGGGCCAGCCCGGACAGGTTGCCCCCGCGCATGCCTTCGATGGCATGCTCGGACACCAGACGCAACGACGGTGCCGGCTCGGCAGACACCGTGATCGAGGTCAGCAGCAATGCACACGCCAGGGCAAAGCCCAGACGCATCAGCCCAGAACCTCGGCCAGGTTGCCTTTGGATTCCAGCCAGGTCTTGCGGTCGCCGGCGCGTTTTTTCGCCAGCAGCATGTCCATCATTTCCGACGTCGCTTCGAAATCATCCAGCGTCAGTTGCACCAGGCGCCGGGTGTTCGGATCCATGGTGGTTTCGCGCAGCTGCGGCGGGTTCATTTCACCCAGGCCTTTGAATCGGGTGACCTGCGGCTTGCCACGTTTCTTCTCCGCCACCAGGCGATCGAGAATGCCATCGCGCTCGGCTTCGTCCAGGGCGTAGTAAATCTCTTTGCCCAGGTCGATCCGGTACAGCGGCGGCATGGCGACATAGACATGGCCGGCATCGACCAGCGCACGGAAGTGCTGGACGAACAATGCACAGAGCAGGGTCGCGATGTGCAGACCGTCGGAGTCGGCGTCGGCGAGGATGCAGATCTTGCCGTAGCGCAGCTGGCTCATGTCCGCCGCGCCAGGGTCGACGCCGATGGCCACGGCAATGTTGTGCACTTCCTGGCTGGCGAGTACTTCGCTGCCGTCCACTTCCCAGGTGTTGAGGATCTTGCCGCGCAACGGCAGGATCGCCTGGAACTCTTTGTCCCGCGCCTGCTTGGCCGAACCGCCGGCGGAATCACCTTCCACCAGGAACAGCTCGGAACGCATCGGGTCCTGCCCGGCGCAGTCGGCGAGCTTGCCCGGCAGGGCCGGCCCCTGGGTGATGCGCTTGCGCTCGACTTTCTTGCTGGCTTTCAGGCGGCGGCCGGCGTTGTTGATCGCCAGTTCCGCCAGGAGCATGCCGGTTTCCGGGTTGGCGTTGAGCCACAGGCTGAACGCATCCTTGACCACTCCGGAAACGAACGCCGCCGCTTCACGGGACGACAGACGCTCCTTGGTCTGACCGGAGAATTGCGGCTCTTGCATCTTCATCGACAGCACGAACGCAATGCGTTCCCAGACGTCTTCCGGCGCCAGCTTTACGCCACGCGGCAACAGGCTGCGGAATTCGCAGAACTCGCGCATCGCGTCGAGCAGGCCCTGGCGCAGGCCGTTGACGTGGGTACCGCCCTGGGCGGTCGGGATCAGGTTGACGTAGCTTTCCTGCACCGCGTCGCCACCTTCCGGCAGCCACAGCAACGCCCAGTCCACGGCCTCTTTGTTACCGGCCAGGCTGCCGCAGAACGGCTCGTCCGGCAGGCGTTCGAACTCGCTGACCGCGTCGACTAGGTAGGAGCGCAGGCCATCTTCGTAATGCCATTCGACTTTCTCGCCGCTGGCCTTGTCTTCAAAACTGACCAGCAGCCCCGGGCACAGGACGGCCTTGGCCTTGAGCACGTGCTTGAGGCGACTGATGGAAAATTTCGGTGAATCGAAGTATTTCGGGTCCGGGGCGAAGAACACGCTGGTGCCGGTGTTGCGCTTGCCAACGGTGCCGATCACTTCCAGCTCGGTTTTCTTGTAACCGTCGGCGAAGGTCATCTGGTATTCGTTGCCGTCACGCTTTACGCGGACCCGGACTTCGGTCGACAAGGCGTTGACCACCGAAATACCGACCCCGTGCAGACCGCCGGAGAACTGGTAGTTCTTGTTGGAAAACTTGCCGCCCGCATGGAGCTTGGTGAGGATCAGCTCGACGCCGGAAACGCCTTCTTCCGGGTGAATGTCCACCGGCATGCCGCGACCGTCATCACTGACTTCCAGCGAGTGATCGGCGTGCAGGATGACCTGCACCGATTTGGCATGCCCGGCCAAGGCTTCGTCGACGCTGTTGTCGATGACTTCCTGGGCGAGGTGGTTTGGCCGAGTGGTGTCGGTGTACATGCCGGGGCGCTTGCGCACCGGGTCGAGGCCCGAGAGGACTTCGATGGCGTCTGCGTTATAAGAGCTAGCGCTGGGAGTGGCCATAGGGTCTCGTCGTCAGTGATTCAATGAAAAAGGGGCAACGGTTCACAGTGCGCTGAAATCAATCGCCTGATACAAATCTGCGCCTATGCCGGCAAAACTCAGCATGGCCGGAAGACGCTCGGCAAACCCTTGGAAACCGTGGTCGCCGCCGGCCTGAATACGCAAGGCACAAGCCCGGTAATACTGCTGGGCGAGGCGATAGTCCAGCGTTTCGTCGCCGGTCTGCAACCACACCTGATAGCGCTGCGGGTCCTGCGGCGCCGGCACTTCCAGTTCGGCCAGGGCCGTCACATGGTCATGGGTCAGTTCCCAGGTCTCATCGGTATACAGGTTTTTCTGCGTCCCCAGAAACCCGTCGAACATCCGGTGCGGACTGACGGCAGGGTTGATCAACAGGGCTTTGAGGCCATGGCGTTCGGCCAAGTGAGTCGCATAGTAGCCGCCGAGTGAGCTGCCGACCAGCAGTGGCCGTCCGAGCGCCTCAATCGCTTGCTCCAGCTGACCGATGGCTTCGCGGGGATGGTGATGCAAGGCCGGCACGCGCAATCGATCGCTCAAGCCCAGACGCTCCATCACTTCGCTCAACTGAGTGGCCTTTTTCGACGCAGGCGCGCTGTTGAACCCGTGGATATAAAGGATCGAGCCGGACATTTGAACTCCCTGTGCGTCGGATAAAGAGGCGGAGTTTACAGGGTGTCGGGGGAATCGGGGATACCCGTGAAATCGGGTCGCCCGGGCGGACGCCTTCGCGAGCGAGCTCGCTTGCACAATGGATCTGCACCGCTCACGAAGCCCTGCTCGCGAAGGCCGCAATGTGATCTTGGGGAATGATTAATAGCCGTTGGAGCTGTAATCGATCTGGAAGTCGAAACCGGTGACGCGCTCCACTCCGGTTTCGAGCTGGCCATCCGGCAACAGCCGCAGCCAGCGATACCCCGGCGCTTGCTCCCCGACCATGAAATCATCGCTGCCCGGTTCGAACTGAATGCAGGTCGAAGGCGAAGCGATCAAACGCACATCATTACGCCATTGATCGACTTCCTGATGCACGTGCCCCCAAAGTACGGCGCGCACCTGTGGAAAACGGTCCAGCACAGCAAACAACGCCTCGGGATTACGCAGCCCGATCGGCTCCATCCAGGCACAATCGATCGACACTGGATGGTGGTGGAAGCACACCAGGTGATGACGCTCCGGCGTTTCACTCAACGAGCTCGCCAGCAGTTGCAACTGTTCGTCCTGCAAATACCCCGGCACCGAGCCCGGCACGGCCGAATCAAGCAGCGTGATCCGCCAATTGCCGATGTCGACCACCGATTCCAGCAACGCGCTCTGCACCGCCGCCTCGGCCATGATCAACGGCTCGTCGTGGTTACCGGGAATCCAGCGGGCTGGCGCACCGAGTTGCCCGGTCAGGTCGCGAAACCGCTGGTAAGACTCCAGCGTGCCGTCCTGCGACAGATCACCCGTGGCCAGGATCAGGTCGATCTGCGGCTGTTGCTGGCGTACCAGCTCGATGACTCTTTGCAGGCTGTCGCAGGTATTCATGCCCAGCAGCGTGCCATCCGCCTCGGCGAACAGATGGCTGTCGGAAATTTGCACCAGAAACGCCGGATCGGCGGCACTCAATGTGGATACGCTCGGCAAGGTGTTCTCCCAGGGCGTGATCACGGGAATGGATGAATGGCGCAATTATGCTGGGGGACGACCTAAAGGGGAAACCTGTGAACCTGACGCAGTTCACAACTGCGGCTCACAATTAACGTACGACTTCGTACTCGTGCCCCAACGCCAGGCAATGGCTCAACCATTCGCCCAGAAACATGTTCAGTTGGGCTTTTTCATCCGGCTGGTGCATCGAGGCGTTCGGGTAAGGATAGATGCCACGAAAGCGCCGCGCATGTTCGGCGCTGACCACTTCGGCCATGCAGGCGTCGTGGTAGACCTGTACTTCCAGTTGCGGCACCGGCAGCCACGGCAGGCTGTGTTCCTGGCGCACTTGCAGGGTCGTGGTGTACGGACAGACTTGCAGCACTTCCAGCGCCAGCACCCCGAGCATCTGATCGCCATGGGTCACGGCGATGCGCCGCGCGGCCGGCTCGTTGCGCATGTCCGGCAGCAGTCGCATCAGTCGCGCGTAGTTCGCCTCGCAGGACGCTTGCAGCCCCACCAGATCTACCCGATAGCGATCGCGCAGCTTGTTTACGACCATAACCCCCTCACTTCAACGCGATTCAAAGCCAGCCATTGCAAGGCAATGATGCTTGGTGCGTTGGCAATACGTCCGTCGCGTACGGCCTGCAGGGCATCTTCAAAGGCCCAGACCGAGACGCGGATATCTTCTGCTTCTTCCTCCAGCCCATGCAGGCCGCCGACCCCGATTGTCTCGCAACGCCCCAGGTACAAATGCACGAATTCATTGCTGCCGCCCGGCGATGGAAAATATTGGGTGATCGGCCACAGCGCCCCGAAAACAAGCCCAGCTTCCTCCTGCCCTTCGCGGCGAGCAACTTCTTCCGGTACTTCTTCCTTGTCGATCAGACCAGCGACCAGTTCGATCAACCAGGGATTGTCGGTCTTGCCCATGGCGCCGACGCGGAACTGCTCGATCAGCACCACTTCATCGCGCTGCGGATCGTAAGGCAGCACGCACACGGCATCATGGCGCACGAACACTTCACGATTGATCTCGCGACTCATGCCACCGGCGAACAATTCGTGGCGCAAGTGCAGGCGATCAAGCTTGTAGAAGCCCTGGTAGCACTGTTCGCGCCGAACGATATCAACGGCGGTCGGAGTGGCGGTGGCAAAATCAGTCATGACAATCCTCGTTACTGCTAATCCTGTACGAGGCTCCCACCTCGACTTCGCGCCATCCTAACGCGCCGGAGACCTTTGATGCAGCCCCTTTCCCGTCAGCGGGATAGACGGTGAGGGCGAAACCCACTCTAATTAGCTTAGTGGCGAACTGACTGCTTCGTTGACAGTCGAAGCGGGTAACTTTTCGCCTTTCCCAGTTTTATGAAGGACAACCATGTCGCTTTTTAAAATCGCCTCCGTGGCCGCCATCGCCCTGACCCTGGGTGCCTGCCAGAGTCTGTTCCAGCCCAACTATCGGGCGCCGCTGGAAACCACTCGCGACGCCTCCGAACAGCTCAAGCCTGGCTGCAAGGATCAGGATTGCCCGCTGGTGAATATTGATATCGTGCACTTCCCGGCCGAACCTACGCTTGACGGCATCATCGAAAAACGCCTGCTGCAAATGACCCGCACCTCGCCCGATGCCCCCGTGGCGCCGACACTGGCCGCGTATCGCGAACAGTTTTTGCGCACCGCCGGCCCGCGCAACAGCAGTTATTTGCAATCGAAAGTACGCGAGCAGCATGACGGCCTGGTGATTGTCGAACTGTCCAGCTACCTGGACAACGGCGGCGCCCATGGGATTCCGGGCCGCGGCTTCATCAACTACTCACGTCAACAACATAAGGTGCTGACGCTGTCGGACATGCTGGTGCCGGGACAGGAAGACGCGTTCTGGAAAGCCGCGCAGGTGGCGCACAACAGCTGGCTGATCAGCACCAAGCTCGATCAGGAACCGGAGTTCGTGAAGAGCTGGCCGTTCCAGAAAACCCAGAACGTGGCGCTGACCTATGGTGGGGTGATCCTCAAGTACGAAACCAGCAGCATCGCGCCTTACGCGCTGGGCCATGTCGAACTGAAGATCCCCTACCCTCGCCTTAACGGCATCATCAAGCCCGAGCTGTTTCCCGGCCGTAACTGAAGGCCCGGCCCAGCACGAGTTGCAGCAGCCCTGCCAGCACCAGCGCCGGCAGGGTTGCGCCGATGTCCGGATACAGATTGGCCAGCAGATGGTAGGTGCTGATCCCGCCCAGCCAGGCCAGCAGCGCCGGCCAGCGCAAAGCGGCTGACGCGACCTGGCCACTGCGTTTGCGCAGGATGAAGTGGTCCACCAGCACCACGCCGAACAGCGGCGCAAACACTGAACCGATCAATAACAGGAAGTTCTGGTACTGAGCCAAGGGTGCCAGCAAGGCGATCAAGGTGCAGACCACCCCGATGGCCAACGCCAGGTGCTCGACCTTCCAGCGCAACAGAATCCCGCTGGACACCGCCGCCGAGTGAATGTCGGCAAAGGCGTTCTCTGATTCATCCAGCAAAATCAGCAGCAACGGAATCCCCAGGCCTGCACCGGCCAGAGCCAGCAGCAAGGCATTGACTTCACCGCTCGGCGCGAACGCCAGGGTGTAGGCCACGCCCAGGCTCATCAGCCAGAAGTTGCCGATAAAGAAACCGATCGCGGTGCCCCCGAATACGTTTTTCGCCCGCTTGCCGAAACGCGAGTAGTCGGCGATCAGCGGCAGCCACGACAGCGGCATGGCAATCGCGATGTCGAAGCCCACGGCGAACGGCATCGAGCCATCACCGGCCTGCGCCCACAAGCCCGCCAGATCAGCCTTGGCGAACAGGTTCCAGGTCAGCCAGGTGCACGCGGCCAACAGCAGCCAGATGCCCCATTTGCGCAGGATCTGGCGCACGAACGTCAACGGGCCGCTGACCGCCAACAAGGTCGCCAGCGCACCGAAGAACAGCGTCCACAGCATCGGATGGGACAGCAGGCTGCCTTCGCTGAAGGCCCGCGCGCCCAACAGGCTGGCGGCATCGCGCATGACGATGATTTCGAACGAGCCCCAACCGATCAGTTGCAGCAGGTTCAACACCGCCGGCAGGCTGGCGCCTTTGGCGCCGAGGCTGAGTTTGAGCGCGGCCATCGACGACAGGCCGGTATCGCTGCCGATCACGCCAACCGCGGCCAGCAGCAGAACGCCGACCAGCGTGCCTAGAAAAATCGCCAGCAACGAGCCGGACAGCCCCAAACCTGGCGCCAACAGCGCACCGGTCTGCAGCACCATCAGGCCGATGCCGAGGGAGAACCACAGGGAAAACAGATCACGGCCGCCGAACACACGCCTGTCAGACGGCACCGCGATATCGGGGGAGTAAGTGCTGGGTTGAATGCTCAAGGGTGTTATCTCAGAGGGACATTTGTTGTTGTGTTGACCGCTATCGCCAGCAGGCTGGCTCCCACAAGGGACTTGTGGCGTTCACAAATCCAGTGTGGGAGCCAGCCTGCTCGCGATGGGGCCTGTAGGCCCCACCCTTTCAGGTCAGGTCAAACTTTCTGGTACAGCTGACTGCCTTCTTTCTTGAAGCGCTCGGCCTGCTCGGCCATGCCTTGGGCGACGTCCACGTCCAATGCTTCGATCCGCTGGTTGGCCGCGTACTCGCGCACTTCCTGGGTGATTTTCATCGAGCAGAACTTCGGCCCGCACATCGAGCAGAAATGCGCGACTTTGGCCGAATCCTTCGGCAGGGTTTCATCGTGATACGAGCGAGCGGTGTCCGGATCGAGGCCGAGGTTGAACTGATCTTCCCAACGGAATTCGAAACGCGCCTTGCTCAAGGCATTGTCACGAATCTGCGCGCCTGGATGCCCCTTCGCAAGGTCGGCGGCATGAGCGGCGATCTTGTAGGTGATGATCCCGGTCTTCACGTCATCCTTGTTCGGCAGACCCAAATGCTCCTTCGGCGTCACGTAGCAGAGCATGGCGCAACCGAACCAGCCGATCATCGCCGCACCAATACCCGAGGTGATGTGGTCGTAGCCTGGCGCGATGTCGGTGGTCAGCGGGCCAAGCGTGTAGAACGGCGCCTCGTCGCAGCACTCGAGCTGCTTGTCCATGTTCTCTTTGATCAACTGCATCGGCACGTGACCCGGGCCTTCGATCATGCATTGCACGTCGTGCTTCCAGGCGATCTTGGTCAGCTCACCGAGGGTCTCCAGCTCGCCGAACTGCGCTTCGTCGTTGGCGTCGGCAATCGAACCCGGACGCAGACCATCGCCCAGCGAGAAGCTGACGTCGTAGGCCTTCATGATTTCGCAGATTTCGTCGAAATGGGTGTAGAGGAAGTTTTCCTTGTGGTGCGCCAGGCACCACTTGGCCATGATCGAACCGCCACGGGAAACAATGCCGGTCACCCGCTTGGCGGTCATCGGCACATAGCGCAACAGCACGCCGGCGTGGATGGTGAAGTAGTCGACGCCCTGCTCGGCCTGCTCGATCAGCGTGTCGCGGAACAGCTCCCAGGTCAGGTCTTCAGCGACCCCATTGACCTTCTCCAGCGCCTGGTAAATCGGCACGGTACCGATCGGCACCGGCGAGTTGCGGATGATCCACTCACGGGTTTCGTGGATGTGCTTGCCGGTGGACAGGTCCATGACCGTGTCCGAACCCCAGCGAATACCCCAAGTCAGTTTCGCCACTTCTTCTTCGATGGACGAACCCAGGGCGCTGTTGCCGATGTTGCCGTTGATCTTCACCAGGAAGTTACGGCCGATAATCATCGGTTCCAGTTCGGTGTGGTTGATGTTGGCGGGAATGATTGCGCGACCACGGGCGATTTCTTCGCGGACAAACTCCGGCGTGATTTCCTTCGGGATGCTGGCGCCGAAGCTGTGACCGGCGTGCTGCTGTTTCATCAGGCCGGCAGCGCGGGCCTCTTGCAGCTTCATGTTTTCGCGGATGGCGACGTATTCCATCTCGGCGGTGATGATGCCTTTGCGCGCGTAGTGCATCTGGCTGACGTTGGCCCCCGCCTTGGCGCGGCGCGGGTTGTTGACGTGAGCGAAGCGCAGCTTGGTCAGTTCCGGATCGGCCAGGCGCTCCTGGCCGAAGTGCGAGCTCAGGCCAGGCAAGCGCTCGGTATCACCCCGGTCGTCGATCCAGGCCGAGCGCACATCGCCCAAGCCCTTGCGCACGTCGATGATGACGTTGGGGTCGGTGTACGGGCCTGAAGTGTCATAGACAGTGACCGGGGCATTGATTTCGCCACCGAAATCGGTGGGGGTCACGTCCAGGCTGATTTCGCGCATCGGCACGCGAATGTCCGGGCGAGAGCCCTGCACATAAATTTTTTGCGAGCGGGTAAAAGGCTGAACCGACTGCTCGTCGACCTTGGCCGATTCGCTCAGGTGGGTGTCGTTTTTTGCTTTTGTCGTCATCACGGGCTCTCCAGACAGCATCCAGGCAGTGGATTTTTGTCGGAGCGAACCTGTAAACGAATGGACGCACGGGCGCTGGGAATTCCAGCAGTGCTGTGCTCAGTGCTCGAGGGGTGTTCGATTGTCGAACAACATCCCGGACGAAGCACAAGAGGACTCGCCGGGTGACGAGAAATCTTGTTCCCTACGCAGGCGCTAACCTGATCAGGTTCAACGGGATCCGAAATTATTCGATCTCAGCCTCATAGCAAGGCACCCCGACAAGAACCCGGCCAGTCTAGACACAACTGGCAAAGAACGCCAACTCTGCGGCAAATACCATGATGAATGGCGCAATTGCAGGATTGTTGGCGTCCCGATGCACCACTACACTCGCTACGCCGTCGCGCGCATTGACGTTGCACGTGTCGCGCCTTAGCCTTGGCGCTCAAATTACTTGTGTAATATTAATTTTAGGGAACGCCTATGCTGCGCAAACTCTCACTGGCCCTGGCCGTGTCTTGTGCGTCCAATGGAATGGCCTGGGCAGAAGCGCCCTTATCCAACAAAACCGATCTGGTCAGCGTCTATCAGGAAGCGGTGAACAACAACGCCGATCTCGCCGCCGCCATGGCCCAATACGGTGCCCAGAAGGAAGTCGTGCCCCAGGCCCGCGCCGGCCTGCTGCCTAATCTCTCGGGTGGCGCGCAAGTGTCCAGCGCGCGCACCTCGCTCGATCAGCCGTCGACCACCGCCAACCGCAATGCTCATTCATACCAGGCCACGCTGGCGCAGCCGTTGTTCCGTGCCGATCGCTGGTTCCAGTTCCAGGCCGCCAAGGACGTCAATGAGCAGGCCGCGCTGCAACTCTCGGCAACCGAGCAGAACCTGATCCTGCAAACCGCCAACAGTTACTTCAACGTACTGCGCAGCCAGGACAACCTGGCCTCGACCAAGGCCGAGGAAGCCGCGTTCAAACGCCAGCTCGATCAGTCCAATGAGCGCTTCGATGTCGGTCTCTCGGACAAGACCGACGTGCTCAACTCACAAGCCAGCTACGACACCGCACGCGCCAACCGTATCGTCGCGCAGCGCCAGGTGGATGATGCATTTGAAGCGCTGATCACCCTGACCAACCGTCAGTACAACTCGATCCAGGGCATCAGCCACAACCTGCCGATCCTGCCGCCAGCGCCGAACGATGCCAAGGCCTGGGTCGAAACGGCGGCCAAACAGAACCTCAATCTGTTGGCCAGCAACTACGCCGTCAGCGCTGCCGAGCAAACCCTCAAGCAGCGCAAGGCCGGCCACGCGCCGACCATTGACGCCGTGGCGAAATACGAAAAAGGCGATAACGACGCCCTGGGCTTCAGCAATCCGAACGGCTTTCCCCAACCGTACGGGGGCAACGTCGAGCAAACCTCGGTGGGCCTGCAGCTGAACATCCCGATCTACAGCGGCGGCCTGATCAACTCCCAGGTGCGCCAATCCTATGCACAACTGGATCAGATCGAGCAGCAACGTGAATCCCTGCGCCGGCAAATCGTCGAAAACACCCGCGACCTGCACCGCGCAGTGAATACCGACGTCGAACAGGTACAGGCGCGCAAGCAGTCGATCATTTCCAACCAGAGTGCGGTGGAAGCGACCGAAATCGGTTATCAGGTGGGAACACGAAACATCGTTGACGTGCTGGATGCGCAGCGCCAGCTGTACACCTCGGTGCGCAACTACAACAACACCCGCTACGACTACATCCTCGACAACCTGCGCCTCAAGCAACAGGCCGGCACGTTGAACCCGGGAGATTTGCAGGACCTGGCGCGGTGGCTCAAGCCTGACTACAACCCGGACAAGGACTTCCTGCCGCCGGATCTGGCCAAGGCAGCGGCTGACCAGTTGAATGCAAGACCGGGTCAGTAACAAAAAAGTCCTGGCGAAAGACTTTTGTGGCGAGCGAGCGTGCTCCCTCGCCACAATGGGTCAGGAATGGATTCACGCCCGCTCGATCAACCGCCCCAACCCATCCAGCAACCGCTGCAATGCGCCTTGATTGGTGCGCATCACCTTCAACCCCGCCTCCGCCATCCGCTGCGCATCCCTGGGCAATTCGAACAGACGCTGCACCGCCAGTGCCAACCCTTCGGCATCCTCCACTTCCTGCAACGCCCCGGCACTGCGCAACTGCGCGGCGATTTCGAGGAAGTTGAACAGATGTGGACCGCTCAACACTGGCTTGGCCAGCGCCGCCGGTTCCAGCAGGTTGTGCCCGCCATTGGGCACCAGGCTGCCACCGACGAAGGCACTGTCGGCCAAGGCATAGAGAAACAGCAATTCGCCCATGGTGTCGCCCAGCAACACTGACGTCGCGGCAGTGACCGGCTCGCCCGTGGAACGACGGACCGTGGCAAAGCCCTGCTGTCGGCTCAACTCGAACACCGCATTGAAACGCTCGGGATGGCGCGGCACCAGAATCAGCAAGGCATCGGGATGGCTCGCCAGCAACTGACGATGGGCCGCCAACACCACCTCGTCTTCGCCCTCGTGGGTACTGGCCGCGATCCACACCGGGCGTTCCTGCGCCTGCCATTGGGCCCGCAGTTCGGCGGCTCGCTGCAACAGCTGCGGGTCGATGGTCAGGTCGAACTTGATTGAGCCGGTCACCTCAACGGTTGGCGCCCGGGCCCCCAAATTGCGGAAGCGCTGGGCCTCGGCTTCGGTCTGCACCGCGAACAGGCTCATTTCGGCGAGCATCGGCCCGGTCAGTTTGGCAAAGCGGCCATAGCCTTTCGCCGAGCGTTCGGACAGGCGCGCATTGGCCAACGCCACGGGAATCCCGCGTTTGGCGCATTCATGGATATGGTTGGGCCACAGTTCTGTCTCCATGATCACCGCCAACCTTGGCTGGACCCGATCAAGGAAGCGCCGGGCAGCGCACGGCAAGTCGTACGGCAAATAGCAGTGCTGGATGCGTGGCTCATTGGCAAACATCGCCTGGATGCGCTCCGAGCCGGTCGGGGTCATGCAAGTGACGGTAATCGGCAGTTGTGGATATCGTTGCAGCAAAGCGCGAATCATCGGCGCAGCGGCAATGCTCTCGCCCACAGACACCGCGTGCACCCAGAGACCACCCGGCTGCATCGCCGGCATTCCAAAGGAGAAACGCTCGCCAATGCGCTTGGCATAGGCCGGCGCCTTGCGCGCCCGCAGCCACAGCCGAATCGCTACCAAAGGCAGCCCCAGATAAAACAGCGCGGTATACAGAGTTCTATTCATGGCGGCGGAGTTTATCGGGTTTTTCGCCGATCGCCTGCAAGTGCACGGCAAAACGTTCTGCCAGCCAGCGAGCCGCCGGACCGAGGGGTTCATCGCGGCGCCAGACCAGTTCCACCACCAACGCCGGCGGGGTCCACTCGCTGCTCAACTCGACCATTTGCCCCTGATAGGTCGGGTACTGCACCACGTGGCGCGGCAGCCAGGCCCAGCCGAGGCCGCGCACCAGCCATTCCGCCATCACGTAAAAGCTGTCGGCCCGCCAGACTTGCGGGCTGGCCGGCTCGCTGCCGGGATAGAGGCTGGACTGGGTCGACATCAGCAGCTGGCGATACCGGGCCAGCGCCTGGCGATCAACCTGAGCCTGCTTCGCCAGCGGGTGGTCGACGCCGCACACGGTGACCATTTCCACGCTGCCGAGCACGCGGCGCTCCAGCGCTTCGGGGATCTGGTCGTGAAAAAACAACAAGCCCAGATCGGCGCGACGCTCCACCAGTTTGCGCGCCACCTCGCCCTGAGCCGCACTGGTCAATTGCACCTCCAGGCTGGGAAAGCGCTCAGCCAGCGCTTCGAAACTTTCGATGACCGGCTGGTAAGGCATGGCCTCATCCTGAGCCAGACGCAGACGCGCCTCCTGCCCGCGCATCATCGCCAATGCCCGGCCATTGAGGCGCTCACATTGACGCAGCACTTCCCGTGCTTCTTCCAGCAAGGCGTTGCCGGCTTCGGTGAGTTTTGGCTGTCGACCACTGCTGCGGTCGAACAGGCTGACGCCCAGGTCTTCCTCCAGCAGCGCGATCGAACTGCTGACCGCCGACTGCGCCTTGCGCTGGTTCCGTGCCACGGCGGAAAACGAACGTTGCTCCGCCACGCTGACGAACAAGCGCAGCTGCTCCAGGTTCCATTGCATACTCACGCCCAAACCCATCTCAATAACAGATAGGTAATGACTTTACCGCATCTGACGAATCTCTAGAATGCCACCTCAGAAAGCAACACTTCATACGAGGATTGACCCATGACCGCTTACTACTACCTGGCCATTGCCATCTGCGCCGAAGTGATTGCCACTGTTTCGATGAAAGCGGTCAAAGGCTTCAGCACCCCACTGCCACTGCTGCTGGTGATCGTCGGCTACGGGATTGCCTTCTGGATGCTGACGCTGGTGGTACGCAGCGTGCCGGTGGGCGTGGCTTACGCGGTCTGGGCCGGCATGGGGATCGTGATGGTCAGCGTCGCGGCGCTGTTCATCTACGGGCAGAAGCTGGACGTGCCGGCGATGCTGGGGATGGCGTTGATCGTGTTGGGCGTTGTTGTCATTCAGTTGTTCTCGAAAACTGCCGGGCATTAACTGCCGCCATAAGCTTCAAGTTATAAGCAACAAGAGGTCTTGCTTGCAGCTTATAGCTTGAAGCTTGAAACTTGCAGCTTCACTCAAACACTGAGGTCGCTGCATGCCATCCGTTATTTCCACCGACGTTCTGATTGTCGGCGCTGGTGTCGCCGGCCTCTGGCTGAATGCGCGCCTGCGCCGCCAGGGGTTTTCGACCGTGCTGGTGGAAAGCGCCAGTCTCGGTGGCGGGCAAAGCCTGAAGTCCCAGGGCATCATCCACGGCGGCGCCAAATACGCGCTGCATGGCGCCCTGACCGGGGCTTCGGAAGCCATCGCCGACATGCCGCGCCGCTGGCGTGAGGCCCTGGCAGGTGACGGCGAACTGGACCTGTCCGGCGTGCGCCTGCTGTCCGAAGCGCACTACCTGTGGTCTCCGGGCACGATCGCCGGCAACCTCACCAGTTTTTTCGCCAGTAAAGCCGTGCGTGGTCGTGTCGATCAGGTCAAGGGCGATCAACTCCCGCCCGCCCTTCAGGACAAACGCTTCAAGGGCAAAGTCTATCGCCTGGCGGAACTGGTGGTCGATGTGCCGAGCCTGATCCAGCGCCTGGCCGATCTGGCGGGTGACGGTTTGCTTGCCGGCCAGAAGATCGAGCCGCTGCTTGAAGGTGGCGTGCTGGTCGGCCTGAAGGTGGACGAGCGCGAGATCCGCGCCCAACGCATCGTCTTGAGCGCCGGCGGCGGAACGGCTGCGCTGCTCGAAGCGTTGGGCCTGAGCCAGCCTGCCATGCAGCGGCGGCCATTGCACATGATCATCGCCAAGGGCCCGAGCCTCAAACCGCTCTACGCCCACTGCCTGGGCGGCGGCACCAAACCGCGCCTTACCGTCACCACGCACCCGGCCGCCGATGGCCAATGGGTCTGGTATCTGGGCGGCGATATCGCCGAAACCGAAGGCGTCAACCGTGAGCCTGCGGAGCAAATCGCCACTGCGCAGAAAGAACTCGCCCAGTTGCTGCCATGGATCGACCTGAGCACCTTGCAGTGGGCCACCTTGCGCGTGGATCGCGCCGAGCCGCTGCAATCGGGCCTGACTCGCCCTGACAACGCGTTTCTCGCCGAGGAGGGCCGACTGCTGGTGGGCTGGCCAACCAAACTGGCGTTGGCGCCGGACTTCGCCGACCGGGTGATGGCGAGCCTTGCCCGCGATGGCATTCAACCGGTCCCGGCAGCGCCACTCCCCGAATTGCCAAAGCCGCCGATGGGCGTCACGGCGTGGGAGCAACTGCTGCCATGAGCCAACCCACCCTGCATGACCTGCATCGCCCCTTGGGCAGCACCGGCCTGCTGGTGTCGCCGCTGGGCCTGGGTACGGTGAAACTCGGCCGTGATCAAGGGGTGAAATATCCCAATGGCTTTCAGATCCCTGACGACGACGAAGCGCGCATGCTGCTCAAGCTGACCCGCGACCTGGGCATCAACCTGATCGACACCGCTCCGGCCTACGGTCGCAGCGAGGAGCGCCTCGGCCCTTTACTGCGCGGCCAGCGTCAGGATTGGGTGATTGTCAGCAAGGTCGGTGAAGAATTCGCCGACGGCCTGTCGCGGCACGACTTTAGCGCCGCGCACACCCGATTCTCGGTCGAACGCAGCCTGCAGCGTCTGGAAACGGATTTTATCGACCTGGTGCTGGTGCATTCCGATGGTAATGACCTGGCGATCCTCAACGACTGCGAAGTCTATGCGACCCTCGCCGAACTCAAGGCCGAGGGCAAGATTCGCGGGTTCGGCTTTTCCGGAAAAACCGTCGACGGCGGCTTGAAGGCCCTGGAGCAAGGTGATTGCGCGATGGTCACCTACAATCTGAACGAGCAAACCGAAAAGGCTGTCATTGACTATGCTGCTGCTCACGGCAAAGCCATTCTGGTCAAAAAAGCCCTCGCCAGCGGTCACGCATGCCTGAGCCCGGGCGTGGACCCGGTGCGCGCCAGTTTCGAATTGTTGTTTGAACATCCGGGTGTTGCCAGTGCTATTGTCGGGACCATCAATCCGCTGCACCTCGCCCACAACGTCGCGACCGTTGCCCAGGTCCTACGTAGCAACTGACGCCGCCCACGCGGCCTTAAGCAGGAGCCGACATGCCGCGTACGCTCATAAGAAAGAACCCGAGCAACTTCAAGACCCTGCCGTTATACGTCGAAGCGACTCCCGAAGGCCTGAGCTATCAGAGTGTCGGGAGGCCGCTGAATTTCTCCCAGATCCTGCAGCGTCGCCGTCCGGTGACGGTCGCCGACACGGAGCGGTTTTCACTTGAACTGGCCAATCTCGGCGTTTCGGTACGCCTGACGCTGCACTGGCAGAATCGCGATTACTGGGTGCTGGTGCGTCAACGTCGCCAGGACCGTGGCGACGTGGTGCTCAAGCTGATCTCCGGTTATGTCCCGGCCCACGAGCTGAACCTGCCGTTGCACACCGCCATCCAGGAGATTGCCGAAGAATGCCTGCTGGAAACCCCGGAAGGCTGGCTCGGCGGCCGCTTCAACGACACCTGGTTGCCGGCGCCCTACTCGTCGGCCCTGCACTACCGCGAGGCCTTGCCGTTTCGCCTGACGCCGCTGTCCGGCTCGGCTCGGCCGGTGCGTTGCGCCAATCTGCAGTTGATCGAACGACCGCGCGCCTACGTGCATCTGCCGACGGCGTCGCTGCAATTGATCTACGATTTGCGCCTGGACGTGCCCAAGGAAGCCAAATCCTTGAGTTTGTTTCATGTTGATGAACGGCTGGAAGGCGATCAACTGGTCGCCCGACTCGATCGCAAGCGTCCCGATTTGTACCTGATGCCCTTGCAGGACGGCCGCCCCATGGCTGAGCTCTACACCTTGAAAAAGGATCAGTTGCACCCGGCCAGCACGCGCGGACTGTACTTGGCTGAAAGCTTTGCCCGACAGGAAGGCTGGCTGGTGAGGGATGAGCGGATCCGCTGGAAGGATTGGGTGAGCCAGCAAGGCTTGACGCCACCGGGGAAGGATTCCGGACTGGCCCGCTTGCGGGGGAAGGCAAAGCTGCTGCTGAAGAAGATCGTGCCGCGTACCCTGTAGGAGCGAGCCTGCTCGCGATGGAGGCCAACGATGACGCGGAAAACCTGGCGCCCCGCAGTGCTCCCAGGTTTTTCGCGAGCAAACTCGCTCTTACAAAAGCTGCGTTATTCGGACTTGCGAATCTTCTCGACAATCGCGGTAGTGGAACTGTTTTCCACCAGCCCCAGCACTTTCACGGTGCCGCCGTAAGCCGCCACGATGTCCGCGCCGACCACTTGGTCAATCCCGTAGTCCCCACCCTTGACCAGCACATCAGGTTTGACCTCGCGCAGCAGGTTTTCCGGCGTGCCTTCCGGGAAACTGATCACCCAGTCAACAGCACCCAGCCCCGCCAGTACCGCCATGCGTCGGTCAACACTGTTGATCGGACGACCCGGCCCCTTCAGGCGACTCACCGATGCGTCGTCGTTGACCGCGACGATCAGGCGATCACCCTGGGCCCGCGCCTGTTCCAGATACGTCACATGACCGGCATGCAGGATGTCGAAGCAGCCGTTGGTGAACACGATTTTCTCGTTGTGCGCACGGGCGTCGTCAACGGCGAGCAACAACTGCTCGAGACCAAGCACACCACGCTCGGAACCTTCTTCACGCTGAATGGCGCGGCGCAGTTCCGGTGCGCTAATGGCCGCCGTACCCAGCTTGCCGACCACGATGCCCGCGGCCAGGTTGGCCAGGGCTACCGCATGGGGTAACTCCTCACCGGCAGCAATGGCCGCCGCCAGGGTGGAAATCACTGTGTCGCCGGCACCGGTCACGTCAAACACTTCACGGGCACGGGCCGGCAGGTGCAACGCCGGATGATCCGGACGCAGCAGGGTCATGCCATGCTCGCCACGGGTCACCAGCAAGGCGCCGAGCTCGAGATCGTGCATCAGCTTCGCGCCCTTGCTCACCAGCTCGTGCTCATCGGCGCAGCCACCGACGATGGTTTCGAACTCGCTGAGGTTCGGCGTGATCAGGCTCGCACCCCGGTAAATCGAGAAATCCTTGCCCTTGGGATCAGCCAGCACCGGAATGCCACGGGCACGGGCCGCCTGGATCAGCACCTGATGATTTTTCAGCGCGCCTTTGCCGTAGTCGGACAGCACCAGCACCTTGATGCCTTCGAGCAATTCGTCGACTTGCACCGCCAGCGCCATGGCGTCGGTGGAGAACGGCTCTTCGAAATCGATACGCAGCAATTGCTGGTGACGACTCATGACCCGCAGTTTGACGATGGTCGGCTGGTGCGCAATACGCTGGAACAGCGCCCGCACACCTGCGCCCTTGAGGCTATTGACCAGGCTGTCGGCGGCTTCATCGTCGCCTGTCACGCCAACCAGCGAGGCCGGCGCGCCGAGCGCGGCAATGTTCAACGCAACGTTGGCGGCACCGCCCGGGCGGTCCTCAATGTTCTCGACCTTAACGACCGGTACGGGTGCCTCAGGGGAAATCCGTGAGGTACCACCATGCCAGTAACGGTCGAGCATGACATCGCCGACCACCAAGACAGGGGCTTGATCGAATCGCGGCATGGACAACTTCATGGAGCAACCCACATACAAAATGAACAGGGGCGCGATATTAACACAGGGTGGGCATGGGCTTGTGCGGCTGCAACCGGATCATTCAGCAGGTTTTTTTGCTCATTTTTTGAGCAGGACATCGGGCAAGCGCCTGCAGGCGTCCGTTTCCAGCGGCTCGCTCACAAACACCCCGATAACGTCCCACGCGGCAAATCGCCGACGCGCAGATTGCTGCCATTGCCACCGGGCGCATTGCACGCCCGGTGTGTACAAGGGTGAACCATGCTCACTCGGCTATCGGTCTCAAGCGATGTCTTGCGTCGGGGCATCCAGGCCCATGGCATTCAGACGCGAGTAGTAGCCATTTTGCGCCAGCAGTTGAGCGTGGGTGCCACGCTCGACGATTTTCCCCTGATCCATGACCAGGATCAGGTCAGCCTTCTCGATGGTCGACAGCCGGTGAGCAATCACCAGAGTGGTGCGGCCTTTCATGACCTGATCCAGCGCAGCCTGAATGTGGCGTTCGGATTCGGTATCAAGTGCCGACGTGGCCTCGTCGAGAATCAGCAAGGGTGCATTCTTCAACAGTGCCCGCGCAATCGCCAGGCGCTGCCGCTGGCCACCGGACAGCAATACGCCGTTTTCGCCAACCTGGGTATCAAGCCCCTCAGGCAACTGCTTGATGAAATCCATCGCGTAGGCGTCTCTCGCGGCTTTCTCGATATCTTCACGAGGCGCGCCGGCCAGATCGCCATAGGCAATGTTGTTGGCCACGGTGTCGCTGAACAGCGTTACATGCTGAGTCACCTGGGCGATGTGCTTGCGCAGGTTCAGCAGTTTGTATTCTTCCACCTCAACGCCATCGATGAGGATCTGGCCCTTGTCGTGGTGATAGAAGCGCGGGATCAGGTTGGCCAGCGTCGACTTGCCACTGCCGGAACGTCCCACCAGCGCGACCATTTGCCCTGGCTCTACCGAGAAGCTGATGTCGTCGAGCACCTGACGCTCGGTGTCGGGATAAGTAAAACTGAGGTTACGCACCTCCAGACGACCGCTGACAACATCACGCTCGATGGTGCCGGTATCGACTTCAGGCTCGACATCCAATTGCTCGAAGATGCTCTCGGCACCTGCGACCCCCTTCTGGATGGTCGAGCTGACCTCGGACAATTGACGGATGGGCTTGGGCAAAAGGCCAGCCAGCGTGATATAGGCAACCATGTCACCAGCGGACGCGTCACCACGCAGGTACAGCACCAGGAACATCAGCGCCGCCATGGCGGTATAGATCACCAGTTGCAGTAATGGCGTGTAGATGGCACCGGTACGGGTCATACGCAACTGCTTGTCGGTGTTGCCCTGACTGGCTTCGAAGAAACGCTTTTCTTCGTAAACCTCACCACCGAAACTGCGAACCACGCGATAGCCCTGGATGGTTTCCGAGGCCACATGCGTCACATCGCCCATCGCCAACTGGATCTTCTTGCTCTGTTTGCGAAATTTCTTGCTCGCCGTACGCACCATCACGGCGATGAGCGGCAGGATGGCGACCATCACCAGCGTCAGGCGCCAGTTCATGAACAGCAGCGAGGCAAACAGGAAGATCACCGTCATGCCTTCACGAATTACGACCTTGATCGCATCTGTCGCCGCCCCCGTGACCATGGTCACGTTGAAGGTGATACGTGAAATCAGATGACCCGAGTTATGCTTGTCGAAGTATCGGTTCGGCAGCACCAACAGGTTGTTGAACAACTGGACTCGCAGGTCATGGACCAGCCCAAGGGAGACCTTGGCCAGGAAGTAGTTGCCCAGATAGGACCCCAGCCCCTGCCACGCTGCGATCAGAATGATCAGCAAGGGCACTGCCTGCAGCAGCTGCAAGTCGCGCAGGTACGGCACGGTCGGGAATAGCACTGCTTGCGGATTGGACAGGCCATCGACGAAGTACTTCAGGATGTAGCCCAGCATTGGCTGCGTCGAAGCGAAAATCAGGAATCCGACAATGCTGATCAGGAACATACTGATGTACGGCCGGACATAGCCGAGCAGGCGGAAGTAGATTTTCAAGCTCGATGGGCTTGCGGAGAGACTGGAGTCGGTCATATCACGCGAATGTCGATAAAAAGGACGCAGACTTTAGCACAGCTTCTTCAGGGTTCTGGCAATCGCGTAAAGACTGGTATTGTGACGCCCCCAAACCTATATCCAGCCCGCCCAGCCTTAACATGGTCGTTCAACTCAGGAATGAATCACTCAGCATGCAATTAAACGGCCTGAACAATACTTCCAATCGTGTCTTCGATTTCATTTGCCTGTGGATTTTGCCGCTCGGTTATTTGTTGCTGCTTTGCGCGCTGTTTTTTCTTCCAGGGCGCAGTCTGCTCCACAAACTTTTTTATGGCCTGTTCAGCATTCCAGCGCTGCTAGCACTGTGCTTGCGCCCGCGGGTGGGCAAAGAACTGCTCAACGAGCCAATCTTCGTCGCAGTACTGCTGTTCGTGGCTTGGGCGCTGCTCAGCCTGTTCTGGGGTCCAAGCGAGCAAAATATCGGTGGTGAGTTCAAACCACCCTTGCACACATTGCTGCTGTTCGCCGGGTGCTACCTGCTGGTGCGTTTTCGCAGCGAAATTATCCAGCCGTTGCTGTTTTGCGCAGCAACGGTGGCGTTGATCGCATCGATCTACAACCTGTACATGTTTGCCCGCGTCTACGAACCGGGCATGCGCCTGATTGGTGTTGGCGCCTTCGACAATCCGCTGCTCAGCTCCCATTTATTCGGTTTTTTCTGCACCTACTGGCTGAGTTTGAGCATGACTTGCAAGCGTCACCAGATACTCTGGCTGAGCATTCCCGCAATGGCGGTCATGTTCGCCGCAGTGATGGCTACCGGCTCAAGGACACCACTGGTCGCACTGACACTGGCCGCGCTCTGGCTAAGCTTCATTTGCTGGAATCGGCGATCCGTTGCCTTGCTTGGCGCACTCTTCGTCACGGGTGCCACCGTTGCCGTGATGTTTTCGCGAATGATCAATGAACGGGGTGACTCCTACCGTTTCGAGATATGGCAGATGGCTCTGCAAAAAATTGCCAATCACCCGTGGATCGGACATGGCTTCAACGCCGACCTGACCCTCGACCCCGGCATCGGATTCAACCTGATGGAGCCCCATAGTTTTGCACTTGGCGTGCTCTATTACGTCGGTATTGTCGGCTTGTTACCCTGGCTGTTCTTCCAGGCTCAAGGCCTTCTGTGTAGCTGGCGCAACCGCCTGCAACCGCTGTTTATCATCGCTTCAGCCTGGCTGGTATTTGGCATCGGAGCAGGCCTGACTGAAGGCGGAGGGATTATTTCCCGGCCAAAAGAGCACTGGTTCCTGTTGTGGATTCCCCTGGCACTGATTGCCGCATTGAGCATCAACCTGCGGGCCAGACGCTTACTGGCCATGCCGATCAAAACAGTGACCGCGAGCGCCCTGCAACAGCTCACTGCCAATGCGCAAATCGTCGAAGAAGATGGTTTGGGGCCGAAGGTCCTGCGCCTGATCGACGGCAGTTTCCTCAAGCTGTTTCGACGCCGCCGGTGGTATACATCGGGCAGTTTCAACCCGTATTCCCAACGTTTTGCCATTAACAGTGTGCAACTGCGCACGATGGGTATTCCGACCCCCCCCATCCTTGACCTGTACCGGCTCGAAGACGGCAGTACCGCCGTGCACTACTCGCCCTTGCCAGGGCACACTTTGCGCCAAGTCCTGCAAGGCATTACCGCCCCCTCGGTACGTCAGACGCTAGTGGAACGTTTCGGCAAATTCATGGCGCAACTGCATGAGCAAGGTGTCTACTTCCGCTCTCTCCACTTGGGGAACGTGCTGGTACTGGAAGACGGTGAGTTCGGGCTGATCGATCTGGCGGATATGCGCATCTACCCTTCATCATTGAGTCCGTCCCTGCGTCAGCGTAATTTGCGTCATATGCAGCGTTATACCGTCGATAAGCGCTGGCTGTTCGAGGATCATTTCGAAGCGCTGCTCAATGGATACGCTGCGATGGCATCGAAAGCCGACGTGGATAACCTGCACAAACAAGTGCTGACCGGAAACTCCCCGGTCCGGGCTCACCCATGAATGAAATCAATCCGATTTACGCGATAGCGGCCTACCTGCTCGCCATCGTGACCGCTGCACTTGTGCTACGCGCCGTACCGAAAATCTCCGATCATCTGGAACATGCGGGTAACAGTCGCTTTGCCAGCATTGATGGACTGCGCGGATATCTCGCGTTCGGCGTGTTTATCCACCATTCAATCATTACCTGGATATTCCTGAGCACGGGCAAGATCGATTTACCGCCGAGCAATTTCTACTCGCAACTTGGCCAGGGCAGCGTTGCGCTGTTTTTCATGATCACCGGATTTCTGTTCTGGGACCGGTTGCTCACCCAAGGGCGGCAACATGACTGGCTGGCCTTTGCGGTATCGAGACTCTTTCGCCTCTACCCGCTTTACCTGCCACTGATGGCGTTGGTCTTTGTGACGGTGTTCTATCTGCAGAACTGGGAACTCAAGGACTCTGGCACCCAGTTCATTGGACAGATCCTGTCCTGGTTGACCTTCGACCGACCGGACGTCAATCAATACCACCAAACCGGGATGCTGATCTCCAATGTCACCTGGACCCTGGCTTACGAAGTGTTCTTCTACATGGCCCTGCCACTGGCTGGACTGATTTTTGTCTATCGTGGCGGTTGGCTACAGACGGTGCTGTGCCTGATCGGCATTTATGCCCTGTATCAACTGGTTGGCTGGGAGCACTCACTGAAGAAACATTTCCTGGCCGGCTTTCTCGGTGGCATTGCAGCGGCGTACTGGATTCGCCGCCCGCATTTGCTGGCCTGGGGCAAGACCCCTCTGGCCGGTGCAATTGCCTTGCTGGCGCTAGCCATTGCATTTACGGCATTCGACCGCGCCTTCAGCCTGGAATCGTTGTTGCTGATTTCGTTGTTTTTCGTGATCGTAGCTTCTGGAAACCCTCTGTTTGGAGCCCTTAGACCACGCAGCATCCGCTGGCTCGGAGAGATCAGCTATAGCACTTACTTGCTGCATGGCTTCTTGATCTGGGTGCTGATGCAGCGACTGCCGCTGATGTTGCACCTGGACGCCCGCGAAATCCGGGTTTTCCTGCCACTGCTCGCCCTGGGTAGCTGCTTGCTGATTTTGATCAGCAGCATGACCTACCTGTATATCGAGAAACCAGGCATCAACGCGGGCAAGAAAACCCTGCACTGGCTACGTCAAAACAGGAATACTCAAAAAAGACTTTCGGAAACATCCGCCCCACTTGGTTGAACGACCGCACGGGCTGGCGGGCGCAAGCAAGGAAACCTTCGATACCATCACTGCAAAGCGGTTGAAACCAATCCTGGCTCAATCTTTTTCCAGCGGTGAGAAGAACAGGCGGCCCAGGCCACGCCAGGTCTTCTTGTTCCAGGCCTTGAACGGGATCTGTGCCAGCAGCTCGCGGGCCAGCTTGCGATCACGGTTGGCGGTTTTCAGGAACATGGAGCTCAGGAACTTGTAGCGCACCTCGTCGTACAACGGATGGTCGCTAAAGAGCGCGTAGGATCGAAGAATGTTGTCGATCATGAAGCGATGATTTTTGTAGGAGTTGGTGGCGTGCTTGCGATAGCGCGCCATCACCACGTTCAAACCATCGATGAAGTAACCGGCGCGGGTCACCTTCAACTCGATCAGCAAATCCTCCAGGCGAATGTTCGGGTCAAACCCGCCCACTTTGTCCAGCGCTTCGCGGCGGATCATCAGGGTCGGTGCAGGAGGATAGGGTTTGCGCTCCAGGAACATGTCGTCGAAGTCCAGGCGACGGAACGGCACATCGCGACGCTGACGCTTCTCCGGGTACAGGTTGCCGTCAGCGTCGATCAGCTCGATGTTGCCGGCGCAAATCCCGACTTCAGGTTTGCCGTCCATGTACTCGACCTGGATGGCAATGCGGTCCGGCAGCATGATGTCATCGGAACCGAACGGCACGATCAGGCTGCCGCTGGAACGGGCAATCGCGCCGTTCAGGGTGTTGGTCAGCCCCTGATTCTTCTGGACCCGGAAATCGAACCCGTGTTGGGCCTGCAAAGCGTTGATTCGCTCAACACTGTCATCGCTGGAACCATCATCGACCACCAGCAGTTCGATGTTCTGATAGGTCTGATTTAGGACACTGAGAATGCTCTGCTCGATATAACGACCATGGTTATACGAGGCGATGATGACCGTTACGAGAGGTTGAGCGTTGCTCATGGTTGTTCCTTGCGGGCCTGGCTCAAACCAGAGTCGATCAGGTTCAGGTATTCCTGGCGGAACACCTCGATGTCATGTTGTTCCTGAAGATAACGATAAGCTTGCTCGCCCTTGGCCTTGAGCTCTTCGTCCGACAGACCCAGGTAGTTGTCCAAGGCCGCGACCAGGCTCGGCACATCGGCAGGCGTGATGGGCAGACCACCTGCGCCCTGGATCAATGGCAGCATGGCTGGCACGTTCGAAGCAATCACCGGCAGATGGCCGCTCATGCCTTCGAGCAGCGCCAGACCCAGGCCTTCAGCCAGGGATGGCATGGTCCAGATGTCAAACGCGCGAACGTATTGCAAGGCGTTCTCCCTGAAACCGAGCAAATGCGCACGACCGCTCAACCCCAGGCGCTCGATCTCGGCAGCCAGACGCGACTCTTCCCGTCCGGCGCCGATAATCGCTAATTGAGTGGCTGGATACTTATCCTTGATAGCAGCGAACGCCTGCAACAGATACGTGTGCCCCTTGATCGGCACCAAGCGCCCCAGCGCACCGATCAACCGCACCGACGGATCGATGCCCAACAACTCGCGGGCACGCTCACGGCTGTGCTGCAAGCCTTCGGCCTGTTCGATGTCGATGGCATTGGTGATGGCATAGGTATTCTGATCAGTGAAGCCGCAGTCACAATCCAGCAGGTATTGCTTGACCGCTGGCGACACGCCGACAAAACGCCAGTGCCGATCGATCAGACGCTGAGTCTGGCGGCGCCGATAAAACCGGTCGTACTCGCCGAACCCATGGGAAATACCAATACACAGAGGCACTTTCAACCAACGATTGAGTGTCAGCATCATGTTCACTGGCTTGAAACGGTTGCAGATCACCACATCGAATTTCTCTTTGCGGCAGAACTGATACAGACGCCACATGGCACGCAGGCGCATGCCCTTGAGTGCCTTGTCGGAAAACTCGAAATACACTGAACGGTCGGCACGGCTCACCGCCTCGCCAGGTCCAGGCTTGCCTCGCAAAAACGCTGCGGTGACTTCATAGCGATCGCTGGGCAGGGCCTTGACGATCTGCTCCGCGAGATCAGCAAAATCATGGGCCTTGACGTTGTAGTCAGGCTGCAACTGCAGAACCTTTGACCGTTGACTCATAACTCTCCCCGATGAAAACCAGTCGCGTCGATAACCCAGGCGGGTTCAGCAGCGAGGCGCTTGACCTCGGCCGGATCAGGTTCTGGCAACCGTGGCCACTCGTTGCGCTTCCAGCAGACAAAGTGGAAATACGGAAACCGGCGATCGCCATCGCGATCATTACTCACACTGCCATCGCGCCAATACCATTTGTGCGGAAAATTCTCCGTGCCGTCATGCCACTTTATGCAACCACCCGGGGTGCTGAATGCCTCGGTGAATTCGCTGGTGCGACGCCACGGGTTGAACTTGCCCACCAGCTTGAACAAAGGCTCGGGAAAATTCTTGCGCCATAGAAAGATTCGGCTGAATGCGCCCTCATCCAGTGCGTGATGTTTCTGATCGGTGAAGCGTGTTTTCCAGTCCTTGATCTGGCGGAACAACTCGCGCTTGCGGGTGGTATTCCTGATCAGGCAGAGGTGCCCCGCGACTCGTCGCTCGTGGGTGGAAAACAGATCATAAGAAGCGAGGCGATCCGCAGTGAAGTAACTGCGCAGGTCACCATACACCAGATCAATATCGCCGAAGCCCCAGAAATCGTAGCCTTGCAGGCGGTCGGCGTGAATAAGCCCGAACGCCGGCCGAATGTCGCACAGCTTGTAAGCTTCCTTCGGCGCAAAGTCGATGTCCAGCCGCTCCGACACCATCCCGCAGTAGTCACTGAACGTCATGCTCTCGACGGTGACGTTAGGCGGCAAATTCTCGGGAACCCCGCAGTCACTGAAAAACAACCAGTCGATGTCGGGATTGCGGCGGCAGCTCTCCAGAAAAAACGGCATCCAGAACGGCCAACGACCGAAATAAGGCATCAGAAACAATATTCGCGGGGATGGATTGATCACAAAAAATTCACCTGTAAATGCTCAAAACGCCGCCATACTAGGCGGCGCGGTGCTTCAGTTCTGCTTCACAGATGTTTCAAAACGCTTCAGAAGCCAGAACAACTCCTGACGCCTGACTGCCTTGCGAAAGAAATCATTTTCTCCATAGAGGGGGGGCACTCTACTGGCCAGCAACCACTGTATCAATCGCCGCACCCGTCGCTTGAACGGCATCGGTGGCTGCAAGTCGTGCATCATGCCCAGTGCCATGGCCTTATCGCGTTGCAACGCTAAAGAAACAGGCAGGCAATAAGGCTGCATCGGCATCGACGAATCGAAGGCTGGCGGCAACGCGATACCTTGGCCGGCATCACCCATTGGCCAACGATCATTGTCATGCAGGTGGTTGGCGTAACCGAGCACGGTGGTCGGCTGCCACGTCAGCCCTCGCAGTGCCTCAAGGACCGCTTCCTGAGCACAGATGTGATCCGGGTGTGGATCGAGGGTCGGGTGTGGCAATACGAGGACTTCGGGGCGGGCTCGCAACAACAGCTCGCGCAGGTCGGCCAACAGATTGTTCCAGGTCGGCGAACCGTCTACGTCCCCCGGCAGAGCAAAGGGATTGAGGTGGCGGAACAATCGCGTGTCATTTAGATCCGCCTCCCGCGAACCCACTGGCTGGGCAGGCGAGGCTTGCATGGCTGCCAATTGCAGACAGAAGTAGCCCAGTTGCACGCAATGGGCTTCGGGAACCCCGGCCCAGCGCGGTACGGCAATACTGTCCCAGGCTCGCAAACGCCCTTTCAAACGCGCAGCCTCGACCTTGTTCAGACCGACCTGCTGAAAGTGTTCGGCTTCTATTTCACCGGCGGTGAGCGTGACGATCCAGGCCTCGTCGGCTTGACTGTACAAGCCATAGGCCGCCAGCTCGGCATCATCGGCATGGGGCGCAATCACCATCACCCGCTGACGGCGAAAATCCGGATGCTCGAAAGCCCAAAGCACAGGCTCACCGAGCAGCCGGCAGAAACGCCCGCGCAAACGCAACTCTCCGCGCGACAGCACCTGCGCCTGACCACTCAAGTTGAGATAGCGCAGACCATTGACCCCACGCTCGAACGTTTGTCGGTCAGGGTTATCGCCACCTGACAACTCGACCACCGGATCGATAAAGCGCCCCAGCCAGGTACTTTCAACCCGCAGCGCCAGCACCAGTGTCGCGTCGTCGACCAACATGACACCGTCATCGAGCCGTAAATGCTCACCGCTCAAATGAACCTTGGGTTGTGGCGTGTACGGCGGGAAGCTGTATTGGTAATCGTCTTTGGGCGAATAGAAAAGATGGTCGGCAAACCAGGCCTCGTGGGCAATCCAGCCCAGAACCGCGAGCACCAGTGGCAACCACCAGGCCACCACGACGCCACTGGCGATCAACAGCGCCAGCGCCATGAGCAGGCTGATACGCTTGTTGCGTCGATGGCGCTTGAGCAGTTGCTGTTTTCGGCTCACGGGCTGACTCATACGGTGAAGACCGGCACGGGGTTGCACCAGCGATCCTTGTATTCCCGGTCGGCGCGACCGAAGGAAAAGCGCAAGGGTTTATCCAGCGCCCGGGCATGCTCCCAGGCACTTTGGGTATTGAGAAAACTCAGCACGCTGCCGGGGCTGAATTCTCGGGTTTCGGGGTCGACGCCACCATTGATGTACTCGACGCTGATCCACTGCGGCGTCTCGACGCGGTAAACCAGCTGTATCGCAATCGGCGCATCATTGAGGAAAATCACCGAACCGATCAACAGCTCACGCAACAACTCGATGACCTCGGCCATGCGTTCCGCGCCCGTCGCCGGAAAGCCCCAGCGGCGCTGAAACAGGTCACAGTAGATCGCCGCCAGCTCAACACTGGAAAACTCGGAAACCGCTCGCACCACCCCGCCCGCTTCTTCCAGCAACCTGAGTTCACGGCGCTGGTTGTAGCGAAACTTCTTCGACAGCTCTTCGGGGGTACGGGCCATGGCCAACTGTTCGGCCTGCAGCCTGATACCGGTGAAACGGTTTTCGTTCAGGGCCGACAAATAACGAGCGCGATGACGCAGGGGCACCTGGGCATCTTCTGCGGCCGGAAGAATGATCTCGGCATTGCCGAGATCGAACAGGCCCTTTTTACCCTTGCGTTTGAGCACGTCCTTGGACAGGGCGAGATCACGACCCCAGGTCGGAATCGCCGCCTTGACTTCGCCACTTTGCTCCCAGGCCAGGTAACGAACCGGAATGTCGGCCAACTGAGCCAGCCGTTCGACCACCAATGGATGAGTGGCGACACTGCCGCCATAACGCTGCCAGGCCTGGGCATAGGTCGAAGCATCAGCTACCGACCAGCCACGTTCGCGCCAGCCTTGAAATCGGTTGAGCATCAGCCCCTCGGCGCCATTTCGATAACGTGTGGCAAATGCCAGAAAGCATCGCCTACCGCGCGGTCGGAGAAGCGCTCATGCAGGCGATCAAGCATCAGCTCGGCACACCGGTGACGTTGCTGTTCGTTCATTGCCGCCAGATGTTGCAGCCCTTGGGCCAGGTGTTCAGCATCGCCCAGCGGGAACAGAATGCCCACACCCTCGACCACTTCCTTCGCCCCGCCACACGCCGTGGCGAGCAACGGTACACCGGCGGCCATGGCTTCGAGCAGCACCATGCCGAACGGCTCGTGATCGGAGCTGAGGGCAAACACATCGAAGGCGCGGAAATAACGGCGCGCCTCGGGTACCTGGCCGAGAAACAGGACACGGTCGCCAACTCCCAGCTCGCGGGCCTGGGCCTTGAGGTCTTCCTCGAGACGACCTTTGCCGAGGATCACCAGTTGACTGTTGGCCGGCAAACCCGGCAAAGCCGTGGCAAAACCTTCCAGCAAAGTGGCCTGATCCTTGTCCGGGTGCAGCCGCCCGACGTTGCCGACAATCCAGGCATCCGGCGACAGGCCCAGGATTTCCCGCGCTTCACCGGCCGACACCTGGCTGGCCTGCAAGGCCGGCACATCAATGCGGTTGTAGAGCGTCTGAATCCGCGCCGCCGGCCACTTGGGCAAGCATTCACGCATGTCATCGCGAACCGCATCGGACACCCCGAGCAGGCTCAGACGCTTGCGAAAAATGTGTGCGAAGAGTTTACGGCTGCGGCGCTTGTAATCGCCAAACGCGTGATGCACGCCAATCACGGGCAGCGAAGTGCCAAGCAAGGCGATATAGATTGGTTTGAAACGATGGGCAATGCAGAAACTGAAATTACGCGAAGCGGCGATCTTGCGCAGATCGCCGATGGCTCCCAGCTTCAGGCCACGAATGGCCCTGGAGCTGTATTCCATGAACAACACTTCATCGCAGGCACAAGCCGCGGCGACTTCGGCGTCGGCAACCCCGGTCAGAAACACCGTGGTCACACGATAACCGGTCCCCGCGAACAGGCTGGCGTACTGCCGGGCGCAGTCCAGAAACGGGCCGTCATAGCCGTGACAGAACTGCAGCACATGGCGTTCAGCCGAGCGTGTCATAAGCGTTGGCGCCCTCTTTGACCACCAGAATGTCTTCCATGATCAAGTACTGTAGATCGGAACCGAAGAACATGTTCAAGGCATCTGTCGGCGAGCAAATCATCGGTTCGCCGCGACGGTTGAGCGAGGTGTTCAGCGACACGCCGTTACCGGTCAACACTTCCAGCGCCTTCATCATGTCGTAATAGCGCGGGTTGTATTCGCGCTTGAGCACCTGGGCACGGGAAGTGCCGTCTTCATGGACGACTTCCGGCACGCGGGTTTTCCACTCTTCAGCCACTTCGAAAGTGAAGGTCATGAACGGTGCAGGGTGATCGATCTTGATCATTTGCGGCGCCACGGTGTCGAGCATCGACGGGCAGAAAGGCCTCCAGCGCTCGCGGAACTTGATCTGGTGGTTGATGCGATCCGCCACACCAGGCACGCTCGGGCAACCGATGATCGAACGACCGCCCAACGCACGCGGACCGAACTCCATGCGCCCCTGGAACCACGCCACCGGGTTGCCATCGACCATGATTTTGGCGATCTGCTCCGGCATGTTGTCGAGCTTGCGCCATTTCGGCTTGTTCTCGTGACGGGCGCACGCGGCGATCACATCTTCGTTGCTGTACGACGGGCCGAGGTAGACGTGCTCCATCTTCTCGACCGGTACGCCACGGGCGTGGGACACATAGGCTGCGGCGCCGACCGCGGTGCCGGCGTCGCCGGACGCAGGCTGCACGAACAGTTCCTTGATATCGTCGCGGGCGATGATTTTCTGGTTCAGCTTGACGTTCAGCGCGCAGCCGCCAGCGAAGGCCAGCTTGCCGGTCTGCTTGAGCACGTCACCCAGGTAGTAGTCGATCATCTGCAGCGAGATTTTTTCGAACAGCGCTTGCATGCTCGCGGCGTAGTGGATGTAAGGCTCGTCGGCGATATCGCCTTCGCGCTTCGGACCCAGCCACTCGATCAGCTTCGGCGAGAAGTAGAAACCCTTGCCCTTCTCTTTATAGCGGCGCAGACCGATGACGTTGGCGTAGTCGGTGTTGATCACCAGTTCGCCGTTTTCGAACGAGGCCAGGCGCGAGAAATCATACTTGCTGGCATCGCCATACGGCGCCATGCCCATGACCTTGAACTCACCGTCCAGCATCTCGAAACCGAGGAACTCGGTGATCGCGCCGTACAGGCCGCCGAGGGAGTCAGGATCGAAGAATTCCTTGATCTTGTGGATCTTGCCGTTTTCACCGTAACCGAAGAAGGTCGTGGCGTATTCGCCCTTGCCATCGATCCCCAGAATCGCGGTTTTCTCTTTGAAGCCAGAGCAATGGTAAGCGCTGGAAGCGTGGGCCAAGTGGTGCTCGACCGGCTCGATCTTGATTTTCTTCGGATCGAAGCCCAGCTGCTCAAGGCACCAGACGATCTTGTTGCGATAGCGCTTGTAGCGACGGTTGCCCATCAGAATCGCGTCGAGGGCGCGATCCGGGGCGTACCAGTAACGCTTGGCGTAATGCCAGCGCGCCTTGCCGAACAGGCTGATGGGCGCGAACGGAATCGCCACCACGTCAACGTCGGAAGGCTTGATGCCGGCTTGTTCCAGGCAGAACTTCGCCGATTCGTAAGGCATGCGGTTCTTTGCATGTTTATCGCGCACAAAGCGCTCTTCTTCGGCAGCCGCGACTAGCTTGCCGTCGATATACAGGGCTGCGGAAGGATCATGGCTAAGGGCGCCGGACAGGCCAAGAATCGTCAATGCCACAGGGGTCTAGCCTCTTAAGTCTGCATGCAGGCGCAACGCGCCTCAAAAAATAATGCGCCCTCGCAAGCGGCGAGAGACAGCTAAAGGGCGGGATTATAGCTTAAAAGCAGCGGCAAGCACTCACAGCGGTGACAGCATCACTGATTATCCGCGTGCAGGCCGCCAGTAAATGCGGACATTGCCCTCCATGCCCTGCTGGTAAATCGTGTACGGCAACACAACGGTGTCCAGTACTCCCGACAGGGCAAGGTCCAGCAGAACGAATGGAACGAGGATACCCGTGGGATCGGGCGGCGCATTTAATACACAAAAATCGTAGGCCAACCCGCTGTAGACCCGAGGAATGGACTGGCAATAGGTTTTTTGCCTTCGAAGCCCCCGAGCCGCGTCTGCATCCTCCTGCAGCACCGTTGTAACGGTTCCGCAACCCACCAGCGTCAGTGCGATGGCACCCAATGCAACCGCCATTTTCATTGTCAAAGTCTGCCCTCCGAGAACGTCAGGCAAACTAGCACCGTGGTCATTCAGGCCACAGTTCATGGCTTCTCAAGATCGCGTAGGACAATTCCCAGGGACTTGTCCCGATTTATTGCTGGCTGTTCGGGCCTCCTCGACTGGCTTACGAAGGCGATTCAGTCAGCACTGACGATGTCTTTGGGCAAACGCTCATCGATGACTCGATAGAGGGCGCTGCTTTGCGGCCAGTTACGCATGAACCTCGCCCGATCCCGCGCATACGCCGGCGCGAAGCTGCCGAGCGAGCCGTGCTGACACATCGAATCCAGGTCGATCAGCGCCCAGCGATCCTGCTGCCAGAACAGGTTGTGCCCCTTGAAATCGCCATGACTGATGCGCGCTCGAATCAATTCGGCGAACAGGTGATCCAGCGCCAACAACTCGGCCTCTGGAGCGTCGCCATTTTCAACGTAAGGCGCAAAACGCTCGATGATATCCGGCCCCGGTAGATACTCGGTGACCAGATAGGCACGGCTGCGCAGCCAGAAAAAACGCTTCTCCAGCAACGCCAGGGGTTTGGGCGTAGCGATGCCAAGGAACGCCAGGCGATTGCCTTCGCGCCAGGAATGCCAGGCACGACTCGGGCGCCAGAAGCGTTTGAGCCAATGGGCGAAACCCTTGATGTTATAGCGCTTGATGACCAGTGTACGACCGCCCGCCTCGACCTTGCCGACACTCGCCGCGCCGCCAGTCTTGTACAGATGGCCCTGATCGAGCAAGGCATCGGCCTGCGCCAGAACCGGCAGCATCGCCGCCTCTTCTTCGCGACGAATGGCCTGCAAACCGAATGCGCCACGCCGGACACTGAACAGCGTGCAATCGCGACCGACCTTGATCAGGAAGTCTTTGAGGCGCCAGCTGCGGACCTTGTCGATCTGTTTCTGCAAGGCCTCCATGGGCAAGGCATGCTCGCCGTTGCTCAACAGGTAATAGACCAGCAACTCCTCGATGTACGGCTCCATTGACTTGGGCAACTGGGCAAAAAACACCCCGAGGTTTTCCAGGACTTTCTGGCGCGACAATGGCTGGCCAGGCGTTTCGCTGCGGATCCCGGCGCCATCGATCAAATAGAGGCGATTGCCCTGGCGCAAGAGGTTGTCCAGGTGCAAGTCTTCCTGCCAAAGGCCCTTGCGGTGCATTTGCCCGATCGCGCCCAGGGCTTCTGCGAGGACGGCTGATTGCTCATCGGCCAGCATTGGCAGGTGTTCAACCCGCTTCCAGGCATCATCGAGGCTTTCGGCGCCCTCAAGAAAATCGAACAGCAGCCAACCGCCCTCGCCATCCTTGAGGCCATCGGCCAACAACAGTGGCGTGGTCAGTCCTTGTTCGGCGAGTAGACGAACGCCAGCCAGCTCTCGCTGAAAATGCCGCGCCGCCTTGCTGCCCACCAACAGCTTGGCCAATACCGGGCGTCCGCGCCAGATACCGGCGCCCACATAACGCTGCCCCGGTAAAACCCGTAACAGGCTCAGCAACTGCAAATCGGCCGGCCCGGCGGCATCGGCCAACGAGAGGCTAAGCGGCAGGCTCGGGCTACGGCCAGCGTTTTTCAGCTCGGACAAGTGCATCAGCGTTGCTCCTTGTGGTCGCGGCGCGCGGTCAGTCGCGCTGCCCAGCTATCGACCAGCGAACTGTCCTGCGCTTGATCCAGGTACGCGGCCAACAGCTCGCGTACTTGCGCGGTACTCCACACAGACGCCCGACGCAGCAACGGCTCCAGATCCTTGACCCGGTCACGCTGACCAAACAGCAACGGCCGGGTCTTTTCCAGGTCGATCAACTGGGCTTGATAGCCGTCACCGGTGGCCCGCAGAAATATGTGCTTGGGATAAAAACAGCCGTGCACCTGGCGCCGGCTGTGCACAAGCCGCGCCAATTGCCCGCAGGCCCGCAATATGGCCGAGTGCTGCGCCTCGCTCAGGTCCGACCAGCGCTGCAACAGCGAATCCAGGTCATCCCAGCCATCCAGGGCACGTGTCAGCAGAATGGCCCGGACTTCGCCATTGACTCTGCGCTGACCGAAGAACGCCGCTTCCAACGCCGGAATACCGAGCTTTTCGTAGCGGCTGATGTTGCGGAATTCGCGGGCGAAACTGGGCTCGCCAAAAGGCGCATGCAAAGTGCGCATCAGGTAGTTGCTTTGGCGCTTGAGGTAAAAACCATGACCTTCCAGGTTCAGTCGAAACACGCTGCTCCAGCCGCCAGGAACAGAGTTGGGCTCGTCCACGGCATCCAGCTGCCGGGTCCAGAGGGCGTCGAAAGTGCCGAGACCGTGGCGCTCAAGCAGCTCACGGTCTTCAGCCGCCAGGAAATCAGTCATTCACGCCCCTCGAAAAATCTCACCACGTGCCGGATCCGTTTTTTGTCGGCCGCATTGAGCCGGGTCCGTTGGCGGTATTGCAAGTAAAAGCGCAGGCGCTGGGTAGCCGACAAGTGATACTTGGCGACCTTGTCGAGACACGCCAGATCCTTGGTAATGCGGTACTTGAGCCAGAAACCGCGCCAAAAATCACCGTTGGGGCAATCGATCAGGAACAGCCTGGCCTGATCGTCGATCAGCAGGTTGCGCCATTTCAAATCGTTATGGGTAAAGCGGTGATCGTGCATGGTCCGGGTGTAGCCGGCCAACTGGCGGCTGACCGTGTCGACCCACGCACGGTCTGCCAGTTTCAGGTCGTGCCGGTCGGCCAGCGCCGACAAGTCTTCGGTATGCGGCAGCTCGCGGGTGATCATCGCCCCTCGATCGTAAGCCGCGCCGCGCCGCTCCAGGCCCCACGCTACGACCTCGGCGGTGGGAATGCCCCATTTGGCGAAGCGCTTGAGGTTCTGCCATTCCATTTTCACCCTCGGCTTGCCGAGGTAGCGGCGCAGGCCTTTGCCTGCCCCGACATAGCGTTTGACGTAATAGTTGACGCCATTGCGCTGTACGCGGATGACCTCGGACAGCGGATCACGTGTCAGGCGTTCACCCTCAAGCGCAAACACTGCCTCCAGACTGCCGAAGTCGTCTGCCAGATCGCTGTATGCCGGTTCCAGTGTCCAGCCCGACATCAGAGCGCATCCCCATATCGCTGCTTACGGTCGTAGAGTTTGTTGGCCTTGCCTTCGAGCCAGGCCAGCAGCGACGCTTCTTCGGCGAGGATCTGGCGCAGTGGCTGCTGGAAGTAACCCTTGAGGAAACGCAACTTGTCGCGCCGGGTCAATCCGATATCCAGCGCTGAAAAATACAGCGCCGCCAGATCCTTGTTGCGCCAGCGCCGGGTGATCGCCGGGCGGGTCTGGGCGCGGTGCAGGTCGATCACCGAGAGCTTGAAGTCGTCTGCGGTGACCGGTTTGTCGGTGTGCAGCAGGAAGTGGCAGATGTAGCAATCGCGATGGTTGACCCCGGCGCGGTGCATCATGCCGGTCATGCGCGCCACTTCGGCGATCAGCGCACGCTTGAGTTTTGGCTCCGGCGGTTGTCTGACCCAATCGATGCTGAAATCTTCGAGGCTGACGGTCGGTGCCAGCTCTTCGGTGACGATGAACGAATGCTGATCCGCCGGGTTGCTGCCCTTTTCGCCGTAAGCCACGGCGGTCATGGTCGGCACGCCGACTTCCTGCAGGCGCTGGATGGCTTTCCACTCCTGGCCCGCGCCGAGTACCGGTAACTTGGCGGTGAGCAGGTTCTTGAAGATCTCACCCCAGCCGATGCCACGATGAATCTTCACGAAAAACCCGTTGCCGTCCACTTCAGTGCGCAGGGTGCGGCGAGCTTCGAGCTCGCGGTACACCTCGCCCTGAAGCCCCTCGACTTCCGCGAACGGGTCGCGTCCAGCCCAAAGGCTCTTGAACGGTTCAGCCAGCATCAACTTCATTCAGCGTGCTCCGCCAGAATCACATCGGCCGCGTGCTGCGGCATGCTATAGAGGTCGGCCGTCTCGGCGAAGGCCACACCGTTGCGGCTCCAGGCCGCCCGTGCTTGAGCGTCGTTCAACATGCCCGTCAGATACTGCGTCAATTGCGCCTGCTCGAACGGTTCGTCCAGCACCAGGCCGGCATCGGCCTCGGCAATGTAATGGGCGTAACCGCACACCGCACTCACCAGCACCGGCAACCCGGCCACCAGCGCTTCAAGCAGCACAGTGCCGGTGTTTTCGTTGTACGCCGGATGGATCAACAGATCGGCACCGAGCAGGAAGCGCGGAATATCGCTGCGACCCTTGAGGAACGTCACGTTATCGCCAAGCCCCAACGTGGCGCTCTGCATCTGGAATAACTTGGGGTCGTCCTGACCAATTACAAACAGCCGGGTGCGTTTCTTCAGATCAGCGGGCAACGCGGCCAAGGCCTTGAGGCTGCGATCCACGCCTTTGGTCTTGAATCCGGAACCGATCTGGACCAACAGCAGCTCATCATCCTTCAAGCTGAATTCGGCGCGGAAGCCGGCGCGGATTTCGTCCGCATCCGCCGGGCGGCGACGGTCCTGGGCAATGCCTGGCGGCAGCAGGTGGAAGCGCTCCAGCGGCGTGTCGTAGTGCTTGATGAACAACGGTTGCTGCACTTCGGAAATCATCAGGATTTCAGTCTTGGCATCCCTGGCGAACACCGCGCGCTCGTACTCGGCGAAGTGGCGATAGCGACCCCAGCGACGGTACAGCGAGTTGCGCAGGTTTTGCGCTTTGTCTTCGAAGCAACCGTCGGCGGCGTAATAGACGTCCAGGCCCGGCATTTTGTTGAAGCCGATCAAGCGATCGACCGGACGCTTGGCCAGGTCCGCCTCCATCCACTCGCTGAGTTTTTCGTTGCGCCGGTGGTTGAAGAACGCCTTGACCGGTGCGACCAGCACTTCAAAGCCCGGCGGCACGTCCCCCTCCCAGATCAACGTGTAGACGCGAATCTGGTGACCGCGCTTTTGGCACTCCAGGGCAATGCGCATGAAGTCACGCTGCAAGCCGCCAAAGGGGAAATATTTGTACAGGACAAATGCCAATTGCATCAGCGCAGCTCCTCAGCCAGTAACAACGTGCTCAGTCGGCTCGCGACACGCTCAGGATTCAGACGCGTGAAGCACAGCGGCCACTCGCGTTTCAGGTCGAACCGACGGGCATCTTCGGCCGTCGGTTGATAGGTGCATTTCTTTTGCAGGCACGGCGCGCAAGGGAAGTCGCTGGCCAGGTGAATCTGCGACTTGCCATAGGCCCCGGTCAGGCCCGGATTGGTCGGGCCGAACAGTGACAGCGTCGGCACATCCAGTGCAGCGGCCAGATGACCCAAGCCGGTGTCCACTGCCACGCAGCCTTGCGCGCCGGCCAACACTTTGCCAACACCGGCCAGATTCAGCTTGGGCAGCACTTCGACGTGCTTCATGTCTTTGGCGATGCGCTCGGCGCGGGCCTTCTCGACGGCATTGCCCCAAGGCAACTTCACCCCGACGCCCAGATACCCGACACGCTCGGCCAGCTCGCGCCAGTAGGCTTCGGGCCAGTGCTTGGTGTCCCAGGTGGTGCCGTGCAGAAACAGCACGTAAGGATTCTTGCGTGGCAATTCCACCAGACGCTCGACGCTCAGACCGTAATCGCCCAAGCCCTTGGGCAGGTCATAGCCGAGGGCGATGGCGAATAACTGACGGACCCGCTCCACCGCGTGCTGGCCACGGGCAACCGCCAGGCGCCGATCATAGAAACGCGCAGCGATCGGCTCGCGTGCCGAGCTTTTATCGAGGCCGGCCACCGGCGCCTTGACGTAACGGGTCAGCCAGGCGCTTTTCAGCAGGCCCTGGGCATCGATGACCAGATCGTATTTAGTCGCACGAACGCTTTGCTTGAAGCGCTTCCACTCCCCGCTCTTGATGGTCTGCCAGATGTTCTTGCGCCAGCGACGGATCGCCACCGGAATCACCTTGCCCACCGCCGGGTGCCAGGTCGGGATCTCGGCAAAACCCTCTTCCACCACCCAATCGAACTTGATGCCGGGAATCGCCCGCGCAGCATCGGTCAATGCCGGTAACGCATGAATCACGTCGCCCAGCGATGAAGTCTTGATCAGCAGTACCCGCAAGCTATTGGACCTCGACCACAGTGCCCTGCAAACGCTGCAAGGCTTCGTTCACCGCTTGCGGCATGAGCTGGCGCAGGCAGTTGTAATGACCGAAGCGGCAGGTGCGGTCGAAGCAGGGACTGCATTCGATGCCCAGGCGCACGATCTCGACATGCTCGGCCAGCGGCGGCGTGAAACCCGGCGACGTCGAACCGTAGACCGCCACCAGGGGACGATTCAGGGCGGCGGCGACGTGCATCAGGCCGGAGTCGTTGGACACGACCGAATCGGCGCAGGACAGCAGATCGATCGCCTCGGCCAGCGAAGTGCCACCACTGAGGTTCACCGATTCTTCGCGCAAACCGGGAATCAGGCGCGAACGAATGTCCTCGCCCACGGCGTGATCGTTTTTCGAACCGAACAGCCAGACTTGCCAGCCCTCGCGGATCTTCGCTTCGGCGACCTTGGCGTAGTGCTCGGACGGCCAGCGCTTGGACTCGCCGAACTCGGCGCCCGGGCACAGCGCCAGCACCGGACGATCGAGGGCCAGACCGAACTTGGCCAGTGCCGCTTCGCGGGTCACCGGGTCGATCCGCAGGCTCGGCCGTGGGTAAGGCTTGGGCAATTCAACACCCGGCTCGTACGCCAGGGCCATGAAGCGCTCGATCATCAGCGGGTAACGTTCCTTGTCCAGCGTGCGCACGTCATTGAGCAGGCCGTAACGGAACTCACCGCGCCAACCGGTGCGCTTGGGAATGCCGGCAAAGAACGGCACCAGCGCCGACTTCAGGGAATTGGGCAACAGGATCGCCTGGTCGTACTGGTCGGCCAGGGATTTTCCGATACGCCGACGCGTCGCCAGCTCCAGCGCGCCGTGACCGAGCGGAAAGCTCAAGGCCTGGCGGACTTCGGGCATGCGCTCAAGAATCGGCCGGCTCCACTCGGGGGCCAGCACGTCGATTTCGCATTGCGGGTGGCGTTGTTTGAGACACTGAAACAGTGTCTGCGCCATCACCATGTCACCGACCCAACTGGGCCCAACGATCAGAATTTTCATGTGGTTTCCAAAAACGATCCGGGGAGGCCTATGCCTCCCCGCCTCGAAAATTCTACAGAACAACGCAAATCTACTGTAGGAGCGAGCCTGCTCGCGATGGTCGTTAACGATAACGTGGCAAGTCTGGCACCCCGCGGCGCTCTCAAGTTCATCGCGAGCAGGCTCGCTCCTACAGGGGATATTGGCGTATCAAATATCCCGTTTCAGCTTAGCCCCAACTCACGCCAGATCCGCATGACCTGACGCCGCTCGTCCGCGAACTGGTCGCCGGGAATCACCCCCGGGTCCTTCTGCAAGGCCTGCCGATGGGCGGCGGAGCGGTAAGCTTTATAGGCTTCTCGCAACAGGCTGGCATCTTCGGCGGGCATCAGGCCTTCGTGCTCCAGCTCTTCCAGAATGCGGATATTGTCCGTCCAGCGCAGCAATGGCGGATGTGTTTCGGACCACGCCAGGGCCGCGTATTGCACCATAAATTCAATATCGACGATACCTCCGGCGTCCTGCTTGAGATCGAACGGCGCCGTGGCCTCGAAGGCATTTGCCGCGGTGCCGGCGGCAGTGCCCTTGCTGCCGAGGTTGTCGCGCATCTTGGCGCGCATCTCGCTGACCTCCTGGCGCAAGGTCGGCAAATCACGCGTCTTGCCCAGGATCGACGCGCGAACCTGTTCGAACGCCCGGCCAACATCTTCACTGCCCACGAGCACCCGAGCCCGAACCAATGCCTGATGCTCCCAGGTCCAGGCTTCGTTTTCCTGATAGCGGGCAAAAGCCCCCAGCGAACTCACCAGCAACCCTGCCGCACCGGACGGTCGCAGGCGCATATCCACTTCATAGAGCTGGCCGGAGTTGGTCTGGGCCGTCAGCAAGTGAATGATCCGTTGCCCCAGGCGGGTAAAGAATTGCGCACCGTCGATAGGCTTCGGCCCGTCGGTTTCCGCTTGCGGATCGCCATCATGGATGAACACCAGATCCAGGTCCGAACCATGCCCCAACTCCAGGCCGCCGACCTTTCCATAACCGACAATGATGAAGCCAGGATCGCACAGGGTACCGTCTGTGCGCAGCGGCGTACCGTACTTGGCCACGGTTTGACGCCAGGCCAGGGCGAGCACTTGCTCCAGAATCGCTTCGGCGAGCCAGGTCAGGTAATCACTGACTTTCATCAGCGGCAGGCTGCCGGCGATTTCCGACGCGGCCACCCGCAAGCGGTGCGCCAGTTTGAAATGGCGCAAGGCTTCCATTTGCTGTTCGAGGTCGTCTTCGGGAATCCGCGTCAGCCGCTCGCGCAATTCGGCGGCCAGTTCCGGCGCAAGGGGTGGCTTGAACAGCCGGCCTTCGTTGAGCAGTTCGTCGAGCAGCAACGGGAAGCGCGTGATCTGCTCAGCGATCCACGGGCTCGCCGCGCACAAGGTCAGCAGGCGTCGCAAGGCGCCGGGGTTTTCGGTCAGCAGCACCAGATACGCCGAACGGCGAGCCACGGCTTCCACCAGTGGCAGCACCCGCTCCAGCACCAGATCCGGGTTGGCGTGTTCCACCGCTTGAGCCAGCAAGCGCGGGATAAACGCATCGAGGCGCTCGCGCCCCAGACGCTGCATGGCGCGTAATTGAGGACTGCCGCGCAGGCCGGCCAAGGCTTTGAGCGCCTTGGGCGCATCGGTGAAACCGCCCTCCTGCAACTGGCGACAGGCCGCCTCTTCATCCTGAGCCTCTTCCCATAGAGGCAACCACTCACCACCGACCACCACTTCGCTTTCGACACCGTCTTCGTCGGGATCGGCGATCACCTGGGCGAAGTGCCAGGCAATGCGGCCGCGCCAATACATCAGTTGCTCATGAAAAGCCGCCCAATCGGCGAAGCCCAACATAAAGGCAATGCGCGCCTGATCCTGTTCGCCATCGGGCAGCATCTGCGTCTGGCGGTCGGCAATCGTCTGGATCGCATGTTCGGTGTATCGCAGGAATTCGTAGCCTTCGCGCAGCTCGCTGATCACCGCCGGCGGCAGATAACCCTGACCTTCCAGCGTGCTCAATACCTTTAATAGTGGACGCTGTTGCAGGCTCAAGTCGCGGCCGCCATGGATCAACTGGAAAGCCTGGGCGATGAACTCGACTTCCCGGATGCCACCGGAGCCCAGCTTGATGTTGTCGGCCATGCCCTTGCGCCGCACTTCCTGCTGGATCAGCTGCTTCATGGTGCGCAGCGCTTCGATGGCCGAAAAGTCCAGATAACGCCGGTAAACGAAGGGGCGCAGCATCTCTTGCAGTTGCGCGCCGGCCACTTGATCGCCAGCCACCACCCGCGACTTGATCATCGCGTAGCGTTCCCAGTCGCGGCCCTGGTCCTGGTAGTACTGCTCCAACGCGTTGAAGCTCAGGACCAGGGCGCCCGCCGAACCGTAAGGCCGCAGGCGCATGTCGACGCGGAACACAAAGCCGTCGACGGTCATCGGGTCCAGCGCCTTGATCAGGCGCTGGCCAAGACGGATGAAAAATTCCTGGTTATCCAGCGGACGTTTCACGCCAACGGTTTCGCCGCCTTCGGGGTAAGCGAAGATCAGGTCGATGTCCGACGACAGATTGAGTTCCACCGCACCGAGCTTGCCCATGCCGAGGACAACCATTTGCTGCGGCTGGCCACTGCGTCGACCGGTCGGCACGCCGAACTGCAGGCAATGGCGCGAGTACAGCCACTGATAGGCCTGGTCGATGCTGGCATCGGCCATGTCGGAAAGGTCGCGGCAGGTCTGCACCAGATCGGCCTGGCGGGTCAGGTCACGCCAGATAATCCGTACCTGATGACGCGCACGTTGACGGCGCAACGCGCGACCGAGCTGATCATCGGTCTCGGCGGCGCTCACCGCCGCGGCAATCTGCGCGCACAACTCGCCGGGAGCAAAGCAGCGATCCAGTTCGCCGGACCGCACCAGGTCCAGCAACATCAAAGGGTCACGAACACTCTGTTCAATCACGAAATCGCTGGCGGCGGTCACGCGGGCAAATTGCGCCCAGCGTTCAGGCGTCCAGGCGGACAGGCCATGGTCATCGTCCAAAGCGCTGACGGCGGTACGAAACGACTGCTCTGCACGGGTGACAAACGGCAGCAGAATGGCGGGCAGTTCGGCGAGCGAAGGGAGGCTCATGGTCTATCCTTGATCGGCGTGTATTGGGCTGCATGTAGTGAATCGGGCAAACACACTACCTGGAGGACTGTCGAACAAAAGTTAGAAATAGCTGAAAATTCTTTTTTTTTGGCAGCCAGCATCAAGCTTTCACCTTTTTCGGTTGGCAAAAGACCAACCTTAACGATTATTCTCACAACGCAGCCGGGGGCCACAAGCCGCTTATCTGTAGTTTTACTACTCGTATATACATTAACAAGGCTGAAATGCCGGATGATTTGTAGTAAAACTACACGCCGCCGGAACAACCTATCGGCAATCCAAGAATTCATAACGTCTGCCCACAAGGCCAGTCGCTAACTCAGGCAACCGATTCTGGTAGCCTTTCCGCCCTGGAGCAAGCCATGCAAGACCTCGATCCCGTCGAAACCCAGGAATGGCTGGACGCCCTGGAATCGGTTCTCGACAAAGAAGGCGAAGACCGTGCTCACTATCTGATGACCCGTATGGGTGAACTCGCGACCCGCAGCGGTTCGCAGTTGCCTTACGCCATCACCACGCCTTACCGCAACACGATCCCCGTTACCCACGAAGCACGCATGCCTGGCGACCTGTTCATGGAACGCCGCATTCGCTCGCTGGTACGCTGGAACGCGATGGCCATGGTAATGCGTACGAACCTGAAAGATTCTGACCTCGGCGGTCACATCTCCAGCTTCGCTTCCAGCGCGACCCTGTATGACATCGGCTTCAACTACTTCTTCCAGGCCCCGACCGACGAGCACGGCGGCGACCTGATCTACTTCCAGGGCCACACTTCCCCAGGTGTTTACGCCCGTGCGTTCATGGAAGGCCGCATCACCGAAGACCAGATGAACAACTTCCGCCAGGAAGTCGACGGTCAGGGCCTGTCGTCCTACCCGCACCCGTGGCTGATGCCTGACTTCTGGCAGTTCCCGACCGTGTCCATGGGTCTGGGCCCGATCCAGGCGATCTACCAGGCACGTTTCATGAAGTACCTGGAAGCCCGTGGCTTCATTCCTGCCGGCAAGCAAAAAATCTGGTGCTTCCTGGGCGACGGCGAGTGCGACGAGCCGGAATCCCTGGGCGCGATCTCGCTGGCTGGCCGCGAGAAGCTCGACAACCTGATCTTCGTCATCAACTGCAACCTGCAGCGCCTCGACGGCCCGGTTCGCGGCAACGGCAAGATCATCCAGGAACTCGAAGGCGTGTTCCGCGGTGCTCAGTGGAACGTGACCAAAGTCATCTGGGGCCGTTTCTGGGACCCACTGCTGGCCAAGGACGTCGACGGCATCCTGCAACGTCGCATGGACGAAGTCATCGACGGCGAGTACCAGAACTACAAAGCCAAAGACGGCGCGTTCGTGCGTGAACACTTCTTCAACTCGCCAGAACTCAAGGCGATGGTTGCAGACCTGTCCGACGACGAGATCTGGAAGCTCAACCGTGGCGGCCACGACCCGTACAAGGTCTATGCGGCATACCACGAAGCGGTCAACCACAAAGAACAACCGACCGTCATCCTGGCCAAGACCATCAAGGGTTATGGCACCGGTGCCGGCGAAGCGAAAAACACCGCGCACAACACCAAGAAAGTCGATGTCGACAGCCTGAAGTTGTTCCGCGACCGCTTCGACATTCCGGTCAAGGACGAAGAGCTGGAAAACCTGCCGTTCTTCCGGCCGGAGCCAAACAGCGCCGAAGCCCGCTACCTGAGCGAGCGCCGCACTGCACTGGGCGGTTTCGTACCACAGCGTCGCGCACAGAGCTTCAGCGTACCGACCCCGTCCCTCGATACCCTCAAGGCGATCCTCGACGGCTCGGGCGACCGTGAAATCTCCACCACCATGGCCTTCGTGCGCATCCTGGCGCAACTGGTCAAGGACAAGGAAATCGGCCCGCGCATCGTCCCGATCATCCCGGACGAAGCCCGTACCTTCGGTATGGAAGGCATGTTCCGTCAGTTGGGCATCTACTCCTCCGTCGGCCAGCTCTACGAGCCAGTCGATAAAGACCAGGTGATGTTCTACAAGGAAGACAAGAAGGGCCAGATCCTCGAAGAAGGCATCAACGAAGCGGGCGCCATGAGCTCCTTCATCGCTGCCGGTACTTCGTACTCCAACCACAACCAGCCAATGCTGCCGTTCTACATCTTCTATTCGATGTTCGGCTTCCAGCGCATCGGCGACCTGGCTTGGGCCGCTGGCGACAGCCGTACCCGTGGCTTCCTGATCGGCGGCACCGCCGGCCGCACCACGCTCAACGGCGAAGGCCTGCAACACGAAGACGGTCACAGCCACATCCTGGCGGCCACCATCCCGAACTGCCGCACCTTTGATCCAACCTACGGCTACGAGCTGGCGGTGATCATCCAGGACGGCATGAAGAAGATGACCGAAGAACAACAGGACATCTTCTACTACATCACCGTGATGAACGAATCCTACCAGCAGCCAGCCATGCCGGCCGGTGTCGAGGAAGGCATCGTCAAGGGCATGTACCTGCTCGAGGAAGACAACCGCGAAGCGGCGCACCACGTTCAGCTGATGGGCTCCGGCACCATCCTGCGTGAAGTCCGCGAAGCCGCGAAGATCCTGCGTGAAGAGTTCAACGTCGGCGCCGATGTGTGGAGCGTTACCAGCTTCAACGAACTGCGTCGCGACGGCCTGGCCGTTGAGCGCAGCAACCGTCTGCACCCTGGCCAGAAGCCTAAGCTCAGCTATGTGGAAGAGTGCCTGAACGGCCGCAAAGGTCCGGTCATCGCCTCTACCGACTACATGAAACTGTTCGCCGAGCAGATCCGTCAGTGGGTACCGTCCAAGGAATTCAAAGTCCTGGGCACCGACGGTTTCGGTCGCAGCGACAGCCGCAAGAAACTGCGTCATTTCTTCGAAGTCGACCGTCATTTCGTGGTGCTGGCAGCCCTGGAAGCCCTGGCTGACCGTGGTGACATCGAACCTAAAGTGGTGGCCGAGGCCATCGCCAAGTTCGGTATCAACCCGGAAAAACGCAACCCACTGGACTGCTGAGGAGAGATTTTGTGAGCGAACTCATTCGCGTACCTGACATCGGCAGCGGTGAAGGTGAAGTAATTGAACTGTTTGTGAAGGTCGGCGACCGTATCGAAGCCGATCAGAGCATCCTGACGCTGGAATCGGACAAGGCGAGCATGGAAGTCCCTGCTCCCAAGGCCGGCATCATCAAGAGCCTGAAAGTGAAGCTGGGCGATCGCCTGAAAGAAGGCGACGAGTTGCTGGAGCTGGAAGTCGAAGGTGCCGCTGCGGCGGCCCCGGCGGCTGCCGCTGCGCCTGCTGCAAAAGCAGAAGCTGCTCCTGCCGCCGCTCCAGCACCGGCCGCGCCTGCCGCTGCACCTGCTGCCGCTTCGGTTCAGCAAGTGCACGTGCCGGACATCGGTTCGTCGGGCAAGGCCCAGATCATCGAGATCCAGGTCAAGGTCGGCGACACCGTCGAGGCTGATCAGTCGCTGATCACCCTGGAATCCGACAAGGCCAGCATGGAAATCCCGTCGCCTGCCGCTGGCGTGGTCAAAGCGATCAGCGTCAAGCTGAACGACGAAGTCGGCACCGGCGACCTGATTCTGGACCTGGAAGTGGCGGGTGCTGCGGCGCCGGCTGCGGCCGCTCCGGCCCAGGCTGCCGCACCTACCGCCGCTGCGCCAGCGCCAGCCGCTGCTGCTGCTCCGGCCGCACCGGTGGCCGACAGCGTTCAGGACATCCACGTTCCGGACATCGGTTCGTCGGGCAAGGCCAAGATCATCGAAGTCCTGGTCAAGGCCGGCGACAGCGTTGAAGCCGACCAGTCGCTGATCACCCTGGAATCCGACAAGGCGAGCATGGAAATCCCGTCGCCTGCCGCTGGCGTGGTGGAAAGCGTTTCGATCAAGCTGGACGACGAAGTCGGTACCGGCGACCTGATCCTGAAGCTGAAAGTCAAAGGCGCCGCACCGGCTGCTGCTCCGGCACCTGCCGCCGCTGCTCCGAGTGCTCCAGCTCCAGCCGCCGCTGCTGCTCCTGCTGCGGCCGCACCGGTTGCTGCCCCGGCTGCGGCTCCAGCCAAGCCTGGCGCCAAGGTTCACGCCGGTCCGGCCGTGCGCCAACTGGCCCGCGAATTCGGTGTCGAGCTGAACGCCGTGGGCGCCAGCGGTCCGCACGGTCGCATCCTCAAGGAAGACGTGCAGGTTTACGTCAAAGCCATGATGCAGAAGGCCAAGGAAGCACCGGCCGCTGCGGCCGGCGCAACCGGTGGCGCGGGCATCCCGCCGATTCCGGTCGTGGACTTCAGCCGCTTCGGTGAAACCGAAGAAGTGCCGATGAGCCGCCTGATGCAAATCGGCGCGTCGAGCCTGCATCGCAGCTGGCTGAACATCCCGCACGTGACTCAGTTCGATTCGGCTGATATCACTGAGCTGGAAGCGTTCCGTATCGCTCAAAAAGCCGTTGCAGAGAAGGCTGGCGTCAAGCTGACCATCCTGCCGCTGCTGCTCAAGTCCTGCGCCCACCTGCTCAAGGAACTGCCGGACTTCAACAGTTCGCTGGCTCCGAGCGGCAAGGCGATCATCCGCAAGAAGTACGTGAACATCGGCTTCGCGGTCGACACGCCAGAAGGCCTGCTGGTACCGGTCATCAAGAACGTCGACCAGAAGAGCCTGCTGCAGCTTGCGGCTGAAGCGGCTGCTCTGGCTGCCAAGGCCCGCGACAAGAAGCTTACCGCTGACGACATGCAAGGCGCCTGCTTCACCATTTCCAGCCTCGGCCACATTGGCGGCACCGGCTTCACGCCGATCGTCAACGCGCCGGAAGTGGCGATCCTCGGCGTTTCCAAGGCAACCATCCAGCCAGTCTGGGACGGCAAAGCCTTCCAGCCGAAACTGATGCTGCCACTGTCGCTGTCCTACGATCACCGCGTGATCAACGGCGCCGCTGCTGCACGCTTCACCAAGCGTCTGAGCGACCTGCTGGCGGACATCCGCACCATCCTGCTGTAACCCCGGCCGGCCCTCCTTCACCGGAGGGCCTGTCGCGTTCCGTTTTCCGAGCGCCACGCTCGTACCTCAACCCCGCCAATTTGGCGGGGCTTTTTTTTGCCCGAAACTTTTAACTGAAAAGAATGCCTTCCTACATTTGTGGCTGATATCGCCCACAACTCCAATCCATTTCGGCTCGATATTTTTCAGGGTTCAATAATTAGTCTTAGTTACACCGTTATTGCACATACCCAAAAAATATCACCTGACCGAATGGCAGAACGCCGAATGGAATCGAATATGTTTCAACCAACAGTGGGCCCGATTATTGGCCATACAACAACTAACCACGTCCGAATATTCTTACGCGGAGATAAACATAACGGCGCCCTGGTATTTGCCGGCATTCGCTATCGACGACGGGGTGAAGAACGCTGGTCAAAAGGCACTTTCGCAAAACTCGACAGCCTGCGCGACATGTCCGGAGTCATTGCGCTCAACGATCTGGCTGCCGACACCGACCATGAATACCAGGCCGGCTGGTTTAGCCCGATGAACCCGGTGCACACCGTGGAGACGGTTCAGGAGCTGCCGCTGCAATGGCCGCGACAGATCCACCGCTTTCGCACCCGCTCCAGCCAGCAGACCCTGCCCAGAGCCTACATTGTGGGGTCTTGCCGCTATCTGCGCATCACCGCGGGCATTGCCGCCGCGCCTCATGTGGGCGACAGGATTTTTGCCTCGATATCCAATGTGGTCGAACAAGCCGAGCCGCCCGTCAGCGCCATGTTAATGACAGGTGATCAGATTTACGTCGATGATCTGAACTTCCTCGCCCCCGACCGGGAACTCGGGGAAATTATTCACAAGTACCGCGTGGCATTCTCGCAACCGAACATCGCAAAGTTAATGTCCAGCCTGCCAACTTATATGATCCTCGATGATCATGAAATCGAGGACAACTGGCCAGCCAACAAGAACAAATCCGACGACCACTTATATGCCAATGCAACAAAGGCCTACGAGTTATATCAAGCCAGCCACAGCCCTGCGCACGAACTTTCTGCCAGCGGGAAAATAAATAGAGAACTGGACAAATATTGGTATCTGTTCACAGAAGGCGATATCGAATGGTTTGTCACCGACAGCAGAACACGGCGCAATCTTTCGGCAGCCGACCGCCGCATTCTGGATGCCGAGCAGGAATACGCATTGTGCAAATGGCTGATCCACAGCCCGGCGCGGGTCAAATTCGTGGTCACCAGCGTGATGCTCTACCCTGACTGCAAGCGCTCGGACGATGACGCCTGGCAAGCCTTCCCCGAGCAACGGCTACGACTGCTGGAGACGATTCGTACTCACCGCATCAAGAATGTCGTCTTCGTTTCCGATGACGTCCACGGCTCCCTGACCAGCCGCCTGACCCACAGTGAAGACCCTGACTTCGAACTCCACACCATCGTCTCCTCACCGCTGTGCAACAGCAAAATGCTGCCCTACGCCAAAGCCGAAACCTTCATCCTCGACCAACCCTTGGTCAGAACCGCTGCGGGGGACTATCACCAGCAACTGACCGGCAAAGTGATCAGCCAGGACAACTTCGCGCACGTGATCGTCGATACGCAGCACATTCATGTGCGCTATCACGATCGGGATGGCAACCTTCTACAGGCGACCCGTATTTCGTTGCGCTAGGAGAAAAAGTCGCAGTCCGTGGCACTGCCAAGAGGTCCGCCATTTCCATATATAGCTGCCAAAAGGTTGCGCTCTGTTCTGCCAACACCTTTAATCCTGACGCCGATTGAAGAAATCTTCACTTCGAAGGACATATTCTTATAGCACTTGGCCTTCATGTCTCTTGTCAGTCGGTATCGCAATGATGCAACCTTGCGGCAGGCAACAGTAAAGGGGCGAAAGCCCGGCGCATTCAGCAAATTCGAAGCGAGTTTCCCTCCATGAAAAGCCAACCCGATGCCGCCAGCCGTATGGTGGCCGAGGTAGTGACGCAGTTGCCTGTGCCCTCGCGGCTCGGCATGCTGCGTTTCGAACGGCTGAATGAAGCAAGCTGGGCGCTGCTGTTTCTTGATCCCAATTGCGAACGCCAGTTCGGCCTGCCGGCCATGGAGCTGTGCGCTCTGGTCGGCTCGCCCTACGCCAGCCTGATGGAGCCGGAAGCGCGCTATCAATTGCATGATGCGATCCAGCACCAACTGAGCGAAAACTCGCACTACCTGATCCGCTACACCCTGCACACCGCCTCCGGCTCGCTGAACCTGCTGGAAATGGGCGAACCCTACAAGCAACACAATCGACACCTGCTGCGCGGTTACCTGCTGGTGATCGACGGCCTGTTCGAAGATGACCCCTTGCTGCCGGCACTGGATCTCGAAAACCAGAACTCGCGCCTGCAAATCGCCCTGGAACTCAACCAGCGCGCCCAGCAGGAACAACTGCAGCATCTGGAACGGGCGCGCGCCCAGCAGGACCTGATCCTGCTGCTGACCCGCCAACGCTACAGCAGCAACAATTCCCTGCAAGAAGCCGCCGAGCTGATTACGCGCAGCGCCTGTGATATCTACGCAATCGACTGCGCCAGCCTGTGGAACCTGGAAGGCTCGATGCTGGTGCCCATCTCGGCCTATCACCGCACCAGCGGGGAATACCTGCTGCCGGCGCCCATCGACGCCAGCCATTTCCCCGACTACCTTGAAGCCTTGCAAACCGGCCGCGCCATCGATGCCCACAACGCCATTCGCGACCCGCGCACCCGGGACATGGCCGAAAGCCTGCTCCCACGCAATGTCAACGCGATGCTCGACGCCAGCATTCGGGTCGATGGCCAAGTGGTCGGCGTACTGTGCCTGGAGCAATCCGGTGCGACCCGCCTCTGGCAGTCGGACGAAATCGCCTTTGCCGGCGAACTGGCCGATCAGTTCGCCCAGGTCATCAGCAATCACAACCGGCGCACCGCCACCAGCGCGCTGCACCTGTTCCAGCGGGCGGTCGAGCAAAGTGCCAACGCCTTTTTGCTGGTCAATTGCGATGGGGTGGTGGAGTACGTCAACCCGAGCTTCACCGCGATCACCCAGTACAGCACCGAAGAAGTCCATGGCCAGCGGCTGTCGGAACTGCCGGCCCTGGAAAACCTCAGCGAACTGTTGTTCGACGCGCCCTCGGCGCTGGCCAAGAGCAACAGCTGGCAAGGCGAATTCAAGAGCCGGCGCAAAAACCTCGAACCGTACTGGGGCCAGTTGTCGATTTCCAAGGTCTACGGCGACAATCGCGAGCTGACCCATTACATCGGCATCTACGAAGACATCACCCAGACCAAGCTCGCCCAGCAACGCATCGAGCGCCTGGCCTACACCGACAACCTGACCAACCTGGGCAATCGCCCGGCGTTCATCCGCAACCTCGACGAACGCTTCGCCCGCGATGCCGACACCCCGATCAGCCTGTTGCTGGTGGACATCGATAACTTCAAGCGGATCAACGACAGCCTCGGTCACCAGACCGGCGACAAACTGCTGATCAGCCTGGCCCGACGCCTGCGCAACAGCCTTATCCCGAGTGGCAGCCTGGCGCGTTTTGCCAGTAACGAATTCGCCGTGTTGCTGGACAACAGCGACCTGGCGACAAGCCAACAAGTGGCCAATCAACTGCTGGCAACCCTCGACAAACCCATGTTCGTCGACAACCAGTTGATCAGCGTGACCGGCTCCGTGGGCCTGGCCTGCGCGCCACTGCACGGACGCGACCCGCAGACCCTGATGCGTAACGCCGGCCTGGCGCTGCACAAGGCCAAGGCCAACGGCAAACACCAGGTGCAAGTGTTCACCGAAGCCCTGAACGCCGAGGCCAGCTACAAGCTGTTCGTTGAAAACAACCTGCGCCGCGCCCTGACCCAGAACGAACTCGATGTGTTCTACCAGCCCAAGCTGTGCCTGCGCAGCGGTCGCCTGCTGGGGATGGAAGCGCTGCTGCGCTGGAATCATCCGGAAAAAGGCATGATCCGTCCGGACCAGTTCATCAGCGTGGCCGAGGAAACCGGCCTGATCATTCCCATCGGCAAATGGATCGCGCGCCAGGCCTGTCGCAAGAGCAAAGAGCTGACCGCCGCGGGCATGGGCAATCTTCAGGTGGCGATCAACCTGTCGCCCAAACAGTTTTCCGACCCGGACCTGGTGGCCTCCATCGCCAACATCCTCAAGGAAGAAGCGCTGCCCGCCCACTTGCTGGAACTGGAACTGACCGAAGGCCTGTTGCTGGAGGCCACCGAAGACACCCACCTGCAACTCGACCAGCTCAAGCGCCTGGGCCTGACCCTGGCCATGGACGACTTCGGCACCGGCTATTCGTCGCTCAGTTACTTGAAAAAATTCCCCATCGACATCATTAAGATCGATCGAAGCTTCATTCACGAAATCCCGGACAACCAGGACGACATGGAAATCACCTCCGCGGTGATCGCCATGGCCCATAACCTGAAACTCAAGGTCGTGGCTGAAGGCATCGAGACCGCCCAGCAACTGGCCTTCCTGCGTCGCCATCGCTGCGACGTTGGCCAGGGCTACCTGTTCGACAAACCGATCCCGGGCTCCGAGCTGATCGAAAAGCTCCAACGCTACCCGCGCGGCCCGACCGCCTGACAGCACACCTGGCCCCACAGGGTTAGTGCGTAAATGGACGGTATTGGGCACACTGGCGGTCTGATTATTTACATCTCAACCTGACTGAGAGGACTGATGATGGTTCTGCGCTCGGAAATTCTGGTGAACAAAAACGTGCTCCCTACTAAAGAACAAGCTCTGCCCGGCCGCGAAACCCCGATCAAGGTGCCGGACAAACACTTCGTCAACCACAACCCGCTGCTGGGTCCGTTCCCCGGCAACGTCGAGTTCGCCATCTTCGGCCTGGGCTGTTTCTGGGGCGCGGAGCGTCGGTTCTGGCAGCGTGAAGGCGTGTACAGCACCGCCGTGGGTTATGCCGGCGGTTTCACGCCGAACCCGACGTACGAAGAAGTCTGCTCGGGCCTGACCGGCCACAGCGAAGTCGTGCTCGTGGTCTACGAGCCGGAAAAAGTCAGCTACGAAGAGCTGCTGAAGATGTTCTGGGAACTGCACAACCCGACCCAGGGCATGCGCCAGGGCAACGACATCGGCACCCAATACCGTTCGGTGATCTACGCCATCAAACCAGAGCAACTGGAAGCGGCGAAGAAGAGCGCGCAGGTGTTCCAGGCCGAACTGACCAAGGCCGGCAAAGGCATCATCACCACCGAAATCGATGAAGCCCCGACCTTCTACTACGCCGAGGCGTATCACCAGCAATACCTGGCGAAAAACCCTGAAGGCTATTGCGGGATTGGCGGTACCGGCGTGACTTGCCCGATTTAATCGGTCAACAAACCTGTAGGAGCGAGCCTGCTCGCGAAAAACCCGGGTGCACCGCGAAGCATCCGGGTTTACGCGTTATCGTTCACGACCTTCGCGAGCAAGCTCGCTCCTACAGGTACAGAATCAACTCTCGGCAATCAACCAATCCATGCGCCACCCACCCTGGGTCTGCCCGAGCTTCTCGGACAACCACGGCAGCAACTCACGCAACTCTTCCTCCAGCCCCCACGGCGGATTGGCAATCGCCAGCCCGGAACCGTTCAGGCTGTTTGGCGTATCCAGCGGATGCACCAGCAACTCCACGCGCAGCAACTTCGGCGCGCCCGTACCGGCGAGGTCCTGATAGAAACGGCGCAACGCACGCTGGTCCTTCACCGGGTACCAGATCGCCGCCACGGTTTGCCGCATCCGGCCAATCGCCTCTTTCAAGGACGCCGCGCAGCGCTGCATCTCGTCGAGCTGTTCGAACGGCGGGTCGATCAACATCACCGCGCGCTTCTCCGGCACCGGCAGCAAGGCACGCGGCACATGCCAGCCCTCGCCCAAGTGCACCTTGACCCGACGATCGCCGGCCATGTTGTCCTTGAGCAATACGCCGTCTTCCGGGTGCTTCTCATTGAGCAAAACACGATCCTGCGGACGGGTCAGGCGCCGCGCCAACTCCGGCGAGCCCGGGTAATAGCGCAACTGGCCATCCGGGTTCATTTCGTGCAGCACCTGCATGTAATCGGCGGTCAGGAGCGGCAGGTCCGGCTGATCCCACAAACGCGCGATGCCCTCCAGGTACTCACCGGTACGACTGGCCTGATCGCCTTGGAGGTCATACAGACCAATGCCGGCGTGGGTGTCGAGATAGGCAAACGGCTGTTCCTTGCGCGACATCAGGGCGATGAGGCGGGTCAAGGTCAGGTGTTTGAACACATCGGCGTGATTGCCGGCATGGAAGGCGTGACGATAATTCATGGCTGCTCCTGCGAAGGCCGGGAAGTTTACCTTTTACCGGCCGGCAAGTCAGGGGTTGGCGACAGAGCGGCCCCCTACACTACAGCGGCGACCGAGCCCGCAACCGCCGCCCAACCACATCCAGCACATCGCAGCCATCGCGCAACGAAATGGCGCAGAGCAAGGCAAAGTCGCTGAGGATAAAGGACTCGCACTCGATCGAACCGCGCATCGACAGGTTTTCAAGCACCTGGGTGACGGCGCGAATGCGATGGTTGGCCGCGTCATACAAAACATCGAGCGGCGCGTGGGTGTCGACGAACAGGGTGGGCATGTCGCTGCAGTTGCTGGTCAATGCCATGAAGCGGTTGTCGGGATGAGGGGTCGGTTTTTCGTAGGGTGGATCGGGATGTATGGTTTTCATTTTTTAACCTCTGGTAGAAGCGGGGCTACCATCGGCCTTCCTACGGGCTTGGGTGGCAGCCATACGCGGGGTAGGAATATCGAGACCAGAGAACTCGACCACGCCGAAGCGTGCCCGCGCACAGCCGCCGCAACAGATCTTACGGACGCACGTTAGTGGCCGCAAATCAGGTGTCGACACCAAAGCGTTTCAACTGGTCTTAACGGGTTCCTACACCCCATCACTGAATGGTCAGTGACCGCCAAAGACTACCCATGAAACCGACGCGCCAACAGTTCACGAAAACCGTTACGTTTTGAAGGAAATGTCCGAAGACGTTGCCCGGAAATTTCGTGCGCCTGACGTTGCAGTGAACCCAGACCAGCAGCATGACCGACCTGAACTCAAGGCAGACCGGCCAGATCCCAACCCTCAAAAAAAACGGCCCGCCTCCAGTAGGAGACGGGCCGTATCGGTGGATAGAGCTGAGACTCAGCCCACGCTTATCACTTGTTCAAACGGAAATCTGCCTCGGCAGCAGCGAAGCGCGACAGCATGCCGCTAGTCGGGTTACCCAGTTTGCTGACGATGTAGATCGCCAGGCTGGCGAAGATGAAGCCAGGGATGATTTCGTACAGGCCCAGCAGTTCGAAGTGTTTCCACACGATCACGGTGATCGCGCCGACCAGGATACCGGCCAGTGCGCCGTTGCGGGTCATGTCTTTCCAGATCACCGAGATCAGCACGACCGGACCGAATGCAGCACCGAAACCGGCCCATGCATAACTCACCAGCCCCAGTACGCGGTTGCTCGGGTTGGCCGCCAGACCGATCGCGATCAGGGCAACCAGCAGCACCATGGCACGGCCGACCCAGACCAGTTCAACTTGGGAAGCGCTTTTACGCAGGAAGGTTTTGTAGAAGTCTTCGGTCAGGGCGCTGGAGCACACCAGCAGTTGGCAGCTCAGGGTGCTCATCACGGCCGCCAGAATTGCCGACAGCAGGACACCGGCCACCCATGGGTTGAACAGGATTTTCGCCAGTTCGATGAACACGCGCTCATGGTTTTCGGTGACGGCACCGGCCACTTCAGGGTGAGCCGAGAAGTAAGCGATACCGAAGAAACCTACCGCAACGGTGCCGCCCAGGCACAGGATCATCCAGGTCATGGAGATGCGACGGGCGTTGGCAATCGATTTGACCGAATCCGCCGCCATGAAACGCGCGAGGATGTGCGGCTGGCCGAAGTAACCCAGGCCCCAGCCCATCAGCGAGATGATGCCGATGAAGGTCGTGCCCTTGAGCATGTCGAAGTTGCTTGGATCTTGCGCTTCGATGGCCAGGAACGTGGTATCGACGCCACCGGTAGCCAGCAGCACGATGATCGGCGTCAGCAACAAGGCGAAAATCATCAGGGTGGCTTGTACGGTGTCCGTCCAGCTCACTGCCAGGAAACCGCCCACGAAGGTGTAGGCAATCGTCGCCGCAGCACCGGCCCACAGCGCGGTCTCGTAGGACATGCCGAAGGTGCTTTCGAACAGACGGGCACCGGCCACAATGCCGGAAGCGCAGTAGATGGTGAAGAACACCAGGATCACGACCGCAGAGATGATCCGCAGCAGCCCGCTTTTATCTTCGAAACGGCTGGCGAAGTAGTCCGGCAGCGTCAGGGCATCGCCGTTGTGCTCGGTCTGCACGCGCAGACGGCCGGCGACGAACAGCCAGTTCAGGTAGGCACCGATGATCAGGCCGATGGCGATCCAGCTTTCGGACAGACCGGACATGTAGATGGCGCCCGGCAGGCCCATCAACAACCAGCCGCTCATGTCGGATGCGCCCGCGGACAGTGCCGTGACGACGCTGCCCAGGCTACGACCGCCGAGAATGTAGTCAGAAAGGTTGTTGGTGGAGCGATAGGCCATGAAGCCGATCAGCACCATGGCTGCGATGTAGATCACGAACGTGATCAGGGTTGGGTTGCTTACGCTCATTAAGTTACGCCCTGGCTTTGTTTTTATGTAGCGGCGGCTGGTGAACCGCTCGCAAACGATGACGTTTGACAGACGATCCGGGATCCCGCGCATTTATGACTGATGTTTCCCCAGGAAAGCCATCAGCCGGTGCACCAGCCTTTATGACTGGTTGCACCTTGGGGCGCGAATGCTATTCAACAAAGTAAATAAGGTGCAACCCATTTCTGGAGAATTAGTTGCACCTAATCGGATTTTCAGCAAAAGCAGGCCTTTTTGCTCCCTTTTAGCGCAGTAGATACGACGCGATAGAAGCAAAAGCACCAAGCAGGCACAGTACGTTCGTACCAGAATTTATTTCCTGACGAGCTGCTGAATATTCCGACAAAAAAAGGGTTGCACCCGGTTGCACCTCTTTCGGCGCACGGCTAATCTTGCCGCCAGCTGATGCCACGCAGTCGTGGCAAACATGAGGATAAAAACATGGCTACCACCACCCTTGGGGTCAAACTTGATGACCCGACCCGCGAACGCCTCAAGGCTGCCGCGACCTCGATTGATCGCACGCCGCACTGGCTGATCAAGCAGGCAATTTTCAATTACCTGGAGAAACTCGAGGGTGGTGCAACCCTGACCGAGCTGAACGGTTTGACCAGCAAGGACGCTGACGACACGGGCGAAGTCCATGTCGACCACGCGCACCAGTGCTTCCTCGAATTCGCCGAAAGCATCCTGCCGCAATCGGTGCTGCGCGCCTCGATCACCGCCGCTTACCGTCGTCCGGAACCGGAAGTGGTGCCGATGCTGATCGAGCAGGCTCGCCTGCCGGCGCCAATGGCCGAAGCCACCAACAAACTCGCCGCCTCGATTGCCGAAAAACTGCGCAATCAGAAGAGCGCGGGCGGTCGTGCCGGCATCGTTCAAGGCCTGCTGCAGGAATTTTCCCTGTCGTCCCAGGAAGGCGTGGCGCTGATGTGCCTGGCCGAAGCGCTGCTGCGCATCCCGGACAAAGGCACCCGTGACGCACTGATCCGCGACAAGATCAGCACCGGCAACTGGCAGCCACACCTGGGTAACAGCCCTTCGCTGTTCGTCAACGCCGCGACCTGGGGCCTGTTGCTGACCGGCAAACTGGTCTCTACCCATAACGAAACAGGCCTGACCTCGTCCCTGAGCCGCATCATCGGCAAGAGCGGCGAACCGATGATCCGCAAGGGCGTCGACATGGCGATGCGCCTGATGGGCGAGCAGTTCGTCACCGGTGAAACCATCGCCGAAGCCCTGGCCAACGCCAGCAAATTCGAAGCCAAGGGCTTCCGTTACTCCTACGACATGCTCGGTGAAGCCGCGCTGACCGAACACGACGCCCAGAAGTACCTGGCCTCGTACGAACAAGCCATCCACTCGATCGGCAAAGCGTCCCACGGTCGCGGGATTTATGAAGGCCCGGGCATCTCGATCAAGCTGTCGGCCTTGCACCCGCGCTACAGCCGCGCGCAATACGAGCGCGTGATGGACGAGCTGTACCCGCGCCTGCTGTCGCTGACCCTGCTGGCCAAGCAGTACGACATCGGCCTGAACATCGACGCCGAAGAAGCCGACCGCCTCGAGCTGTCGCTGGATCTGCTCGAGCGCCTGTGCTTCGAGCCGCAACTGACCGGCTGGAACGGCATCGGCTTCGTGATCCAGGCTTACCAGAAGCGTTGCCCGTACGTGATCGACTACGTGATCGACCTGGCTCGCCGCAGCCGTCATCGCCTGATGATCCGCCTGGTAAAAGGCGCGTACTGGGACAGCGAAATCAAGCGCGCCCAGGTCGAAGGCCTGGAAGGCTATCCGGTGTACACCCGCAAGGTGTACACCGACGTGTCCTACATCGCTTGCGCACGCAAACTGCTGTCGGTGCCGGAAGTCATCTACCCGCAGTTCGCCACGCACAACGCCCACACCCTGTCGGCCATTTATCACATCGCCGGTCAGAACTATTACCCGGGCCAGTACGAATTCCAGTGCCTGCACGGCATGGGTGAACCGCTGTACGAACAGGTCGTCGGCAAGGTTTCCGAAGGCAAGCTGAACCGTCCGTGCCGCGTGTACGCTCCGGTCGGCACTCACGAAACCCTGCTGGCCTATCTGGTACGTCGCCTGCTGGAAAACGGCGCGAACACTTCGTTCGTCAACCGTATTGCCGACCAGTCGATTTCGATTCAGGAGCTGGTGGCCGATCCAGTGGCCAGCATCGAGCAAATGGCGACGCTGGAAGGCGGCTTCGGCCTGCCGCACCCGCGCATTCCGCTGCCGCGTGACCTGTATGGCGCCGAGCGCGCCAACTCCAGCGGCATCGACATGGCCAACGAACATCGCCTGGCCTCCCTGTCCTGCGCCCTGCTGGCGACCGCGCACAACCACTGGAAAGCCGCGCCGATGCTCGGTTGCGCCTCCAGCACTGAAACCCCTGCGCCGGTGCTGAACCCGTCCGATCTGCGTGACGTGGTCGGCCACGTGCAGGAAGCGACTGTCGAAGACGTCGACAACGCCATCCAGTGCGCACTGAACGCTGCGCCGATCTGGCAGGCCACACCGCCTGCCGAGCGCGCCGCGATCCTGGAACGCGCCGCCGACTTGATGGAAGGCGAGATTCAGCCGCTGATGGGCCTGCTGGCTCGCGAAGCCGGCAAGACCTTCGCCAACGCCATCGCCGAAGTGCGTGAAGCCGTGGACTTCCTGCGTTACTACGCGGTGCAGGCGCGCAACGATTTCACCAACGACGCGCACCGTCCGCTGGGCCCTGTCGTGTGCATCAGCCCGTGGAACTTCCCGTTGGCGATCTTCAGCGGTCAAGTCGCCGCTGCGCTGGCGGCCGGCAACCCGGTACTGGCCAAGCCTGCGGAACAAACCCCGCTGGTCGCCGCTCAAGCCGTGCGCCTGCTGCTCGAAGCCGGGATTCCGGAAGGCGTGCTGCAACTGCTGCCAGGCCGTGGGGAAACCGTCGGTGCCGGCCTGGTGGGCGATGATCGCGTCAAGGGCGTGATGTTCACCGGCTCCACCGAAGTCGCTCGCCTGTTGCAACGCAACATCGCCGGCCGCCTCGACAACCAGGGTCGTCCGATTCCGCTGATCGCCGAAACCGGTGGCCAGAACGCGATGATCGTCGACTCTTCGGCACTGACCGAACAAGTGGTGATCGACGTCGTTTCGTCGGCCTTCGACAGCGCCGGCCAGCGTTGCTCGGCCCTGCGGGTACTGTGCCTGCAGGAAGATTCCGCCGACCGCGTCATCGAAATGCTCAAGGGCGCCATGGCTGAAAGCCGCCTCGGCAACCCCGAGCGCCTGTCCGTGGACATCGGCCCGGTGATCGACGCCGAAGCCAAGGCCGGCATCGAGAAGCACATCCAGGCCATGCGCGACAAAGGTCGCAGCGTGTACCAGGTGGCCATCGCCGATGCCGAAGAAATCAAGCGCGGCACCTTCGTAATGCCAACGCTGATCGAACTGGAAAGCTTCGACGAACTGCAACGGGAGATCTTCGGCCCGGTGCTGCACGTCGTTCGCTACAAGCGCAAAGACATCGACCAACTGATCGGCCAGATCAACGCCTCCGGCTACGGCCTGACCCTGGGCGTGCACACCCGCATCGACGAGACCATCGCCAAGGTGATCGATAACGTCAACGCCGGTAACGTCTACGTCAACCGCAACATCGTCGGTGCCGTGGTGGGCGTCCAGCCGTTCGGCGGCGAAGGCTTGTCGGGTACCGGTCCGAAAGCCGGTGGTCCGCTGTACCTGTACCGCCTGCTGTCGACGCGTCCTACCGATGCGATTGAACAATCCTTCGCCCGTGGCGACGCCATCGCAGCACCGGACGTTCGCTTGCGTGAAACCATGAGCAAACCGCTGACCGCCCTGAAAGCCTGGGCCGACAGCAACAAGCTCGCCGACCTGGGCGCCCTGTGCGCGCAGTTCGCCGCCCAATCGCAAAGCGGCATCACCCGCCTGCTGGCCGGCCCGACCGGCGAGCGCAACAGCTATGCGATCCTGCCGCGCGAGCACGTGCTGTGCCTGGCGGAAGTCGAAGGCGATCTGCTGACGCAACTGGCAGCGGTATTGGCGGTAGGCGGTTCGGCGGTATGGCCGGAAGCTGAACTGACCAAGGCCTTGTTCGCACGCTTGCCGAAGGACATTCAGGCGCGCATCAAGCTGGTTTCCGACTGGAACAAGGATGAAGTGGTGTTTGATGCGGTTCTGCATCATGGCCATTCCGATCAGTTGCGTGCGGTCTGCCAACAAGTGGCCAAGCGTGCCGGCGCCATCGTTGGCGTGCAGGGCTTGTCGCAAGGTGAAACCAACATTGCGCTGGAGCGCCTGGTGATTGAGCGCGCATTGAGCGTCAACACCGCCGCAGCGGGTGGTAACGCCAGCCTGATGACCATCGGTTAAACCGCAACAAGACCGGGCACCTGCAATGGGTGCCCGGTTTGCGCAATCCCTGTGGGAGCGAGCCTGCTCGCGATAGCGGTCTGTCAGCCACATCTTTTTTGGATGTGCAGCCGTCATCGCGAGCAGGCTCGCTCCCACATTTGATTAGCGTTGCCCGCACCCCACCATCACCCTCATCAATCATCCTGTTCAGCCTTTATTCCCACGCCTAGACTCGGCCCATCCCAATAAAAGGTAGGTCGCCATGTCCGAGACGTTGCTCAGTTCCCGCAATCTGGCTTTCGAGCTGTATGAAGTCCTCGATGCCGAGGGCCTGACCCAGCGTGAGCGTTTCGCCGAGCACAATCGCGAAACCTTCGATGCCGCGCTTGGCACCGCCCGCAACATCGCCGAGAAGTTCTTCGCCCCGCACAACCGCAAGGGTGACGAGAACGAACCGCGCTACGAGGACGGTCAGGCGATCCTGATTCCGGAAGTGAAACCGGCGGTGGATGCCTTTCTTGAAGCCGGCTTCCTCAATGCGGCGCGCAGTTTCGAAGCGGGCGGCATGCAACTTCCGACACTGCTGTCCCAGGCCTGCTTCGCGCATTTCCAGTCGGCCAACGCGGCGTCGACCTCGTACCCGTTCCTGACCATGGGCGCGGCGAACCTGATCGAAAGCTTCGGTACCGAGGAGCAGAAGCGCCGCTTCCTGCAACCGATGATCGACGGCCGCTTCTTCGGCACCATGGCCCTGACCGAACCCCATGCCGGCTCATCGCTGTCGGATATTCGGACCCGGGCCGAACCGGCGCCTGACGGCACTTATCGACTCAAGGGCAACAAAATCTTCATCTCCGGCGGCGATCACCCGCTGTCGGAAAACATCGTGCACATGGTGCTGGCCAAGCTGCCGGACGCACCGGCCGGGGTGAAAGGCATTTCGCTGTTTATCGTGCCCAAGTTTCTGGTCAACGATGACGGCAGCCTCGGTCAGCGTAACGACGTTTTGCTCGCTGGGCTGTTCCACAAGATGGGCTGGCGCGGCACTACGTCCACGGCGCTGAACTTCGGCGATAACGGCGAGTGTGTCGGCTATCTGGTGGGCAAGCCGCACCATGGCTTGAGCTACATGTTCCAGATGATGAACGAGGCACGGATCGGTGTCGGCATGGGCGCGGTGATGCTTGGTTACGCCGGTTATCTGTACTCCCTGGCATACGCCCGCGAGCGGCCCCAGGGTCGCGTACCGGACAGCAAGGACCCGAACACCGCGCCGGTGGCGATCATTCAGCACGCCGACGTCAAACGCATGCTGCTGACCCAGAAGGCTTACGTCGAAGGCTCGTTCGACCTCGGGCTGTACGCCGCAAGACTGTTCGATGACACCACCACCCTGGAGACCGAAGCCGAGCGCAAGCAGGCCCATGAACTGCTGGATTTGTTGACGCCGATCGTCAAGTCCTGGCCGTCGGAGTTTTGCCTGAAGGCCAACGAACTGGCGATCCAGATTCTCGGCGGCCACGGCTATACCCGCGAATACCCGGTGGAGCAGTACTACCGCGACAACCGCCTGAACCCGATCCACGAAGGCACCCACGGCATTCAGTCGCTGGACTTGCTGGGGCGCAAACTGGCACAAAACGGTGGCGCAGGGCTCAAGCAACTGATCCGCCTGATCGCCGACACCGGCAAACGTGCACACGCGTTTGAATCGCTGACCGCACTGCGCGAGCCGCTGGAGCAACTGGTGGCGCGCCTGCAGGCCGTGACCATCGGCCTGCTGACCGATCTGGCCCAGGGCAAGGTTAACAGCAGCCTGGCGAACTCGGCGCTGTACCTGAAAGTGTTCGGGCATACGGTGATTGGCTGGCGCTGGCTGGAACAGGCGATCCGCGCCGAGGAAGGACTGGCCAAGGGCAACGCGGCGGATGTGAGCTTCTATAAAGGCAAGCTGCAAGCGGCGCGGTACTTCCTGACCTGGGAAGTGCCGGCTTGCCATCATGAACTGACAATTCTTGAGGCTCGGGATGATGTGTGTCTGGGCATGCAGGATGAGTGGTTCTGATCCCAGCCTTGTGCTGTAGCTGACATCCATTCGCTGGCAAGCCAGCTCCCACAGGAATCCCTGTTGTTCACAAAACCTGTGTTCAACACACAAACCCTGTGGGAGCGGGCTTGCCCGCGAAGCCGTTACCACAGTCAACACATCAACTGAGTTTGAACCCACCCATCTGCCGCGCCAGATCATCCGCCAGCCGCTGCAGCGTCTGACAGTCCTCCCGACAAGCCCGGACCTCCCCCGCCGTCGCCCGCGCCAGATCGGAGATGCCCTGCACGTTGCGGTTGATCTCTTCGGTCACTGCCGACTGCTCTTCCGTCGCCGTCGCCACTTGGTGGTTCATGTCGCTGATACGCTCGACCTGCCCGGTAATCGCGGTCAACGATGCCCCGGTGCGCTGGCTCGACTCAACCCCGGTGCCGGTCGCGGCCTGCCCGGAATGCATCGACGACACCGCATTCTCCGCGCCTTGCTTGAGGCTGCCGATCATCTGCTGAATCTCGTCGGTGGACGTTTGCGTGCGTCGTGCCAGGGTCCGCACTTCATCGGCCACCACGGCGAATCCACGCCCCATGTCACCGGCCCGCGCCGCCTCGATGGCGGCGTTCAGCGCCAGCAAATTGGTCTGCTCGGAGATGCCGCGAATCACCGCCAATACCTGATCGATGGAGGCCACCTGATTGGCCAATTCGCCCACGGCGCTGGCGGCAACGCCGATTTCATCGGACATGCTCTCGATGTGCCGGATAGACCCACCCACCACTTCCCGTGCCTGCAACGCCTCATCGCGAGCGTTTTGCGAAGCGACGGCTGCATTGCCGGCGTTCTGCGCGATTTCCTGCACGGTCAGGCCCATTTCATGAACCGCCGTGGCGACCATGTCGGTCATTTCCTGCTGACGCCCGGAGCGCTCGGCCGTGTTATCCACCACCCGCGCCACTTGGCCGACCGCTGTGCGCAATTGCTCGCTGGTGGTCAGCACTTCACCGATCATGTTGCGCTGACTGTCGAGGAAGCAATTGAAGCCGCGAGCCAGATCACCCAGCTCATCGGCGCGGCTGGAATCTAACCGTTGGGTCAAATCTCCACCACCGCTACCAATGGCCACCAATGCCGCTGTTACCTGACGAATCGGCCGGACCAACCCACGGGCCAGCAACACCACCAGCAACAGGCACACCAGCGCCACCGCCAGGCCAATGCCGCTGCTCATCCACAGGGCGCGACGGGCTTCGGCGTAGATCTGCGACTGCGGCACTTCGGCCACCAGGGTCCAGCCCAGGTCGCGCAGCGGCAGGCTCAATGCCAGGAAATCCTCGCCATCACGCACAAAGCCACTGTGGGTGGCAGACGTTTTGGAGGTAGAGGGTTGACCCATCACCGTTTGGGCGGCTGACGCGCCGATCTGCTCGGCCAAGGTGCGTTTGCCGCTGAACTGCGCCTCGGGATGAACCTGGATCAAACCGTCGGAACGCACGAGATAGACCTTGCCGCGCTCGCCGAAGTTGAAATTGTGGATCAGCTCCGACAGCTCTTTCATGCTCAGGCCAAGGCCGGCAACGCCCACGACTTTGCCGGCCTTCTCGACTTTAAGGTCGATGAAAAGCGCCAATTCTCCGGTGGCCGTGTCGTTGTCGATATTGAGGGTGCGCGGCTGGTTGCTGTCGAGGAATGAATAGAACCAGGCATCCTTGGGGTTGGTACGGCTGAGGGTGCGGTCCAGGCCTTTTTCGGTGAAGTAATGGTTGGAGGCAGTCCCGACAATCAGCGCGGTAAAGGCTTTGTGTTCGGCCCTGATGCCTTCGAGGTACGTGGTGAACGTCGCGCTCTGGGCACTGTTTTCACCCTCGGCCAGCCAGTCGCGCACCATGCTGTTGCTGGCGATGTCCTTGGCGGCGGTGAGGGGCTGAACGAGGATGCGCTCGATGTCGTTGCGCATCGCTTCGATGCTTGACGGTAGAGCTTGTTCGACCAGATAGCGCTCGGCGAGGCGGTTGACCACGAGGGTATAAATGCCAACCACAATCAGAATGCTGACCAGCAGGGCGGTGCCCATGCTCAGGATCAACTGCCATTGAATACTGCGTCGCCAGAACTGCATGGAGCACCCCCAAAGAATAAGAGGCTGAAACACTGCAACAGCCGTGCCGATTGTATACAACTAAATCGACAATTTATTCTTTGGTTGTGCGCAAAGCCGATCAGGCCTGATTGATCGTCTTGGAGATCACTTCAACCGTGGCGCTGACTTGCTCTTGGTAACGGTCGAGTTCGAGCTTGTGTTGCTTCTGCATTTCGATCTGCTGCGAGCACAGGTTCATCGCGGCCAGCACCAGCAGTCGGTCACCGATCAGCGTCGGGTACTTCCTTTTGGTTTCGGCCAGGGCAGCCTTGAGCATCATTGCAGCGTCCAGCAGGGTTTGCTCTTCCCCGGCCGGCGCCTTGATCGAATAGTCCTCCCCCAGAATCGAGACGACTCTTACCCCTGCGGCGTTGTAACTCATGCGTTGACTGGGCCTGCGCTGACGCGCTCAACCAGAGCCTGGATGCGGGCTGCGGTGGCGCCTTGCTTCTCTTCCTGCTCCATCAGGCTCAGTTGCAGGCTTTCGTTTTCATCTTTGGCCTGGGCCAGTTCTGCGCTCAGGGCCTGGTTGGTGCTGAGCAGGCCCTGGTTCTGTTGCACCAGGTCGCTGACCAGTTGTTCCAATTGGCTAAGGGATGCTTCCAACATTTTGATTTTTCCGGGGTTTTCAAAGGGCGCGTACGATAAAGAAAAGTCACGGTGGATGCCAGGGTTATACGGGCGCAAAGCCTTGATCTTCCTGACGGCGACTGTCCTCGCGAGTTTTAAAGACTGTGATTGGCTCATCTGGTTCCTGCACTTCGTCGCCAGCCCTTATGTAGTAGCGAGCTCGCTCGCGATGGTGGTCAACGATTACGCGTTCTTCCAGACAGCCCGCGTAATCGTTGACGTCCATCGCGAGCAGGCTCGCTCCTACAGATAACGACCGGTTAACGGCAAAAACCGCGCAAGGGCTCAAGACTTGAGGCGCATGACCGATAAGCCCTCCATACGTCAGCCTCGGCACCGCTCAGGTGCGCCTTTTTCGGTAACCGCCATGTCCCTTCGAAATATGAATATCGCTCCACGGGCGTTCCTCAGCTTCGCCCTGATCGGCGGCTTGATGATGATTCTGGGGGTGTTTGCCTTGAATCAGATGAGCAAGATCCGTGGCGCCGCCGAAGAAATCACCTTGAACAGCGTGCCGAGCATCCAGAGCCTCGATGAGTTCACCCAACTCACCTTGCGCCTGCGCGTGCTGTCGTATCGCTTGCTGGTCAATCGCGAACCGGACGTCCAGCAAAAAACCATGGAATTGCTGGAGACGCGCAACCAGCAGATCCACGCCGCACAAGCGACCTATGAAAAACTGATCGCCAGCCCTCAGGAACGCGCGGCCTACGATCAATACGTGCAACTGCTGGGGCAATACCGCCAGATCGAAGACCGGATGAAGACCCTGTCGCGCAACAATCAGGTCGATGAACTGCGCAACCTGCTCAACACCGATTTGCTCAACAACTCCGAGGCTGTGAACGCCGTGTTGAACCGTCTGCTGGAGATCAATACCCAGCAGACCCGCGACACCAACCAGCAGGCCGCCGATCAATATGATTCGGCGTTCGATCTGGTCATCGCCTTGCTGGTGGCGGCTACCGCACTGACCCTGGCCCTCGCCTGGTTGCTGATCAACAGCATCACCAAACCCATTGCCAATGCCCTGGGTGCCGCCGAGAGCATCGCCGAAGGCAACCTGACTCGCCCGATTACGGTCGATGGCGAGGACGAGGCTGGCCGCCTGCTGGCGGCGATGGCGAAGATGCAGGACAAGCTGCGCGACACCCTGTTGCGCATTTCCGGCTCGGCCACGCAACTGGCCTCTGCCGCTGAGGAACTCAACAGCGTCACCGACGAAAGCGCTCGCGGCCTGACCCGGCAGAACAACGAGATCGAGCAGGCTGCAACCGCAGTCAACGAAATGACCAGCGCCGTGGAAGAAGTCGCGCGCAATGCCGTCAGCACCTCCGAAGCCTCGCAGAGCGCCACCGCGTCTGCCGGGGATGGCCGTGATCTGGTGCAGGAAACCGTCAGCGCCATTGAACGCATGAGCGCCGACGTGCAAAGCACCGCGACCCTCATCGGCGACCTGGCCAATGAGTCCCGCGACATCGGCAAGGTGCTGGACGTGATTCGCGGGCTGGCCGACCAGACCAACCTGCTGGCGTTGAACGCCGCGATCGAGGCTGCTCGTGCAGGTGAAGCCGGTCGCGGCTTTGCCGTGGTGGCGGACGAAGTACGGGCCCTGGCCCATCGCACCCAACAGTCCACCAGCGAAATCGAACGCATGATCGGCAGCATCCAGAGTGGAACCGAGCACGCGGTGGATTCGATGCGAAACAGCACCGAGCGCGCCGAGTCGACCCTGAACATCGCCCGTGGTGCCGGAATGTCGCTGGACACCATCAACAGCGCCGTCGTCGAAATCAACCAGCGCAACCTGGTCATCGCCAGCGCCGCTGAAGAGCAGGCGCAGGTGGCCCGTGAAGTGGACCGCAACCTGGTGAACATCCGTGACCTGTCGGTGCAATCGGCCACCGGTGCCAACCAGACCAGTGCAGCCAGTAGCGAACTGTCGCGTTTGGCGGTTGACCTGAACAGCATGGTCGGGCGGTTCAGCCTGTAACCGCTCCTTGTAGGAGCGAGCTCGCTCGCGAAGGACGTCAACGATAACGCGTACTGCCTGACTCAGCGCGTCGTCATTGAAATCATGGCGAGCAAGCTCGCTCCTACAGAGTTCTGCGTTTCAAAAGCTTTTTGACAGCATCACATTTCAACAGGTTAGAATCGCTGGCACGCAGACTGCATGGTCAGTTTGTGCCCGCCTTTCAGCTTTCCGGAGTACTGCCTTTGAATGCGACGACCATCAACAGCCTGTTCTTGATCGGCGCGTTGCTGGTAGGTGCGAGCATTCTGGTGAGCTCACTTTCCTCGCGCCTCGGCATCCCGATTCTGGTGATCATCCTGGCCGTCGGCATGTCCGCCGGCGTCGATGGCGGTGGCATTATTTTCGACAACTACCCGACGGCCTATCTGGTCGGCAACCTTGCACTGGCCGTGATCCTGCTCGATGGCGGGTTACGCACCCGGGTCTCGAGTTTCCGCGTGGCGTTGTGGCCGGCGCTGTCGCTGGCGACCATCGGCGTGTTGATTACCACCGGGCTGACCGGCATGGCCGCCGCCTGGCTGTTTGACCTCAATCTGATTCAAGGCTTGCTGATCGGCGCCATCGTCGGCTCCACCGACGCCGCGGCGGTGTTTTCGCTACTGGGCGGCAAAGGCCTGAACGAGCGGGTGACCGCGAGTCTGGAAATCGAATCCGGCAGCAACGACCCGATGGCGGTGTTCCTCACGGTGACCTTGATCGACATGCTCGCCAGCGGCCAGACCGGCCTGCACTGGAGCCTGCTGACCCACCTGCTGCGCGAGTTCGGTATCGGTGGCCTGATTGGCCTGGGCGGCGGCTGGCTCATGCTGCAATTGGTCAACCGCATCAATCTGGCCACCGGCCTCTATCCGATCCTGGTCATCGCCGGGGGCCTGGTGGTGTTTGCCCTGACCAACGCCTTGCATGGCAGCGGCTTCCTGGCGGTGTACCTGTGCGGCCTGGTGATCGGCAACCGTCCGGTGCGCAGTCGCCACGGCATCCTGCACATGCTCGACGGCATGGCCTGGCTGGCACAGATCGGCATGTTCCTGGTGCTGGGGCTGCTGGTCACACCCCATGACCTGCTGCCGATTGCACTGCCGGCGCTGGGCCTGGCGCTGTGGATGATTCTGTTTGCCCGACCGCTGTCGGTGGTCGTCGGCCTGCTGCCCTTCAAGGCGTTCCATGGCCGAGAAAAGGCGTTCATTTCCTGGGTCGGATTGCGTGGCGCGGTGCCGATCATTCTCGCGGTGTTCCCGCTGATGGCCGGCCTGCCCAACGCCCAGCTCTACTTCAACCTGGCGTTCTTCATCGTGCTGGTCTCGCTGCTGGTGCAGGGCACCAGCCTGCCGTGGGTGGCAAAACTGTTGAAAGTGACCGTCCCGCCAGAGCCCGCGCCGATCTCCCGCTCGGCCCTGGAAGTGCACGTCACCAGTGAATGGGAGCTGTTCGTTTATCGCCTCGGTGCCGAGAAATGGTGCATCGGCTCGCCCCTTCGCGAGCTGAAAATGCCCGAAGGCACCCGCATCGCCGCCCTGTTTCGCGGCCAGCAACTGCTCCATCCGTCGGGTAGTACGGTGCTCGAAGTCGATGATTTACTCTGTGTCATTGGCCATGAACACAACCTTCCAGCCCTCGGAAAACTGTTCAGCCAGGCACCGCAGCGGGGTCTCGATTTGCGCTTCTTCGGCGACTTCGTACTCGAAGGAGATGCCCAGTTGGCCGCGGTTGCGGCCCTGTACGGGTTGAAAGTCGAAGGCATTGACCCGGACATGTCCCTGGGCCACTTCATTGCCCAGAAAGTGGGCGGTGCTCCAGTCGTCGGCGACCAGGTGGAGTGGAACAACACGATCTGGACCGTCGCGGTGATGGAGGGGAACAAGATCGCCAAAGTGGGCGTCAAATTCCCCGAAGGAAGTCGCCCGGGGCCCGGACTCTTCCTCTAAACTCCATTCTTCGTTTCGTTTTTTGATCGGTCTCTATGTCAAGCCTGCGCACCTTTTTCGTCATGGTCCTTCTGGGCCTGAGTCTCTCCGTCGGTACGTTACAAGCCGCCGAACCGCCCACCCGCGAAGCCGTGCAGGCGAGCCTGGACAAGATCGCCGACCGCAAACTGCCGGAAGCCGATCAAAAGGCCCTGCAATCGGTCCTGCAAAACACGCTGACACAGCTCAACAACCGGCGTGATTACGAGCAAAAGCTGAGCGATCTCAAGCAGCTATTGGCCAGCGCCCCCAAACAGACCATCGAGAACCAGCGCGAATTGACGCGTCTGAAGGCCACCAGTGTCGTGCCGGTGGCGCAACGCTTCACCAAAGAGTCGATTCAGCAACTCGAGCAAATGCTGACCGAGCGCTCGACCCAGCAAAGCGATTTGCAAAAAGCCCTGGGCGATGCCAACAGCCTGATCATTACCGCGCAGACGCGCCCCGAGCGCGCTCAGGCGGAAATTTCCGCCAGCCAGACACGCATCCAGCAGATCAACAACATCCTCAAGACCGGCAAGGACAGCGGCAAGACCTTGAGCGCCGAGCAGCGCGACCAGCTCAACGCCGAGCTGGCGGCACTCAATGCGCTGATTCCGCTCCGTCGCCAGGAACTGGCCGGTAATACCCAGCTGCAGGATTTGGGCAACAGCCAGCATGACTTGCTCTCGGAAAAATCCGACCGTCTCGATCAGGAAATCCAGGAGCTGCAAAACCTGATCAACCAGAAGCGTCTGGCCCAATCCCAGGAAACAGTGACGCAACAGTCCATCGAAGCGCAGAAAGCCGGGGGCAGCAGCCTGCTGGCCACCGAAAGCACGGCCAACCTGAAGCTCTCCGACTACCTGCTCAAGAGCACTGACCGCCTCAACGAGGTCACCCAGCAGAACTTGCAAACCAAGCAACAACTGGACAGCGTGACCCAGAGCGATTCCGCCCTGGATGAGCAAATCAGCGTGCTCAAGGGCAGCCTGCTGCTGTCCAAGATTCTCTACAAGCAGAAACAGGCGCTGCCGCGCCTGAGGGTCGATCGCAATCTGGCCGACCAGATCGCCGACATTCGCCTGTATCAGTTCGAAGTCAGCCAGCAACGAGAATTGCTCAGCAACCCGGCCGCTTATGTCGACAACCTGCTGTCGACCCAGCCACCGGAGCAAGTGACCCCGCAACTGCGCAAAAGCCTGATGGAACTGGCCACGACCCGCGTCGACCTGCTGGAGCGCCTGAACCGTGAACTGAGCGCGATGCTCAATGAATCGATCACGCTGCAACTGAATCAGAAGCAATTGCTCAGCACCGCGCAAAGCCTGCGGGCGACGCTGGATGAGCAGATGTTCTGGATTCCCAGCAACAAACCGCTGGACCTCGAATGGATGCGCAGCGTGCCGGAACGCCTGCAACGCCAGGTCGATAGCCTGCCGTGGGCCTCAAGCCTGAGCGAACTGATCGATGGCCTGACCCAGCGACCGCTGCTGTTCCTGCCCCTGGCGCTGTTGATCGGTGCCCTGCTTTGGCGACGCAAGAGTCTGTATGCGCGCCTGAACAAGGTTCACCAGGACATCGGCCACTTCAAGCGCGACAGCCAGTGGCACACGCCCCAGGCGATCCTGATCAACATCCTGCTGGCGATGCCGGTCTCGCTGGGCCTGGGCTTGTGCGGCCTGGCCCTGCAAATCGACGCCCGAGGGCAGAACGCCAATATGGGCGCGGCGTTGCTGCAAATGGCCGGGGCCTGGCTGGTGTTCTACACCGCCTATCGGATACTCGCGCCGGGCGGTGTGGCAGAACTGCATTTCCGCTGGGAAAAGCCCCAGGTGGAATTCCTGCGCGGCTGGATCCGCCGTCTGGGCATGGTCGTCATGGCACTGGTCACTGTGGTGGCGGTGGCCGAACTGCAACCGGCGGCGCTGGCCGATGACGTGCTCGGCATGCCGGTGGTGCTGATCTGCTACGCCTTGATGACCTTGTTGCTCAGCCGCCTGCTGATCAGCAGCCCGAACCACGAAACCGCTTCACTGTTCCGCAAGGCGCTGGGGATTCTGTTCACGGCGCTGCCGGTCGCCTTGTTCGTCGCCGTGTGCTTCGGCTACTACTACACCGCGCTCAAACTCAGCGACCGCTTGATCAATACCCTCTACCTGCTGATGTTCTGGCTGGTGATCGAGGCCACCTTCGTGCGCGGCCTCAGCGTGGCCGCCCGGCGCCTGGCCTACCAGCGCGCCTTGGCCAAGCGTCAGGCGGCCAAAGAGGCCGGCGACGGCGAAGCGGTCATCGAAGAACCGACCATGGACATCGAAAAGGTCAACGAACAGTCCCTGCGCCTGATCCGCCTGGCACTGCTCGGCGGCTTCATGGCAGCGCTGTATTGGGTCTGGGCTGACTTGATCACCGTGTTTTCGTACCTGGACAACATCACCCTCTACGAATACACCAGCGGCACCGGCGCCAACATGAGCATGGTGCCGATCAGCATCGGCGACATGCTCGGCGCGCTGATCATCATCGGCATCACCTTCGCCCTGGCGCGCAACTTGCCGGGCCTGCTGGAAGTGTTCGTGCTGTCGAAGCTCAACCTGGCCCAGGGCAGCGCCTACGCCACCACCACACTGCTGTCCTACGTGATCGCTGGCGTCGGCTTCGTCTCGACACTGTCGACCCTTGGCGTGAGCTGGGACAAATTGCAATGGCTGGTGGCGGCCCTCTCGGTCGGCCTCGGTTTCGGCATGCAGGAGATCTTCGCCAACTTCATCTCCGGCATCATGATCCTGTTCGAACGCCCGGTGCGGATCGGCGATACCATCACCATCGGCAACCTGTCGGGCACGGTGAGCAAGATCCGCATCCGTGCCACCACCATCACCGACTTCGACCGCAAGGACATCATCGTCCCGAACAAGACGTTCATTACCGGGCAATTGATCAACTGGTCGCTGACCGACACCATCACCCGAGTGACCCTCAAGCTCGGCGTGGATTACGGTTCCGATCTGGACCTGGTGAAGGAACTGCTGCTCAAGGCCGCACGGGAAAACCCGCGCGTGCTGAAGGAACCGGAACCGAACGTGTACTTCCTGAATTTCGGCGAAAGCACCCTCGACCACGAATTGCGCATGCACGTGCGCGATCTCGGCGACCGCAACCCGGTGATCGACGAGGTCAACCGCTTCATCAACCGCGAATTCAAGAAGCAGCACATCAACATCTCGTTCCGGCAGATGGAGATCTACCTCAAGAACCTCCACGGTGAGGAATACAAGTTGGTGCCGGTCGAACCGGAAACCAAAACCATCGCGCAGCCGATTGATGGCAAACCGCAGCAAGAGCCGCCCGCCGCCAAACTCGACTAACCGGCCATTCCCCAGCAGAATGCTCGGACATTCTGCTGGAGACGGCCTTTGAAAGCCCTCGACGAACTGACCTTCGATAATCGCTTCGACCGCCTGGGCGATGCGTTTTCCGCCCATGTGTTGCCCGAGCCCATCGACAACCCGCGCCTGGTCGTGGCCAGCCCTGCCGCCATGGCGCTACTGGACCTCGACCCGGCCGTCGCTGAAACCCAAGAGTTCGCCGAGTTGTTCAGCGGCCACAAGCTGTGGGCCGATGCCATTCCCAGGGCCATGGTCTACTCCGGTCATCAGTTCGGCTCCTACAACCCGCAGCTGGGCGACGGTCGCGGGTTATTGCTGGGCGAGGTGTACAACGAGGCCGGCGAACATTGGGACCTGCACCTCAAGGGTGCCGGCCAGACGCCCTTTTCGCGCATGGGCGACGGACGGGCGGTGCTGCGCTCGTCGATCCGTGAATTCCTCGCCTCCGAAGCCCTGCACGCCCTGAACATCCCGACCACCCGGGCACTGTGCGTGATCGGCTCGGACACGCCGGTCTGGCGCGAGAAGCAGGAACGGGCAGCCATGGTCCTGCGCCTGGCACCGAGCCACGTGCGCTTCGGGCATTTCGAGTATTTCTACTACACCAAACGTCCCGAGCAGCAGAAAGAACTCGGCGGCCACATCCTCGCCATGCACTTTCCAGAGTGCCTGGAACAGCCGGAGCCCTACCTGGCGATGTTCCGCGAGATCGTCGAGCGCAATGCCGAACTGATCGCCAAATGGCAGGCGTACGGCTTTTGCCACGGGGTGATGAACACCGACAACATGTCGATCCTGGGCATCACCTTCGACTTCGGCCCGTTCGCCTTCCTCGACGACTTCGACGCCAACTTCATCTGCAACCACTCCGACGATCAGGGCCGCTACTCCTTCAGCAACCAGGTGCCCATCGGCCAATGGAACCTCAGCGCCCTGGCTCAGGCCCTGACGCCGTTCATCAGCGTCGAGGCCCTGCGCGAAACCCTGGGGCTGTACCTGCCGCTGTTCCAGGCCCACTACCTCGACCTGATGCGTCGCCGCCTCGGCCTGACCACGGCCGAAGACGATGACCAGAAACTGCTGGAGCACTTGCTGCAACTGATGCAAAACAGCGGCGTCGATTACAGCCTGTTCTTCCGCCGCCTGGGCGAAGAATCACCTGAAGCAGCCGTCGCTCGCTTGCGCGACGACTTCGTCGACCTCAAGGGTTTCGATGCCTGGGGCGAGCAGTACACCGCCCGGGTCGCCCGGGAAGGCGAGCTGGACCAGGAACAACGCCGTGCCCGGATGCATGCGGTCAACCCGCTGTACATCCTGCGTAACTACCTGGCGCAAAAGGCCATCGATGCGGCGGAACGTGGCGATTACTCGGAAGTCCGACGGCTGCACGCGGTGCTGAGCAAGCCGTTCGAGGAACAACCGGGAATGGAAAGCTACGCCGAACGGCCACCGGAATGGGGCAAGCACCTGGAGATCAGTTGTTCTTCCTGAAGTCGGTGCATGATTGAAAACCAGAGCGGGCGTCTCCAGATAAGGAGAACCCGCTTCCTACCGGACCTACCAGATGACCGACCCACTCCTCATCCCCTGCCCCCACTGCAACGGCCTCAACCGCATCCCGGCCGAACGCCTGAACGACCACCCCAAATGCGGGCGCTGCAAGGCCGAGGTTCTGCTGAACAAACCGTTTGAGTTGAAACAAGGCGATTACGCCAGCCAGATCAAGGGCGATTTGCCGCTCCTGGTGGACGTTTGGGCGGACTGGTGCGGGCCGTGCAAGTCGTTTGCACCGGTGTTCGAGCAGGCGGCCGGGCAATTGGCGGGCAAGTGTCGACTGGCCAAGCTGGACAGCGAGGCGAACCAGCAATTGTCGGCGCAGTTGGGCATTCGCTCGATTCCGAGCCTGATTCTGTTCAAGAACGGCCGGGAAGTCGCACGTCAGAGCGGGGCGTTCCCGTTACCGCAGCTGATGAGCTGGCTGCGTAGCCAAGGAATCTGAATGACACCTGTGGGAGCAAGCCCACTCCCACAGGTTTTTTTTGCAATCAGAAAGGATCAGGCGTTTTCCAGCAGATTGTGCAGTTCGACGAACTGCTGGGTCAGCTTGTGCCGCGGGTCGAGATGGATCAGCGGCGTATTGGCCTGGTGGGATTCGCGCATGCGCACCGAAGTGGCCAGGTACACCGGCAATACCGGCAGGCCTTCGGCGATCAGTTCGTCAAGGATTTGCTGCGGCAGGCTGGCACGCGCCTGGAACTGGTTGACCACGATGCCCTCGACTTCCAGCCCTTCGTTGTGGTCCTCCTTCAATTCTTCGATTTCCGCCAGCAGGCCATAAAGGGCCTGGCGCGAAAAACTGTCGCAATCAAAGGGGATCAGCACACGATCGGCGGCAATCAGTGCCGATACGGCGTAAAAATTCAGCGCGGGCGGCGTGTCGAGGTAGATACGGTCGTAATCTTCACCGAGCTCTTCGAGCAACTTACGCAGCTTGTTGATCTTGTGCTTGGCTTCAAGCTTTGGCTGCAAATCCGCCAGCTCGGCCGTGGCCGTGATGACGTGCAGGTTATCGAACGGGGTTTCGTAGATATCGACCTTGTTCTTTTTGGAGAACGGCCCGGAAGACAGGGTTTGCTTGAAAAAGTCGGCAATACCCATCGGGATATCATCGCCGGTAAGTCCCGTCAGATACTGAGTGGAGTTGGCCTGGGCATCGAGGTCCACTAACAGGGTGCGATAACCCTCGCTGGCACTGACCGCCGCCAAATTGCAGGCAATACTGGACTTGCCTACGCCACCTTTCTGATTGAACACCACGCGCCGCATTGTCAAAACCTCCGTGTATCAAAGAATGACCGAGTGTAGTGGTCCTCGACGCTGCTTCGCTACCTCGTTGGAGAGGGACTGCACGCTCAGTGGCTAGCCCGCCTCAAAAAACGGCATGAATCACCGACAGAACCGACAAACGGGCCGCGCAATAATCGGAATAATTGTCAAATGTTCAATTTTTTCGAACCTGTTCTGTACATAACGTTGAGCAAAATGTAACCAGTATTTGCTACGCGTTCGCCGCACCGCGATAATGCGCGCCACTCGGCGCCAAGCGCCGCGCGGGTGAGTCGTGGCTTTCAGTCATCACCGCGTCAAGCAAGCCCGCAAGGGCGGGATGAATGTCTGTGATCAACTTCAACATCGCCCAATGGCGCGCGTGGGCCCCGGGACTCGAGAGCGTGGCCGATTGGCAGGCCTGGTGCCGACAGCCCGTCGTGCTGCCGGGCAGCGATGCAGCCCCTGACGTGTCGTTTCTGCCGGCGATGCAGCGCCGGCGTCTCAGCCGTCTGGCGCGGATGGCCTTCAGTGTCGGCTGGCCATTGGCCGAGGGTCGCCAGGACTTGCCGCTGGTCTTCATTTCCCGTCACGGTGAAACCCCTCGGACCTTCGACATCCTCAGCGATCTGGCCGCTGAGCAGCCGCTGTCGCCGACCCAGTTCAGCCTTTCCGTGCACAACGCGATTATTGGCCTGTGGTCGATCATGCGCGGCGAAACCAGCGAAATGACCGCCCTGGCCGCGGCTGGCGATGGCCTGGAGCATGGCATGCTGGAGGCTGCGGCACTGCTGAACGAAGGCGCGCCCGCGGTATTAGTGATCATCACCGAAGAACAACCGCCCCAGGCCTACTCGACCTGGATCGACGATGTGCCCTTCCCGTATGCCGTCGGCCTGCTGATCACCCCCGGAAATGACTGGCAGCTGTCCCTGAACAGCCCCGCGGATGCGTTGTCCAACGTTCGCTGGCCCCATGCACTGAATCTGTTGTGCATGCTGCTGGGCCAGCAAACCACCTGCCAACATGCCTGGAAAAATCGTGTATGGACTTGGCAACGCAGCCCTTGACCGAGAAAAACCGCGACGCCTATTACTGGCGCCTGCTGGCGACCGCCGCAAGCTTCACCCTGTTCGGGGTGGGCGGGATGTGCCTGCGCCTGGTGATTTTCCCGCTGCTCGGCTGCCTTCCCGGCGATGCCCAGACCCACCGCTTGCGCGCGCGGCAAACCGTCAGTCGCTGCTTCTGGTTTTTCGTCCGTTTCATGGCCCGTGTCGGTGTGCTGACCTACGACATTCAAGGCGCGGAAAAACTCGGCCGTCCGGGGCAGATGATCATCGCCAATCACCCGTCGCTGATCGACGTGGTGTTCCTGATTGGCCTGGTGCGCCACAGCAACTGCGTGGTCAAGCAAAGCCTGTGGGAGAATCCGTTCACCCGCGGTCCGTTGCGCCGCACCGACTACATCAGCAACGACGGCAGCATGGAGATGCTCGATGCCGCCGCCGATGCACTGAAAAATGGCCAAACCCTGATCATCTTTCCCGAAGGCACCCGCACCCAACCCGGCCAGGCGCCGGCCTTTCATCGGGGGGCGGCGGCAATAGCGCTGCGGGGTGCGAAAATCCTCACCCCGGTCGTTATCAAGGTCAGCCCGACCACATTGACCAAGGCCGAGCCTTGGTATCGGATCCCGAAACGACGCGTGCACTTCAGTTTTCGTGTCGGGGCCGATATAGACCCACAGGCCTTCGCCGCGCTGGGCCCGGCTCCGCAGGCCTCGCGAAAGCTCAACGACTATCTGCATTCTTACTTCATTAAGGAGCTCGCCGAAGATGAGCGATCTGCACACTAAAAACCTGGTGCTGGAAATAAAAAATCTGATCATCGAAGCCCTGGGCCTCGAAGACATCAGCGCCCAAGACATCGGCGACGACCAGACGCTGTTCGGCGAAGGCCTGGGCCTGGATTCGGTAGACGCGCTGGAACTCGGCCTGGCGATCCAGAAAAAATACGGCATCAAAATCGATGCCGACGCCAAGGACACGCGTAATCACTTCAGTAACGTGGCGAGCCTTGCGGCGTTCGTCACTGCAAAACAGGCAGCTTGAGACCGGACCATGCAAACTCGTGACGACATTTTCAACACCCTGCGCGATGCCTTGGTAGAGCTGTTCGAGCTGGAGCCCGAGCGTGTGAGCCTCGAATCCAACCTGTATCAGGACCTGGAAATCGACAGCATTGATGCGGTCGACCTGATCGATCACATCAAACGTCAGACCGGCAAGAAAATCGCCGCCGAAGAATTCAAGTCGGTGCGCACCGTCAGCGACGTGGTCGAGGCGGTCTACCGTCTGGTTCAACCGGCCGCATGAGCCGATTGATTGGCCTCGGCCTGCTGCTGGCGGGCCTGCTGTACCCCTTCGCGGTGTATTTCGGCATGGAGCACTTCGCCCCATGGCAGTTCGGACTGCTGCTGGGCAGCCTGTGGCTGGCCCGCGCACTGACCGGTCGGCAACGACCCGGTAGCCGGTGGATGGCCATGGTGGCGATCGTGTTCTGCCTGTTGCTGGCGCTGTTCGACAGCCCGGTGCTGTTGCGCTGGTATCCGGTGTTGATCAGCGGTTTCATGTTGGCGCTGTTCGGACTCAGCCTGATATACGGCCCGCCCATGGTCGAACGCCTGGCCCGTCTGCGTGAACCGCACCTGCCGGCCAAAGGCGTTCGTTACACCCGCCAGGTGACCATCGCCTGGAGCGTTTTTTTTCTCTGCAACGGTTTGTGTGCTGCCGCCCTGACACTGTGGGCGCCGCTGAGCTGGTGGATGTTATACACCGGCCTGATTTCCTACGGATTGATAGGCCTGATGTTTGCCATTGAATGGCTAATACGACAACGGGTACGAGGCCGCCCATGAATTGGATAAAACTTGAGCAGCTGTTGCTCAAGGCTGAAGCGGATCGTGCCGTAACGGCCGAACCCCCGCTCAATCACGCACAACTGTGCGCCCAGTCCCTGAGCCTGGCCGCCGGCCTGCAAGCCCAGGGTGTGCAGCGCGTTGCCGTGCACCTTGAAGACGCCGCCGACCTGGCGATCGCCCTGCTCGGTGCCTGGCGTGCCGGCGTCAGTGTCTTGCTGCCGACCGATCTGCAAGCCCAGACCCGCCAGCGCTGGTCGAGCGACGTCGATCTGTGGCTGACCGATCAGCCCGATGACGCGCACCTGTCCGATTTCAACGCGCCGCCCCTCAGCGCCGCGGCACTGGACCTGGACCGCTGTTCGCTGAGCCTGTGCACGTCTGGCTCCAGCGGCGAACCCAAGCGCATCGACAAAACCCTGCGCCAACTGGTCAACGAAGTCCAAGCCCTGGAGCAACTGTGGGGCGCCGACCTGGGACCGGCCTGCATCATCGGCAGCGTGGCGACTCAACACATTTACGGCCTGCTGTTTCGGGTGCTGTGGCCGCTGTGCGCCGGGCGTTCGTTCGTGCGCAAACAACTGGCCTTTCCCGAAGACCTGCAACGCGCCAGTCGCGAGTACCCGGCCTTTGCCTGGGTCGCCAGCCCGGCACTGCTCAAGCGCATGGGTGACAACCTCGATTGGCCGGCCTTGAGCACGGTGCGCCGGGTATTTTCGTCTGGCGGTGCACTGCCGGCAGACGCCGCACAAAGCCTGCAGCAACGCCTGCATCAATGGCCGACGGAAATCCTCGGCAGTTCGGAAACCGGCGGTATCGCCTGGCGTCAGGGCCACGATCTGTGGCAGCCCTTCGCCGACGTGGCACTGAGCCAGGACACTGACGGCGCGCTGCTGATCACCTCGCCTTACTTGCCGGCCGGTCATGTCGAACACACCGCCGACGCTGTGCGCATCGCGGCGGATGGCCGTTTCGAACTGCTCGGACGGCTGGACCGGATCGTCAAGCTGGAAGAAAAGCGCATCTCGCTGCCGATGCTGGAAAAGGCCTTGGTCGACCATGAATGGGTCGTCGAAGCGCGGCTCGGCGTGGTTCAGGAAAACCGCGCCTCCCTGGGTGCGCTGCTGGTCCTGAGCGAATCCGGTCTGCATGCCCTGCGCAATCAAGGCCGACGCACCCTCACCCAGGAACTGCGCCAACACCTGAGTCAGCATTGCGAAGCCCTGGCCCTGCCACGGCGCTGGCGCCTGCTGCGACAACTGCCGCTGAACAGCCAGGGCAAACTGCCCCAGGCCGATGTCGAAGCCCTGTTATTGGCGCCGCGCCCCAAGGCGCCGCAGGTGCTGGAGCAAATCGAAACCGAAGGCGAGTGGAGCCTGCAACTGGCCGTGCCGCCCGACCTCGCCTACTTCAGCGGGCATTTCCCTCGGGCGCCGGTATTGCCCGGTGTGGTGCAAGTGGAGTGGGCGCTGAAGCTCGGCCAACAATTGATGAACCTGCCGGAAAAATTCGCCGGCATGGAAGTGCTGAAGTTCCAGCAACTGGTGCGCCCCGGCGATGAAGTCCAGTTGCACCTGCGTTTCGACCCGGCACGCAGCAAGTTGTACTTCGCCTACCGCAATGAAACCGCCACCTGCTCCAGCGGGCGGATTTTGCTGGAGGCTGCACATGTGTAGCTTCAGTGAGTGCTGCGCACTCAATCGCGAGCAGGCTCGCTCCCACATTGAATTTGTGAACAACGCAGCGCCTCTGTGGGAGCGAGCTTGCTCGCGATGCGGTCACCTCGGACTTTCAGGTGAAAGCCAACATGCATAGACCCTGCGCCGTTATCCCGGTCTACAACCACGAAACCGCCATCACCACCGTGGTCGACGCCCTGCTCACCCGTCATCTGCCGTGCATTCTGGTGGACGACGCCAGCGATGAATCCTGCGCCGACGTCCTGGATCAACTGGCCCTGCGCGACGACGTTCACCTGATTCGCCTCGCCACCAATCAGGGCAAGGGCGGCGCAGTGATGACCGGGATGCGCGAAGCGTCGCGCCTGGGTTTCAGCCATGCCTTGCAGGTGGATGCCGATGGCCAGCACGACCTGCAGGACGTCACACGCTTTATCGAACTGTCCCGTGCCCATCCCGAGGCCGTGATCTGCGGTTACCCGCAATACGACGACAGCGTGCCCAAGGGTCGTTTGTATGCGCGCTACCTGACGCACGTCATGGTCTGGATCAACACCCTGTCGTTGCAGATTCGCGATTCCATGTGCGGCTTTCGCCTCTATCCGTTGCCGCCGACCCTGGCGCTGATCGAGTCGACGAAAATCGGCAAGCGCATGGATTTCGACTCGGACATCCTGGTGCGCCTGGCCTGGCGCAATCTGCCCATGGTCTGGCTGCAAACCAAAGTCCATTACCCGCTGGACGGCGTTTCGCACTTCCGGATGTTCCACGACAACGTACTGATTTCGCGCATGCACACCCGGCTGTTCTTCGGCATGTTGTTGCGCTCGCCCCTGATCCTCTGGCGGCGGTGGCGCACATGAATACAGACAAGCAACACTGGGCCGATCGCGAGGAGCGCGGCAGTTTCTGGCTGATGAAGTTCACCGCGTTCGCCGCCAAAGTGCTCGGTCGGCGTCTGCTGAGCCCGTTGCTGTACGGCATCGTGTTGTACTTTTTCCTGTTCGGCCGCAGCGCTCGCCACAGCGCCTGGCAGTACCAGCAACGGCTGGCTGACTGGAGCGCTCGCCCCGATTTGCGGCCGAACCAGTGGCGGGTGTTTGGCCAGTTCATGGCGTTCGCCGATTCCATGCTCGACAAGCTCGATGTGTGGAACGGCAAGCTGAGCATCGAGCAGATCGAAATCATCGACCCGGCATTGTTGCGCAACCAGTTGCGCGGCACTCGCGGGCAGATGCTGGTGGGCGCGCACCTGGGCAACCTCGAAGTGTGCCGCGCACTGGCGGAAATCGGCGAGAAGGTCACGATGAACGTGTTGGTGCACACCAAGCACGCCGAGCATTTCAACCGTCTGCTGGGCGAAGCGGGCGCGACCAATCTGCGCCTGATCCAGGTCAGCGAGCTGGACCCGGTGATCATGCTGCAACTGCATGAACGCCTGGAGCGCGGCGAATGGCTGGCCATCGCCGGCGACCGTGTGCCGTTGCATGGCGGGCGCAGCGTGACCGTGGACTTCCTTGGCTATCCGGCAAAATTCCCGCAGGGGCCGTGGCTGCTGGCCGGCCTGTTGAAATGCCCGGTCAACCTGCTGCTGTGCCTGAAGAAACCCGATGGCGATTATCGGCTGACCCTCGAACCCTTCGCTGACGCCATCACCTGGAAGCGCAGCGACCGTGAGCAGGTCATTCATCAGTGGGCTTCCCGCTATGCCGAGCGCCTGAGTCACTATTGCCTCGAAGCCCCTCAACAATGGTTCAACTTTTACCCTTTCTGGAAGACCGATGACGACGCCAACGCTTGAGCCGGTAACCTTCGGCGAACTCCCTTTGCGCATCGAAGACGTGCTGGCCCTGGCCAACCGTCAGGTGCCGACGCAGTTGCAAGGCGACCCCGAGTTCCGCCGGCGCATCGCCAAGGGCGCGCAATTCCTCGATTCCCTGCTGGACAAGGAAGGCGTGATCTATGGCGTGACCACCGGTTACGGCGATTCCTGCGTGGTGGCGGTGCCGCTGCATCATGTCGAAGCGCTGCCGCGTCATCTGTACACCTTCCACGGTTGCGGGCTGGGCAAACTGCTTGATGCCCAGGCCACTCGCGCCGTGCTGGCGGCGCGCTTGCAGTCGCTCTGTCACGGCGTGTCCGGCGTTCGGGTGGAATTGCTGGAGCGCCTGCAAGCGTTCCTCGAGCACGACATCCTGCCGCTGATTCCGGAAGAAGGCTCGGTGGGCGCCAGCGGCGATCTGACGCCGCTGTCCTATGTCGCCGCGACCCTGTCCGGCGAGCGCGAAGTGATGTTCCACGGCGAACGGCGCCAGGCCGCCGACGTGCATCGTGAACTCGGTTGGCAGCCGCTGGTGCTGCGACCCAAAGAAGCCCTGGCCCTGATGAACGGCACCGCCGTCATGACCGGGCTTGCTTGCCTGGCCTACGCCCGTGCTGATTACCTGCTGCAACTGGCCACGCGCATCACCGCGCTGAACGTGGTCGCCCTGCAAGGCAATCCGGAGCATTTCGACGAACGCCTGTTCGCCGCCAAGCCACACCCGGGGCAGATGCAAGTGGCCGCGTGGCTGCGCAAGGACCTGGCGATCGACGCGCCGACCGCGCCGCTGCATCGCCTGCAGGACCGCTATTCCCTGCGCTGCGCGCCCCACGTCCTCGGCGTGCTGGCCGACAGCCTGAACTGGCTGCGTTCGTTCATCGAGATCGAACTCAACAGCGCCAACGACAACCCGATCATCGATGCCGAGGCCGAACGCGTGCTGCACGGCGGGCACTTCTACGGCGGCCACATCGCGTTCGCCATGGACAGCCTGAAAAACCTCGTGGCCAACGTCGCCGACCTGCTGGATCGACAACTCGCGCTGCTGGTGGACGAGCGTTACAACCATGGTTTGCCGAGCAACCTGTCCGGCGCCAGCGCCGACCGCGCGATGCTCAACCACGGCTTCAAGGCGGTGCAGATCGGCACCAGCGCCTGGACCGCCGAAGCCTTGAAAAACACCATGCCGGCCAGCGTGTTCTCGCGCTCCACCGAGTGCCACAACCAGGACAAGGTGAGCATGGGCACCATCGCCGCCCGCGATGCGATTCGCGTACTGGAACTGACCGAACAGGTCGCCGCCGCCACGCTGCTGGCCGCCAACCAGGGCGTCTGGCTGCGCGGTCAGGCCGAAGACGCCCGACCGCTGCCACCGGCCCTGGCGACCATGCACGAGGAACTGGCCAAAGACTTCCCGCCGGTCATCGAAGACCGCGCGCTGGAAGGTGAATTGCGCCTGTGCCTGCAACGTATCGCTGAACAACACTGGAGGCTGCATGCGTAGCAAAGGAGTGCTTCACATCGATACGGAAATCCTCGTGCCGTTCTTTGACGTCGACAGCATGAACGTCGTATGGCACGGCCACTACGTCAAATACCTGGAAGTCGCCCGCTGTGCGCTGCTCGACAAAATCGGCCACAACTACAGCGCCATGTCCGACTCGGGCTATGCCTGGCCGGTCATCGACCTGCAGTTGCGCTACGTGCGCGGCGCGGTGTTCGGCCAGAAGCTGAACGTGCGGGCCAATCTGGTGGAGTGGGAAAACCGTCTGAAGATCAACTACCTGATCAGTGACGTGGAAACCGGCGAACGCTTGACCCGCGCCGTCTCCGTGCAGGTGGCTGTCAGCATGCACAACCGCGAAATGCAGCTGGCCTCGCCCAAGGTGTTTACCGACGCTGTCGAGAGGATGCTGGCATGATTTTCTGCCTCCCCCGTTCCCCTGTAAGAGCGAGCCTGTCGAATCGTCGCACCGTCGCGATGGTCGTTAACGATAACCCTGGGCACCTGACACTCCGCGGCGCCCTCAGGTTTTTCGCGAGCAGGCTCGCGCCTACCGTGTTCTGCGTGTTGCTGGGCATTCCAGGGCTGGCCAACGCCTTCGACCTGCAACAACTCAGCGATCAACTGGCCAGGCCCGAGGTGATCCATGGCCAGTTCATCCAGGAAAAACACCTGCGTGCGCTGCCTCAACCGCTGACCAGCAAGGGCACGTTCGTCCTGGCGAAAAACCACGGTCTGTTGTGGCTGCTCAAAACGCCGCTGCAGCAGGATTACCGCATAACCGACCAAGGCATTGCCCGGCGTGATGCCAGCGGTTGGCAGATGTTGCCGGGCAAGAGCGCCGGGGCCGAGCAGAACCGTCTGTTCCTCGCTGTTCTGCAAGGCGATAGCAGCGGGCTGCAGCGGGATTTCGAACTGTCGCTGAGCGGCGAAGCGCAGGACTGGCGGCTGACGCTGGTGCCGCGCTCAATGCTGCTCAAGCAGGTGTTCACCCAGATCAACATCACCGGCGGCGAACTGGTGCACAGCATCGAGCTGCTGGAAACCCAGGGCGACAGCACCCTGTTGCGCATGCAGGACAGCACCAGCGCCCAACCGTTGAGTGACGCGGAGCAACACGACTTTGCCGAGTGAACGCGCGCTTCCCCGGCTGTTCCTGATCCTGCTGCTGGCGGTGCTGGCGCTCGCCGGCTGGCAATGGCGTAACGGTGCACCGCTGTCGGCCAACCTGATGGAACTGGTGCCCGGCACGACCCCGGACGCGCTGGAACTGCGCGCTGAACAACGCATGCAGGAACCGCTGAACCGCGAGATGCTGGTGCTGGTCGGTCATGCCGACCGCCAGCAAGCCATCGCCATGGCGCAGAAACTGGGCGATCAATGGCAGGCCAGCGGGCTGTTCGAGAAGGTCCAGTGGAACCTGCAAGCCGACTTGCCGGCTTTGCGTACGCAACTGCTGCAGGGCCGGCTGGCGATGCTTTCGGCTGACGACCGACAGCAATTGATCGAACATCCAGACGCCTTTATCCAGCAGCGGGTGCAAGCACTGTTCGACCCGTTCACCGGTTTCAGCCTGGTGTCGAGCCAGGACGACTGGCTCGGCCTGACCGGGCGCATCCAGAACAGCCAGCCGCAGCACGGTTCGGTGCAACTGGACATCGGCAGCGGTGCCTTGATCGCCGATGCCGATGGCAAAAGCTGGGTGCTGCTGCGCGCGCGAAGCACCGGCAACGCCTTCGACATGAACCTGCCGCTGCAAGTGGCCGACCTGCTCCAGCACAGTCGTGAACAAGCGGCCGAGTCTGACGTGCAACTGCTCGCGGCCAGCGGATTGCTGTACGCCGCCAGCGGGCAACGACAAGCCGCCCGTGAGATGACCTGGGTCGGCGGCGGTGCCACGGTGGGGATTCTGTTGCTGCTGTTGCTGGCCTTCCGCCGCTGGCGCGTGTTGCTGGCGTTTGTTCCGGTGCTGGTGGGCATGCTGTTCGGCGCGGTGGCTTGCGTGACGGTGTTCGGCCACATGCATGTGATGACGCTGGTGCTGGGTTCGAGCCTGATCGGCGTGGCGGTCGACTACCCACTGCATTACCTGTCCAAAAGCTGGAGCCTGAAACCCTGGCACAGTTGGCCGGCCCTGCGCCTGACCTTGCCCGGCTTGACCCTGAGCCTGATCACCAGCGCCATCGGCTACCTGGCCCTGGCCTGGACGCCATTTCCGGCGCTGACGCAGATCGCGGTGTTCTCTGCGGCGGGTCTGCTGGGGGCCTATTTGTCCGCCGTGTGCCTGCTGCCGGCGTTGCTCAAGGGTGTGGATCTGCGTCCGGCGCAATGGCCGTTGCGGGTTTGTGAGTATTTGCTGGGGATACGTGAAGCGTTGCTCCAGCGCCTGCGCACGCCCGTGCTGTTTGCACTGCTGATGGCCTTCTGCGTCGGCGGCCTGCTGCAGCTCGGGACCCGCAATGACATTCGCCAATGGGTCGGCGCACCGCAGCAATTGACTGACGAAGCCCAGACCATTGCCCGCATCACCGGCTATCAGCCCACCAGTCAGTTCTTCCTGGTGCGCGCGGCCAATCAACAGGAACTGCTCGAACGCCAGACCGCCCTGAGCGAACGCCTGGATCAGCTGATCAACCTGAATAAGCTTCAGGGTTACCTGTCGCTCAACCAACTGGTGAGCCCGCCGAGCGAACAGCACCGGGTGCGCGAAGCATTGAGCACATTGCCCGGCGTCTGGCAGCCGCTGCTCGATGTCGGCGTGCCGGCCGAGGCGCTGCAAGCGGAGCTGAAAACCTTGCAGGCACTGCCCGTCGAAGACATCGACGCGGCACTGGCCGGGCCCTTGGCCGAACCGTATCGGGCATTGTGGCTGGGGCCGACCGATGATGGCGTGGCGGCGATGGTCAGCCTGCAAGGCCTGAACAACCCGTCACTGCTGCGCATCCAGGCACTGGATCTGCCAGGGGTGCAGTTGGTCGACCGGCTCGGTGAACTGAACAACGTTTTCGCCGCCACCCAGATCAGTGCCGCCGAACTGAAACTCGCCTCCTGCGCGCTGATTGTGCTGGTGCTGATGCTGCCGTTTGGCCTCGGCGGCGCGTTGCGTATTGTCTCCCTGCCACTGCTGGCGGCGCTGTGCAGCCTCGCCAGCCTCGGTTGGCTGGGGCAGCCGTTGACCCTGTTCAGCCTGTTCGGCCTGCTGCTGGTGACGGCCATCAGCGTCGATTACGCGATCCTCATGCGCGAGCAGGTCGGCGGCGCCGCCGTGAGCCTGCTGGGCACGTTGCTGGCGGCGCTGACCACCTGGCTGTCGTTCGGCCTGCTGGCGGTGTCGAGCACGCCAGCGGTGAGCAACTTCGGTCTGTCGGTCAGCCTGGGCCTGATCTTCAGCTTCATGCTCGCCCCCTGGGCCGGAAAACACAGGCCATCGCCCACCATTGAGGAGCCGGCACAATGATCGTTGCGTTGTTTTGGGCGATGGCCCTGGCGTTGTTTGCCGTGGCGACCCGACTGGGCCGGCATCTGGGCTTGATCCCGATCGTCAGCCAGTTATTGCTGGCAACCGTTGGCCTGCCGCTGCTGATGTATTTCTGGATCGAACCCCACTGGCAGTTGAGCGGTGCGGCGCTGGTGTCGCCTATCTGGCTGAAGAACCTCTACAGCCTGAGTTTCGCGCTGCTGCTGGGCTACATCCTCAGTGACGTGATCGACCTGCACCTGGATCGCCAGAGCCTGAAAATCGCCCTGCCGAGTTTCTGTATTCCGTTTGCCTGCGGCCTGGCCACGGCGTTCTGGCTGCTGCCACCGCAGCCCTGGATCAGCTCGCTGGCGGTCGGCCTGTTGTTCGCCATTACCGCCATTCCGGTGTTGTACCTGTACCTTCGGCATATCAATTACCCGCCTGCCGCCACCCGGCGACTGGTGCAGACAGCGATCCTCATCGACCTCACTTGCTGGACCTTGTTCGCCATCGCCCAGGGCACCCTGCACCTGAGCAGTTTGCTGCTGCCGCTGGCCGGCGCCTGTCTGCCGGTGCTGCTGCGCCTGCTCGGCCTGCGCCAGGCATGGCTGTACAGCGGATGCTTTTTCGCGCTGCTGGTGGTGGCCGAACACTACAAGCTCAATGCGTTGATTTTCGGCATCGGTTATCTGCTGCTCATGGCCGCCCTGAAGGCGCCGCTGATACTGCCGTTTCCGGTGCGCTGGATGATTTTTCTGCAGACGTACATCGCCATCCCGCTGATCCTCACGTTCGGCATCGTGCAGATTAATGTGCACAGCGCCATGGACAGTCTTGGCTGGGTGCAACTGGCGGCCCTGCTGCTGTTACCGATTGCCAGCAAAATGCTCGGCAACTGGCTAGGCCTCGGCTGGGCCGGCGCTTCGTTCCAGGGCGCGAGCCGCTGGCGGGAAAGCGTGTTGCTGAACATTCGCGGCTTGAGTGAGATCGTGTTTCTCAACCTGCTGTTGCAACAACTGCTCATCAGCCCGGCGCTGTACTTTGCGCTGATGCTGATGGGCCTGATCGCGACACTGCTGCCGGCACTGGCCGGCATGCACCGGATTCCCCTGAAAGCTGCCGCCCCGGCAAGGAGCCCCCATGCCAACCGTTGAAATGGAACGTCGCCAGATCGTGGTCATCGGCGCAGGCCCTTCGGGTGCCATCGCCGCCGCGCTGCTCAAACGCCAGGGTCATGACGTGCTGGTGATCGAGCGTCAGCATTTCCCACGCTTTTCCATCGGCGAAAGCCTGTTGGCGCACTGTCTGGACTTCGTCGAAGAGGCGGGCATGCTGGACGCCGTCAATGCGGCGGGGTTCCAGGTGAAAACCGGCGCTGCGTTTGCCTGGGGCGAGCGTTACAGCGCTTTCGATTTCGGTGACACCTTTACCCAGGGCAAGCCGACGACCTTCCAGGTCCAGCGCGCCGACTTCGACAAACTGCTGGCCGATCAGGCCGCGCTGCAAGGCGTGGAAATCCGCTACGGCGAAGCCATCGTCAGTGTCGAGGTCGATTTGCCGCACCCGCTACTCGGCGTGCGTCGCGAGGACGGCAGCGAATACCGCATCGAGGCTGACTTCATGCTCGACGCCAGCGGTTACGGTCGTGTGCTGCCGCGCTTGCTCGACCTCGAAGCGCCGTCGAATTTCCCGGTGCGCCAGGCGGTGTTCACCCATATCGAAGACGGCATCGACAGCCCGACCTTCGACCGCACCAAGATCCTCGTCACCACTCATCCCGACAAACGCGATGTCTGGTTCTGGACCATCCCGTTCAGCAACGGTCGCTGCTCGGTCGGCGTGGTCGCCGCAGCGGAGCATTTCGAGGGCCGCACCGACGATCTGGACGATTGCCTGCGCGGTTTCATTGCCGAGACGCCAAGCCTGTCCGGCGTGCTGAACAACGCGGTGTGGGACACGCCCGCGCGGACCATTGGCGGCTATTCGGCCAACGTCAAGACCCTGCATGGGCCGGGCTTCGCGTTGCTGGGCAATGCTGCCGAATTCCTCGACCCGGTGTTCTCGTCCGGCGTGACCATTGCCATGCGTTCGGCGAGCATGGCCGCCGGCGTCCTGCACCGGCAGTTGCAAGGCGAAACCGTCGACTGGGAAAAGGAGTTCGCCGGGCCGCTCAAGCGCGGAGTCGATACCTTTCGTTGCTACGTCGAAGGCTGGTACGCCGGGACCTTCCAGGACGTGATTTATCACGAGGGCAGCTCCGGGGAGATCCGCCGCATGATCAGCTCGATTCTGGCCGGCTACGCCTGGGACGAGCGCAACCCGTTCGTCAGCGAAGCCAAACGCCGTCTGAAAGTGATTTCCCAACTCTGCGCACGGGATGCGACATGAGCTACTTGAGCGACAACTACGTCGAAGAAACCCGTTTCGGCCTGTGGTTCCTGCGCAGCTACACCTGGCAGTACCGCGTGCTGCGCGTGGCGATCGACGATTTGCGCAGCCTGTTCAGCGAGGCGCTGCCGAGCAATCCGGTGCTGCTGGACGCGGGCTGCGGTCAAGGCAAGTCGTTCAAGTACCTACAGCAGACGTTCATGCCCGAACGTCTGATTGGCGTGGACGCTGACCCCCACAGCCTGAACCAGAGCCGTGAAGAAGCGGTCTATCAGGGTATTGCCGTGGAGTTGATCGGCAGCGACTGCGCCACCCTGGGCGTACCGGACGCCAGCGTCGACCTGCTGTTCTGTCACCAGACGTTCCATCATCTGGTGGAACAGGAAAAGGCACTGGCCGAGTTCTACCGCGTACTCAAGCCGGGCGGCTACCTGATGTTCGCCGAATCCACCGAGGCTTACATCGATACCTGGGTGATTCGCTGGTTGTTCCGGCATCCGATGCACGTGCAAAAAAGTGCCGCACAGTATCTGGAAATGATCCGGGGCCAGGGTTTTGAATTCGGTTCGCACAATGTGTCTTATCCGTACCTCTGGTGGAGCCGCGCCAAGGATTTCGGTCTGCTGGAACGCTTGGGTCTGTGCCAGCCAAAACCCTTTGGCCAACGGGAAGAAACCCTGGTCAATGTGGTGGCGCGCAAACCGTTGAAAGGTGGAGTTTGATGCTCACCATCCGTCACTCAGCATGCATGACCTGTGGCAGCGAGCCTGCTCGCGATAGCGGTGGATCAGTCACCCTGAATGCCGACTGTACTGCCGTCATCGCGAGCAAGCTCGCTCCCACAGGGATAGCGGACGTTCTGCGATTTCTGCTGTTTGCCGCGGCCCTGCTGCTGAGCGCCTGCGCCAGCCAGCCGCCGCTGCCCGAGCACACTCCGAACCTGTCGCTGCCGCTGCAACTGCACATCCAGCGCCTGCAGGCCGAACAACGCCAGGACTGGGTGCTGGTGATCCAGCGTGAAGGCCCGGGCATCCGCTGGTCGATGATGGACCTGCTGGGCATCCCGCAGGCACGTCAGAAGCTGGTCGACGGAACCTGGCACGCCGACGGCCTGCTGCCGCCCAACCCCGAAGCCCGGGAGCTGTTCGCGGCGCTGCTGTTTGCCCTGACGCCCAAGGACGAGTTGCACGGCAACTATCCTGCTGCCTGGCAACATGGCGCGCAACGCTCCCTGCCCGAACGCTGGGACGTTCGTTATTCACAACCGATGAGCTTTGAATTGAACCTGCCCAAAGGCCCGAAATATCAAGTCACGCCCCTGAGCGGGGAGGCACCATGACCGCCTACCTGAATGCCCTCGGCGTGATCTGCGCCCTGGGCCGCGACAAGCAGGAAGTGACGCGTAACCTGTTTGCCGGCGATTGCTCCGGCATGCGCAGCGAAGCCGGCTGGGTACCGGAGCGGTCGTTGCCGGTAGGCACGGTCGCAGGCGAGCTGGCGGCGATTCCACCCGAGTTGATCCGGCAACGCAGCCGCAACAACCAATTGCTGCTGGAAGCCGCCCTGCAAATTCGCCCGGACATCGACCGCGCGATCCAGACCTACGGCCGCGATCGCATCGGCATCGTACTGGGCACCAGCACCTCAGGCATCGACGAAGCCAGCCAGGGCCTGGCCCACTACATTCGCGACCAGCAGTTCCCGGCCGACTACGACTATCAGCAACAGGAACTCGGTGCACCGGCCAATTTCCTCGCCGACTGGCTGCAGGTGAGCGGGCCGGCCTACGTGATTTCCACGGCCTGCACCTCCAGCGCCCGTGCCCTGATGAGCGCCCAGCGTCTGCTGGACCTGGGCGTGTGCGACGTGGTGCTGTGCGGGGGTGTCGACACCCTCTGCAAGCTGACCCTCAACGGTTTCTCGGCGCTGGAAGCCGTGTCCGGGCAGCGCTGCAACCCGTTTTCGCGCCACCGCAACGGCATCAACATCGGCGAAGCCGCCGTGCTGTTCCTGATGAGCAAGCAGCCCGGCGACGGTCAAGCGATTGCCCTGCTGGGCAGTGGCGCCAGCTCGGATGCGCATCACATTTCCGCACCGGAACCGAGCGGCCGCGGCGCCCGACAAGCGATGCGCAAAGCCTTGCATCGCGCGGGGCTGCAACCACAACAGATCAGCTACCTGAACCTGCATGGCACCGCCACCGCGCACAACGATGCCATGGAAAGCCATGCCGTCGCGGCGGTGTTCCCTGAAGGGGTGCCGTGCTCCTCGACCAAACCCATGACCGGCCACACCCTCGGCGCCGCCGGGGCGCTGGAAGCGGCGTTCTGCTGGTTGAGCCTGAGCACCGGCAATCGCGAGCACGCTCTGCCGCCGCACGTCTGGGATGGCCAGGCGGACCCTGAACTGCCCGCCCTGAATTGGGTGACCCCGGCCACGCGCCTGACGTCCACTGGTCCCCGCTACCTGATGAGCAATTCCTTCGCTTTCGGTGGTAATAACGTCAGCCTGATTATCGGAGACGCCCCATGATTGACTGGCCGCTCGCCGAACTGCTGCCCCACGCTGGCGACATGATCCTCATCGAGCAGATCCTGGCGTTCGATGAAGAGCAGATCCACACCCGTCTCACCGTCAGGCCCGATGGCCTGTTCAGCCAACCGGACGGCAGCCTGCCGGCCTGGGTCGGCATTGAACTGATGGCCCAGAGTGTCGCCGCCTTCGCCGGTTGCCATGCGCGCCAGCGCGGCGATGCCGTAGCGCTCGGTTTCCTGCTCGGCAGTCGTAAATTCGAATGCAATGTCGAAAGCTTCCCGGCCGGCACCGAGCTGACCATCCACGGCCTCCGCTCGCTCGAAGACGATAACGGCATGGGCGTGTTCGAATGCCACATCAATGCGCCGGGCATTCACGCCACCGCCCGTCTGAACGTGTATCGCCCGCCCCAGCCGACTCAATATCTTTCAGAGCCCGAAGGCTCGTCACAAGGAACACAATCATGACTGAATCCGTACTGGTCACCGGTTCCAGCCGTGGTATCGGCCGCGCCATCGCCCTGCGCCTGGCCCAGGCCGGGCACGATATCGTGTTGCATTGCCGCAGCGGCCTGGCAGACGCCGAAACAGTGAAGGCCGACATCGAAGCCTTGGGGCGCCAGGCCCGCGTCCTGCAATTCGACGTGTCCGACCGCGCCCGCTGCAAAGCCATCCTTGAGGCCGACGTCGAGGCCCATGGCGCCTATTACGGCGTAGTGCTCAACGCCGGCCTGACCCGTGACGGTGCTTTTCCGGCGCTGAGCGAGGATGATTGGGATGTGGTGATGCGCACCAACCTCGACGGTTTCTACAACGTGCTGCACCCGGTGATGATGCCGATGATCCGTCGTCGCGCCGCCGGGCGAATTGTCTGCATTACCTCGGTGTCCGGGCTGATCGGCAACCGTGGCCAGGTCAACTACAGCGCCTCGAAGGCCGGGTTGATCGGTGCTGCCAAGGCGTTGGCGATCGAGTTGGGCAAGCGCAAAATCACCGTCAACTGTGTCGCACCCGGCCTGATCGACACAGCCATGCTCGATGAAAACGTGCCGGTGGAAGAACTGATGAAAATGATCCCTGCTCAACGCATGGGCACCCCTGAAGAGGTGGCCGGTGCGGTGAATTTCCTGATGTCGGCGGAAGCCTCGTACATCACCCGGCAGGTTCTGGCCGTCAACGGAGGCCTGTGCTGATGAAGCGCGTCGTCGTCACCGGCATGGCCGGCATCACGTCCCTGGGCAGCGATTGGGAAACCATCGTCGGCCACTTCGCGGCCAACCGCAGCGGCATCCGTCGCATGGATGAATGGGATCGCTTTACCGAACTCAACACCCGTCTGGCCGGCCCCATCGACGACTTCAAGGTGCCAAGCCACTGGACGCGCAAACAACTGCGCAGCATGGGCCGGGTGTCGCGGCTTGCGGTGGGTGCGGCGGAGATGGCGCTTGCCGACGCCGGGCTGTTGGGCGACGAATCGATCAAGGACGGACGCATGGGCGTCGCCTGCGGCTCATCGACCGGCAGCACCGACGAGATCAAGGCGTTCGGCAACATGCTACTCAACTCGGTCGCCGAGGGCCTGAACGCCAACTCCTACGTGCGCATGATGCCGCACACCACGGCCGCGAATATCAGCATTTTCTTCGGCCTCACCGGCCGCCTGATCCCGACCTCCAGCGCCTGCACCAGCGGCAGCCAGGGCATCGGCTACGCCTACGAGGCGATCAAGTTCGGCCGCCTGCCATTGATGCTGGCCGGTGGCGCCGAAGAGCTTTGCCCGACCGAAGCCATGGTCTTCGACGCGCTCTACGCCACCAGCCTGAAAAACGACGCCCCGCAAACCAGCCCACGCCCCTACGACAAGGGCCGCGATGGCCTGGTGATCGGTGAAGGCGGCGGCATGCTGGTGCTGGAAGAACTGGAGCACGCCCTGGCCCGTGGCGCGCACATCCATGCCGAGATCGTCGGTTTCGGCAGCAACGCCGACGGCCAGCACACCACTCGTCCGGAGCAAGTCACCATGCGCCGGGCCATGGAACTGGCGCTGGAAGACGCCGGACTCAAGCCTTCGGACATCGGCTACGTGAACGGCCACGGCACCGCCACCGAACAGGGCGACATCGCCGAAACCCTGGCCACCAGCACCCTGTTCGGCGAGCACATGCCGATCAGCTCGCAAAAAAGCTTCCTCGGCCACACCCTCGGCGCCTGCGGCGCACTGGAATCCTGGTTCAGCATCGAAATGATGAACCGCGACCTGTACGTCCACACCCTCAACCTCGACGAAGTCGACCCGCACTGCGGCAAGCTGGATTACCTGCGCGGCGAGTTTCGGCAGATGAGCAACCAGTACGTGATGAACAACAACTTTGCGTTTGGCGGGGTGAATACTTCGTTGATTTTCAAGCGCTGGGCGTAAGCAGAATCCTATTTGTGGGAGCGAGCCCTGCTCGCGAAAAACGTCCAAACAACTCGGTCATTCAGGCACCGCGCGCTATCGTTGACGTCCATCGTCGGCACGCCGCCCGGAGCAAGCTCGCTCCTACAATGGTTAGGGCGGATCGAGTGTATTCAGCACCCGATTGACCGCCAGCTCGCCCAGCATGATCAATTGCTGGATCCCCACCAAGGTGTCGCTCTGCGACCCCTTCAGGTACCTGGCGAAATCCATGGCCATCACGTTGGCGGAGGCCAGGGACACACAGGCGTGTTCCAGCAGGGTGTGGTTGTCGATATCGGGGTCGATGAGGAAGATGCTGCTCGGCCGGTGTGGCGCGTGCGGACCGGTGTCCGCTGAATTTTCTGAATCGGTCATGATTAAGCGTCCTGTAGCAGATCGGGCCGACACCTCATCGCGACTTATCAAAAGGGTGGCAGCTGTACGCAGGTTAGTAGACCGGCCGATGTACCCCGGCGCGCCCGAAGACGCCCTGCGCACGGCTGCCATCAAGGGCAGGTACGGGAATACCTGCCTATCAGGAGCGCTAATGCGCTTACTTCGGAACGGGCTACTAAACCCGATCACTGACCATCAGTGACGCCGATCAAGTTAACGATGGCCCCCGAAGCGCACAAGCCGGCGGATTCTGGGGTAGTTGCAGGCAACGTCGCAAGGCGCTGTAGCCTATCCTGGGTAGTTCAGAAATGTCCCACGGGCAGCGGCGAAAACTCTGATCTGTAGGAGCGAGCTTGCTCGCGATGGTCCTTAACGATGACACGTGCTTCCTGGATGCACGCGGTGTTCTTTAGTCCATCGCGAGCAAGCTCGCTCCTACAGGGAATATTGTGTTCACACCGTCACGGCTTCAGCGGCTCAACCTTCCTCGTCAACAACTCCACAAACGCTCTCGCCATCGGCGATTTCTGATCCTTGCGTTGCACCAGCCACACCGCCGACACCGCCGCCGGGTCGAGCAAGGGTCGATAGACCACGCCATCAATGCGCATCCGCTGGTAGGACGCCGGCAACACCGACACCCCCAAACCCGCCGCCACCAAACCGATGATGGTCATCGCCTCGCCGGCCTCTTGGGCGAAGTGCGGGCTGAAGCCGGCGTCGCGGGCCAGGCTGAGGAGTTGTGCGTACAGGCCACTGCCGTAACTGCGCGGGAAAAATACGAAAGGCTCCAGAGCCAGGGCCGACAGGAACAATCCCTCTTCACTGTCCTTGACCAACGGGTGCTTGGAGCTGAGCACCGCCACCAGCGGCTCGCGCATCAACTCCACCACGCTGAGGGAGTCCGGCAGGCCCAATGGCCGCATGATGCCGACCTCGATCGATTCGTCCACCAGCGCATCGGCCACTTGGGTGCTGCTCATTTCCCTCAGGTTCAGGTGCACCGCCGGGAAACGCTGGCGAAACGAGAAAATCGCCTGGGGAATGGTCGAGTTGAACGGTGCCGACGAGGTGAAACCGATCTTCAATTCACCCAACTCACCGAGCTGGGCCCGGCGGGCGACATCTGCCGCTTTGTCGACTTGGGCCAGCACCAGCCGAGCCTCTTCGAGAAACAGTCGACCCGCCTCGCTCAGCTCGACCCGACGATTGGTACGTTCGAACAACCGCGCTCCGACCTCCTGTTCCAGCGCCTGAATCTGCTGGCTCAGCGGTGGCTGCGAGATGCCCAGCACTTGGGCGGCGCGGCCAAAATGCAGTTCTTCGGCAACGGCGATGAAGTAGCGCAGATGACGCAATTCCATGGGATTTCCATTAGGTCGTAAAAGCTATCAAACAGGTCGAACAATATATTGGATTGAATCATTAGCCAGCTATATGCTTTTTTCATTGCCTGACCGGCTGCGCCCCTCCCGAGGTCCAACGTGAAAACTGCTGTCGCCCCACTTGCCCATGAAGTTCCACCTGCCGTACAGGACGATGTCGTCGCTGAACTCAAGGAGATCTACATCGAAAAAGGCACGCCGGCGTTCATGCGCACGGTGCTGGCGCTGTTCTGCGGTGGCTTCGCGACCTTTGCCCTGCTGTACTGCGTGCAGCCGATGATGCCGCTGTTGTCCCACGAGTATTCGATCAACGCGGCGCAAAGCAGCCTGATCCTGTCGGTGGCCACTGGCATGCTCGCTATCGGCCTGTTGATCACCGGTCCCCTGTCAGATCGCGTCGGGCGCAAACCGGTGATGGTCGCGGCGTTGTTCGCCGCCGCACTGTGCACCATCGCCAGTTCGATGATGCCGAGCTGGCACGGGGTGCTGCTGATGCGCGCGCTGATCGGTTTGTCGCTGAGTGGCCTGGCGGCGGTGGCCATGACCTATCTGAGCGAAGAAATTCACCCGCATCACATCGGCCTGGCGATGGGCCTGTACATCGGCGGCAACGCCATCGGCGGGATGAGCGGGCGACTGATTACCGGGGTGTTGATCGACTTCGTCAGTTGGCACACGGCAATGCTGGTGATCGGTGGCCTGGCACTGATTGCGGCGGCGGTGTTCTGGAAAATCCTCCCGGAATCGCGCAACTTCCGCGCCCGCTCGTTGCACCCGCGCAGCCTGCTCGATGGCTTCACCATGCACTTTCGCGACGCTGGCCTGCCGCTGCTGTTTCTCGAAGCCTTCGTGTTGATGGGCGCGTTCGTCACGCTGTTCAACTACATCGGCTATCGGCTGCTGGCCGAGCCGTACCACATGGAGCAAGCCTTCGTCGGGCTGCTGTCGGTGGTGTACCTGTCGGGTATCTACAGTTCGGCGAAAATCGGCTCGCTGGCCGACAAACTCGGCCGGCGCAAGGTGCTCTGGAGCACCATCGTGCTGATGCTCGCCGGTCTTGCCCTGACGATGTTCACAGCGCTGCCGCTGGTGATCTTCGGCATGCTGGTGTTCACTTTCGGTTTCTTCGCCGCCCACTCCGTGGCCAGCAGCTGGATCGGCCGCCGCGCCACCAAGGCCAAGGGCCAGGCATCGTCGCTGTACCTGTTCAGCTACTACGCCGGTTCGAGCATTGCCGGCACGGCGGGCGGGGTGTTCTGGCACCTGGGCGGCTGGAACGGTATCGGTTTATTCATCGGCGGGCTGCTGTTGGTGGCGCTGCTGGTCGCGCTGAAACTGGCGAAGTTGCCGCCGTTGCCGGGCACCGGCGCGACTATCTGAGCACCATTCGCGCCTCCAGCACGGCGTCGCGCTTTTCCAGGGTCAGCGACTGCAGCGCAATACCGTCACGTTCGATGCGGTCCAGCCATGGCAGCAATGTCATGGCTTCACCACGGACGGTCAGGCGCAGCAGGTCGTTGTCGCTGTCCATCTGCTGCAACTCAAGCCCTGCGGTGGCTGCGCTTTCGCTGATGCGCAACGACAGGGGCTGATCGACCGGTGTTGGCCGATGGCTGGAAGGTCGCGCCTGTTGCAGTCGGGCCGCCAGCGCCAGCTGCTGTTGATACTGACGCTCGGCCGTCATCAGTCGTTGTTGCGTCGGTTGCCAGAGCAGACTGAACGCCGCGACACTCAGGACAAACACACTCAGCCCCCCTAGCAGCCTCTGCTCTCGAATGGACAGACGCGCCCAGCGTCGTAACGTCGCTGCTTTAAGCTCGTGTGGCTTCATGCCTCTTGCTCCACGGTCAGGGTTGCCTGGACACCGTTTTGGTTCTTGCTCGCGTTGTCGATGCGCACGGGCGTTCCCTGTTGCCGCCCACGCTCGCGCAGCAACTCAAGCTCGGCAAAGCTGTTGGCGGTCAGCTGGATTTTCCAGCCGTCACCCTGGCGAAACTCGATGCGCTGGACTTCGACCGGACTGGCCCCAATGACTTGCTCGACCAGATTGACCAGGCCGGCGATACGGCTGGCCTGTGGCTCCGCGCCCTGGATTTGCAGGGCGCCGAGTTGCGCCGCCAGATCGACGATGCGTGTCTGTTCCGGGTAAAGCGCCTTGAACTGCTGTTCGTTGCGGCTGTGGAGCTCACGGCCCTGGCTGTCGAGAAAGTGGATTCGCGCTTCACTGGCGCCCCAGTTCAGCGCCAACAGCATGGCCATGGCCAACCCACCCAGACGCCAGGGCAGACGCTTGCGCTGCCGGGCAAAATCACCGTGCAGCAGATTGATGGCCTGTGGCGACGCCTGGGTCAGCCATTGATCCGCATCGGCCCTCTCCTGTCGCTCGTCACGCCACTGAATATCGATGGGCAGCCCCGGTTTGAGCAGTGTCAGTCCATCCTCCGCCAACGTCAGACGAGCGGACAAACCACCGCCGAGCATCCAGCGGCCGAACCACCAGACGCCGAGCGTCTGGTCCCGTGGCAACCGATCGGCATCGACGAAGACCGAACGCACTTCGATGCCCGCCTCCTTCAACAGCTGAAGCACGGCGGTGAAGCGTTCGCGATTGATCACCATCACCGGATAACGCCCTTGCGGGTCGCGAGTGCCGACGCTCAGGTGCAGTTTTTCCAGTGATTCACCCAGTTGATCTTCAACGGCGAAGGCGATGGTTTGTGCAGCGGGTCGGCGTCTGGCGGGCCAGGGCTCACTGCGTACCCAACTGCAGAGTTCCATGGGCAACAACAGGTCGACGGCCTGCCCCTTCAGTCCCGGCGCCGCCTGGATCAGCGGCATAAGACGTCGTTGGCCGGTCGACGACCACACACAACAGGGCCAGTCGAGCGACGGCGTGGCCAGGCCTTCGGCCGTCAGGTAGAGCCAGGTTTTCATGGGTTTATCTCGTGGGAATTCGACGGCAGCACACGCCGTTGCAGGATCTTCAGTTGGCGTGTTTTAGGATCGCGTTCGACATCGGTGGCCAGGCGCAAACGGCTTTGCCCCTGGGTCACCTGGACCGTGATCCGGTACCAGCGGCTATCGATGCCCAGGCCGTGGCTGCTCAAGCCCAGCCCCTCAAGCATCGGGTCTTGGGTGAAGGCCTGAACGCTCGGCCAAGACGTTGTCGAGCGCTGGCGCAGCAACGCGGTTACCGTTGCCGCGTCGAGGCCGTCGATTGAACGCAAGACTACTTCCGGGGCCGTATTGATGTTCAGCGCGGCTTCTTTGGGCAACGTTGCGACCCAAGGCTCCAGCCGACGCAGCCGTTCACCGTCGACACCCGGCAGCAGGCGCAGTTGACTCGTTTCTCGCAACGCGCCCACCGGCGCCAATGGCAGTGCGGGCAATTCGAGCAACGCCAGCAGGCGATGCCAGCGATTGAGCGTGACCTGATCAATCTGACCCTGAATCAACAGGGCATTGACGTTGAAACGTCCGGCCAGGTCCTCGACCGCGACCCGTACTTGCGTGTCTTCAACCTCGTAACCACGGACTGTTGCCCAATCCTGAGTCAGATCGACCGGGCTCCCTGCCGTTTGCCCGGCGTCCTGCAACCGCAGCAACGTCCAGGTTTCATTGGCCAGGGCGAGTTGCTTCAAGTGCATCTGCTGCAACTGCTGAGCGCTGCTCTGCAGCAACAGCCGATGGCTGCGCAGCACCCCGCCGATGATCACCAGGGCAAGGCTCATGACCAGCAACACGCTGATCAAGGCCATGCCTCGCTGGCTCGTCTTCATGGCCAGGCCCCCGGCAACAACAGCACCCGCCGAATCGACTCGAAACGACCTGTCGACAGTTGCACTTCCAGCGCCAGCGGGGCATCGACCGCCTGGCCGGTCGGCCAATCGCTGCGCCAACCGGCCTGGCGATCGAACAGGCGCCAGCTCAAGTGCCGGACATCCTCGAGCAGTTTTTGCCGCTGCTCGATCTGCGTGCCTTCGGCTCGACTGTCACGCCACAACACGCCGTTGTCGAGGCGATAGGTCAGCGCTTGGCGTTCACTGCGGGCTTGATCCAGTGGGTTGCGCCAGTTGCCACGCTGCAATTGCAGCTGCGTTTGCCCCAGCATGATCGGCTGTTCGGTGACGTGCAGCAGATCGCGCTCGATCACCGCCACGGCGCGTTGCAGACGCCTGAATTCACCTTCGTGGGTCATGGTGCTGCGCTGAACACGCACCACTCCGTCGAACAGCGTCCAGCTGGCCAGCCCCAACAGGGCGAAGATCGCCAAGGCGATCACCAACTCCAGCAAGGTGAACCCGGCCTGCCTATTCATGGCGATTGAGTATCCAGCCACTGGCGCGGTGCAGCACCTGCTCGCGACCGGCAAGGCTGACCTCGACATCGACTTCGAGCAGACGCGGGTCGCTGCCGTTGCGGGCGCGCTGACGCACGACCCAGTCACGCCGATCCATGTGCACAAGCCGTTGCTGCGGCCCTATGGCCGGCGTGGATTGCAGGTGCCATTCGGCCAACGCGTTGTCCGCCACCCAGGCCGCGATCAGTCGCTCTTCGACCACTGCCGCCTGCTTCACGACGTATTGGCTCGCGGACAATACAGCCGTCGCCAGGGTGGCGAATATCGCCAGCGCCACCATGATTTCCAGCAGGGTGAATCCGTCCATGCGAGGCAGGATCGACGGCCTAGCCATCGATCACCACCTCACTGATACCGTCGCTGGACAGGCTCAACCAGTCCCTGCCACGGGTCTCGAACGTCAGGGTGAAGGTGCTGGTTTCATCGCTGCTGAGCATCAGCAATTGCGGAGGGCCTTCGTCGGCGCCGAGGCTCACGGAATAACCGTCGTGTTTCAGGCGCAGGCGCAGATGGTCGGGCCATCGATGAAACGACGACACGGGTTCCCAGCCGCGCACACCGAGCCGCATCGCCCGGTAGCCGTCGGTACTCAGGCGCACACCATGCTCCTGGCTTTCGAGCACCGCCTGCTGGCGTAGCTGTCCAATCATGCCCGCGAGCGCAACCGCTTCCTGCCTGGCCTGACGCGCCGGGTTCATGCCGGTGGCGAAACTCACCATGCCCACCAGCACGCCGATTAACACGATCACGATCATTAATTCCAGCAAGGTAAACCCCCTGCAGCGACTTGGCATGGTTCAACCACCCCAGTTGCCGATGTCAGCCGCGTGCCCTTCGCCACCGACCACGCCGTCGGAACCCAGGGAGTACAAGTCATAGCCGCCATTGGCCGATTTCACGCCCGGGTTGAGGTACTGATAGGGCGTGCTCCACGGATCGACGGGCAGACTTTTCAAGTAGCCCTGAGGGTTCCAGTTTCGTGCCGCCGGCTGCCCGGACGGACGCTTGACCAAGGCCTCCAGGCCCTGCTGGGTCGAGGGGTACTGGAAGTTGTCGAGGCGATACATTTCCAGGGCCGTGGCAATGGCCTGGATATCGACTTTGGCGGCGGTGACTTTGGCCTGGTCGGGGCGGCTCATGAACTGCGGCACCACGATGGCCCCGAGAATGCCGATGATGACCACCACCACCATGATTTCGATCAGGGTAAAACCGCGCTGGGATGTTCTGCGATGTAGGGCGTTCAAGGTCAATTCACCAATTGGTTGAGGCTGAGAATCGGGAGCAAGATGGCCAGCACAATGAGCAGCACGACGCCACCCATCAGCACGAGCATGGCCGGTTCGAACAGGCTGACCACCAGGGCGATGCGCGCCGCCAGGCTGCTTTCCTGTTGTTCGGCGGCGCGGGCCAGCATGCGGTCGAGTTCGCCGGCCCGTTCGCCACTGGCGATCATGTGCAGCATCATCGGCGGGATGTCGCCGCTCTGTTCCAGGCCACGGGTCAGAGTCCCGCCTTCGCGGACCGAGCGGGCCACGTCGGCCATGCGTGCGCGAATAGTCAGGTTGCCGATGACGGCGGCGGCGATTTCCAGGGCGTCGACCAGCGGCACCGCACTTTTGCCGAGGATGGCCAGGGTGCTGGCGAACCGCGCGGCCTCCATCGCCCGCAGCACTTCGCCGATCACCGGCAGGTTCAGCATCAGGCGATGCCAGCGCAGCCGCCAGACTGGCTGACGCAGGCTCCAGCGCCAGACACCCACCACCATCGCGATCACGCCGAGCAACATCAGGCCATGGCTGCGCAGTCCGTCACTGGCACTGATCAGCGCTCGGGTCAGCCACGGCAGTGCCTGACCGCTGTCGACAAAAATCTTCACCACGTCCGGCACCACGTAACCGAGCAGAAAACCGACGATCACCACGCTGGCCAGCATCAGAATCGCCGGGTAGACCAAGGCCATCTGGATCTTTTGCCGCGAGGCCTGACGCGCCTGGGTATACGCAGCCAGTTGCTCCAGCACATGGCCCAGATGACCGGAGCGCTCACCCGCGGCGACCGTGGCGCGGAACAGTTCGGGGAAGGCCTTGGGGAACCGGGCCAAGGCCGTGGCCAGCGCATGGCCCTCCATCACTCGGCTTCTGACGGCCGATATCAGGCTGGCAACCCGACGTTTGGCACTCTGTTTGGCCACTGCATCGAGGGCTTCCTCCAGCGGCAGACCGGCCTGGACCAAGGTAGACAGCTGCAGTGTCAGCAATGCCAGATCGGCGGCACTCAAACGACCGGTACCAAACGAGGTCTTGGTGCCGGCAGTCACCCGGATCTCGCTCACGTCACGGGGCCACAAGCCGCGCTCGCGTAACAGCTGCCGGGCATGTCGAGGGCTGTCAGCCTCAAGCCGGCCTTTGCAGCGGCGGCCCTGGGCGTCGTCGGCGCGGTAGTCGAATGTCGGCATGCCTTAGTCCTCCCGAGTCACACGCAGTAACTCGTCAAGGCTGGTCAGGCCGTCGATCACCCGCTGTCGACCGTCCTGAAACAGGCTGTGCGATGCTTTGCGCGCCTCGCTGAGCAACGCCTGTTCGCTGCCCCCCTGATGAATCAGCGCAGAAATGGCCGGCGTCACACTGATCAATTCGTAGATGCCGATGCGCCCGCGATAACCGTGCTGGCACTGTTCACAACCTACCGCCCGGAACAGTTGCAATGGCGTCGTCGCGTCATACCCCAGCCGCTGGCGGGTGGCTGCATCAGCGCTGTAAGGCGCCTTGCAATGCGGACACAGGGTGCGCAGCAGGCGTTGGGCCAGAATGCCCACCAGCGACGACGCCAGCAGATAGGCATCGACGCCCATGTCCACCAGCCGCGTGACCGCGCCGACCGCGCTGTTGGTGTGCAAGGTCGAGAGCACGAGATGACCGGTGAGCGAGGCCTGCACGGCGATTTCCGCCGTCTCGCGATCACGGATTTCGCCGACCATCACCACGTCCGGGTCCTGACGCAGAATCGCCCGCAAACCGCGGGCAAAGGTCATGTCCACCTTCGGATTGACCGGCATCTGGCCGACACCCGGCAGGTGATATTCGATGGGGTCTTCGACGGTGAGGATGTTGCGCGTCTGGTCGTTCAGGCTGCTCAACGCCGCGTACAGACTGGTGGTCTTGCCGGAGCCCGTCGGCCCGGTGACCAGCAGGATGCCGTGGGGTTTGCCGAGCAGTTCGCGCAGGTCCGCCAGGGTCCCGTCCGGCATGCCCAAGCGCTGCAATTCGAGGCGCCCGGCCTGTTTGTCGAGCAGGCGCAATACCACTCGTTCACCGTGCGCCGATGGCAGGGTCGAGACCCGCACATCCACTTCATGCCCGGCCAGGCGCAGGGCCATGCGGCCATCCTGGGGCACGCGCTTTTCAGCGATATCCAGCCGCGCCATGACCTTGATCCGCGACACCAGCAGCGTCGCCAGTTCACGCCGTGGCCGGAGCATTTCGCGCAATTGCCCATCGACGCGCATGCGCACCGACAGGTACTGCTCGAAGGTTTCCAGGTGCACATCCGAGGCCTGTTCGCGCACGGCTTCGCTGAGCAGCGCGTTGATCAGGCGAATGATCGGCGCATCGCCCTGCTGTTCCAGCAAGTCGGCGGTTTGCGGCACCTGATCCACCAGACTGAGCAAGTCCAGGTCCTCATCCAGCCCTTGAGCGACCTGTTCCGCCGCGCTCTGACCTTCGCGGTACGCCGCTGCCAGACGTGCGGCAAATACCGGCGCTGGCAACAGCCGCAGCGGCAGTTCCCGACCGCATATCCGCCGTGCTTCGGCCAGCGCGGTGAGCGACGTATCGGCGCGCAGCGCCAGCCCCCACTCGTCACCGTCACGCTCCAGCAAGACACCGAAACGCCGGGCAAACCCGAACGGCAGCGGCTCGCAGACATCGCTCACGGCGGTCATGGCGCACTCGTCGCTGGCTTGCGCAGATCGAACAGCGGCGCATCGGAACCCGGTTCGAACAACTGACGCGCATCGGCGGGCAGCAGCAACGAGTTGTTGCCCCGCGCCCCGCTCTGACTCAAGTCATGCAGCGCGTTGTAACGCTGCCGGCTGACCTCGACCAGGTCTTCCTTGCTGCGCACGATGGTCGGCCGCAAGAACACCATCAGGTTGCTTTTGGTCTGGGTATCGCGGTTCCAGCGAAACAGCGCGCCGAGGTAGGGAATGTCGCGCAGCAGCGGCACACCGCTTTTCTGGGTGCGCACGCTGTCGCGGATCAGGCCGCCAATCACGATGATTTCGCCGTCGTCGGCGAGGATGGTGCTCTTGAGCGCTCGTTTGTTGGTGATCAGGTCCGAAGAGTCGATGCCCGATATCGAGGGCGCGATGTCCGAGACTTCCTGCTCGACCTCCAGGCGCAAGGTCGAGCCTTCATTGATGTACGGCTTGATCTTCAGGCTGATGCCCACGTCCTTGCGCTCGACCGTGGTGAACGGGTTATCCGCGCCGCTGCTGTTGGTGGCGTAGGAACCGGTTTTGAACGGCACGTTCTGGCCGACGATGATTTCCGCTTCCTGGTTGTCCAGCGTCAACAGGCTCGGCGTGGACAGCAGGTTGCTGCGGGTGTTGCTGGCCAGCGCCGAAATCAATGCGCCGAAACGGTCGCTTCCCAGACGCAACAGCGCACCTTCGGGCGCCGATTTTTTCTCGTCGAACGTCAGGCCGCCGACAATGGGAATGTCGGTGCCGGGGAAGTTGATGAAGCCTTTGGCGTCACCGGTGTTCAGGCCCCACTGCACACCCACGGCTTCGGCGATGTCGCCGGAAATTTCGACGATGGCCGCATGGATCAACACCTGCGCTCGCGGCTGATCCAACTGACGCACGATGCTTTCGATGGTCCTGACCTGCGCTGGCTCGGCGATCAGCACCAACGCGTTCTGGCTTTCATCGGCCTTGATCATGAATGTCGCACCGGAGGCCGTTTCCTTGCTGCCGCTCAGGGTCGGTGCAGCTTTGCGGCCCTGGCCCATGGTTTCCAGAATCTCCGCCAATTGCCTGGCATCGCTGTGGCGCAGGCGGATCACCCGGGCGTTGTCAGGCAACTCGGTGGCAGGGATGTCGAGACGACGGGCCAGGCCGGCCAAGCGTTGGCGGACGGCGGCCGGGCCAATGAGAATCAGACGATTGGTTCGGGTATCCGCCAGCACCTGGATTGGCGTATCGGCAGTCCGTTTGCCCAGAGAGGCCTCCATCACCGGAGCCACGTCGCTGGCCTGGGCATGACGCAGTTGAACCACCGCATGCAGGCTGTTCTTTCCGGCATCCAGTTGCCGCACCACTTGGGTAATTCGTTGCACATTGGCGGTCGTGTCCGTGATCACCAGCGCATTGGCCGACGCCGAAGGCCCGACATAGCCGTTGACCGACACCAAAGGCCGGACCAGACCGGCAATATCGTTGGCGCTGCTGGTGTTGAGCTCAATGACCCGGGTGACGAATTGCGAGGCCGTGGCATTTTGCGCCGAGCCGCTGGCGCGGGTCTTGGCGTCGGTCACAGGCGTGATCAGGATCCGGTCACCCTCGTCGATCACCGTGAAGTTGTGGGCATCCAACACGGCGTAAAACAGCCGGCGAACGCCCTCACGGTCGAGGGCCTGCCGGGACATCACCGTGATACGCCCGGAAACCCTGGGATCAAGCACCACGGTGGTGCCGAGAATGGAGGAGATCTCTTCGACGATGTCGCGCAGCTCGGCGTTGTTCATCGCCAACTGCCACTTTTCTTCCGCGGCCTGAAGTGCGCCGGGAAGAGGCACGATCGCCAGGACGACAATGAGAAACATGGAACGCAAGGCTTGCGCGCCAGTGAAGCTGTTCATGGGTTTGATCACTCTGACGGCCCGATAATCGGGCGTAGATAACGCGTAGAAATAACGGGAGGTCGTGCATCGACGGGGGATTCGACTGGGCGCAGGAAACGCGCGACAGGTGGTTGCAGCGTCAATCGCTCCTCTCGTCCCTTGTTCCACAACACCACTTGATTGGCCTCGACGCGGCGCAGAACACTGCCACCGGGCAGGCGCTCGCCCACTTGATACATGCGCGAGCCTTGGGCATCGGTCAGCAAGGCACGGGATAAACCGCTGCTGACGACAAAGCTCGCTTGCAAGGTCAGCGGTTCGGCACTGGCAAGCAGCGCGGTTTGTGTCGTCAGGCCAAGCACGGTGGCCACTGCCGTGGCATCGAGAGCGTCACGGAGGGTGGCGGGGGCAGCCGTTACAGTGGTCACTGTCAGGGGGGGCCGAACGAAGAATTCACGAAAGCGCCACTCCTGCCACGCCAGAAACACGCTGTAGCCCACCGGCAAAAGCAGCAGGCCAACGTTGCGCAGGCGTAAGCCGAAACGGGTAACCGTCATCAGTGAAAACGTCACGACTGGTTCACTTGATTATCCAACAGAAGAGTTCGCCTTCAGACGACCCTCAAGAGGTCGCCTGAAGTACTGCGGCGGGACTTAGAGCTTGTTCCACGCCATGTGCCAGTGCGCACCGACACCCGGCTCAAAGCCAGTGGCGGTCGGGCTGTATTGCTTGCAGTAGCCCGACTCCGGGAACGGCTTGCATTCAAAGACTTCGTTGGTCTTTGGCTGCAACACTTTGGTGCCGGCGGTGTAGTCGCTGATGCCTTCCGGGAACACGAAGTCATAGTCGGCACCGGCGCCATCACCGGTCAGTTGGGTGGCCTGGGTGTCCTGGCGAGTAGTGCGGCCATCCAGGGTGGTGCCCACCAGCGTCAGGGTGTGTTTGCCCGGGTTGCTGCGCACATCCAGAGTCAGCGATGTCGAGCCGCTGTCGACCTGTGCCGAGGTGGAACCGACCAGCTTGTTGTGCTCGTCGTGCAGGGTCGCTTCGACGTTCATCTTGCGGTTGGCAATCATGCTGAACTCGACCTTGGCCTGGCCTTTGTCCAGAACGTATTCCGGTTGCTGGGACGCCACCGCCATGCGCGCGGCAGCGTCTTCCCTCATGTCCAGCTGCACTTCGTAGCGGATTACACCGCTTTCTTTTTGCGCATACAGGCTGTTGTTGCCCTTGACCGGCTCAATGGTTCCGTTTTCATCGCGAACGCCTGCCCGGACCAGGGTGTGAGCCTTGTTGATGGCTTCGGCCAGCTTGAACGACCAATTGTTTGGCGAACCGTCTTCAGCGTTGTCGATGGAGATTTCAACGCTGTAGTTCGAGCTCTCGCCATTGGCGGAGAAGGCACGGGCCTTGACCTTGTCACCTACCAGCAAGGCGGTCGAAGGCGCGATGCCGCCCACGGAAGACCAGCCGCCCGGCAACTCAGGCTCGGCAATGACGTTCACGTCCGCCGCGTTGTAAAACGCCGCATCGGTATCACCGACGGTCCAGATCGCCAGAATCACGTGGTGACCGTTTTTGTCCGCGGGGATGTTGCAGTTGTGCTTGGCGCCGGACTCCGGCTTCTGATTGCCGCCGTCGATGGTGCAGAACGGCGTGCTTTCGAAGGTGGCGCGTTTCAGCGCTTCGTTCGGGTTCCAGTTGTTGCGGGTAATGAAGTATTCATGCTTGGTGGCCGGGTGCACAGCCGTGTAGCGCCATTGGAAATCGATGTTGCGGTCCTTGATTTCCGTCAGGTGCCAACGCGTGGCGGACTGAGCGTCCAGGGCGGAGAACAGCGAGTGACCACCACTCGGGATCTTGCCGTCGACCGGTCCTTGCAGAGGCGCACCACCCACGCCGGCCGGAAAGCCCTTGAAGGTTTCGCCGACGCTTTGTGGTTCGTATTGCGCGCCGCCACAGTTGGTGTTCAAGCCTTTCTGGCAAGCCAGTGCGCGCGAAGGCGGTACTTCCAGGTAGCCGTGAGCGGAAGCACTTTGGGATGCCAACATTGCCGATAACAGGATCATTGAGGAGGTGCAGGCAGCGAACGCACTTCCCTTATAAGACGTATTTTTCATCAAATGAATTCCAGACTACTTATCGAAGATCAAGACGCGCAGAACGGGCGCCAATGTTTGCGACATTGCTCAGCGAGGGGCTGCGCAAGGGTCCGAAACCTTACTTGGATAAATTCGTTTGCTATGTAGGGAAAATCTCTGCTTACCGCAGGATCAGTCTCTATGCGCCTACATCCGACAAGAAATGAAAAACTTCTTACAAGAAGCTCCCTCTCGACTAAACACGAAGTTGAAAGGCATAAAAAAAGCCTGTCCGGCACCAGGCCGAACAGGCTTCTGATCATTGCAGAATCCGTTACTCGTGATACTGCGCCGACAACTCATGCACCGCGCGCAGGAAGGCGCCAGCGTGTTCCGGATCGACTTCCGGCGTGATGCCGTGACCGAGGTTGAACACGTGACCACTGCCTTTGCCGTAGCTGGCGAGAATGCGCCCGACTTCGGTGCGAATCGCTTCTGGCTTGGCATAGAGCACGGTCGGGTCCATGTTGCCCTGCAGTGCGACTTTGCTGCCGACACGCTCACGGGCGTTGCCGATGTCACATGTCCAGTCCAGGCCCAGTGCATCAGCACCGGCGTCGGCGATGCTTTCCAGCCACAGGCCGCCGTTCTTGGTGAACAGGATCACCGGCACCTTGCGACCTTCGTGCTCGCGGATCAGGCCGCTGACGATTTTGCGCATGTAGGCCAGGGAGAACTCCTGATAAGCCGCCGCCGACAGGTTGCCGCCCCAGGTGTCGAAGATCTGCACCGCTTGCGCACCGGCCATGATCTGGCCGTTGAGGTAGCTGGTGACCGACTGCGCGAGCTTGTCCAGCAGCAGGTGCATGGCTTGCGGGTTGTCGTAGAGCATGGCTTTGGTCTTGCGGAAGTCTTTCGACGAGCCGCCTTCGACCATGTAGGTGGCCAGGGTCCACGGGCTGCCGGAGAAGCCGATCAGCGGCACTCGGCCGTTCAGTTCGCGGCGGATGGTGCTGACCGCGTCCATCACGTAGCCGAGGTCTTTCTGCGGATCGGGAATCGGTAAGGCTTCGATGTCGGCCAGGGTGCTGACGACTTTCTTGAAGCGTGGACCTTCGCCGGTTTCGAAGTACAGGCCTTGGCCCATGGCATCGGGAATGGTCAGGATGTCGGAAAAGAGGATCGCCGCATCCAGTTGTGGATAACGGTCGAGCGGCTGCATCGTGACTTCGCAAGCGAACGACGGGTTCATGCACAGGCTCATGAAATCGCCGGCCTTGGCTCGGCTGGCGCGGTATTCCGGCAGGTAGCGACCGGCCTGACGCATCATCCACACGGGAGTGACGTCTACGGGTTGCTTGAGCAGGGCGCGCAGGAAACGGTCGTTCTTCAGGGCAGTCATGTCGGCATCCGGAAAAAAAGTGCGGGCATTTTCTCAGAGCCGGGCGCAAAAGGCACGGATGCAGGTCAGCCTTTTGTCTATCGGGTCAATTTGTCGCGGTGAAATGCAGGTTTTGTAGCAGCACAAAACACTGTGGGAGCTGGCTTGCCGGCGATGCAGACACCTCGGTTTGTCAGGTAGACCGAGGTGCTGCTATCGCTGGCAAGCCAGCTCCCACAGGTATTGCGTTGCAGCCAGTTGGACGCGGATTAGACGCCCAGGTAATCCAGGATCCCTTCAGCCGCATTACGGCCTTCAAAGATCGCCGTCACCACCAGGTCGGAACCGCGGACCATATCGCCACCGGCGAAGATCTTCGGGTTGCTGGTCTGGTGCTTGTACTGACCCTGCTCAGGCGCGACAACGCGGCCCTGGCTGTCGGTCTGGATGCTGAACTGTTCGAACCACGGCGCCGGGCTCGGACGGAAACCGAAGGCGATGACCACGGCGTCGGCCGGGATGATCTCTTCGGAGCCCGGAATCGGCTCGGGGCTGCGACGGCCACGGGCGTCCGGTTCGCCGAGACGGGTCTCGACCACTTTCACGCCTTCGACCTTGTCCTCACCGACGATGGCAATCGGCTGACGGTTGTAGAGGAATTTCACGCCTTCTTCCTTGGCGTTCTTCACCTCTTTGCGCGAGCCCGGCATGTTCGCTTCGTCACGACGATAGGCACAGGTCACCGACTTGGCGCCCTGGCGGATCGACGTACGGTTGCAGTCCATCGCCGTGTCACCACCGCCCAGCACCACGACCTTCTTGCCTTTCATGTCGACGAAATCTTCCGGCGACTTTTCAAAGCCCAGGTTGCGGTTGACGTTGGCTATAAGGAAGTCCAGTGCGTCGTAAACGCCCGGCAGGTCCTCACCGGCAAAGCCGCCCTTCATGTAGGTGTAGGTGCCCATGCCCATGAAGACCGCATCGTATTCTTCGAGCAGTTGCTCCATGGTGATGTCCTTGCCCACCTCGGTGTTGAGGCGGAACTGGATACCCATGCCGGTGAAGACTTCGCGGCGATTGCTCAGCACGGTCTTTTCCAGCTTGAACTCAGGGATACCGAAGGTCAGCAGACCGCCGATTTCCGGGTTCTTGTCGAACACCACCGGGGTCACGCCACCGCGCACCAGCACGTCGGCACAACCCAGGCCCGCCGGGCCCGCACCGATGATCGCGACGCGCTTGCCGGTCGGTTTGACCTTGGACATGTCCGGGCGCCAGCCCATGGCGAACGCGGTGTCGGTGATGTACTTCTCTACCGAACCGATGGTGACCGCGCCGAAACCGTCGTTAAGGGTGCAGGCACCCTCGCACAGACGATCCTGCGGGCACACCCGGCCGCAGACTTCCGGCAGGGTGTTGGTCTGGTGCGACAGCTCGGCGGCCTGGAGGATGTTGCCCTCGGCCACCAGCTTGAGCCAGTTGGGAATGAAGTTGTGCACCGGGCACTTCCATTCGCAATACGGGTTACCGCAACCCAGGCAGCGGTGGGCCTGGTCGGCCGACTGCTGGGGTTTGAACGGTTCGTAGATTTCCACGAACTCTTTCTTGCGTTGACGCAACAGTTTCTTCTTCGGATCCTTGCGCCCGACCTCGATGAATTGGAAGTCGTTGCTGAGACGTTCGCCCATCTTCAAAACCTCTTACACGACAGCTTCAAGCTACAAGCTTCAAGCTGCAAGACAATCACGGTGGCAGGCACAACGCGCACTGCTGTTAACTTGCGGCTTGAAGCTTGCCGCTTGCTGCTGCGTCGTTTACTGCGGACTCGCACGAGTACTGGAAAGCAGAGATTTCAAGCTCGCCGCCTTAGGTTTGACCAGCCAGAAACGGCGCACGTAATCGTCGAGGTTTTCGGCGAGCTCACGACCCCACTCGCTGTCGGTTTCCTCGACGTACTCGTTCAGCACGCGCTGCAAGTGGCTACGGTAGGCTTCCATCGCCTCGCCGCTGATCCGCTGGATTTCCACCAGTTCGTGGTTGACCCGGTCAACGAAGGTGTTGTCCTGGTCGAGCACGTAGGCGAAACCACCGGTCATGCCTGAGCCGAAGTTGTAACCGGTCTTGCCCAGCACACAGACGAAACCACCGGTCATGTACTCGCAGCAGTGATCGCCGGTGCCTTCCACGACGGTGTGGGCACCGGAGTTACGCACGGCGAAACGCTCACCCGCGGTGCCGGCGGCGAACAGCTTGCCGCCCGTGGCGCCGTACAGGCAGGTGTTGCCGATGATGGCACTGTCCTGAGTCTTGTAGACGCTGCCCGTCGGCGGAACGATGACCAGCTTGCCACCGGTCATGCCCTTGCCGACGTAGTCGTTGGCATCGCCTTCCAGGTACATGTTCAGACCACCGGCGTTCCACACGCCGAAGCTCTGACCGGCAGTCCCTTTGAAACGGAACGTGATCGGCGCATTCGCCATGCCCTGGTTGCCGTGCTTGCGGGCGATTTCGCCGGAGATCCGCGCGCCGATGGAACGGTCGCAGTTGCAGATATCCAGGGCGAATTCGGCGCCGCTCAGGTCGTTGATCGCCGAGGTGGCCATGTCGACCATTTTCTCGGCCAGCAGGCCCTTGTCGAACGGCGGGTTACGGTCCACGCCGCAGAACTGTGGCTTGTCCGCCGGCACGTGATCGCTGCCCAGCAACGGGGTCAGGTCCAGGTGATGCTGCTTGGCGGTCTGCCCTTCGATGATTTCCAGCAGATCGGTACGGCCGATCAGCTCTTCGAGGGAGCGCACACCCAGCTTGGCCAGCCACTCGCGGGTTTCTTCGGCGACGTAGGTGAAGAAGTTCACCACCATGTCGACGGTGCCGATGTAGTGATCCTTGCGCAGCTTCTCGTTCTGGGTCGCAACGCCGGTAGCGCAGTTGTTCAAGTGGCAGATGCGCAGGTATTTGCAACCCAGGGCGATCATCGGCGCGGTGCCGAAGCCGAAGCTTTCAGCGCCGAGGATGGCGGCCTTGATCACGTCGAGGCCGGTTTTCAGGCCGCCGTCGGTTTGTACCCGGACTTTGCCGCGCAGGTCGTTGCCGCGCAGGGTCTGGTGGGTTTCGGCCAGGCCGAGTTCCCACGGGGCGCCCGCGTATTTGATCGAGGTCAGCGGCGATGCACCGGTCCCGCCGTCGTAGCCGGAGATGGTGATCAGGTCCGCGTAGGCCTTGGCCACGCCGGCAGCGATGGTGCCGACGCCCGCTTCTGCTACCAGCTTCACCGAGACCAGCGCTTTCGGGTTGACTTGTTTCAGGTCGAAAATCAGCTGCGACAAGTCTTCGATCGAGTAGATGTCGTGGTGCGGCGGTGGCGAAATCAGGGTCACGCCCGGTACTGCATAACGCAGCTTGGCGATCAGACCGTTGACCTTGCCGCCCGGCAGTTGACCGCCCTCGCCTGGCTTGGCGCCTTGGGCGACCTTGATCTGCAGCACTTCGGCATTGACCAGGTATTCCGGGGTCACGCCAAAACGGCCAGTGGCAACTTGCTTGATTTTCGAGCTACGGATGGTGCCGTAGCGCGCAGGGTCTTCGCCGCCTTCACCGGAGTTGGAACGCGCACCGAGGCGGTTCATGGCTTCGGCCAGGGCTTCGTGAGCTTCCGGCGACAGGGCGCCCAGGGAGATACCGGCGGAGTCAAAGCGCTTGAGCACCGATTCCAGCGGTTCGATCTCGCTGATGTCCAGCGGCGTGTCGAGGGTTTTGACTTTCAGCAGGTCGCGGATCATCGACACCGGGCGGTTGTCCACCAGCGATGTGTATTCCTTGAACTTGCTGTAGTCGCCCTGCTGCACAGCGGCTTGCAGGGTGTTGACCACGTCCGGGTTGTACGCGTGATATTCGCCACCGTGGACGAACTTCAGCAGGCCGCCTTGCTGGATCGGCTTACGCGGGCTCCAGGCTTCGGTGGCCAGGGCTTTCTGCTCGGCTTCGATGTCGACGAAACGCGCACCCTTGATGCGGCTTGGCACGCCACGGAAGCTCAGGTTGCAGACTTCCTCGGACAGGCCGATGGCTTCGAACAACTGCGCGCCACGGTAGGACGTGATGGTCGAGATACCCATCTTCGACAGGATCTTGAGCAGGCCTTTGGTGATGCCTTTACGGTAGTTCTTGAACACCTCGTAGAGGTCACCCAGCACTTCACCGGTACGGATCAGGTCACCCAGCACTTCATAAGCCAGGAACGGATAAACGGCAGAGGCACCGAAACCGATCAACACCGCGAAGTGATGCGGGTCACGCGCTGTCGCGGTTTCCACCAGGATGTTGGAGTCGCAACGCAGGCCTTTTTCGGTCAGGCGATGGTGCACCGCGCCGGTGGCCAGGGAAGCGTGGATCGGCAGTTTGCCCGGGGCGATGTGACGGTCACTCAGTACGACCTGGGTACGACCGGCGCGCACGGCTTCTTCAGCCTGATCGGCAACGTTGCGGATCGCCGCTTCGAGGCCGACGCTTTCGTCGTAGTTCAGGTCGATGATCGCGCGCTCGAAGCCCGGACGATCGAGGTTCATCAGCGAGCGCCACTTGGCCGGAGAAATGACCGGCGAGCTGAGGATCACGCGCGAGGCGTGCTCCGGCGACTCCTGGAAAATGTTGCGCTCGGCACCGAGGCAGATTTCCAGCGACATGACGATGGCTTCACGCAGCGGGTCGATCGGCGGGTTGGTCACCTGCGCGAACTGCTGGCGGAAATAGTCGTACGGCGTGCGCACGCGCTGGGACAGCACGGCCATCGGCGTATCGTCGCCCATGGAGCCCACGGCTTCGTAGCCCTGTTCGCCGAGCGGACGCAGCACCTGGTCGCGCTCTTCGAACGTGACCTGGTACATCTTCATGTATTGCTTGAGCTGGTCGACGTCGTAGAACGCCGAACCGTGGTCGTTGTCTTCCATGGTCGCCTGGATGCGCAGGGCGTTCTTGCGCAGCCATTGCTTGTACGGATGACGAGACTTCAGGCGGTTGTCGATGGCATCGGTGTCGAGGATCTGACCGGTTTCGGTGTCCACGGCAAAGATCTGGCCAGGGCCCACACGGCCCTTGGCGATCACGTCTTCAGGCTGGTAGTTCCAGACACCGATTTCCGAGGCCAGGGTGATGAAGCCGTTCTTGGTGGTGACCCAGCGCGCCGGACGCAGACCGTTACGGTCGAGCAGGCACACCGCGTAGCGACCATCGGTCATGACCACGCCGGCCGGGCCGTCCCACGGTTCCATGTGCATCGAGTTGTATTCGTAGAACGCACGCAGATCCGGGTCCATGGTCTCGACGTTCTGCCACGCAGGCGGAATGATCATCCGCACGCCACGGAACAGGTCGATGCCACCGGTGACCATCAGCTCGAGCATGTTGTCCATGCTGGAGGAGTCGGAACCGACGCGGTTGACCAGCGGGCCGAGTTCTTCCAGGTCCATCAAATCGTTGGTGAACTTGGTGCGACGGGCCACGGCCCAGTTGCGGTTGCCGGTGATGGTGTTGATCTCGCCGTTGTGCGCCAGGAAGCGGAACGGTTGAGCCAGCGGCCATTTCGGCAGGGTGTTGGTGGAGAAGCGCTGGTGGAACACGCAAATCGAGGTTTGCAGGCGCTCATCGCTCAGGTCTGGATAGAAGGCGGTCAAGTCCGCCGGCATCATCAGGCCTTTATAAATGATGGTCTTGTGGGAAAAGCTGCAGACGTAGTGATCGACGTCGGCGGCGTTGGCCACGGACGAGCGACGACGGGAAGTGAACAGCTTGACGGCCATGTCCTGGTCGCTCAGGCCTTCACCGCCGATGTACACCTGCTCGATCTGCGGCAGGCGCTCAAGGGCCAGGCGGCCGAGGACGCTGGTATCGATCGGTACTTTGCGCCAGCCGACCAACTGCAGGCCGGCGGCCAGGATCTCGCGGTTCATGTTCTCGCGAGCGGCTTCGGCTTTGACCGGGTCCTGGTTGAAGAAGACCATGCCCACGGCATATTGCTTGGGCAGTTCGACGCCGAACGTTTCCTGGGCGATGGCTCGCAGGAACACGTCCGGCTTTTGAATTAGCAGACCGCAACCGTCACCGGTCTTGCCGTCGGCATTAATCCCACCGCGGTGGGTCATGCAGGTCAGGGCCTCGATGGCCGTTTGCAAAAGGGTATGACTGGGCTCGCCCTGCATATGAGCTATCAGGCCGAAACCGCAGTTATCCTTGAATTCATCTGGTTGGTACAGACCTGCTTTCATAGACACTTTCTCACCAGGCTGCCTCTTATCGAGGCAAATTTCTTTTTAATTCAACCACTTACCATCCACACCGAACGTACGCCGGCTTTGCGGGGGCAAAAGGGAGGTCATTGTACACACCGTCACTGGGCCTCACAAATTTGACGACGAAATGTCGCAAATTCATGTCGCATTTGTGAAAGGTTTAAAGCGATCTGCTGTGCTAGTCAAAACTTTTTTTAATCTTGACCGCAACGACTCAAAGACTACTGTGACGCAGACACCACAAGGCACGCGGTCTGTAGAGACGGCGCGCTTGTAGAAATTTTGAGGTGCTTGGAGAGGCGGCCTGGGTAAGGCCGCCGAATCTTCAGCGAGTTGTTGCCAGTTCCTGTTGGACGCTGGCGACAGTGCGAGGCCAAGGTTTACCAGCCTGAACCTTCGCTGGCAAGGCCTTGATGGCGGAAACGGCTGCATCACGATTGGCGAAACTGCCGTAGGTGATCACATAGAGCGGCTTGCCGTTGAGGACTTTCTTGAAGTAGCGGTACTCGCCGCCCTGCTCCTTGACGAAGTTTTGCGCGGCCGCTTCAGAGCTGGTGCCGAGGATCTGCACCACGTAGTTGCCCGGAGCCTGACCTGCGTACCAGGTGCCGCCCGCGGCCTTGGCCACGGCGGCAGGTTTCTCGACTGGCTTCTCGACCGGCTTGGCCGCTGGTGCGGCTTTAGCCACGGGCGCGGGTGCAGGCTTGGCCGCTGGAACCGGCGCTGGCTTGGCGGTAGCGACTTGAGTCGGAGCAGGCGTCGGCTTGGCTGCGGGTGTCGGTGCAGGACCGGCAGGCACGCCCACAGGCGGCGCAGTCGTGGTCACGGTCGGCGGCGTGGCGCTGGAGCCTTCGACCGGCACGCCATCATCTCCCTCGGAAATGCCACCCGCAGCTTCGGCCAGCGGACCACGCATGACCGGTTGCGAATTACCGACCAACGGCAACGGCATCGGCTGCGTATTGCCGGCGAATTCGACAGACGGCGCACCACCATTGGCTTGCGGTTGGCCCTGGCCAAGTGGCAGTTGCGCCTGTTCGTTGGCAGGCGCACCCGTGGTCGGCGCTTTGTTGCGACCCGGCATCAACCAGGCGGCGGCCACCGCGACCACAACGACGGCGGAAATCGCCAATACGTGTTTCTTCGGCATATTGAACCCCATACTTGGACGCTTGACCGCTGTGCGGCTGGCAATCATGGCTTCGATCATGGCATCGCGGGCGACCTGATTGATGTTGCCAGGCCAACCGTCGGAGCTTTCATGAATATCAGAGATCTGATCCGCGGTAAAAAGTTCGATACCCCGGCCAGCGCCTTCGAGGCGCTGGTCCAGGTATTCGCGAGTTTCCTCTACGGTATAAGGCTGCAGCTCGATGACGTGGAAACGCTCTTCCTCCAGGCTCAACTGCTCCAGCTGAGCGATCAGCGAGGACTCACCGAACAGGAACACGTGCGGACGGCCTTCCGGCGCGCCGGCGGCCAGGGCCATCAAGGCTTCGAGCGCGGACTCGTCGAGTTGCTCGGCGTCATCCACCAGCAGATAGACTTCCTGACCGGTCAGCGCCAGTTGCACCACCTGCGCCAGAATCGCGCCGATCTCGGCCTGGGCAACGTCCAGCGCCTGGGCAACCTGCCGCAGGATGCCAGCCGAATCGCCTGCGCCACGGGCGGAAACCACCACGCTTTGCACGGACTGTTTGTTGGTGCTGGCCACCAGGGCCTGGCGCAACAGCGTCTTGCCGCTGCCTTGGGGCCCTGTAACGACCAACAGCAACTGGCTGTAACGCGCCAGGTGGTGCAGCTGTCCCAGCACCGGTTTGCGCTGGGCCGGGAAAAACTTGAAGCCAGGCACCCGTGGAGCAAAAGGGTCATGACTCAACTGGTAATGGCCGAGGAAAGCCTCGTCCGCATGCAAACTAGTCATCGCGATCTTATTAACCTTTAAGCTGAGCCAGGGCGCGGTAATCCGCTCCCAGCGTGGCCTGTAAAACCTCTTTCGGATAATCGTCGGTCACCACTGCCTCGCCCATTTGGCGCAGCAGCACCAGGCGCAAACGACCGTCGATCACTTTTTTATCAATTGCCATATGTTCGAGAAAATCGGCTTCCGTCATCTCCTCGGGCGGAATGACCGGCAGCCCGGCGCGCTGGAACAGACGAATGCCGCGATCACGGTCCTGTTCGCTGATCCAGCCCAGGCGGGCGGACATTTCCAGCGCCATTACGGTGCCAGCAGCGACGGCCTCACCATGAAGCCAGACACCATACCCCATGTGGGTTTCGATGGCGTGACCGAAGGTGTGGCCCAGGTTCAAGGTGGCACGAACACCGGTTTCCTTTTCGTCGGCGCCGACCACCGCTGCCTTGGCCGCGCAGGAGCGTTCGATGGCGTAGGTCAGGGCTTGCTGATCCAGATTACGCAGGCGATCGACGTTGTCTTCGAGCCAGGTCAGGAACGGCTCATCACAGATCAGCCCGTATTTGATGACCTCAGCCAGACCGGCGGACAGTTCGCGGGCCGGCAGGGTATTGAGGGAGGCCGTGTCGATCAGCACCACATTCGGCTGATAGAAGGCACCCACCATGTTCTTGCCCAGCGGGTGGTTGATCCCGGTCTTGCCGCCCACCGAGGAGTCCACTTGCGACAGCAGTGTGGTCGGAACCTGAATGAAATCGACGCCGCGCTGATAGCAGGCGGCAGCAAAACCGGCCATGTCACCGATCACACCGCCACCCAGGGCGATCACCGTGGTACGGCGGTCGTGCCGTGCGGTCAGCAGGCCATCGAAGATCAGTTGCAGGGTTTCCCAGGTTTTGAAGGCTTCGCCGTCGGGCAACACGACGGAAATCACCGAGAACTGCGCGAGGCTGCGAGTCAGACGTTCAAGATAGAGCGGCGCGACCGTTTCATTGGAGATGATTGCCACTTGCCGTCCGCGAATATGCGGGATCAGCAGCTCAGGCTGATCCAACAAACCTTCGCCAATATGAATCGGGTAGCTGCGCTCGCCTAGATCGACCTTGAGTGTCTGCATGTGTCCCCACAGTGAAGATGGAATCAGGCGTTCCGCCTTGAGTTAACGAATGTCCACGGCCTTTGCTGTTATTGACGCCGCTGGGTCGCCGTTCGCCACAACCTTGAGCGGTTGCGGCAGGACGCCGAGGATAGCGCATTTCGCGCCGCGCATTAACGGGGAGGCAGCTGCTGCAAGCGTTCCAGGATATCGAGCACGACCATGCGTGGCGGCCGCTCATCGGTTTCCACCACCAGATCAGCGATTTCCCGATACAGCGGATCGCGGATCGCCAGCAGATCCCGAAGGGTCTTGGCCGGATCGGCGGTGCGCAACAAGGGCCGATTGCGGTCGCGGGACGTACGGCCGACCTGCTGCTCGACAGAGGCATGCAGATAAACCACCCGCCCACCGGCGTGCAGGGCCCGACGATTGGCTTCGCGCATTACTGCACCGCCGCCGGTCGCCAGCACCACACCATCGTAATCGCACAGCTCGGCAATCATTGCCTCCTCGCGGTCACGAAAGCCCGGTTCGCCTTCTTTATCGAAGATCCATGGGATATTGGCGCCCGTGCGTAATTCAATTTCCTTATCGGAATCTTTGAATGGCAAGCGCAGCTCTTTGGCCAGCAACCGGCCGATGGTGCTTTTTCCAGCGCCCATCGGTCCTACAAGAATCAAATTTCGCACAGAATCAACGACTCACAGCAATCGCCTGGTTATTCATGATACGCGGAGTGAGAAACACCAACAGCTCGGATTTTTTCTCCGAAACCACGTCACGCCGGAAAAGGCGGCCAAGATACGGCACATCGCCAAGAAATGGCACCTTATCTACAACCTTGCTTTGAGTATTTGAGAAAACACCGCCAATGACGATGGTCTCTCCATCGTTGACCAGGACCTTGGCATTGACCTCGTTTTTCTTGATGGGCGGCACATCCTGGACCTTGTTCAGGTAGTCCGGTTCGTCCTTGGTGACCTTGACCTCCATGATGATCCGGTTGTCCGGAGTAATCTGTGGCGTCACTTCCAGCGACAGCGATGCTTCCTTGAAGGACACCGAAGTCGCGCCGCTGGAACTGGCTTCCTGATAGGGAATCTCGGTGCCCTTGAGGATCTTGGCGGTTTCCTTGTCGGACGTGACGACCTTAGGTTGCGAGACGATTTCCCCGTTTCCGGTCTTCTCCATGGCCGTCAGCTCAAGGTCCAGCAAGACGTTATCGGTGATGAACGCAATGCCGATCCCCGAGGTGTTGTTCGCCGCCCCTAAATCGACGAACGGTGAATTGGTGCTGGTGCTGCCCGGCGTGCCAATGGTCGAGGAGCCGTTGGCGCCGTTGCTGACCCCGGATGTATTCCAGTTGCCCCTGTTCTGGACGGAACCGCCCCAGCGCACGCCCAGGCTTTTGTCGTAATCGACGTTGGCTTCGACGATTCGCGCTTCGATCATGACCTGACGCACCGGAATATCCAGCTGGGCAACGATTCGCCGCAGTTCGTCGAGTCGATCCTGGGTCTGGTAGGCAATGATGTTGTTGGTACGCTCATCGACGGTAATAGAGCCCCGTTCGTCGACTTTCGCCTCGGCACTGGTCACCGACTGGAAGAGTTTGGCGATATCCGCCGCCTTGGCGTAATTGACCTGCAACAGTTCCCGCCGTAGCGGTGCCAGATCGGCGATCTGTTTTTGCGATTCCAGCTCCTGACGTTCCCGGGCGGCAATTTCGTCGGCCGGCGCCACCAGCAGGACGTTACCGATCTTGCGCTTGTCCAGCCCCTTGGTTTTCAGCACCAGATCCAGCGCCTGATCCCAAGGTACGTTCTGCAGGCGCAAGGTAATGCCGCCCTGCACGGTGTCGCTAGCGACCAGATTGAGATTGGTGAAATCAGCGATCAGTTGCAGCACCGAGCGCACGTCGATGTCCTGAAAATTCAAAGAAAGTTTTTCGCCGCTGTAGGCATGGCGGTCGGCATCCCGCTTTTGCAGGTCGTCGGCGGTCACCGGACGGACGCTGACGGTCAGTTTGTTTTCGGTCTGATAGGTTGAGTAGTCGAAGGCGCCGCCGCCGGGCTCGATCGTGATGGTGGCCCGATCACCCGTGGCGCTGGCGTTGACGAACTGTACCGGCGTGGCGAAATCCTTCACATCCAGACGCACGCGCAAGGGGTCGGGCAATTGGGTCCTGGCAAACCCGACGATGATCTTGCCGTCGCGCTCCTGAATGTCCGGCGCAATCGACGGATCCGACAGATCGATCAGCACATTGCCTTCGCCCTGGGTACCCCGCTGGAAATCCACACCGCGAATAGCCTTGCTCGATGGCATTGGGGGGCGCGCCGGGGCCGGCGTTGCGATGGTGGGAGATGTGGTCGCCGCGATTTTGCCGCCCTGCCCGACCACCACGAACAGGTTGTTGCCCTCGACTCGCGTGCTGTAGGGGGCTGATTGGGTCAAATTGATGATCAGACGCGTACGATCCTCGACTTCCACCACTGTCGCGCTTCGGGCATTGCCAGCGCCCAGGTCACGGGTTTTGTTCGCCAATTGACTGACGACACCCGGCAGATCCAGTGCGATCCGCGCCGGTGATGCTGTGGTGTAACCCTGAGGGGCCGGTGGCGGCTCGTCGAATGCCAGCTTCAACTCGACGCGGTCTCCCGGCAGCGCCGCAACATCCAGCGCCTTGAGGCTGGCCGCTTGTGCCATCGGCGACAACAACGCTATCCATAGCGTCATTCCGAGGGCTGAGAAAGTCCTGTTCATTTTTCCAGTTCCACTATGAGTGCTCTTTCAGAGGGAGGGTCCGCGGCCGTTCCAGCCAGGCACCTTCGCCGTCGGGGACGATTTCGACCACATCCACTTGTGAGCCGCTGATGGCGACGATCCGCCCGTCATTACGCCCCAGGTAATCACCGACTTTCAGCCTGTGCACCCCGCCAGCCCCGCGCAGCAATGCAAAGGAGCCCGCCGCATTGGAGATCGTGCCGACCATTTCAAACTGCTCGATGTTGAACCCCTCAAGGTATTGCTTGATTCGGTCGGGGTCGGGCTCGACGTTGCTTGAGCCGTGTTTCTGACCGGACAGGTCGATTCTGACCTGGGGTGAAAACGGGCTGCGCAGGTTGGCTGCGTTGTAAGTGAATGTCGGGTAAGACCGGATTGTGGGCGTTGGTTCAATCTTGTCTGGTGCGCGCAGGCGCATTTCGTCCAGGTAGGCATCCAGGTCGCCGAAGTCATCGCCACCGCCACAGCCGGCAAGGACGACGAGCGACACGACCATCGATAAACAACGAATCGGGCTCATTGATGCGCCCCCTGATCGTTGTAGCGATAGGTCTTGGCAAGGATGCTCATGCGCAGCTTCGGGCCGCCGTCGGGTTTGGCCGGTGCCAGGTCGAAATCATGCAGGGTAACGATGCGCGGCAACCCGGCCACACCACTGACGAACGTGGCCAGGTCGTGATAGGTACCGGTCACGGTGATCTGGATCGGCAGTTCGATGTAGAACGGCCGGGTCACCTCCGGCAGCAGCTTGATCTCTTCAAACTCCAACCCGCTACCCAGACCTGTGCGAGTGATGTCCTCCAGCAAGCCGGGCACTTCGGTATCACTGGGCAGTTGCCGCAGCAGCACACCAAAAGAGTTTTCCATCTCTTTCAGTTGCTGGGTATAGCGCGCCAGATTCGCCGCACTGTGCGCCTTGGTGGCGAACTGCTCCTTGAGGGCCGTCTCTTCTTCGCGCTTGAGGTCGAGCTGGCTCTGAACCTCACTTGTGGAAATGCTGTAACCGAGCGCCAGGACCAGAATCATGACCAACACGCCCACAAGAACCTTGATCGCTGGTGGCCATGAACCGATGTTGTGGGTGCCCAGTTCGTGAATATCGATACTGCGCAGCTCTTCCAGCCATCCGGAAGGACTCATTGTTCATCCTCCACGGCGACCGGTTGAGTCTGACGAACGGTCAACTGGAAGACATTGGCCTGATCCAACTGACCCGCAGTGGTCGCTTTGACTTCGGTCAGGCTCGGTGCATCGAACCAGTCCGAAGCGTTCAAGTTGCGCATCAGGTCGGAAACACGATTGTTGGATTCAGCGGCGCCAGAAATCGACAAGGTTTTGCCGACCCTTTTGACTTCGGTGAAATACACCCCGTCAGGCAGGGTCCGCGCCAACTGATCAAAAATTCGCCCACTGATCGGCCGATTGCCTTGCAGGTCCTGGATGATGCGCATGCGCTCGAGCAATTGCTGGCGACGCGCCTTGAGCTCGCCGATCTGTTTGATCCGCTCGTCGACCACGACAATCTGCTGATTGATGTAATTGTTACGGGCGACTTGCCGTTCAATGGCGCCGTTGATGGCTTGATTCGCAACCAGCACCGCACCCGCCGATCCCACCAGCACGCCTGCCAAAATCAATAAAAAACGTTTTCGACGCTCCTCGCGCCGCTCTTCGCGCCAGGGCAAAAGATTGATCCGCGCCATCAGTCGAAGCTCCTGAGGGCCAGCCCGCAGGCAATCATCATGGCCGGCGCGTCGCTGGCCAGGGCGGCGGCGTTGACCTTGGCGCTCAACGTCATTCCGGCAAATGGGTTGGCCACCTGGGTCGGTGTGCCCAAACGCTCCTCGAACAACCGTTCCAGCCCATAGATTGACGCGGAGCCGCCGACCAGCAGGATGTGATCGATAGCGTCGTATTGGCCGCCAGCGAAGAAAAACTGCAATGAACGCGATACCTGTTGCACCAGCGCCTCGCGAAACGGCTGCAACACTGCACTGACGTAATCATCCGGCAAACCACCCTGCTTCTTTGCCAACCCCGCCTGTTCGAGGGTCAGGCCGTAGCGGCGCTGGATGTCCTCCGTCAGCTGCCGGCCACCGAACAGTTGTTCGCGGGTGTAGATGATGCGCCCGTGGTGCAATACGCTCAGGGTGGTCATGGTCGCCCCGATGTCGACCACTGCCACCGGGCCGTCCTTGGGCAGCACCGTTTGATTGGCCAGCAACCCGAATGATCGTTCCAGGGCATGAGCCTCGACGTCGACCACGCGAGCGGTGAGGCCGGCCAGAGCCAGGGCTGCCTCACGGACCTCGACGTTTTCCCTGCGGCAGGCCGCGAGCAGCACATCGACCCGCTCGGGATTGCGCGCTGAAGCGCCCTGTACTTCAAAGTCGATGGCGACTTCGTCCAGCGGATAGGGAATGTACTGATCGGCCTCGATCTTCAACTGGTTTTCCATGTCGTCGTCGCAAAGTCCGGCGTCCATCTCGATGGTCTTGGTGATCACTGCCGAGCCCGCCACCGCCACAGCCACGTTCCTGAGGCGGGTTCTGGCCTTGATCAACACGCGAGAGAGCGCCTGGCCCACAGCATCGAGCTCGGCAATATTTTTTTCGATAACGGCGTTGGCGGGCAGCGGTTCGACCGCATAGGCCTCGACCCGATAACGGGCGCCCTGGCGGCTCAGCGCCAGAAGCTTCACCGAAGTGGAGCTGATGTCGATACCCAAAAGCGTATCGGCCTTTTTGTTGAAGAGTCCTGGCACTGGCAATTCCCTATGACTATCCGTGAGTTACGGACTCTGCTTTATGTTTTGCGTTCCATCCGCCCGTCTTGACATCAGCGCAAATGACGCTTCTGGCGGAAAAATGCTTATAATGCCCAGCGTTTTTTTCCGCTTTTCTCAAGCGCGGGTCGTTCGCCTTTAGCCTGAACCCTGATGCCTAATTCATTCTTTGCCCTGGATATCCAAAAGCCTTGATTCGTCTGCTGAAATTTTTCGGTTGGTCCATCGTCGCGGTTTTCTGCGGACTGCTTCTGGGTCTGAGCGGGGCGTTTCTCTACCTTAGCCCCGGATTGCCGTCCGTAGAGGCGTTGCGAAGCATCCAGTTGCAGATCCCTTTGCGGGTCTATAGCAGCGACAACAAGTTGATCGCAGAATTCGGCGAAATGCGCCGTACACCGATCCGTTTCGCCGACATTCCCCCCAACTTCATTAATGCGTTACTAAGTGCTGAAGACGATAACTTCGCCAATCACTACGGCGTCGACCCCAGCAGCCTGATGCGTGCCGCCACCCAATTGGTGAAAAGCGGGCACATCCAGTCCGGCGGCAGCACCATCACCATGCAGGTGGCGAAGAACTTCTTCCTGACCAGCGAACGCAGCTTCTCGCGCAAGACCACTGAAATCCTCCTGGCCTTGCAGATCGAACGGCAACTGACCAAGGACGAGATCCTCGAGCTGTACGTCAACAAGATCTATCTGGGCAACCGCGCCTACGGTATCGAGGCGGCGGCGCAGGTCTATTACGGCAAATCGATTCGTGACGTCAGCCTCGCGCAGATGGCGATGATCGCCGGCCTGCCCAAAGCCCCGTCGCGCTTCAACCCGCTGGCCAACCCGGCCCGCAGCAAAGAGCGTCGCGACTGGATCCTGGGGCGCATGTACAAGCTCGGCAAAATCAGCGAGGCCGACTACACCACCGCGATCAACGAACCGCTGAACGCCAGCTATCACGTCCCGACGCCGGAAGTGAATGCGCCGTACATTGCCGAGATGGCCCGTGCCGAAATGGTCGGCCGTTATGGCAGCGACGCCTACACCGAAGGTTTCCGCGTGACCACCACCGTGCCGAGCAATCTGCAGGAAATGGCCAACACCGCGGTCCATGAAGGCCTGATGACCTATGACCAGCGCCACGGCTATCGCGGCCCTGAGTCGCGCCTGCCGGGCAAGACCCGCGAGGCCTGGGCGACCGAGCTGACCAAGCAGCGCACCATTAGCAGCCTTGAACCGGCCATCGTCACTCAGGTCGAGAAGAACGGCCTGCAGGTGCTGACCCGCAATGGCGACGAGCACGTCAGCTGGGACAGCATGAAATGGGCGCGTCCGTTCCTGAACACCAACAGCATGGGCGCTAATCCGAAGCAGCCGTCCGACGTGGCCCAGGTCGGGGACCTGATTCGCGTGCAACGTCAGGCGGACAATTCGTTGAAGTTCAGCCAGATCCCGCAGGCCCAGGGCGCGCTGGTTTCACTTGATCCGCAAAACGGCGCGATCCGCGCGCTGGTCGGTGGCTTCGCCTTCGAGCAGAGCAACTACAACCGCGCCTTGCAGGCCAAACGCCAGCCGGGCTCGAGCTTCAAGCCTTTCGTCTACGCCGCTGCGCTGGATAACGGCTACACCGCCGCCAGCCTGGTGAACGACGCACCGATCGTGTTCGTCGATGAGTACCTGGACAAGGTCTGGCGTCCGAAAAACGACACCAACACTTTCCTCGGCCCGATCCGCTTGCGCGAAGCGCTGTACAAGTCGCGTAACCTGGTGTCGATCCGCCTGCTGCAGGCGATGGGCGTTGGCAAAACCATCGACTACATCACCCGCTTTGGCTTCAACAAGCAGGATCTGCCGCCCAACCTGTCCCTGGCCCTGGGCACCGCGACCCTGACGCCAATGGAGATCGCCACCGGCTGGAGCACCTTCGCCAACGGCGGCTACAAGATCACCCCTTACATCATCGACAAGATCGAAAGCCGCAACGGCGACACGCTGTTCGTCGCCAACCCGGCAAGCGTGCCGAAAGGCGGCGCCGCCAACGACGGCATCGCCGCACCGTCCGCCCAGGCCTTCACGGTCAACGCAATGCCGGGTGAAGCGCCAACTACCCAACCGGCGCCACAGGCACCGGCCGTGGCTGAGCGCATCGTCGATGGCCGTACCACTTACATCCTCAACAGCATGCTTGAAGATGTGATCAAACTCGGCACCGGCCGCCGTGCACTGGCCTTGGGTCGCCCTGACATCGCCGGCAAGACCGGGACCACCAACGAGTCCAAGGACGCCTGGTTCTCCGGTTACAACGCCGATTACGTGACCACCGTCTGGACCGGCTTCGATCAGCCGGAAAGCCTGGGGCGCAAGGAGTTCGGCGGCACCGTCGCGCTGCCGATCTGGATGACCTACATGGGCGCCGCGCTTAAAGGCCTGCCACCACACACCCAACCGGAGCCGGAAGGCATCCTGAGCTTGCGCGTCGACCCGGTCAGTGGCCGTGCGGCAAGCCCAGGCACGCCTGGAGCCTACTTCGAACTGTTCAAGGCCGAAGACACGCCACCGTCGGCCAGCGAACTGGGCAACGGCAATGCGCCGGGCAGCCCGCTGCCAGCGGATGAATCGGCGCCGATCGACCTGTTCTAGAGAAGCAGCCCGTAGGAGCGAGCCTGCTCGCGATGGTCGTCAACAATGACGCGGGTAGTCTGAATACCCGCGTTGTCTGACTATTTTTCGCGAGCAGGCTCGCTCCTACAGGGTTTGGCAGCACACACAACTGCGCCATCGACCCTCCAGACAACAAAAAAAGCCCCGACTCTCACGAGCCGGGGCTTTCTTTTGAAGCGCTACAACGGCTTAGCCGTTGAACACGTCATCCACGCTTTTGAGCGGGTAGTTCTTCGGATACGGCAGGGTCGCCACACCGGTCTCGATTGCGGCCTTGGCCACAGCGTCGGAGATCAGGGTGATCAGGCGCTTGTCCATTGGCTTCGGAATGATGTACTCACGACCGAATTCCAGCGGCGCACCACCGTAGGCATCACACACGTCCTGAGGTACTGGCAGCTTGGCCAGTTCACGCAGGGCGTTGGCCGCAGCCACTTTCATTTCCTCGTTGATGCGCTTGGCGCGAACGTCCAGGGCACCACGGAAGATGAACGGGAAGCCCAGTACGTTGTTGACCTGGTTCGGGTAGTCGGAACGACCGGTGGCCATGATCACGTCGTTACGGGTCGCGTGTGCCAGTTCCGGGGAGATTTCCGGATCAGGGTTCGAGCAAGCGAACACGATCGGGTTGGCCGCCATGGATTTCAGGCCTTCAGCGCTCAGCAGGTTCGGACCGGACAAGCCGACGAACACGTCTGCACCTTCCAGAGCGTCTGCCAGGGTACGTTTGTCGGTCGCGTGGGCGAAGACAGCCTTGTACTGGTTCAGGTCGTCACGGCCGGAGTGGATCACGCCGGTACGGTCAACCATGAAGATGTTTTCGATGTTCGCGCCCATGCTGACCAGCAGCTTCATGCAGGAGATCGCGGCAGCGCCGGCGCCCAGGCAAACGATCTTGGCTTCCGGCAGGGTTTTACCGGCGATTTCCAGGGCGTTGATCATGCCAGCGGCGGTCACGATAGCGGTACCGTGCTGGTCATCGTGGAATACCGGGATGTCGCACTGCTCGATCAGAGCACGTTCGATCTCAAAGCACTCAGGCGCCTTGATGTCTTCCAGGTTGATGCCACCGAAGGTGATGGAGATGCGCTTGACGGTGTCGATGAAGGCTTGCGGGCTTTCGGAGTCGACTTCGATGTCGAAAACGTCGATGCCGGCAAAGCGCTTGAACAGCACGCCCTTGCCTTCCATGACTGGCTTAGAGGCCAATGGGCCGAGGTTACCCAGACCCAGAATCGCGGTGCCATCGGAAATGACTGCAACCAGGTTGCCTTTGCCGGTGTATTTGTAGGCCAGTTCAGGGTCGCGAGCGATTTCGCGTACTGGTTCGGCTACGCCGGGGCTGTAGGCCAGCGACAGGTCGCGGGCGGTAGCGGTGGCCTTGGTGAGCTCGACGCTCAGCTTCCCTGGACGAGGATTGGCATGATATTCGAGAGCGGCAGTTTTCAAATCAGACATGGGGGCATTCCGCTTTTACTGTTGGACAGACTGGTCAGCGAGGATACGCGCCTCGCAAAATCCCCACAAGACTGACCGGTCACCCCTGTCAAGCACCCTGACCTACGACTTTGGGCCAAGAGCCGCGGAACACAAGGGATAGACTGTTCACAATCGACATAAAAAATGTCTACAATTTTTTATCAGTGCGCGACCTGAAGCATCGCCGGATCGGTCAACGGCAACATCCAGCGCGCCTGCCCCTCCTTGAGACCGCCCTTGCGCGAACGATCCAGCACCCAGCCGCGAGCCTCGACTTGCTTGCCTTTGAGGCCATCAAGCGTGGCAGCGGGGAATCTGTCCAGCACATTGGGTGCAACGCGCAATACAACCGAATCCTGCAACTCGATCCAAACCCCGCCGCGATTGCGCTGAACCTTGCTCACACGACCGCTGAGCACGGCAAACCCGGAGGTATTGATCTGCTCCGCCTTTAGTACAGGTGACTGTCGCCACACACCAAGACCGGCCTGTCGGGCGCTGCGTTCTGCCGCTTGCTGACAGTCGACCAAATCGACATTGGGTGCGACTGCCACTTGAAAGCCGAGTCCTTCGGCGAGCATCTGCGCTTCGAGGTTGGCACCCTCGGCACCGTAGACATGGGCCAGGGTACGGCCGTAGTGATCCTTGCCTTCCTTGCCGGGAAGCAATCCGACCCGTCCGCCGCTCGCGGCCACCAAGGCTTCGAGACGCTTTCGCGCCGCCACGGCAAATGGTTCGTGGGACCGGCCTTTCTTGCCCAGCTCCGGCGTATTCAAGCCGATCATGCGCACACTGCGACCATCCGCGAGGCGCAGCGTGTCACCGTCCACTACCCGCTGCACCGCGACCGATGCCAGACCACTCGGTGCCGGGCAGAAGGCCTGGGCGCCGGAGAGCCAAATCGCGGACACAAAAAAGGCGCCCGCAAGGGACGCCTTTTTCATCAGCATGGAAAAACCGAAACGGCCTCCCAAGTTGATCGGCCTTAGGCCTTTTTCGCGCCGAAAGCACCGAAACGGTCTGCGAAACGCTGAACGCGGCCGCCAGTGTCCAGAGTCTTTTGCTTACCGGTGTAGAACGGGTGGCATTCGTTGCAAACGTCGATCGCCAGGGCTTTGCCGTAGGTCGAACGGGTTTCGAACTTGTTGCCGCAGCTGCAGGTAACAGCAACTGCTGGGTATTCTGGATGGATATCAGCTTTCATGATGTGTTCCTCGGGCTAGCGTGCCGCCACCCAACACTATTGTTGAATACCGCACGTAATTAGGCCGCGGATTCTACCAGACAATGCCAATCACGCAAGCTGTCCCTGAGACCGACCGTCTGCTAGGCTCCCGAGCCAATACGCGATCCCCGGTGGGAGCGAGTCTGCTCGCGATAGCGGTGTACCAGTCGCGATGAATGCTGACTGACACGCCGTCATCGCGAGCAGGCTCGCTCCCACACGTTATGCGCCTAGCCCTTTTGTTGCCTGTCTATCGAGACTCCCCGCGTGCCCGACGCCATCCTGCGCCTCGCTTTGCCTTCGCCGCTGCGCCGCCTGTTCGACTACCGAGCTCCGGCCGGGGTCCTGCGCGCCCAGTTGCATCCCGGCATGCGCCTGCGGGTGCCGTTCGGCCGGCGGGAGATGATCGGGATTCTGGTGGAGGTCACCGACACCAGCGAAGTCCCGGCGGAAAAACTCAAGCCCGCGCTGGCATTGCTCGATGCCACGCCGCCGCTGCCACCCGCCCTGTTCAAGCTATGCCTGTGGACTTCCCAGTATTACCAGCACAGTCTCGGCGACACCTTGAGCTGGGCGCTGCCGGTGCTGCTGCGTCAGGGCGAACTGGCCGAGGCGCGCCAGGAGCGTTTCTGGTCCGCTGCCCCCGGCGCCAGCCTCGATGACCCGCGGATCGCCCGCGCCCCGCGCCAACGTGAAGCACTGGCGACGCTGGCCCAGCACCCCCACGGCGTCGCACATCAATTGCTGAGCAAACTGATGCTGAGCAAGGACAGCCTCGACCTGTTGCTGGCTAAAGACCTGGTGCAGGTAGAGATACGCAAGCACGCTCCCGGCGCACGCCACGAACACTGGCTGGCGCAGCCTGAACTGCCGCTCAATCCGGAGCAGCGCGCCGCTTATGAAGCGATTCGCGCCGGATTCGACAGTTATCACGCGTTCCTGCTGGCCGGCGTCACCGGCAGTGGCAAGACCGAAGTCTATTTGCAACTGATCCGCGAAACCCTGGAGGCCGGTAAACAAGCGCTGGTGCTGATCCCGGAAATCAACCTCGGCCCGCAGACCCTGGCGCGCTTCGAACAGCGCTTCAATGCGCGCATCGCCCTGATCCACTCGGCCGTCAACGATCGTGAACGCCTCGATGCCTGGCTCGCCGCCCGCGACGGCGAAGCCGATATCATTATTGGCACCCGCTCGGCACTGTTCACGCCGATGAAGAATCCCGGCCTGATCATCATCGATGAAGAACACGACGGCTCGTATAAACAGCAGGAAGGCCTGCGCTACCACGCCCGCGACCTGGCCCTGGTGCGCGCCCGCCAGGAAAACATCCCGATCGTGCTCGGCTCCGCTACACCCTCGCTGGAAAGCCTGCACAACGCCTACACCGGACGCTACGGCCTCCTGCGCCTGAATGAGCGCGCCGGTGGCGCCAAGCAGCCACGCTTTCTGCGCCTTGACGTAAAAAGTCGCCCACTGGACAGCGGCATTTCCGGGCCGATGCAACAAGCCATCGGTCAGACGCTGGCTGCTGGCCAACAAGTATTGGTGTTCCTCAATCGCCGCGGCTTCGCACCGACCCTGCTCTGTCACGATTGCGGCTGGATGTCCGAATGCCAGCGCTGCGATGCGCGGATGACCGTGCACCAGCGCCACGGCGAGTTGCGCTGCCACCATTGCGGCTACGTCGAGCGAGTGCCGCGCCAGTGCCCGAAATGCAACAAGGTCGATTTGCGTCCGGTGGGGGCAGGTACCGAACGGGCCGAAGAGCGACTGGGCATTTTGTTCCCCGACTACCCGGTTTTGCGGGTGGACCGCGACAGCACTTCGCGCAAAGACGCCATGAATCAGTTGTTCGCGACCATCCAGAAAGGCCAGCCCTGCATCCTGGTGGGCACACAAATGCTTGCCAAAGGGCATCACTTTCCACGGGTGACCCTGGTGTCGATTCTCGACGCCGATGGCGGGCTGTTTTCCGGTGACTTCCGTGCCAGCGAGCGCATGGCACAGCTGATTGTCCAGGTCGCCGGGCGTGCCGGGCGTGCCGAAGAGCCGGGCAAGGTGATCATCCAGACGCATTTGGCCGATCACCCGCTGCTGGTGCAATTGACCGAGCAAGGTTATTTCGCCTTTGCCGAGCAAGCCTTGAGTGAACGCCGCGCGGCAGGCCTGCCGCCCTTTGCGCACCTGGCACTGCTGCGAGCCGAAGCGCACAAGCCGGGACAGGCCGAAGGATTTCTCGACGAGGCGTGCAGCGAGGCCGAACGCCTGCTGGCCGAACAGGGTTTGACCGGCATCGAATTGCTGGGGCCGGTACCGGCACCGATGGAACGCCGCGCCGGACGCTATCGTGCACAGCTATTGTTGCAAGCCACCGCGCGGGGGCCGCTGCATCGCTTGCTTGCCAGTTGGTTGCTGGTGCTGGAGCAGATGCCGAGCGGGCGGGCGGTGCGCTGGTCGCTGGATGTGGATCCGGTCGATTTGTATTGATTTGGGTACCGCCATCGCGAGCACGCTCGCTCCCGCAGTGGTTCCAGGGTGGAACTACAACCTGTATCCACCCCAAAACCTGTGGGAGCTTACTCGCGATGGGGCCTTAATTGTCACCACACATCCACATCCTGCCTGCTAAGGTTGGCAAGCCCGTCTTCGCCACGGATAATGCCCAGTTTTTCCACCAGCGCACGATGCGCCGCCGCGCCAGCGGTCGAAAGAGAAGACCATGAAAGACACCATTCGCCAGCTGATCCAACAAGCCATCACCCAACTCGTCAACGAAGGTGTGTTGCCTGAAGGCCTGACGCCGGCGATCCAGGTGGAAAACTCTCGCGATAAGAAGAACGGCGACTTCGCCAGCAACATCGCCATGATGCTGGCCAAGCCTGCCGGCATGAAGCCGCGTGACCTGGCCGAGAAAATCATCGCCGCGCTGCCGGCTGACGAAAATGTCACCAAGGCCGAAATCGCCGGCCCCGGCTTCCTCAACTTCTTCCAGAACACCGATGCCCTGGCGACCCGCCTGGACGCCGCCCTGGCCGATGAGCACATCGGCGTTCGCAAGGCCGGCCCGGTGCAACGCACGGTGGTTGACCTGTCGGCCCCGAACCTGGCCAAGGAAATGCACGTCGGCCACCTGCGCTCGACCATCATCGGCGACGGCGTGGCACGGGTGCTCGAGTTCCTCGGCGACGAAGTGATCCGCCAGAACCACGTTGGCGACTGGGGCACCCAGTTCGGCATGTTGATGGCCTATCTGCAGGAAAACCCGATCACCAGCGACGAGCTGTCGGACCTGGAAAACTTCTACCGCGCCGCCAAGCAGCGCTTCGACGAATCCGAAGAATTCGCCGATCGCGCCCGTGGCCTGGTGGTCAAGTTGCAGGCCGGTGACCCGGACTGCCTGGCGCTGTGGACCAAGTTCAAGGACATCTCGCTGTCCCACTGCCAGAAAATCTACGAGCTGTTGAACGTCAAGCTGACCATGGCTGACGTGATGGGCGAAAGCGCCTACAACGACGACTTGATCAACGTGGTCAACGACCTCAAGGCCGCTGGCATGCTGGTCGAGAGCAATGGCGCCCAGTGCGTGTTCCTCGATGAATTCAAGAACGCCGACGGCGATCCGCTGCCGGTGATCATCGTCAAGGCCGATGGTGGCTACCTCTACGCCACCACCGACCTGGCCGCCGTGCGCTACCGCAGCGGCAAGCTCAAGGCCGACCGCGCCTTGTACTTCGTCGACCAGCGTCAGGCCCTGCACTTCCAGCAAGTGTTCGCCGTGGCGCGCAAGGCCGGCTTCGTGACCCACCCGATGGACATGGAGCACATGGGCTTCGGCACCATGAACGGCGCTGATGGCCGCCCGTTCAAGACCCGCGATGGCGGCACCGTGAAGCTGATCGATCTGCTGACCGAAGCCCAGGAACGCGCCTACACCCTGGTCAAGGACAAGAACCCGGAACTGGCCGAAGCCGAGCTGCGCAACATCGCCAGGGTCGTGGGCATCGGCGCGGTGAAATACGCCGACCTGTCCAAGCACCGCACCAGCGACTACAGCTTCAACTTCGACCTGATGCTGAACTTCGAAGGCAACACCGCCCCGTACCTGCTGTATGCGTATACCCGCGTGGCCGGCGTGTTCCGCAAACTCGGCAAGGACTTCAGCGAAGTCGACGGCCAGATCGTCCTCGAAGCGCCCCACGAACACGAACTGGCGGCAAAACTCGCGCAATTCGGCGAAGTGCTGAATAACGTGGCTGAAAAAGGCACGCCGCACATTCTCTGCACTTATCTGTATGACGTCGCCGGCCTGTTCTCCAGCTTCTACGAGAACTGCCCGATCCTCGCCGCCGATACCCCGGCGCAAATGCAGAGCCGCCTTCGCCTCGCCGCGCTGACCGGACGCACCCTCAAGCAAGGCCTGGAACTCTTGGGCCTGGAAACTCTGGAGCGTATGTAAGTTGGCTGCCAAGAAAAAACCTGCACCCAAGCGTGGCGCCAGCCGTTACCAAGCTCCAGCGAAGCAGCCGATTCCGGGTTGGCTGTGGATGGCCATCGGCCTGACGGTCGGCGCATTCATCGTATTCCTGATGAAGCTGGAGCCGGGCAAGGGCAGCGATACGGTCAAACGCGAGAAGGTGGAGCAACAACAGCAGAAAGCCACCAAGATCGCCGAGGCCAACAAGACCCCGCCGAGCCCGACGCAACCGGTGAAGCCGAAGTACGACTTCTACACCTTGCTGCCGGAATCGGAAGTCATCGTGCCGCCGGATGCCGTGCCGGAAAAAACCCTGCCGACGCCGCAAGTGCCGGCCGTTCCGACGACGCCGGTTACACCGGCGGAAGCGGCGAAGATCGACACCGCCCGCGCTCAGGCGGCGCTGTCCGGTATCACGCCGCCACCCGCGCCACCCGTCACCAAAGCCGCGCCGGTGACCAAGTTCTTCCTCCAGGCGGGTTCGTTCCGAAAGCAAACTGACGCCGACAAGGTTCGTGCGCAGATCATCCTGCTCGGCCAGGCGGTGGCGGTCGAATCCGGCACAGTGAAAGACGAGACCTGGTATCGGGTTCTGGTCGGACCGTTCAGCAACCGCGAACAACTGACCACCGCCCAGAAACAACTGGCCGGCGCCGGCTTCAGCAACCTGTTGTTACAACAGCGCCAGAGCCGATAACGCCCCTTGCGGCGAGGGAGCTTGCTCCCGCTGGAGTGCGGAGCACTCCCAAAACCAGCATTTGCGGTCCATGAGGCAGACCGCGGGGACCGGGTTTGTGGCTGCTTCGCAGCCAAGCGGGAGCAAGCTCCCTCGCCACAACGGTGACAGCGGCACTCCATCACCATCGCAATACACCACTCGTCCCCTCTCCCGTCCTACAGTTGAAATCCACTTCACCACCCCCATATGAGTGGGCATAAGGCATTTTCGCCCCGCTGCGTGGAGACTCTTCCCTTGACCACCATCGTTTCAGTTCGCCGCCACGGCAAAGTCGTCATGGGCGGCGACGGCCAGGTATCCCTTGGCAATACCGTGATGAAAGGCAACGCGAAAAAAGTTCGCCGCCTGTACCACGGTCAGGTCATCGCCGGTTTTGCCGGCGCCACCGCTGACGCCTTTACCCTGTTCGAACGTTTCGAAGGCCAGCTGGAAAAGCATCAGGGCCACCTGGTTCGTGCCGCCGTCGAACTCGCCAAAGAATGGCGAACCGACCGTTCACTGAGCCGCCTCGAAGCCATGCTCGCCGTCGCCAACAAAGACGCCTCGCTGATCATCACCGGCAACGGCGATGTGGTTGAACCTGAAGATGGCTTGATCGCCATGGGCTCCGGTGGCGCTTACGCCCAGGCCGCCGCCAGCGCACTGCTGAAGAAAACCGATCTGTCGGCCCGGGAAATCGTCGAGACCGCCCTGGGCATTGCCGGCGACATCTGTGTATTCACCAACCACACCCAGACCATTGAGGAGCAGGACTGCGCCGAATAAGTCCGCTCCGGCCATCGCGCCACGGCTCATTCTTGCTTGAGGTCCGCCAAATACTATGTCCATGACTCCCCGTGAAATCGTCCACGAACTCAATCGCCATATCATCGGCCAGGACGATGCCAAGCGCGCCGTCGCCATTGCCCTGCGCAATCGCTGGCGCCGGATGCAGCTGCCCGAAGAGCTGCGCGTTGAAGTCACCCCGAAAAACATTCTGATGATCGGCCCGACCGGTGTCGGTAAAACCGAAATCGCCCGTCGCCTGGCCAAACTGGCCAACGCACCGTTCATCAAGGTCGAAGCCACCAAGTTCACTGAAGTCGGCTACGTCGGCCGCGACGTCGAATCGATCATTCGTGACCTGGCCGATGCGGCGATCAAACTGCTGCGCGAACAGGAAATCATCAAGGTTCGCCACCGCGCCGAAGACGCCGCTGAAGAGCGCATCCTCGACGCGCTGCTGCCGCCACCGCGCATGGGCTTCAGCAACGACGATGCCCCGACCTCGGATTCCAACACCCGTCAGCTGTTCCGCAAGCGCCTGCGCGAAGGTCAACTGGATGACAAGGAGATCGAAATCGAAGTCGCCGAAATCGCCGGCGTCGATATCTCCGCGCCACCGGGCATGGAAGAAATGACCAACCAATTGCAGAGCCTGTTCGCCAACATGGGCAAAGGCAAACGCAAGAGCCGCAAGCTCAAGGTCAAGGAAGCGCTGAAAATGGTGCGCGACGAAGAAGCCAGTCGCCTGGTCAACGATGAAGAGTTGAAGGCCAAGGCACTGGAAGCGGTCGAGCAGCACGGCATCGTGTTCATCGACGAAATCGACAAGGTCGCCAAGCGCGGCAATGTCGGCGGCGCCGATGTGTCCCGCGAGGGTGTGCAGCGCGACTTGCTGCCACTGATCGAAGGTTGCACCGTCAACACCAAACTGGGCATGGTCAAAACCGACCACATCCTGTTCATCGCCTCGGGCGCTTTCCACCTGAGCAAGCCGAGCGATCTGGTGCCGGAGCTGCAAGGTCGCCTGCCGATTCGTGTCGAACTGAAGGCACTGTCGCCGGAAGACTTCGAACGCATTCTCAGCGAACCGCACGCTTCGCTTACCGAGCAATACTGTGCACTGCTGAAAACCGAAGGCCTGACCATCGAGTTCCAGCCAAGCGGCATCAAACGCATTGCGGAAATCGCCTGGCAGGTCAACGAGAAAACCGAAAACATCGGTGCCCGTCGTCTGCACACGCTGCTTGAGCGCCTGCTTGAAGAAGTGTCGTTCAGCGCCGGCGACCTGGCCAGTGCCCATGACGACAAGGCGATCCAGATCGACGCTGACTACGTCAACAGCCACCTCGGCGAATTGGCGCAGAACGAAGACCTGTCCCGTTATATCCTGTAAGCAACACTTGTAGGAGCGAGCCTGCTCGCGATGAACCCGAGAGCGACGCGTTTGTTCAGACAACACGCGTTATCGTTAACGGCCATCGCGAGCAAGCTCGCTCCTACAGGGTTCCACCCCTAACGGAACTCAGGTCATGACCCAACTTCCCACCGACATCAAACTGCACAAAGCCTCGAAAACCCTGACGCTCAAATACGCGACCGGCGAGGAATTCACCCTGCCCGCCGAATTCCTTCGCGTGCACTCTCCTTCCGCCGAAGTCCAGGGCCACGGCAAACCCATCCTGCAATTTGGCAAAATCAACGTAGGCCTGAACAAGATAGAACCGGCCGGTCAGTACGCACTGAAATTGACCTTCGATGACGGCCATGACAGCGGCCTGTTCACCTGGGAATACCTCTATGAGCTGGGGCGCCGTCATGACGCACTCTGGGAGGATTATCTTGCCGAGCTCAAAGCTGCCGGAAAAACCCGCGACCCGAACGAATCCGTCGTCAAGCTGATGCTCTAGCCTGAGCCTCTTGCTCTTTAGAGGGCATTTTCTAATTTCATCTGTTTGAATGCTTGGCCGTAAGGTCAGTCATTGGCCTGCTTGCGAAAAAAATTAAACTCGGGTAACCAATGGAGCTGGCAAGTTCCCTGCAGTGTTCTCTGCGAAACAAAAGCAGCGATGCAGCACTAACGGTCACCCGAGCAGTAGTACCTGGCATTGGCTGTGTAGCTGCACAGCAGGCCCCGGGTACTCGTCTCAGGACAATGGAGCGTCGTAGATGAGTAACAAGAATAACGATGACTTGAAGTATCAGGCCTCGGAAAACACCTTGGGACTGAATCCTGTCGTTGGACTGCGTGGAAAGGATCTACTGGCTTCTGCTCGAATGGTGCTCAGGCAGGCCATCAAACAACCGGTGCACAGCGCCAAGCATGTTGCGCACTTCGGCCTTGAACTCAAGAACGTGCTGTTCGGCAAATCCGCACTGCAACCGGGCAGCGACGACCGTCGCTTCGCCGATCCGGCCTGGAGCCAGAACCCACTCTACAAACGCTACCTGCAAACCTACCTGGCGTGGCGCAAGGAACTCCACGACTGGATCGATGACAGCAAACTCTCGGCCAGTGACGCCGCTCGCGGGCACTTCGTGATCAACCTCATGACCGAAGCCATGGCCCCGACCAACACGGCGGCCAACCCGGCGGCCGTCAAACGCTTCTTCGAAACCGGCGGCAAGAGCCTGCTCGATGGTCTTTCGCATATGGCCAAGGACCTTGTGCACAACGGCGGCATGCCGAGCCAGGTTAACATGGGCGCGTTCGAGGTCGGCAAGAGCCTCGGCGTGACCGACGGTGCAGTGGTCTTTCGCAACGATGTGCTGGAGCTGATCCAGTACAAGCCGATTACCGAGCAAGTCCACGAGCGTCCATTGCTGGTGGTGCCGCCACAGATCAACAAGTTCTACGTTTTCGACCTGAGCCCGGACAAGAGCCTGGCGCGGTTTTGCCTGCGCAATAATGTGCAGACCTTCATCGTCAGCTGGCGCAACCCGACCAAGGAACAGCGCGAGTGGGGTCTGTCGACCTACATCGAGGCGCTCAAGGAAGCGGTCGACGTGGTCACCGCCATCACCGGCAGCAAAGATGTGAACATGCTCGGCGCCTGCTCCGGTGGTATCACCTGCACCGCCCTGCTAGGCCACTACGCTGCAATCGGCGAGAACAAGGTCAACGCCCTCACCCTGCTGGTCAGCGTGCTCGATACCACGCTGGACAGCGACGTCGCCCTGTTCGTCAACGAGCAGACCCTCGAAGCCGCCAAGCGCCACTCCTACCAGGCCGGCGTACTGGAAGGCCGCGACATGGCGAAAGTCTTTGCGTGGATGCGTCCCAACGACCTGATCTGGAACTACTGGGTCAACAACTACCTGTTGGGCAACGAACCGCCGGTGTTCGACATCCTGTTCTGGAACAACGACACCACCCGGTTGCCCGCCGCGTTCCATGGCGACCTGATCGAGATGTTCAAAAACAACCCGCTGATTCGCCCCAATGCACTGGAAGTGTGCGGCACGCCCATCGACCTGAAGCAGGTCACGGCCGACATCTTTTCCCTGGCCGGCACCAACGACCACATCACCCCGTGGAAGTCCTGCTACAAGTCGGCGCAACTGTTCGGCGGCAATGTCGAGTTCGTGCTGTCCAGCAGCGGGCATATCCAGAGCATCCTGAACCCGCCGGGCAATCCGAAATCCCGTTACATGACCAGCACCGAAATGGCTGCCAATGCCGAGGAGTGGCAAGAGAATTCCACCAAGCACACCGACTCCTGGTGGCTGCACTGGCAGGCCTGGCAGGCCCAGCGTTCGGGCGAACTGAAAAAGGCCCCGGCGAAACTGGGCAACAAGGCTTTTCCGGCAGGCGAGACTGCGCCAGGCACTTACGTACACGAGCGGTAACTGACGCACCCCGCACTTCCTGTAGGCGCGAGCTCGCTCGCGATGGACGTTAACGAAAACGCATGCTGTCTGAATTAACGCGTTGCCTTAACATTTTTCGCAAGCAGGCTCGCGCCTACAGGGGTCGGGGATGAATTCATAAACAGGGCCAGAAGCATGCCGCAACCGTTCATATTTCGTACCGTCGACCTGGATGGCCAGACCCTCCGCACGGCGGTACGCCCCGGCAAGCCTCACTTGACGCCCTTGCTGATTTTCAACGGCATCGGCGCCAACCTGGAGCTGGTGTTTCCGTTCGTCGCGGCACTGGACCCGGACCTGGAAGTCATCGCTTTCGACGTGCCCGGTGTCGGTGGCTCTTCGACGCCGAATCGACCGTATCGCTTTCCGGGCCTGGCCAAACTGACGGCACGCATGCTCGACTACCTCGACTACGGGCAGGTCAACGTCATCGGCGTGTCCTGGGGCGGCGCCCTTGCCCAGCAGTTCGCCTACGACTATCCGGAGCGCTGCAAGAAACTGGTGCTGGCCGCCACCGCCGCAGGCGCGGTGATGGTGCCGGGCAAGCCGAAAGTGCTGTGGATGATGGCCAGTCCGAGGCGCTACATCCAGCCGTCGCACGTGATTCGCATTGCACCGATGATCTACGGCGGCTCATTTCGCCGCGACCCGACACTGGCCGCGAGCCATGCGGCAAAAGTGCGTTCGGCAGGCAAGCTCGGTTACTACTGGCAACTGTTTGCCGGCCTCGGCTGGACCAGCATCCACTGGCTGCACAAGATCCATCAGCCGACCCTGGTACTGGCGGGCGATGACGATCCGTTGATCCCGCTGATCAACATGCGCTTGCTGGCCTGGCGGATTCCCAATGCCCAGCTGCACATCATCGATGACGGCCATCTGTTTTTGATCACACGAGCCGAAGCGGTGGCGCCGATCATCATGAAATTCCTCGAAGAAGAACGACAACGCGCCGTGATGCATCCTCACCCGGCGCCATTGGGCGGTTAGCGGCTCATTGACGGGCGGCAGGACGCCGCGCCGCGCAACAACCCGAAACAGCGTCTATGGTGTTCTGGTTCGGTTGTGTGTTTTTGGCCTGAAAACGAAGGAGTGTTGACTCATGCGTGACAAACCAGCGCGGGACACTTTGCCCACTCCCGCCGCGTTCATCAACGCACAGAGTGCGATTACCGGCCTGCGCGGCCGGGATCTGATTTCGACCCTGCGCAGCGTTGCCGCCCATGGCCTGCGCAACCCGGTGCACAGCGCCCGGCACGCCCTGAAACTGGGCGGGCAGCTGGGCCGTGTGCTGCTCGGTGAGACCCTGCACCCGACCAATCCACAGGACAGCCGTTTCGCCGACCCGGCCTGGAGCCTCAACCCGTTTTACCGTCGCAGCTTGCAGGCCTACCTGGCTTGGCAAAAGCAGGTCAAGAGCTGGATCGACGACAGCAACATGAGCCCGGACGATCGTGCCCGCGCGCATTTCGCCTTCGCCCTGCTCAACGATGCCGTGTCACCGTCCAACAGCCTGCTCAATCCACTGGCGATCAAGGAGATCTTCAACTCCGGCGGCAACAGCCTGGTGCGCGGGATCGGTCACCTGGTGGATGACTTGCTGCACAACGACGGCCTGCCCCGGCAAGTCACCAAACAGGCTTTCGAAGTCGGCAAGACCGTCGCCACCACCACCGGCGCCGTGGTGTTTCGCAACGAATTGCTGGAACTGATCCAGTACAAGCCGATGAGCGAAAAGCAGTATTCCAAGCCGCTGCTGGTGGTTCCGCCGCAGATCAACAAGTACTACATTTTCGACCTGAGCCCGCACAACAGCTTTGTCCAGTTCGCCCTCAAGAACAGCCTGCAAACCTTCGTGATCAGCTGGCGCAACCCGGATGTGCGTCACCGCGAATGGGGCCTGTCGACCTACGTCGAGGCGGTTGAAGAAGCCATGAATGTGTGCCGGGCGATCACCGGTGCCCGCGAAGTCAACCTGATGGGCGCCTGCGCCGGCGGGCTGACCATCGCTGCGTTGCAAGGTCACTTGCAAGCCAAACGGCAACTGCGCCGGGTCTCCAGCGCGACGTATCTGGTGAGCCTGCTCGACAGTCAGCTGGACTCGCCAGCGACCCTGTTCGCCGACGAACAGACCCTGGAAGCCGCCAAGCGTCGTTCCTACCAGAAAGGCGTGCTCGACGGTCGCGACATGGCCAAGGTGTTCGCCTGGATGCGACCCAACGACTTGATCTGGAGCTATTTCGTCAACAACTACCTGTTGGGCAAAGAACCCCCGGCGTTCGACATCCTCTACTGGAACAACGACAACACGCGCTTGCCGGCGGCCCTGCATGGCGACCTGCTGGATTTTTTCAAGCACAACCCGCTCACCCACCCGGGCGGCCTGGAAGTGTGTGGCACGCCGATCGACTTGCAGAAGGTCACCGTCGACAGCTTCAGCGTGGCCGGTATCAATGACCACATCACACCGTGGGACGCGGTGTATCGCTCGACGCTGCTGCTCGGGGGTGATCGCCGCTTCGTGCTGTCCAACAGCGGACACGTGCAGAGCATTCTCAACCCGCCGAACAACCCGAAAGCCAACTACGTCGAGAACGGCAAACTGAGCAGTGATCCACGGGCCTGGTACTACGATGCCAAGCACGTCGATGGCAGCTGGTGGACCCCGTGGCTGAGCTGGATTCAGGAACGCTCGGGGGCGCTAAAGGAAACCCAGATGGCCCTCGGCAACCAGAACTATCCACCCATGGAGGCGGCACCCGGTACTTACGTGCGCGTGCGCTGACACTCAACGACCCACGGCCCCGACCGGCCGTGGCATCACCCGATCAATAAGAAGACTGGATGAAAACCCGCGACCGCATCCTCGAATGTGCCCTGCAGTTGTTCAATCAGAAGGGCGAACCAAACGTCTCCACCATGGAAGTTGCCAACGAAATGGGCATCAGCCCCGGCAACCTCTACTACCACTTCCACGGCAAGGAGCCGCTGATTCTCGGGTTGTTCGAACGCTTCCAGAATGAGCTGGCCCCGCTGCTCGACCCGCCATCGGACGTTGAACTGGCACCGGAAGATTACTGGCTGTTCCTGCACCTGATCGTCGAACGCCTGGCCCACTACCGGTTTCTGTTCCAGGACCTGTCGAACCTGGCCGGCCGCCTGCCGAAGCTGGCCAAGGGCATCCGCAACCTGCTCAATGCACTCAAGCGCACGCTGGCGTCGTTACTGGCGCGATTGAAAGCCCAGGGGCAATTGGTCAGCGACACCCAGGCGCTGGGGCAACTGGTGGAGCAGATCACCATGACGCTGCTGTTCTCGCTGGACTATCAACGGATTCTCGATCGCGAAGGTGAAGTGCGATTGGTGGTCTACCAGATCATGATGCTGGTGGCGCCTCATCTGCTGCCGCCGATCAAGGTGGCGACGGAGCGACTCGCGATGCAGTACCTGGAAGACCACGACTAATGCTGATCACACCTATCCCTGTGGGAGCGAGCCTGCTCGCGATGGCGGTGTGTCAGTAGGCAAAATTTTTGAATGTGATGGCCTCATCGCGAGCAGGGCTCGCTCCCACATCAGGTTTGTGGTGCTTTCAAAATGCTGCACAAACAAAAACGCCCGGCCTTGGCAGGCCGGGCGTTCTTTTGAGCCCTGAAAAAATCAGGACTGACTGGTTGGCGTCGAAGGTGCCGGCGCGGCAGTCGGGGTTACAGCAGGGGTCGGCGCGGTCGCGGAGTTCGACGAGCTGACCGGTGCTGCCGGCGTTGCGGCAGCCACTGCTGGTTTTGGTGCGGCAGCTTTTGGAGCGGCCGGTTTTTTCACCACTGGCTTCTTCGCAGCGGCAGGTTTTGCTGCTGGTTTGGCTGCCGGCTTGGCCGCTGCGGTTTTCGCTGCAGGCTTGGCGGCGGCAGGCTTGGCAGCAGGTTTAGCGGCGGCTTTTGCGGCAACCGGTTTAGCCGCTGGTTTGGCTGCAGCGGGTTTGGCAGCGGCCGTTTTCGCCGCTGGCTTGGCAGCCGGTTTAGCCGCCGCTTTAGCCAGTGGCTTGGCAGCGGTTTTGGCGGCTGGTTTAGCCGCTGGTTTGGCGGCCGCGGTTTTCGCCGCGACAGGCGCAACCTTGGCACCGGTGAGCTTTTCGATCTGCTTGGTCAGGGTATCGACCTTGCTGTGCAGTGCCTTGACTTCGTTGCGGCTCGGTACGCCCAGGCGCGAGATAGCGCTGTTCAGACGCTTGTCGAAAGCGCCTTCCAGCTCGTCCCACTTGCCCAGTGCACGATCTTTCACGCCGCTGATGCGCGACTTGGCCGAAGAAGCGGAGTCCTTGGCGGCGTCGACAGTTTTGCCAACCGCGCTCTTGGTCAGCTTCTCGGCTTTTTCGCCGTCCTTAACCAATGCATCGAAGAGTTTGCTGCCGTCAGTGTCGATCTTCGAGTACACGCCTAAACCCGCCAGCCAGATTTTTCGGGAGTAGTCTTCGACTTTCCCGATCCACGAGCTGCCTTCTTTTTCAGTATTCTTTTTGCCAGCCATCCCGTTCTCCTTAAGATTTACGCGCGACGCGTTCGAGCAATGCCGTCAGCTCATCGAGCTTGGCAGAGAGTGTCTCAACGTCATGTTTAGACGGAATGCCGATACGATTCAAGGCACTTGCGACACGCGTGTCGAACGCCTTCTCCACTTTGTCGAGTTGAACTTCGACCTTGCCTTTGAAAGTGCGCACTTCGTCTTTTGCTTCATCGATCTCGGCATTCGCCGCTTCAAGCTTTTCAGTGACCGCTTTTTTGCCTTTCTTTTCAACAGTTTGACCAGCCTTGATCAACTCTTGAAAGTAGTCGCTGCCCTCTTGGCCAACCTTGGTGTAGGCACCCAGGCCTGCCAGCCAGATCTTGCGGGCATAGGATTTGACGTCGCTCAGGGCGGTGGTCGATGCGTCGATTTTTTTCTTCAAAATAACTTTGGCCATGGTGCACCTCACGCGCAAAAGGTTTGAGGAACTGCCCGTGAAAGTGTCGGGCTCTGGCACAAAGTAGGGAGAAAAATTAGAAACGGCACCCTAACAACTGACATAAACAGCAAGCAGAGCAAACACGAAACCTGTGAGAGCGGGCTTGCCCGCGATGGCGGTGGGTCATCCAATAAAGATGCTGGATGTGCCGGCCTCATCGCGGGCAAGCCCGCTCCCACAGGGACCTCATTTCATGGAAAGCACCTGATCAGGCCAAAGCTTTATCCAGCGCCTTTTCGATTTCCGATTTGATCATGCCGCTCATGGCCGACATCATCAGGCCAAGTTCCACATCGACCTTGATCGAATCGTCACTGACATGCACTGCGCCTTTCACACCCGAACGCTTGAGGTTCAAGGTGTCGCCAGACCACTGCGGCTCAAGGCCATATTGATCGGAAAGTTTCTGCGCCAGCTTGTTGGCCTTCTCGCGAGCCGCTTCCTTACCCAGGCCGTGGGCACGCTCAACACTAATATGGGCCATCGAATGACTCCTGCTTTATGAATGCTTGTTCGGTGAATCTTGACCACTGATGCGGCAAAACGTCCCGAGGGTGATCCATCTTACCTTCAGCCTTGCCAAGACAAAGCATCCCTTGGGGATTAGAATGTCGCGCATTCTATTTTGGTGACAGCGATATGACTGATCAGCGCAAAGGCAGCGATGCCGAACCCACCACTCACTTCGGCTTCAAAAACGTTCCGGAAAGCCAGAAAGCGGAAAAAGTCGCTGAGGTTTTCCATTCGGTAGCCGCCAAGTACGACTTGATGAACGACCTCCTGTCGGGTGGCATGCACCGCCTGTGGAAGCGTTTTGCGATCGAATTGTCGGGTGTACGCACAGGCAATCGCGTGCTGGACATCGCCGGCGGTACCGGCGACCTGACCCGCAAGTTCTCGCACCTCGTTGGCCCGACCGGCCAGGTCGTGTTGGCCGACATCAATGAATCCATGCTCAAGGTCGGTCGTGACCGCCTGCTGGACCTCGGTGTGGCCGGCAACGTTGAATTCGTCCAGGCCGACGCGGAAAAACTGCCGTTCCCGGACAACCACTTCGACTGCGTGACCATCGCCTTCGGTCTGCGCAACGTCACGCACAAGGAAGATGCCCTGCGTTCGATGCTTCGCGTACTCAAGCCAGGCGGCCGCCTGTTGGTGCTGGAGTTCTCCAAGCCGACCAACGCGCTGATGTCCAAAGCCTACGACGCCTACTCGTTCGCCTTCATGCCGCTGATGGGCAAGCTGATCACCAACGATTCGGAAAGCTATCGCTACCTGGCCGAATCGATCCGCATGCACCCGAATCAGGAAACCCTGAAGTCGATGATGGTCGAGGCCGGTTTCGACCGCGTGACCTATCACAACATGACCGCGGGCATCGTCGCCCTGCACCGCGGCATCAAGCCCTGATGCTGCTCGCCGGCCTGCTCGCCAGCGTTGAACTCGGTCTGAACCGGGTGCTGCGCCTCGACAGCACGGCGCTGCCGCGGCTGGCGCATTTGAGCGGCAGGGTGATTGCCGTCGATTGCCGCAGCCCGGCGTTTCAAGTGTTCATCCTGCCCAGCGACGAAGGCCTGATGCTGGCTTCCCAGTGGGAAACCGGTGCCGACTGCACCTTGCGGGCCCCGGCCTCGAGCCTGCTGAAACTGGCGATGAGCAAGGACAAGACGTCGGTGTTGCATGGGCCCGAGGTCGAGCTCGAGGGTGACAGCGGCGTGCTGCTGGAGCTGGCAGCCATCCTTCAGGACCTGGAGCTGGACTGGGAGTACGAACTCTCACGCTGGCTCGGCCCTGTCGCCACACAACTGGTCGGTGGTCACCTGCGCAGCCGCGCCCGCTGGTATCAGCAAGGGTTCGCCAGCCTGGGCCAGAACCTTGGCGAATACCTGGCCGAAGAATCGCGCACCCTCGTCGGTCAGCGCGAAGCCGAAGCCCGATTCAGTGAACTGGACCAGATCAAGCTCGATCTGGAACGTCTCGAGGCGCGTTTCGAGCGCCTTTCCCGATCCCTCGACCCAAGCGATAACGCATGAAGCTGCTTGCCGTCCGCCGTTTGTTGCGCATCCAGCGCGTCGTGATCCGCTACCGCCTCGATGACCTGCTGTTCGCCCTGCCGCTGCCCTGGTTTCTGCGGGCGCTGCGTTACGCCCTGCCGTGGCGCTGGTTCCCGCGCAAGACGCTGGACCTGAGCCGGGGCGCACGACTGCGCCTGGCGATGCAGGACCTGGGGCCGATTTTCATCAAGTTCGGACAGATCCTGTCCACCCGCCGCGACTTGCTGCCCGAAGACATCGCCGATGAGCTGATGAAGCTGCAGGACCGCGTCCCGCCGTTCGATTCGCAGCTGTCGGTCAAGCTGATCGAAGAGCAGCTGGGCAAGAAAATCAGCGAAGTCTTCAGCCGTTTCGATGTCGAACCGCTGGCCTCGGCCTCGGTGGCGCAGGTGCACGCCGCGCAGCTGAAAACCGGCGAAGAAGTCGTGGTCAAAGTGATTCGTCCAGGGCTGAAACCGGTGATCGCCCAGGATCTGGCGTGGCTGTTCATCCTCGCCCGCGCCGCCGAAAAACTCTCCGCCGACGCTCGCCTGCTGCACCCGGTGGACGTGGTCAGCGACTACGAAAAAACCATCTACGACGAACTCGACCTGCTGCGCGAAGCCGCCAACGCCAGCCAGCTGAAGCGCAACTTCGACGGTTCGCCGTTGCTGTATGTGCCGCAGGTCTATTGGGACTGGTGCCGGCCGAAAGTGCTGGTGATGGAGCGCATCTACGGCATCCAGGTCACCGATCTGGCGACCCTGGCCGACCAGCGCACCGACATGAAGATGCTGGCCGAACGCGGCGTGGAGATTTTCTTCACCCAGGTGTTCCGCGACAGCTTCTTCCACGCCGACATGCACCCTGGCAACATCTTCGTCAGCACCGTGAACCCGTGGAGTCCGCAGTACATTGCGATCGACTGCGGCATCGTCGGCAGCCTGACCCCGGAAGACCAGGATTACCTGGCCCGCAACCTGTTCGCGTTCTTCAAGCGTGATTACCGTCGCGTGGCGCAATTGCACATCGACTCGGGCTGGGTGCCGGCGGAGACCAAGCTCAACGAGTTCGAAGCGGCGATCCGTACCGTGTGCGAGCCGATTTTCGAAAAACCGTTAAAAGATATTTCATTCGGCCAGGTGCTGATGCGCCTGTTCCAGACCGCGCGGCGCTTCAACATGGAAGTGCAGCCGCAACTCGTACTGCTGCAAAAAACCCTGCTGAACATCGAAGGCCTGGGCCGTCAGCTGTATCCGGACCTCGACCTGTGGAACACCGCCCAGCCGTTCCTGGAGCGCTGGATGCGCGAGCGGGTCAGCCCCAAAGCCTTGCTCGGCAATGTGCAGAGCCAGTTCGAGCAGATCCCGCACCTGGCCAACATGGCCCGCGACCTGCTCGAACGCATGTCCCAACCCCATGCCAACGACCCGCCGCCACCCTGGCATCGACCTCGCGACGACTGGTTCCTGCGCCTGCTCGGTACCGCGCATCTGGCCGGTGGCGCCCTTCTCGCCGCCGGTGGGCCGTTGAACCAGTTGGCGTATTGGCCGGCCGGCATCATGATGGCCGTCGGCTTGTATCTGGTCGTTCGTCGATAGCCGGATTGAGCTGCAAGCGATAAGCTTCAAGCTTCAAGCGATTCGTTAGCACGACGCAGATTGTTTTTTACTTGCAGCTTGCAGCTTAAAGCTCGCCGCTGCTCCGGGACGGAACATGAAAAACTGGCTGGACGAGATCAAATGGGACGCTGATGGCCTGGTGCCGGCGATTGCCCAGGATCACAAGACCGGGCGCGTCCTGATGATGGCCTGGATGAACCGTGAAGCACTGGCGTTGACCGCTGCCGAGAACCGCGCCATTTACTGGTCGCGCTCCCGTGGCAAGCTGTGGCGCAAGGGCGAAGAGTCCGGCCACGTGCAGAAGCTGCACGAAATGCGCCTGGACTGCGACGCCGACGTGATCATCCTGATGGTCGAACAGATCGGCGACATTGCCTGCCATACCGGCCGCCAGAGCTGCTTCTATCGCGTCTTCGAGAACGGCGACTGGACAACCGTCGACCCGGTCCTGAAAGATCCTAATGCCATCTATTCCGCAGGACACAAACATGAGTGACACTCTGACCCGTCTGGCCGCTGTGCTGGAAGAGCGCAAAGGCGCCACTGCCGATAGCTCGTACGTCGCCAGCCTGTACCACAAGGGCTTGAACAAGATTCTGGAAAAAGTCGGCGAAGAGTCGGTCGAAACCATCATCGCCGCCAAGGACGCCGCCATCAGCGGCGACTGCAGCGATGTGATCTATGAAACCGCCGATTTGTGGTTCCACAGCATGGTCATGCTCGCTCAATTGGGGCAGCATCCACAGGCTGTACTCGATGAACTGGACCGTCGCTTCGGTCTGTCCGGACACGCCGAGAAAGCCTCGCGCCCGTCCGCCTGAATAACGATTAGAGAGGAGCAGCAGCATGGGCATTTTTGACTGGAAACACTGGATCGTCATCCTGGTTGTCGTGGTACTGGTGTTCGGCACCAAGAAACTGAAAAACCTCGGCACCGACGTCGGCGAATCGATCAAAGGCTTCCGCAAAGCCATGAACGACGACGAAAAACCGGCTGATCCGACCGCGACGCCGGCCCAACCTGTTCCGCCCGCTCAACCACAGCCCTCTGTCAACCAGCCGCACACCATCGACGTGCAGGCGCAAAAAGTCGAAGAGCCGATCCGCAAAGACGTGTGAGCACTGACTAATGTTTGGTATCAGCTTCTCTGAACTGCTGCTCGTCGGCCTCGTCGCCCTGCTGGTGCTGGGGCCCGAGCGTCTGCCGGGCGCTGCGCGCACCGCCGGCCTGTGGGTCGGGCGTCTGAAGCGCAGCTTCAACGCGATCAAACAGGAAGTTGAACGTGAAATCGGTGCCGACGAGATTCGTCGGCAACTGCACAACGAGCACATCCTGTCGCTTGAGCAGGAGGCGCGGAAGATCTTCACGCCGACCCAGCAGGAGCCGACGCCGGTGGAGCATGTGGGCGAGCAGTCGATCCACACACCCGCGGCTGCCACGCCAACGCCTGCACCAGCCCCCGTTGTCGCGACAACCGAAGCGGCGCCCGTTGTGGCGGCACCTGCGGTTGAACCCGCTGCTCCAGCCGCCGCGCCTGTCGCGCCGGCTCCTCATGACCCAACACTGCCGCCGCGAGCCCCATGAGCGATCTTCCTGAAAACGACCAGCACATGCCGCTGGTTTCGCACCTCACCGAGTTGCGTACCCGCCTGCTGCGCTGCGTAGCGGCGATCTTCGTCATCTTCGCCGGGTTGTTCGCCTTCACCCAGCAGATCTACACCTTCGTCTCGACGCCGCTGCGCGCCTATTTGCCAGCAGGCGCGACGATGATCGCCACCGATGTGTCGTCGCCATTCCTGACGCCGCTGAAACTGACGATGATGGTGTCGCTGTTCCTGGCGATCCCGGTGATCCTGCACCAGATCTGGGGCTTCATCGCGCCGGGCCTGTACAAGCACGAGAAGCGCATTGCCGTGCCCTTGCTGATCTCCAGCATCATGCTCTTCTACACCGGCATGGCGTTCGCCTATTACCTGGTGTTTCCGCTGATCTTCAAATTCTTCGCCGCCGCCACGCCGGCCGGCGTGGAAATGATGACCGACATCACCAGCTACCTCGACTTCGTCATGACGCTGTTCTTCGCCTTCGGTGTCGCGTTCGAGATTCCGGTGGCCGTGGTGCTGCTGGTCTGGATCGGCGTGGTCGACGTCAAATACCTGAAGAAAATCCGCCCGTACGTGATCATCGGCTGCTTCGTGGTCGGCATGATTCTGACGCCGCCGGATATCTTCTCGCAGACCCTGCTGGCCGTACCGATGTGGCTGCTGTTCGAGATCGGCATCCTGTTTGGCAGCCTGGTCAGCAAGCGCGGCGAACATCCGGACGATCAGCCGGCTGACGATCACAACGACCAGCCGCCAGCGACCCAAGCGTGAACCTCCTGCTCCTTGAATCGGCCGACTTCATCGCGGCCGACCGGGTGATCTTGCGTGATCGCCGGTTGACCCACATGCAGGAAGTCCACCGCTGCGAAGTCGGCGACAGCATGCGTGTCGGGCGTATCGACGGGCTGATGGGTTCGGCCGAGGTGCTGCGCCTGGATGCCGATGAAGCGGAATTGCGCGTCACCCTCGACCAGCCACCGCCGGCCAAGCTGCCATTGACCCTGGTGCTGGCCCTGCCACGGCCCAAGATGCTGCGCAGGGTGTTCCAGACCGTGGCGGCCATGGGTGTGCCACGAATCGTGCTGGTCAACAGCTATCGCGTCGAGAAGAGCTTCTGGCAGACCCCGTTCCTGGAGCCTGAAGCGATTCGCGAGCAGTTGATCCTCGGCCTCGAACAGGCCCGGGACAGCGTGCTGCCGCAAGTCGTCATCGAGAAACGCTTCAAGCCGTTCGTCGAAGATCGCCTGCCGGCCATCGTCGAAGGCACCCTTGGCCTCGTCGGCCATCCGGGCCATTACCCGCCCTGCCCGCGCGCGCTGAGCGAACCGGTGACCCTGGCCATCGGTCCGGAGGGTGGCTGGATTCCTTACGAAATCGACTTGTTCGGCAAAGCCGGTTTGCAGCCGGTGCAATTGGGCGAGCGCATCCTGCGGGTTGAGACCGCCGTCACCGCCCTGCTGGCACGACTCTTCTAAACCAGACACTTCCCCCCTGAGCAGGCTCGCCCACAGGCCTTTCATCTGCCACCCGTCGGGCGACGCCTACAGAACCCGGCTCGCCCGCCGATATACCCTCAAAATCAATATGTTGTTTGAGGGAGTTGCAGCATGTACCCATGGCTGGCCGATAAGCTGGGAAACGTAGGCGTTAATCGCAAATTGGGCATCGGCTTCGGTCTTGTCTTGCTGCTGACGCTGCTGACCACGGTCACCGGCTGGACCGGCCTGAGCGACGTGACGAGCCGCGGCGATAAGCTGGCATTCATTTCCGAAATCAACGACCTGACCAAAGACCTGCGCGTTGCGCGCCTTAACTATGAAATGCAGCATGGCGAACAAGGCACGGGCGCCGTCAACGAGCAGTTGGTCAAGCTCGACACCAGCCTGCAATCCGCCCGCAAGATGATCGATCAGCCTGCCGACGCGGCCATGATCGAACAGCAACTGGCCGCCGTCGGCCAGTACAAGCAAGCCTTCGCCGCCATGATCCAGGCCGGTACCAGTCGTGAAGACGCCCGCAGCAAACTCGGCGCCACGGCAGACAACGCGGCGGCTCGCGTGGCCGAAGTGGAAAAATCGATGCTGCAGGGCGACAGCCTCAGCGCCTTCAACAGCGTGATCAACCTGAGCAAACTGCTTCAGCAAGCACGCTTCCAGGTTCGCGGCTACACCTACAGCGGCAAGACCGAGGCCGAGCAGCCCGCACTGGATGCCATTGACAGCACGCTGAAGTACCTCGAAAACCTGCCATCCACACTGCCGGAACAACACACCGCCAATCTGCAGCAGGCCGCCGAATCCCTCAAAGCCTACCGCGCGGCGGTCAGACAGTTCCGTGATGCCCAGGTCGCTAGCGTCGACGCGCTCCAACGCATGGCGGCGCAAGGTCAGATCCTGATCGACGTCAGCAAGAAGCTCACCATTTCGCAAACGATCGTGCGTGACACCGATGTCGCCCACGCCAAGAACACGTTGCTGTTGGCCACCGCACTGGCGCTCGCCTTTGGCCTGTTTGCCGCGTGGTCGATCACCCGGCAGATCGTGATCCCGCTGGGTCAGACCCTCAAAGTGGCCGAGCGCATCGCTGCCGGCGACCTGACTCACAACCTGACCTCCAAACGCCAGGACGAATTGGGCCAGTTGCAACGTGCCATTCAGAGCATGACCCTGGGCCTTCGCGAACTGATCGGCGGCATCAGTGATGGTGTCACGCAAATCGCCAGCGCCGCCGAACAGTTGTCGGCGGTCACCGAGCAGACCAGCGCCGGGGTCAATAGCCAGAAAGTCGAAACCGACCAGGTGGCGACCGCCATGAATGAAATGACCGCCACGGTGCAGGAAGTCGCGCGCAACGCCGAAGAAGCCTCCGAGGCCGCTGTCGCTGCCGACCAGCAGGCCCGTGAAGGCGACAAGGTGGTGGCTGAAGCGATCGCACAGATCGAGCGCCTGGCCCTGGAAGTCAGTCACTCCACCGAGGCCATGGGCGAGCTCAAGTGTGAAAGCGACAAGATCGGCAGCGTCCTCGACGTGATCAAGTCCGTGGCCCAGCAAACCAACCTGCTGGCGCTGAACGCAGCGATCGAAGCGGCGCGCGCGGGTGAGGCCGGGCGCGGTTTTGCCGTGGTCGCCGACGAAGTCCGCAGCCTGGCCCAGCGCACCCAGAAATCCACCGAAGAGATCGAAGAACTGATCGTCGGCCTGCAGAGCGGCACCCAGCAAGTGGCGACCATCATGGACAACAGCCGCAGCCTGACCGACAGCAGCGTCGAACTGACCCGCCGCGCCGGTGGCTCACTGGAAAGCATCACCCGCACCGTGTCGGCGATCCAGGCGATGAACCAGCAGATTGCCGCCGCTGCCGAGCAGCAGAGCGCCGTGGCGGAAGAGATCAACCGCAGCGTGCTGAACGTGAGGGATGTGTCGGATCAGACGTCAGCGGCGAGCGAAGAAACGGCGGCGTCCAGCGCTGAGCTGGCGCGGCTGGGGACTCATCTGCAGATGCTGGTGGGGCGGTTCCGGGTTTGAGGTGATTCATTTGCCTCAGCTCGCTTAGAACCGAGGTGATGCAATCGCCAGCAGGCTGGCTCCCACAGTGGATTTTTGGTGTCCACACCAAACCCTGTGGGAGCTAGCCTGCTAGCGATGAGCGGCCCCCCAGGCCGTTGCTTTTAAAGGACCTGCCGCAAAAACGCCTGCGCCCGCGGATCCTTCGGTGCATTGAAGAACTCCGCCGGTGAGGCGTCTTCGAGCAATTTGCCGTGATCGAAGAACAGCACCCGGTCCGCCACTTCCCGGGCGAAGCCCATTTCGTGGGTGACGCAAACCATGGTCATGCCTTCCACGGCCAGGTTTTTCATCACGTCCAGCACTTCACCGACCATCTCCGGATCCAGCGCCGACGTCGGCTCGTCGAACAGCATGACCTTCGGCTCCATCGCCAGCGCCCGGGCAATCGCCACGCGCTGCTGCTGGCCGCCGGACAGGCGCGAGGGGAACTCATTGGCCTTCTGCGCAATACCGACCTTTTCCAGCAACGCCATGGCCTTGGCCTCGCGCTCTTTCTTGCCACGCTTGCGCACGACCTTCTGCGCCAGGCAGAGGTTTTCCAGCACGGTCATGTGTGGGAACAGGTTGAAATGCTGAAACACCATGCCGACTTCGCGACGATAGGCATTCACATCGGTTTTCGGGTCGGCCAGTTGCACACCGTCAATGCTCACCGAACCCGAATCGAATTCTTCCAGGCCATTGAGGCAGCGCAGAAAGGTCGACTTGCCGGAACCGGAGGGGCCGATCACCACTAACACTTCGCCCTTGGCGACGGTTGTGCTGACGTTATCCACCGCGCGCACCACCTGGCCACGGGTGTCGAAGACTTTTACCAGATCGCGGACTTCAATCACTTTGCGCGAGCCTCCGCTCAAGCCGGCTGGCGATTTTCGACAGCGGCAGGTTGATCAACAGGTACAGGCCGGCGACGCAGAACAGGATTTCGAACGGCGAAAACGAGGTGGTGATGACTTCGCGACCGCTTTTCAGCAGCTCGGTAATCGCGATCACCGACACCAGCGAAGTGTCCTTGACCAGGCTGATGAACTGCCCGGCCAGGGGCGGCAGCACGCGTTTGAACGCTTGCGGCAACACCACGTGACGCATCGACTGGCCGGCACTCAAGCCCAGCGAACGCGCGGCTTCGTTCTGGCCACGGGCGATCGACTGCACGCCGGAACGGATGATTTCCGCCACATAGGCACCCGTGAACAGCGACAGCGCGGCGATCCCGGCGAACTCCCGGGACAGGTTCATCACCGTACCGATGAAGAAGTAGAAAATAAAAATCTGTACCAGCAACGGCGTACCGCGGACCAGTTCGACGTAAAGGGTCGAGAGGTCACGCAGGGTCGGGTTGTTCGACAGCCGGCACAGACCGGTGGCGAGACCGATCAACAGGCCAAGCACACCGGACACCACCGACAGCCACAGGGTGGTCCAGAGGCCCCACAGCAACGGTCCTGCGGCCCAATGACGGGTCACGCCGATGACATCGCCTTCGGCCACATCATCGCCCTGGGCGACTTGCAGGCTGTTGTCATCGACGATCAGGCGTTGCTCGTCGCCCGCATCGTTGCGCAGGGTCACTTCAGCCTTGTCGCCCTTGCGCACCAGTTCGCTGACGGTGGAGATGTCGGCGGCGCGCTGGGACTCTTCGGCGTGGTAGGCAAAGTATTGCGGAACGCGGTTCCAGCGCCATTCGTAGGACATCAGCGAGGTGGCGTAATACAACGCACCAGCCAGGCCGATCAGCACCAGCACGGTCAATACGTGCCAGGGCCATTGGGCTTTTTTCTGTTTCATCTATTTTGCAAGTTCCGAATTCTGTGTCGCATGGCAGGCCGCAATCGCGAGCAAGCTCGCTCCCACAGGGGTTGTGCCGGGCACAAAACCTGGGTTCAACCGGATCAACCGAGGGAGCGAGCTTGCTCGCGATTGCAGCGACGCGGTCTACGTGACCGAGTGTTACTCCATGTCCTTGAGCCACTCGGTGCTCTTGAACCACTTGTCATGGATACGATCGTAGGTGCCGTCTTCGTGGATCTGGTGCAGGAAGTTGTTGATGAAGTTGATGCTGTCGTAATCACCCTTCTTCAGACCAAACGCCAGGGGCTCGTAAGTGAACGGCTTGTCGAGGAACACCAGTTTGCCGTTGCCGACCTTGTTCACCGCGACCACGTTGTAAGGCGCGTCGTAGATGAAGGCATCCGCCTTGCCGTTGACCACGTCGAGCACGGCTTCCTGCTCGTTGTCGTAGCCATGGTATTTGGCTTTGGCGATCAACTTTTTGGCGACCAATTCGCCCGTCGTGCCGAGTTTGGAAGTGATGCGGTAGTCGGCGGTGTTCAGGTCTTTGTAGGACGTGATGGTGCCCTCCAGCTCCTTGCGGATCAGCAACGTCTGGCCGACCACGATGAAGGGTTCGCTGAAGTTCAGGCGCAGGTTACGTTCCTGGGTCAGGGTCATGCCGCTGCCGATCATGTCGAACTTGTCGGTAAGCAGGGCCGGGATGATGCCGTCGTAACCGGTGGACACCAGCTCCAGCTTGACGCCCATCGCCTTGGACATGGCTTTGAGGAGGTCGACTTCAAAACCGATGATCTCGCCACGCTTGTTGGTCATTTCGAATGGCATGTAGGTCGGGTCCATGCCGACTTTCAAGGTGCCGCGTTTGACCGCGTCATCGATGGCACCGGCCTGTGCCGCGTTGACTGCAACCAATGCCGTGACGCCGACCAGCAGCATCGACAGATACTTCTTCATCTTCAAGCCCCCAAAACCATTGCATTTGCGGCGCCAAATCGACAGTTTTCGAATAAAAACAGACAGATACGGACACGAAACGGTCCGGGCGCACCCATTCGGGGACGGATGCTAACGCACTCACTCGATTGCACAAGGGTTTAGGCAGGATTTGTTGCCTGATGCTGGTGGCCCCATCACTGGCGAACGATCATAAAAAAACCCGCTTTCGCGGGTTTTTTCATCAGGCCAACTGTGGCTGAACGCTCACGGGCTTGAGCGGCAGCAGCGGTGCATGGGGGTCGGCCATGACCGACTTGCGCCACGCGCCCAGCCACTCCTGGTGACCTTCGCTCCAGACCTGCTCATGCAGGCGAGCCAATGCCACCGGGTCGCTCAACAGTTGCACGCGCTCATTGTTGGTCAGCCCTTCAGGCCCGACTTTCATCGCATGCCGTACCCGCTCGACGCGCAGCCACTCGATCGGTTCCGCCTCACGGTGACGGGAGGTCGCCAGCGAGCACGCCAGGGCGTTCTGCTGAGGATCGACCACCGCACGGATGAAGCCGTCGTTCAGTGCATGCCAGCGGTTTTCGTGGGTGTACTGGTCAGTGGCCAGCAACGCCTGCGGCGGATTGTATTCCTCGGGGATCAGGAACAGGCTCTCGTCACGGGACTTGAGGCCCAGGCCGACACGACTGGAAATCACCGATACCGGGATCGACAGCATCAACGAACCGACAATCGGCACCAGCCACCAGAGGAAGCTCGGGTTCAGCCAGATCACCAGCAAGGCCCAGAAGAAGCCGAGCAAGGTTTGCGGACCGTGGCGTTTGACCGCTTCGCTCCATGGCGTGGAGTCGTCGTCACGCTGCGGCGAGTTCCAGGTCGCGGCCCAGCCGAGGAACGCGGCGAGGACGAAACGGGTGTGGAAAATCATCCGCACCGGCGCCAGCAGCATGGAGAACAGCATCTCCAGCAACATGGACAGGGTCACCTTGAACTTGCCACCGAACTCTTTCGCGCCCTTGGCCCAGATCAGGATGATGCTCAACAGTTTCGGCAGGAACAGCAGCACGATGGTGGTCGAGAACAGCGCAATGGCCTTGTCCGGGTGCCATTGTGGCCACAGCGGATAGAGCTGGCGCGGTTCGAGGAAGTATTGCGGCTCCATCAACGTGTTGACCGCCAGCAGCGCGGTCGACAGCACGAGGAAGAAGAACCACAACGGTGCCGACAGGTAAGACATCACGCCCGTGAGGAACACCGCACGGTGCACCGGGTGCATGCCCTTGACCAGGAACAGGCGGAAGTTCATCAGGTTGCCGTGGCACCAGCGACGGTCACGCTTGAGTTCGTCCAGCAGGTTCGGCGGCAGCTCTTCGTAACTGCCAGGCAAGTCGTAGGCAATCCACACGCCCCAGCCGGCACGGCGCATCAACGCGGCTTCGACGAAGTCGTGGGACAGAATCGCACCGGAAAACGCGCCTTTACCGGGCAACGGCGCCAAGGCGCAGTGGTCGATAAACGGCTTCATGCGGATGATCGCGTTGTGGCCCCAGTAGTGGGATTCGCCCAACTGCCAGAAGTGCAAGCCGGCGGTGAACAGCGGGCCGTACACACGGGTGGCGAACTGCTGCATGCGCGCATACAGGGTGTCCATGCCCGACGCACGCGGCGCGGTCTGGATGATCCCGGCGTCCGGCGTGGCTTCCATCAAGCGCACCAGACTGGTCAGGCACTCACCGCTCATCACCGAGTCGGCGTCGAGTACGACCATGTATTTGTAGTCACCGCCCCAACGACGGCAGAAGTCGTCGAGGTTACCGCTCTTGCGCTTGACGCGACGACGACGGCGGCGATAGAAGATCTTGCCGAAGCCACCGGCCTCGCGGCAGACGTCCAGCCAGGCCTGTTGTTCGGCAACGCAGATGTCGGCGTCGTTACTGTCGCTGAGGACGAAGAAGTCGAAGCGATCCAGGTCGCCCGTGGCCGCGACCGACTCGAAGGTCGCGCGCAGACCGGCAAATACCCGAGGCACGTCTTCGTTGCAGATCGGCATCACCAATGCAGTGCGCGCGTCTTTCGGAATCGGCTCATTGCCGGCGCTGGCGCCGGAAATGCGGTACTTGTCGTGACCGGTGAGCAACTCCAGGAAGCCCATCAGTGCCGTCCAGAAACCGGCGGAAACCCAGCAGAACAGAATTCCGAACAGGATCAGGATGCTGGTCTGCAACGCATACGGCAGCACTTGCGTGGCGGTTTGCAGCAGCGGTTGGTGCAGGACTTCTTCGAGGTCGACGAACGACCAGCCCTGGTACGGCATGATGCCTTTCATGTACCAGCCAGCCACGATGGTCTGGCCCAGCATCAGCAGCAACAGAATGTAGCGACGGATCGAACCCACAGTGCGCCAGCGCGCAGCCGGCAGCACACGCTCATCTTTTGGCGGCGCGGGTGGATTGGTGCGGCCGGTCAACCGGCGCCAGCCACGCACCAGGATATTGGTGCGCCATGGCTCCGGCACGACTTTGGTCCGACGGATCGGCGGGGTCGCCTTAAGGCAGACCCGACCGTTGGCGTCGAGCACCAGCATTTCGGCGTCCTGCAACTCTTCGGCGGTACTCAGGGTCAGGCGCTTGCCGACCGAGGCCTGGGCGGCATCGGTCGGGGCGTCGAACGCCTGGGACGACAGGCGTTCGTGCAGTTCGCTGAAAGACTGGCAGCCCGCGAGTTCCGCGCGCTGCTGGTCGGTCATCGGCAGGTGCGCCAGGTACTCGGACAGAGTCTCTGGCTGTACGTGTGAATTACTCATCGGCAGGCAACTGATAGCTCCAGGTCTCGGTCAGGACTTCTTCAGTCGATGCCGATTCCGGTGTGGCTGGGGCCGCATCGGCAGCGACAGGCTGCTTGGCGTCTTTATTGGCCTTGTCCTTGGCTTCTGCAACCGGCTTGGCGTCACCCTGTTTGGCCTCGGCCTGCTTGGCTTCCTTGTCCGCTTTCTCCTGTTGTTTGGCGGCGACCTTGTCGGCCTTGGCCACGGAGGAGCTGGAGGCCGGAATCGAAGTCTTGGCCAGGTCGGCAGGCGTGACGTTCTGAACCAGCGCCGCACGCATCTCGGTGGACTTGCTCGGGTCCTTGATCTTCATGCGCAGGGTCAGGCGCCAGCCCTTGGTTTCAGGGTTGTAACGCACGCTGTTTTCCACCAGCTCGGCGTTGTCGCCAACGCTCACCTGGCTGCGAACGTCGGTATTCTCTGGCAGTGCCGCCAGGGACGGGCCTTCGAAGTCCACCAGGTAGGCGACGCTACCGTCCGGCTGACGAATCAGGTTGGACTGTTTCACGTCACCGGTGGAGCGCAGGGTCTGCTTGACCCAGGCGCTGTCCGGAGCGTGGATGGACGCTTCGTCCATGGTCCAGTGCATACGATATGCGACATCGAGCGGCTGGCCAGGTTCCGGCAGTTTTTCCGGGCTCCAGAAGGCCACGATATTGTCGTTGGTTTCGTCGGCGGTCGGAATCTCTACCAGATCGACGGAGCCCTTGCCCCAATCGCCTTTCGGTTCGATCCAGGCACTTGGGCGCTTGTCGTAGCGGTCGTCGAGGTCTTCGTAGTGGCTGAAGTCACGACCACGTTGCAGCAGCCCGAAACCGCGCGGGTTTTCGACCGAGAAGTTGCTCACGGCCAGGTGTTTCGGGTTGTTCAGCGGACGCCAGATCCACTCGCCGTTACCGGCGTGGATCGACAGACCGCTGGAATCATGCAATTCGCGACGGTAGTTCAGCACTTTCGACGGCTGGTTGGCGCCGAACAGGTACATGCTCGTCAGCGGCGCAACGCCAAGCTTGGCGACTTTGTCACGCAGGAACATCTGCGCCTTGACGTCGACGATGGTGTCGCTGCCCGGACGCAGGATCAGGCGATAGGCACCGGTCGCCCGTGGCGAATCCAGCAACGCGAAGATCACCAGGTGCTTGTCGCCCGGTTTGGGCTGTTGAATCCAGAATTCGCGAAAACGCGGGAATTCTTCGCCGGACGGCAGCGCGGTATCGATCGCCATGCCGCGAGCGGACAAGCCATAGACGTGGCCCTTGCCGACAACGCGGAAATAACTCGCGCCGAGCATGGTCATGATTTCGTCTTGCTTGTCAGCCTTGTTGACCGGGTACAGCACACGGAATCCGGCGTAGCCCAGTTGTTCGGTGGCTTTTGGATCGAATTTCACGTCGCCGAAGTCGAAGCGACTTGGGTCGTATTTGATCTCTTCGACGTTGTTCGCCGTGATTTCGTTGATTTTCACCGGCGTATCGAAGTGCATGCCCTGGTGATAGAACGACAGCTTGAACGGGGTTTTCTGGTCCGCCCATTCGGCTTTTTCCGTCAGAAAACGAATTTTCTGATAGTCCGCGAATTTCATCTCGCGGAATTCGTTCGGCAGGTTACTGCGCGGCGCTTCGTATTTTTGCCCGGCCAATTCTTTTGCCTTGGCCGAGACATCATCCAGATTGAAAGCCCAAAGCTGGCCGGCGCTGAGCAAGGTGAGCAGAGCAGAGCCCGCTACCAGAGCGCTACGAAACCGTTTGGCAGACAATTTTGGTGCGTTACAGGGACTAACAATCACGAGCAACCCTCGCCGAAAACAGATCAAAAAACCAACGGCCAGTTAAAGGGTATGTACGGAATCCGGTACGAAAAAACCGGCCTTACAGACCACTCTTGCCAAGTTGGCGAGCATTGTTCCGACTCCGATGGGGCTAAATGATTCCCCAAACGGTTCAGGACAAGTCTCTACCTAAGTCAAAATGGACCAACGAACGCTGATCCCCGTAGCGCGCGATTATCTAGTAGCCCGCGTTACAACGCATCAGGGGTAACAAAGTATTTATCGGGAAAAACCCCTGTTTTCAGTCGAAAACGGCGCAAAACAGGGTTTCAAGCGGTTTTACGTCTGTAACAGGAAGGTTACCGGGCCATCATTGACCAGGTGCACCTGCATATCCGCGCCGAATCTACCTGATGCCACAGTGCCATGCACCTGTTTCGCTTTGCCTAATAGATAGTCGAAAAGCTCCTCGCCCAGGGCCGGAGGGGCCGCGGTCGAGAAACTCGGGCGCAACCCGCTCTTGGTGTCGGCGGCCAGGGTGAACTGCGAGACCAGCAGCAACCCGCCGCCCACGTCCGCCAGGGACAGGTTCATCTTGCCCTCGGCGTCACTGAACACTCGATAGTTAAGCAGCTTATTGAGAAGTTTGTCGGCGCTGGCCCGAGTGTCTTCGGGCTCGACGGCTACCAGCACCAGCAAACCCTGGTCGATTGCTCCGACCACCTCGCCCGCCACCTCGACCCGCGCGCCACGCACGCGCTGCAGCAGCCCCTTCATGCTTCTTCAGGAGCCAGGTCGAGCAGGCGCCGGGCCATCTGATCAGCGGCACGCACCAAGGCGTCGGTAATCCCCGGTTCAGCGGCGGCATGACCGGCGTCACGGATAATTTGCAGCTCGCTGTTCGGCCAGGCCTGGTGCAGTTCCCAGGCGTTATCCAGCGGGCAAATCACGTCATAACGACCGTGGACGATCACGCCGGGCAAATGGGCGATTTTGCCCATGTCGCGAATCAACTGGTTCGGCTCGAGGAATGCGTTGTTGGTGAAGTAGTGGCACTCGATACGGGCGATCGACAGTGCACGCTGCGGTTCGGAGAAACGATCGACCAACAGCGGATTGGGACGCAGGGTCGCGGTCCGGCCTTCCCAGGTGGACCAGGCCTTGGCCGCATGCATCTGAGCGATTTGATCGTTGCCGGTCAGGCGCTTGTGGAAAGCCGTGAGCAAGTCGTGGCGCTCGTCCAGCGGGATCGGCGCAATGTAGTCCTGCCAGTAATCGGGGAACAGACGACTGGCACCGGCCTGGTAGAACCACTCGATTTCCTGCGGCCGGCAGAGAAAAATCCCGCGCACGATCAGACCGTGCACACGTTCCGGGTGGGTTTGCGCGTAGGCCAGCGCCAGGGTCGAACCCCAGGAGCCACCGAACAGCACCCATTTCTCAATGCCCAGGTGTTTGCGAATCCGCTCAAGGTCGGCGACCAGATCCCAGGTGGTGTTGTTTTCCAGGCTGGCGTGGGGGGTGGAACGACCACAACCGCGCTGATCGAAGGTAACAATGCGATACAGATTTGGATCGAAGTAGCAGCGACTCTGGGCGTCACACCCGGCGCCGGGGCCGCCGTGGATGAACACGACCGGCAACCCTTCCGGTGAACCGCTTTCGTCGACGTAGAGCGTATGGGTTTCATCGACAGCCAGATCATGCCGGGCGTAGGGTTTGATCTGCGGGTACAAAGTCTGCATTGCGCGCTCCGTAAGGGGTCTGGGTCATCCCTGGGGGGACTTCAATTATTCTGCCGTTGGGCATCATAAACCCGAATTACGCCAATGAGCATGCCCTTGCAGAGTCAGAGTCTGGGCGCCAGATAACCGAGCAGGTTTTCATAGAGCCTGTCGACCTCGGCAACCTGTCCCCGCGCCCGGAGGCAACCGTGTACCAGGCCCTCGCCGTAATACAACGTCGCTGCTACGCCGGCAGCATTAAGTCGCTCGGCATACAGCACACCGTCATCGCGCAGCGGATCGAATTGCGCCACCGCGATGAAGGCCGGCGGCAATCGGCGAAGATCTGCGGCGAGCAACGGCATCGCATAGGGCCCAGGCTGCGGGGAGCCCCGCAGGTACAAGGCGTGGTAACAATCCACATCACTGCTGCTCAGCAACGGAGCATCGATGCACTCACTGCGCGAAGCCAGATGTTGATCGCCACCCAGTCCGGGATAGATCAGCACTTGCGCGGCCGGCACGGGCTCACCCGCGTCACGCAATGCCAGGCACAGTGTAGCGGCCAGATTGCCACCGGCGCTGTCACCGGCCACCAGCGTGCGTTGGGGGTCGAGACGGAAAGGCCCGCTTCGCAACCCGCGCCAGGCCTTCAGACAATCATCGAACGCCGCCGGAAACGGATGCTCCGGCGCGAGCCGGTAATCGACCGCAATCACCAGCACGCCCAGGGTCGACGCCAGTTCGGCACAAATGAAGTCGTGGGAGTCCAGGCCCCCTACGACCCAACCGCCGCCATGCAGATAGACGATGCACGGCGCACCACCGGTCGGCGGCGAAACCGGCGGTTGATAGGACCGCACCGGGACGCCGGACAATTCAAAGTCCACCACGTAGAGGCCGGCGGGACGTGGCGGGGTGAACGCCCTGCACATCTCGCTGTAGGCCTGGCGCAATCCGGCGAGGCTGCTGTCAGTGCTGTTGAAACTGACGGTTTTCTCGACGAAAGCCGTCATCTGTTCGGAAAGCGGATAAGGCGCCATGAGACTGCTGCCCGTTCAGGGAGGGGGAATGTATACCCCTGTAGGAGCGAGCCTGCTCGCGATAATGGCCAACGATAACGCGGTAAGCCTGATACCCCGCGGGGTTCTCGGGTTTATCGCGAGCGAGCTCGCTCCTACAGGGTTTGGGTGTCAGTTTTTCAGACTGGCCTGCACCGCCGCCACGCCATCCTTGCCGTCAAAACTGCTGACACCTGCCAGCCAGCGCTGAAGGTCTTCCGGGTGTTCACGCAGCCATTTTCTGGCAACGTCCTGCGCCGTCTGGCGTTCCATGATCGGCACCATCAACTGGCTTTCCTGGGCGGCGGTGAAGGTCAGGTTCTCCAGCAGCCGATTGACGTTCGGGCAGCGCTCGGCGTAATCCGGGGCGGTCACGGTGGAAACGGTCGCCGCCCCTTCGTTCGGCCCGTAGACGTCTTCGCTGCCGGTCAGGTACGCGATTTTCATGTTGATGTTCATCGGGTGCGGGGTCCAGCCGACGAACACCACGAACTCCTTGCGATTCACCGCCCGTTGCACGGCAGCGAGCATGCCGGCCTCTCCGGACTCGATCAGTTTGAAGTCCTTGAGGCCAAAGTGATTGGTCTCGATCATGGTTTTGATCGTGGTGTTGGCGCCACTGCCCGGTTCGATGCCATAGATCTTGCCCCCGAGCTGATCCTTGAACCTGGCGATATCGGCAAAGGTTTTCAAACCGGCGGCCGCGACATAGTCAGGCACCGCGAGCGTTGCCTGGGCATCGGCCAGGCTTGGTTTGTCCAGGACCTTCACTTGATTGGCGGCCAGGAACGGCGCGATGTTTTTGTCCATCGCCGGTTTCCAGTAACCGAGGAAAATATCCAGGCGTTTGTCGCGAATGCCGGCGAAGATGATTTGCTGCACGGCGCTGGTTTGCTTGCTTTCATAGCCGAGGCCGTTGAGCAATACATCGGCCATGCCGCTGGTGGCGATCACGTCGGTCCAGTTGACCACGCCCATGCGCACGGCTTTGCAGGAAGCGTCATCAGCCGCCAGGGCGCTGGTGCTCAGCAGAGCGGTGCCGCAGAGGATTGAGAGACAGCGGGTGAACAGTCTTTTCATCAGAATGATCTCGTGCGGCAGCGGATTGTTATGGGTTCGGTGTCTTTGTGCACCGTGGCCAGAACATTACGCAGCAGACGAGGGGTAAAAGCGAACTGTGGCGACCGTGTTTTGCACGGTGGCGACTAGCAGGCTGGCCTGTAGGAGCGAGCTTGATCCGGGCGGCGTTCCGACGATGGAGGACAACGATGACGCGGGCTGTCTGAATGCGCACATTGACCTGACGTTTTTCGCGAGCAGGCTCGCTCCTACAGAAGCCTTAATGCCCGTCGTGTTTTTCACCCCAGGCGAGCAGGCCTTGCAACAACTACTTCAACACCACCCGCGTCGGCTCCCTCGACACAAAAACCTGTTCCGATGCTTGAGATGTTCATGCAGCAAAGGAGCGGAAAAAGCGGACTGTGCTGACCGTGTTTTTTTGCACGGCAATGACGGTCAGTCAGCGGCCTGGAATACGTCATTCAACGACCGCAAAAACGCATCCACCCTGCTGCTTGTTTTTGCACATGTAAGTAACTAATCCGGTGGAAGTCGCGGGCTGAAGTTTCCAATGTTTCAGGTCAAGCAATTTGACCGCGAGATCGGGTCGTACGTCCGGGCGATAGTACAAGTCCAAGCGCTCTCTACTGTCATTCAAGTACATACAGCGACTCAAAACCCCGCGGCTCGTACCATTTTGCTCTGTCGTATAAAACACCGCACCCTGGAAAGCCGACACCGCCGCTGTTGAATAACGGTCATCTGCCGCTGTGCGAGAAGCGGACGCGGTCCCGATCCATTGCCCCTTGCGGCTCACAGTCGGTGCCGTATAGATACCCAGTGTGTTTTTTATATGCTGGGGCAAAGGGCAATGATCAATGTCCAATGCCTGAGCTTCCAATGCGCACGCGCTTAATATCGCAGCTGTTATTGCTTTAAATTTCATTGATACACCTTCCAAAAATAATGACTTGAGTAACGAGTTCCCTCTCGTTCAAACAGTAATTACTTTCAGACAGGAAAAGCTCGGCATACGGCAACAGGACTTGTAGGCATCTTCTTGAATGTCCCGAAGAGTAATCGCCCAATCACCCGGCTGTTACGATGAAAGGGCACTTGCGCCCGCCGGACTGCGCAGCAGTCCTCCTATCATTCAACCGCGTTTCGCCAGAAAAACCCGACTTTCCGGTTTTACGACGGCTTCGCCGCCGAGGCGCAAGCAAGCACCCTCACCGCAAGCGTCACACCAGGGCCTCAAGCGCTGTAATGCTTCTCACCCCATACCAACAATCCTTGCAACAACGCCTTCAACACCACCTGCGTCGGCTCCGCCAGATCCGCCCGATAGCGGAACGGCTCGAACTCTTCCATGTACGTGCACTGCCCCAACTCCAGTTGCACGGCATGGATGTTCTGCGCCGGGTTGCCGTAATGCCGGGTGATGTGGCCGCCCTTGAAGCGTCCGTTCAGCACATGGCTGTAGTCCGGGTGTGCGGCGCAGATCGCTTCCAATTGAGTCGCAAGCTGTGGATCGCAACTGGCGCCGTTGAAGGTGCCGAGGTTGAAGTCCGGCAGTTTGCCGTCGAACAGGTGCGGGATGATCGAGCGGATGGAGTGCGCATCGAACAGCAGCGCATAGCCGAATTCGGCTTTGAGGCGCGCCAGCTCCTGCTGCAAGGTGCTGTGGTATGGCGTCCAGATCTGCTCCAGATAAGTCGCACGCTCTTCTTTCGAAGGCTCCAGCCCTTCGCGGAACAGTGGCACACCGTCAAACAGCGTCGCCGGGTACAGGCCGGTGGTCGCACCCACGTACAACGGTTTGTCGTCGGACGGCCGGTTCAGGTCGATGACGAACCGCGAGTATTCGGCAGCCAGGGTGCTGGCACCCAGTTCGGCGGCGAAATCGTAAAGCTGCGGGATGTGCCAGTCGGTGTCCGGCAGGCTTTTCGCGGCCGGGATCAACCCGGCCTCGACCGCCGGGGTCAGGCGCACACCGGCGTGGGGCATGCTGATCAGCAGTGGCACGCGGCCTTGTTTGAAGTTCAGAACCTTATCCACAACTGCTCTCCTACAGACTCGTTTCGACGCCGTGACGCACGACGCGTTTTTCCAGATCACCGCCCAGCCAGTAAGACAGGTCAGCGGGGCGATCGATTTGCCAGGCGACAAAATCCGCGACCTTGCCCACCTCCAGCGAACCATGGGTATCGGCCATGCCCAGAGCAGTGGCGGCATGAATCGTGGCGCCGGCCAGAGCTTCTTCCGGGGTCATGCGGAAACAGGTGCACGCCATGTTCAGCATCAGGCGCAACGACAGTGCCGGTGAAGTGCCGGGGTTGAGGTCACTGGCGATGGCGATTTTCACCCCGTGCTTGCGCAGGGCGTCCATCGGCGGCAATTGGGTTTCGCGCAGGAAGTAAAAAGCGCCGGGCAACAGGACAGCGACGGTGCCGGACTTGGCCATGGCGATGGCATCATCTTCGGTCATGAACTCCAGATGATCGGCGGACAGTGCGTGGTAACGCGCCGCCAGGGTCGAACCGTGCAGGGACGACAATTGCTCGGCATGCAGTTTCACCGGCAACCCCAGTTCCTGAGCGGTGATGAACACCCGCTCGACCTGCGCCGGGGAAAACGCCAGGTATTCGCAGAACGCATCCACCGCATCCACCAGCCCTTCGGCAGCCAGGGCCGGGAGCATCTCGGCGCAGATGTGATCGATGTAGTCGTCGGCGCGATCCACATACTCCGGCGGCAACGCATGGGCGGCCAGGCAAGTGCTGCGCACGCTGATCGGCAGCTCGGCGCCCAGGCGACGGGCCACCCGCAACATCTTGCGTTCGTTGGCCAGGTCGAGGCCGTAACCGGATTTGATTTCGATGCTGGTGACGCCATCGCGCATCAGGCTTTTCAGACGCCTGGCGGCGCTGGCGAACAGCTCATCTTCGCTGGCCGCGCGGGTGGCGCGCACGGTGCTGGCGATGCCACCGCCGGCTGCTGCGATTTCCGCGTAGCTGACGCCTTGCAGGCGCTGTTCGAATTCACCGCTGCGATTACCGCCGAACACCGTGTGGGTGTGGCAGTCGATCAGGCCCGGTGTCACCCAGGCCCCGTTCAAATCAGTGACCGTCGTGTACTCGCCTGCGGGCAATTCAGCGCGCGGGCCAACCCACTCAATGTGCGCACCGGACGTCACGATGGCCGCATCCTCGATGATCGAGTAGACGCCTTGCGCCATGGTTGCGACGTGGCAGTGTTGCCAGAGGGTTTTCATCCCAAGTCCTCGTCTTGTTCAAAATCGATTCGCTGGCAAGCCAGCTCCCACAGTAATCAGGGTTGCCTGCAATCCTGTGTTCACAGCAAAAGCCTGTGGGAGCGGGCTTGCCCGCGATTGGCCATTACAGGCTCGGCAGCAACTTCGCCGACACCAGGTCGTTCAGGCAACGCGACGCCAGCAACTCGGTGGCCGCGTTGATGTCCGGCGCGAAGAAACGGTCTTTCTCATAAAACGGCACTTCTTTACGCAGAATCGCCCGGGCCTGTTCCAGTTTCGGCGAGGTCTTCAGACCGTTGCGCAGGTCCAGGCCTTGAACCGCTGCCAGCCATTCAACGGCGAGAATCCCGCGAGTGTTCTCGGCCATTTCCCACAGACGCTTGCCCGCCGCCGGGGCCATGGACACATGGTCTTCCTGGTTGGCGGACGTCGGCAGGCTGTCCACCGAATGCGGATGGGACAGGGCCTTGTTCTCGCTGGCCAGTGCCGCCGCGGTCACCTGGGCGATCATGAAGCCGGAGTTCACGCCGCCATTGGCCACCAGGAATGGCGGCAGTTGCGACATGTGCTTGTCCATCATCAGCGAGATGCGGCGCTCGCTCAGGGAGCCGATTTCGGCAATGGCCAACGCCATGTTGTCGGCGGCCATGGCCACCGGTTCGGCGTGGAAGTTACCGCCGGAGATCACATCGCCTTCAGCAGCGAACACCAGCGGGTTGTCCGAGACGGCGTTGGCTTCGATGGCCAGCACTTCGGCAGCCTGGCGGAACTGGGTCAGGCACGCGCCCATGACTTGCGGCTGGCAGCGCAAGGAGTACGGGTCCTGGACCTTTTCGCAGTTCTCGTGGGAGTCGGAGACTTCGCTGCGCTCGCCCAGCAGATCGCGATAGGCGGCAGCGGCGTCAATCTGGCCCTTCTGGCCACGGGCGGCGTGGATGCGCGCATCGAACGGCGAACGCGAGCCCAGTACCGCTTCAACGGTCAGGCCACCCAGGGCCAGGGCGCCGGCGAACAGGTCTTCGCCTTCGAACAGGCCGCGCAGGGCAAATGCGGTGGACACCTGGGTGCCGTTGAGCAGCGCCAGGCCTTCTTTTGCGGCCAGGGTCAGCGGGGTCAGGCCGGCGACTTTCAGCGCTTCGGTCGCTTCCATCCACTCGCCCTTGTAGCGCGCCTTGCCCTCGCCCAGCAGCACCAGTGACATGTGGGCCAAAGGCGCCAGGTCGCCCGACGCGCCAACCGAGCCTTTCAGCGGAACGTGCGGGTAAACCTCGGCGTTGATCAGGGCAATCAGCGCATCGATCACCACCCGGCGAATGCCGGAGAAACCACGGCTCAGGCTGTTGACCTTGAGCACCATGATCAAGCGCACCAGGTCGTCGCTGATCGGCTGGCCGACACCGGCCGCGTGGGACAGCACCAGCGAGCGCTGAAGGTTTTCCAGGTCTTCGCTGGCAATGCGGGTCGAAGCCAGCAGGCCGAAACCAGTGTTGATGCCGTACGCGGTACGGTTCTCGGCGAGGATCTGTTCCACGCAAGCGACGCTGGCTTCGATCTGGGCCGAAGCGCTGTGGTCGAGGGTCAGTGTCACGGGTTGCTGATAAACATCACGCAGTTGGGCCAGGCTCAGTTGACCGGGGATCAGGTTTAGCGCAGTCATTTTGTGCTCCTTTTGAGAGTTTTTTACTAACTAACCAGACGCTCCGGAGATGTCCGTTGTCCGTCGCGTCTCCCTTTTGGGGAGCCGCGCCTTGGCACGCTGGTTTTGTGTGGAAATCAGTTCAGGCTCGGCAAAGCCTTGTGCAGCAAATCCGGTTCTTTCAAGACAGCGGCTGCCGCAGCAATGTCCGGTGCCAACCAACGGTCCTGATCGTAGGCCGGAACCCGCTCACGCAGCAGGCGCCACGCCGCATCAGTGCCCGCACCGAAGCGCTGCTCTTTCAAAAATTCAAACGCCTGGGCCGCCAGCAAGTACTCGATGGCGAGGATCTGCGTGCAGTTCTCCAGGGCGCGGTGCAGTTTCAGCGCGGCGTTGGTGCCCAGGCTCAGGTGATCTTCCTGCAGGCCCGAGGTGACGTAGTTGTCGAGCACCGCCGGTTGCGCCAATTGGCGGTTTTCCGCGCACAAGGAAGCGGCGACGTATTGCACGATCATCATCCCGGAGTTCACCCCCGGGTTGGCCACCAGGAAGGCCGGCAGACCGCTGACGTGCGGGTTGATCAAACGGTCCAGGCGACGCTCGGCGATGGAGCCGATTTCCGCCATGGCGATGGCCAGCAGGTCCGCCGCCAGTGCCACGGACTGGCCGTGCGGGTTGGCCTGGGACACCACGCGGTAATTGTCTGCGGTGCCCAGCACCAGCGGGTTGTCGGTGGCGCTGTTGAGTTCGGTTTCGATCTGTCGGGTCGCGTGCACCAGTTGGTCGCGGGCCGCGCCGTGCACCTGCGGGATCGAGCGAATACTCAGGGCGTCCTGGGTACGGATGCCTTTGCTCTGTGCGATTACCTCGCTGCCATCGAGCAAGGCCCGCAGGTTGATCCCGACCTGCTGCATGCCCGGATGCGGCTTGAGCGCGATGATCTCGGCATCGAAGGCGTCGATCTGGCCGCGCTGGGCTTCGAAACTCATGGCGCCGACCACATCCGCCCAATGCAGCAGGCGCGTGGCATCGGCGATCGCCAGGCAGCTCAGGCCGGTCATGCAGGGCGTGCCGTTGACCAGGCACAACCCATCCTTGGCACCCAGCTTGACCGGTTGCAGCCCTTCTTCTGCCAGGGCCTGCTGCGCGGAAACGATCTGCCCGCGATAGCTCACATTACCGACGCCCAGCAGGGCGATGCCGATATGAGCCATGTGGGTCAGGTAGCCCACCGAGCCCTGGGATGGCACTTGCGGGGTGATGCCACGGTTGAGCAGCGCCAGCAGCGCTTCAACCACTTGGCGATGCAGCCCGGATTTACCGTGGCTGTAGTTGACGATAGCGGCGCACATGATTGAGCGAGTCTGCTCATCGCTCAGCGGGGCGCCAACGCCGCAGGCGTGGCTCAGCAGGGTGTTGCGCGACAACTGGCTGAGTTGTTCGTCCTGCAGCGAAACGTTGCACAACGCGCCCAGGCCGGTGTTGATGCCGTAGGCGCGCTCGCCGCTGGTGACGATGCGCTGGACGATGGCCTGCGCGTTTTCAATCCGTGCCCAGACCGGCGCCGACAGCTCCAGCTGTGCGCCATGACGGGCGACGGCGACCACATCCTGCCAACGCACGGAAGCGTCAGCGATAACGATTTTTTCAGCCTGGGACATCTTCAACCTCATACCTGAATATTGATGCAGCATCGCCGACGCCATCGCTGGCAAGCCAGCTCCCACAGTGTTCAGGGGTGTGCACACCCTCTGTGCAACACAACCTATTGCTGTGGGAGCTGGCTTGCCAGCGAAGAGGCCAGCTCACTCACCGCAAAATCTCTTAAACCACCGCCGCCCGACGCTGCACGAAGCGGTCGACATACTCATCGGCTGGCGAATGCAGGATCTCTTTCGGCGTGCCGACCTGGATCAGGCGGCCGTCCTTGAGGATCGCGATGCGGTTGCCGATGCGCACGGCCTCGTCGAGGTCGTGGGTGATGAAAACGATGGTTTTGTGCAGGGTCTTTTGCAGTTCCAGCAACTGGTCCTGCATTTCGGCGCGAATCAGCGGGTCAAGCGCACTGAAGGCTTCGTCCATCAAAATGATGTCGGTGTCCGCCGCCAAGGCACGGGCCAGGCCCACACGCTGACGCATACCGCCCGAGAGCTGGTGCGGGTATTTGTTTTCGTAGCCCTTGAGGCCCACGGTGTTGATCCAGTGCAGCGCGCGCTCGGCGCACATTTGCTTGCTCTCGCCACGGATCTTCAGGCCGTAGGCGACGTTGTCCAGCACGGTCTTGTGCGGCAACAGGCCGAAGCTCTGGAACACCATGCTGATTTTTCGCCGGCGAAATTCGCGCAGGGCTTCCATGTCGTATTGCAGGATGTCCACGCCGTCCACCAGGATCGCGCCGCTGGTCGGATCGATCAGGCGGTTGAAGTGGCGTACCAGGGTGGATTTGCCGGAACCCGACAGGCCCATGATCACGAAGATTTCACCGCTGCCGATGCTCAACGACAGGTCGTTCACACCCACCACGCAGCCGGTTTCGGCCAGCACTTGATCCTTGGTCTTGCCCTGGCCAACCATGGCCAGCGCGTCCTTGGCACGGTTGCCGAAAATCTTGAAGACGTTTTTGACTTCGATCTTGCTCACGGTAGCCATGTTCATTTGCTCACCTCATGCCGTGCGCGACCGTACGCTTGTGTAATGCGGTCGATCACCACTGCCAGAATCACGATCGCCAGACCGGCTTCCAGGCCACGTCCGACGTTGAGGGTCTGAATCCCCACCAGCACGTCTTCACCCAGGCCACGGGCGCCGATCATCGAGGCGATCACCACCATCGACAGGGCCATCATGGTGGTCTGGTTGATACCCGCCATGATGCTCGGCAGGGCCAGCGGCAGTTGCACGCCGAACAGTTGCTGCCAGCGGTTGGCACCGAAGGCGTTGATTGCCTCCATCACTTCGCCGTCGACCTGGCGAATACCCAGATCGGTCAGACGGATCAGCGGCGGTGCGGCGTAGATCACCGTGGCGAAAATCGCCGGGACCTTGCCCAGGCCGAACAGCATCAGCACCGGGATCAGGTACACGAAGCTCGGCATGGTCTGCATGATGTCCAGCAACGGCATCAGCACCGAACGCAGGCGATTGCTGCGCGCCGAAAGAATGCCCAGCGGAATGCCGATCAGCACCGAGATGATCGTCGCCACCATCATCAGCGCCAGGGTTTGCATCAGCTTGTCCCAGAGGCCGACCGCCCCTACCAGGAACAACAAGCCGACGATCACCACGGTGGTCACGACCTTACGGGTCGCGTGCCAGGCCACGCCCGCCACGATGGCCAGCATCAGCCACCAGGGCGCCGCGCGCAGCAGGCTTTCGAGATTGACGATGGCCCACAACAGGGTGTCGGAGATGTGCCGGAACACGTCGCCGTAGTTGGTGACCAGTGAATCGACCCAACCGTTGACCCAGTCGGCGATGGAAAAGGTAAAGCTTTCGGGAAACATAAGAAGCTCTCAATCAAGGGCTTTTCAGCACCGCTTGCGGTGCTGAAAAGCTTGCCCTTATAAACAAGCTGTTTGAAAACGTAGCGAGCGAAGGCAAGACAAGGCGAAAGCAGGCGAGAAAGCGGAGTTGACTTTAGTCAATGAGCATTTTGAGCCTGCTTTCAACGCAGTATTGTCGAGCGCAGTAGTTTTCAAAGCGCAGCGTCGATCTTTTTGGCTGCGTCTTCGCTCACCCATGCATGCCAGACTTCAGGATGTTCCTTCAGGAAGATCTTGGCCAGTTTTGGCGACTCGATCCGCTCCTTGGTCATGCGACCCAGGTTCTGGTTCAGCAGGTCGATCGGCAGGTTGACCTTTTCCAGCACGGCCACCAGTTCCGGCGCTTCGTCATGGAACGTCTTGGACAGGCCGACCTTGATGCTCACGGTCTTGTCGACGCCTGGTTTTTCTTCCAGTTTGACCACGTCGACCTGGCCCATCAGCGGCGTTGGCGACCAGTAGTAGAACAGGATCGGCTCGCCACGCTTGTAGCTCGACAATACGGCAGCATCCAGCGCCGGGCCGGTGCCTGGGCGGAAGTTGGTGTAGCTGCTTTCCAGGCCGTAGCTTTTCAGCATTTCACTGTTGTCGAGTTCGCAGGTCCAGCCGGCCGGGCAGTTGTAGAAACGGCCCTTGGACGGTTCTTCGGCGTCCTTGAAAACCGCCGAGTATTTACCCAGATCGGCAATGGCTTTCAGATCCGGCGCCTTGGCTTCCAGCTTGCGCTTGGCATCGCCTTCGATCACGTAGCGCGGCACGTACCAGCCTTCGACAGCACCCACGACCGGAGCACCCACACCGATGACTTTGCCGGCCTTCTCAGCCTTGTTCCAGACCTCGCTGCGGCCAACCCACTCTTCGGCAAATACTTGGATGTCGTTGCTGCTCAGGGCGTTTTCCATGGTGATGGAGTTGCCCGGCAGGCTGTCGGTCTTACAGTCGTAGCCTTTCTCCAACACGACTTGCAGCACGTCGGTCAGGAGCATGGCGCTTTCCCAGTTCAGGCCGGCAAATTTCACCGGTTTACCCGACTCGCACCAACCCGCCGCCTGAGTGGCGCCGGCGCTGGCCAGCAGGCCCATGGAAAGCAAAGTGGTCAGCAGGGTCTTGTTCGATTTCATTGTTGTGACGCTCCTAATCATGAATTGGCTTACGGCAGTCAAGAGGCATCCAGCCCTGGCAACGTCCAATCAGGCCTGCGCCGCAGCGCGGCCGGCCCCACGTGTTTCAGGTTGTACAACGCTGTTCTGCTCGACCGGCAGAATCAGGTGATCGGGCACTGTGCCGTGCCATTTTTTCGCACACACGTAGTACAGGGCTGCTGGCAGCACCAGACCGATGATCCAGGAAATATCCACATCACCCAGGGCGGCGACCAGCGAACCGGTGTAGAACTTGGTGGAAATGAACGGCAACTGCACCAGCACCCCGAAAACATAGACGCTGATGCCGAGGACGTTCCAACGACCGTAGCGACCCTTCGGGTCGGCCAGCGCCGGCACGTCGTAACGCTCGCGGGTGATGCAGTAGTAGTCCACCAGGTTGATCGCGCTCCATGGCGTAAAGAACGCCAGCAGGAACAGGATGAAGGACTTGAACGCACCGAGGAACGAGTGCTGACCGAGCAACGCCATCAGGGTCGCGGCACCGACAATGACCAGCACGAAGACCAGACGCTGCAAGCGCGTGACCTTCAGATCACCCCGGAAACCGCTGATGATGGTCGCGATGCACATGAAGCTGCCGTAGGAGTTCAGCGTGGAAATGGTGACCTTGCCGAACGCGATGCTGAAGTACAGCAGCGCAGCAGTGGCACCGGTACCGCCCAGACCCACGATGTAGGCCACTTCATGGCCGGCGAATTGCCCGTTGGCCGACGCGGCGGCGAACACGCCAAGGACCATCGCCACCTGTGCGCCAATGACCGAACCCGCACCCGCGGCGAAAAAGGTTTTTACCGAGGAAATCTTGCTCGGCAAGTAGCGGGAATAGTCAGCCACGTAAGGGCCGAAAGCGATCTGCCAGGACGCCGCGAGCGACACCGCCAGCAGGAAGCTGCTCCAGCTGAAGTGGCGAATTTGCAACAGCGCGCCAACGTCAACCTGGCTCATCAAACGACTGAACAGATAAACAAAGGCAATCACGCCAATGACACTGGCAACACGGCCGATCCAATGGATCACTCGATAACCAAGCACCGTGACCAGCACGATGACACTGGCGAAAAGAAGGATGCCGACGCTGTCGCTGACGCCAAACAACTGGCCCAGCGCCTGGCCGGAAAGCACGGTTCCCGTTGCCGTGAAACCGAGGTACATCAAACAGACCAGCACGATCGGGATGGCCGCGCCATAAACGCCGAACTGCACACGGCTGGAGATCATCTGCGGCAGGCCCAGCTTGGGCCCTTGCGCGGCATGCAGGGCCATGACGGCGCCGCCGAGCAGTTGACCGATCAACAGACCGATCAACGACCAGAACACGTCACCGCCCAACACCACGGCCAGGGCCCCGGTGACAATCGCGGTGATTTGCAGGTTGGCACCCATCCACAGGGTGAACTGGCTCAACAGACGACCGTGTCTTTCCGCCTCCGGGATGTAGTCGATCGAACGCTTTTCGATCAACGGTTTGTTACCAGCACGTTCGCTGCTGACAGCCATGGTTCAACCTCTGTGGATTGTTATTGTGGGTGGGTGGGCTCCCCTGTAGGAGCGAGCCCGCTCGCGATGGAGTGTCATTCAGCGCTGTGTCGACTGACACACCATCGCGAGCTGGCTCGTTCCTACAGGGGCAAGCATTACTTGCCGGTGATCATCGGCAGGTTCAGGCCCTGTTCCTTGGCGCAATCAATGGCGATCTGGTAACCGGCATCGGCGTGACGCATGACACCGGTGGCCGGGTCGTTATGCAGCACGCGAGCGATACGCTCGGCCGCTTCGTCGGTACCGTCGCAGACAATCACCATGCCCGAGTGCTGGGAGAAGCCCATGCCGACACCGCCGCCGTGGTGCAGGGACACCCAGGTCGCGCCGCTCGCGGTGTTCAGCAGGGCGTTGAGCAGTGGCCAGTCGGATACGGCATCGGAACCATCCTGCATCGATTCGGTTTCACGGTTCGGGCTGGCAACCGAGCCGGAATCGAGGTGGTCGCGACCGATCACGATCGGCGCCGACAGCTCGCCGCTGCGTACCATTTCGTTGAACGCCAAGCCGAGTTTGGCGCGCAGGCCCAGGCCGACCCAGCAGATACGTGCCGGCAGGCCCTGGAAGCTGATGCGCTCGCGGGCCATGTCCAGCCAGTTGTGCAGGTGCGCGTCGTCCGGGATCAGTTCCTTGACCTTGGCGTCGGTCTTGTAGATGTCTTGCGGATCGCCCGACAGTGCCGCCCAACGGAACGGGCCGATGCCACGGCAGAACAGCGGACGGATGTACGCCGGTACGAAGCCCGGGAAGTCGAAGGCGTTTTCAACGCCTTCTTCCTGGGCCATCTGGCGGATGTTGTTGCCGTAGTCGAAGGTCGGGATGCCTTGCTTCTGGAAGTCGAGCATCGCTTTGACGTGCACCGCCATCGATTGCTTGGCGGCCTTGATCACAGCGGCAGGTTCGGTCTTGGCGCGAGCGCGGTATTCGTCCCAGGTCCAGCCGGCTGGCAGGTAGCCATTGAGCGGGTCGTGGGCGCTGGTCTGGTCGGTCACCATGTCCGGGCGCACGCCGCGACGGACCAGTTCCGGCAGAATTTCCGCGGCGTTGCCCAGCAGCGCGATGGAGATGGCCTTGCCTTCGGCGGTGTATTTTTCGATGCGAGCCAGCGCGTCGTCGAGGTCTTTGGCTTGCTCATCGACATAGCGGCTTTTCAGACGGAAATCGATGCTCACCTGTTGGCATTCGATGTTCAGCGAGCAGGCACCGGCCAGGGTGGCGGCCAGAGGTTGAGCGCCACCCATGCCACCCAGACCTGCAGTCAGGACCCAACGGCCTTTCAGATCATCGTTGTAGTGCTGGCGACCCGCTTCGACGAAGGTTTCGTAGGTGCCCTGGACGATGCCCTGGCTGCCGATGTAGATCCAGCTGCCGGCGGTCATCTGGCCGTACATGGCCAGGCCTTTGGCGTCCAGTTCGTTGAAGTGTTCCCAGTTCGCCCAGTGCGGCACCAGGTTGGAGTTGGCGATCAATACGCGCGGGGCGTTGGCGTGGGTCTTGAACACGCCGACCGGCTTGCCGGATTGCACCAGCAGGGTCTCGTCGTCGTTCAGGTGGGTCAGGCTCTCGACGATTTTGTCGTAGCACTCCCAGTTACGCGCCGCACGACCGATACCACCGTAAACCACCAGTTCCTTCGGGTTCTCGGCCACTTCCGGGTCGAGGTTGTTCATCAGCATGCGCAGCGGCGCTTCGGTCAGCCAGCTCTTGGCGGTCAGCTTGTTGCCGCGGGCAGCGCGGATTTCGACGTCACGGTATTTCGTAGGTTTCTGGGTATTGTCAGTCACGAAAAAGACTCCTCAGCGATCAATTCAAACCAACCCTGGCAGGGGGCAAGCAGCCTGTGCGCATCGTTGCGCGACAAGCGAAACAGTGGACGCTGCGGAGAGTCTCGATCGACTCATACGCATACGTCTTTACTTGTACATACAAGCATATGCAATCAAGCGGCCAACTTTCTGGACAGGCATTCAAGAAAAACTCTGAAACGACTGGAGAGCGCCTGAATCGCGGGTTCTGCCGTGGATAAAATTTTTCGCGGGGATTTTTCGCGGGGATTTTTTGCGGGGGTGACGGCGGTTACTGCAACGTGGTTTTGCGCCACGTTGGGGCGTTCGGTAACACGTGATGCCCAATTAAGCGCATTCCAGAAACACCCTACAACCTCATCAGAAGCGTCCGACTCCACCTCCAATGATCCTCGCCGACTTCACGAGCAAGCCCCCTGAAGTCACTCCTGCGAGGAACGCGCAATGAAACAATGGAAAGTCAAAACCCATCTCCTGTTGCTGGCCGGCATCCTGCTGAGCAGCGTGACCGGCATCGGCGCACTGGGCCTGTACGGCATGCGCGCTACGGTCCAGGGACTGGAAACGGTTTACCTCGACCGGGTCATCCCGCAACAGGACCTGAAGAAAATTTCCGAGCTGTATTCCGTCCAGATCGTCGATGCCATCCACAAGGCCCGCGATGGCATCCACAGTGGCGTCGAGGCGGCGCAACAGATACGCCAGGCAATGCTTGAGATCGATCCACTCTGGCGCACCTACCTGTCGACCCGCCTGATTGATGAAGAGGTGCGACTGATCAACGAAATCACGCCGCTGATGCAGGCCACCGAAGCGCCGCTCCAGCGATTGCAGGCGGTCTTGAACCGCAACGACGCCTCCAGTCAGCGCCTGGAGGATTTCGCCGCACACCAGCTGTACCCCTTGATCGACCCGCTGACCTCACTGTTTTCGCAACTGACGGATGCTCAACTGAAAGAAGCTCGCCAACAGTTCGAACTCAGCGAGGCACTTTACGAGATCAACATCAGGCTGATGGCCGGGGTCCTGGCCTTCGCACTGTTGTGTGGCAGCCTTTATGCGCTGCTGTTCGGTGCCAGACTGGCGCGATACCTGGGCGCCGAGCCCCACGAACTGGCCAATATCAGCACACGGATTGCCCAGGGCATGCTCGGCGATCCGGCGATCGGCAACGCGAGCCCCACAGGTGTCATGCAATCGGTCGAGGCCATGCGGCGCAGCCTGGCCAGCATGATCGGCAAGGTACGCGAGGCCTCGCGGTACATCGAGTCCTCGACCCTGAACCTGAGCATTTCGTCCGAGCAAGGCCTGAAGCAGGCCGCCGAGCAAAATGGCGCGACCTCTTCCATTGCCGCCGCGGCAGAGCAGATGTCAGCCAACATCACGCACATCGCCGAAAACGCCGCCCGGGCGCACGACACCACACAAAAGGCCGAGCAGATCACCGCCCTGGGCATTGCCAGCATGGACCGCTCTATCATCGAGATGCAGCAGATCGCCCAACTGGTGACCCAGACGTCGAGTGAAATCGACCAATTGACCCAGCACTCCAACGCCATCGGGAACATTGTCGACGTGATCCACAGCATTGCCGAACAGACCAACCTGCTCGCCCTCAATGCCGCCATCGAGGCGTCGCGGGCCGGCGAGCAAGGTCGCGGGTTTGCCGTGGTGGCCGACGAGGTGCGGGAGCTGGCGACCCGCACGACCCGTTCCACCGCCGAGATTGTGGTGCTGGTGAGCACCATTCAAAGCGGCATGCGAAAAGCCAGCAGCAGCATGAACACGGGCCGCGAGCGGGTGCTTCAGGGCCAGCAGCTGATCGACAGCGCGGGCGCGTCGATGAATGACGTCAAGGCCGTGCTCGATGCGTCACTCAACGCCGTCAGCCAGATTTCCCATGCCTTGCAGGAACAACGCGAAGCCAGCGAAGACGTGGCACGCAATGTGGAAACCGTGGCGCAGCGGGTCGAGGAGAATGTCGTGGCGCAACAGGACGTGGTGAAAACCATCCAGGCGCTGAAAAGGATGTCGAGTGAACTGGAGGCAACCGTTCGAGGCTTTACCCTCGAACGGGAGTAATCGGGATCAGCCGCGCGAGGTGAGTTCGATCACGCAGCACAAACCCTTGATGGTGACGTCCAGCAACCCGTCATTGGCCTCCAGCTGCAGGCAATCATGGAGCCCCAATGGCTGGACGCGGTGATCGACCGATACGTCAGATTGCTCGCTCACGCTGAACACCAGCAGTGTGCTGGCCTCGCTGAAAAACCGCTGCTCGCCGGCCAGCCACTGCAACCGTGCACGGTAGCGCTGCGGCGCATAGATCAGGTTGAAATCGCGGATCGCTCCACCGAGCAGCGCGCAGGTAACTTTGCTCTCGCCACTGAAGGCAAACGGGTCGAGCGGTAACAGCGGTCGCGTGTTCTGGCCGTCCACCGACAACGTCATGCCGTCGCCCTGCAACACGGTGATGATCCGCTCGTAACCGGCGAAAGTTGAGAAACCGCCCGACTCACCGATGTCGGCAATCGACAGGCGCCAGCCGAAGCCGTCCAGGCCGGTGCCGGCATCGCGGCTGATTTCTTCAGTGCTGCCGCCGCCGTTTTTCCAGGGCATGCGCGGATAGTCTTTGGCGCGTAAAACTTTCAACTCGTTCATTTATGAAACCGGCCTTCCAGACGATGACGGGAACCAGGGTGGATCAAACGGGCGGCGGTCACCGGCTGACGGCCGGACCAGGTGCGGCGACGAATCAGCAGGCACGGCTCGCCTTTTTCAATCTGCAGCAATTTGCATTCGGACGGCTCAGCCAGAATGGCCTCGACCACGTGCTCGCCTTCGGTCAGCGGCGCGACCTGGTTGAGGTAGGCGTAAGGCGTTTGCAGGGTGAAGTCCTGCTTGAGGTAATCCGGCGCCACCAGCGCATTGACGAAACGGTCTTCGATTTGCACCGGAATATCGTTCTCGAAATGCACGATCAACGAATGGAAGACTTTCTGCCCTTCGCGCATGTCGAGGGCCAGGGCGCGTTCCGAGCCGGCGGCCTCTTCTTCCAGGGTGATGACCTTGCACGTGTGGCGATGGCCTCGGGAAGCGATTTCATCGGCAATGTTGTGCACTTCAAACAGCGCGGACTGGCTTTTCGGCTCGGCGACGAACGTGCCGACGCCTTGCATGCGCACCAACAGACCGTCAGCGGTCATCTCGCGCAGGGCGCGGTTGATGGTCATGCGGCTGAAGCCCAACTGATTGACCAGCTCGCTTTCCGACGGAACGCGGTAGTGCGGCGGCCAGTTTCCACTGTCGATTTGCTGGGTAATCATTTGTTTGACGCGGGCGTACAAGGGCGCCGGACTGTCGCCCATGTTCGCGGCCAACGGAGAGACTGGAGGCGGAGTCGGCACGGTTAATCCTTGTTCGTTTGAATAGGGTTGCTAGCTTGCCGGAGTTTACCGGGCAGGCAAACGTCTGTATATGTATATACAAATAACACACGATGGGGTGCTGAACCATGTCCGCCTTCTTTGCCGAACGCGCGCTGTTGCCTAGTGGATGGGCCAACAATGTACGTCTTGAGGTCAGCGCCGATGGCGTCTTGACCCAAATCCAGGCCGATTCCCACGCAGAGGGCGCCGAACGGCTGAGCGGTCCGCTCTTGCCCGGCATGCCGAACCTGCACTCTCACGCCTTCCAGCGGGCCATGGCCGGGCTGGCGGAAGTGGCGGGGAATCCGAACGACAGTTTCTGGACCTGGCGCGACTTGATGTATCGCCTCGTCGGAAAAATCAGCCCGGAACAACTCGGCGTCATCGCCCGTCAGCTGTACATCGAAATGCTCAAGGCCGGGTACACCTCGGTGGCGGAATTTCATTACGTCCACCACGACAACAACGGCCAGCCTTACGCCGACCCGGCCGAACTGGCCCTGCGTATCAGCCAGGCCGCCCGTTCCGCCGGTATCGGTTTGACCCTGCTGCCGGTGCTCTACAGCCACTCCGGCTTCGGTGGCCAGACGCCGAACGAGGGCCAGCGCCGCTTCATCAACAGCACCGACAGCTACCTCAAGCTGCAATCGCGCCTGCAGCCGATTCTGGCGCAGCAACCGGCCCAGTCGCTGGGCCTGTGTTTCCACTCGCTGCGCGCGGTGACACCGCAGCAGATCAGCGAAGTGCTGGCCGCCAGCGACAAGCAGTGCCCGGTGCACATCCACATCGCCGAACAGCAAAAAGAAGTCGACGACTGCCTGACCTGGAGCGGTCGCCGCCCGCTGCAATGGCTGTACGAAAATACCGAAGTCGATCAGCGCTGGTGCCTGGTCCACGCCACCCACGCCAACACGGAAGAAGTCACGCTGATGGCCAAGAGTCGCGCCATTGCCGGCCTGTGCCTGACCACCGAAGCCAACCTGGGCGACGGGATTTTCCCGGCGGTGGACTTCCTCGCACAAGGCGGACGCCTGGGCATCGGTTCCGACAGCCATGTGTCATTGAGCGTGGTGGAAGAATTGCGTTGGCTGGAATACGGCCAGCGTCTGCGCGATCAACGGCGCAATCGCTTGTATGGCGCGGATCAGCCCATGGTCGGGCGCACCCTGTATGACGCGGCGCTGGATGGCGGCGCTCAGGCGCTGGGACAACCGATCGGTGCGCTGGAAGTGGGCAAGCGTGCGGATTGGCTGGTGCTGGACGGCAACGATCCGTACCTGGCAACGGCCAGTGGCGACGGGATTCTGAACCGATGGTTGTTTGCCGGTGGCGACCGTCAGGTGCGGGACGTGCTGGTGAACGGTCAGTGGGTCGTGCGCGACGGGCGTCATGCCGGGGAAGAGGAAAGCAACCGTGCCTTCACCCAGGTGCTGCGCGAACTTCTGAACTGACACAAAAACCTGTGGTTGCGAGCTTGCTCGTGATGGTGTGTCAGTCGACATCTTGTGTCTGATACTCCATCGCGAGCAGGCTCGCTCCTACAGGGTCATGTGCTATTAGTTCGAGGTCTTGGCCATCTGCGTGTCCGACGCTCGCCAGATCAGCCGCGTGGTGTCGTATCCCTGCTGACGCGCCTTGCTCAGCAGTTCTTCACGCACCACACCATTGACGGTCGGCGTGCGCGACAGCAGCCACAGGTAACGTCGGCTCGGGTCGCCGACGATCGCGGTCTTGTAGTCATCGCTGACGTACAACACCCAGTACTCGCCCTTCGCCACACCCGGAATCAGCCTCGAAAACCAGGTATCGAACTCGACCCACAATTTGTCGGTCTTGCCCGGCACCTGTGGATAAGCCGTGCCCTTGACCTCTTCCCATTGCCATTGCGCTGTCAGACAGCGGTTCAGCACCGCCACGTTGCCATCCGGCTTGAGCGTGTAGTGGGCTTCGGATTGCGCACAGTCGCGCTGGAAATACATCGGCAGACGTGCCAACTCGTACCAGGTGCCCTGGTAACGCTTGAGGTTGACGCTGTTGGCGGTCTTGGGCGCCAACGGATCCTGGCCAGAAGTGGCACAGCCGGCCAATACCAGGCCGGCAAAAAGCATTATCAACAACCGCTTCATTGTTTTTCTCCCGTGGGCACGTAGCCCCGGTTTACTTCAGGCCTTGGCCGGAAAACATCAGCACTTTGTCACCGGCATACTGCACGCTGATAAAGCTGTTCTTGTCACCCCAGGTGCAACTGGACATGCCCAGCGCGCCAGAGCAGTCGGCCGGCTTGCCCAACAAGACTTCTACGTCGGCCTTGGACATGCCGGCAGAGAGCTTCGAGTAGTTTTCCTGATTGACCTTGCTGCACGCAGCCAACAGCACGCAGAACGAAAGCAAGGCAATGGATCGCAGCGACATGGTGTAACTCCAGGGGTGAAGGGGATTGGCATGGCAGCCAAACTGAACCTTAGAAGAGAAAACCCCTGTCTGGTTCCCTGGCCGAGCGCCTATTTATTGGGCCGCTCGTCCGCCTATTGCCGAAGATTCAGCCACTTCGCCTGGCTCTTGAGCATTTCGTCGGGTTTCGCAAAAAAGCGTCTAATCTTTGGCGCCACTCTGTCGACATAAAAGGCAGCGCAAAGCCCACGACCGTGGCGCTTGCCCCCACCTTTGTTGTCCTGTCTTTCCGCGGTAGTTCATTTAATGACCAGAAACATGAAGTTCAGCCACAAGATTTTGTTGGCTGCTGCCCTCGTGGTGGCCGTTGCATTCGCTTGTTTCATCCTGTTCAACGACTATCGCCAGCGTCAAACGCTGCATAACAGCACCGAAGCCTCGATGCAGGAACTCGGCAGCCTGACCACCCGTAATATTCAGACCTGGCTGGAAAGCCGCATACAGTTGCTGCAATCGATGGCCCAACAGGTCAGCGCCGATGGCAGCGCCCCCGCCAGCCTGAAACGCATCATCGACTTGCCCGCCTACACCGGCAACTTCCAGCTGAGTTACTTCGGCGGTGCCGACGGCGTCATGTTCTCGGTCCCGACCGGTAACCGTGCGGCGGACTACGATCCGCGCGCCCGTGGCTGGTACAAGGCGGCCACCGGCGCGCAGCAGACCATCGTCACCGAACCGTATATCTCCGCCTCGTCGGGCAAACTGGTGATCACCGTCGCGACCCCGGTACAACGCCAGGGCCAGATGATCGGCGTCGCCGGCGCCGACATCGACCTGTCCAGCATCAGTGCAATCATCAACTCGCTGAACTTCGGCGGTCACGGTCATGCCTTCATTGTCAGCGCCGACGGCAAGATCCTGATCCATCCGGACAGCAAACTGGTGCTCAAAAACCTGGCCGATGCCTACCCCAACGGTGTGCCGAAAGTCAGCCCGGGCCTGAAAGAAATCGAGGTCGACGCAAAGAAACAGTTCATCTCGTTCACCCACGTCAACGGCGTGCCTTCAGCCGATTGGTATGTGGCGCTGGTGCTGGACCAGGACACCGCGTTCTCGATGCTCAGCGAATTCCGCACCTCGGCGCTCATCGCCATGGTGATTGCCGTGGTGATCATCATCGCGTTGCTGAGCATGCTGATCAGTTTCCTGATGCAGCCGTTGCTGGCCATGGGTCGCGCCATGCATGACATCGCCGAAGGCGAAGGGGATCTGACCAAACGCCTGACCATTCACGGTCACGACGAATTCGGCGCGCTGGGGCTGTCATTCAACCGCTTTGTCGAACGCATTCACACCTCGATCATTGAAGTGTCCTCGGCCACCGGCCAGGTCAACGAAGTGGCGCTGCGTGTGGTGGCCGCCTCGAACTCGTCGATGTTCAACTCCGACCAGCAGGCCTCGCGTACCAGCAGCGTCGCTGCGGCGATCAACCAGCTCGGCGCCGCCGCCCAGGAAATCGCCCAGAACGCTGCCCTCGCCTCCCAGCATTCGAGCGATGCCCGTAGCCTGGCCGAAGACGGTCAGCAGGTGGTGGACAAAACCATCAGCGCGATGCAGCAGCTCTCGGCGAAGATCAGCGATTCGTGCGGCAACATCGAGACGCTCAACAGCAACACCGTCAACATCGGGCAGATTCTGGACGTGATCACCAGTATCTCCCAGCAGACCAACCTGCTGGCGCTGAACGCTGCCATTGAAGCGGCGCGTGCCGGTGAAGCCGGACGCGGGTTTGCAGTGGTGGCCGATGAGGTGCGCAACCTCGCCCACCGCACTCAGGATTCGGCACAGCAAGTGCAGAAGATGATCGAAGAACTGCAGGTCGGCGCGCGGGAAGCGGTCACCATCATGACCGACAGTCAGCGCCAGAGCGAAAGCAGTGTCGGCATCGCCAACCAGGCCGGAGAACGCCTGGGCAGCGTGACCCAGCGCATCGGCGAAATCGACGGCATGAACCAGTCGGTCGCCACCGCGACCGAAGAACAGACAGCCGTGGTGGAATCGATCAACGTCGACATCACCGAGATCAACACGCTGAACCAGGAAGGTGTGGAGAACCTGCAGGCGACTTTGCGCGCGTGTTCAGACCTGGAACAGCAGGCGGCGCGATTGAAGCACCTGGTGGGTAGTTTCAGAATCTGAGGTGCTGCTACCGGCACAATCGCTAGCAGGCTAGCTCCCACAGGGGATTTGCGCGCGTGTTCAGATCTGGAGCAGCAGGCGGTGCGATTGAAGCATCTGGTGGGTAGTTTCAGAATCTGAGGTGCTGCTACCGGCACAATCGCTAGCAGGCTAGCTCCCACAGGGGATTTGTGAGCGCCACAGATCAAATGTGGGAGCCAGCCTGCTGGCGATGGAAGCCGCCGCCCCAAAAAGCTAGAACCGTGACCCCGGCTTCGACAGAAACGCCAACTCCTCAGCCGTAGACGCCCGCCCCAACACCGCATTGCGATGGGGAAACCGTCCAAACTGCGCAATCACTTTCTGATGCTTTTCGGCGTAATCCAGATAGTCGGCAAACAGCGCCCGATCGACGTCCGGCTGTTGCGCCACCAGTTCGATGTAACGCGAGACACCTTCGTTCTGTACCGCCAGATGTTCGCTGTGTTCGAACACCAGGTAGATGAACACCCGCTGAATGGGGCGCAACTGGCGATCGAAGTCCGCAGCCATGCCTTGCGCTACCAGCGCCTGAGCCCTGGTGTCGCCGGAAAAAGCCTTGGGGGAGTCGCGAAAGATCATTCGCGGGAGTTGATCGAGTAGCAGCACCAGAGCCAGCCAACCTTCGGGGCATTGCGCCCAATCGGTCAAACCGCCGGTCAGCGCCTGCTCGACCTGGCCCCCGAAACGCGTGCGCGCTTCGAGGTCCTGGCTGTCACGCTTGCCGAACCATAACGTGCCCTTGTCAGCCGCCACCTCCCTGGAAGATTCGGCTTTACCGAACCACCATTCGAGCAACGGCTGCCAGGGCGCGTTCATGGTTTATTCCTTGTGGTAACCCGTGACACGTGCAACTTCTTCTTTCGAGCCGAGGAACACCGCAACACGCTGGTGCAGGCCGTCAGGCTTGATGTCGAGGATGCGCTGGTGGCCGTCGGTGGACGCGCCGCCCGCCTGTTCCACCAGGAACGACATCGGGTTGGCTTCGTACATCAGGCGCAGTTTGCCCGGCTTCGATGGCTCGCGGCTGTCGCGTGGGTACATGAACAGACCGCCACGGGTCAGGATGCGGTGCACGTCAGCCACCATCGCGGCGACCCAGCGCATGTTGTAGTTCTTTTTCAGCGGGCCTTCTTCGCCCGCCAGCAATTCGCTGACGTAGCGTTGCACCGGGGCTTCCCAGTGACGCTGGTTGGACATGTTGATGGCGAATTCCTGGGTGGTTTCAGGAATGGTGATGTCTTCGTGGGTGAGTACGAAGCTGCCCATTTCGCGGTCCAGGGTGAAACCTTTGACGCCGTCGCCCAGGGTCAACACCAGCATGGTCTGCGGACCGTAGATGGCATAACCGGCGGCTACTTGCTGGGTGCCTGGCTGCAGGAAGGCCTTTTCGTTCAGGGCTTCGTTCTGGCTCAGGTATTCGCTCGGGCAGCGCAGCACCGAGAAGATGGTACCGACCGGTGCGTTGATGTCGATGTTCGACGAACCGTCCAGCGGGTCGAAAACCAGCAGGTAGGCGCCTTTCGGGTATTTGCCCGGGATCTGGTAAGCATTGTCCATTTCTTCGGACGCCATGCCAGCCAGGTGACCGCCCCATTCGTTGGCTTCCAGCAGGATCTCGTTGGACAGAACGTCGAGCTTCTTCTGCACTTCGCCCTGGACGTTTTCAGTGCCCATGCTGCCCAGAACGCCGCCCAGGGCGCCTTTGGAAACGGCGTGGCTGATCTCCTTGCAGGCACGCGCCACCACTTCGATCAGGAAGCGCAGATCGGCAGGAGTGTTGTTGCTACGGGTCTGCTCAATCAAATAGCGACTCAAGGTAACGCGGGACATGGAAGGCTCCGGAGGAATGGGGGGCTAAAAACCCGCGCAGTTTAACGCGAGTCGGGGCGCATTTCCTCCTATCAGACGTGATCGACCGAAGAGAGTTCATGCGCGGGGTTCAGCGTAGTTGGAAATGGTCCGGGTGTGAGCCGAAAAGTAGCGGTCATTTCAGCCTTTCCATTGACTGATCGACCGCTATCGCGGGCAAGCCCGCTCCCACGGGTACTGCGCTTTCTTGTGGGAGCGAGCCTGCTCGCGATGGGGTGCGAAGCACCCGAGTTCAGGATTTGGCGGGCGGTTTGCGCAGCAGACTGAACGCCATCGCCGCCAGGAACAGCACGCTCAGCAACAAAACGGCCCACAGGCCGAATTTCTTCCAGTCAGTGCCTGTGGACGCCTGCACCGGCGAGGCAACCGGCGTAACCACACCCCCACCCTCGACCGAAGCCTTGCCCAGCGTCGCCAGTTTCGCAGCGCTGTAATCCGGAATCAGCGTCGACAACGGCAAGTTAGCGGCCTTCACCGTGGAACTTCCCAGCGCCAGGGTATAAGGCCCCGGCCCGCGAGCCAGGAACACCAATTGCGTGGCGCGCACGGCGTACTTGACCATCGGAGCCTGAGCACCCAGACCGCCGCCGCGCTCGTCCACGGTCAGTTTCAACTGCTGGACCGTTTGCCCCGGCAGCTGTAGCTCGTTCTGCACCACATCCTGGCCGTTCTGCGTCAGGCGATAGAGCAAAGCGCTGCTCATCGGTTGCCATGGCAGGCTGCTGTCCCGACGCCCGTCCAAGGTCACTGGCGCCAGGCTGTTGGGCTGGCTCAACTCGACCTGCACCCGCTCGACGTTCAGCCCCATCGGCAACTGCCAGGTGTATTCACCGGCCTTCACGCTGCTGCCGGCCAACGCTGGCGACCAGACCAACGGCAGCGGCAGGCGGCGGGAGCTGGCGCTTTCCAGTTGCGCCGACGTGAGGGTCGGTGCCGAGTACGGGGTGTCCCACAGCAAGCGCAGATAGCGCGCCGACAGTCCTGGCAGACCGACCTCGTGTTGTTCGACCCGCTCATCGGCAAAGGTCAGCCGCGCCACCTGTCCTTCGCCCCAGGACTGCCAATGCTGCAAATCGTCGCTGGCCTCGATGCTGAAACGTTGAAAACCATCGCGCTCACTGGTCCAGTCGAGAATCAGCTGCTGCAACGGCGCCTTGATGGCACTGGCGTCGAGCAACCAGCCACGCAACGCTTCTTCGCCGGCCTCCAGCTGACTGGAGGGCTGCACCTCGACCAGGGTGCCATTGGCGCTCGACTGCACCCGCACGCTTGGCGCGTGTTCGGTGGCGTCCATCGAGTTGTACAGCGGGAACCATTTCACGTCGGTCAGCCTGCGGTTGTCAGCGGTTTGCGCGGTTTCCCGGGCCAGGGCGTAGGCCTGTGCATCACCCGCCGCGTCGAACACACGTACATCGCTCAGGTCGGTCTGCCGTGCATTCAGTTGCACGACCATGGGCAAATCGAGGCGATACCACGGGCCTTCGCCACTGACGGACAACGGCACCTGCGTGGCGAAGTCCGCCGGTTTGTCCTGGGCAACAGCGGCCATGGCCATTCCCATTGCAACTGCGCCCAACCAGCCCAGGTTCAGCTTATGACTCAAGACGACACTCCTTCGGATTCCGGGGCCGGTTTTTCAGCTTCCGGCACAGGCTCGGCGCGCTTGGGCGGCAACGGGGCGAAATAGCCCACCACCAGCAGCAATACACCAACGCCGATAAACGAAACGATCCGCGCCAGACCGCCGCGGTTACTCAACTCAACAAAGAACAGCTTGGCCACCACCACGCCGATCAGCGCCGCACCGATCAACCAGACTTCGCGACGGTGGCGCAAATGGCCACCAATCATCAGCCCCAAGGCCATCAAGGTCCAGACGATCGACAGGCCGGCCTGCACCAACATGGATTCGAGCAACGCATCCAGCTCGAACGCTACACCGCCCCAATGGTGCGCGGTACGCATCACCAGCGCAGTGAAGAACGCGAACAACGAGACACCGGCGATCAGTTGCGTGGCGCAAGCGGCGTAAACGCTGCCGATAACCCGTTGTGTCACCGCGCTGCGGGACCAGGCGTAGACACCGGACAGCGCAAACAACAAACCCAATTCGAGCGGGTTGATCAACGGCACGTACGGCAGCGGTTCGGCGGTGCCGTCACTGACGATATTGGCCAGCCAGAACCAGCCCAGCATCAGCAAGGCCAACGGCGCGGCGGCATACACGCGGTACTCGCGGGGATAAGCCGAAACCGGCCAAGGCCATGCACGCGCAGCGGCCATCAGCACCAGATACAGGCTCGGCAGGATCGCCCAACCCAACCAGCGCCAAGCGTTGTACTGCTCGGACAACAGCAGCAGGCCATAGCGCAGTTCCAGGGCCAGCACACCGATCAACAGCCAGCAGCCGAGTACGTGGGCGGCACTCAGCGCCCGCCCCGGCAGCATCGGAGCCAAACGTCGCAACGCGATGAAGTGCACGACAAACACGCCCAACCACGCCAGCCATCCGACATTGGCCGCCGGGTGATAACGCCCATGCCAGGCGCCGAGCAACACCAGGCCAGCCGCCGGAATCAGCAACGTGCAGAGTAAACCCAGCGACGGCCATTTCAGGCGCAGCGTCAGCCACCCCCATAGCGCAACGCTTAGCGCGGCAACGGCGAGCAGCAAAGTCGCTTGCAGATTCAGCGGGGCAAAACGCAGTACTTCACTGATCCACGCCAGCGCCCACCAGCCCGCGCCCCACACCAGCAACACATCGGACAAACGCTGCAAGTTCAGCACAGCGAACGCCGTGTCATGGTTGCCGAGCTGCAAACGCCAGGCCCCGACCAGTGCAGCCAACCCCAAGACCAGCGGCGTCCAGAAACCGCCATGGGCCAAGGGGCGCAAACCTTCACTGGTCAACGGCCCGAGCAACTCCGGCCCGGCCATCAGGAAGGCCGCGCCGCCAATCACCTGCAACACCAGGCCAAAGGCAAAACTCACCCGCTGCTTCAGGTACAGGCTCAGCCAGATGATCAACAAACCACTGGCCGCCCACACCGCACTCGCCGTTTGCCATGGCAGGACAAACAACACCGCGAGGTTGATCAGCATCAGACCGGCCAATAACACCACCGACAATCCGCGCAGCAGTCGCACATCGCTGCGTACCCTGTCATCACGCGCCGCCAACAGCATGCCGACGATCAACGCCAAGCCGATCAAGGATGCACTGAGCAATCCGTTCCAACCGGCGCTCAACACCGCGCCAGACTCGTCGCCGGCGCCTTGCAGGCGCAACAGGAACAGCGCGCCGCCCAACAACTGCACGGCAAACGCAGTGAACAGGAAGGTGCGCGATTGCAGGCGCAAGCCGACGAACAGGGTCGCCAGCCCCGCCAGCGCCCAACTGATCGCCGTGCCATGGGTGAAGAAGAACAGCGGCGCCAGCAGATAGAGAAACGTCAGGCCGAGGCAAGCCAGCACCGGCAGGCCCTGTCGTTCCCAATTCGAGACCTGTTCAGGCAAGGCTTTGTGTAGTTGATAAAAACTGAACAGCAGCGCGGCGCCGAGCATCAATGCCCCCAGCGGCGCGCCGTCCAGCAAGCTGCTCTCGCCGCCGCGCAACTCGCTCAGAAACGCCAGCGCCGCCCCCAATTGCAGGAACAACGCAAACGCGCGGGCCAGCGGTCGTTGCTGACGCAAGCCAAGCCAGAAAATACCCGCCCCCTCCACCGCCCATGCCGCGGATGTCCACCGCGCATCGAGCCCCAGTGGAATCGCCAGACTGGCGAAGATCACGCCCAGCGCCAGGCAGGTTTCCGCCAGCAGTAGCGCCCGGCCCCCCATCAATGCCCGCGCCAGCCCCATGTAGATCATGCCCAGTGCCAAGGCACTGAACGCAGCGGCGAACTCCAGGTGCTGCACCAAGGCGAACTGCAATCCGAAACCCACCAATGGCGGGCCGAACAGCATCGTGCCATCGACGTAATCGCCTTTGCGCGCCGACCAGTGCAGCAGCGCTTCACGGCTGTCATCCTCGGGCGCGTCGCTCATCTCCAGCAGCTTTCGTCGGGCAAACAACAGGCCGATGGCCAGGTACATCAGGAAGAACAGAATCAGAAACGGCTGGGTGCTCCACAGCAACTCTGGCGTATAGGAACGCAGCCCCCAGGCGAAGCCGATACCGAAGGTGCCGACAAAGCCGATCAGGTTCAGCAGGCGCCAGGCCTTGAACCACGCGATGGCGAGGATGCCGGCATTGAGTAGCGCGAAGTAGCTGAACAAAGCGACGTGATTGCCGGCACCGGTAGAGGTCAGGATCGGCGCGGCGAACCCACCCAGCGCGGCGGCAGCGGCCAGCCCCAAGGCATCCTGGGTAATGGCCAGAATCGCTGAAAACACCGTCACCGCCACCAGCAACCCCAGCGCCGCCGAGGGTTCGAGCAACGGGTGCAGACGCATCGCCGCAAACACCGTCAAGTACAACACCGCGATACCGGTGCCTTGCAGCATTAACGCGTAATGGTTGTTGCGTGTTCGCAGCCACCAACCCAACCCAAGCAGACCGAGTGCCACCGCCGCGACTGCGGCGTAACGCAACTCGATCGGCACCACCATGCCTTCAGTGGCGTAACGCAGCAGGAAGGCCAGACCGAGGAATAACAGCACGACGCCGACCCGCAGCACGGTGTTGCCGCCGAACAGCCACGCACGGGCACCGCTGATCGCGCGCTCGATGAAATTGGGGCCGCGAGGAATGGCAGGGGATTGTGCCTCGCGGGCAACCGGCTCCGGTTTCCACGCATCGACCGGTGACGGACGACTGGCTTCGGTGGCCGCAGCAGCGACGGGTTCGAGTTCGGGCGGCAGCTCCCAGATCAATTCCGGGGTTTCGGCCGGGGCTTGCGCACCAACGAGGTCCGGGACGGGAACAGTTTCACCCATGACCGGTTCGCGGGTTTCAGACGCTGCAACGCTGGTGACTTCCAGCACCGCGAGCCGTTGCTCGACCGCATGCAGCGCGACCTGCGCCTGCTCCAGCAAGCGACGCTGCTCGTTGGCCTGGGAACCCAATCGAGCGATGCGAATGGCCTGGCCGATGCCCAACCCGAGTAACGCGCCGAGCAGCGCATCGCTGAACGACTCATCGAGTATCCAGCCCAGCACCAGGCCAATCAGCATGAACATCCATTGCATGGTCGATATCCTTGAGCACAATCCCTGAAAGACTAGCCTGGCCAGCCCCAAAAGATCGCAGCCTTCGGCAGCGCCTACAGGACGATATGTTCACCTGTAGGCGCCACCGAAGGCTGCGATCTTTCCCGGGCGCCAGTATATCGGGCCGGGCGAATAGTTACTCCAGTGCCTTCCAGATATCGGTCGCGTACTCACGAATGGTCCGGTCGGACGAAAACCAGCCCATCCGCGCCGTGTTCAGCACCGCAGAGCGCCACCATTCGTTCGAGTCATGCCAATGGGCTTCGACGCGCATTTGCGCATTCCAGTAGGAGTCGAAATCGGCGCACACCAGGAAGCGGTCGTAATCCACCAGTGAATCGATCAGTCCGGTGTAACGGGACGGATCATCCGGCGAGAACACCCCGCTACGAATGGCTTGCAACACGTCGCTGAGCCGATGGGATGCGGCGATGTCCGGCACTGCGCTGAACTCCTGGTTCTGCTTGCGCGCTTCGACTTGCTGGGCACTCAGACCGAAGATGAACATGTGTTCGGCGCCGATGCGTTCGCACATTTCCACGTTGGCGCCGTCCAGTGTGCCAATGGTCAACGCGCCGTTCAGGCCGAATTTCATGTTACTGGTGCCCGAGGCTTCGTAGCCGGCGGTAGAGATCTGCTCGGACAAGTCCGCCGCCGGAATGATGCTTTCCGCCAGGCTGACGTTGTAGTTGGGCAGGAACACCACTTTCAGCAACCCACGCACGGTCGGGTCGTTGTTCACCACCCGGGCGATGTCGTTGGTCAGTTTGATGATCAGCTTGGCCTGGTGATAACTCGCCGCCGCCTTGCCGGCAAAGATTTTCACCCGCGGCACCCAATCGACCTCCGGCTCGGCACGAATCGCCTGATAGAGCGCCACGGTGTGCATCAGGTTGAGCAGTTGCCGTTTGTATTCGTGGATGCGCTTGACCTGCACGTCGAACATGGCCGCCGGGTTGACCGCCACCCCCAGCCGTTCGTGAATGATGTAGGCCAGGGCTCTTTTGCTGTGCAGCCGTTGCTCGGCAAACGCCTTGCGGAATGCGCTCTTGTCGGCGAACGGTTCCAGACCGAGCAAGCGATCTTCAGGGTTGTCCAGCAGCTGCGGGCCAAGGGCATCGACCAGCATCGACGTCAGTTCGGAGTTGGCCTGATAGAGCCAACGGCGGAAGGTGATGCCGTTGGTTTTGTTATTGATCCGGTCCGGATAGAGCTTGTGCAGTTCGGAGAACACGGTTTTGCGCATCAACTGCGTGTGCAGCCCGGACACGCCATTGACGCTGTGGGAGCCGAGGAATGCCAGGTTGCCCATGCGCACGCGGCGGCCGTTGTCTTCTTCGATCAGTGATACCGCGCGCAACACGTCGAAGTCGTGAATGCCTTTGGCCCGCAACGAGTCGATGTGCTGGGCGTTGATCAGGTAAATGATCTGCATGTGCCGCGGCAGCATGCGCTCCATCAAGCCGACCGGCCAGGTTTCCAGCGCTTCGGGCAACAGCGTGTGGTTGGTGTAGGACAACGTGTCGACCGTAACCTGCCAGGCGGCGTCCCACGCCACATCGTAGACGTCGACCAATTGACGCATCAGCTCGGCCACGGCAATCGACGGGTGGGTGTCATTGAGCTGGATCGCCGCGTGATCGCCCAGCGTCAGTACCGAGGTGTGCATGTTGCGATGGCGGCGCAGCAAATCCTGCAGGGACGCGGCGACGAAGAAGTATTCCTGGCGCAGGCGCAGTTCCTGGCCGGCTTCGGTGCTGTCGGCCGGGTAGAGCACGCGGGAGATACTTTCGGCCCGGGCCACTTCGGCGACCGCTCCCAGGTGGTCACCGGCGTTGAAACGTTCCAGGTGCAGATCTTCCATGGCCCGCGCACGCCACAGTCGCAGCGTGTTCACGCTCGCCCCGCGCCAGCCGACCACCGGCGTGTCGTAGGCAATGGCCCGCACGGTTTCCGCCGGGTGCCAGACTTGCCTGGACTTGCCGCCTTCATCGGTCACGGTCTCGACGCTGCCGCCGAAACCAATCGGATACACCACTTCCGGCCGCTCGAACTCCCAGGGGTTGCCGAAATCCAGCCAGTGTTCGGTCTGCTCCTGTTGCCAGCCGTCGACAATGGCCTGACGGAACAAGCCATGCTCGTACCGAATGCCATAGCCATGACCGGCGATGCCCAGGGTCGACATGCTTTCCATGAAGCACGCCGCCAGACGACCGAGGCCGCCATTGCCGAGCGCTGCGTCGGGCTCCAGCAAGCGAATGCGTTCAAGGTCGACGCCCAGCTCGGTCAGCGCTTCACGCGCCACGTCCAGCAAACCGAGGTTGCTCAGGCTGTCGTAGAGCAAGCGGCCGATGAGGAATTCCAGGGACAGGTAGTAAACGCGCTTCTGACCTTTGCGGTAGATCTGGCGCGTATGGTCCATCCAGTGCTCCACCATGTGATCACGCGCCGCCAGCGCAATGGCTTCGAACCAGTCATGGTCGAAGGCGTGATCCGGGTCTTTGCCCACCGCGTAGGTGAGCTTGGTCAAGACGGCGTCGCGGAATGCGGCCACCTCTGCTTCGCGAACAAGTGGTTCTTGAGTCATCGATAAGACCTCGAGCGAGCTTTGAGTTGTCTGAGCCTAGACGGTCTGACAGGCGGTAGAGGCTCTGGTTCGGCAGTTTTTCCTGTTAGTGCGACTTAGATCGTTAATACATTGTCGTGTACTGGAATCAATGCAGGGGCCGTGCCGAATTTATGGCCAATCGGCCACCCAACGCAAAAAATCTGGCGAAAGGTTGTTCAAAAATCCACCAGTCCCGGTATGATCGCGCGCCCTGATGCATGCTGGTAACAACCGATGATGAAGCCGAACCTGATCGCCGCCGCGGAGATCGACCGACTCGATACCTGGGCCAAGTACTCTGCTCCGATGTGCGGCTCCTGCATATCCAGCTGCTGCACGCTGCCTGTCGAGGTCAAGATCAAGGATCTGATCCGTATCGGTATCGTCGACGAGTTCGAGCGCGGCGACCCGCCGAAGAACATCGCCAAGCGCCTGCAGAAGGAAGGGATCGTCGAGCGCTACAACCAGAAGTCCGAGATCTTCACCCTTCAGCGCATGAGCAACAACGATTGCCTGTACCTGGATCGTAAGAGCCGTCTGTGCACTATTTATGAAAAGCGCCCGGACACCTGCCGAAACCACCCGAAAATCGGCCCGCGGCCGGGGTATTGCGCGTACAAGCCCAAAGAAGTGGAGCGCGAGAAAAATTCGCGGCATATCGAGCGGTTCTGATTCCGCCTGACATTGGCGGTGGCTGATCGGCCGCCTTCGCTGGCAAGCCAGCTCCCACAATGATTGTTGTCGTACAAAAATTTCATGTACGACTCAAAACCCTGTGGGAGCTGGCTTGCCAGCGAAGAGGGCAGCACCGACACCGCACGAACTCCAGACTAATCGCAGACAAACAAAAACGCCCCCGGCCTTTCGACCGGGGGCGTTTTCGTTGAGCCAGGCTAAAGGTTACGCCTTGGCTTTCTTGGCAGCGCGGGTACGCTCGCTTTCGTCCAGGATCTTCTTGCGAAGACGGATGGACTTAGGAGTGACTTCACACAGCTCGTCGTCCTGGATGAATTCCAGAGCCTGTTCCAGGGTGAAGCGAACAGGTGGAACCAGGGCGATGGTTTCGTCTTTACCCGAAGCACGCATGTTGTCGAGCTTCTTGCCCTTGGTAGGGTTAACGCCCAGGTCGTTGTCACGGCTGTTCAGACCAACGATCTGACCGTTGTAGATTTCCTGACCGTGTTCAACGAACAGCTTGCCACGCGCCTGCAGGGTTTCCAGGGAGTAGGTCAGCGCCTTGCCAGTTTCAACCGAAACCAGAACGCCGTTCTGACGGCCGGACATGTCGCCGGACTTCATCACGTCGTAACGGTCGAAGATCGAGGTCAGGATGCCAGCACCGTTGGTCAGGGTCAGGAACTGGTTACGGAAACCGATCAGACCACGAGCAGGGATGTTGTATTCCAGACGTACACGGCCCTTGCCATCCGGCACCATGTTGGTCAGGTCGCCCTTACGCAGGCCCATCTCTTCCATCACCTTGCCTTGGGATTCTTCCGGCAGGTCGATGGTCACGTTTTCGTACGGTTCGTGCTTCACGCCGTCAACCAGACGGATGATCACTTCCGGACGGCCTACAGCCATTTCGAAGCCTTCGCGACGCATGGTTTCGATCAGTACCGAGAGGTGCAGCTCACCACGGCCGGAAACCTTGAACTTGTCAGCCGAGTCGCCTTCTTCAACGCGCAGTGCAACGTTGTACAGCAGCTCTTTGTCCAGACGTTCCTTGATGTTACGGGAAGTCACGAACTTGCCTTCTTTACCGCAGAAAGGCGAGTCGTTTACCTGGAAGGTCATGGAAACGGTTGGCTCGTCAACGGTCAGAGGCTTCATCGCTTCCGGGGTGTCGAGCTGGCACAGGGTGTCGGAGATGAACAACTCGTCCATACCGCTGATGCACACGATGTCGCCGGCAGCTGCTTCTTCAACGTCGACACGGTGCAAACCGTGGTGACCCATCAGCTTCAGGATACGACCGTTACGCTTTTTGCCGTCGGCGCTGATCGCCACAACCGGAGTGTTCGGCTTGACGCGACCACGAGCGATACGGCCAACGCCGATAACACCCAGGAAGCTGTTGTAGTCCAGTGCGGAGATTTGCATCTGGAACGGACCGTCACGGTCAACAGCCGGCGCCGGTACGTTGTCGACGATCGACTGGTACAGCGGGGTCATGTCTTCAGCCATTTCGTTGTGGTCCAGACCGGCAATACCGTTCAGGGCCGAGGCGTAGACGACTTTGAAGTCCAGCTGTTCTTCGGTGGCACCCAGGTTGTCGAACAGGTCGAAGATCTGGTCCAGAACCCAGTCCGGACGCGCGCCTGGACGGTCAACCTTGTTGATGCACACGATTGGACGCAGGCCGGCTTCGAAAGCCTTCTTGGTCACGAAACGGGTTTGCGGCATAGGGCCGTCTTGAGCGTCAACCAGCAGCAGAACGGAGTCGACCATCGACATTACGCGTTCAACTTCACCGCCGAAGTCGGCGTGGCCCGGGGTGTCCACGATGTTGATGTGGTAGCCGTTCCAGTTGATGGCGGTGTTTTTCGCCAGAATGGTAATACCGCGCTCTTTTTCCTGGTCGTTGGAGTCCATCACGCGCTCGTCGTTGAGCTCGTTGCGCTCCAGGGTGCCGGATTGACGCAGGAGTTTGTCTACCAGGGTGGTTTTACCATGGTCAACGTGGGCAATGATGGCGATGTTGCGTAGATTTTCGATCACTTGTGTATCTCGATCAGAGGATTCGGTGTGCTGACAGGTCGTGGCAGCGATTAACAGTAGCGTCCGTGAAAGCCGTTACAGCTTGACGGCGGCGTCGGGGGGCCGGTGACGCAAGCCACAGGCAAACAGCCCCGGGCACTTAGCTCGGTCGATAAACGCGCACATTGGCATGCCCCTCACTGAGCAAATGGTGGGCATGCAGGCGACTCATCACGCCTTTGTCGCAATACAACAGGTACTGGCGAGTAGGGTCCAGTTCCTTGAAACGAGCGTTCAGAGCATAAAACGGCATCGTTTGTACCTCGATACCAGCGAGTTCCAGCGGGTCATCCTCGGCGGCATCCGGGTGGCGGATGTCGATCACGATCTGACCGGCCAGCGCTTCGCTGACTTCTTCAATCTGAACGTCCTGGCCCAATTCATCGATTACGCGATCGATCGGCACCAGTTTGGCGTTCTCGAGCGCACGCTCAAGCACCGCCATGTCGAATTCTTTCTCTTCGTGCTCCACCCGATGGCGCTTGGCCGCCGTCTTGGGGTTCACCGAAATGACCCCGCAGTACTCCGGCATGTGCCGGGCGAAGTCGGCGGTACCGATTTCGTTGGCCAGGTCGATGATGTCCTGCTTGTGGCTGGCGATCAGTGGGCGCAGCACCAGCTTGTCGGTCACGCAGTCGATCACGGACAGGTTCGGCAGTGTCTGGCTCGAAACCTGGGAAATCGCTTCACCGGTAACCAATGCGTCAATGTGCAGGCGATCGGCGATTTGGGACGCAGCGCGCAACATCATACGCTTCAATACTACGCCCATATGACTGTTATCGACTTTACCGAGAATTTCTCCCAGCACTTCCTCGAATGGCACACTGACAAATAACACGCGTTGGGAGCTGCCGTACTTCTTCCAGATGAAATGCGCGACTTCCATAACGCCCAATTCATGGGCCCTGCCGCCCAGGTTGAAGAAGCAGAAATGGGCCATCAGGCCACGGCGCATGATCTGGTAGGCGGCGACGGTCGAGTCGAAACCGCCGGACATCAAGACCAGCGTCTGCTCCAGCGCACCCAGCGGATAACCGCCGATGCCGTTGTGCTGGCTGTGGATCACGAACAACCGTTGGTCGCGAACTTCGATGCGGACTTCGACTTCCGGCTTTTTCAGGTCGATCCCGGCGGCACCGCACTGACGGCGCAACTGGCTGCCGACATATTTCTCGATGTCGATTGAGCTGAATGGGTGCTTGCCGGCGCGCTTGCAGCGCACCGAAAAAATCTTCCCGGCCAGTGCATCACCGTAGTGCTGCTTGCACTTTTCGACGATGTCGTCGAAATCGCCCAGCGGGTATTCGTCGATCTGCAGGAAGTGCGCGATGCCCGGCATGCAGCTCAGGCGCTCGCCCATCTCTTTCAGGGCCTTGGGGTCGCTGACACGGGTTTCCAGCTCGAGGTTGTCCCACACACCGTTCACCACCACAGCCGGGTCCAGATCGCGGAGCACGGCACGGATGTTCTTGGCCAATTGGCGGATGAAACGCATCCGTACCGGGCGGCTCTTGATGGTGATCTCGGGAAAGACTTTTACGATTAGTTTCATGAAAACAGCGCGCGCTGGGCCAGCCGAAAAAGGGGGGCGCGGATTATAGCGGAAATTGCTCAAGGTTTAACCAGTTAATGTGCAGAAGGTTTTGCACGCACCAAAACAGGTCACTTTGAGGTCTGAGCGCCACATTAAGGGGCGCTAATTCAAGCATTTATAGGCCTCGCACCTCTATAAGCGTGAAATTGGGGCAAAAAACCCATGCTGGGGCACTGGCATGCAATTTGCTCCCTTGTGAGGCAGGTTGCCTTGGCAGAGTATTCGCGCCGGCATCACAAACATTTAAGGGCATCCACTACCAGCCCTAAGCCACCCGGAGGACACTATGTCGAAGTCGGTTCAACTCATCAAAGATCATGACGTCAAGTGGATTGATCTGCGGTTCACGGACACCAAAGGCACTCAGCACCACGTGACCATGCCGGCTCGCGACGCGCTGGATGAAGACTTCTTCGAAGTCGGCAAGATGTTCGACGGTTCTTCCATCGCTGGCTGGAAAGGCATCGAAGCCTCCGACATGATCCTGATGCCGGACGATTCCACCGCCGTTCTCGACCCGTTCACCGAAGAGCCGACCCTGATCCTGGTCTGCGACATCATCGAACCTTCGAGCATGCAAGGCTACGATCGCGACCCACGTGCGATCGCCAAGCGCGCCGAAGAGCACCTGAAAGCCACCGGTATCGGTGACACCGTGTTCGCCGGTCCAGAGCCAGAGTTCTTCATCTTCGACCAAGTCAAGTTCAAGTCCGACATTTCCGGTTCCATGTTCAAGATCTACTCCGAACAAGGTTCCTGGATGTCCGACCAGGACATCGAAGGCGGCAACAAGGGCCACCGTCCAGGCGTCAAAGGCGGCTACTTCCCGGTTCCACCGTTCGACCACGACCACGAAATCCGTACCTCCATGTGCAACGCACTGGAAGAAATGGGCCTGACCGTCGAAGTTCACCACCACGAAGTGGCAACTGCCGGCCAGAACGAAATCGGCGTCAAGTTCAACACCCTGGTGAAGAAAGCCGACGAAACCCAAACCCTGAAGTACGTCGTGCACAACGTTGCCGATGCCTACGGCCGTACCGCTACCTTCATGCCTAAGCCTCTGTACGGCGACAACGGTTCGGGCATGCACGTACACATGTCCATCTGGAAAGATGGCAAGAACACCTTCGCAGGCGAAGGCTATGCCGGCCTGTCCGATACCGCCCTGTACTTCATCGGCGGCATCATCAAGCACGGTAAGGCCCTGAACGGCTTCACCAACCCGGCCACCAACTCCTACAAGCGTCTGGTTCCAGGTTTCGAAGCTCCAGTAATGCTGGCCTACTCGGCTCGCAACCGTTCCGCTTCGATCCGTATTCCTTACGTGTCGAGCCCGAAAGCCCGCCGTATCGAAGCGCGCTTCCCGGACCCGGCTGCCAACCCGTACCTGGCGTTCGCCGCACTGCTGATGGCTGGCCTGGACGGCATCCAGAACAAGATCCACCCTGGCGATGCAGCTGACAAAAACCTGTACGACCTGCCGCCTGAAGAGGCGAAAGAGATCCCACAAGTTTGCGGCAGCCTGAAAGAAGCCCTGGAAGAGCTGGACAAAGGTCGTGCGTTCCTGACCAAAGGCGGCGTTTTCAGCGACGACTTCATCGACGCTTACATCGCCCTGAAAAGCGAAGAAGAAATCAAGGTTCGTACCTTCGTACACCCACTGGAATACGAGCTGTACTACAGCTGCTAATCCGGTAGCGCCTGCGCAAGCGGCGTGACAAAAAAGAGGCCTTCTTCGGAAGGCCTTTTTTGTGGGCAGTTTCCGACAACGGCTTGCTCATTCTCCTCGGACATTCACAGCATCGTCCGGCATCAATCCATTCGAGTAGCTCGTAGCCTATATCGACTTGCTTGAATTCAATGGATGGAAGAATGAAGACCTGCCTGCTCACACCCCTGATCGCCACTTTGACCACTGCGTTGCTGGGCTGCAGCCCCGCCTCACCTCCGGCGGGTATCGAACGCAAAATCCTGCTGCAAACCAGCACATCCTGGGACAGCACGCCTTACATTCGCTACCCCGACTCCGCACCCGAACTGTCAATGCTCAAACTCAAGATACCTGCCAACACCGAACTCGACTGGCATACCCACCCGATCCCCAACGCGGCATACATTCTTGCGGGCGAATTGACGGTGGAGAGCAGGGACAACGGCAAGATCCAGCACTTCAAACAGGGCGACGCGCTGGCTGAAATGGTCAATATCACGCATCGTGGAAAGACCGGTAACAAGCCGGTAGAACTTATTGTGTTCTATGCTGGCAGCCAAGGTATTCCATTGTCGGAGTAATCCTCGCGGCCCACCTGGAGTCTGAATGCGGCTGTTATCAATGCTTTTGCTGCTGTCTTTGGCTTTTCCCGTGATGGCGCAGATTTACAAATACACCGACGCCGATGGCAACACCGGATACAGCAATCAACCGCCAGATGGCGTTAAAGCCCAACCGGTCGAGTTGCCACCACTCAACAGTGTCGAAAGTCAGCCACCGAGAAAACCGGAACCGCCAGACAAAGCCGCCAACCCCGAACAACCTCACGTCACGTATGAGGTACTGGAACTCACTGGCCTGCCCGTCACCGAAGCCCTGCGCGCCAACGACGGCACCTTCACCGTCAACGTACTCATCAAGCCTCGCCTGCAAGGAACGCATCTGCTCAGACTATGGCTGGACGATCAACCGTATGGCCAACCCGGTAACGTACCGATCCTGCAACTGGTGAATATCGATCGCGGCCAGCATCGTATCGCCGTGCAAGTGATCGATGGCGATACGGTCATACAGCAAAGCCCAACCGTGACTTTTACCCTGCAACGGGTGCATAAGCGTTGAACGCCTGGCGCTGATCGCTTGCCGGTTCACGCTGCCGGAATCGGGTCTTCAGCGGCCGACCCGCCACAAAAAATCTACGCCTGCGCTTCTCCCCATCTCGTTCAGGTTTGCGCACTATATTGGTGCGATTGGTTGCACTCACGTCGAAATCCAACCCATTTTGGTTCGAAAGTACCCGCAAAAGCTGGCAGAGCGCCACGCAATCGAGCGTCAAACGCCTGTTTCAGGGGGACGACGCTTCTTTTCGGAGCCTTGGTTTGGTTTTTGCAGTTTCCTCGCATCAGCTCTTTATTCATGCGCCAAAAGAGGTCCTGAATGACCATCAGTGACGCACTACACCGCTTGCTACTCGACAACCTGACCACGGCGACCATCCTGCTCGATGCCGAATTGCGCCTTGAGTACATGAACCCGGCCGCGGAAATGCTCCTGGCCATCAGCGGCCAGCGCAGCCACGGGCAGTTCATCAGCGAGCTGTTCACCGAGTCCACCGAGGCGCTGAATTCCTTGCGCCAGGCGGTGCAGCAGGCGCATCCGTTCACCAAGCGCGAAGCGATGCTCACCGCCCTCACCGGCCAGACCCTGACGGTCGATTACGCGGTCACGCCGATCCTGAGCAATGGCGACACCCTGCTATTGCTCGAGGTCCATCCCCGTGACCGTTTGTTGCGGATCACCAAGGAAGAAGCGCAGCTGTCGAAACAGGAAACCAGCAAGATGCTGGTGCGTGGCCTGGCGCACGAAATCAAGAACCCGCTGGGCGGGATTCGTGGCGCGGCACAATTGCTGGCCCGCGAACTGCCGGAAGAAAGCCTGCGCGACTACACCAACGTGATCATTGAAGAAGCCGATCGCCTGCGTAATCTGGTGGATCGCATGCTCGGCTCCAACAAACTGCCGTCGCTGGCCATGTGCAACATCCATGAAGTGCTGGAGCGCGTCTGTCACTTGGTCGAGGCCGAAAGTCAGGGCTGCATCACATTGGTGCGCGATTACGACCCAAGCATTCCGGACGTCCTGATCGACCGCGAACAAATGATTCAGGCCGTGCTGAACATCGTGCGTAACGCAATGCAAGCGATCAGCAGCCAGAACGAGCTGCGCCTGGGCCGCATCACGCTGCGCACCCGTGCCATGCGCCAATTCACCATCGGCCACGTACGCCATCGTCTGGTGACCAAGATCGAAATCATCGACAACGGCCCGGGCATTCCTGCGGAACTACAGGAAACCATTTTCTTTCCCATGGTCAGCGGCCGTCCGGACGGTACCGGGCTGGGCCTGTCCATTACCCAGAACATCATCAGCCAGCACCAGGGCCTGATCGAGTGTGACAGCCACCCGGGCCACACCACTTTCTCGATCTTTCTGCCACTGGAACAAGGAGCCACATCGACATGAGCCGTAGTGAAACCGTGTGGATCGTCGATGACGACCGTTCTATCCGTTGGGTCCTGGAAAAAGCCTTGCAACAAGAAGGCATGACCACGCAAAGCTTCGACAGCGCCGATGGCGTGATGAGCCGCCTGGCTCGCCAGCAGCCGGACGTGATCATCTCCGACATCCGCATGCCAGGCGCCAGCGGCCTGGACCTTCTGGCACGGATTCGCGAACAACACCCACGGCTGCCGGTGATCATCATGACCGCGCACTCCGATCTGGACAGCGCTGTCGCGTCCTACCAGGGCGGTGCGTTCGAATACCTGCCCAAGCCGTTCGATGTCGACGAGGCGGTGTCCCTGGTCAAGCGCGCCAACCAGCACGCCCAGGAACAGCAAGGACTCGAAGTCGCCCCGACCCTGACCCGCACCCCCGAAATCATCGGCGAAGCGCCGGCGATGCAGGAAGTGTTTCGCGCCATCGGGCGCTTGAGCCACTCCAACATCACCGTGCTGATCAATGGCGAATCGGGTACCGGTAAAGAACTGGTGGCCCACGCCCTGCACCGTCACAGTCCGCGCGCGGCGTCGCCGTTCATTGCGCTGAACATGGCGGCGATCCCCAAAGACCTGATGGAATCCGAGCTGTTCGGCCACGAGAAAGGCGCCTTCACCGGCGCGGCTAACCTGCGGCGCGGGCGTTTCGAGCAGGCGGACGGCGGCACGCTGTTCCTCGATGAAATCGGCGATATGCCGGCCGACACCCAGACTCGGCTGCTGCGGGTCCTGGCCGATGGCGAGTTCTATCGCGTCGGTGGTCACGTGCCGGTGAAGGTCGATGTGCGAATCATCGCCGCAACGCACCAGAATCTGGAAACCCTGGTGCACGCCGGGAAATTCCGTGAGGACTTGTTTCACCGCCTCAACGTGATCCGCATCCACATTCCGCGCCTGTCGGATCGTCGCGAAGACATCCCGACCCTGGCCAAGCACTTCCTCAGCCGTGCCGCGCAGGAGCTGGCCGTCGAGCCGAAGCTGCTGAAAAACGAAACCGAGGAATACCTGAAAAACCTGCCATGGCCGGGCAACGTGCGTCAGCTGGAGAACACTTGCCGCTGGATCACCGTCATGGCATCAGGCCGTGAAGTGCACATCGGTGACTTGCCGCCGGAGCTGCTGAGCCTGCCTCAGGATTCGGCACCGGTGACCAATTGGGAGCAGGCGCTGCGCCAATGGGCTGATCAGGCGCTGGCGCGTGGCCAGTCGAGTCTGCTCGACAGCGCGGTGCCGGCGTTCGAACGGATCATGATCGAAACCGCCCTCAAGCACACCGCAGGCCGTCGTCGCGATGCCGCCGTGTTGCTGGGCTGGGGTCGCAACACCCTGACTCGCAAGATCAAGGAGCTGGGGATGAAGGTCGATGGCGGGGATGACGATGAGGGGGATGAAGGTTAAGCAACCTTCAGTGCTTCACTCACCACAGCATCCAATCGCGAGCAGGCTCGCTCCCACCGTGGGTCCTGAGTGTTTTCGCAATCGCGTGAACACCACTCCCCTGTAGGAGCGAGCCTGCTCGCGATGGGGCCGGCACATTCAACATCATTGCTGCCGGCCAACATTTAGCACCCTGTGCACCGCCGCAACGCACCGTGACCTGCAATCGGGCACTACTTCTGATCCGACATCTCGCCTGAATTCGCAATCGAACCCCAATCGAAAAAACACGAAAGCCCCGAAATACGGGGCTTTCAGCGTTATCCGGCGGATATCTGTTTCATATTGTTAAAACCTGGCACGCCCCCTGCAATAGTCCATTCAGTGATTCAGTTCACTACCCAGTTTCGGGGACCTTGGTACAGGCAGGCCGGGGATTCCCCCTTTACACCGGGCTCACACCGCACTAGCGACGAGCCGCCGTTTTTGGGGTCCTTGGTACAGGCAGGCCGGGGATTCCCTCTTTACACCGGGTTCACGATGCAATGCGCGAACCCTCCCGTTTTGGGAACCTTGGTACAGGCAGGCCGGGGATTCCCCCTTTACACCGGGTTCACGATGCAATGCGCGAACCCTCCCGTTTTGGGAACCTTGGTACAGGCAGGCCGGGGATTCCCCCTTTACACCGGGTTCACGATGCAATGCGTGAACCCTCCCGTTTTGGGAACCTTGGTACAGGCAGGCCGGGGATTCCCTCTTTTATTGCTCTCGGAGATGGATCTCCAGCCGCCAGCGGTCATCGACCTCGCTTCCGGTCCAGTCGCCCTGCAGGGGCCGGGCCGCCACCAGCGTCAGCAACAACCCCCCATCACTCAAACGCGTTCGCCAGTTGACGTCCTTGCCGTTGAGCTTGAGTTGACCCTTTTGCACCTTGCCTTCGGCTTCGAACAACAACGCGACACTGCCATCGACAATCTCGCCATGGACCTTGGGTTCATTGTTGAACCAGACCACCAGCCCGTTATCCATCACTTCGACCTGCTGCAGTTCGCTGGGGTCGGGCGTGGTCAGGCGTCCGATCATCATCCCGACCATCACCCCGACAATCGCCAGCGAACCCATCACGCGCGGGAATAGTTTCGAACGAGAGTCGGGTTGCGGCGTAGAATGCCGCTCATCTTTACCTTCGGAGCCGTGCATGTTTCACGTCATCCTCTTCCAACCGGAAATTCCGCCGAATACCGGCAACGTTATCAGGCTGTGCGCCAACAGCGGCTGCCACCTGCATTTGATCGAACCGCTGGGCTTCGAGATGGACGACAAGCGACTGCGCCGGGCCGGCCTCGACTATCACGAGTATGCCACCCTGCAACGCCACGCAGACCTTGCGAGCTGCCTGGAAAGCCTCGGCCATCCGCGAGTGTTCGCCTTCACCACCAAGGGTTCGCGGCCATTCCACGACGCCAGCTTCGCCGAGGGTGATGCCTTCCTGTTCGGCCCCGAAAGCCGTGGCCTGCCCGCCGAAGTGCTGGACGCGCTGCCCGGCGAACAACGCCTGCGCCTGCCGATGCGCGAAGGCTGCCGCAGCCTGAACCTGTCCAACACCGTAGCCGTGGCCGTGTACGAGGCTTGGCGGCAGAACGGCTTCAAATAACACCGCAAAAAAATGTGGGAGCGAACTTGCTCGCGATGGCGGTGTTTCAGTCAACATCAATGTTGAAGCTGATGACCTCATCGCGAGCAAGCTCGCTCCCACATTTGGACCCGCTTATTGAACGGTTGGAGTCTCGCCAGCCGCCTGCATGCGTTGCAGCTCTTGCGCGTACAGCGCGTCGAAGTTAACCGGAGCCAGCATCAGCGCCGGGAACGAACCACGGGTCACCAGGCTGTCCAGGGTTTCGCGAGCGTACGGGAACAGGATGTTCGGGCAGAACGCGCCGAGGGTGTGGCTCATCGAAGCGTCATCCAGGTTCTTGATCAGGAAGATCCCGGCCTGTTGCACTTCAGCGATGAACGCCACTTCGTCACCGTTCTTCACCGTGACCGACAGGGTCAGCACGACTTCATGGAAATCGTTTTCCAGAGCCTTTTGACGGGTGTTCAGGTCCAGACCGACGCTCGGTTCCCACTGCTGGCGGAAGATCGCCGGGCTTTTCGGGGCTTCGAAGGACAGGTCACGGACATAAATGCGCTGCAAGGAGAATTGCGGTGCAGTTTCTTCTTCGTTCGCAGCAGTGTTCTGTTGGTCAGTCATCGCAGATCCTTCTTGATCCAGGGGTCTTTTAGGTTTGCTTGTTTTGAATACAGCAGTCAGGCCTTGAGCATCGCGTCGAGCTTGCCGGCGCGCTCCAGGGCAAACAAATCATCACAACCGCCAACATGGGTGCTGCCGATCCAGATCTGCGGCACGGACGTACGTCCGGCTTTTTGAGCCATTGCGGCGCGCACCTGCGGCTTGCCATCGACCTTGATCTCTTCGAAGGCCACGCCTTTGTTCTCGAGCAGGTACTTGGCTCGCGAGCAATAAGGGCAGTAATCGCTGGAATAGACGACGACGTTGCTCATATCACTTCACCAGCGGCAGGTTGTCGGCTTTCCAGCTGGAAACGCCACCGGACAACTTGGCGGCGGTGAAGCCGGATTTCATCAGCTCGCGAGCGTGAGTGCCGGCGGTCTGGCCCAGGGCATCGACCAGAATGATGGTCTTGGCCTTGTGTTTTTCCAGCTCGCCGATGCGGGCGGCCAGTTTGTCCTGGGGAATGTTCACCGCGCCCACGATGTGACCAGCGGCGAAATCCTTGCTCGGACGGATGTCGACCACTACCCCGGCGTCCTTGTTGACCAGTGCGGTCAGTTCGCCGGTGCTCAGGCTACGGCCGCCGCCCTGCATTTGGTAGGCAATCAGCAACGCCAGCAGTACGACGAAGATACCGACGAGAATGTAGTGGTTAGTGGCAAATTCAATCAGGTGAGCAACCATCGAAGGAGGTTCCAGGGCGTTAAAATGTCGGCCAGTATACACAGCCACCAAGGTGGGCCAAACCCCGTCCGGCGGTGACGCCGCAGGAACTTCGCTTTAAACTGCCACTCCCTTTTCCATCACCCCTTTTTATCTCAGCCACGAGTGGATTCCATGACTACCACGCCTAAACCTTTGGTCCTGATGATTCTCGACGGCTTCGGTCACAGTGAAAGCCAGGAAGGCAATGCCATCTATGCCGCCAAGAAGCCTGTGCTCGACCGTTTGTGGGCCACCGCGCCGAACGGCCTGATCTCGGGCAGCGGCATGGACGTCGGCCTGCCGGATGGCCAGATGGGTAACTCCGAAGTTGGCCACATGAACCTCGGCGCTGGCCGCGTGGTGTATCAGGACTTCACTCGCGTGACCAAATCGATCCGCGACGGTGAGTTCTTCGAGAACCCGACCATCTGCGCCGCCGTGGACAAAGCTGTTGCCGCCGGTAAAGCCGTGCATTTCATGGGCCTGTTGTCCGATGGCGGGGTGCACAGTCACCAGGATCACCTGGTCGCCATGGCTGAACTGGCCGCCAAGCGCGGCGCGGAAAAAATCTACCTGCACGCCTTCCTCGATGGCCGCGATACCCCACCGAAAAGCGCGCAATCGTCGATCGAACTGCTGGACGCGGCTTTCCAGGCGCTGGGCAAGGGCCGCATCGCCAGCCTCATCGGTCGTTATTTCGCCATGGACCGCGACAACCGCTGGGACCGCGTAGCCCAGGCCTACAACCTGATTGTCGATGGCCAGGGCGAATTCAACGCCGCCACCGCCCAGGAAGGCCTGCAAGCGGCCTACGAGCGTGGCGAGAGCGACGAGTTCGTCAAGGCCACCTCCATCGGTGAACCGGTGAAAGTCGAGGACGGCGACGCCGTTGTCTTCATGAACTTCCGCGCCGACCGCGCCCGCGAGCTGACCCGCGTTTTCGTTGAAGACGACTTCAAGGAGTTCGAACGCGCGCGCCAGCCAAAACTGGCCGGCTTCGTGATGCTGACCCAATACGCCGCCAGCATTCCCGCGCCAGCCGCCTTCGCCGCCGGCAGCCTGGAAAACGTGCTGGGCGATTACCTGGCGAAAAACGGCAAGACTCAGCTGCGCATCGCTGAAACCGAGAAATACGCCCACGTGACCTTCTTCTTTTCCGGTGGTCGCGAAGAACCGTTCCCGGGCGAAGAGCGCATCCTGATTCCGTCGCCGAAAGTCACCACTTATGACTTGCAGCCAGAGATGAGCGCGCCGGAAGTGACCGATCGCATCGTCGATGCCATCGAACACCAGCGTTATGACGTGATCGTCGTCAATTACGCCAACGGCGACATGGTTGGCCACAGCGGCGTGTTCGACGCGGCGGTAAAAGCCGTTGAATGCCTGGACCAGTGCGTCGGCCGTATCGTCGAAGCCCTGGAAAAAGTCGGTGGCGAAGCGCTGATCACCGCCGACCACGGCAATGTCGAGCAGATGTCCGATGAATCCACCGGTCAAGCGCACACCGCGCACACCACCGAGCCGGTGCCGTTCATTTATGTTGGCAAGCGCGACCTGAAGGTTCGCGAAGGCGGCGTGCTGGCGGATGTGGCCCCGACCATGCTGAAACTGCTGGGCCTGGAAAAACCGGCGGAAATGACCGGGACTTCCATTTTGGTGTAATCACCGTTAATCCCTGTGGGAGCTGGCTTGCCAGCGATAGCAATCTGCCAGCCAACTTCTATGTTGAATGTCAGGCCGCCATCGCGGGCAAGCCCGCTCCCACAGTGGTTTTTGGCGGTTTGGAAGCCTAATTCCCCCTGCATTCCCCTCCAGTTATCACACAGCCCCAATTGGGCGTTTTTTTTGCAGCGTGGGGCGGGCATACTAGGCCGTCCCTTTCCCTGGTGTCGCCCGCCTCTATGCTTCGCGTCCTGATAGCCCTCGCTCTGACTTGCCTGCTCCAACCGGCCTTTGCTGACGAGCGCGCGCAAACCCAACAGCAGCTGGACGCTACGCGCCAGGACATTGCCGAGCTGAAAAAACTGCTGGGCAAATTGCAGGAAGAAAAATCCGGTATCCAGAAAGATCTGAAAGGCACCGAGACCGAAATGGGCAAGCTCGAGAAGCAGGTCGAAGCCCTGCAAAAAGAGCTGAAGAAGAGCGAATCCGAGCTGCAGCGGCTCGATGCAGAGAAAAAAAAACTCCAGAGCGCACGCACTGAACAGCAACGACTGATCGCCATCCAGGCCCGCGCGGCCTACCAGAATGGCCGTCAGGAGTATCTCAAGCTGCTGCTCAATCAGCAGAACCCCGAGAAATTCGCCCGCACCCTCACCTATTACGACTACCTGAGCCAGGCCCGCCTGGAACAGCTGAAGAACTTCAACGAAACCCTGCGCCAGCTGGCTAATGTCGAAAAAGACATCGCCGCCCAGCAAGCGCAATTGCTCGTGCAGCAAAGCAGCCTGGAAACCCAGCGCGGCGAACTCGAGAAAGTTCGCCAGGAGCGCCAGCAAGTCCTGGCCAAGCTCAATGACGACGTCAAGGCGCGCGACCAGAAACTGGCCGCCCGCGAGCAGGATCAGGCAGACCTGTCTAAAGTCCTTAAAACCATCGAAGAAACCCTGGCCCGCCAGGCTCGTGAGGCTGAAGAAGCGCGGCAAAAAGCGCTGATAGCCCAGCAGGAAGCCGAAAAAAAGCGTTTACGTGAGGCCCAGGCACAGGCAGAAGCCACCGACGACGCCCCACGCAAACCCGTTAAATCGACACCTGGCGCACTGGTCTCCAGTTCAGGCGAGACGTTTGGCGGTCCATTTGCGTCAACCCGAGGCAAACTTCCATGGCCTGTCGACGGTCGACTGTTGGCACGCTTCGGTGAAAGCCGTGGCGACGATGCCCGGACCAAGTGGGACGGCGTGATGATCGGCGCCTCCGCCGGCAGCGCGGTGCATGCGGTTCACGGCGGTCGCGTCGTGTTCGCCGACTGGTTGCGCGGTGCCGGGTTGCTGGTGATTCTCGACCACGGCAACGGTTTTTTGAGTCTTTACGGTCACAACCAGACGCTGCTCAAGTCTGCGGGTGACGTGGTAAAAGCCGGTGAGTCCATCTCCACTGTCGGTAACAGTGGCGGGCAGGACACACCAGCGCTGTATTTTGCTATTCGTCAGCAGGGTCACCCGAGTGATCCGGCGCAATGGTGCCGCGCGCAAGGATAAGCGTGCCGCCTAATTCAGGAGTTCGTTCGACATGCTGCATTTGTCCCGCCTTACCTCGCTGGCCCTGACGATCGCCCTGGTGATCGGCGCGCCGTTGGCGTTTGCCGCTCAACCGGCCCCGGCCGTCGCGCCTGCTGGCACTGCTGCGACCACCAAGGCGCCATTGCCCCTGGAAGAGTTGCGCACCTTTGCCGAGGTCATGGATCGGATCAAAGCCGCTTATGTCGAGCCGGTAGACGACAAGACCCTGTTGGAAAACGCCATCAAGGGCATGCTCAGCAACCTTGATCCGCACTCTGCCTATCTGGGCCCGGAAGACTTCGCCGAACTGCAGGAAAGCACCAGCGGCGAATTCGGCGGTCTGGGCATCGAAGTCGGCGCCGAAGACGGCTTCATCAAGGTGGTATCGCCCATCGATGACACCCCGGCCTCCAAGGCTGGCATCCAGGCCGGCGACTTCATCGTCAAGATCAATGGCCAGCCGACTCGCGGCCAGAGCATGACCGAAGCCGTGGACAAGATGCGCGGCAAGATCGGCCAGAAAATCACCCTGACCCTGGTGCGCGATGGCGGTACGCCGTTCGACGTGACCCTGGCCCGCGCCATCATCCAAGTGAAGAGCGTGAAGAGCCAGCTGCTGGAGTCCGGCTACGGCTACATCCGCATCACCCAATTCCAGGTCAAGACCGGCGAAGAAGTCTCCAAGGCTCTGGCCAAGCTGCGCAAGGAAAACGGCAAGAAGCTCAACGGCATTATTCTTGACCTGCGCAACAACCCTGGCGGGGTGCTGCAAGCGGCAGTGGAAGTGGTCGACCACTTCATCACCAAAGGTCTGATCGTCTACACCAAGGGCCGCATCGCCAACTCCGAGCTGCGCTTCTCGGCCACCGGCAAGGACGAAAGCGAAGCCGTGCCAATGGTCGTGCTGATCAACGGCGGCAGCGCCTCGGCTTCGGAAATCGTCGCCGGTGCCCTGCAGGATCAGAAACGCGCCGTGCTGATGGGCACCACCAGTTTCGGCAAAGGCTCGGTCCAAACCGTGCTGCCGCTGAACAACGACCGCGCGCTGAAGATCACCACGGCGCTGTACTACACGCCGAACGGCCGCTCGATCCAGGCGCAGGGCATCGTGCCGGACATCGAGGTGCGCAAGGCCAAGATCACCAACGAGCAGGACGGCGAGTACTTCAAGGAAGCCGATCTGCAAGGCCACCTGGGCAATGGCAACGGCGGCGCCGACAAACCAACCGGTTCCAGCGGCAAGGCCAAGCCAATGCCGCAGGACGATGATTACCAACTGGCCCAGGCCCTGAGCCTGCTCAAAGGGCTGAGCATTACGTCCGGCCGTTGAGGATGACGCTGCGCTTCATCCTCGTGCTGTTGTGCTGTCTGGCGGGTACTGTTCACGCGGAGCCCGCCAGGCAGAAGCCTCACAAAGCCTATCTGAGCCTGATCATCGATGACCTGGGGCAAAATTTGCCCCGGGATCGTCGTGTGCTGGCGCTGCCCGGCCCGGTGACTACGGCGATCATGCCCGACACGCCCCACGCCGGCGAATTCGCTCGCGAGGCCCATCGCGCTGGCAAAATCGTCATCCTGCACATGCCCATGGACCCGGCCACCGGTCCGTTCGCCTGGCACCCTGACCTGCCCATCGAAGAACTTGAGAAACGCCTCGACGCCGCGTTCAAAGCAGTGCCCTTCACCGCCGGAATCAACAACCACATGGGCAGTCGCATGACCGCTCAGCAACCAGCGATGGCGTGGTTGATGGCGAACTTGCAGGGGAGGCACAAATTCTTCGTCGATAGCCGCACCAGCGCGCAAACCGTGGCGGCTGCCGAAGCGCAGAAGATCGGCCTGGCGAGTGTTTCTCGGGATGTGTTCCTGGACGACGAGCGCACCGAGGCGGCGATCCTCACGCAGCTCCAGACGGCGATCAGCCTGGCGCAAAAACAGGGTTCGGCGGTGATGATCGGGCATCCGTATCCGCAGACGCTGGCGGTCCTGGAGCGCGAACTGCCCAAGCTCAAGGCTCAGGGCATCAACTGGATCGATATCAAGCAGATGATCAGTGTACGCAGCAATAGGGCGACAGCTGCCCATGGAAAGGACGGGGTGTACCGCTAGTTAGCGGCAGCACGCACCCCCACGGGGGAATGCAAAAAACTCCGCAGAGCGGCTTTAGAGATACCGCGCCATGATCTCTTCCACCTTGCCTTCCTTGCGCAGTTGATCCAGCGCCGCCTGAAGCCTGGCCACCATCTCGTCCGGCACATCCTTGTTCAACGCCAGGTACAACTCGGCACTGTTGAACCGCAATACGGTCTTGAGCCCGTTTACGCCTTCCTGACGCGCCAGGTAGCGCCCGGCCGGATCTCCCGTCGCCCACAGATCGATCTGGCCGTTGACCAGCTTGCTGGCGTTATCCTGATCGCGTAGCACCACGATGGGATTGAGCCCCTGCTTGGCCAGTGTCTCGGCGATCGCGTCGCCTTTGTAGGCGCCAATCTTGTATTGACGGGCGTCATCCAGGGTTTCGAGGGTGATTTTGCTGTCAGCTTTGGCCAACATGATCCAGTCGTCCGGACCGATGGGGCCAACCCATTTGAAGAGTTTTTCGCGATCAGGCAGCCGCGCCATGACGAACACCCCGTAGCCGGGCTTTTCCAGGGTGAGTTTGTAGATTCGTTCCCATGGGAAACGTAGCGTCAGGCTGTAGGTAATCTCGGCGCGCTTGAAAATTTCGCGGACGATATCGGTGGCGATGCCATTGATGTTTTCGTCCTGCGCAAAGTTCTTGCCATTCTTCGCCATGTTGTACGGAGGGAAGTTTTCCGTCAGCAACACTATGTCGGTGGCGGGATTGTCTGCCGCCCGCACTCCACTGAGGAACAACAGGCAAGCGCTGGCGAGGACAAGCAGAAGGCGTTTAAACATTGTCTGGCTACCGAAATCCATGGCGTACCCAAGAGTGCCTTGAGCCCGCCATGATGTCCACTGGCCTGCATCGGTTTGTTGAAGGTCTGTGCGAAAACTTGCCGAGCGGCAATCAGGCAAGGCAAAAACAGGCGAGGAACGGCCGGGGTCGCGTTCGACTGTAGGGGCCTACATGAGCATTCCGAGCCTGTTTTTAACGCAGCATGATTGTCGCGCAGGCAGTTTTCGCGCAGAGCTTAGCGCATCACAATTCCGCGATGGGCCATATAAGCCTTGGCTTCCTGCACGGTGTATTCGCCGAAGTGGAAGATACTCGCTGCCAACACCGCGCTGGCGTGGCCTTCGAGGATACCGTCGGCCAGGTGTTGCAGATTGCCGACGCCGCCGGAAGCGATCACCGGAATCCCCAGCGCATCGCTGATGGCCCGGGTGACGCCCAGGTCGAAGCCGTTTTTCATGCCGTCCTGGTCCATGCTGGTCAGCAGGATCTCGCCAGCACCCAGGCCTTCCATTTTCTTCGCCCACTCAACCGCGTCGAGGCCGGTCGGCTTGCGCCCGCCGTGGGTGAAGATTTCCCAGCGCGGGGTTTCGCCCGGGCCGGAAACCTTCTTCGCGTCGATCGCGACCACGATGCATTGCGAACCGAAATGCTGCGCCGCTTCGCCGACGAACTCCGGGTTGAACACTGCTGCAGTGTTGATCGAGACCTTGTCCGCACCGGCATTGAGCAGGTTGCGAATGTCTTGCACGGTGCGCACGCCACCGCCCACGGTCAGCGGGATGAACACCTGGCTGGCCATGCGCTCGACGGTATGCAACGTGGTGTCGCGACCATCGACGCTGGCGGTGATGTCGAGAAAAGTAATCTCGTCCGCGCCCTGCTCGTCGTAGCGACGGGCGATTTCCACCGGGTCACCGGCATCGCGGATGTTTTCGAATTTCACACCCTTGACCACCCGGCCGTTATCCACGTCCAGGCAAGGGATGATGCGTTTGGCCAGGGCCATGCTTAATCTCCGATTAAGAGTTGCAAGCTTCAAGCTTCAAGCTACAAGAAAGAACGGACCGCAGTCACGCTTCTAACTTGCAGCTTGTAGCTTACAGCTTGGAGCTGGTCGCGTAGCTATCGCAGAAAGCCTGAGCTTCTGCCACATCCAGCGTGCCCTCGTAGATCGCCCGGCCGGTGATGGCGCCGATGATGCCTGGCGCCTTGGCGTCGAGCAGCGTCTTGATGTCGCCCAGGTTGTGGATACCCCCGGAAGCGATCACCGGGATCCTGGTGGCAGCGGCCAGCGCGGCGGTGAACGGTACGTTGCAGCCCTGCATCATGCCGTCTTTGGCGATGTCGGTATAAACGATGGCGGACACGCCGTCGGCTTCAAACTGCTTGGCCAGGTCGATGACCTGAATGGTGCTGATTTCAGCCCAGCCGTCGGTGGCGACGAAACCATCCTTGGCATCCAGGCCGACGATCACCTTGCCGGGGAACGCGCGGCAGGCTTCGGCAACGAACGCTGGATCCTTCACGGCCTTGGTACCGATGATCACGTAGCTCACGCCCGCTTTGACGTAGTGCTCGATGGTTTCCAGGGAACGGATACCGCCGCCGATCTGGATCGGCAGGTTCGGATAGCGCTTGGCAATCGCGGTCACCACTTCGCCGTTGACCGGCTGGCCTTCGAAGGCGCCGTTCAGGTCGACCAGATGCAGACGACGGCAACCACCCTCGACCCACTTGGCAGCCATGCTCACCGGATCATCGGAGAACACTGTGGAATCTTCCATGCGGCCCTGGCGCAGACGAACACAGGCACCGTCTTTAAGATCGATAGCGGGAATAATGAGCATGCTTTTTCCTTCGTCAAAAGAGCTGCAAGCTGCAAGCTATAAGCTGCAAGCAAGCACGCGTACTAATTCTTGCAGCTTGAAGCTTGAAGCTTTCAACTGCTTTTTTCGAGCGCCCACAGGTCGCTTTCGATGCTTTCGAACCTCTCTTTGAGGTGCGTCTGCACATCGAAAATCGCCCTGTTGTAATAGTGCGGAGCAATTTCACGGGTAAACAGCTCAAGAATCTCAGCCGCCTCGAATGTGCCGAGGTCGAGTTCGAAGCGGTCTTCCATGAAACGCTTGATCTTGCTGTTGGCCTCGCTCTCCTGCTCAGGGGTGAGCGTGAGGATCGGCGGCCTGGATTTCTTGATGGCCATTTACCAGCGACCGTCCCACGCAGCGAAGTTCTGCAGCAACTGCAGGCCATGGGTATGGCTCTTCTCCGGGTGGAACTGCACGGCGAAACGCGAGCCATCGGCCAGCGCCGCGGCGAAATCGACACCGTAGTGACCGCCACCGACCACCTGACGCGCATTGGCGGCGGCGATGTAGTAGCTGTGTACGAAGTAGAAGCGCGCCAGGTCCGGAATATCGTGCCACAGCGGGTGACTCACCTTCTGCTTCACTTCGTTCCAGCCCATGTGCGGGACTTTCAGGTGTTCGCCGTCTTCGACGAGATCCTTGCCAAAGAACTTCACCTGGCCCGGGAACAGGCCGATGCAGTCGACGCCGTCGTTCTCTTCACTGCTGTCGAGCAAGGCTTGCATGCCGACACAGATGCCGAGGAACGGACGGTCCTGGCTGACTTCACGCACCAGCGAGTCGAAGCCCAGGCGACGGATCTCCGCCATGCAATCGCGAATCGCGCCGACGCCGGGGAAAACCACCCGGTCGGCTTCGCGAATCACATTCGCATCGCTGGTGATCAGGACCTTGCCGGCACCGACGTGCTCGAGGGCCTTGGCCACCGAGTGCAGGTTGCCCATGCCGTAATCGATAACCGCAACTGTCTGCATTACAGGACGCCCTTGGTCGATGGCATTTGCCCGGCCATGCGATCATCGAGTTCGACGGCCATGCGCAGGGCGCGGCCGAAAGCCTTGAACACGGTTTCGATCTGGTGGTGGGTGTTGTGGCCACGCAGGTTGTCGATGTGCAGGGTGACATTGGCGTGGTTGACGAAGCCCTGGAAGAATTCCTGGAACAGGTCAACGTCGAAGCCGCCGACAGTCGCGCGGGTATACGGAACATGCATCTGCAGGCCGGGACGGCCGGAGAAGTCGATCACCACGCGCGACAGCGCTTCATCGAGCGGCACGTAGGCGTGACCGTAGCGACGGATACCTTTCTTGTCGCCGATGGCTTTGGTGAATGCCTGACCCAGGGTGATACCGACATCTTCCACCGTGTGGTGGTCATCGATATGCAGGTCGCCTTTACTGACGATATCCAGGTCGATCAGCCCGTGACGGGCGATCTGGTCGAGCATGTGCTCAAGAAAAGGAACACCGATCTCAAATCGGGCCTTTCCGGTGCCATCCAGGTTGATCGAGGCTTTGATCTGGGTTTCCAGAGTGTCGCGCTCGACAGACGCCTTACGTTCGGCCATCACCAGCTCCGCAAAATCATTGGGCGAAAAAGGCAACCATTATAGGGGCGCGGGCCGGAAACAGAAACACGGGAGGTGATATCGCTGACGGAGTGAATCCGGGGGTGTCGGCGATGTACATGTCCATACAAGCCATTCTGGACGGTATGAAACAACTGTGGGAGCGAGCTCGCTCCCACAGGTTCGGTATCGGCCTGAAAATACTCGGGCCAGTTCCTTAGTGGAACAACACTGCCGTTTTTTGCAGGGTCACCCACACACCCCACGCCAACGGAAGGCCCACTACCAGCCACGCCGCCACCGCCAACGGCTTGGAGCCCGCATCAGCTTTCCACTCCAGCACGGTGCTGCTGTCAGCGCCCTTGTCGTGGCCCAGCGCCTGTTCGGCGGCCAGTTCGGCGTCGGTCATGAAATACTTGTCGGCCACCGGGCGCACCAGCAGGTTGCACAGGAAGCCCAGCACCAGCAGGCCGGCGAGGATGTACAAGGTGATGTCGTAGGCAGCCGCACGCTCAACGCCGATGCTCAGCTGATACTCGCGCAGGTAGTTCACCAACACCGGACCCAACACACCCGCCGCCGCCCACGCGGTCAGCAGACGACCGTGAATCGCACCGACCATTTGCGTACCGAACAGGTCAGCCAGATAAGCCGGCACCGTTGCAAAGCCACCGCCGTACATCGACAGAATGATGCAGAACGCCGCCACGAACAGCGAGATGTTGCCCAAATGACCGAGGTTCGGGATCAGCGCATACAGGGCAAAGCCCAGGGCGAAGAACACGAAGTAGGTGTTTTTGCGGCCCAGATAGTCCGAGAACGAAGCCCAGAAGAAGCGGCCACCGATGTTGAACAGGCTCAGCAGACCAGTGAAGCCCGCGGCGATCGCGGCAATCGAAGCCAGTTGCGCCGCGTCCAGCTGACCAAACGTCAGCCCATTACCCAGCAACTTGCCGGCGAACACTTCCTGCAACAATGGCGAAGCCATGCCCAGGATGCCGATACCGGCGGACACGTTCAGGCACAGCACCAGCCACACCAGACGGAATTGCGGGGTCTTCCACGCCACATTCACGTGGACGTGGCGATGCGTGATCATCGCGTTCGACGCTTTCTTCACCGGCGCGGTCCAGCCTTCAGGCTTCCAGCCAGTAGGCGGCACGCGGTAGGACAAGGCGCCACCGATCATGAACACGAAATAGATCGCGGCCATCACCAGGAAGCTCTGCCACACGCCGACGCTGGTGGGCGAGGCGAAATGCCCCATCAACGCCGCAGCCAATGGTGCACCGACCATCGCGCCACCGCCGAAGCCCATGATCGCCATGCCGGTGGCCATGCCACGCTTGTCCGGGAACCACTTGATCAGGGTCGACACTGGCGAGATATAACCCAGGCCCAGGCCGATACCACCAATCACACCGGAGCCGATCCACATCAGCCAGATCTGGTGCGTGTACACACCCAGCGCCGAAATCAGCAGACCACCGCACCAGCACAGCGCCGACACAACGCCAGCCTTGCGTGGCCCGGCATGTTCCAGCCAGCCACCCCAGATCGCTGCCGAGCAACCCAGGAAGATGAAGAACAAGGTGTAGATCCAGCCGAGCATCGAGATCGGCCAGTCGCATTGCGAAGAAAAGACTTGAGCGATGAAGCTCATGTCCGGCGCGCAAGCCACCGGAGCGGTAATGCCCAGCGCCTTGGACAGTGGCAGCCAGAACACCGAGAAACCGTAGGCCATGCCGATGCACAAGTGGATGGCCAGCGCGGCCGGTGGCACCAGCCAACGGTTGAAACCGGGCTTGGCGATGATGCGCTCCTTGGACAGGAACGCGGGCTGATCGGCTTTCAAGCCGTCCGCCGCTATGCTCGTGGTCATTGTGTATCCCCCAATTATTAGTATGGTGCGTCAGTCACTCCTCACCCTCAGCCTTGATTGCACGCAGGCACGACCGTTTTTTTCAGGCTAAAGCTGCATTTTGCTGCGACGACTCGCCGCAGAAGGACCGACGAACGGACGAAGGTTACCATTTGCACGTGACAGTAAAACCAAACTGACATCATGTTTTGTACGTTATCCGATCTCTTCTCCTGTGGGTGCTGCCGAACGGCCCGAGCCGCCGGCATCTCCGACAGGGAGCAATCCGTTTATAACTGACAGGAAACGATATGCCGATCATTGTCGAGCCGCTGAACGAAGCCACCTACCAGGATCAGCAAGACCTGCAGAAAATTTACCGCGATGCCCCGGACTGGCTGTTCACACCGTTTGCCACAGATACACAGCTGATTGAAAGCTGCCTGCAGGAAGGTTCGCTGATTGCAGGACGCTTCAACGACCGACTGTTGGGCGCTGCCCGCCTGCAACGGCACCCCGACGCTTGGTATTTGTCTCAATTGTGCGTACGAAAAATCACCCGTCGTCGTGGGGTAGCAGAACGCCTGGTGTGCGAAGTGCAGAAAATGGCTGCGCAATCGGGCGCCTCATTGCGTCTTCTGGCCCCCGCCGGACATCTGGAAGCCCAAGCACTGGCTGCCAAGTTGCATGTACCGCTGGATGCTCTGGCGGAATGATCGCTGACCGGTCGTCCGTTTTGGGGCGCTATACTCCTCGGCTAAATTACGAATTCGACTAATTAAAAGGACTCGCCCATGAAAGCGTTCGGCAAAATCCTGGGTCTGGTGCTTCTCGGGCTGTTGCTGATCATTGTGGCGCTGGGCTTTGCCCTGACCCACCTCTTCGATCCCAACGACTACAAAGACAAGATTCGCCAGATAGCCCGCGACAAGGCCCACATCGAGCTGACGCTCAATGGCGATATCGGCTGGAGCCTGTTCCCATGGCTGGGCCTGGAGTTGCACGATGCCGGTGTTGCGACCCTGGCCAAGCCCACCGAACCGTTTGCCGACTTGCAGATGCTCGGCCTGTCGGTCCGCGTGCTGCCGCTGCTGCGCCGTGAAGTGCAAATGAGCGATGTGCGCGTCGAAGGCCTGAATCTGCGCCTGACCCGCGATAAGGATGGCCACGGCAATTGGCAAGACATCGGCAAGGTCCCGGCGCCGACCACTGCTGGCACGCCTGCCGCTACCGCCAATGAATCGCCCCCCCCAACCACGGCCCAGGTTGAAAAACCGTCCCAGCCGATCCGCCTCGACATCGACAGCCTGACCATCAATAACGCCCGCGTTGAATACAACGACGAGCAGACCGGCAAGCAGTTCAGCGCCGAAAGCATTCAGCTCAGTACCGGCCCGGTGCATGACTCGACCAGTATCCCGGTCAAACTCACCGCTTTCCTGGGTACCAACCAGCCGGTTCTGCGGGTGCGCACCGAACTCAACGGCGAGCTGCGTTTCGAACGCGCCTTGCAGCGCTACAAACTCGAAGACATGCGACTGTCCGGCGAAGTGGCCGGCGACCCGCTGCAAGGCAAGACCATGACCTTCGCCGCCCAGGGCCAGTTGTTACTGGACAAGGCGGCCAACGTCGCCGAGTGGACCGGCATCAAAATCTCCGCTAACCAACTGCGTGCGCTGGGTGAACTGAAGGTCAATGACCTCGACAAGACGCCGCAGGTCAGTGGCGGCCTCTCGATCGCCCAGTTTGATCTGGCGAAGTTCGTCGACAGCATCGGTCAGACCCTCCCGGCCATGGCCGAGGGCAGCCTGAGCAAGGTCGAACTGGTCAGTCGCCTGTCGGGCACGCCGAGCAGCCTTGTACTGGACGACATCAACCTCAAAGTCGACGACAGCACCTTCAGTGGCCGCATCGCCGTCGAGGACTTCGCCAAGCAATCGCTGCGGGCGGTGCTCAAGGCCGACACCTTCAATGTCGACCGTTACCTGCGGCCAAAATCGGCGGAGGCCAACAGCGCGACGCAAGTGCGTCAGGCCGAAGTCGCCAGCACCGAAGCGGATGCCCTGGCCGGCGCGGGCAGCACACCACTGCCACAGGCACCGACCAAGGGGGCTTGGAGCAGCGAGCGCCTGTTGCCGGTGGAGCGCCTGAGCAAACTTGATGTGGATGCCGATCTGACCTTCGGCCAGTTGACCCTGGACAAACTGCCAATCCAGAACGCCGTGCTCAAGGCCAACGGCCAGGGCGGACTGCTGACCCTGACAAACCTGCGTGGCGATCTGTACGGAGGCAATTTCGAAGCCACCGGCACCCTGGATGTACGCCAGCAGGTACCCGCGCTGAACCTGCAGACGAAAATCAACCGGGTTCCGGTGGAGAAAATCCTCGAAAGCCAGGGCAAGAATCCACCGGTCAAAGGTCTGGTCACACTCAACAGCAACCTGACCGGCAACGGCAACAGCCAGAAAGCGCTGATCGAAACCCTCAATGGCAACGCCGGCTTCGTCATCAACAATGGCGTGTTGCTCAACGCCAACCTTGAACAACAACTGTGCAAGGGCATCGCCACGCTCAACCGCAAAAGCCTCAGCGGCGAGCCACGGGGCAAGGACACACCGTTCCAGGAGCTCAAGGGCAACCTGACCTTCCACAACGGCGTGGCCAGCAACCCGGACCTGAAAGTGCGCATCCCGGGCATGACCGTCAAGGGTGACGGTGATGTCGACCTGCGGGTGCTGGGCATGGATTACCGCGTGGGCATCATCGTCGAAGGCGATACCAGCGCCATGCCGGACCCCGCTTGCCAGGTGGGCGACAAGTTTGTCGGCATCGAGTGGCCACTGCGTTGCCGCGGCCCGCTGGAGCTCGGTGCCAAGGCTTGCCGTCTCGATAACGAGCGCATGGGTCAGGTCGCGAGCAAACTGGCAGGCGACAAGATCAGCGAAAAAATCGACGAGAAGCTGGGCGACAAAGTCAGCCCTGAACTGAAAGATGCACTCAAGGGGCTGTTCAAGCGATGAAAGCCGAGCAGTTTTCAACGGCGGTGCTGGACTGGTACGACCGCCACGGCCGTCACGACCTGCCCTGGCAGCAGGACATCAACCCGTATCGGGTGTGGGTTTCGGAAATCATGCTGCAGCAGACCCAGGTCAGCACCGTGCTCAATTACTTCGACCGCTTCATGGCCTCGCTGCCGACGGTCGAAGCCCTGGCCGCTGCGCCGGAAGACGAAGTGCTGCACCTGTGGACAGGCCTGGGCTACTACACCCGTGCGCGCAACCTGCAAAAGACCGCGAAGATCGTCGTCGAACAGTACGGCGGCGAATTTCCGCGGGACGTGGAAAAACTCACCGACCTTCCGGGCATCGGTCTGTCGACAGCCGGGGCCATTGCCAGCATCAGCATGGGCCTGCGCGCGCCGATCCTCGACGGCAACGTCAAACGCGTGCTGGCGCGGTTTACGGCGCAAGAGGGTTATCCGGGCGAGCCCAAGGTCGCCAAACAGCTCTGGGCCAACGCTGAACGCTTTACGCCCCATGACCGGGTCAACGCCTACACCCAGGCGATGATGGATCTGGGTGCCACGCTCTGTACCCGCAGCAAGCCGAGTTGCCTGCTCTGCCCGCTGCAAAAGGGCTGTGAAGCGCACATGCTCGGTCTGGAGACACGCTACCCGATCCCCAAACCGCGCAAGGCCGTGCCACAGAAGCGCACGCTGATGCCGCTGCTCGCCAATGGCGACGGCGCGATTCTGCTCTACCGTCGCCCTTCCACGGGCCTGTGGGGCGGTTTGTGGAGCCTGCCGGAACTCGATGACCTCGACGACCTGCAGCACCTGGCGTCGCAGCACTCTCTGGCGCTGGGCAACCAACAGGCCCTGCCGAACCTGGTGCACACCTTCAGCCATTTTCAGTTATCCATCGAACCCTGGCTGGTACAGGTCCAGGAGGACGGCCACCACGTGGCCGAGGCCGACTGGCTCTGGTATAACCTCGCCACCCCGCCGCGCCTGGGCCTTGCCGCCCCGGTCAAAACCTTGCTCGAACGCGCGGCCGCCGTATTGAACGCAGGAGAGTCGTCATGACCCGCACCATCATGTGCCGCAAGTACAAAGAAGAATTGCCAGCCCTGGAGCGCGCTCCATTCCCGGGCGCCAAGGGCCAGGACATTTTTGACCACGTCTCGGCCAAGGCCTGGGCCGACTGGCAAAAGCACCAGACCCTGCTGATCAACGAAAAACGCCTGAACATGATGAACGCCGAAGACCGCAAATATTTGCAGGGCGAGATGGACAAGTACTTCTCCGGCGAGGATTACGCCAAGGCTGAAGGCTACGTTCCGCCTGCAGAGTAACCCTGCAAAATCGGGGGGCGGATCGTAAGCGACGGAATTAATTTAAGAAATTTTAAAAAAGTCGTTGACGTAAATCCGAAAAACCCTTTTAATGCGCCCCGTTGCCCAGATAGCTCAGTCGGTAGAGCAGGGGATTGAAAATCCCCGTGTCGGCGGTTCGATTCCGTCTCTGGGCACCAAATACCGAAAACCCTGAATCGCAAGATTCAGGGTTTTTTTTATGCCCGTGATTTGTCCAGTCCTAACACCGCCGAAAATTCCTACGCCAGCCACGCCCTTTTCTCTCTAGTCGCATCCCCCTCCTCACACATCACCTTGGGATACGTCTCATTGAGCGCACCCCCCTTACAAAGTGAAACTTTTGCAGCAGCAAATCTGCCTGCATTCAACGTTTCAAAGTAAGGAAACATTTCTTGAATACGCTTTTGAAGTTCCTCGCCCTGTCGACAATTATTGCGACAGCAAGCGGCTGCGTCAGCTACAACAACAGCCAACCTTCTTCGCCGATCGACAGCACCGTCAAAGCAGACCTGAAAGCAGACATCGCCGTCGGTGACACCATCTCCGGCCAATCTTCGGTTAACGTCCTGTTCGGCGTCCTCAAGTTTGGTGGCGACTCCCAGTTTGCGGATGGCGTCAGCTACGGCGGCGAGAGCGGTGGCCTGAGCGGTCTGGGTCTGGATCCCGTCAGCGCCGTCAAATCGGCTGCGGCCTACAAAGCGGTCAAATCCTCCGGAGCCGATCTGATCGTCGCCCCTCGCTATGAAGTGAACGAAGAAAACTACTTCATCTTCAAAAAAGTTTCCGTCACGGTAAAAGGCAACAAAGGCAACATCCGCAGCATCCGCTAACACATCCCCCCAGGTGTTTGTTCGGCAATCCATCCATTGCGCTTTGGCAAACCGAAAACCCTAGCGCAATGCATTCCGCAAGCAGCCAGTGAAAAACGGCTGTTTGCGGACTTGAGAACGGCTTGGATGATGGACTCATCAGAATCAATGACGAGCCGCAAATCAAAGAACCGAACTCCCGCGCCATCTCGCGCTTACCCCTCCACGCAGTGGTGCCTTACTGGTGCACCGACTCTGGTCCGTACTTTCGGACTTTCAAAATTTTCCACCCCTATCGTAATTTCAGAGGATCCATTACTGGTGCAGGGCTGATTGCTTAAGTTCGGGCCGTTGCATGACCAATCATGTGATTGCCGGCCAATTACCAACAGGGAGGAATGTAATGTCTTGGGATCTCATTGGCATGTTGGCGCTCGTCGCTTTCTGCGCCGGCTTTTTTGATGCGATTGCCGGTGGGGGTGGCCTGATCACTTTGCCTGCCTTGTTTCTGGCAGGGGTAGATCCGATCAGCGCGATTGCAACGAACAAGTTCCAGGCCGCGTCGGCAACTGTTTCTGCCACGGTGACCTTTGCTCGCAAAGGACTTATCGAGTGGCGTGAAGGCCGCTTCCTGGTTATCTGCGGATTTATGGGTGGCGCCAGTGGCGCCTTACTGGTCAGCTCTATTGATAAGCGCTATCTGGAAGTATGCGTGCCCATCATGCTGATTCTGGTGGCCATTTATTTTGCGCTATCTCCAAAGCTGGCCAATGAAGATCGACGCAAAAGAATCGGCATTCTGCTGTTTTCCTTTACCCTGGCGCCGATCCTGGGTTTCTACGACGGCATATTTGGCCCGGGCGTGGGCTCTTTCTTCATTGTCGGATTCGTACTTCTCTGCGGCCTGGGCATGATGCGAGCCATGAGTTTTACCAAACTGGCCAACGCCTCCTGCAATCTCGGCTCTCTTTCGATCTTCATAACCAAAGGCGTGATCATCTGGCCAGTGGCCATCGCCATGGCTTTGGCAGCCTTCGTCGGCGCGCAACTGGGTGCCAGAGCCGCTGTTCGAGTCGGTCCACGACTGATCAAACCCATGTTGATCGTGGTCTGCTGCGCCTTGGCCATCAAGCTGCTAAGCGTAGAAACCAACCCCTTGCGCGTTGCGGTGATCCAATCGCTGGCTTGGTTATGAGCACTCCAATCAACCGGCTCCCCCCAACCAATCACCGCCCACACATACAAAAAACCCTGAATCAAAAGGTTCAGGGTTCTATTTCCCTCCCCCGGTTTTTGCCCACTCGCTAACTTTTACTGTTCCAGTGAAAGACCATGTTGCGGGCCGCTCCGCTGCCGATATCCGCCGTGTCACGCCGCTCCTCGCCGTTACGCGAGGCGACGACGGTGTATTTGCCAGCGGGCAATTGCACATAAACCAACGGGCCGGCCTCGTTCAATGTCAGCACGGTTTGTCCGTGGTCTTTCTGTATGACCACGCTCACATCAGGGATGTACTCGTTCAGGGGGCCAACGGAGAAGGTCATGTGCAGGTTGTAGCCTGTGGCCTGCTGGATGGCGTGCGCTTCATCTTCACCGATGCCGCCAGACAGATAGGCAATTCCGTTTTCCTCTTGACGCTGAATCTGCACGCCCGAACCGTCAACGGGCTCCAGGCTGGCGGCAGGCGATATGGCTGAAAACACAAATACGCCGACGGTGGCGATGGGCAACAGCAGTGAATGGAAGGTTTTCATGATGGTGACTCCCGGGCTCTTCAGAACCCATTCGTTACCCTTCTTTTGATTTGCGCGCGAAGGCAGGAGTTTTAGATTGATTCAGTCTTGGGGCGAGCACGAAACGACCCCGGACTGCTAAGCGCCGCTGAGTCAGAACCAACGATAACCCCGATGGATTGTTCATCTGCCGCGTGAAGACTATCGTTGGCAACTATCCGCAAAGGACGGGCACCGATGAACTTGCAGGAAACCCCACCCCTCGCCGCCACTCAAATCGAGCTGCCGCTGGCAAGTGACGCACTCGGCGAGCCCTTCAAGGAGCCCGCCGCAGATGGCTTTTTACTCGGAGGTTTCAACTGGCGGCACGCTGCCAGGGACACTCAGCGCCCGGTCGTCATCATCAACGCCGCCACCTCGGTGCGCTGCCGTCACTACTCGCGATTCGCCGACTACCTGTTTGCCAATGACTTCGACGTGATCACCTATGACTACCGCGGCATCGGTGAATCGCGCCCCGCGTCGCTGAAAGGATTGAAGGCGTCATGGTCCGACTGGGGCGCCCTGGATTTCGAAGCGATGCTCAAGCGCGCACAGCGTGAGTTTCCCAATCAGCCGATCGATGTGGTCGGACACAGCTTTGGAGGCTGTGCAGCGGGCCTGGGAGCGTCGGGACGGCTTATCCGCCGCCTGTTGACCGTTGGCGCGCAATTCGCGTACTGGCGCGACTATGCGCCGGCTCATCGCTGGCGGATGCTGGGCAAGTGGCATGTGGTGATGCCGTTGATCACGATGATCTACGGTTACTTTCCCGGCAAGCGCCTCGGCTGGCTGGAAGACACGCCCGCCGGCGTGGTCCGTGACTGGTGTACGCCCACCGCTCGTTACGAAAGGCGCCCCAGCGGCCAGGATCTCCATGTCAGAAATTTTGCCGCTGTCACCGCGAAAGCCCTGGCCATCAGCATCAGCGACGACCCCTATGGCACGATCCCGGCCATCGAACGCCTGCTCGGCTACTTCACCCACGCCAGCAACACCCACCTGCGCATTGCGCCCCAAGACATCGGCGAAAAAGAAGTTGGGCATTTCGCCTTTTTTCGCAGCGCATACCAAGCCACACTATGGCCCATTGCATTGTCCTGGCTGCAAAACGGTGAGCTGGCCCCCGGCACACCCGGGCGGACGGTGCCCCGCAGCTGAATAAGCCGCCCTTTCAACGAATTACGGAACGACGCCCATGGCCTCCGCCAACAAGCAGCAAAAACGCGCCTCCCGCGCCAAGGCCAAGGCCAAGCAGAACCGCACGCAACGGGCCGCCGCGCCGGTTGAGCTGGACCCGAACGACGACCGCATCGACTTCGAGTCGGTGGACCTGACCGAACTGTTCAAGAAAATGATCGACGCGCAAAAGATCAGCCAGCAAGCCATGTGCACGGCCTTCCTCGAAGACCCGCTGCTGGAACTGGTCTACGAGCAGGAAGGCGAAGAAGGCGCGATGGATTTCATCCTCGCCGCGCTGATCGAGTATCGCCAATGGTCCGCCGACACCGATGAAGCCGGCGCCCTGGCGTGGATCGAGTCCCCGGCCTTCCAGGCTGATTACGTGGCGGCGTCCGACGCCATCGCGACCCAAACCCAACAGAAACCGAACTGAGTTCCCATGGCCTCCCTGAACAAGCAACAGAAACGCGCCAAACGTGCAAAAGCCAAAGCCAGGCAAATCAACATCCACGGCAGAAAACCCGCCGCGCTGGACGATGACCTGGGCGAAATCGGCGAGCCGATCCCGGAATACACCCTGGCGATGTTCAGCAAGATGCGCGACGCGGAAGCCATCGGTCGCAATGACATGCTGCTGACCCTGCTGACCGATCTCGCCGGGATCATCAACGACCATCCCGAACTGCTGGACATGGAAAACGCCGACAACGAAGCCATGGCCGCCACCCACCTGGCTGCCGACATGCTGATCGACTATCGCATGTGGGCCGACGGCATGGACCGCGATACCGCCCAGGCCTGGCTGACCGACCCGCAGTTCATCAGCGACTTCGGCGATGCACTCGACAGCTATCGCCAGACGCTGGATGCCCAGGAAGCGAAAGGCGAGTAAAGATTTCGAGACAAATAAAAACGGCCGCTTGTCATCGCTGACAGCGGCCGTTTTTTTATTTCAACAACGCTTGGCCTGAGTCAGAGACTCAGCGCGCAACCGCTCCAATCATCTTCTCGCTACGACGACGGCGAGCCACCAGCAGGCCGGCCGCAACCACCATGACGGCGAGCAGGCCGGTCGCGAGGATTTCCACACGATGGGCCTCCTGGAACAGCATGATGGTCAAGGCGCCGACGATGAACACGATCACCGCGTAGGTCAGGCCCGGGAACAGCCACATGCTGAAGACGATTTTCTCGCCGCGAGCCATACGCTGTTTGCGCATGCGCAGTTGTGAGATCGCAATCACCAGGTACACCAGCAGCGCAATGGCACCGGAGCTGGCCAGCAGGAATTCGAACACTGCCGCCGGGGCCACGTAGTTGGCGAATGTCGCCAGGAACGCAGCACCTGTGGACAACATCACCGCCCAGTATGGCGTGCCGCTGTTGTTGGTGCGGGTGGACATGGCCGGCGCATCACCGCGCTTGCCCAGGGAGAACAACATGCGCGACGAGGTGTAGAGCGCCGAGTTCAGGCAGCTGGTCACGGCGACCAATACCACGATATCAACAACCATTTTGGCATTCGGAATGCCCATGCGCTCAAGCACGGTCTGGTAGGAACCCAGGCTGGCCAGTAGCGGATCGTTCCACGGCACCAGGGCCACGACGATGAAGATCGATACGAGGTAGAACAAGCCGATCCGCCAGATCACCGAGTTGGTGGCCTTGGAAATTTGCTTGCCAGGGTTCTTCGATTCCGCGGCCGCGATGGTCACGATCTCGGTCCCCATGAAGGAGAACATGGTGGTCAGGATCGCGCCCAACACCGCGCCCATGCCGTTTGGCAGGAAGCCCTGAGTATCGAACAGGTGCGAAACGCCGCTGACCTGGCTGCCTGGCAGGAAGCCGAAGATCGCCAGCACGCCGAGCACAATGAAACCGATGATCGCCAGGACCTTGACCAGGGCAAACCAGAATTCGAACTCGCCATAGTTCTTCACGCTGAACAGGTTGGTCACTGTCAGCAACATCGTGATCACCAAGGCAAAGGCCCAGATAGCCACGTTAGGGAACCAGGCATGCAGGATGGTCGCGGCGGCGTTGGCCTCCAGCGGGATGACGAGCACCCAGAACCACCAGTACAACCAGCCGATGGTGAAACCGGCCCAGTGACCGATCGCGCGATCGGCGTACGTCGAGAAGGAGCCTGTGTCCGGCGAGGCGACTGCCATTTCGCCGAGCATGCGCATAACCAACACCACCAGCATACCGGCGGCGGCGTAGGCCAACAGGACGGCCGGGCCTGCGGCGGCGATTGCGTGACCCGAGCCGACGAACAGGCCGGCACCGATTACCCCGGCAATCGACAGCATGGTCACATGACGCGGTTTGAGCCCCTGTTCGAGGCCATTAGAGCTATGGGTACTGCTCATTGAAACTACCTTTGTAAGGAGAAGCGAATGCGTTCACCCCCTCGGCGCCTTCTGTGTAAAAAGAAACAAACGGAGGTGTTCCGGAATCTGCACGCAATAATTGCGCCAAAATGTTTCAAAGCCGCCTATTCCGGCGCTTTCCACCTGACCGGACAGTCATCGCAAGCCCTTGATATTAATGGCACTTTGCCAGAACGTTACCCTGCGACTCACTTGAAGTGACAATCCCGCGCACCGGAAACACACACAAAAATAGCTCGACGCACGATAAAAGGGCAGATCGGCAACCTTTGGCCTGTTAGCGCTTCCAACCCCCCGCCAAAGCTGGCAACATCGCGCCCTTTTTTAGAACAGCCGCCTGGCTTTCTCTCCAGAAGCAGGGTTCAAACGACTGTTCGGTTGTTGATGGGGCGACAGTCTGCTGTGCCGATGCGACAACCTGCCCCATGCCACCCGTTTACTGCCCGTAGCGCTGTTGGCTGCCTTTGAAACGCTATGCTAGCTTGGCCGCCTCGCCAGGAAGGCCACCAACAGCAGGAGCGCAAAACACAATGAGGAACGCACATGGCTGAGGCCACGCCCGCGCTTGAAATCCGCAACTTGCACAAACGCTACGGCTCGCTGGAGGTGCTCAAAGGCATCTCGCTGACAGCCCGCGATGGCGATGTGATCTCGATCCTGGGTTCTTCCGGTTCCGGCAAGTCCACGTTCCTGCGCTGCATCAACCTGCTGGAAAACCCGCACCAGGGCCAGATCCTGGTAGCCGGCGAAGAACTCAAGCTCAAAGCCGCCAAGAATGGCGAACTGGTCGCTGCCGACGGTAAGCAGATCAACCGTCTGCGCAGTGAAATTGGTTTTGTATTTCAAAACTTTAATCTGTGGCCGCACATGAGCGTGCTCGACAACATCATCGAGGCCCCGCGCCGCGTGCTCGGCCAGAGCAAGGCCGAAGCCATCGAGGTCGCCGAAGCCTTGCTGGCCAAGGTCGGCATCGCCGACAAGCGCCATGCTTACCCGGCGCAACTGTCCGGCGGCCAGCAACAGCGTGCGGCCATCGCCCGCACCCTGGCCATGCAGCCCAAGGTCATCCTGTTCGACGAGCCCACCTCCGCCCTTGACCCGGAAATGGTCCAGGAAGTACTTAATGTCATCCGCGCACTGGCCGAAGAAGGCCGCACCATGCTGCTGGTCACCCATGAAATGGGCTTCGCCCGTCAGGTCTCCAGCGAAGTGGTGTTTCTCCACCAGGGCCTGGTAGAAGAGCAAGGATCGCCACAGCAGGTGTTTGAAAACCCGCTTTCGGCACGCTGCAAACAATTCATGTCCAGCAACCGCTAACGGAGCTACCCGCATGCAGAACTACAAAAAGATCTTCCTGGCTGCCGCCGTCACCCTGGCCTTCAGCGCCGGTGCCATGGCCGAAACCCTGAAGATGGGCATCGAAGCGGCCTACCCGCCGTTCAACAATAAAGATGCCAGTGGCAACGTTGTTGGCTTCGACAAGGAAATCGGCGAAGCCCTGTGCGCCAAGATGAAAGTCGAATGCACCGTTGTGACGTCCGACTGGGACGGCATCATCCCGGCCCTGAACGCCAAGAAGTTCGACTTCCTGATCTCGTCGATGTCGATCACCGACGAGCGCAAGCAAGCGGTGGACTTCACCAACCCGTACTACTCCAACAAGCTGCAATTCATCGCGCCGAAAGATAAAGAGTTCAAGACCGACAAGGCTTCCCTGCAAGGCAAAGTGATCGGCGCACAACGTGCGACCCTCGCCGGCACCTGGATGGAAGACAACATGGAAGGCGTTGAAGTCAAACTCTACGACACTCAGGAAAACGCCTACCTCGACCTGACTTCCGGTCGCCTGGACGGCATCCTGGCGGACAAGTACGTCAACTACGAGTGGCTGAAAAGCGACGCCGGACGCGCCTACGAATTCAAGGGCGACCCGGTGGAAGAAAGCGACAAGATCGGCATCGCCGTTCGCAAGAACGACCCGATCCGCGAAAAGCTGAACGCCGCGTTGAAAGAAATCGTTGCTGACGGTACCTACAAGAAAATCAACGACAAGTACTTCCCGTTCAGCATCTATTGATACTGACCTGCCGGACCGGTGCCGCCTGCTGACGGCGCTGGTCCCCGGCCTTGCCTGCCGCGATTTGAAAAGAAATCCATGATTATCGACCTCTACGGATTCGGCCCGGCGCTCGCCGCCGGCGCGCTGATGACTGTGAAACTGGCGCTCTCGGCCTTGTGCCTGGGACTGGTACTCGGTCTGCTCGGCGCCTTGGCCAAGACTTCACCGTACAAGCCGCTGCAATGGCTTGGCGGCACGTATTCGACCCTGGTTCGCGGTATCCCGGAATTGCTCTGGGTCCTGCTGATCTACTTCGGCACCGTCAACCTGATGCGCGCCCTGGGCGAGTTCTTCGGCAACCCCGACCTGGAACTCAACGCCTTCGCCGCCGGCGTCATCGCCCTGGGCCTGTGCTTCGGCGCCTACGCCACGGAAGTGTTTCGCGGTGCGATCCTCGCCATTCCCAAAGGCCATCGTGAAGCCGGTGTAGCCCTGGGCCTGTCGAAATGGCGCATCTTCACCAAACTGATCATGCCGCAGATGTGGCGCATCGCCCTGCCCGGCCTGGGCAACCTGTTCATGATCCTGATGAAGGACACCGCACTGGTGTCAGTGATCGGCCTGGAAGAAATCATGCGTCACGCGCAAATCGGCGTGACCGTGTCCAAGCAACCGTTCACCTTCTATATGGTCGCCGCATTCATGTACCTGAGCCTGACGATCCTGGCCATGACCGGCATGCACTTCCTGGAAAAACGCGCCGCTCGCGGCTTCGCGAGGAGCGCCCAATGAACTGGGAAATCATCATCAAGTGGCTGCCAAAACTGGCCCAGGGCGCAACCCTGACCCTGGAGCTGGTGGCCATCGCCGTGATCGCCGGCCTGCTGCTGGCGATTCCGCTGGGCATCGCTCGTTCATCGCGCCTGTGGTGGGTGCGGGCATTTCCGTACGGCTACATCTTCTTTTTCCGTGGCACGCCGTTGCTGGTTCAACTGTTCCTCGTCTATTACGGCCTGGCGCAGTTCGATGTGATCCGCAACAGCTCGATGTGGCCCTACCTGCGCGATCCGTTCTGGTGCGCCACGGCTACCATGACCCTGCACACCGCGGCCTACATCGCCGAGATCCTGCGCGGCGCGATCCAGGCGATTCCGCCGGGCGAAATCGAAGCGGCGCGAGCCCTGGGCATGTCCAAGGCCAAGGCGCTGATCTACATCATCCTGCCCCGTGCCGCGCGCATCGGCCTGCCGGCCTACAGCAACGAAGTGATCCTGATGCTCAAGGCCAGCGCCCTGGCCAGCACCGTGACCCTGCTGGAACTGACCGGCATGGCCCGCACCATCATTGCCCGGACCTACCTGCCGGTGGAGATCTTCTTCGCCGCCGGCATGTTCTACCTGGCGATGGCTTACGTGCTGGTGCGCGGCTTCAAGCTGCTGGAGCGCTGGTTGCGCGTCGATGCCTGCCAAGGGCGTTGATTCCCAGGTGTTGACGGGCGAGGCCCTGCTCGCCCGCTTCACCGCGCTGGATGCGTTTCTGACACAGCATCAGGCGCTGTGGAAGCCTCGACCGTTTACTCATCTGCAGCTTCCCTGGGAAACGACCTACCCCGAATTGGCCGTCTGGCTACGTGGCCGATCCCTGGAAGACGCAGAAAACGCCCACAACCAACCTGCCCTGCTGGACGCGCCGGAGCCTTTTGCTTCATTGGCGGCGATGTCCCTTGAATTGGCTGCAGTGGGTGAGTTGCCGGCGCATGCACTGGAGGCTGCGGGTCATCGACTGAACGTGGATGTACCGGGACGCAAGTGGCAACAGATCGAAGCCTTCGCCAGTCGATTGCAGTTTGCGGAGGCACCAAGGCACTGGCTGGACTGGTGCTCGGGCAAAGGGCACCTGGGCCGACGGTTGCTGCAAACCGGTCAACAACTGACCTGCCTCGAATACGACCCGGCGCTGGTTGCCAGCGGCCAGGCACTCAGCCAACGTCATCAACTGCATGCGCTGCATGTCGAGCAGGATGTGCTCGCGGCGGATACCGCTACGTTACTGAGCGTTGGCCACACACCGGTAGCCCTGCATGCCTGTGGTGATCTGCACGTGCAACTGATCCATCTGGCCAGCGCAGCGGGCTGCAAACAAATCGCCATCGCGCCTTGCTGCTATAACCGAATCAATCTTCCCCAGTACTCACCGATATCTTCGGCCGCCAGGCACTCCGAGCTACAGCTCTCTATCGACGATCTCGCACTGCCGATGAGCGAAACCGTTACCGCGGGTGCGCGCGTCCGTCGTCAGCGCGACACCTCCATGGCCCGGCGACTGGCCTTCGACCTGCTGCAACGCCAGGTGCGTGGCGTGGATGAGTACCTGCCAACGCCTTCCTTGCCCAGCGCCTGGCTGGACAGCCCCTTCGCCGAGTACTGCCAGCATCTGGCCCGACTCAAAGACTTATCCACAGTCGGCCAGCAAAATTGGGGGGTACTGGAAGCCAGCGGTTGGCAGCGCCTGGCGCAAGTGCGCAATCTTGAGCTGTTGCGTGGCCTTTTCCGACGCCCACTGGAGCTTTGGCTGGTACTCGATCGAGCGCTTTTCCTGCTCGATCAGGGCTACACCGTACGCCTCGGCACCTTCTGCGAAACCCCGCTGACGCCGCGCAATTTCCTGTTATTGGCAGAACGCCCTTAAGGCTGTGCAGCCTGTGGATAACTCTGTTGATGAAAATTTCGTGGATCCAACATTAACAGCTGTTTCAGGGGTGAAACGATACTGTTCAGATTTCGTACACCTGAATAAAAAACCTGAAAAACAGTGATTTGCGGACCAGATGAGAACGAGTCCACAAATTCACGCACGATTGCGTGCGCCGACAACGACGTTGTGCATAAGCGTTAAACCAAAAGAACATAAACGACGCTGAAAACCTCAACTATCTTTGCCCAGCGTCAGAATTGTCTGGCGATCAGTCAGCAAGGAGCTGAGAAACCATGAGCACACTGAACAATGCGCAGGAAGCCGTCGACGCCGTTGCCAACCAAGCCATTGAAGCTGCATTGCAGCAAACCTTCGCGGTGGGTGGCGCCATCATCAACAATGCAACAGGGCAAGTGATTGCTGCGCTGCACAACAACGTATTAATGCCGTTTCCCGGCGGTGGCACGACTGAGTTCCTGCCCCACGACCCTACTGCCCACGGCGAACGACAACTGGTGGACTGGTATTACGAAAACGCCTCGCCACTGAAGCTGCCCCCTCCCGACCAACTGACCATCGTCACTACGCTGGACCCCTGCGCCATGTGCGCCGGCTCGCTACTGACCGCAGGTTTCAATGTTGCCGTCAGTGCAATCGATGACTACGCGGGCATCAACTACAACAGCCAATTCACTTTTCCGTCGCTACCACCGCACATTCGCCAGCAAGCGCAGAACACCTGGGGCTACTACGCGATTGCAGCGCCGGTCAGCCGAGCCTATCAGGGGTCAACCAGCCCCGTGTTCGGTGGCCAGTCCATCGACTCGGCCGCGTATTTCCTCACCAGCTCGATCTTCTCCGCCAGCGTCAACACGGTGCGCGAGGCCAGCAACAACAGCGGTTTGCCGCCAGACCAGCTGAAAAATCCGTCCACGCTCCCGGCCAACAGCAAAGTGCGCCAGGCACTCACTGCACTCAGTCCATTTGCGCTGACCGTGCAATCGGCGAACCCGCGCGACCCCGGCGCAGAACTTGCCCCCGCACTGGTCAAAACCGCGCAGCAAAGTCCGGTATTCAATTCGGTGGTACTCATCGACCCGTTCGGCAATTTGCTGGTGTGCCTGGGAGGCCTCGAGAATCAGTCACCGATTCGTACAGCGTTTATGGAAACGACCCGTAACTACGCGGTCATGCGCTGGACACTGATGAATGACCCCGATCCGGCCGTTCGCGCTCAGGCCGAGCAATACCTGACCCATCCGAAGTACGGCACCTTCGTCTTTCTGTATGCCCCCGACCCCACCACCCCGCAGGCAGTGATGACCTTCGGTGCATACGGCTCGACCATGGAAGGCCCCGTGCCGCAGAGCTATCCGTCCAACCTGCAATACGTGCTATTGCCGGGCAACACCACGGCTCAAGCGTTGTCGACACTGGCCCAGAACCTGCCGCCGTTCTACACCCAAAGCGTGCAAGTAGCGCCCGCGCAAGTGCTGAGCCAAGACCTGATCAACGCCGTCAAAAACAGCGTTTGACCCCTCCAGGCAATCCCGCCGCCCGGCTCTGCGGAAGAGTCCGCAGGGCCGGACTGACACAAAAGCAAAAATAGTCAGAATTCAGGGGTTTACATAACCAATCCAATCGCTATAATCGTCGCCCTGACACGCCGGTATAGCTCAGATGGTAGAGCAACTGACTTGTAATCAGTAGGTCCCGGGTTCGATTCCTGGTGCCGGCACCATACAAAACAAAGCCCCTGCAGAAATGCAGGGGCTTTGTTGTTTCTGCCCCCCTCTCCTCCCAGCTCCCCCCTCGCTTCTGCCCACAACCTCATTGGCTTTTCTGCATATCAGAGTGCCACCACGTAGCAAAACAGCAGTATCATTGCCACAGTGGTTCCCCTGCACTCCTTCTCGCGAGTACAGCGGCATACGGACATGGATGTGTCGGCCCTCAGGGCTTGCACTTATACGGATATTTTTCCCATGAGCTTCTGCCTCAACCCAGGCATCACGCATTTTCTTGCGGCTGCGCCCCATGCGCGCGGCTTTAGTGCTGTTCGTCTGCAATACCACGCAAGACCCCAGACAAGCGTAAAGCCACACCGACCCTGGATCAGGACGGTGAAGGCATTCCTTCACATCAAACAATCCAACGGGCATGCCGCCTGGCCTTGACGTTCTGTTTTCGAACATTGCTGCGCAGGTTCGAGAGATCGGGCCTTTGGAAAGCGTTTTTTCAAACAATCAGAAGACACCCAGGGGGTCTTGATCCCCTCGGGCCTGGAGCATTCGGCCATTGGCCGAAGAAAAATCCGTCAGTTTGACGGACTATGGAATGGGGAGATGGCATTCGGATGTTTTTAAATCATGTTTTGAGACCGACAGCGCTCGCCGTCGCGATTGCCGTTGGCCTTAGTGGTTGCGCCCACGTCGATCAGTACATGGGGCAGTCTTCCGGGACAAGCGCCTGCGTTGCCGGTGGCGCGGTGGGTGCGGTCCTGGGGGTTGCAGTCGTCGCGTTAACCAAGGGCGACGCCAATGCCTACAAGAAAGGTGCATTGATCGGCGCAGGCGCCGGGTGTGGCGTCGCGCTGCTGTACCGCGAGCGGGTGCAGAAGCTTCAGGCTGTCGCAAAAGAAGAAGGCCTGGTGATGCAGGTCAGCGAGTTGAATGCCAACGTCGCCCAGCCTGCGGCCACACCGAACGTGCAGTCCGTGGGTGTTGAAGCTCAACTGCAGTCATCCGAAATGTTTGCTGTTGGTTCCGCGGAGCTGACCACTGAAGGCAGGCGGAAACTGACGCGCCTGGCCGCAGCATTGGCCGACAAGCAACCAGCCCCCCAACAAACCCCTCAGACGCTCAAGAAGATTCTGGTGGTTGGCCACACCGATGCGACCGGTGCGGCTGAATTCAACCAGAAACTGTCCGAGCAACGCGCTCGTGCCGTGGGCCAGATCCTTGCGGATGCCGGTATCGCTCGCCAGGACATTTACTATCAGGGCGCCGGGGCGTCTCGACCTCTCGCCAGTAACGACACAGAGCAAGGTCGTACCGAGAACCGTCGCGTCGAATTCGTCGAGATCGACAACGAGAAATTGCTGGTTGAACGCGTCCGTAGCGAGCGCAGTAACGCCAAGTACCTGGCACATGGCACCGCGCCTGCGGCCAAGGCCAAACCGGCCGTGGCTAAATCGACCCCGGCCAAACCTGTCGTGACGGCGAGTCAACAGCCTGCGGTGCAAGTGCCACAACCGGTTGCCCAGGCGCCGGCCTCCACGACGGCTTCCCCTGCCAAATCAGCCATTGTTCCGCTGGGCGGTGAAGGAGGTGTCGACTTCGGCGGTAATGCTGTCACCGACACTCGCTCGATCCTGGCCATGGGCATCACACCCAAAAGCTCGCCCTTCTCCTTGATTGGCACCGCCAATGCGACTGCACCCTTGAGTTCATGTGTCGCCGACCTTCCCCGTATCGAAGGCCAAGTCAAGAACCTGGCCGATGACAAGCCGCTGAACGAGTTCGCGACCAACGAATTCTTCCCTGGCCTGACTGGCAAGCCCTGGGCAACTGCGGTCAACGGTCACTCCGTCACCGTTGGCCCGATTGCGGTTTTGCGTGACGACGCCAAGGTCGCTCAAGCGCCGAAAATGCAGTTCATCACCGACTACGCAACCCCGCAAAAGCATCAGAGTCAGCCATACCTCTCCGTCGCTAATACCTATGAAGGGGAGAACAAGATTCTTTATCGGGTGTTTGCCGTCGACCAGTCCAAGTCCCCAGTGACTTGCATGGACATCGTTTTCGACAAGCGTGCTGGCAGCGCCATCGCTGGCGAAATCTATTACCCGAAACAGGGTGACGCTTACGTCGCTCAGTTCACACCGAAGCGCCGATAAGTCTAGAGGGACACGCAATGCTCGAAATTTTCCGTTCGTTTTTCACCGCGTACTGGTACGTGATCATTCCGGTGGTCTTTACCGTCCTGCTTTCAATCCCGGTGATTGTCTACTGGTCGTCATTCAAGTACTGGCTTATGAAAGTCCGTATTCGCTTGCCCGGACTTGGCCGCATCAGTCACTGGGTCAAACATCCCGGTGAAAAGGAAAAGCCAAGCGATACCAACGCCAAGCCCATCGGTTTTCTTTCATCCGAGCTGGAGCTGTGCTCGTTCTACGATAAGTACTACCGGGAACATCAGCCCTCGGAAGCCAATTTCCGTCGCAGCCAGGACTACCTCGGCAAGATCCAGGAGGACGGCCGGCGGGAGAAAGGCCTTGGCCTGTGGACGCTGATCATCGTCCTGATGCTGATCGAGGCCACGGCCTTCGGTTTCGCGCTGGCGCCTTTTGCCCTGACACTGGCCACACCAAACACCGCACTGGCCGGCGCTTTCGCCATCGGCCTGGTGATCTCGATCATCGGTTTGTTCCTTTCCGAATTTGCCGGCCGCGCGCTCTACAAGAACCGCGTCGTCGACAACATCATGTCTTATGAAAACCTGCGCCGCACAGGCGCGGGCGGCGACATGATCAGTACTCACATCATCACCATCGACAACACCAACGACGACGATAGCTGCGCGCCCTATCAACAAATGCTGAACCGCGTAAAAGTGGACAAAGATGGCGACATGCCAGCCAAGCGCTTCACCATGCTGATCGGCTATGGCGTATTCATCATTGGTCTGGCGGTGGCCGCGTTTTGGGTCCGTACCGAGACGCTCAACGCTCAAGAATCCGACTTGATCGCCAATCCACCTGCAGTGATGCAGTCCGCAGATGACTTCCCGGCGGCAGACAACGTGCCGATTCCGGATGACATGAAAACCCTGTCCGACAGTGCCACCCACAAATCGGCTCAAGATCAGATCGATTCGTTGCACCGTGCATCGCTGGTCACCTTTGCCGTACTGAGCGGTCTGTTTATCTTTATCCAGGCGAGCTCGACGTACCTGGCCTTCATCTTCGGTTTTGCCGGCACACACTCACGCAAGGCCTGGGAACGGACGCACAAATTCTCCAGCGCCGACGACTTCATGCGTTACCACGCCAACAAAGCCCGTGGGGTTGCCAACGATGCCCAGGCCTCGCTGGGCACGTTGCAAGGTTTGCAAATGAAGGTGTTCCGCGTCGGCGGTAAAGAACTGGAAGCGCTGCGTTCGGACCTGTTGAACCGCACGTTCGAGTCCTATATCGCCCAGGAAGACGAAAAGAACGCAGCCAAGGCGCGCAAGAATGTCACCGACAACCTGGGCAAAGAAAGCCGCAAGGTCATTGAAAACTACTTCAAGAAGGTCGTGGCAGATCTGTCCGCCGCGATTGAAGCCGGTGACAACGCAAGGATCAACGACCTGATCTCGGTGGCCGGCCCTCGTTTCGAGCAAATCGCCGACAATGATCCGACGCTGGCAGATTTCAAAAAGCAGTTTGCCGGACTGAGCATTTTTAACGCCAAACCCAACGCGGCACCAACGACCGCCGCCGTTGTTGCACCGGTCGAGCCCCCCGTGGCCGAAGTCGCCCAAGCCGTTGAAGCAGCCCCGACGCCGACGCCGACTGCCGCACCTGCGCAGACAACCTTTGATCACAACGCCTTCGGCGACCTGACCGGCTACGAGGAAGACGACATCGACTACGTGGCCAACAAAAAAGGCGTGGACGCCGCCGTCATCCGCCGCGCCCGCAAACTCCAGCTACTCGACAAGTCGGAGGCTTAATGAAGTTCAAGAGCCTGATCCTGGCTCTGGCATTTGCCCCCGCTGCCCTCGTGGCAGCGGAGCGCAATGATGTCCCGAGCTGCTACGCCCAAGCGAAAATCGAGAACTTTCGCAGTGCACCTTCCGGCCGCCTACTGACCGTCGTTGTCGATCAGACAACGCCATTGACGCCTGACTTGCAAAAAACCGCCTGGGGCCACATCAAGCGCTTTATCCAGCCCGGTGACAAGCTGCGGCTTTACTCGTTCAGCGCCTACCTGGAAGGTCACTACACCCGTCTGCAATTCGCCGGCGAGCTTGAAAAACCGATCGATCCGGCCGTACTCGGCGACGTACCGATGATGGCCAGCCGAAAGTTCGATGCCTGCCTGAAGGGTCAGTCTGCTGCGTTGTACCAACGGTTCGGAAAGGCTTTTTCCAACGCAATGGGCAAATCCAGCTCGGACATTCCGCGCAGCGAAATCCTGTTCAGCCTGAAGTCCATCGGCGATGACATCAAAAATGCCGAAGGCGTGAACGAGCGGGTCATCCTGCTGATGTCCGACATGCTCGAATACAGTGACTTCGGCAGCTTCTACACCAACAACGGCATCCGCGAGATAAACCCTGCCGTGGAATTGGCGAAGGTCGAAAAACAGCAATTGCTGGCAGATTTTTCCGGGGCCAGGGTCTACGTTCACGGCGCCGCATTCGTGCCTACACAAATCAAGAACGGCTATCGTAGCGGCAAGATGATCCAGAACCTCGAAGGTTTCTGGCGCCGTTATTTCGAGAAATCGAACGCAGAACTCAAAGGCTTCGGCAACCCGGAATTGACGATCGCAGTCGAGTGATTACAGGGCCACCAGCGGACGGTCCTTTCACACAACCGCCTCTTGCCAGAGCTTGACCTGAGGCTTGAACAACTTCGGCAATCCGTCACCTGACATGAACAACCCGGCGTCTTGATACAGATGGATGAACGCCAGGAATAGAATGACAGGACAGGTTCCACGACAAAGCCCTCGCAGCAATACGAGGGCTTTGTTGTTTCTACCGCTTTAAAACCCGGGTCTTAGTGACCCGCGCTCTGACCACCATCGACGTGCAGGATTTCGCCAGTGACAAATTTGGCGCCGTCCAGGTACACGACCGCGTTAGCAATGTCATCGATCTCGCCCATGTGCCCGACCGGGTGCAGAGCGCCCAGTGCGGCGTGGGTTTCTTCGCCGTGCATCGGGGTCTTGATGATGCCTGGCGACACTGCGTTCACCCGAATGCCGCGCTTGGCGTACTCGATGGCCAGGGATTTGGTCGCCGCGTTCAGGCCACCTTTGGTCAGCGAGGCCAGTACCGATGGCACGCCGTCGATGGCGTGGTCCACCAGGCTGGTGGTGATGTTGACGACGTGGCCGCTGCCGTTTTTCTCCATCTCGGCAATGGCCAGCTGGGTGATGTAGAAGAAGCCGTTGAGGTTCACCGACAGCACGTTGGCGTAGTCTTCAGCGGTGTACGCGGTGAACGGCTTGGCGATGAAGATCCCGGCATTGTTAACCAGCGTATCGATACGGCCAAAACGTGCGATCGCTTCACGGATGACGCGCTGTGCGGTGGCCGGTTCGCCGATGTCGCCGGCCACAGTGAGGATGTCCGGATCGGTCGACGGCTTGATCGAACGCGAAGTGGCGACGATCTGGTAACCGAGTTCACGGAAGGCCTTGACCATGCCGTCGCCGAGACCTTGGGATGCGCCAGTGATGACAACGACTTTTTTCGAATTGCTCATGATGAACCTCTGCTGATAAATGATGATTTGAAAAAACAAGTAATCAGGCTTCGGCGGAGGCCGACGCCATTTGTCTCAACATCTGCTCGTAGTACTCGACCGATTGCGAACCGGACACCAGATGACGGTCGTTCAACACCAGGGCCGGGACCGAATTGATACCGCGCTGCTGGTAAAAAGCCTCAAGTTCACGCACCTCGGCGGCGTACGCGCCAGACGCCAACACCTCGCTCGCCTGTTCCTGGTCCAACCCGGCTTCTGCCGCCAACCGCGCCAGCGTCTGCTGATCACTCGGGTTCTGGCCTTCGCTGAAGTAAGCGCGAAGCAGGATCTTCTTCAGCGCCACCTGACGCCCTTGCTCCAACGCCCAAAGCAGCAAGCGGTGAGCGTCGAAGGTGTTGTAGAAGTGGGTGCGCTTCTCCAGGTCGAACTTGAAGCCGATGGCATTGCCGCGTTCGATCTGCATCGCTTTGCCATTGGCGACGTCTTGGGCGGTACGACCGTATTTGCGCATCAGGTGCTCGACGGCTTTTTCGCCTTCGGCCGGCATGTTCGGGTTCAGCTCGAAAGGCTTGTAGGTCAGCTCGACCGAAACCTCACCCGCCACGTTCTCGATGGCCTGCTCGAGCGCCGTCGCCCCCAGAGCGCACCATGGGCACACCACGTCGGAGACGAAATCGATGGTCACCGACGGCGTCATGACTGCCCCTCTTGCGCCAGTTGCTGGCGGTACTGAGTGGTGGTGATCCCGGCGTAACCCCAGTTATCGGTGTCGACTTCCTCGATCACGATGTGGGTCAGGTCTGGACGCTTGTTGAGGACACGTTCCAGTGTTTCAGTGATTTCCGCGATCACCTGAGCTTTCTGCTCAGTGGTCACGCCATCGCGGGTGATGCGCACGCTTACGAAAGGCATTGAGGAATCTCCAGTGACCTTCCCGTCGGGATGATGGGAGAGGCGTTGGAGCTCAATGTATGGCGTTCGCTGGAGGGGATAAAGGTGGGGATGGGAACATCATTAGTTACGCTGTGTAATTAGTAATTCGGTTCATAGACAGTGCTCTATGTGAAAAGGATTCCCGTCTGTTTTCCCCCGCTTCCAGGTTTCGCTCCGAAATCTCAAGGAAGGCCCCGCAGTAATGTGGGGCCTTCTTTTTCTGGAAGAGCCAAACGAAAAATCCCACACAACAAAAACACGTTTCCCACACAAGAAACCGAGCCGCCCTGCATTAATCCCGTATTCACTCATCCACAGTCCCGCCCTTACTAAACCAGCACAAGGGATGTGTGATGTTCAGCCCTGCCGACCCAGCCTCTTTTATCCAGGACAAACAGGGATTCAATCAGAACCTGCAAGTCCTTGAGTCCACCGGCAAGGAAGCCATCCGCCGACCTTTGCGCCTTGATCTGAAACGCAGCACCCACTGCACGCAGGTTAAGTCATGAAGCGCCTGGGAAGATTGTCCGCCGGTCCTTGCTGCGAGCCCGACAGGCTGATCGTCCAGGTGATCGGCACCGGCCATTCCAAAGACCAGCGCCTGGTGCTCTTCGACCGGTCAGGCATTGAACCGCTGCCGGCCCTGACCGATGAGGTGGATCGCGAAACGGAGCGTTTATTCAGCGTCCACTGCGAGCTGTTCGTGTGGAACTGGTACGCCCGGTACGAGCATCAGTTGTGGCTGGAAATTGCCACGACCCATGGGGCGCCCATTCGCCTGCCGTTGCTGGAGGACGTACGGATCACCCCGCGCCAACTGGATGCGCAGTGGAACCAGATCGTCCCCGTCGTGCCTTTCGTCGCGCTGCCCGGTGCGCGCAGCCGCCACGACCTCGGCACGCCGGTCCTGTGCCGCAGCGGCTTTGTCTATGTGTTTTACCGCGGGCGCCTGTGGCGTGAACTGGAAGTGCGGCAGGACGGCGAACGCACGACTTACCACGACATTGACGTGCCGATGTTTCGCGAAGGCCAGGATCTGTGCGACGACTACCGCCTGGCCAGGGGTGTCGCACTCAGCGACATCTGGCTGCCCGCCACCTGGAATCGGCAACCGGCCGAAGCGGTGCAACTGTGTTTCAGCGAGATCCAGCTCAGTGCTGCCCGCGTCAAACGCCTCGAGGAGGACCCGGAGTTACGCGCCCGGCGTTGTCAGAGCCCCACGTTGCCGTGCGACAGTCAGACGTTCGAACGGCTTTTCGACCCGCAGCCCGACGGGCAGGCGATGCTCGAGGCCTTCGGGCGCTTCAATGCGTGGGATGCCCAGGCGTCCGACAGCGCGACGAAAGCCAGCGTCACCTGGCGCAACCTGGCCGAACGCGCTTTTCCGCTCAGCCTGATCGCCCCGCAACGGGCACGCCAGAGCGGTTTCGAATATGGGCTGGAGCATCCGGGGCGTTACGTATGCGACCTGTCGGGGCAATTTGCCGCACAACGCAAATTCGAAGCCAGGCGCTGCCTGGCTCAGTGGGAGCAGGGCGCCACGCCGGATGTGCCCGCCACGTTCGAAAGCAGCGCCTGGGCCGACTGCCTCGCCACGCTGTTGCAGCGCTTGCAAGGAAAGACCCCGCCAGACGATGAAGCGGATCTGTGGCAACCCCAGCCCAGCGTCGTCGACGTGCTGGAGACCGCCCGCCAACGGCGCGTGTGCGGCGTGCTGCTGGAGGACCCGCGCTACCGTTTGCGGCACCTGCTTTCGCAGATCCGGCAGCAACAGCAATTGCTGGCGCTGTATGCCGAGCGCGCCAGCCTTTATCCCCACCACGCCAGCGCGGTGATGGTCCAGCAACTGATCGTGCCGGCCACCCTCGGCGGCCAGAAGAACCCGCTGCACGCCTGTTTCGACAAAGTGAAGGAGGCCGGGCGCCGCGACATCAACCGTTTCACCGCCAGCGCCGAGCGCGCCTTGATCTGGCAACAACTGAACATGGCGCAGGCGCTGCTGGCCGAGTGCCTGCAGCAACCGGTCACGCAGCAAACCCTGGCCGATCATTTGAGTCAGGACGGCTTTGACTACCTCGCCGCGCTGTTTGCCGTGAGCCAGACGTTCGCGGCCCTGGCCACGGTGCCCGCGCAACTCGATCCGTTGGCCAGCAACGGCGACGTCACCAACGCGCTGAGCGGCGTGAGTCTCTACAGTCCACGGGCCAGCGTCGGCCAGACCCTGCTCAACGACATCGCCCACGACCCGGCGCACCCGCTGCACCCGATGCTCTGGCCCGCCGTCGATGAAGCGGCGCTGGCCGCGCCCTATGTGCCACCCACCCAGACAAACCTCAACGAGGGCGATGGTCATTTACGCGCCGATGACCTCGCCGCATTCGAAAGTCACCCGGGGCCCTATTACCCGCAGGTCGACCACCTCGACGGCCACTTGCTCAAAGACCTGCTGGCCAGCGGCAGCCTGAACAGCACCCTCACCGGGCAATCGAAAGCGGCCGCCGGTAGCCTGATCGGCATCTACGAAAACCTCGCGGGCGCCCTGGAAACCGCCAGCAGCGCGGTGAACAAACCGTCCGGGCCACACACCGGCCAGGCCATGCCCGCCAGCACCTATCTGCACGGCCTCGGCGTGGGGCTGTTGCGCAGCCTGATGCCCAAGACCTTTGGCGACGCGCACTTCATCCAGCGGCGTGACGCCGACCCGCAGCATTACTACGTTTTTGGCCTGACCGATGTGCCGTCCGGCGATCAGCGGCCACACCGGGTGATGGGTCAGTACCTGGATGCCCAGGGCCGACCGCTGAAGGTGCGCGACGACGTACTCGACACCCCGTACGCCCTTCGCGAAACCCATCACACGCTGCTGGCGATCCCGCTGAAGCATCCGACGGCGAACAATCTCAGCGTGCTGAATCAGCGGATCAACGCGGTTTACAAAGCCGATGTGGAGGCGCGGGCGACGGGTGATGCGTACGTGAAAAGTCCGTTGCAGCGGGGCGTGGATGAGCATGTCGAGTCGGCTAACAGCCGGGTTCATCGCGTGCTGGGCTCGTTGCCGTTTGCGGCGGGGGTTTTGATGTTGGAGGTTTGGAATGTGAGGGTGGAGAACAATTCGTTCAAACAAACCGAAAGAGAGAAAGGATTCGGAAGAGCATTTCTCGGGATGGGCGGAGCAGCAGTTGATCTTACTATTGCGCTAGAAATGTTGACGGTAAAATTTGCCAGTACACAGTCTGTTTTAGCGGTTGGGCGAAAAGTGCTATTCAATATCCCTGTTGAGGCCGCTCAGAAATTTTTCGGCCGTCTAGCAGAACATTTAGCGAAGGAACTCACCGGACGCCTATTTGCACAAATGGCCAGTGGTCTGATTTTTTCGGGTATATGCCTGACAGATGCCTGGTTTGCGTGGAAATGGGGCGACGATGCCAGCTGGGGCTATCTGATGATGGCTGCGGGCGGCGCCATCAGCGCTCTCAGTAATTTGGTTGTTAGCGGCATCACCTTTCTCGGTCTGGGCCCAGGTGGCTGGGCAGCGCTGATATTGATCGTGATCGGTGCCGGATTGGCCTGGTGGCTGAGCGACAAGCCCATCGAAGAGTGGCTGGTCAATGGCCCGTTCGGCACGCAAGTTCATTCAGATAACGTGCACCTGCTGGATCCGCAACGTGGTTTTTATTACCTGATCAGTTTGTTTGCCGACATTCGCATCAACATAGGCCCCAACCCTCAATTCGTCCCTAATGCCAAACTCGACTTTCGCGCCAGGACACCTTTTCAAGTGATCTCGTCCAATACCTGCATTCGCATTGAAAGTAACTTGCCGGGCTTAATTGCAAACCTCGGCACCCTGAACATCAATGCCCACTGTCGACTTAATACCTTCGAACTCAAAGGTGGTCGCCTCAAAAGTGAAACGGTGCCGTTCACAAAACTGATCGATAGCCGCCTCGTTCCACCCAATGCCCAACGGCTGCTACCGCAGGGGCTGGAACTGTTTTTCAAAACCCCAGCGAGCTACGCCTTCGACCCGGTAACCGGCTCATCCGGCATCGCCCATCAATGGCAAGTCCGGGCTCAGTGTGTACTGGAGCAACTTAATCAACGCTGGCATTTTCCTGCGCCACCACCGAAGGATGGTACGCCGTTTTTTGCCACCCATATAAAACCCGATTTCGGCAGCGTGGGTGCACTCTACTGGGCAGACGAAGTGACAAACAGATCGCGGAATACTGATTCATGAGCAATACATCGTATTACGCCAAGACTGCTTATGGAGCGACGGAAGTTCCCCAACAAGAACGCTCTGCTGAGCGTTCATGGATCATGCGGCTTGCCAAGGTCAGATTACCTTGGGGTAGTCCGGATGAAATAGCGCCTGCGAGTTTTCTCGAAAAATTTTCGCCAAAGAAACTTCGCCTTCATGAAAAATCTAAAAAAGAACGTGAAGAGCAAATAGCCGCAGGGACCTATACTTCAAGCTCATTCGAACATGTCGATTTCCACGTCAGAGACGATCATGAATGTTTCAGATATGCACTTTTTTCAGGCGCATCACACTTCTGGATTTATTTGTACTCTATAGGGAAATTTTTATTTTGGTTTTCTTTGTTTATATTGCTTTCCATCTCCACTTTAATACTAATTAATGCCGAAGAGAGCTGGCAGGAGACGGCGCTTAATATCACAAAATATTCATCCATAACCCTTGGAATTCCATTGGGCTCCTGGGCAATAGGTAAGTTGGTAATAGATAAGTTCCCCAACCTCTGGATAAAACCCTCCCGAGGCCCCATCTGGGAGCTCAACCGCCGCACCGGCCTGGTCACGGTCTTCGACTACAAAAACAACGGTGAATACAAAAAGAACGGCACCATCGGTGAACTCACCGCGCCGTTCTACGAGTTTGACGCCTACATCGCCACGTCCCCGGACAGTCAGGGCATGCCGTTGAACGTGCTTTACCTCGCCCATCGCTACCGCAACATCATGATCAACTTCGGCGCGCTGCTGTGCCCCGGTCCCGACTTCCAACCGCCTTGCGCCCTGTGGGATTTCATCCAGAACTACATGGACGTCAGCCGCCCGTTGCCGGACTTGCCGCAGTACGAAGAATACCGCCACCTCGACCCCACCACCGCCGAATACGACCGCCTCACCGGCCGCAACCCGCGTTACTGGATCGACATGGATGATGCGACGTTCAAGCAGATCGTCAGCGAAATGCATCAGCGCGTCGAGGAAATCGATACGTTCGAGCGGCCGAACTTGATGGCCGGATACGTGACCTATGTCGACTGAGCGAAAAAATGTGCGGTGTACTGGAGGGAGCGCACCTCACTCCGGCAACAACTGAACATGGCGCCCCCGCTGCACCTGCACTTTTTTGTGTCTGCGATATCGCGTAATGGTGGCTGTACGAGCCCCCACAAAAAAGCCCCGAACCAGTCGGGGCTTCTCTTTGCGCTCAGCCTTGCATCAGGCTTCGATACCGCAATCGATCATCAGAAAATGTTGATCGGGTAATCCACGAACACGCGCACTTCGTTACCGCTGACGTTGTACTCGCTCGACTTCTGCGAAACACGCAGGACAGAGCTGCGCAGTTTCACGCTCAGGTCTTTGGCCGGGCCGCTTTGCACGACGTATTTGAACTGGTTGAAGATTTCGCGCTCAGTGCCGTCTGTGCTGGTGGAGGTGGTGATGTTGTCACCACGCACGTAGGCGAAGTTGTAGCTCAGGCCAGGAACACCGAAGGCGCTGAAGTCCAGGCCGTAGCCCAGTTGCCAGCTGCGTTCGTCTTCGGCGTTGAAGTCGGACCAGTAGGAGTTGGACAGGTAGATGGTGTTGCCACCGTCACCGACGCGACCTTGATCCTTCTGGTAGCCACCGTATGGGTAACCCAGGTTGCTGTCACCCGTGCTGCGCTGGTAGCCAAGGATGAACGAGTGTGGGCCGGTGGCGTATGTCGCCGCCAGGCTCCAGATCTTGTTGTCGTCGCCGGTGAGGTTGTTGTCGCGTACGTAAGAATCGTCCAGCTTGGTACGGTAGCCGTTGAAGTCCAGGGTCAGGGACTGATCCTTGTCGATCGGGAACACGTAGTTGGCGTTCACGTATTGTTTCTTCAGTACGTCTTCGACGTCGGAAGCGTACAGCGCTGCCTTGAATTGCTCGGTGAACTGGTAGCTGCCGCCCAACACGTTGATCGACTTCAAGCCACCGCTGTCACGGCCTTCAGCGCTTTTGCGCGATTCGGCGGTGAAGCGACCGGCGTTCAGTTCCAGGCCTTTGATCTCCTTGGAGGTGATCAGGGTGCCGGTGTAGCTTTCCGGCAGCAGACGCACGTTGTCGTAGCTCAATACCGGCAGGGCCGGCATCTGGTCGCCGTAGGTCAGCGTGGTGCTGGATAGGCGGAATTTGACGGCTGCGCCGCCCTTGGACAGGTCGTTAGCCGGTTGGCCGCTGTCACCTTTTTTGAAAAAGTCGATGCCTTGGGCGCCGCTACGGTCTTCACTGCGCTCCAGGTTAAGTGCGTACAAACCGAAAGCGTCCACACCCACGCCCACGGTGCCCTGGGTAAAGCCGGACGAGAATGTACCGATGGCCGCTTGGCCCCACTCGGATTTATCCGGGTTGCCGTCTTTGTAGTCACGGTTCATGTAGGCGTTGCGCAGCAGTACTTTGAGGCTGCTGTCCTCAACAAACCCCTTGGATTCGGCCTGGTCGTTAGCCATGACCTGTGAAGTGCTCAAAATCCCCAGAGCGATCAGGCTGATTCGCTTGTTCAACATTTTGTTTTCCTTATTACGGGTAGGTACGCGCTGTGTCGAACGGCTGAAATGGCACTTTCGCGCTCTTTTTTCATTTCGCAAACAAAAAAGCCCGCCCACGATGACTCGCGGCGGGCCTTTTTATTATTTTGGATTATGGCAGTCAGCCACAGGCGTTGGGCCGAATCGTAGCTGCGGCCTCAAGGGTGTGTCAATTTGATGAATCGTCTGTAATTAGGCAAAAATCGTCTAAGAAATGACTTTACTTGGCAGAAAACATCAAATGGTACAGCCATCGATTCGGCGGAAGGCACTTTTGCCGGCAGCGCCTGACGCAAGCGAGATGAATGTCCTGCGGCTTGCTTTCCAGGCCATGGGCCGAGGTCGATGAGGGTGCTTCGGACATAAAAAAACGCTGCCATGCCGGCAGCGTTCTTCGTTGATCAATCCGTTGTTTTTCTACTTATCCTTCCATCACATCCCACAACGCATCTAGCTCAGCCTCGCTGAACAAGCCAGCGGGGTAACGCTCGATTATCATCCGGCGCGGATCACTGTCTGCGATCTGACGCGTCCCATTGGACTTGAACCAGTGCGCCAGGATCTGGAGCGATTCGCTGGTTACTGCCAGGGGATGCAACGCCCGCTCGCTCACCACATTCACTTCGGCGTTCATTTCTGCGCTCTCTCCTGGTTTGTGAGCGGCCTGACTTTATCCAAGGTTTATGACAGAACAACTAAGTTCTCCCCCTCCCTGCATTGCACCATCACAGATACAAGAGCTATGCCAATGTGTGCAGGCAGCCGACAAGCGGATACAAAAAAGCCCGCAGTCCTGTAGGGCTGCGGGCTTGCCGTGAAGCTGGGCGCGAAAACGTTTGCCAGAACGAATTTGCAATCAACTCAAGCTGTTACAACTGCACTCACTCTTTGTGCGGCGCTGGCTGTTGTTGGGTAAGGCAGTGGATGTTACCGCCGCCCAGTAACAGTTCGCGGCCTGGCACCATCACCACTTCGTGTTGCGGGAACAGGCTCTGCAAGATCTCTTTTGCCGGCGCATCCAGCGGGTCGTCGAAGCTCGGAGCGATGATGCCGCCGTTGACGATCAGGAAGTTCACATAGGAACCGGCCAGACGAACAGTCGGGTTACGCTCCTGAGTGCCGTCCACCGGATCGACACCCGCGCATTCTTCCTCGGTCGCATACAGCGGTCCCGGAATCGGCATTTTGTGCACTGTAAAAGGGCGCCCCTTGGCGTCCGTGCTACTTTTCAGCACGTTCATCGCAGCCTGGCAACGCGGGTAGTTCGGGTCCTGCGGATCATCGGTCCAGGCCAACAATACTTCGCCCGGACGCACGTAACAGCAGAAGTTATCCACATGGCCGTCGGTTTCGTCGTTGAACAGACCGTCCGGCAGCCAGATGATTTTATCCACAGCCAGATGTGCGCTGAGCACCGCTTCGATCTCTGCACGGTTCAGGTGCGGATTTCGATTGCGATTGAGCAGGCATTCTTCGGTGGTGATCAGCGTGCCCTCGCCATCGACGTGGATCGAACCGCCTTCAAGCACAAAGCCTTCAGTGCGATAGCGCGGGCTGCGCTCGATCTCGAGGATTTTGCCACCCACCTGCGAGTCGCGGTTCCACGGCGAATACAGGCCACCGTCAAAGCCGCCCCACGCATTGAAATCCCAGTTCACGCCACGGACTTCGCCGTTGTCGTTGATGACGAACGTCGGGCCGGTATCCCGGACCCAGGCGTCGTCACTGGACATCTCCACTACGCGGATATTCGGCGCGTCCAGACGGGCACGGGCGTTTTCATACTGGCCGGCGGAAACGGCCACGGTGACCGGTTCAAAACGGGCGATGGCCTTGGCCACCGCCACGTGCGCGGCTTGCGCCGGTTTGCCGCCCAGGCGCCAGTTGTCCGGGCGCTCGGGCCAGATCATCCAGGTCTGGGTTTGTGGTGCCCACTCGGCCGGCATGTAGAAGCCGTCTGCGCGAGGGGTGCTGTTCATAGTCGTCATGGCAGTCAGGACTCCAGGGATCCGTCGAGGGTTTTGATAGCACCATACAGGTTAGGGCGGCGGTCGCGGAAGGAGCCCCACGCGCTGCGTGTATGTTCGAGTTTTTCGAGGTCGAAGGTGTGAACCAGAATGCCTTCTTCGGTTTCGTTGAGTTCTTGCACCTTCTCGCCGAACTGGTTGGCGATGAACGACGAACCATAAAAGGTAATGTCGTAGCCATCTTGCTCTTCGTTGCCGATGCGGTTACTGGCGATCAGCGGCATCAGGTTTGCGCCGGCGTGCCCCTGTTGCACGCGTTGCCAGTGATCGCGGGACGAAATGGTCTTGTCGTGGGGCTCGCTGCCGATGGCGGTCGGGTAGAACAGAATTTCCGCGCCTTGCAACGCCATGCTGCGCGCAGCCTCGGGGAACCACTGGTCCCAGCAGATGCCCACGCCGATTTTCGCGTAACGGGTATTCCAGACCTTGAAGCCGGTATCGCCCGGGTTGAAGTAGTACTTCTCGTGGTAACCAGGACCGTCCGGGATGTGGCTTTTACGATAAATCCCGAGGTTGCTGCCGTCAGCGTCGATGATCGCGATGCTGTTGAAACGAGCGCGGCCGGCCAATTCGTAGAAGCTGATCGGCAGCACCACTTGCAGTTCCCTGGCGACTTTCTGGAAATGCTTGATGGCGACGTTGTCTTCGACCGTCGTGGCCAGCTGCAGGTAATCCGGGTTCGGCTTCTGGCAGAAGTACGGCGCCTCGAACAGTTCCTGGATCAGGATGATCTGCGCGCCTTTGGCGGCGGCTTCACGGACCAACCGTTCAGCGACTTCAATATTGCCTTCAAGGTCCCAGGAACAGGCCATCTGAGTGGCGGCGACGGTAACGTTACGGCTCATGAATCATCTCCGGGCAAGTGCGTGACGGTCGGGCATGGTTTATCCACGCCCTGGCATTGGCGACTTTATAGCCGATAAAAATCGGCTTTAAAAGTGACAAATATGCCTTACGTCTAAAAATACACACTTAAACCCGATAACAATCGAACTTATGCCACCATTCCTGTGGAAACGAGCTTGCTCGCGATGGCGGTGTATCAATCAAAAAATCCGTGACTGACACGACCTCATCGCGAGCAGGCTCGCGCCTACAGGGGTATGGAATTACAGCCCCTCGGCGAGCACCTTCGAAAGCATGTCGACAAAGAAATCCACGCTGCGGCGCGAAGTGACCATCGGCGGTTTGATCTTGAGGACGTTCAGGAAATCGCCCGTCGGCTGCATGAAGATGCCCAACTCGCGCAAACGATCGCACAGCGCGGTGGTTTCCTCGGTCGCCGGTTCCAGGGTTTCGCGGTTGCGGATCAATTCCACGCCCAGGTAGAACCCGGAACCGTGCACCGCGCCCACCAGCGGATGAATGTCGATCAGCGCTTCCAGACGCTCCTTGAAATATCCGCCAACGACCTGAGCATTTTCCCAGAGTTTTTCCTCTTCCATCACATCCAGCACCGCCATGCCGACCTGGCAGCTCACCGGACTGCCGCCGGCGGACGAGAAGAAATACCCCTCGGCTTCCAGTGCTTCGGCGATCTCCCGGCGAGTGATCACCGCCCCCAGAGGCTGGCCGTTGCCCATGCCTTTGGCCATGGTGATGATGTCCGGCACCACGCCCTGCTCTTCGAAGCCCCAGAAGAAATGACCCATGCGCCCGTAACCGACTTGCACTTCGTCGGCGATGCACACACCGCCCCGGGCACGAACCATGGCATAGACCTGCTTCAGGTACCCCGGCGGCAGCGAAATGCCACCGGCATTGCCGTACACCGGCTCGCAGATGAAGCCGGCCAGCTGGCGTTTTTGTTCGGCGATTTTTGCCAGGTTGTGTTCAACGCTGCGCACATAGTCCGGCGCACTGTCCGGGCCACGGAACTCGCCGCGATACGTGTTCGGTGCCGTCACCGGGTGCACCCAGTCCGGACGACTGCTCAAGGCTTTCGGGTTGTCGGCAATCGAGGTCGAGACCGCATCGGCGCCCACCGTCCAGCCGTGATAGGCCTCCAGCACGCTGAGCATGTCGCGGCCGCCGCTGTAGGCCCACGCCAGGCGGATCGCCAGGTCATTGGCCTCGCTGCCGCTGTTGACCAGGAACACGCGGTCCATGGAGTCCGGCGCCAGCTTCAACAAGCGCTCGGAAAACTCGGCGACTGCCGCGTAGTTGAACCGCGAGTTGGTGTTGAGCAACGACCACTGGCGACTGGCGACCGCTGCCATGCGCGGATGGCCGTGCCCCAGCACCGCGACGTTGTTGAGCATGTCGAGGTAGGAGCGGCCCTGCATGTCGATCAGGTGGTTGCGCCAGCCGCGTTCAATGCGCGGCGGGTCGACGTAATAGTGTTTTTGCGTGCGGGCGAAACTGGCGTCGCGACGGGCCAACAGGGTGTGTGCGTCGAGTTCGGCTTCAGCATCGCAGGCCAGCCCCAGCAGCGCCGCCGGTGACGGGCACAACGCTTGCCAGGCGGCGGCACGTGAAGGCGTGCAGAACAACGGTGCCGTCAACGATGCACCACGGGCCAGTTGCACGATCAGCGGCCCGCTGACCGTACCCAGCACCTGTCCTTTGACCAGCGCCGCCCCGGTATGCAGTGACGGTGTGACGCCCTGGAGCCGCACGCTCAGTTGCGGGCCGTCGAGTTGCAACACGCCAGGCGACGGTTGATGGATCATGCCGGCAAACGGCGATTCGACCGCCGTGCCGTCGGGTACGCGCAATTCGACGTGCAACGGACAGGTGTCCGGTTCGATGGCGCTGTCCGGTCGGGTGCGGGACAAGCGGTATTGCCCGTAACGACTGGCCGCCAGGCCGTGGGCGGCGGCCGCTTCGTCCAGCAACCGCTGATCCACGCCCTCCTGCTCCCAGTTACCGGCGTCGAAATGCGGGCTGAGCACCCCCAGATCGATCAAGGCAAACTCGCGACCGACCAGGCTTGGCAGCAGCGGCGCGAAGCCTTCGCTGCCAATTTCCGGCAGGTTCTGGCCCACCGACGTCAGGATCGCCGCTTCCATCAAGGCCAATGGCACCGACGTGGCGACGCGGAAAATTTCCCACTCGTGAGTCAGGTTGTCACGACTGTAATCATTGCCCGGATCGATGCTGACTTGCTGCTCACCACTGAGCACCAACACCGCCGCACGAGCGACGATCAGCGGCCACAACGCCAGCAGTTCTTCATGGGTCAGCGGATTGACCGCGTGATAAGCCTGCACCGCCGGCAAAATGCAGAACGGGTCGCCATCGGCGTGATGCAGCAACGCCGCGCAGGTCACCGACAGGTCGGTGATGCGCCAGGTGCGGATCAAATCACCGAAATCGATCACGCCCTGCAGCTGCCAGTGGCGTTGCGCATCGCGCTGCCACACCACGTTATCGTCGGTGATGTCCATATGGATGGCCTGCACCGGCAGCTTGTCCACCAGTGGCTGCAAATGGCGTTCGGCCTGCTCCGCCGCTTCGGCGATCAACTGGCGCTGAGTGTAGTCCTGGATCACCGGCAACAAATGCGCGATCAACGCCTGAGCATGGCGAGCGTCCCACTGCAGGGTGCGCTCCAGCCCCGGATGATCGAAAGCCGCCAGCGCCAGGTCCATCTCGCCGCACAAGCGACCGAAACCGGCCACCACCGTGCGATTGAAATGGTCCAGATGGGTCAGGGACTGGCCTTCGATGTAGTCCAGCAAGCGCACGTGTACCGCTTGGCCACCGACTTCCAGCGTCAGCAGGTCCGCACCATTCTTCGCGGGAATCACCCGCGGCACGTGCACGTCCGGGTGTTCGCCCAGATGTTTGAGCCCCGCGTGCTGGGCTTGCAGTTCCAGCGCCGAATAGTCGCCCCGGCAGATTTTCAGGACGAAACGGCCCTGGTCGCTGTCAACGCGGTAATTCAAATCCTGCTGGCTGCCAAGGGCCTGCAACCTTCCGCCGAGCCCGTAATGCTCCTGCAACAGCTCATGCGCTTGCTCCGCAGACACTTGCGGACTGGGCAAACTGGCGCGATGAATCAACGTGGCGAGCGGCATACAACGACCCCTGAAATATTATTAGGCGCCTATATCGCCACTGCTTGGGGCGATACGCAACCCCCTTCACCCGTCTGACGACGGGCCGGCCGGGTAAACGGAAAAAGAAAAATGACGCGCCACTCGTCTTGAACAAGACTCTACGCAAGAATGTCGACCATCTACGCCTAGCACTGGAGAAACACCATGAATGTAGTCACCACCGACCTGCCCGGTGTTCTGATCATCGAACCCAAGGTGTTTGGTGACGAGCGGGGGTTCTTTTACGAAAGCTTCAACGCAAAGGCTTTCGAAGAAGCGACCGGCCTGAACACACCGTTCGTTCAGGACAATCACTCGCGCTCGCAAAAAGGCGTGCTTCGTGGCCTGCATTACCAACTGCAAAACACGCAGGGCAAGCTGGTTCGAGTCACGGCCGGTGAAGTGCTCGACGTCGCCGTGGACATCCGCCGCAGCTCGCCGCATTTCGGAAAATGGGTCGCGGTGCGTCTGTCCGCCGCCAATAATCGCCAGCTCTGGATTCCTGAAGGCTTTGCCCATGGCTTCGTGGTGTTGAGCGACTACGCCGAATTCCTCTACAAGACCACCGACTACTACAACCCGTCGGCCGAGCGCTGCATTCGTTGGGATGACCCGGACCTGGCCATCGACTGGCAACTGGACGCCGCACCGCAACTGTCGGCCAAGGATAAGGTCGGGGCATTGCTCAAGGACGCCGAAGTATTTGCCTGAAACCCGACCTGAAGCTTCACCGCGCAGGCGCACCTGCCCCCAGGTGCGCAGACTGCGCCCGCAAGCCTAGGCATAATGCGCCTGTACCCACAGGCGCTCGATGCTTATGACCCCGACCCTCCCCCGCAGACCTCGCTGGCGCAGCCTGGCGCTGCTCGCCTTGTGCCTGGCGCCGTTGTTGTGGCCGCTGGAGCATCTGGCCGAGCGCTATTACCGTAGCGAGCTGGCCAGCCAGAACCGGCAGACCCTCGATCTCTATGTCGCCAACCTGCTGGGCACCCTGCATCGCTATGAGGTACTGCCGCAGATTCTCGGCGATCTGCCGGCCCTGCGCGCCGTGCTCGGTGCGCCGGACGACGGCGTCACCCAAGGCAACGCCAACCGCCTGCTGAAGAACATCAGCGCCCAGACCGGGGCCGAAGTCATGTACCTGATGGACACCACAGGCAAGACCCTGGCCGCGTCCAACTGGGACAAGCACGACAGCTTCGTCGGCCGTAACTTTGCCTTCCGTCCGTACTTCAGCGAAGCCATGGCCGGCCGGCTCGGGCGCTTTTTCGGGCTGGGCACCACGTCCGCCAAACGCGGCTACTTCTTCGCCGCGGCGGTGCGTGAGGGCGAGAAAATCATCGGCGTACTGGTGGTGAAGGTTGATCTCGACCACACCGAAAGCCTGTGGGGCAAAACCCCGGAACAGTTGCTACTGACCGACCATAACGGCGTCGTCATCATCACCTCGCGACCGGAATGGCGCTTTCGCGCGACCCGTCCGCTGAACGATGAAGAGAGCCAGGCGATCACCGCGATCCAGCCTTATCCGACGCGCGAGCCCAAGCCCTTGAATCTCAACCCCGACGCCTGGCTGACCCAGACCCAGTCGATCGCGGAAACCGGCTGGGACGTCAGCATTCTCGCGCCGCGCACCCTGATTGACCGCCCGGTGCGAACGGTCGTCGCCATCGGTGGCGCGACGCTGTTGGTGCTGATGCTACTGCTCGGCCTGATGATGCAGCGCCGCCGCCATTACCTCGACCGAATCGCATTCGAAGCCAAGGCCCGACGCGAACTGGAAGCCCGGGTCGCCGAGCGCACCAGCGATCTGGAAGGCCTCAACCGTCGACTCAAACAGGAAGTGCTGGAGCGCGAACAGGCCCAGCAGGAACTGGTGCGCGCGCAGGACGATCTGGTGCAGGCCGGCAAACTGTCGGCGCTGGGCACGATGTCGGCGAGCATCAGCCACGAACTCAACCAACCGCTGGCCGCGATTCGCAGCTACGCGGAAAACGCCGAAGTACTGCTCGATCACCAGCGCACCGACGACGCCCGGAGCAATCTCAAATTGATCAGCGAATTGACCGGGCGCATGGCCTCGATCATCGCCCATCTGCGCGCCTTTGCCCGCCGTGATCGCCACGCCCCGGAAAGCGTCGCCCTGCAACCGGCGCTGGACGACGCCCTGGCGTTGCTGGCCAAGCGTCGGCGCAGCATGGAGGTCGAACTGATCCGCGATTTACCCGCCGCCACCCTGTGGGTCGAGGCCGGGGAAACCCGTCTGCGCCAGGTGCTCGGCAATCTGCTGGCCAACGCCCTGGACGCCCTGACGGAAAAAGGCCCGCCGCGCAAACTCTGGCTAAGTGCCCAATCCACCGCTGACGGCGTCCACCTGTACATTCGCGACAACGGCCCCGGCTTTTGCATGGAAGCCCTTGGCCGCGCCAGCGAGCCCTTCTACACCACCAAGACCCGCACCCAGGGCCTGGGGTTGGGGCTGGCGATCTGCGAAACCCTGATGCGCGCCTTTGGCGGTGAACTGTCGTTCGCCAACCACAAGGAAGGTGGCGCATTGATTACCCTGAAGCTGCGCGCAGGCGCACCGGGTGTGAGCCTGCAACCGTCCGAGGACCGAAGTGCATGACCATCGACAACCGCATCCAGGTCGTGTTGATCGACGACGATCCCCACCTGCGCCAGGCCTTGAGCCAGACGCTGGATCTGGCCGGCCTGAAAATCCTGCCGCTGGCCGAAGCCAAGGGCCTGGCCGCACAGCTGGAACGCGACTGGCCGGGCGTTGTGGTCAGCGATATCCGCATGCCGGGCATGGACGGCCTGGAACTGCTGACTGAACTCCACGCCCAGGACCCGGAGTTGCCGGTGCTGCTGATTACCGGTCACGGTGACGTGCCACTGGCGGTGCAAGCCATGCGCGCCGGCGCCTACGACTTCCTGGAAAAACCTTTCGCCAGCGACGCCCTGCTCGACAGTGTGCGCCGCGCCCTGGCCTTGCGCCGACTGGTGCTGGACAACCGCAGCCTGCGTCTGGCCCTGAGCGACCGCAATGAATTGACCACCCGTCTGGTCGGGCAGTCGCCCTCGATCCTGCGCCTGCGCGAACAAATCGGGGCCCTGGCGGCGACCAAAGCCGACGTACTGATCCTTGGCGAAACCGGGGCGGGTAAAGAAGTGGTCGCGCGGGCGTTGCATGACCTGTCCAATCGGCGTAGCGGTCCGTTCGTGGCAATCAACGCCGGCGCACTGGCCGAATCGGTGGTCGAAAGCGAGCTGTTCGGTCACGAGCCGGGCGCCTTCACGGGGGCGCAGAAGCGTCGCATCGGCAAGTTCGAATTCGCCAACGGCGGCACGCTGTTCCTCGATGAAATCGAAAGCATGAGCCTGGATGTGCAGGTGAAGTTGCTGCGTTTGCTGCAAGAACGGGTGGTCGAACGCCTGGGTGGCAATCAACTGATCCCGCTGGACATCCGTATCATCGCCGCCACCAAGGAAGACCTGCGCCAGTCTGCCGATCAAGGGCGTTTTCGCGCCGACTTGTATTACCGACTGAACGTCGCACCGCTGCGTATTCCCCCCCTGCGCGAGCGCGGCGAAGATGCCTTGATGCTGTTCCAGCATTTCGCCGATGAAGCCAGTGCCCGCCATGGCTTGCCGCCCCACGAGCTGCAACCCGGGCAACGCGCGCAGCTGTTGCGTCACACCTGGCCCGGCAATGTGCGCGAACTGCAAAACGCCGCCGAACGCTTCGCCCTCGGCCTGGAGCTGGCACTGGACAACTCAGGGCTGCAAGACACGGCCGGGGCGCCGCTGGCGGTGGTCAGCGGTGGCCTGAGCGAACAAGTGGAAAACTTCGAAAAAACCCTGATCGCCGCCGAACTGGCGCGCTCGCACAGTTCGCTGCGCAGCGTCGCCGAAGCCTTGGGCATTCCACGCAAGACCTTGCACGACAAGCTGCGCAAGCACGGCCTGAGCTTCGCCGACAGCGGCGTCTCCAGCCACACCGACGAACTCGATTGACCCACTGTCTAATCATCCACTTCAAACATGAGGCCCCGCATGAACCGCGACAGTCGTTACCTGGAAACCGTCCTCCATCACGACATCCCCCTCACGCGGGACATGGGCCTCAAAGTGCTCGACTGGCACGATCAGCAGCTGCGCTTGTATTTGCCGCTGGACGCCAACGTCAACCACAAGAGCACCATGTTCGGCGGCAGCCTGTATTGCGGCGCGGTACTGGCCGGCTGGGGCTGGCTGCATTTGCGACTGAAAGAAGAAGGGATTGAAGACGGGCACATCGTGATTCAGGAAGGGCAGATCAGCTACCCGCTCCCTGTGACCGGCGATGCGAACGCCATTTGCCAGGCGCCGAGTGCAGCGGTGTGGAAGAAATTCCTGACCATGTACCAGCGTTACGGCCGGGCGCGTTTGACACTGCATACCCGGGTCGTGAATGCGGGAAGCGAGGAAGATGCCGTGACGTTCACCGGGCAGTACGTGCTGCACCGCTGAACGTGAGGACGATGCAAAACCCTGTGGCGAGGGCGCTTGCTCCCTCGCCACAGATCTAAGAAAACGTCAGGAGCGGGCCAGCTCGAGCAATTTCTCCCGCCACGCCGCCTTCGCCGGCAGTGCCAAAAAGAACTCATTCAACAACGATTCCCGGGCCGGATAGCTGAAAGGCGCACCGCTCAGCTCCAGCACCTCGCCACCCGCCCCTTCCAGCACGCCTTGCGCTGCGGCCGTGTCCCACTGCGAGGTGGGTGCCAGGCGCGGATAACAATCCGCCGCCCCTTCGGCCAACAGACAAAATTTCAATGAACTGCCGATATTGGCCAGTTCCAACTCACCCAGACTGGCGCTCAACCCGGCCAGCAAACGTTCTTGCTCAGGGCTGGAATGGCGACGGCTGGCGACCACTGTGAACGGGGCACCCGCCGGCGGCACTTCGCGAACCTGAATCGGCAGCGGCGCTTCGCCCCTGTCACCACGCCACGCCCCCCATCCGGCACCGCCCACGTAAAAGCGCCCATTGGTCGGCATCGACACCACGCCAAACACCACACGGCCCTGCTCGATCAGGGCGATGTTGACCGTGAACTCTTCACTGCCGGAAATGAACTCTTTGGTCCCATCCAATGGGTCTACCAACCACCAGCGCTGCCACCCGGCGCGCACGCTCCGGGGGATGTTGGCGTCCTCTTCGGACAGCACCGGGATGCTCGGATCGAGTGCCGTCAGGCCGGCCAGGATCAAGTGATGGGCAGCCAGGTCGGCGGCGGTCACCGGAGAGTCGTCGGCCTTGGTCGTCACCGCCGTGCCTGTGCGCCAGAACGGCAGGATCGCTTCGCCCGCCTGCAACGCCAGTTCGACCACCGGCGCCATCAATGGATGAGAGAAATTCATGGCAGGAACACTCCGCGTTGAGTCAGCAAGTCACGGGCCAGGTACAGCGCCGCCAAGGCTCGCCCCTCAGTGAACTGTGGGTTCTGCACCAGAGTGGACAGCTCGCGCAGGTTGACCTTGCTCTGGCCCATCGGCTCCGGCTCGTCACCCTCCAGACGTTCTTCATAGAGGTCCGTGGCCAGTACCACCTGGATTTTCTGGCTCATGTAGCCGGGCGACAATGACAACTCGGTCAGATGCTCCAATTGCCGGGCACCAAAACCAGCCTCTTCCTTGAGCTCCCGCTCGGCCGCCGCCAGCACGTCTTCACCCGGCTCGATCAAGCCTTTGGGCAGTGACAGTTCATAGGCATCGGTGCCGCCGCAATACTCTTCGACCAGCACCGCATGCTCGGCGTCGAGCATCGCCACGACCATCACCGCGCCATACCCGGCGCCCTTGCCGACCAATCGCTCATAAGTGCGCTCCACGCCGTTGGAAAAGCGCAGCTTCAGTTCTTCGACACAGAACAAACGGCTGGTGGCGACTATCTCGCGGGCGAGGACGGTGGGTTTCTGGCGCATGAGCGGCTCCTGGGCAATAGCGGGTTACTATACCCGGCCTATCCTGATTGTTGTCTTCGGATACCTTTTTTACCGCTGGAGAAGTTTTTTATGCCCCTGCTGCCCTGGCACGACATCGACACCGTTCTGCTGGACATGGACGGCACGCTGCTGGATCTGCACTTCGACAACCATTTCTGGCTGGAGCACCTGCCCCAGCGTTATGCCGACTTGCACGGGGTCAGCCGGGCCATGGCCGAGCTGGAACTGCAACCGCTGTTCGAACGCAATGCCGGTCTGTTGCAGTGGTACTGCCTGGATTTCTGGAGTGCCGAACTCAAGCTGCCAGTGCGCGAATTGAAACTGGAAACCGCGCACCTGATCGCCCTGCGCCCGGATGCGGACACCTTCCTGGCGGCGATCAAACGGGCGGGTAAACGGGTGGTACTGATCACCAATGCCCACCGCGACTCCCTGTCATTGAAACTCGAAAGAATCGAACTGGCGCCCTACTTCGAACGCTTGATCAGCTCCCACGACTACGGTTTCCCCAAGGAAAACCCGCAGTTCTGGGAGGCGTTACAGGCCGACATCGACTTCGACCCGGCACGCAGCCTGTTCATCGACGACACCCTGCCGATCCTGCGCAGTGCCCGGGAATTTGGTGTGGCGCATTTACTGGCGGTGAAAGAGCCGGACAGCCGAAAGGGGCCGAAGGACACGGCAGAGTTTGCGGCGGTGGAGGATTATCGGACGCTTATCGAAGGCCTCTGAGACCGAGGCGCCGGCATCGCGGGCAAGCCACGCTCCCACAAGATTGCGTATAACGCTGTGGGAGCGTGGCTTGCCCGCGATGGCCATCACACGGGCTAAAGCCTTACTCGGGAATCCGCAACGACTGTCCCGGATAGATCTTGTTCACGTCCTTGAGCATCGGTTTGTTGGCTTCGAAGATTTTGTTGTACAGGTTGGCGTTGCCATAAACGCGCAGGGAGATGGCGCTCAGCGTGTCACCCTTCTCGACCACGACAAACTTGGCCGCCACCACGACGGGCCCGGTCACGGTAATCTGGTCTTCAACGCCGCTGACACCCGCCACGTTGCCCAGCGCCAGGAGGATTTTTTCCTTCTCTTCCTGCGTATTCGCTTCGCCGCTGGCAATGACTTTATCGCCCTCGACCTTCACCTGAATCTTCGACGTGTCGATCCCCGTCAGCGCGCTTTGCACGTGCTTGGTCAACGCTTCACTGTTGGCCTCAGCCTTGTCCGGCGTCAGCGCATCGAGGATTTTTTCACCGGCTTCTTTTAGAAAACTGAACAGGCTCATCAGGTGCTCTCCATGGGAATTAAATGTTCAGACGCAAAAGCCTAGACCATCCCTGTGGCTTGTGGATCCAACCCGACCAATGACGCCGCTTCCCCCTGGCGATAGAATCCGTACTTGCTCAACCCCCTGGAGCCGCCCTGGAGCGAAGATGGACATCAAACAACTGAAATTCCTCATCGCTCTCGACGAAACACGCCACTTCGGCCAGGCCGCCGCGCGCTGCCACATCACTCAGCCGACCCTGTCCATGCGCCTGCGCAACCTCGAAGAAGAACTCGACTTGCCGCTGGTCAATCGCGGTCAGCGCTTCGAAGGCTTCACCGCGCCCGGCGAGCGGGTGCTGGCCTGGGCGCGCACGGTTCTGGCCGCCTACGATGGCCTGTACGCCGAGGCCGCCGCCTGTCGCGGCAACCTGGTCGGTACGTTGCGCCTGGGCGTGGTGCCGTTGTCGAGTTTCGATCCACTGCCGCTGCTGCAACGCCTGCACACGCAACACCCGAACCTGCGCTTCGAACTGTCGGCGTTGAGCTCCGAGCAGATCCTCGAACAACTGGCGAATAATCGACTGGATATCGGCGTCTCTTACCTGGAACGCCTGGACAGCGAACGCTTCGAGTCGCTGACGTTCAGCGAAGCGCGCATGGGCCTGCTTTACGATCAGCGTTTTTTCTCCTTTGGCGAGTCGCCACTGACTTGGGAATCGTTGATCGAACTGCCGCTGGGGATGCTCACCAGTGGCATGCACTTTCGCCAGTCCATCGACCACAACTTCCACATCCGAGGCCTGACGCCGCAACCGTTGCTGCAAACCGACGCGGTGCATCAATTGTTACAGGCAGTGCACGGGGGTCTGTGCTGTGCCGTGATGCCGCTGGATGGCGGTTTTGAACAACTCACCGACCATCTGCGCCTGCACCCCATCGACGATGCCCAGACCCTGGCCCGACTGGGGTTGATCATGCGGCGCAGCGCCCCACGATCGGCGCTGGCGGAAGCGTGTTTTGCGATCCTGCAACAATCGCTAGCGAAGGCTTGATCGACGCCATCTATCGGTGGATCAGTAATAGCAATTAGACGTGACATGTTGTCGCGCCTAGTCTTAAAGCTGATCAAATCGTCGGTGATGCCATGAACGCCAAGCGCCCTGACTGCTCGGCGCCCGCCTCCAAAACGCCCGAGCCCGCTGCCAGCCAGACTTACAGCTACAGCAACCTTCAATACTCTGAATCGGCCAGCACAGCGTTGGCCGAGGAAGTCGCGCTGGCGATTGCCTACAACGGCATCAGCCAGGCGGTCATGCTGGTGACACCGACCGATCTTGAAGACTTCGTCGTCGGCTTCAGTCTTGGCAGCGGCATCATCCAGGACGCTGGCGAGATTTATGACCTGCAACTCAGCGGCTCGGGTTCGGCGCAATACGCGCAAGTGACCATTGCCAACCGCGCGTTCTGGAACCTCAAGCAACAGCGCCGGCAACTGGCCGGCACCAGCGGTTGCGGGCTCTGCGGCGTGGAAGCGGTCGAACAGGCATTGCCGGACCTGCAGGTGCTGCCCGGCGCACCGTTGCCGCCCGCCGAATGGCTCGACGGCCTGCGCCAGCGCATCGGTGAGTTCCAGCCGCTGGGCCAGTATTGCGGTGCGGTGCACGCTGCGGTGTTCATGAACGATCAGGGCCAATTGTTGCTGGGTCGCGAAGACATCGGCCGGCACAACGCCCTCGACAAACTGATTGGCGGCCTGATCCGTCGCAATATCCCGATCAGCGGCGGACTGGCGATTGTCACCAGCCGTTGCAGCCTCGAATTAATCCAGAAAGTGCTGCGCGCCGGCATCCAGACCCTGGTCAGCCTGTCTTCACCCACAGGCCTTGCCGTGCAATGGGCCCGTCGCCACAACCTCAATCTCATCCATTTGCCACAGAAGAATGCGCCACGGGTTTACAGCCCGGCTTTGGAGAATCAAGCGTGAGTCAACACCGTCAAGCCGACCAGACACCCGTTCCTCGCTACAAACCCTACAAAGGTCCGGCCGGTGGTTGGGGCGCGCTGATTAGCGTCGCCCAAGCCTGGTTGACCAGCGACAACGCGCTGAAAAACCTGCGCATGATGCTCAAGACCAACAAGAACGGCGGCTTCGATTGCCCCGGTTGCGCCTGGGGCGATTCGCTGGAAGGCGGCATGGTGGCGTTCTGCGAGAACGGCGCCAAAGCGGTGAACTGGGAAGCGACCAAACGGCGTGTCGATGGCAAATTCTTCGCCAGACACAGCGTCACCTCGTTGCTGGAGCAGAGCGACTACTGGCTTGAATACCAGGGCCGCCTGACTGAGCCGTTGCGCTACAACGCCGAGACCGATCGCTACCAACCCATCAGCTGGGACGATGCCTTTGCCCTGATCGCCAAGCATCTGCGCGGGCTGTCGAGCCCGGATCAAGCCGAGTTCTACACCTCGGGACGGGCCAGTAACGAAGCGGCTTTTCTCTATCAATTGTTTGTGCGCGCCTACGGCACCAACAACTTCCCCGACTGCTCGAACATGTGCCACGAGGCCAGTGGTGTCGCGTTGGCGCAGAGCGTTGGTGTCGGCAAGGGCACTGTGACCTTCGATGACTTTGAGCACGCCGATGCCATTTTCGTCTGGGGCCAGAACCCCGGCACCAACCATCCACGGATGCTCGAACCGCTGCGCGATGCGGTGAAACGTGGCGCTCAAGTGGTGTGTATCAACCCGCTCAAAGAACGGGGCCTGGAACGCTTCCAGCACCCGCAACACCCGATCGAAATGCTCACCAATGGTGACAAGCCGACCAACACCGCGTACTTCCGCCCGGCACTGGGCGGCGACATGGCGATCATGCGGGGCATGGCCAAGTTCCTGTTGCAGTGGGAGCGCGACGCGCAGAAGGCGGGTGAACCTGCCGTGTTCGATCACGATTTCCTCAATGAACACAGCGTCAACGTGCTGGATTACCTGGCCGTCATTGACGATACCCCGTGGGAGCAGATCGTCGAGCAGTCCGGCCTGCCCTTGGTGGAAATCGAGCAAGCCGCGCGCATGTACGCCAAAGGCAAGAACGTCATCATGTGCTGGGCCATGGGCATCACCCAGCATCGCCATTCGGTGGCGACCATCCAGGAAATCGCCAACCTGATGCTGCTGCGCGGCAACATCGGGCGTCCGGGCGCGGGCCTGTGCCCGGTGCGTGGCCACAGTAACGTACAGGGCGATCGGACCATGGGCATCAACGAGCGCCCGCCGGTGGCGTTCCTCGATGCGCTGGAGCGTCGTTTCCCATTCAAAGTGCCACGTGAAAACGGTCACAACGTGGTCGAGGCGATTCACGCCATGGCTGAAGGCCGCGCCAAAGTGTTCATGGCGCTGGGCGGCAACTTCGCTCAAGCCACCCCCGACAGCCCAAGGACCTTCCAGGCCCTGAGCAATTGTGACCTGACCGTACAAATCAGCACCAAGCTCAATCGCAGCCATCTGGCCCACGGCAAGGACGCGCTGATCTTGCCGTGCCTGGGCCGGACCGATATCGACCGACAAACCGAAGGCCCCCAAGCGGTGACCGTCGAAGACTCGTTCAGCATGGTCCACGCCTCCAACGGCCAATTGGAGCCGCTGTCGAACCAGATGCGTTCGGAGCCGGCGATTTTGGCCGGCATTGCGGCAGCCACACTGGGCAACTACCCGGTGGGCTGGAACTGGCTGGTGGCCGACTACAGGCGCATCCGCGACCTGATTGCCGACACCATCCCCGGCTTCAAGGACTTCAACGAGAAAATCAAGAATCCAGGGGGGTTCTACCTCGGCAACAGCGCCGGTGCGCGCAAGTGGAACACCCCGTCAGGCCGGGCCAACTTCCGCCCGAACGTTTTGCCCAAGGACCTGGTGCACGAGCGCACCCGCGCCACCGGCGTACGGCCGGACCTGATCCTGCAATCGATGCGCTCCCACGATCAGTACAACACCACGATCTACGGGCTCAATGACCGCTATCGCGGGGTCAAAGGCCAGCGTGACGTGTTGTTCGTCAACGAAGCCGACATCATTCGCCTGGGCTTCAAGCCAGGGCAGAAGGCGGACATCGTATCGATCTGGGATGACGGCCTGGAGCGTCGGGTGAAAGGCTTCACGCTGCTGGCGTTTGATATCCCGGCCGGGCAGGCAGCGGCCTACTATCCGGAGGTAAACCCGTTGGTGCCGCTGGAAAGCACCGGGGATGGCAGCCATACGCCAACGTCGAAGTTCGTCGCCATCCGCCTGGAAGCGGCGAGCGAGACCGGGTTGATCATGGCCAGGTCGGCTTAAGCGGCGGCAGGTCGAGCCCCATCGCGGGCAAGCCACGCTCCCACAGGGTTTGAGTTATATGCATTTCCCATGTACGACTTAAATACTGTGGGAGCGTGGCTTGCCCGCGATGGCGTCCGACATGGCAACACATGATGAGATGATTCGACACTTTCCCATCGCCCACAAAAAAGGCCGTTTTTGCGTAAAAACGGCCTTTGCCAAGTAGCAACAGACCGGCCAAAAACCGTTAAGTTCCGCCGAAAAAACAGCAACTTATAGAAATGTGCGCAAGTCGTGTTACTCGTCGGATTTCGATTGTCACACTTATGACACAGCCTCAGGATCGCGCCGTCATCCCCTTGAGGTTCCTCTATGAAGTTCTCCTCGATTCTCTTGTTGTCCCTTGGCCTGGTCAGTGGCTTCGCCTCCGCTGGCGGCACCACCGAAGCAGGTGTGGGCGGCGCATTGGGCGGGGTTCTGGGCTCAGTCGTCGGTCAGTCGTTAGGCGGCAATACGGGTTCCACCATTGGCGCGGCCCTGGGTGGCGCGGGTGGTAGCGCAGTCGGCGCAAACAAACACAGCCGCGGTGAAGCCGCCATTGGTGGTGCGCTGGGCGCAGCAGGCGGTAACGTGGTCGGCCGCAGCATGGGCGGCACCACCGGCAGCCTGATCGGCTCCGCAGCAGGCGGCGGCGCGGGTGGCGCGCTGGGTAACTACATGGGCAACAAGAGCAACGAGGAAGACGATCGTCGCTCCTATCGTGGCCATGATGATCGTCGTTACTACCGTGACGGCCACCCTGGTCGCGGCCATGCCTACGGTCATCGCAAGCACCACAGGTACTATCGCGACTGAGGCCTGGATCGCCTCGTCAGCCGGTACTTCAAAAAATCGCAGCCCACGGGCTGCGATTTTTTTGCCCGTCTAAACCACCAGGCGCTCCAGCGCTGCGCGCAACTGCCCGGGAATCGCCACCGGCTGATTTGACGCACGATCCACAAACACGTGCACGAAGCGCCCCGCCGCACAGGCTTCATCCTCCCCGGCCTTGAACACTGCCAACTCATACTGCACCGAACTGTTGCCCAACTTGCCTACCCGCAAACCGATCTCGATGCGGTCCGGGAAAGCGACGGAAGCAAAGTAATCACAGGCCGAACTCACCACGAAGCCCACCACCTCGCCATCGTGGATGTCCAGCCCCCCGACCTCAATCAGGTAGGTGTTCACCGCCGTATCGAAGAAGCTGTAGTAGGTCACGTTGTTCACGTGCCCGTAGGCATCGTTGTCGTGCCAGCGCGTGGTGATGGGTTGGAAATGCGGGTAATCGGAGCGTTGAGGCATCAGCGTGGGTTCCTGGAGTCGGGCTGCCAGTCTACGTCGAAAACCGTGTCACGAAGCATCGTCGGGGGACACCGCGCTTGCCAGGTGCTGTTCAGCCCACCCACGTACCTCGGCGTATGGATAATCCTCAAGCACCGCAAACCCCGAGATCGCCCGCGCCTTGAGTTTGGTGAACAGCGGCACGCTGATCCCGCACAGAAACCGCGTCACCCGCTCCGCCGATGGCACGCCGCCCGTGTGCTGTTGATGCCTGTGGATAAAGTCCCCACACAAGGCCTCGAAGTTTTTATCCACAAGCGCCGGCAATGGCGGTGGCTCCGGCAATCGCGCCACCTGCCCGTGACACACCGAGCAATGTCCGCATTGCGTGGGGGCGTTGGTGTCGCCGAAATACTCGGCCAGGCGATAGCCCAGGCAATGCTCGGTAGCGAACAGGTCCAGCATGGCGTGAATCCGCGCGATTTCGGTTTGTTCATGCCGGGTGAAATACCCGTGCAGCTCTTCACTCAACGCGACGCTATCGAAACCGGTTTGCAGCAGGCTGTAGACCTCGGTCATCTGCTTGCTTTCCAGCTCGACCCAACCCTTCTCCTGGAAGTAATCGAGCGCCTTGACCACACGGCTGCGCTCGGCCTGATGCTGCTGATACAGCGCCTCGAAATTCACCGTGGCCCAGGTCCGTGCGCGGCTGGAGGTCTGGATGATCGCTTCGACGAAATCCCTGCGCTCGCCCTCGAAACGCGTCAGCAACGCCTCGGGCTCCAGCAAATACTTGAATCGGTATTCAGCGTAGTAGGCGTAACGCGGGGCGATCAGGCCACGCAGTTCCAGTTGCACCAGCAAGGTCTTGAGTGGCAGTTGGCGAATGTTGCTCTGATCCGCCAAAGGCCCCAGCAAAAACTCCCATTGCCCCTCGGGCGCGGCGGCCTGCATTTCGTCGAGCACGCGGCGGATGCCGTCCAGCTCCGGGGTGTCGCCATAGACGAAGTTTTCCAGCACGTTAAGGCTGTCGCGGTTGGCCAGGACCAGACAGTCGGATGGCTGTCCGTCACGCCCGGCACGGCCGATTTCCTGGCTGTAGTTTTCGATGGATTTGGGCAGATCGAAATGCACCACGTTGCGGATGTCACTCTTGTCGATGCCCATGCCGAACGCGATGGTGGCGACGATGCAATTGGACTGCCCGCCCATGAAGCGCTTCTGGATCGCTTCGCGTTGTTCATGGGGCAACCCGGCGTGATAGGCCTCGGCCTGAATGCCGTTGCGGCTCAGGTGCTCGGCGATCTGTTCGGCGGTTTTCTGCAGGGTAACGTAGACGATGCTCGGCTGGTCGGGACGCTGGTTCATCCACTCGACAAGACGTCGGCGCTTGTCCTGCCCGCGCACCGGTTCCACCAGCAGATTGAGGTTCGGCCGATAGAAACCGGTGGTCACCACGTCGTCGGGGGCGATGGCGAATTTGGCCTGCATGTCGGCGATCACCTTGGGCGTCGCTGTCGCCGTCAGTAGCAATACCTGAGGAATGTTGAACTGGCGCTGATAGTCGGGAAGCTTGAGGTAGTCGGGGCGGAAGTTGTGGCCCCACTCCGAGATGCAATGCGCCTCGTCCACCACCAGCAGCGAGATCGGCACCTGCTGCAAGAAGTTGCGAAAGCGCTCGTTTTTCAGGCGCTCCACCGAGATCATCAAAATCTTTAATTCGCCGGACTTGGCGCGGGCCATGACATCGCTGGCGTCATCGCGGCTCTGGGCCGAATCGATACTGCCCGCGGCAATGCCGTGGCGCTGCAGGAACGCCAGTTGATCCTGCATCAACGCCAGTAACGGCGAGACCACCAGCGTCAGGTGTGGCAGCAAGACGGCCGAAAGCTGATAGCACAGGGACTTGCCAGAGCCCGTGGGGAAAATCGCCGCCGCCGAGCGCCCCGCCAGCACCGCGCTGACCGCCGCCTCCTGGCCGGGCCGAAACTGTGGATAACCGAAAACCTGTTCCAGGGTGTTGTGCATAAGCTGTCACTCCGTTGACCGCTGCGAAGTGCAAAGCCTAGTCGGCGATGGCAGCGAGTCGAGAAAAGGTCGGGGGGCAAAACGATTCGGGATGATACAGCGGATGGTTCGGCAGAATCGCAAGGCTTATGGAATGGAGCGACTGTCAGGGCGCCATCGCGAGCAAGCTCGCTCCCACAAGGATCCCCGCCGTTCACAAAATTGAGGACGATGCTAAACCTGTGGGAGCGGGCTTGCCCGCGAAGAGGCGGCCCATTCACTACAAAACTCGAAACACCCTACCGTTTCTGAAGCACCCTTTACCGAGCATTTCGACGCGTCGACTGATAAAGCCGTAGGTATTTTTACCACTGCCAGTTTCAGGGTAAAAAACCGCCATCAACTCGTAGGCTTCTTCCTCAAAAGCCAGTAAAGACCCTACAAAACCTGTCCATCTCAGCCGTCTTGTGGCACCGCCTCACGCCCTTCTATAGTTTGCGGCGCGGCTGAAAACAGTGTCTCGGCCTGCCGGGCACACTTGCCGACTTCGTACAGGACTGACCTTGATGAACAACCCCGAATCACTCAACGACCGCTATCGCCCGCTCAAAACCCGCTACAGCGATACTCCGGTACTGGTGATCGACACCGAAGCCGATCCGGTCGAGATCCTCGACGCCGCCCACCAACGCATCCGCGCCGCCAGCAACCTGTTGGAAACCCTGTACTGCCTGTGCTTCAAAGAGGCCGACACCAGCGACATCCCCAATATCGTCAGCGCGCTGTACCTGCTGACCCAGGACGGCAACGACCTGCTCGACATCGCCCGGCAACGCCTGCTCAACTGGAAAGCGCCAGCCTAAAGTCGAGTGAACAGATCGTTCCCACTTTCTACGTGAGAACAATCAAACAACCGGCACAATTGAATAGATGAAAGTCCATTGAGTCTGATCGGCGTTGCCCTAAAGTCAACCAGTGGCGCACATCAACAATGATTTTCATTGGGACTCCAAACTTCACTCGTCGAGCCAAAGAGTTACTGGATGACGATGCCTATATCGCGTTGCAGAAGCTGCGGGTGTTGAACCCTTCGGCTGGCGACGTTATTGAAGGAACAGGAGGGATCCGCAAAGGGACACGGAAAACGAGGTGGAGCTCGAGTGATTTATTACCATTTTGTCTCGGCGACGCCTATCGCTGCTTTCAACCGCAAGGGTTTGATGTCTTCTTCAAGCGCAGGGCGAAGGGGCGTGGCGACAAAGTCCCACTGACTATCGGAATGCTTTACCAAGCGATCAAGGCCCAGCGGTGGGATACACCAGAATTGGAGGGCATAGGGCCAAACGCATAAGTGCCATTATTCTGGTCGTTGAGCGCCCATTTGGCTTGAATAATGGCAGTTACGTTTTCTGCCGGCCTGAATCACGCCCATAAAAAAACCGCCCCGAAAGGCGGTTTTCTCATGGCATCAAACCAACGCTTACAACTGAGGACCGGCAGCCTTGATCGCGTCGCTCACGTCGAACTTCTTGAAGTTCTCGATGAACAGGCCAGCCAGTGCTTTGGCGGCTTCGTCGTAGGCGGCTTTGTCAGCCCAGGTGTTGCGTGGGTTCAGCAGGCCAGTCTCAACGCCCGGTACGGCCAGTGGCACGTCGAGGTTGATGGTGTCCAGGTGCTCGGTCTCGGTACCGATCAGCGCGCCGCTCTGGATCGCTGCGATCACCGCACGGGTGGTCGGGATGTTGAAGCGCTTGCCGACGCCGTAGCCGCCACCGGTCCAGCCGGTGTTGACCAGGTAAACCTTGGAGCCGAAGCCGCGGATGCGCTTGATCAGCAGTTCTGCGTATTCGCCAGCCGGACGCGGGAAGAACGGTGCGCCGAAGCAGGTGGAGAAGGTCGACTTGATGCCGCTGCCCGAACCCATTTCAGTCGAACCCACCAGCGCGGTGTAGCCGGACAGGAAGTGGTAGGCCGCTTGCTCTTCGTTGAGGATCGACACTGGCGGCAGCACGCCGGTCAGGTCGCAGGTCAGGAAGATGACAGCGTTCGGCTCGCCACCGAGGTTTTTCTCGGAGCGCTTGGCAACGTGCTCCAGCGGGTAAGCGGCGCGGCTGTTCTGGGTCAGGCTGACATCGGCGTAGTCGGCGTGCTTGGCGTCATCGATGACGACGTTTTCCAGCACTGCGCCGTGCTTGATGGCTTTCCAGATGACCGGCTCGTTCTTCTCGGACAGGTCGATGCACTTGGCATAGCAACCGCCTTCGATGTTGAACACCACGCCCTCGCCCCAACCGTGCTCGTCGTCACCGATCAGGTAACGGCTTTCGTCGGCGGACAGGGTGGTTTTACCGGTGCCGGACAGACCGAAGAACAGGGTCACGTCGCCCTCTTCGCCGATGTTGGCGGCGCAGTGCATTGGCAGCACGTCGGCGGCCGGCAGCAGGAAGTTCTGCACCGAGAACATGGCTTTCTTCATTTCACCGGCGTAGCGCATGCCAGCGATCAGCACTTTCTTCTGTGCGAAGTTGAGGATCACGCAACCATCGGAGTTGGTGCCGTCACGCTCTGGAACGCATTCGAAGTTGGCAACGTTGAGCACTTGCCACTCATCACGGCCAGCCGGGTTGTACTGGGCCGGGTTGATGAACAGGCAGCGGCCGAACAGGTTCTGCCAGGCAGTCTGGGTGGTCATCTTCACGGCCAGGTAGTGGTCGGAAGCCGCACCTACATGCACGTGGGAAACGAAATGCTCTTGCGCGTTGTTGAACGCCTCTACGCGATCCCACAGGGCGTCGAACTTGTCGGCCGGGAACTTGCGGTTGATCGGGCCCCAGGCGATGGCGTCTGTGGTGGTCGGCTCATCAACGATGAAACGATCGACTGGCGAACGGCCGGTACGGTGACCGGTACGAACAACCAGTGCGCCGGTATCGGCAAGCTCGCCTTCACCGCGGTTGAGGGCTTCTTTAACCAGATCATCAACACTCAGATCGGTGTACACGGCGTTATTGGCTTGCGTCATGAGGTTCCCCGTCGGCCAGTGGCCGAGTGCTCCAAACGTTTTGTAGTAGAAAGTCGCGCACTACTACCGCGAAAAAAGTGGGCCGGATTATGCCAGAAAAGCCCAAAAATAGTAGGGCCCTCCCGTCGTAACGGCGTTATTCCGGCACAAACCAGTGAATTTACCTGCGCTGAACCGTTTTAGTGACGGGTATCTGACGGCGTCTCGACGCCCGCTCCAGCAAACAATTGAGTGACATCGGCGGCATCAAACAGGTACTGCTGGTTGCAGAACTGGCAGTCGATCTCGATTTTTCCACCGTGTTCAATCACCAGGTTCTGCGCGTCTTCCATACCCAGACTGACCAGGGCATTGGCCGAACGTTCGCGCGAACAGCTGCAACGGAAGCGCAGTCTCTGCACATCGAACAGACGCACCTGCTCTTCATGGTAGAGGCGATGCAGCACGGTTTCGTTGTCCAGACTCAGCAGTTCATCGGCGGTCAGGGTGGTGGCCAGCGCGGTGAGGTGCTGCCAGCTGGCGGCGCGTTCTTCTTCGTCCTTCAAACGGTCGGCGGGCAGTTGTTGCAGCAACAGGCCACGCGCGTGGCGGCCATCGGCGCATAGCTTGATGCGGGTGCCAATCTGCTGCGACATGACGAAGTAGTTGGTGAAGCAGTCGGACAACGTTTCGCCATCCAGATCGACGACGCCCTGATAGCGCTGGCCCTGGTTAGGGTCAATGGTCAGGGTCAGCGAGCCGTCCGGCATCAAGTCGGCCAAGGTAGCGTCGGGGGCAATCCGGTCCGCCTCGTAACGTGCCAGGCCACGAATGTCGCGCTCACTGGAGCACTCGATCATCAGCAGCGGGATCGGACCTTCGGAACGGGCTTGAAGGATCAGCAACCCATCGAACTTCAATGTGCCGACCAGCAACGCCGCAGCCGCCATCAGCTCGCCGAGCAGTTGCGCGACCGGCTCCGGATAGGCGTGTTTGGCCAAGACTTCAGCGTAGCTGAGCTCTAGCGAAACCATCTCGCCACGGGTGTCGCTGTCATCGAAGATGAAGCGTTGGGTGAAGTCGTTATCCGGTAAGTCGGTCATAAGTCTGGTATCTGAAGTGGTGACAAAAAGGGTGACAGAGTTCGAGGTTACGCCTTGGCTATAGCGTATTGCAGCCTGGTATTGGGTTAGAGGGCGCTGTGCGCTTTACGACCAATGGCTCATGTACGGTAGGCCAATTACCTCATATGGCTACACGCAGGCGCAAATACAAGTCTTGGCCTGATTGATGTGATCGGTGGCTTCGGTCAATCAATCGTTGCTGCTGCCACGAAACTTGAACAGATCACGCCGTTGTTTCTTGCTCGGCTTGCCATCAGTACTCACCCCCAAAGCCCCCGCCTTGCGCTGCGCCGCCGCGTTTTCGCGCTTGGCGATACTGGCCTCGGTTTCGGCGTACAGCGTTTGTGCCTCCGGCGCGCCACGGCGCACGATCGACAGCGCCTGGACCACCACGGTGCGCTCCTCGAAACCGGTACGAATCACAAATTCATCGCCAATGCGCGGTTCCTTGCCCGGTTTGCAACGCTCACCCCGGCAATGCACCTTGCCGCTTTCAATCGCTGCCTTGGCCAAGGCACGCGTCTTGTAAAAACGCGCGGCCCATAACCATTTATCGAGGCGGACTTTGTCGTCCTCTTCGTTTTTTTGTGCCATGGGATTTCCTCATACTGAAATATTGGTGAACTGTACTACCGTTTCTGTCGTACCAAGAATTACCTCGTCTCGGATTACAATGCAGGCATTCCAGAACCTCCCTGAAGGGCTGGAAATCCGGGCCGTAGATATCTGTCGCCTTTTAATCATTATTCTGCGTGAATACCGCGAATCGGGCCGCGTGCGGCCCAGCGGTTACTACCGGTTGAGCACCTTTGAAGACATTTGACCATTTGACCGTCGTCGGTCTGCGCGAGTGGGTGGCGCTCCCGGATTTGGGAGTCGCGGGCCTTCGGGCAAAAATCGACACCGGCGCCAGCACCTCCAGCCTGCATGCCACCGACATCGAGACCTTCGAGCGCGACGGTGAGCAGTGGGTGCGCTTCACGGCGCACCTGGGCACGGTGGTGCAATTGCGTCACCGTCGTTGCGAAGCGCCGCTGGTGACGATGAAAACCATTAAAAGCTCTAACGGTCACGCGCAGGTGCGATACGTGATCAGCACCACCCTGGCGCTCGGTGATCGGGTCTGGCGAGTCCAGTTCACGCTCGCTTGTCGCAAATCCATGCGTTATCGCCTGTTACTCGGTTCCAAAGCCCTGATCGATGGCCAGTTGGTGGTCAATCCGGGCATTAAATATGTACAAGACAAGCCGGTGTTCCCGGTATCTACCTCCTCCACAGGTGTTGCATGAAGATCGCTGTGCTGTCGCGGAACCCGCGTCTGTATTCCACCCGCCGCCTGGTCGAAGCCGGTACCGAACGCGGCCATGAAATGGTGGTAGTCGACACCCTGCGCGCCTACATGAACATTGCCAGCCACAAACCGCAGATCCACTACCGCGGCAAACCGCTGGAAGGTTTCGATGCCGTGATCCCTCGCATTGGTGCGTCGGTCACGTTTTATGGTTGCGCAGTGTTGCGCCAGTTCGAAATGATGGGGGTTTTTCCGCTTAACGAATCGGTGGCCATCGCCCGCTCGCGGGACAAACTGCGTTCTCTGCAATTGCTGTCGCGCCGGGGCATCGGTTTGCCGGTGACCGGGTTTGCCCACTCGCCGGACGATATTCCCGACCTGATCGCGATGGTCAACGGCGCGCCGCTGGTGATCAAGGTACTGGAAGGTACCCAGGGCATCGGCGTGGTGCTGTGCGAAACCGCCACGGCGGCAGAATCAGTGATCGAGGCGTTCATGGGCCTCAAGCAAAACATCATGGTTCAGGAGTACATCAAGGAGGCCGGCGGCGCCGACATTCGCTGCTTCGTGGTGGGCGACAAGGTGATTGCCGCCATGAAGCGCCAGGCCAAGCCGGGTGAGTTTCGCTCCAACCTGCATCGCGGCGGCAGCGCCAGCCTCATCAAGATCACCCCGGAGGAGCGCATGACGGCGTTACGGGCGGCTAAGGTCATGGGACTGGCGGTGGCGGGTGTGGATATCCTGCGCTCCAATCACGGGCCGCTGGTGATGGAAGTGAACTCATCGCCGGGCCTGGAAGGGATCGAGACCACCACCGGCAAGAACGTGGCGGGGATCATCATTGAGCATCTGGAGAAGAATGGCGGGCCGAATATGACGCGGACCAAAGGGAAAGGCTGATCTTAGAGGCTTGTGGCGGCTGGCAGGCCGCCTTCGCGAGCAGGCTCGCTCCCACAGCGGAATGCATTCCAATGTGGGAGCGAGCCTCGCGATGGGGCCATCAGCCCCACCGAAGAAGTCAGCGCTTAAACCGCATCCCGCGGCAGCATCAACCCCAGCGGCAAGCGCACCCGCGCTTCCAGCCCTCCGCCGGAACGGTTGCGCAGTTCAACATTGCCACCATGCATCGAAGCAATCCGCTTCACGATCGCCAACCCCAAACCGGTGCCCTTCCCGCCCCGTGCACGGTCGCCACGGGTGAACGGGTTGAAGATCGCTTCCAGTTCCGCAGGATCGATTCCAGCACCACGATCCATCACGCTCAGCACCACATAAGGCGCGGCGGTGTCCCCGGATACGTATGCCGCCACTTCCACGCCGCTGCCGGCGTGATGCAGCGCGTTGCCAATCAGGTTATTCAACAGTCGTTTCATCGACACCCGACGCAGCGGGAATGGCTGGATCGGCTCCAGACGCAAGCGCACTTTTTCCTCGGTCTGGTTGTACGGCGCGGCGACTTCGCGGACCAGGTCACTCAGGTCCACCTCTTCCACCGACTCATCGCGCCCATCGCGAATGAACGCCAGGAATTGATCGAGAATCGCGTCCATGTCTTCGATGTCGCGAACCATGTCGTCGGTCAGGTCGCTGCGGTCGCCCATCAGCTCCAGGGACAAGCGTAAACGAGTCAGTGGCGTACGCAGGTCGTGGGACACCCCGGCCAGCATCAGTTCGCGCTCGCGACCGGCCTGCTCGACATCTTCGGCCATCTGGTTGAAGGCGCGATACACCTCGGTCATTTCACTGGGTGTATCGCTGATCGGCAGACGCACGCTGCGACCCTGGCCGAGTTGGCGTGCGGCATAGACCAGGCGCTTCAGAGGCTGATTGAGCTGGCTGACAAAAATCCACGCCGCAGCAGTGGACAGCAAGCCAATGGCGAGAAACCAGCCCAGGACGTTCCAGATTTTCTGGCCGCGCAGCGGATGCGGGTACAGCGGTACTTTCAACCAGCCTTCGCCCAGGCTTGGCGCCCGGACCCACAATGCCGGCGGTGCATGCATGCGCAATCGCACCTCGGTGTCCGCCCCCAGTTCGGCCTGCATCTGCCGCTGGTAGATCTCGCTGTAGGGCCAATGTTGCTCACCTTCCGGCACGCCGGCACCTACCACCCGTATCAGGGGTACGGCATCGGCGATCTTGTCGCGGTTATTTTCATCGGCGGCCCAATAGGCGCGCAGTGTCAGGGCGACACCGTGACTGTACTGACGGTCCACCAGCACGTCTTCGTTCATCAACAGATAAACCAGGGTCAGCGCTTTGGAAAACAGGACGACGATGAGCACCAGCCAAAGGGTGCGGGAGAAGAAGCTCTGGGGGAACCAAACCGGGGTTTTCATGGATAACCGCTACATACTTGCAGGAGCGAGCCATGCTCGCATATTGCGGATCGCGAGTCTGCGGGCGGGATCATCTGATCCGTCGCCCGTACGACCCGCTCCTACAAATCACCGATCACTTGGTGGCGGTGCCATCCGGAACGAACACGTAGCCTACACCCCAAACCGTCTGGATATAACGCGGCTTGGATGGATCCGGCTCGATCATCCGGCGCAGACGGGAGATCTGCACGTCGATGGAACGCTCCAGGGCATCCCATTCGCGGCCACGGGCCAGGTTCATCAGTTTGTCGCGCGTCAGCGGCTGACGGGCATTCATCACCAGGGCCTTGAGTACCGCAAACTCACCGGTGGTGAGCATGTGCACTTCTTCACCACGCTTGAGCTCGCGGGTGGCCAGGGACAGTTCGTAGTCACCGAAGGTCACGCTTTCATCTTCGCTGCCCGGTGCGCCAGGTACCGGGGCCGATTGACGACGCAACACAGCCTTGACGCGCGCCATCAGCTCGTCCGGGTTGAATGGCTTGGCCAGGTAATCGTCGGCGCCCAGTTCCAGGCCCTTGATACGGCTCAGCTCATCGCCCTTGGCGGTCAGCATGATGATCGGAATCTGATTGTTCGCGCCGCGCAGGCGGCGGCAGGCGGTCAGGCCGTCTTCGCCGGGCAGCATCAGGTCGAGGACGACCAGGTTGAACACTTCGCGTGCCAGCAGGCGATCCATTTGCTCGGTGTTCGGGACGGCACGGGCGCGGTAGCCCTTGCTGACGAAAAAACGCTCCAGCAGGCTGCTGAGGCCCGGATCGTCGTCAACAATAAGAATTTTCTCACCTTCAGCAATGTTTGCAGTGCTGCTCATTGGATGCTCCTTTGATCTCGGCGCGCATTATGGCGTAGCTGCCGTTATACGCACCGTGTGCATTGTTAGCAGATTTTTCCTTTACCGCCAGAAAACCGGCCGTTACACCTGTACCCCGTGATGCCCCCTAACGGCAGAACGCTGGTTATAATGCGCGGCCATTTGTGTCAGGCAACATCGGACCGGTACTACAGACAGGCGCTATTTATTTTCGTAGCGTTGGCAGTATTTGTTCGATTTCACGGGTCAACGGAGTGCCTGTTGACTCAGGTAGCGGCGCAGGCCAGGCCGCTCAACCAGACTCGCCAAGCCCCTATTTCTGCGCCTGCGAGCCTGCTTTCACAATTTGTCAGGTGGTTTTATGGACAGCATCAACAGCCGCATCGCCGAGGAACTCGGCGTACGCCCACAACAGGTCGAAGCGGCCGTCGCGCTACTCGATGAAGGCTCTACGGTTCCCTTCATCGCCCGTTACCGGAAAGAAGTGACCGGCAGCCTCGATGACATCCAGCTGCGTCATCTGGAAGAGCGTCTGCGCTACCTGCGAGAACTCGACGAACGGCGCATCAGCATCCTTGCCAGCATCCAGGAGCAAGGCAAGCTGACCCCGCAACTCGAGCGTGACATCAAGCTCGCCGACACCAAGACCCGCCTCGAAGACTTGTACCTGCCGTACAAGCAGAAGCGCCGCACCAAGGGCCAAATCGCCCTCGAAGCCGGCCTCGGCGACCTGGCCGACGGCCTGTTCAACGACCCGACACTAACACCGGATGCCGAAGCCGCCCGCTTCGTCGATGCCGAAAAAGGCGTGGCCGATGTGAAGGCGGCCCTCGAAGGCGCCAAATACATCCTGATGGAGCGCTTCGCCGAGGACGCCGGCCTGCTGGACAAGCTGCGCAATTACCTCAAGCAGGAAGCCACCCTCAGTGCCCGCGTGATCGCCGGCAAGGAAGAGGAAGGCGCCAAGTTCCGCGACTACTTCGAACACGACGAACCGCTCAAAAGCATGCCATCGCACCGCGCGCTGGCGATTTTCCGTGGTCGCAACGAAGGCATCCTCAGCTCCGCGCTGAAAGTCGGCGACGAGTTGCCGGGCACCATGCATCCGTGCGAAGGCATGATCGGCCAGCACGTCGGCATCCAGAACCAGAACCGCGCCGCCGACAAATGGCTGGGCGAAGTGGTGCGCTGGACCTGGAAGGTCAAGCTCTACACCCACCTGGAAACCGACCTGCTGGGCGAACTGCGCGATAGCGCTGAAACCGAGGCGATCAACGTGTTCGCCCACAACCTGCACGACCTGCTGCTGTCGGCCCCGGCCGGCCCGCGCGCCACCCTGGGCCTCGACCCGGGCCTGCGCACCGGTTGCAAGGTCGCCGTGGTCGATTCCACCGGCAAGCTGCTGGATCACGCCACGGTCTACCCGCACGTGCCGCACAACAAGTGGGACCAGACCATCGCGATTCTTGCCGCCCTGTGCGCCAAGCACTCCGTGGACCTGATCGCCATCGGCAACGGCACCGCCAGCCGTGAAACCGACAAGCTGGCCGCTGAGCTGATCAAAAAATACCCGGCCATGAAGATGACCAAAGTCATGGTCTCTGAAGCCGGTGCATCGGTTTACTCGGCGTCGGAACTGGCGTCCAAGGAATTCCCGGACCTGGACGTGTCGATCCGTGGCGCCGTGTCGATTGCCCGCCGCCTGCAAGACCCGCTGGCCGAGCTGGTGAAGATCGATCCGAAATCCATCGGTGTCGGTCAGTACCAGCACGACGTGTCGCAGCTGAAACTGGCGCGCGGCCTGGATGCGGTGGTCGAGGACTGCGTGAACGCCGTGGGCGTGGACGTGAACACCGCTTCCGTGGCGCTGCTGGCGCGCATTTCCGGCCTCAACGCGACCCTGGCGCAGAACATCGTCAGCCACCGCGACGAGCACGGCGCGTTCAAAACCCGCGCCGCGCTGAAGAAAGTCGCGCGCCTGGGCGAAAAAACCTTCGAACAGGCCGCTGGCTTCCTGCGCGTCATGAACGGCGAGAACCCGCTGGATTCGTCCGCCGTGCACCCGGAAGCCTATCCGCTGGTGCAGCGTATCGCGGCTGAAACCGACCGCGACATTCGCTCGCTGATTGGCGATGCCGCGTTCCTCAAGCGCCTCGATCCAAAGAAATACACCGACGAAACCTTCGGCCTGCCGACCGTGACCGACATTCTCCAGGAGCTGGAAAAACCGGGGCGCGATCCACGTCCGGAGTTCAAGACCGCCGAGTTCCAGGAAGGCGTCGAAGACCTCAAGGACTTGCAACTGGGCATGATCCTCGAAGGCGTGGTGACCAACGTGACCAACTTCGGCGCATTCGTCGACATCGGCGTGCATCAGGACGGTTTGGTGCATATCTCCGCACTATCGGAGAAGTTCATCAAAGATCCGCGGGAAGCGGTGAAAGCCGGTGATGTGGTGAAAGTGAAGGTCATGGAAGTCGACATCCCGCGTAAACGCGTGGGCCTGTCGATGCGCATGAGCGACACCCCGGGCGAGAAAATCGACGGTGCCCGTGGTGCACGTCCGGGATCGGCCCCGCGCCAATCCCAGAACACCGCGCCACGCAAGGAAACCACGGCGGCGGCTCCGGCCAACAACGCCATGGCTTCGCTGTTCGCCAACGCCAAGCAATTGAAGAAACGCTGATGGACATCCCGGCCGGGCTGACCGAAAGCGCGTTTTTCAAGCTGCTGGGCTGTCGCTTGCACAGCCTGGAAACCGGGGTGGCGCAAGTCGCCCTGGCGCTGGAACCACAGTTACGCAATCGCGGTGGCAAGCTGCACGGTGGGGCCTTGTTCAGTCTGGTGGACATTGCCATGGGGCTGGCCTGTTCCAGCACCCACGGCTTTGACCAGCAGAGCGCGACCATCGAATGCAAGATCAACTACATCCGCGCCGTCGCTGACGGTGAGGTGATGTGCACGGCGCGGGTGATCCACCCGGGCCGGCGCACGCTGGTGGTCGAGGCCGATGTGATGCAAGGCGACAAACTCGTCGCAAAAGCACAAGGCACGTTCGCAGTCCTGTAGCTACGGATCATCGATTTGAGTTAATTTCGGCGCAATGAAACCTGTGGGAGCGAGCACGCTCGCTCCCACAGGAATTGTGCGGTTATTGACTGACCGGCATATGGCCTGAGCGGCTCCAAAAACCAGGCGAAAACGCCAGTTTTAACTTCACCCTTGTAGACCGTCTTGCCCACCCCCATATTGGGGCGACTGACGCGTGAAGGAATCCAACTTGAGCGAACTTCTCAACCGCCGCCTGGCCCTGCTCGGCGAGCGCGCTAACCTCTCTCTGCTCGAACAGTGTCTTCACGGCATCGAACGTGAATGCCTGCGCGTGACCGATGAAGGTCGCCTGGCGCAAACGCCGCACCCGGAAGCATTGGGTTCCGCGCTGACCAACGAACAGATCACCACCGATTATTCCGAATCGCTGCTGGAGTTCATCACCCCGGCCCTGCCCGACCCGGCGGACACGCTGGCGAGCCTGGACAAGATTCATCGCTTTGCCTACAGCAAGCTCGGCAACGAGTACCTGTGGAGTCCATCGATGCCGTGCCCGCTGCCGGCCGAGGAAGATATCCCGATCGCCTATTACGGCACGTCCAACATCGGTCAGCTCAAATACGTCTACCGCAAGGGCCTGGCCCTGCGTTACGGCAAGACCATGCAGTGCATTGCCGGGATTCACTACAACTTTTCCCTGCCGGAGAAACTCTGGCCCCTGCTCAAGCAGGCCGAAGGTTTCGTCGGCACCGACCGCGACTATCAGTCGTCGGCCTACATCGCCCTGATCCGCAACTTCCGCCGCTACAGCTGGCTGCTGATGTACCTGTTCGGCGCATCGCCGGCATTGGACGCCGGCTTTCTGCGCGGTCGCTCGCATCAGTTGGAACAGCTGGATCCGGACACCCTGTACCTGCCTTATGCCACCAGCCTGCGCATGAGTGACCTGGGTTACCAGAGCAACGCCCAGGCCGGCCTGACGCCGTGCTACAACGACCTGAGCAGCTACATCGACAGCCTGCGCAAAGCGGTGGCCACGCCCTATGCGCCGTACGTCGAAGTCGGTACCCACAAGGACGGTGAGTGGGTTCAACTCAACACCAACATCCTGCAGATCGAAAACGAGTACTACTCCAACATCCGCCCCAAACGCGTGACCTACACCGGCGAACGGCCGATCCAGGCGCTGATGGCCCGCGGCATCCAGTACGTTGAAGTTCGCTGCCTGGACATCAACCCGTTCCTGCCGACGGGCATCGATCTCACCGAATCGCGTTTCCTCGACGCTTTCCTGCTGTACTGCGCCCTGAACGACAGCCCGCTGCTGACCAACACCAGTTGCGGCAATGCGACCTCGAACTTCCTCAGCGTGGTCAAGGAAGGTCGCCGTCCGGGCCTGCAACTGCAACGCGACGGTCACCCCGTTGACCTGAAAGAGTGGGCCGCACAATTGCTGGAAAACATCGCGCCACTGGCGGCGATGCTCGATCAGAGCCACGGCGGCGATGCCCACAGCAAGGCGCTGGATGCGCAGTTGGTCAAGGTTCGGGACCCGTCCCTGACGCCATCGGCCCAGGTCCTGGCGGCCATGGCCGAGCACAAGGAAAGCTTTGTCCAGTTCTCCCTGCGCCAGAGCCGCGCGCACGCGGAGTTTTTCCGCAGCGAACCATTGCCGGCTGAAGAACAGGCCCGGTTTGAAGAACTGGCGCGTACGTCGCTGGCTCAACAGGCGGAGCTGGAACAGAACGAAGTTGGCGATTTCGACGTGTTTGTCGGGTCGTATCAGGCGAGCATCCTGGCGATCAGCAACTAACATCAGAAGGTCCTTCGGACCTTATCGCGAGCAGGCTCGCTCCCACAGTGGACTTTCAGTGTTGCCACAACTGTGCACACACCTGTGAGTACTGTGGCAGCGAGCCCGCTCGCGATTGAGCACGCAGCGGACACGCTTAGGTTTTTCCGCTAATAAGCTAATTCGAAAAAGTTATTTATTTTTGGATTCTTATATCATTTAGTCTCCTTTCACGCCGACTCTCGGTCGCCTGACAAGGAGCTTCTCGATGAAACTGCATTTCCCTCTTCGCCTGCTGGCGGCCGCCTCTCTGGCCGCAGCGAGTTTCTTTGCCCAGGCGGCTGACGTGACTGTCGCCTACCAGACCACCGTTGACCCGGCGAAAGTCGCCCAGGCCGACGGCGCCTATGAAAAAGCCACCAAGGCCGACATCAGCTGGCGCAAATTCGATAACGGTGCCGACGTCATCGCCGCCATCGCCTCCGGCGACGTGCAGATCGGCTACCTCGGCTCCAGCCCCCTGACGGCGGCCATTACCCGCAAAGTCCCGGTGGAAACCTTCCTCATCGCCACCCAGATCGGCGCCGCCGAAGCGCTGGTGGCCCGTGACGGTTCCGGGATCAAGACCCCACAAGACCTGATCGGCAAAAAAATTGCCGTGCCATTCGTTTCCACCGGCCACTACAGCCTACTGGCCGCGCTGAAGCACTGGAACATCGATCCGTCGAAAGTAACCGTCCTCAACCTTGCTCCGCCCGCCATCATCGCCGCATGGAAACGCGGTGACATCGATGCCACCTACGTATGGGACCCGGCCCTGGGCGTCGCCAAGGAAAACGGCAAAGTGCTGATCACCTCCGGCGAACTGGCCAAGTTCGGCGCGCCGACCTTCGATGCCTGGATCGTGCGTAAAGACTTCGCCGAGAAGCACCCGGAAATCGTCACCGCGTTCGCCAAAGTGACCCTCGATGCCTACGCCGACTACCGCAAAGACCCGAAAGCCTGGCTGGCCAATCAGAGCAATGTCGACAAGCTTGTAAAACTGTCTGGCGCCAAGGCCAGCGATATTCCGCTGCTGCTGCAAGGCAACGTTTATCCGCTGGCGGCTGATCAGGTCATCACCCTCGGCGCGCCGACCACCAAGGCCATCACCGACACCGCCGCGTTCCTCAAGGAACAAGGCAAGGTCGAGGCTGTACTGCCGGACTACGCGCCGTACGTCAGCGCCAAGTTCATTACTAACTGATCGGGAGTTCATCGCCATGGCCTTGCTACAGCTGGAGCGCATCAGCGCACAGTACCCAGGCAGCCCGGAACCGGTGCTGTCGGATATTTCCCTGACCCTGGGGCCCCAGCAATTGCTGGTCGCCCTCGGCCCGTCCGGCAGTGGCAAGACTTCGCTGTTGAACCTGATTGCCGGTTTCGTCGAACCCAGCGCCGGGCGCATCACCCTCGATGGCGTGCCGGTCAAAGGCCCGAGCGCCGAACGCGGCGTGGTGTTCCAGGACGACGCCCTGCTGCCTTGGCAGGACGTGCTGGCCAACGTCGGCTTCGGCCTGGAACTGGCCGGCATCTCTCGGGAAAAACGCGAAATCCGCGCCCGGGAAATGCTGGCGCTGGTGGACCTTTCCGGCTTTGAAAACCGTCGCATCTGGCAACTGTCCGGTGGGCAGAAGCAGCGCGTCGGCCTGGCCCGCGCCCTCGCTGCCGACCCACGCGTTCTATTGATGGACGAACCCTTCGGCGCGCTCGATGCGTTCACCCGCGAGCAGATGCAGGAACTGCTGCTGCAAGTCTGGCGGCGCACGGCCAAACCGGTGTTCCTGATTACCCATGACATCGAGGAAGCGGTGTTCCTCGCCACCGACCTGATTCTGCTGGCGCCCAATCCGGGGCAAATCGTCGAGCGCCTGAGCCTGGACTTCGGTCAGCGTTACGCGGCCGGCGAGTCGGCTCGGGCGATCAAATCCGACCCGCGCTTCATCGAAACCCGCGAACACGTGCTCGACAGAGTCTTCTCCCAACGCAGCGCCGCCCAGCGGCAGGAGCGCGCATGAGCAGCTATGAAATCCCGGCCGTAGCGGTGAAACCTGGCGCTTCGGTGATTCCGGTTCGCCGCAGTTTGAGCACCCGCTGGATCAGCGTGCTGACGTTGATCGCCCTGGTGGTCATCTGGTGGGGCGTGACGGCGACCGGTTTGATTGAACCGCTGTTCCTGCCGCCACCGTCCGCCGTGCTGCAAAAAGGCTGGTTGCTGGCCACCAGCGGCTACATGGATTCAACCTTGTGGCAGCACCTGGGCGCGAGCCTCAGCCGAATCGGCCTGGGCCTGGGCTTCGCGGTGCTGACCGCCGTACCCGTTGGCATCGCCATCGGCCACAACCGCATCGCTCGCGGCGTTCTCGATCCGCTGATCGAGTTCTACCGCCCGATTCCACCGCTGGCCTATCTGCCGCTGATCGTGATCTGGTGCGGCATCGGCGAGCTGTCGAAAGTGCTGCTGATCTACCTGGCCATTTTCGCCCCGATCGCCATCGCCACCGCCACTGGCGTGCGAACTGTCGACCCGGCGAAATTGCGCGCCGCGCAGTCGTTGGGCGCGACCCGCGCGCAGTTGATTCGCCATGTGATTCTGCCGAGCGCGTTGCCGGACATTTTGACCGGCGTGCGCATTGGCCTGGGTGTGGGCTGGTCGACACTGGTCGCCGCCGAATTGATCGCTGCCACCAGTGGCCTGGGCTTCATGGTGCAATCGGCCGCGCAGTTCCTGGTCACCGATGTGGTGGTCCTGGGGATTCTGGTGATCGCGCTGATTGCCTTTGCCATGGAGATGGGCCTGCGCGCCCTGCAACGCAAACTCGTGCCATGGCACGGCCAGGCTCACTAAAAATTGTCCTGTGAAAAACCTGTGGGAGCGAGCTTGCTCGCTCCACAGGAGTCAACACTCAGAATTGAAGAGAACCCTCATGAGCCACCTGAGCATCGTCCCCTTAAGCTCCGCCCTCGGCGCGCAGATCAGCGGCGTCGACATCAGCCAGCCGCTGAACCTGGAACAGCGTGACGCCATCGAGCAAGCGCTGCTCAAGCATCAGGTGCTGTTCTTCCGCGACCAACCGATCACGCCACAGCAGCAAGCGCGTTTCGCGGCCTATTTCGGTGACCTGCACATTCACCCGATCTACCCGAACGTGCCGGAACAACCGGAAGTGCTGATCCTCGACACCGCCGTCACCGACGTTCGGGATAACGCGATCTGGCACACCGACGTGACCTTCCTGCCCACCCCGGCGATGGGCGCGGTGCTCAGCGCCAAGCTGTTGCCGGAGTTCGGCGGCGACACCCTGTGGGCGAGCGGGATCGCGGCGTACGAGGCCTTGTCCGTGCCGATGAAAACCTTGCTCGAAGGGCTGACCGCCACCCACGACTTCACCCGTTCGTTCCCGATGGAACGCTATGGCAACACACCGCAGGCGCTGGTGCAGTGGGAAGAAGCACGACGCAAGAATCCGCCGCTGTCGCATCCGGTGATCCGCACCCACCCGGTGAGCGGACGCCGCTCGCTGTTCGTCAATGAAGGCTTCACGTCGAAGATTAACGAGCTGTCGGAAACCGAAAGCGAGGCGATTTTGAAGTTCCTGTTCGCCCACGCCACCCGGCCGGAATTCACCATTCGCTGGCGCTGGCAGAAAGACGACATCGCGTTCTGGGATAACCGCGTGACACAACATTACGCGGTGGACGATTACCGGCCGGCGCGGCGGGTGATGCAGCGCGCGACGGTGTTGGGGGATGTGCCGTTTTTTAGGTGAGCCCTGATTTTTTCACTGATGTTAACGGACAGGCGCCGAAAAACCTGGCGCCCGAACACTTACTCAGCCGTCGAAGGCTTCTCCCACAAATTGATCCCGCCCTCCTGGGCAAACCGGTCGATCTCTGCCAGTTCCTGCTCACTGAAACTCAAGTTCTTCAAGGCCCCGACGTTCTCGATAATCTGCTCCGGCCGGCTCGCACCGATCAGCGCCGAGGTCACGCGCGGGTCGCGCAGGGTCCAGGCCAGGGCCAGTTGCGCCAGACTTTGACCGCGACGCTTGGCGATCTCGTTGAGCGCACGCACATGGGCAATGTTCGCCTCGGACAGGTGCGAGGCCTGCAACGAACCACCGCCCGGACGGTTGACCCGCGCATCCGCCGGTACGCCGTTGAGGTACTTGTCGGTCAGCAAACCCTGAGCCAGAGGTGTGAAAGCAATCACACCCGTGCCGAGCTCGTCGGTGGTATCAAGCAGGTCTTTTTCCACCCAGCGATTGAGCAGGTTGTACGCTGGCTGATGGATCAGCAGCGGGACTTTCCACTCTTTGAGCAGCGCCGCCATTTCGCGGGTCTTCACCCCGGAATAGGACGAAATACCGATGTACAGCGCCTTGCCCTGTTGCACCGCGGTGGCCAGTGCGCTGGCGGTTTCTTCCAGCGGGGTGTCCGGGTCGAAACGGTGCGAGTAGAAAATGTCCACGTAGTCCACACCCAGGCGCTGCAGGCTCTGGTCGAGGCTGGCCAGCACGTACTTGCGCGAACCGCCGCCCTGGCCGTAAGGCCCCGGCCACATGTCCCAACCGGCCTTGCTGGAGATGATCAGCTCATCGCGGTATTGCTTGAAGTCTTCACGCAGCAAACGCCCGAAGTTGATCTCGGCGCTACCGTAGGGCGGGCCATAGTTGTTGGCCAGGTCGAAATGGTTGATGCCCAGGTCGAACGCGGTGCGCAACAACGCACGCTGGGTAGCGATCGGCGTGCTGTCGCCGAAGTTGTGCCACAGGCCCAGGGACAGCGCCGGCAGCACCAGCCCGCTGCGGCCCACGCGGCGGTAAGGAATGGAGTCATAGCGGTTTTCGGCAGCGGTGTAAGTCATCGAATCCTCTCTTGTCTGTCTTGAATCTGGTATCGACTGCTTCGCCAGTTGCCCAGCATACGCCCAGACAAACGCCAATAAACCCCGGATTCGGTGAATAGCTGAAACGTTTCACATATTTCATCATGAGCATTGTGACGCCGACCGCAGGCGACGATCTTTTGATCGTTACCTCGCCCCCGCAAACACCTCCCCCAACCAATCCACAAACACACGAACCCGTGGCGACAGGTGGCGGTTGTGGGGATAAAGCACTGACACCGGCATCGGCGGCGGTGGTGTCTCGGTGAGGACTTCCTTCACCAGGCCCTGGGCGATTTGCGTTTCCATCCGGTAGTGCGGGCACTGGATAAGCCCCAGCCCCGCAATCGCCGAGGCGGCGTAGATTTCTGCGCCAAACACCGAAATGCCGCCCTCGATGGCCACTTCCTTGAGCTCGCCATCGACCATGAATTCGAACGGGAACAACTTGGCGGTGGTGCGGGAAACGTAGTTCACCGCCCTGTGGTTTTTCAGGTCATCGAGACTGTGCGGTTCGCCGTATTGGCGCAGGTAGGCCGGGCTGGCGCAGGTGATCTGGCGCAGGCTGGCGACGCGTTTGCCGATCAGGGTCGAGTCGCTCAACGTGCCGGCGCGCAGCACGCAGTCGACGCCTTCGGCGATCAGGTCGACAAAACGGTCGGCCTCGCTGATCGACAGTTCGATGTCCGGGTATAGCGCCATGAATGGCGGCAGGGCCGGGATCACGAAGTGCCTGGCCAAAGTGCCGTGCAGGTCGACCCGCAAGCGGCCTTTGGGCGCCACGCCGCGAAACGCCAGCTCAGCCTCTTCCAGCTCCGCCAGCAACTGCACGCAACGCGGGTAGTAGGCCTCGCCATCCAGCGTCGGCCGCACCTTGCGCGTACTGCGCTCCAGCAACCGCGTTCCCAGCCAGGCTTCGAATTGGTTCAGCGTGTGGGTCAGGGTCGCGCGCGGCAGGTTCAGGTCATCCGCCGCCAGGGTGAAGCTGCTGCGCTCATAGATTCGCACGAACACCTTCATCGCTTTGACTTGATCCACGCTGAACTCCTGACGCTCGATTGTTGGCGATTATTGAACAGTCAAGGCAACTCTCGTGCATTTATCGGCCTGAGTAAACATGTGAAATTGGCGCCACTCCCCCATCAACAGGAACCCTCGCCATGACTACCCAGACTTCGAAAGTTGCCATCGTGACCGGCGCCTCCCGCGGCATCGGCGCGGTCATCGCCAAACAGCTGGCCGGCGTAGGTTTTGCCGTCGTCATCAACTACGCCAACAGCGCCACCGAAGCGTCAAAACGGGTGGTGGAATTGCGTCAGGCCGGCCATCAGGCCATCGCGATCAAGGCGGATGTGGCCAACGCCGAGGACGTGCGCCGGATGTTCGATGAGGCCGAAACACAGCTGGGCAAGGTTGATGTACTGGTCAACAACGCCGGCATTCTCAAGGTCATGCCGTTGGCGCAACACAGTGATGAACTGTTCGAGCAGACCTTCAACATCCACGCGCGCGGCACCTTCAACACCCTGCGTGAGGCGGCCACGCGCCTGAACGACGGCGGGCGGATCATCAACTTCTCCAGCAGCACCGTCGGCCTGAACCTGCCGGGTTACGCCGTGTACATCGCCAGCAAAGCGGCGGTGGAATCCCTGACCCAAGTGTTCGCCAAGGAAATGCGCGGTCGCAACATCACCGTCAATGCGGTGGCACCGGGCCCGGTGGCGACTGACCTGTTCCTGCACGGCAAGAGCGAAGAGCAGATCCAGACCTTCGCCAAAATGGCGCCACTGGAGCGCCTGGGCCAGCCGGAAGATATTGCCCGAGTGGTGTCGTTTCTGGCCGGGCCGGATTCGTCCTGGGTCAATGGGCAGATACTGCGGGTCAATGGTGGGTTGGTTTAAGCTGCTGTGGAGGCAGGCTAGACGCCTTCGCTGGCAAGCCAGCGAAGGCGGCCTCAAAAGCAGCACACCACTGGAGGAAATACCCGATGCACACCACCATCATCATCACCTTCGGCCTGATCCTCCTGGCGCTGATGCTGTTCATCGGCGAGAAAATCGGCTTCACCCGCCAGACCCTGGCCTACGGCTTTGTCGCGCTGTGGCTGGCGCTCACACTGATCAATTCCGCGGTCGGCATGGTTCACGCCGGCCAGCCATTGAGCACCGAAGTGGTGGTCGGCACCGTGGTGTTCAGCGTCCCGGTGGCGGCGCTGGTGTTGTTCATGGTGCTGACCACCGAAACCTGAGCCTGCGATCAACGCACCAGATGCAGGAATTGCATGTGCCGCTCGTACTGATCAAGGATGTCGTTGATGATCTGCTCCTTGGTGTAGCCCACCAGATCGTAGTTCTGACTGCCCTCGCTCAAATGCACTTCGGCCCGGTAATAACGACGGTTGTTGAGCTCCTTGGAGCCCATGCCGCCACGGGCAAATGACGGCGTGAAGTAGCCACGCATCTGCACCTGATAGATAAACGGATGCTCGTCACCGTGACCGATTTCCAGGCTGACGTTGTCATTGGCCGGGTCCGGCTGCGTGACGACCTTCAGGCCCTTTTCGACGAACACCGCCGAGACTTCTTCAATGGCCGGGCGCACCGTCGAATCGAGGAAGCGATAGACCTCGTCCCGCGACGGGAAATGCACCGCCTGGCTCAAGCGCTGACGCCAACCGCCACGCCGCGAGCCGGACACCGGCGCCAGGGAATGCAACTGTGCGATCTGCTTTTGCGATTCGAGATAAAACGCTTTGTGCAGCCCCCACATCATCAACAGCAAAATCAGCGAGAACGGCAGCGAAGTCAGCACCACCGCCGACTTCAGCGCATCGATGCTGCCGGAGAACAGCAGCGCACTGGTCACCAGCGCGGTCATCGCGCCCCAGAACACCCGCAGCCATTTCGGCCCGTCTTCATCCGGGTTGCCGCCCTTGGCGGACAGCGTCGACAACACCACCGTGCCGGAGTCGGCCGAGGTGACGAAGAACACGAAGCTGATGAACACCGTGACCGCAATCACGGTCTTGCTCCACGGGTAGGTTTCCAGCAGCAGGTAAAGGGTCATCGACGGGTTATCGATGGCTGACATGCCCAGCGCACTCATGCCGTGGTTGAGCACTTGATCGATGGCGCTGTTGCCGAAGATCGACATCCACGCCAGGGTGAAACCGAGCGGGATCAGCAGTACGCCGAAGACGAATTCGCGGATGGTGCGGCCACGGGAAATCCGCGCGATGAACAAGCCCACGAACGGCGACCACGCAATCCACCAGGCCCAATAGAACACCGTCCAGCCGCCGAGCCAGTCGCTGGGTTTGTCGTAGGCATACAGGTCGAAACTCTTCATCGGCAAGGCGCCGAGGTAGTCGCCGATATTCTGGATCAAGGTATTGAGCAGATGCTGCGTCGGGCCGGCGAACAACACGAACAGCAGCAACGCGCAGGCCAGCAGCATGTTGATGTCGGACATGACCCGCACGCCCTTGTCGACGCCGGAGACGGCAACGATGATCGCCGCCCCCATCATCAGCGTGATCAGGCCGACCTGAATCCACTGGGTGTGGGCGATGCCGAACAGGTAGTCCAGGCCCGAGTTGAGGTGCAGTACCCCAAAGCCCATGTCCGCACCGAGACCGAACACCGTGGCGATGATGCCGAAGCCATCCACCGCGTAGCCGATCGGCCCGTTGATGCGCTTGCCAATCAGCGGATACAGCGCCGAACGCAGGGCCAGCGGCAGGTTATGGCGGTAGGCGAAATAGGCCAGCGCCATGCCCACGAAAGCGAACACTCCCCAGCCGTGCAGACCCCAGTGCAGGAACAAAATCTGCATCGCCTGACGCGCCGCGTCCGCCGTGCCGGCCTCGCCCTGGGGTGGCTGCAGCATGTGGGTCAGCGGTTCGGACACACAGAAGAAAAACAGGGTGATGCTGATGCCGGCGGCGAACAACATGCCCGCCCAGGACAGGTAGCTGAACTCGGGCTCGTCGTGGTCGGCACCGAGCTTGATCTTGCCGTAGCCGGACAAGGCGGTGACCACCACGAAGACCAGATACAGCGTCATCGCCAGCATGTAGTACCAGCCGACCGTGTTGGCCGCCCAGTTTTGCGCCGCCAGCAACCAGGCACCGGCCTGTTCGGGCAGGGCGATGACCACGACGCCGAACAACAGAATGAAACTCGCCGCGAAGTAAAACACCGGCGGATTCATGCGGACCAGGCCGCTTGGAGGAAGGGACGATGCACTCATGAACGGTGCACCTCGACGGGGTAAAACGTGGCTGTAGAAATCGGACTCAGCAAAGGCAAGCCTCCTGTTGTGAGCGGGCGGCGAACCACCGGTTTAACTTGAATGAACGTTCAATTTAAACATGGATAGGGTGCTAAGGACTAATCGCAGGGCTCGGCGGTCGTTTTCCTGTGCCCGTTCAAGGAAGGGTATGAGGCAGGATTAAATCAACGCCGTCAGCTCGATTTGGCATGAAATCCAATCGCGAGCAAGCTCGCCCCTACAGTGGATCTTCAGTGAACACCCGAGAATCCTGTGGGAGCCAGCCTGCTCGCGATGAGGGCCTGTCAGTCAGCCAGGCTTTCTGGAATTACTTCTGCGCCCCATCGTCATGCTGCAGATTCGCCTGAGTCACGTTGCTGCCCGCCGGCACGCTGCGGGTCAGCCAGACGTTGCCGCCAATGGTCGAACCCTTGCCGATGGTGATCCGCCCCAGAATCGTCGCGCCGGCGTAGATCACCACGTCATCCTCGACAATCGGGTGACGCGGCTGACCCTTCTGCAATTGACCGTCTTCGTCCGCCGGGAAGCGCTTGGCGCCCAGGGTCACGGCCTGATAAATCCGTACGCGCTCGCCAATGATGGCCGTCTCGCCGATCACCACGCCTGTCCCGTGGTCGATGAAGAAACTGCGACCGATCTGCGCGCCGGGGTGTATGTCGATACCGGTGGCCGAGTGGGCGATTTCCGCACTGATCCGCGCCAGCAACGGCAACCCGGCGCGATACAAATGGTGGGCCAGGCGATGGTGAATCACCGCCAGAATCCCCGGATAGCACAGCAATACTTCATCGACGCTGCGCGCCGCCGGGTCACCGTGATAGGCGGCCAGAACGTCGGTGTCCAGCAGGCTGCGCAACCCCGGCAACGCGAGGGCGAAGTCCTGGATGATCTGGAGGGTCCTGGCCTCGACCTCGGTGTCGACCTGGGTACTGTGGCGCGCGGCATAGCGCAATTCGAGCCGTGCCTGAGCCAGCAAGGCGTTCAAGGCGACGTCGAGGGTATGGCCGACGTAGAAGTCTTCACTTTCCTCGCGCAGGTCCACTGGCCCCAGGCGCATCGGAAACAGCGCGCCGCACAGGGCTTCGAGAATCTCCGCCATGGCGGCGCGGGACGGCAACTCGCGCCCTCCCTGCTCGGTGCTGGCACGGCCGTTTTGCGCGCGCCACTGGTCACGGGCCGTGCGCAGCTGGCTGACGATGCTCTGCAATTGCCAATGGCTGGAACGCTCACTCACGGTAAAAACTCCTCACGGGCGGCCGGACAGTCTGGCCGCGTCACCGGCAATTACTTTACGGCAAGGTCTGCAAGCCAAATTAAGAACCAATTGTGCTGTGTTAAGCACCGTTGGCTATAAGCGATCGGCGGTTGGCGGTTGCCCCTTCAAATAGGCGTGCCTATAGTCCACACATCTCCCACCGCCAGTACGGAACCATGTTCAATCAAGAGCCGTTCAATCAAGAGCCGATCAAACAACAGCTTGCTCGCTTTAACCGTCTCGACCTGCTCGGTCAGCCCACCGCCCTGGAAAAACTCGAACGCCTGTCGACCTGGCTAGGGCGCGACGTCTATGTCAAACGCGATGACCTGACACCCCTGGCCATGGGCGGCAACAAGCTGCGCAAACTCGAGTACCTGGCCGCCGATGCCCTGGCGCAAGGTGCCGACACCTTGATCACCGCAGGCGCGATTCAGTCCAACCATGTGCGCCAGACCGCCGCCATTGCCGCCAAACTGGGCCTGGGCTGTGTAGCGCTGTTGGAAAATCCCCTCGGCACCGACGACGCCAACTACCTCGGCAATGGCAATCGGCTGTTGCTGGACCTGTTCGATGCCAAGGTCGAACAGGTGGAAAACCTCGACAATGCCGACGAGCAATTGCACGCCCTGGCCGCTCGCTTGCGCAGCAATGGCAAAAAACCGTACCTGGTGCCGATTGGCGGCTCCAATGCGCTGGGTGCCCTGGGTTATGTGCGTGCCGGGTTGGAACTGGCGGAACAGATCAAGGACACCGGCCTGAATTTCGCCGCCGTGGTCCTGGCCTCGGGCAGCGCCGGGACCCACAGCGGCCTGGCATTGGCCCTGAGTGAAGCACTGCCGGATTTGCCAGTAATTGGCGTTACGGTCTCCCGCAGCGATGAGGACCAGCGGCCGAAGGTACAGGGCCTGGCCGAGCGCACCGCCGAGTTGCTGGGCGTGAGCCTGCCGAAGAGCTTCAAGGTCGAGTTGTGGGACGAGTATTTCGCGCCGCGTTACGGCGAACCGAATGCCGGGACACTGGCGGCGGTGAAGCTGATGGCGAGTCAGGAAGGCCTGCTGCTCGACCCGGTCTACACCGGCAAAGCCATGGCCGGGTTACTGGATGGCATCGGTCGTCAACGCTTCGACGAAGGCCCGATCATCTTCCTGCACACCGGTGGGGCGCCGGCGTTGTTTGCCTACACAGCATTTCTGACTGACTGACCCTGAGGCGAGGGACCTTGTCGGGACGGTGGGGGGTGCGAAGCGCCCCCCCATTACGGTTGAACGGCTATCCCAATCGAATAACAGTAGCCCACCTATTATTCCTTTATGGAATAACAAAAATATTATTGATTATTTTCTAATCTAATAACGCCATCATATAGTCATACCCCAGGCGAATTTGCAGCAAGACGCATACGCTGCTTTAGGGCAGGATATCGCAGTCGCTCAAATCCCGAATTCGCCAACTTTCCTGAAGCGTCTTCCATAAGAAACCATAGGGGCTTGTCATGAATTTTTCCGTACTACGTCGAAATCTGCTGGTGGGTTCGCTGGGCCTGGCGCTGGGCGTCGGCCTGCTGGGACAAGCGGTTGCCGGTGAGCAACTGCAAAAAATCAAGGACGCTGGCGTGATCAACGTCGGTCTGGAAGGCACTTACCCGCCGTTCAGTTTCGTCGACGCCGACGGCAAATTGACCGGCTTCGAAGTCGAGTTCTCCGAAGCCCTGGCCAAAGAGCTGGGCGTCAAGGTCAAACTGCAACCGACCAAATGGGACGGCATCCTCGCGGCGCTGGAATCCAAGCGTCTGGACGCCGTGATCAACCAGGTGACCATCTCCGAAGAGCGCAAGAAGAAGTATGACTTCTCCGAGCCTTACACCGTTTCCGGGATTCAGGCGCTGACCCTGACCAAGAACAAGGACACCATCAAGACCGCCGCCGACCTGGCCGGCAAGAAAGTCGGCGTAGGCCTGGGCACCAACTACGAAGCGTGGGTGAAAGAGAATGTGCCCAAGGCTGACGTCCGTACCTACGAAGATGACCCGACCAAGTTCCAGGACCTGCGTGTCGGCCGTATCGACGCCATCCTGATCGACCGCCTCGCCGCGCTGGAATACGCCAAGAAAGCCAAGGACACTTCTGCCGCCGGCGAAGCCTTCTCGCGCCAGGAAGCCGGCATTGCCCTGCGCAAAGGCGAGCCTGAGCTGTTGGCCGCCGTGAACAAAGCCATCGACAAGCTGCGCGCCGACGGTACGCTGAAAAAGCTTTCGGAAAAATACTTCAGCGCTGACGTCACTCAATAATGGAAGAAGCTTTTCAACTCGCACTGGACTCCCTGCCCTTCCTGCTCAAGGGGGCCTACTACACGGTCATCTTGAGCCTGGGCGGGATGTTCTTCGGCCTGGTGATGGGCTTCGGCCTGGCACTGATGCGCCTGTCGCGCTTCAAACTGGTGAGCTGGCTCGCCCGCATCTACGTGTCGTTCTTTCGCGGCACGCCGTTGCTGGTGCAACTGTTCGTGATCTATTACGGCTTGCCGCAATTGGGCATGGAACTCGATCCGCTGCCGGCGGCCATGATCGGCTTCTCGCTGAACATGGCCGCCTACGCCTGTGAAATCCTGCGCGCCGCGATCAGTTCCATCGAGCGCGGCCAGTGGGAAGCGGCTGCCAGTATCGGCATGACCCGTGCGCAGACCCTGCGCCGGGCCATCCTGCCGCAGGCGATGCGCACCGCATTGCCGCCGCTGGGCAACAGCTTCATTTCACTGGTCAAGGACACCGCCCTGGCAGCCACCATTCAGGTGCCGGAGCTGTTCCGTCAGGCGCAGCTGATTACCGCCCGTACCTTCGAAGTGTTCACCATGTATCTGGCCGCCGCGCTGATCTACTGGATTCTGGCCACGGTGCTGTCGCACCTGCAGAACCAGCTGGAAGCCCGGGTCAATCGGCACGACCAGGAGTCCTGACCCCATGATTGTCGTGGAAAAACTGACAAAGCAGTTCAAGGGTCAAGTCGTGCTCAACGGCATCGATCTGCAAGTGAAGGAAGGTGAGGTCGTGGCGATCATCGGGCCGAGCGGCTCGGGCAAGACCACGTTCCTGCGTTGCCTGAACTTCCTGGAAGAACCCACCAGCGGCCGGATCAAGGTCGGCGACATCGAGATCGATACCAGCCGCCCGTTGAACCAGCAGCAGAGCCTGGTGCGCCGCTTGCGCCAGCACGTGGGCTTCGTGTTCCAGAACTTCAACCTGTTCCCCCATCGCACCGCCCTGGAAAACGTCATCGAAGGCCCGATCATCGTCAAGAAGGTCCCGCACGCCGACGCCGTTGCCCTGGGTAAAAAGCTGTTGGCCAGGGTCGGCCTGGCGGGCAAGGAAGACGCTTATCCGCGCCGCCTTTCGGGCGGTCAGCAACAACGCGTGGCCATTGCCCGTGCGCTGGCGATGGAACCTGAAGTGATCCTGTTCGACGAACCAACCTCGGCGCTCGACCCGGAGCTGGTAGGCGAAGTGCTCTCGACCATTCGCAGCCTGGCCGAGGAAAAACGCACCATGGTCATCGTCACCCACGAAATGGGCTTCGCCCGCGACGTGGCCAATCGCGTGGTGTTTTTCGACAAGGGCGTGATCGTCGAACAAGGCGAAGCAAAGGCGCTGTTTGCCCACCCTAAAGAAGAACGCACGAAACAATTTCTCAGCAAGTTTCTGAACAACTCACACAACTAAAAACCCTCGCAACAATCGCCAACTTCCAAGGAAGGAAGTTGCACCCCTCAATCAGCACCTCATTCACACACAAATAAACTGCACAAACAATAGACCGCTTTTTGTCAGCGCGCGGGGTACATATATATATCCCGAAACAGACTCAATACGTCTGTAGCCCAAGAACGACCATGCCACCAACCACCTCATTCCCTTGGCCCGAAGCCGCGTGACCTCTGGCCTTCATAGTCAATTTCGACGCACCAATAGCGTTTATTAACTGCACTGCGTAGGAACTTTCTGAATAACAGATGATTTTGTATTTAACCAACTAACTCTATTGACACTTATTCAAGCGAACTCGTATCTAGTCTCCCACCGGCGTCACTCATCACGCTCACTCATTATTTCAACTCAAAAGTAATGAACAGTTTTGCTGTTCGAAATTCACTTTCCCGTTTTTTAAGAAATGGACTTCGCTGCAAGACTTCAAGGAGACTTAAATGGCAACTACCTCGAACACAACCGAGCTGGCGGCACCGACCCTGGCGCAATCCCACAAGACCGGCATCAACATCACCTCGGCCGCGCATCTGCTGATCCAGGTGCCGCCCTACACCGCAATGGACGAAGGCGACCTGATCGAACTGTTCTGGAATCACTGCTACGTCACTTCCCGGGTGCTGACATCCGCCGATATCGGCCACCCCGTTCAGCTGCGCGTGCCCGAGAGCTTCATCGCCAATGGCAGTTCGGGCATCCACTACCGGGTCATGCAGGTGGGCCGAAGTCCGGTCATGTCGGCCACCCGCCACGTGCAGATCAAACTCGACTGCCCCGGTGGCCAGCCCTGCGCCTTGTATGGCGACGAAATACAGAGCCTGGCACCGGTGAGCATTCCCGAGACGATTCGCCGTCAGGGGGTCAATCCGAGCCAGGTCAAACGGGGTGTGCCGCTCACCATCGAGCCGTACATGAACATGGCGGTCGACGACGAAATCACCCTGCGCTGGGGCGATGTACGCATGGACCTGCCCCGGCTGAAAGCCAGCGACGTGGGTCAACCGATCCAGGTCTGGGTGCCGCCGGCGATCATCCTCGAAGCCGGCGAAGACCTGCGCCTGGAAGTGACGTACTGCATCCTCGACCGCGTGGGCAACAGCTCGCGCTGGGCGCCAGCGCGAACGCTGAAGATTGGTTGCGCCAACCCTTACCTCAAAGTCCCGAAGAAAGCCCCCCTCAAAGCCGCCGAACACCGCAGGCGATGAGAAATTTGCTCCTTGCGCGGCGCTTTTCTGTAGAAGCAAGGCTTGCCCGCGATAGCGATCTGGCGGGCGCTATCGCGGGCAAGCCTTGCGCCTGGAAAAAGCCAAATTCAGCCTTGTACTGTTGCCCCAGAAACAACTGTTGCCCCATGAACAGTGCGTGATGACACACTTCTATATATATTCCTAAAAGTTAGTTCAAAACTTATTTATAAACGCTTAGGGTATATACACCGGACCACCGGACATTCTTGTTTTCGTTCGCCGCACACCGCGGCGTTTCCATGAGATGCGAGGTAGGTATGGTCCGGAACACAATCACCCCAGTGCAGATCGCCAGGGCATTGCGTGCAGCCAAGGAGTGGCGCTGATGTCCAGTCTGGCAGATGCAATTGTCCAGAGTGATCTGGACGTCGCCCCCCGTTTGTTGCCCGCGCAGGTGTTGCACAACGACGCACAAGCCATCGAGGCCGCCCACGCGTTGGCGCAAGTCGCCCGCCTGCAGGCCGCCAAACGCGACCAGCAGCGCAAGCTGCCATGGTCGGAAATCGAACAGTTCACCCGCAGCGGCCTGGGCAGCATTGCCATCCCGCGCGATTACGGTGGCCCGCAGGTTTCGTTCGTCACAATAGCCGAGGTGTTCGCGATCATTTCCGCGGCAGACCCGGCCCTCGGACAGATTCCGCAGAACCAGTTCGGCATCCTCAACCTGGTGCTCGGCAGCGCCACCGAAGCGCAGAAAAAACAGATCTTCAAAAGCGTGCTCAATGGCTCGCGCATCGGCAATGCCGGCCCTGAACGCGGCAGCAAAAACACCCTTGAACTCAAGGCGCGCATCACCGCCGACGGCGATGGTTATGTCCTAAACGGGCAGAAGTTTTACTCCACGGGCGCGCTGTTCGCACATTGGGTCGCGGTCAAGGCGCTCAATGACGACGGCAAGCAAGTACTGGCCTTCGTGCCTCGCGGCACACCGGGCTTGCGTATCGTCGACGACTGGTCCGGTTTCGGCCAGCGCACCACCGCCAGCGGCACCATTTTGCTCAACAACGTGCGGGTCGATGCCGAGCAGGTGGTAGACAACTGGAAGATCAATGAAAAGCCCAATACCCAGGGCGCCGTCTCGCAGCTGATTCAAGCCGCCATCGACGCCGGTATCGCCCGTGGCGCCATCGACGACGCCATCGAGTTCGTGAAAACCCGTGCCCGGCCATGGATCGACGCCCAGGTCGAACGGGCCAGCGATGACCTGTACGTGATCGCCGACATCGGCAAACTGAAAATCGAACTGCACGCCGCCGAAGCCCTGTTGCGCAAGGCCGGGCAGGTGCTCGATCAGGTCAGCGCCGCGCCGCTCACCGCCGAGTCCGCCGCCCGCGCCTCGATCGCCGTGGCCGAAGCCAAAGTGCTGACCACCGAAATTTCGCTGCAGGCCAGCGAAAAGCTGTTCGAGCTGGCCGGCAGCCGCGCCACCCTCGCCGAGTTCAACCTCGACCGCCACTGGCGCAACGCCCGGGTGCACACCCTGCACGACCCGGTGCGCTGGAAATACCACGCCGTTGGCAGCTACCACCTGAACGGCACCTTGCCCGCTCGCCATTCCTGGATTTAACGACCAGACATCTGGAGAAACACATGACCCTTTCTCAACACGTCGCGGTCATCACCAGCGATGAGCAAGCCCTGATTGTCGCCAGTGACCTGGCCGAAGATTTCAAACGCGACAGCGCCCTGCGTGACCGTGAACGCCGTTTGCCACACCCGGAACTGGAAGTGTTTTCCCGCTCGGGCCTGTGGGGCATCAGCGTGCCGAAAGAGTATGGCGGCGCCGGGGTTTCCAACGTCACCCTGGCCAAAGTCATCGCCCTGATCGCCCAAGCGGACAGCTCGCTGGGGCAGATCCCGCAGAACCATTTCTACGCCCTCGAAGTGCTGCGCGTGAACGGCAGCCCCGAGCAGAAAAAACGCCTGTACGCCGAAGTGCTGGCCGGCCAGCGCTTCGGCAATGCCCTCGCCGAACTGGGCACCAAAACCGCCCACGACCGCGTCACCCGCCTGACCCCTGATTTACAGGGAGAGCGCGACGGCTATCGCATCAATGGCCGCAAGTTCTACGCCACCGGGGCCATCTACGCCCAACGCATTCCGACGTCCGTTGTGGATGAAAACGGCGTGCAACAACTGGCGTTCGTCCCGCGCAACAGCAAAGGCCTGACCGTGATCGACGACTGGAGCGGCTTCGGCCAGCGCACCACCGGCAGCGGCTCGGTGGTGTTCGAAGACGTGTTTGTCGCCGCCGAAGACGTGATCCCGTTCCAGAGCGCTTTCGAGCGCCCGACACCGGTCGGCCCACTGGCGCAGATTCTCCACGCCGCCATCGACACTGGCATCGCCCGCGCGGCCTATGAAGATGCGCTGCACTTCGTGCGCACCAAAACCCGGCCGTGGATCGACGCCACCCACGAAAAAGCCACCGATGACCCGCTGACGATCAAAAGCTTCGGCCACTTGAGCATTCGCCTGCACGCCGCCGAAGCCCTGCTGGAACGTGCCGGTGAATTTCTCGACCAAGCCCAGGCCAACACCCACGCCGAGACCGTGGCCGCCGCGTCGATTGCCGTCGCCGAAGCCCGCGCCCTCAGCACCGAAATTTCCCTGGCCGCCGGCAGCACCCTGTTCGAACTGGCCGGCAGCCAGGCAACCCTGGCCGAACACGGCCTGGATCGCCACTGGCGCAACGCGCGCGTGCACACCCTGCACGACCCGGTGCGCTGGAAGTACCACGCCGTCGGCAACTACTACCTCAACGATGAAAACCCGCCGCTACGGGGGACCATCTGATGGCCAAGAAAAAGATCCTGCTCAACGCGTTCAACATGAATTGCATCGGGCACATCAACCACGGTTTGTGGACCCATCCGCGGGACACCTCGACCCAATACAAAACCATCGAATACTGGACCGAACTGGCGCAGTTGCTGGAACGCGGGCTCTTCGACGGCTTGTTCATCGCCGACATCGTCGGCGTCTACGACGTCTACCAGCAGTCAGTGGACGTCACGCTGAAAGAGTCGATCCAGTTGCCGGTCAACGACCCGTTGCTGCTGGTCTCGGCCATGGCCGCCGTGACCAGAAACCTCGGCTTCGGCCTCACCGCCAACCTCACCTACGAACCGCCGTACCTGTTCGCCCGACGCATGTCGACACTGGATCACCTGAGCCGTGGCCGGGTGGGCTGGAACATCGTCACCGGCTACCTCGACAGCGCCGCCAAGGCCATGGGCCTGAGCGAACAGGTCGAACATGACCGCCGCTACGACCAGGCCGACGAATACCTGGAGGTGCTCTACAAACTCTGGGAAGGCAGTTGGGAAAACGGCGCAGTGCTCAACGATCCGCAACAACGCATCTACGCGCAGCCCGAGAAAGTGCACAAGGTCGAGCACAAGGGCGAATTCTATCAGGTCGAGGGTTACCACCTCTGCGAGCCGTCGCCGCAACGCACGCCGGTACTGTTCCAGGCCGGCAGTTCCGATCGCGGTTTGCTGTTCGCCGGGCGCCATGCCGAGTGCGTGTTCATCAGCGGCCAGAACAAACCGTCGACCAAAGTGCAGGTGGACAAAGTCCGCGCCAGCGCCGTCGAAGCCGGGCGCAACCCTGAGGACATCAAGGTGTTCATGGGGCTGAACGTGATTGTCGGCGAAACCGAAGAACTGGCCTGGAAGAAGCACGCCGAGTACCTGAGCTACGCCAGCGCCGAAGCGGGCGTGGCGCATTTTTCCGCGTCCACCGGGATCGATTTTTCCGAGTACGCCATCGACGAACCGATCCAGTACGTGAAAAGCAACGCGATCCAGTCGGCCACCAAAAACCTGCAAAACAACGACTGGACCCGACGCAAATTACTCGAACAACACGCCCTCGGCGGCCGCTACATCACCGTGGTCGGTTCACCGCAGCAAGTGGCCGATGAGCTGGAATCGTGGATCGCCGAAACGGGGCTGGACGGCTTCAACCTGACGCGGATCGTCACGCCGGAAAGCTACGTGGACTTCATCGATCTGGTGATCCCCGAGCTGCAACGCCGAGGCTCGTACAAGACCGCCTACGACAACGGCAGCCTGCGCGAAAAGCTGTTTCACGGTGAGGCGCATTTGCCTGAGCAGCACACCGGGTCTTCGTACCGGCATTAAAAGCATCGCTAGCAGGCTAGCTCCCACAGTTGCCATGCATTCCCCTGTGGGAGCCAGCCTGCTGGCGATGAGGCCCGACCAAACACCCCAAATTCATGCACTGACTGGAAAAACCATCATGACCAAGAACCACCTCTCTAACCCAGTCAAAGCACTGGCCCTGGCCCTCGGCCTGTTCAGCTCCGCGGTATTCGCCGCCGACGCACCGCTGAAAATCGGCACCACCGCCGCCTTCGCCATTCCCCTGGAAGCCGCCGTGGAAGAAGCCGGCAAACAAGGCCTGAAAGTCGAGCTGGTGGAATTCACCGACTGGATCGCCCCCAACGTCAGCCTCGCCGCCGGCGACATCGACGTGAACTACTTCCAGCACATCCCGTTCCTGGAAAACGCCAAGGCCGCCTCCGGTTTTGACCTGGTGCCTTTCGCGCCGGGGATCATCAACAACGTCGGCCTGTACTCGAAAAAATACAAAAGCTTCGATGAGCTGCCCGAAGGCGCCAGCGTGGCCATCGCCAACGACCCGATCAACAGCGGTCGTGGCTTGCAGCTGCTGGCCAAGGCCGGTTTGATCACCCTCAAGCCGGGCGTCGGCTACAAGGCCACCGAAGAAGACATCATCGCCAACCCGAAGAAAATCAAGATCCTGCAAGTCGAAGCCGTGCAACTGGTGCGCGCCTATGACGACGCCGATCTGGTCCAGGGCTACCCGGCCTACATTCGCCTGGCGAAGACCTTTGATGCCGGCTCTGCCCTGCTGTTCGACGGCCTCGATCACAAGGAATACGTCATCCAGTTCGTGATCCAGCCGAAAAGCAAAACCGATCCGCGCCTGATCAAGTTCGTCGACATTTACCAGCACTCGCCGGCCGTGCGCGCCGCCCTGGATAAAGCTCACGGCAAGCTCTACCAAGCCGGTTGGGAGAGCTGAGCATGACGGCAGCGACCCAACGGCGACTGCAGATTCCAGAGCCCCGCCCTCTACACGAACAGGCACAACAGACCGAGCTGCACCCGGAGCTCAATCGTGCCCACGTGCGCTTTGTCGGCCTGGGCAAAACCTATGAAGGCAAGCAAGGCCCGGTGGCCGCCCTGCAAGGCATCGACCTGGCGATCCAGCGCGGTGAAGTGTTCGGCATCATCGGCCGCAGCGGCGCCGGCAAGTCGTCGCTGATCCGCACCATCAACCGCCTCGAACAACCGACGTCGGGGCGCGTGTTGATCGATCAAGTGGACATCGGCGAGTTCGATGAAGGCCGCCTGGTGGCCCTGCGTCGGCGCATCGGCATGATCTTCCAGCACTTCAACCTGATGTCGGCCAAGACTGTTTGGCAGAACGTCGAGCTGCCGTTGAAAGTTGCCGGGGTGCCCAAGGAACAACGCGATCAAAAGGTCCGCGAACTCCTGGAACTGGTCGGCCTGCAAGCCAAACACAAGGCGTACCCGGCGCAACTGTCCGGCGGCCAGAAACAGCGCGTCGGCATCGCCCGCGCCCTGGTGCACGACCCGGCCATTCTGCTCTGCGACGAGGCCACCTCGGCGCTCGACCCGGAGACCACCCAATCGATCCTCGGCCTGCTGCGCGAGATCAATCAGCGCCTGGGCCTGACCATCATTTTGATCACCCACGAAATGGCGGTGATCCGCGAGATTTGTGATCGCGTGGTCGTGCTCGAACACGGGCGCATCGTTGAGCAGGGCCCGGTGTGGGAAGTGTTCGGCAACCCGCAGCACGAGGTCAGCAAGACCTTGCTCGCGCCGTTGCAACATGCGCTGCCCACAGAACTGCAAAGCCGTTTGCAGGCGCAACCGCAGAGCTCGGATGACGCGGTCGTTCTGCGTCTGCAATTCACCGGCACGGCCCAGGACGAACCCGACATCGCCGCCCTGTTCGCTGCCCTCGGCGGTCGTGTGCGCTTGTTGCAGGGTGGCGTGGAACGGATTCAGGGCCATGCCCTCGGCCAACTGCTGCTGGCCGTGACCGGCTCGGCCTTCGGCGCCGAAGCATTGCGCCAGCGTGCGAGCCAATGGGCGCAACAGGTTGAGGTATTGGGTTATGTGGTTTGATCGATTGCTGCAAGGCTTCATCGACACGTTCCTGATGGTCGGCGTGTCGTCCTTGATCGCCCTGCTGGCGGGCATTCCGCTGGCGGTGATCCTGGTCACCAGCTCCAAGGGCGGCATCTACGAGGCGCCGGCCATCAACCGTGCGCTGGGCGCGTTCGTGAACCTGTTCCGCTCGATTCCGTTTTTGATTTTGATGGTCGCGTTGATCCCGTTCACCCGCTTGATCGTCGGCACCACCTACGGCGTGTGGGCGGCCGTGGTGCCGTTGACCATTGCCGCGACGCCGTTCTTCGCGCGCATCGCCGAAGTCAGCCTGCGCGAGGTCGATCACGGCTTGATCGAAGCGGCGCAAGCCATGGGCTGCCGGCGCGGGCACATCGTTTGGCACGTGCTGTTGCCCGAGGCACTGCCGGGCATCGTCGGGGGCTTCACCATTACGCTGGTGACCATGATCAACTCCTCGGCCATGGCCGGCGCGATTGGCGCGGGCGGCTTGGGGGACATCGCCTATCGATACGGGTATCAGCGCTTCGACAGCCAGATCATGCTGACGGTGATTGTGTTGCTGGTGGCTTTGGTGGCGGTGATTCAGCTGGGCGGGGATCGCTTGGCGCGCGGTCTCAACAAACGCTGAAGGAGCCCGGCTGGCGCTCGGCCTCAACACACACTAAAGGGGCCCTTTGTAGGAGCGAGCCTGCTCGCGATGAGCGCAAGAGCGCCGCGTTCATCCAGGCAGCCCTCGTTATCGTTTACGTCCATCGCGAGCAGGCTCGCTCCTACAAAAATGAGATTTTTCCTACAGGAATAACAGGCCTCCTACAGCCCTGTTCCCTTTCCTTTGCAGGACATTTCCTAGATTATTCCGCTCGCTTGCGCCTGCCAATTTGGGTGACTAGTCTCGGCCCGTCACTGCTCATCAGTGACCGGGTTTAGTAGCCCGGAACAATAGGCGCATTGCGATTCCATGCTCATGTTCGGCACTTGTTGCCGCATGCAGAATATGGTGGCTGTGCGCGGGGCATCTTCGGATGCACGGTTTTCCTATTGACCGGCCTACTAACCTGCGTACAGCCGCCACCCAATCGTTTAGTAGGCGAGAAGTGACGGTTCCCATGAAGCAATAGGAGCAACACTCATGGACAGATCTGTTCCCGATCCACCTCCCGAAACACCCTCCAACGAAGCCATCACCGATGACCTGCTCAGAGACCGCTCGGCGCTCTATCGCGCCATCGATTTCTACCTCACCGGCGATCAACCCTCACCGCCCGACGAACTGCGTTTCTACAACGTCAGCAAAGACGTGAGCTTCGAAGACACCCAGCTCTACGTCGCCGATCTGCTGCGCTGCGCCTCTGTGACCGCCTATCAGTGCGGCGACCACCTCAAGGGCGCCGACCGGGCCATGGTGTTCTCGGTCTGGCATTTGCTGGAGATCGCCAAGGCGATGGTCGATCGATCGATTGAGTGTTTGGGGATGAAACACGGTTGAGCCATTAAAACCGCCATCGCGAGCAGGCTCCCACAGGGAAACGCAATCCAAATGTGGGAGCGAGCCTGCTCGCGATGGGCTGCGCAGCAGCCCCCTACCTGATGGCGTATATTCGACCCATTCCAATTACCTATGCAGCCCACCATGAAACAGACCCCCGACGACCTCCAGCAAATCACCGCCACCACCCTGGGCCATTACAACTCGGTGGCCGAAGGTTTTCGTGAAGGCACCCGTGATCACGATGTCAGCCAGAACATCGACGCGTTGATGCGGCATATCCAGGGCGAGGCACCGTTCGACATTCTGGACTTTGGCTGTGGGCCGGGCCGTGATTTGCAGACGTTCACCCGCATGGGGCACAAGGCGGTCGGCCTCGACGGTTCAGAAAAGTTTGCGCAGATGGCGCGCGAGGACAGCGGTTGCGAGGTCTGGCAGCAGGACTTTTTAAAACTCGATCTGCCGGCCGAACGCTTCGACGGGATCTTCGCCAACGCCGTGCTGTTTCACATCCCGCGCCAGGAATTGCCACGGGTGTTAAAGCAATTGCGCGAAACGCTGAAACCCGGCGGCGTGCTGTTCAGCTCCAACCCCCGTGGCGAGAACCAGGAAGGCTGGAACGGCCCTCGCTATGGCGCCTATCACGACCTTCAGGCGTGGCAGCAATTGCTGACCGAAGCAGGGTTCGTGGAGCTGGAGCATTACTACCGGCCGGCAGGGCTGCCACGGGAGCAACAGCCCTGGTTGGCGAGTGTCTGGCGTAAGCCTGAGTAGTCAGTGCCGACGCCATCGCCAGCAGGCTGGCTCCCACATGGGTTCTGCTAACGACCCAATACCCTGTGGGAGCCAGCCTGCTGGCGATGAGCGCGTAGCGCTCGCCTTATTGCAGCAACTGGCCGCCGGCAATCACCACTTTTTCGCCACCCTCCAGGCCGGCGCTGATGATGACTTTGCCGCCGACGCGGAACGATAACTCGGTCTGCACCCGCGCCTGCACATCGCCGGTCAGGGTGACGCTGGCGGCGTAATGCGCCGGCTTGACCTCCTGTACGAACACCCGTGGCCGCTCTTTCTCCACCGGTGTTTTGTCGCTACAGGCACTTAGCAAGGCCAACAGGCTCAAGCCCAGCGCCATTTCATTCCGGGACCAGCCATGCAGACTCCTTTGCGTTTCACGGGCGCAATTCGTCTGTCAGCTTAGAACAGCGTTACAAAGCTGCGCCCGGGAAAGTCAAAAAAAGTCTGGGCCTTAGCGTTCTCCCTGCGAGTCGCGGGGCTACGCGGAAGGACGGCGGCGGATATTGTTGATCGTTGTTGTTACGTCAGAGTGACGACGAACCAGTCCTTCTCGGGCAATCCGAGCTTGTCTGTCGATTTGTTCATTCAAGAAATTAATAGTTCGGTTCCGATCCGGATAATAGAACGTTGTCGGATTGGCAGAATCACCGGTCAGGGGAGGAGCGTTTGCCCCCGCAAAAGGGTCTGGAGATCGAAGCGGCGCAGAGGCTAAAGCTCTCGTATTGGGGACCTCTACCCGCCCCTTGTTATCGACAAATTTCTTCAACATGGGAACGGTGCGGGAATCTTTCGCAGCCCAGCCTGATCCCAACCTTGCGGCAACCGTCAGCCCGGCCAGGCCCAACGCAATGTACCCCAGGGTTTTTGCAGCCTCAGAATCCCCGGTGATGCCCGCGACCGCACTGCCCACCGCGGTCACCGCCGACACCATCGTCATGATCCCGGCTACGGTCGAGCCGACAGCACCCAGTGTTGGCATGAATGGCAACTGCCCTACCGCACCCCATTGCACGGCATCTTTTGCCAGTTTGTAGGGGACGGCAGGGGACATGACAATGCGCGCGTTAACCACGCTGAACAGGCTGGTGACAAGCCTGGCAATCTGCCCTGTCGGATCAGTGAAATTCACCGGATCCCCCAGGCAATACGCATAAGGATTCAACCCACCCCGACCAAACGGGCTCAAGTTGTCCGGGCTGTTGAAGCGCATCAACACCGGGTTGAACGCGCGGTGCCCATTACCCAGCAAATAATGCCCGGTGACCGGGTCGACCGCTTCGCCGGTAAACCCCAGAAGGCTGCCTGGACCACTGTCTACCCGACGAGGGCCGTAGGGTGCATAAGCCTGGCGCACAGGCCCGTCCGGCCCTGCCACCTGCAACACAGAACGCTGCTGATCAATGGCCAGCAGATCGCTGCTGAAGGCATCACCCTGGCGCGATTGCAGCGCCAGCAGTTGTTTGTCGTACTGGAAAACATGCTGACTGGACGCACCCTGAAGTACGGTAGCCAGCTGTCCTCGGCAGTAAAATCGTTGTAGCGCGTGGGCCTCGGCAGGTTCGATCCCGACCAGCAGATCCAGCGCGTCATACCGATACCCGCTTTTTTTAAACGTGTTCATGATTTGAACCTCGTAAAGACATCAGTGTGCCCTAACGAGACAGCTCAAAAATACCTATCAGAACTGATAGTCGTGCATGGCCAACAGGCGCATTGAGGGAGTTTGCCGAGGTAACGGAAGACGTCTATTTTCCCTTTCACCGTAGGAAGGATCTTTTTTTCAAATTGCCCCTCCAAGGACGGACCACTATTGGCCAGACTCCCCGGCCCACTACTCACAAGGAAGAGAAAATGGCAGACGCAAAAGTGCTCAAGCCGATGAATCCCCAGGACATCGTGAAATTATTGGTGGCGTTGCGCAGGGCTTTGAAGGCCAGAGCAGCCTGAGGGATCCTGGGCTCGTTCCCACATGAAATGTGCGCAGGCAAAAAACGCCGACGCTGTATCAGCCGTCGGCGTTTTCAAACCTAGAAGGGGTTTACTGCGTCGATCAGAACGCCGGCAGTACCGCGCCGTTGTACTTCTTCTCGATGAACGCTTTCACTTCAGGGCTGGTCAGGGCTTTGGCCAGTTTCTGGATGGCCACGCTGTCCTTGTTGTCCGGACGAGCCACCAGGAAGTTCACGTAAGGCGAATCGGAGCCTTCGATCACCAGTGCGTCTTTAGCCGGGTTCAGGCCCGCTTCCAGCGCGTAGTTGGTGTTGATCATGTCCAGGTCGACCTGATCCAGCACGCGCGGCAGCATCGCCGACTCAAGCTCCTTGAACTTGAAGTTGTGCGGGTTCTTGGCGATGTCTTTCGGGGTCGCCAGGGCGTTTTTCGGGTCTTTCAACTCGATCAGACCTGCCTTCTGCAGCAGGATCAGGGCGCGGCCGCTGTTGCTGCCTTCGTTCGGGATGGCAATGGTGGCGCCGTCCTTCAGCTCAGCCAGGGTTTTGACTTTCTTCGAGTAGCCACCGAAGGGTTCGACGTGAACGCCGATCACGGTTACCAGGTGCGTCCCTTTACCTTCGTTGAAGCTCTTCAGGTACGGCAGGGTCTGGAAGTAGTTGGCGTCCAGACGCTTCTGGTCGACCTGCACGTTCGGCTGAACGTAGTCGGTGAAGACTTTGATTTCCAGGTCCACGCCTTCTTTGGCGAGGGTGGGCTTGATCAGTTCCAGAATCTCGGCGTGTGGAACCGGGGTCGCCGCGACCACCAGTTTCTCACCCGCCTGGGCCAGGCCAGCAGTCAGGGCAGCCGCCAATGCGGTGAACAACAGAACCTTTTTCATGCAGTGTCCTTATCGACAATCACAGTCGCTTGTGGCGACGGCTAGATAGTTAAGTGCCAGCGAAGTGCTATCGCTGGCGTGAAGCGGACAATACCGATATTTTTTATTCCAGAACAATATCTTTTATTCACTTTGATATTCCATTTTGTTCATACAGCTCTAGCCCGCACCTTCCCTTGTAGGAGCGAGCCGGCTCGCGATGGTCGTCAACGATAATGTTGGGCACCTGACACCCCCGCGGCGCTCTCAGGTTCATCGCGAGCAGGCTCGCTCCTACAGGAGGCCGGCTTGCTTAAGTATTTGTTTCAGAGCGTCTTTTTCGGTGGCCGAACCCTCGGCGAGAATCTGCTTGAGTTGCAGCTCGATCTGCTGCAACGACGCCGGCACCTCCGGCAAATTCAGATGCTCGGGCAAAATTTCGTCGCCGGTACTCACCAGCAGCGCAAAGTGGATGACGTTTTCCAGCTCTCGGGTATTGCCGGGCCAGGAATGGCGTTCCAGCACCGCTTGCGCGGCCTCGCTGATCAGCGGCACGGGCAGCTCCAGGCGTTGGCTGTAGATGCCGAGGAAGTATTCGGCCAGCGACAGAATATCGCCCACCCGCTCGCGCAAGGCCGGCAGTTCGAGCTGGCCTTCGCTGAGGTAGTGATAGAGCCGTTCATGGAATTTGCCGGCGGCGACCGCCTGGGCCAAATCGATGCTGGTGGCGGCCACCAGGCGCACGTCCACCGGGCTCGGCTGGTGAGCACCGACACGGGTCACTTCGTGGTTTTCCAGGGCAGCGAGCAATTTGATCTGAATCGGCAGCGGCAGATCGCCAATTTCGTCCAGGTACAGGGTGCCGCCATTGGCCGAGCCGAACCAGCCGGCGCGACTGCTGGCCGAGCCGCTGTAACTGCCTGCGGCGTAGCCGAACAATTCGGCGTCAGCGTAGGTCGGGCTGATGGCGCCGCAGTTGACCGAAACAAACAATCCGCCGCGATCGCTGGCGCGATGGATGTGCCGCGCCAGCAATTCCTTGCCGCTGCCGGTTTCGCCTCGGATCAGCACCGAGATCGAACGCGGCGCCAGTTGTTCGAGATCCTGGCGCAATTGCCGGGAACGCGGATCGACGAACACCAACGCTTTGGCGCGGATGCTCAGGGGACTTTTTTCAGCATCGGGAAAGGTCAGCAGCGGCTGACCGAAGGTTTCAAAGCTCATGGCAGACTCCCGCCCAAAACCGCCGGGAGACGGGGGCGCTATTTAAAAAAGAAAAAGATAAAGGCTCAGGCGCGACGCAGGGCGTGATGTTCCATGCGGTTTTGCAGACGGTAGAGATAGGCAAACCCCTGCTCCCACCGCTGGTGACCCGACTTCACATTGATGTGCCCGGCACCCGCCAAAATCCCCGCTTCAGCGCCCCAGTTGCGCGCCAGCTCCAGCGCCCGAGGCGCACTGACGGCGGCGTCGTTGTCGGAGCTGACGACCTGGCTGGGAAACGGCAGAAGATCGCCAGGAATCGGCGCGAAATTACGCAGGGCCGGCGCGCAAGCGGGGCGCTCGACATCCGCCGGCGCGACCAGCAAGGCGCCGCGAACCTGCCGCAGAAACTGCACGGGCGCGGTCGCTGCCCAATGCGCGACGGTGATGCAACCCAGGCTGTGGGCGATCAGGATCACCGGGGTGCTGTCGGCGGCAATTGCCTCGGCCAGCGCCGCGACCCAGTCTTCACGACGCGGCGTCAGCCAGTCGGCCTGCTCCACCCGTGCGCTATTCGGCAGGCTGTTCTGCCAGTGGCTTTGCCAATGATCTTCTGGCGATCCTTGCCAGCCCGGCACAATCAGATAGCGAATGGATTCGTTGCGCATGGGGGAGCTCTCCTGCTGCGTGTCTGTTCCTGATCGAGTATAGGGACGGGATTTATATTCGTTAAGGAATAAGAAGCTATTTATTAAGACCTATATCGAATATGAAAGCGCTCCCACAGGGACTTGTGTGTTTTTGCGGAATAAAAAAGGGGCCGCACCCTGCCAAGGAGACGGCCCCGGAAAATCGTGAATCTGTCAGCGCGCGGTGATCACCGACAACTTGGTGATGCCTGCCCGCTCAATGGACGCCATGGCCCGCGCCACCTCGCCGTAATTGACCCCGTCATCGGCCTGCAACTGCACCCGCACTTCCGGGTCCTTGGCCTTGGCTGCCTGAAGCTGGAACTCCAGCAAATCCGGCTGGATTTCATCCTTGTTGATAAACAGCTTGCCGGCACCGTCGATGCTCACCACCAGCGGGTCCTTCTGCTCCACCGGCGCCACGGCTTCGGTCTTGGGCAGGTTGATCGGAATCGCGTTGGTCAGCAGCGGCGCGGTGACGATGAACACCACCAGCAGCACCAGCATCACGTCCACCAGCGGTGTCACGTTGATCTCGCTCAGCACCTCATCACTGTCTTGCGTGGAGAAGGCCATATCAGGAGGCCTCCTTCACTTTTTGCGAGTTACCCCGGGCAGCCACTTTGTGCGCCGTCGGGTGAATCAGTACGCGGAACGCACTCTTCTGCGCCAGGCTGTAGAAGTCATGGGCAAAGTCGTCCAGGTCCGCCGCCGTCAACTTCAGACGCCGCAAAAAGTAGTTGTAAACCAGCACTGCCGGCACCGCGACCGCGATCCCCACACCAGTGGCGACCAGCGCCGCACCAATGGGTCCGGCCACCGTCTCCAGGCTTGCCGAACCCGCCGCGCTGATGCCTTTCAACGCTTCCATAATTCCCCACACGGTGCCGAACAACCCAATGAACGGCGACGTACTGCCAATACTCGCAACCACTGCCAGCCCGGTCTCCAGCGACCGGCGCTCACGCACGATCTGCTGACGCAAGGCCCGCTCAAGGCGATCCTGATGATTGATCGCCTGGCTCAAGTCCGTCGCCTGTGGCGCCTCGCCCACCTGAATCGCCGCGTAACCCGCCTGCGCCACCCGCGCCGCAGCGCCCGGTTGCGTCTCGGCTAACTCTGCCGCCGAGTCCAGACTCGACGCCGCCCAAAACCGATTGTGAAACCTGCGGTCCTGGGCTTTAAGCCGGCCGAACTGCACACCCTTGAGCAACGCCAGGCCCCAAGTGGCGACGGAAAAAACCACCAACAGCCAGATCACCGCGCTTTCGATGGATTCAAGTGGAGATGCCAATAACGTCATGATGGATTCCTTGTGTAAACGTTTCGCGCGAAATAGGTTTCGGTTTAATGAATCTTGAAATCGATGGGCACGCTGACCCAGCCATCCTGGGCGATATCACCCTGCTTGGCCGGCACGAAACTCCAACGTTTCACGGCGCTCAGGGCTGCCTCATCGAGGGCCTCGCGGCCGCTGCTTTTCTGAACCTGGATCTCGCCGGGCTTGCCGTTGGCCAGTACATGCACCCGCAGCAACACCGTGCCTTCCCAACCGCGACGCTGGGCCAGCGACGGGTATTCCGGCGCCGGATTTTTCAGGTACGCGGCATTGGCCGAGGCTGGCGTCACAGGTGCGGGCACCGGTGGTGCAGGTGGCGCGGGCGCCGCGACCGGAGCCGCTGGCTTTGGCGGTGCCGGCGGTTGTTCAACCGCTTTGGGCGCCGGTTTCGGGATCGGTTTTGCCACTGGCTTGGGTTTTGGAATCGGTTTGGGTGGCGCCGGTTTGGCCGCCAGTTCATCCACCACTGGCGGTGGCGGCTCGACCACTGGTGGCGGTGGCGGGACGGGTGGCGGCGGTTCGACCACGGGCGGCGCCGGACGCGAAAACTCGATGGTCATTGGCGGGATCTCCGGCGGGACGATCGGCAACACTTTGGCTGGCTGCTGATTGACCCAGTAGATCAGCGCACCGTGTACCAGCAATGCCAGCACACCGAGCAGGATCGCCTCGCGCCGGCTCAGAATGCCCTTGGGCGCACGTTGCAAACGCAACTGGCCCAAGGGCACGCGATGCCCCCGTCCGAGGTCGACCAACTCGCCACCTGGCGCCTGGTGCCAAAGCACCTCGTGTGCGCTGGCGACGGTCTGGACATTGCCCATTGATTGACTCCCTGTGGTCTCTTTGCGAATAACCCGATACGCCGAGCCAAGCTCCCCCGAACGATGTAGCGGTGGGTGAATCATTGAGCCAGACGCTTATCTCTTAAAGTAATCTTTGACATTAAAGTCAGATCAAAATCGCATATAAAAAACACCTGAACCGCTGCAAGCCTTGGCCTGCAAGGGCTCTGGCTGTGGGGTCGAAAAGGCATGCTTTCGCGGCATGGAAAATATTCCTCAGAGGCATGGTTTTTCGCCGTCAGAAGTCATATCGACCGGTCACGCCCAACGTCCGCGGCGTGCCGAGCAGCCCTTCATAACCGCCGTTGGCAGCGGTCCACAGGGTCGTGTAGTAGGTTTTGTCGAAGGCGTTTTTCAGCCACAGCGAGACGTCCCACTGCCCTTGCTTGAAGTCGCCGCGCAGGCCGGTCGACAGGTTGACCACGGCGTAACTCGGGATCTGGCCGAAGTCGGAATCCTCCACCGTACCCACCGCTTTGGAACGGAAGGCGTAGCTGGCGGTGACGTACTCTTCGAAGCCGTTACTCAGGTTCCATTTGTATTCGCCATTGGCGTTGCCGATCCATTTCGACGCGCCAACCACCTGGTGGCCGGTGAGGTCGCAAGACGCTGGAGCACCCGGCGCCAGGCTGACTTCCGGCGGGCATGGCGCATCTTTGTACGAGAGGTAGCTGACGTCGTTGTAGGAACCGTTGAAGTTCAGTGTCAGGCCGCGCAACGGGATCAGCGTGCTGTCGAATTCCACGCCGCGCGAACGCACCGAGCCGGCGTTGGTCAGGTATTGCACGCGGTTGACGTCGTCGTAGGCGTTGGTCTGATAGCCGTTGACCTGGGTCCAGAAGACGTTGGCGTTGAGCTGCAGGCGGCGGTCCCACAGCGTGCTTTTGAAACCGAGTTCGGCGTTGTTGGCGCGCTCGGTGCCAATTAGCAGCGAGTCGGCGCCAGCGACCGGTGCCGTGCCGACGGCCAGGTTCACACCACCGGATTTCTCGCCGTGGGACACGGTCGCGTAGCCGAGCAGGTTATCAGTGAAGTGGTAGCTGAGGTTGAGCAGCCCCGAAGGACTGGAGCTGTACTGATTCAAATCACCGGAGTCGTAAACCCCGGCGCGACCGCGCCTGACCGTCGCCGCCGCACCGGTGACCGCCGCACCACCCACGGGTGCATCGCGGTTGACCCAGGCGTTTTTCTCTTCATAGGTCCCCCGCACACCAGCGGTGAAATCCAGGCGTTCGGTGAGGTGCCAGGTGCCCTGGGCAAACAGTGCGAAGCTGTCGGTCTTGATGTGGCCTCTGCCAACGCTGTCGACGTTGGCCAGCGCACCCGCTGGCGTGCCGTTCCAGATGTCGGCTTGCGGTCCGTAATAAGCGAAGGATTTGTTGTCCAGGCTGTTGCCGAAGTAATAGGCGCCGAGCACGTAATCGAAGAACCCGCCAGTGGGCGAGGCCAGGCGAAATTCCTGGGAGTACTGTTTGTCTTCCACCGAAACCCCGGCGTTGTAGGTCGCCGAGACGTTCAGGCCGTCGTCGTTACGCGGGGTGAAATTCCACCAGCGGTAGGAGCTGATGGAGGTCAGGGTGAAGTCGCTCGGCAGCGTCCAGTTCGCCTCGACCGAGGTGCCGCCCTGATGCACGGTGACGTGCTGATCGTTGTTCAAATTGACCTTGCGGTGCGTGCCATCGACCAGCGTGGCCCCCGCCGTATTGGCCCTGGCCTGGTAAAGGTTGACGCCGTTGATGGTCGGCCCGGTGTTGTACAACACGCGGGTGCCGGCGCTGGAATCCTCTTCGTTGTAGTCGCCGATCCAGCGCAGGTTGAACGACTCGTTGGGCTTGAACAGCAATTGCCCACGGAAGCCTTCGCGCGAGCCACCGTTCAGGTCGTGGCCGTCGTATTCGTTTTTGATGTCGCCATCGCTGCGGGTGCGATAGGCGGAAAAGCGCCCGGCGAGTTGGTCATTCAACGGGCCAGAAATGGTGCCCTTGGTCTGGAAATAACCGTCCTCGCCCACCGAACTTTCGATGCTGCGCTCCGGGGTGAAGGTCGGCGCGCGCGTGCTGATGTTGATCACGCCAGCCGTGGTGTTCTTGCCGAACAAAGTACCTTGCGGGCCGCGCAGCACTTCGAGCTGCTCGATGTCCATCAGGTCGAACACCGCCATGCCCGGCCGCCCGAGGTAGACGTTATCGATGTACAGCCCGACGCTGCCTTCCAAGCCATCGCTGGCCGGGTTGTTGCCCAGGCCACGGATCGACACGCTGGACTGGCGCGCATGCATGTAAGCGACGTTGACGCTGGGCACCAGTTGCTGCAAATCCTGGATGCGATAGACCCGCTGGCTTTCCAGCACTTGGCCGCTGACCACGCTCATCGGTGTCGGTACATCCTGCGAGCTTTCCTCGCGACGGCGGGTGGTGACCGTCACGGTTTCCAGCTGCGCGCCATCGGCTTTGGCCTGGCCTGCAACGGTGGCTGCGGGAACCGTTTCGGGCGTGCTGGCATCGGCGGCTTGTGCCTGGGTCCAACTGGCGCTTCCCGCCAGCAGCAGGGCCAGGGGCAGGCGTTTGAGCCGTCGGGGCGTAAGGGGTGAAGCGAGGTTCAACGGACTCATTTAGCGGCTCCTGGTCAAAAAACACACAAAGACTTTTCAGCAGTGCATATTCTTTAAAGTTATTTATTTATGTTTTTACAAAGATTTACTGCATAAGAGATTGCCTTTATAAGGAGTCGACCTAATGCATATCCAATGCATTTCCCCGATATTTTTAATGTGAAAAATGCATATCGATTTGCGCCAGCTCCGTCACTTCATCGCCCTCGCCGACCAGCGCAGCTTCGTCGCGGGTGCGATGGCGGTGAACCTGTCGCAATCGGCCTTCAGCCGCAGCATTCAGGCGCTGGAACACAGCGTCGGTTGTCAGTTGGTGGACCGTGGGCGCAAGGACCTGGCGCCGACCAAACAGGGCCAGGTGTTGCTCGAACATGCGCGGCGACTGGTCAGCGGCGCGCAGCAGATGGCCAACGAGATCAGCCAGTTCAATGGTCTGGAGGCCGGCGAGTTGCGCTTCGGTTGTGGTCCGGCGCCCGCAGCAGGCCTGGTGCCTCGGGCAATCGGCAGCTTTATCGGCCGCTACCCCAAGGCACGGGTGCAATTTCAGGTGGATGACTGGCAGAGCCTGAGCAAGCGCCTGCTGAGTGAAGAGTTCGAATTCTTCGTCGCCGACACCCGGCAATTCGAAGCCGACCCGGACTATCTGTCCCAGCGCCTGCGCCCGCGCAAATGGCACTTCTGCTGCCGCGCCGGGCATCCACTGGCCACTCGCGAAAGTGTCAGCGCCGCCGAGTTGATGAGCTACCCGATGGCGGTGACCATCCGCCCGCCCAACCTGCGCAAAGTCATCGTCGACTTGAGTGGCCGGCCGGACTTCACGCCCAACGTGGAATGCGAAAACAGCTACAGCCTGCTCGGCGTGGTGATGCGTTCGGATGCGATTGGGATCATCGGCGAGTATTCAGATGCACTGCACAACGCCAATGGCGAGTTGGTGCGCTTGAAGATCGAAGGGCTGGCCGATGACCTGGAAGAGCTCTACACCCGCTACGGAATTGTCAGTCGCGCGGGGTATCGGTTATCGCCGTTGGCCGAGGCGATGATTGCGCAGATCAAGGAGATTGATGCGCAGGATGAAGAGGTGTGTTCGCTGGAGCAACTGGCCGTCTGATCGGGCCCCTTCGCTGGCAAGCCAGCTCCCACAGGGATCAATGCTATGTCCACCATGGAGCCTGGTGGGAGCTGGCTTGCCAGCGATGGCGTCGGCTCGGCTGGTGATGCACCCCCTGCATAAAAACCATTCCCCAAATGCACTTGCCTCAACCCCTCTGCAACAGCGAAAAACCTCACCTGCCTTTTAGATCGGTGAACCTTCATGCCTGACACTCAAAACCCCGTGCGCAACGTGCTGTACATCATGTGCGATCAACTGCGGCGCGATTACCTGTCGTGCTACGGCCACCCGCATCTGCACACGCCCAACATCGATCGCCTGGCCGACGCCGGCGTGCGTTTCAGTCGTGCCTATACCCAAGGTACGATCTGCGGGCCGTCGCGAATGTCGGCCTACACCGGGCGCTATGTCAGCAGTCATCAGGTCGCCTGGAACGCCGTGCCGCTACCCCTTGAAGAGCTGACCCTCGGTGATTACCTGCGGCCCCATGGCATACGCACCGCGCTGGTCGGCAAGACCCACGCCACACCTAATCTCGATGCCTTGCAGCGACTGGCCATCGACCCGCTGGGCGATCAGGCGGCAGCGCTGAACGAAGTCGGTTTCGAACCGTTTTTCCGCCATGACGGGATCTTCCCCGACGACCCGTTGTTCGATGACAAGCGCGAATCCGCGCCCTACACCCACTACCTGCGTGACCTCGGTTTCGAAGGCCGCAACCCGTGGCACGACTGGGCCAATGCCGCCGAAGGCGAACAGGGTGAGATCCTCAGCGGCTGGAAAATGCGCAACGCCCATTTGCCCGCGCGCGTGCCGGAGCAGCATTCGGAAACCGTCTACACCACCGACCGCGCCTTGGACTTCATCGCCGAGCAAGGCGAGCGGCCGTGGTGCCTGCACCTGTCGTACATCAAGCCCCACTGGCCCTACATCGCCCCGGCGCCGTATAACGCGCTGTATGGCGCAGAACAGGTGATCGAGCCGGTGCGTGCGTCGGCGAGCGAGGCCAGCGATCACCCGGTGTACAACGCGTTTCGCCAGCACGAAGAGAGCCTGAATTTTTCCAGGGATGAAGTGCGCTTGAACGTGGTCCCGACGTACATGGGCCTGATCAAACAGGTCGACGATCAACTTGGGCGGCTGTTTGATTTTCTGCAGAGCAGCGGGCGTTGGGATGACACCCTGATCGTATTTACCAGCGATCACGGCGACTTCCTTGGCGACCATTACCTGGGGGAAAAAGAGTTTCTGCTGGAGCCGGCGGTGGGCATTCCGCTGATCGTTCGCGACCCACGCCCGGCCGCGGACATCACCCGTGGATCGGTGGACGACAGGCTGGTGGAAACCATCGACGCACTGCCGACATTTCTTCAGGCTTTGGGGTTGCCGAGCGCCGAGCATCGACTTGAAGGACGCTCGCTGATTCCCTTGCTGCATGGCGCGCAAACCGACTGGCGCCACTTTGCGATCAGTGAATACGACTACGCGTTTCAGGCGCCGGCACGGGAGCGATTGTCTCAACCGATCGACCGCTGCCGCATGACCATGGTGCGCAGCGAGCGCTGGAAATACCTGGCGTATGACGGCTTCCGGCCGCAGCTGTTCGACCTGCTCAATGATCCGCAGGAGTTGCGGGATCTGGGTGCGGACCCGACGTACGCCTCGGTTCGCGAGGAGCATGCGGGGTACTTGTTCGAGTGGGTACGTGGTTTGAAACGGCGGACAACGATCAGTCATCAGGAGATTGATTTGCGTGGGCAGCGGTTTCGTTATGGCGAGCCCGAAAGCGAAAAATTGGTTCAGATCGGCGTTTGGTGAAAAAGCATTGCTGGCAAGCCAGCTCCCACAGGGTTTGGTGTCGTTCACGTCCATTGTGTTCAACACCATTCATTGTGGGAGCTGGCTTGCCAGCGAAGGCGTCAGATCAGACGCCGCCGATATCCGGCCCCTTCACCGTCTGACTGCGTTGCCCCGAAACCCCGATCGCCACTTCGCCCTTGAGCGTCACACGACGCACCACACGGTCCTGGGTGCCATAGTCGTCCACCGCGTAATGCTGGGTGGAGCGGTTATCCCAGATCGCCACATCACCGGCCTTCCAGCGCCAGCGCACGGTGTTTTCCTGGCGGATGACATGGCTTTGCAACAGGCCGAACAGGTGCGCCGAATCCGCCTGGGAATAGCCCTTGATGCGCTTGACGAAATGCCCCAGCAGCAAGCTTTTCTCGCCGCTGATCGGGTGCACGCGCACCACCGGGTGCTCGGTCTCGTAAATGGTCGAGGTGAAGATCTTGCGGTAGCGCTCCAGCTTCTCCTCCGACACGTCAGGCTTGGTGCCGGCGTAGTCGTACTCGTTGCTGTGCACGGCCACGAGTTTATCCGCCAGCTCGCGCAGCTCGGGTGACAGTTCGTTGTAGGCGGTGGCGGTGTTGGCCCATACGGTGTCGCCGCCGAAGGCCGGTGCCACCACCGAGCGCAGGATCGAGGCTTTCGGGTAAGCGTCGACGAAGGTCACATCAGTGTGCCAGGAATTGGCGCGCTGGCCCTGGGCACCATCCAGTTCGAGCAGGAAACGGGTACCGTCGCGCACCGGCACCGTCGGGTGCGCCACCGGTTCGCCCAGCAGATGGGCGAAGGCTTCCTGACTCTGGTCGTCGAGGTGGGTCTGCTCGCGGAAGAAGATCACTTTGTACTGCACCAGCGCCTGCTGGATCGCTTCGATGGTGGCGGCATCGAGCTCACCGGAGAGGTGCACGCCACGGATCTCGGCGCCGATGCGGCCGGCCACCGGATGGATTTCAAGCGCGTGAACAGCGGGTTTTACAGCTAAAGCGGCATTGCTCATGGGTAGACCCTCGATCGGACTGCTGACGGTTGAGTGACAGCGAAACAATGCTCTATCTATATTCAATTTAGATCTAATAGATATTCATATGCTTCGTTGACGGAATAAGAGCTTGCATTTAAAACCTCAACCAACCCTCGTCGCAAATGCCTTCGAGCTATTTTTAGGATGCCGGGAAAGCATATGGATCTTCGCCAGTTACGCTACTTCATCGCCCTTAACGAACACCGCAGTTTCGTCCGCGCGGCAGATGCCATGGGCATCACCCAACCGGCGTTCAGCCGCAGTATTCAAGGGCTGGAGCAGGAGTTCGGCTGCGTGCTGGTGGACCGTGGCAACAAGGATTTGCGCCCCACGCCCGAAGGCCAGGTGGTGCTGCAGCACGCCCGGACCCTGGTGCAGGGCGCGGCACTGCTGAGCGCCGAAGTGACGCAGATGACCAAGCTCGACGCCGGCGAACTGCACTTCGGTTGCGGCCCGGCGCCCGCCGTGAAACTGGTGCCGGATGCCGTGGCGCAATTCATCAATGCCCACCCGAAAGTGCGCACCTGCTTCCAGGTGGATAACTGGGAAAACCTCAGCCGTGCCCTGAGCCGCGAGGAGATCGAATTCTTCATCGCCGATATCCGCCATTTCGAATCCGACCCGAACTTCCAGACCCAGGCCCTGACGCCCAAGCGCGGGGTGTTTTTCTGCCGCCCCGGGCATCCGTTGCTGGCTAAGGAAAGCCTGTCGACCAACGACATGTTCGACTACCCGCTGGCCACCACGCGCATCCCGCCAGGCATTCGCAAACTGCTGGCGAACCTCAGTGGGCGGATGGATTTTGCTTCGACCATCGAGACCGAGCATTTCCCGGCGCTGGTGAAAATCGTCCTGCAATCGAACGCCATTGGCGTGGGCACCGAGGAAGCGTTCGTCGAGGACATTGCCCAGGGTTCGCTGGCGCTGCTGCACTGGCGCAATCTGCCGCAGAACATCGAGAGCATGAATGCCCGGTGCGGGATCGTCAGCCGCACCGGGTTCCGGTTGTCACCGGCGGCGCGGGAGATGATCGAGACCTTGGTGGCGGTGGACAGACAGGAAGTCGCCGTCGCGGTTTGACGGCCCCATCGCTGGCAAGCCAGCTCCCACAGGGTTTGGTGTTGATCGCATCCATTGCCTCCAGCACCGTCCCACTGTGGGAGCTGGCTTGCCAGCGATGACGTCAGATCAGACGACGATTCAGAGCTTCGCCGCAGCCAACTCAGGCGCCACCCAATCACTGACCTTGAACGACTTGCGAATCAACTTCTGCTGCGAAGCCAGGTCCACCGCATCCTGCAATTTACCCAGGAACACCGGGTCCAGCGTCGAAGGGAAAACCTCGCTCAGTTTCTGGTCCTTCAGATCCTGAGTCAGGATCACCGGTGGATAACTCGCCAGCCCCGACACCAACTGGATGTAGGCTTCCTTGTTGCTGTCCTGGGTCAGCCATTGCACCGCTTGCTGCTGTGCCTTGAGCAATTTCGCCACCACCTCCGGGTGTTCGTCGACAAACTTGCCGTTGCCCACCAGCACACTCTGGATACTTCCCGCGCCCCCCAGGTCCTTGGTACTCAGCGGCAACTCGGCCAGGCCTTTGGCTTGCAATGCAGTCAAGCCGGAGCTACCCCACGAGGCGTCGATCTGCTTGGCGGCCAGCGCCGCGACCGCACTGTTGAAGTCCAGATTGATGATCTTCAGATCCTTCTCGCTCAAGCCCTGGCTGGCCAGCGCCGCATCGAACGATAACTGGCTGGCGGTGCCGCGAAAGATCGCCACGCGCTTGCCCTTGAGGTCTTGCAGGGTCTTGATTCCCGAGCCCGGCACCACGCCGAGGTAATGTTTGACCCCGCGTGCCGAGGCGCTCAGCACCCGCGTGTCCAGGCCATTGGACTTGCCGATGATCGCCGCCAGGTCGCCGAGGTAGGCCAGATCAACCTGGCCGTTGGCGAACGCTTCGTTGATCACCGGACCTGCGCCCTTGAAGAAATTCCACTGGATCTTGATGCCCTGATCGGCGAAGGCTTTTTCGTAGATCTGTTGATCGCGCAGCACGTCCACCACGCCGCCACCACTGTGCTGGGTGCCAGCGCTGAGGTCGGGCACGGCGATGCGGATTTCCTTGAGTTCGGCAGCCTGAGCGGTAAACGCCAGCAGGCCCGCCAGCGCCGGTACGGCGAACAGGCTGATGACACGTTTGAAGGGAATGTTCATGGGTGCGGCTCCTGGTGACAACGGCGTTGAGGAGCAGAAAGTAGGCTGAATCTGAACCAGCACTTAAATACTATAAATTCACATTTTTATACCTTTTAGGTCTAAATCAAGCCCTGCGGGCCTCCTGGCTCGATATGCATAACCAGCATCGAAAATATTCTTCGAATGCATTGGATGCGCATTAGCGGGAGGCCTTAAATGGTCTCGCTTATCTCTCAATAGCATTGATTCGATTTTTTATAGATCAATTTTGCATACTCACTGAACGCTGTGGGAGCGGGCTTGCTCGCTCCCACAAAAGGCAGGCCGTATTGCAACCCGACAACGGAGGTCGCCCATGGCCCGTGTTTCCCTGCTCAGCCTGCCGCTGACGGCGCCACCCCTTGGTGGTCGGCGGCATTGGCCAACCTTGAGCCTGCGTCTTTTACCCTGGCTGCTGCCCGTGAGCCTGTTTGCGCTGTGGTGGCTGGCCAGCCGCAACCAATGGATGAGCGAACAGATCCTGCCGGCGCCGTCGCTGGTCTGGAACAGCGCGGTAGAGCTGTCCCAGGGCGAGTTGTGGAGCCATTTGTGGATCAGCCTGCAACGCCTGTTCTGGGGGCTGCTCGCGGGCATCACGGCGGGTGGGATATTGGGCGCCGCGCTGGGCTTGAGCCGCACCCTCGAGCGACTGGTATTCCCGACGTTCACCGGGCTAGCGCAAGTCCCGACCCTGGCCTGGATTCCACTGTTCATGGTGTTTTTCGGCATCGGCGAAGTCTTGAAACTGGTGGTGCTGATCAAGGCCATCGTGGTGCCAGTGACCCTGCACACACTGGTTGGCGTGCGCGATGCACAACCGAAACTGCGTGAAGCGGCGGCAGTGTTGCGCCTGCCGTCACGGCTGCTGATCCGCCGACTGGTGCTTCCCGCTGCATTGCCAGCCTTCATGGCGGGCGTGCGCCTTGCACTGGCTGCTGGCTGGACTTCACTGTTGGCCGTCGAACTGCTGGCCTCCAGCGAAGGCATTGGCTACCTGATGGTCTGGGCGCGGCAGTTGTTCATGCTCGACATCGTGTTCGTGTGCATTGTGGTGATTGGTGTGATCGGCGTGGCCATGGATCGCGGCATCGGCTTGCTGGACAAAAAACTGGTGCACTGGCCGCACCCCGCCACGGCCGAGATCCGCCGGGGCCCCAAGTATCAGGGCTGGCAACGCCTGCAACCCTGGTTGCTACCGTTGACGCTGCTGTTGGTGTGGCAATGGGCGACCGTTGAGCAATGGGTCGACGCCAACATTCTGGTCAGCCCGCTGGCGGTGCTGACCACCACCTGGAACGGCTTGCTCGACGGTACCTTGATCAGCGGCATGGCCTTGAGCCTGGTGCGCACCGTCGGTGGTTTGTTGCTGGGCGGCGGCCTCGGTTTTGCGCTGGGCCTGTTGCTCGGTCTGTCGCGTACCAGTGAACGGGTTCTGGGCCCGACCCTCGCCGCCATCCGTCAAATCGCGATTTTCGCCTGGGTGCCGTTGCTCACGGCATGGTTTGGTCTGGGTGAACTGGCCAAGTGGGTATTCGTTGCCCTCGCCGCGTTCTTCCCGTTGTTCATCGCCACCCAGCGCAGCGTCGCCAACCTCTCGCCGCAACTGAACGAGGCCGCTCAAGTACTGCGCTTGAACCTGCGCCAGCGCCTGACTCGCCTGGTGCTGCCTGGCGCCGCGCCAGGGATTTTCGCCGGGCTCAGGCTGAGCCTGATCTATGCCTGGCTTGGCACCATCGGTGCCGAATATTTCATGCCGTCCAACGGCGGTATCGGCAGCCAGATGATCGGCGCCCAACAGCTGCTGCGCATGGACCTGATCATGGCCGGCATGTTGCTGGTCGGCCTGACCGGCGCCCTGCTCAACCTCATTGGCCAACGCCTGGAAATCCGCGCTACCCGCTGGAGACACGCATGAACGCACCCATCGTCAGCTTCAACCATGTCGGCAAATCCTTCGACGTCGACGGCTTCGAACTGGAGGCCATACGCGAATTCAACCTGGACATTGCCGAGGGTGAATTCGTCGCCATCGTCGGTTCCAGCGGCTGTGGCAAATCCACCTTGTTGCGCTTGCTGGTGGGCCTCGATACGCAGTTTCGCGGGCAGATCAGCGTCGATGGCAAAGCGGTCACCGGCATCGGCGGCGAACGCGGCATTGTCTTTCAGGAGCACCGTTTGTTCCCTTGGCTGACGGTGGCCGACAACATCGGGCTGGGCCTGGTCAACGAGCCTTTGAGCCTTGAACAAAAGCAAAAGCGCGTCCGTGATTTCATTGACCTGGTAGGCCTGAGCGATTTCACCCGCGCCTACCCTCATCAGTTGTCCGGCGGCATGGCGCAACGGGTGGCCATCGCCCGCGGCTTGGTGGCCAGCCCTCGGATTCTGTTGCTCGACGAACCCTTCGGCGCCCTTGATGCCCTGACCCGCCAACAGATGCAGGACGAACTGCTGGCGATTCGCGCACGGGCCAGGATCACCACGATTCTGGTCACCCACGATGTCGAGGAAGCGATCTTCCTCGCCGACCGCGTGGTGGTGATGGAGCCGCGTCCCGGGCGGATCAAGCGCGTGGTCGACATCGCCCTGCCCCATCCACGCCAACGCAGCAGTTTCGACTTCCACCAACTGCGCGAAGAGCTGCTGCACGAACTCACCAGCGACGGCCACTACCAACCACCCGTACCGGTGCAGGTGCGCGATCTGCCGCTGTCCTTCATTGCCTGCTGAACAGGAGATTCTTGATGCCGCAACGTCCCAACTTTCTGGTGATTCTGGCCGATGACCTGGGCTTTTCCGATATCGGTGCCTTCGGCGGCGAGATCGCCACGCCGAACCTCGATGCCCTGGCCAACAACGGCCTGCGCCTGACCGATTTTCACACCGCACCCACCTGCTCGCCGACCCGCTCGATGCTGTTGACCGGTACCGACCACCACATCGCCGGCATTGGCACCATGGCCGAAGCGCTGACCCCGGACCTGATCGGCAAACCCGGTTATGAAGGTCATTTGAACGACCGCGTCGTCGCCCTGCCCGAGCTGCTGCGCGAGGCGGGTTACCAGACGTTGATGAGCGGCAAATGGCACCTGGGCCTGACGGCGGAACTCGCCCCCCATGCCCGGGGATTCGAGCGCTCATTTTCGCTGTTGCCCGGGGCCGCCAACCATTACGGCTTTGAGCCGACCTACGATGAGCAGACGCCCGGACTGCTGAAATCCACGCCCGCGCTGTACATCGAAGACGATCAATTCATTGATCAATTGCCGAAGGATTTTTATTCCTCCGATGCCTTCGGCGACAAGTTGCTGCAGTACCTCAAGGAGCGCGACCAGACTCGGCCGTTCTTCGCTTACTTGCCCTTTTCCGCACCGCACTGGCCGTTGCAGGCACCGGCCGACGTGGTCGAGAAATACCGTGGACGCTATGACGCGGGCCCTGAAGTACTGCGCCTTGAACGGCTGGAAAAACTCAAGGCCCTGGGGCTGATCGAAGCCGATGTGGAGCCGCATCCGCTGATCGAGCTCAATACGCAATGGGATGCCCTGAGCGATGAGCAACGGCAGATTTCCGCGCGGGCGATGGAGGTCTACGCGGCGATGGTCGAGCGCATGGACTGGAACATCGGGCGCGTCGTCGACTACCTGCGCCAGCAAGGGCAGCTGGATAACACCTTCATCCTGTTCATGTCCGATAACGGCGCCGAGGGTGCACTGCTGGAAGCCTTCCCGAAATTCGGTCCGCAGTTGATGACGTACCTTAATCAGCACTACGACAACAGCCTCGACAACATCGGCCGCGCCAACTCCTACGTCTGGTACGGGCCGAGCTGGGCGCAAGTGGCCACCGCGCCTTCGCGGCTGTTCAAGGCGTTCACCACCGAGGGCGGGATTCGCGTGCCGGCGCTGGTGCACTACCCGCAACTGCCGCTCAAGGGGCAGATCAGCCACGGCTTTGGCACGGTAATGGACATCACGCCGACCATTCTCGACCTGGCCGGTGTGCGCCATCCGGGCAAGCAGTGGCGCGGCAAGCCCGTGGCAGCGCTGCGCGGAAAGTCGTGGCTGGGTTTTCTGTCCGGCGAAACGGCGCAGGTGCATGACGAGCACACCGTTACCGGTTGGGAGTTGTTTGGACGGCGGGCGATTCGTCAGGGGCAATGGAAAGCGGTGTTCATCCCGGGACCGGTCGGGCCGGCGACCTGGCAGCTGTATGACCTGGGGAGTGATCCGGGGGAAATTCATGATCTGGCGTTGAGCCAGCCTGACAAGCTCAACCTGCTGATTGAGCATTGGCAGAAGTATGTGGATGAGACTGGGGTGATTTTGAGTGAGTCGCCGTTTCAGCCGGATTGATGTTGGCTGGAAGACCGATATCGCTAGCGAGCCAGCTCCCACAGGTTTTTGCGGTGAATGCAAAATTTACATTCAGCACAAATCACTGTGGGAGCTGGCTTGCCAGCGATGAGGCCATCAGGCGCGCGCACCCTCTACGGTTTCACCCTGAACTTCGTCCTTGCGCACAAACCGGTTCGCCCGCGCAAACGTGCCGAAATCATTGAAGCGCACACCCATTTCCCGCATCACCTTATGCCCCACGGGCACGGTCAGCTGGCGAATGTAGAAGGGTTCCTTCACCGCAAAGTGATGGATGCCGTGACTGCTGCCGAAGTTGAAGCAGAACGCCTGCAACGGCCACAGCCACCAGGCGTTCAGTACCTGGCATTGCTGCATCACGTTCCCGGGCTCGATGTCGCCGTAGTAGTGCATGTTCGAGCTGATGAAGTGCAGGCAGAACGTGCGCAGCACGTTCGGGCCGATGATCACCACCGCCGCGATGTCGATCACGTTCATCACCGACAGCGTGGTCGCGGACCATTCAATCGGGGCGCCTAGCAGGTGCGCGATGCCGTTCGCGGCGTGGAAGCCGAGAAACACGTACCACGCCCCCCAATGCACCAGCGCCAGCGGCGCATAGACCTTCAGCGTGCGTTTGATGATGCTGAACTTGTGAGCCCAGGTCTTGGCTCGCAGCATGCGAATAAACGCCGACATGACGTTGTCGCCGACCATCAGCAACCGCGCCAAACCCCAAGGCTCGCCGTTGGTGATGGCGCGTTCTTCCATGTCGGTCTCGGAGCCGGAAACCTTGTGATGGTTGAGGTGCAGGTGACGGCGAATCCATGGATTGATGGTGCTGGGTCGCGCCAGCCAGACCAGGCCCATCATCAGGTTGTGCGGCACCCGCTGCTTGCGGAAGTACATGCTATGGATCAGGTCATGCTCAAGTTCGTGGGTCAACGAGGCGAAGAACGCATTGAGCAGCAGGCACGCCCACCAGGCCATGTGCCCGCTGATGTAGAGCGCTGCGCAGCCGACCATCCCCGCCAGTGCGAAGGCCAGGATACCCGCGCCCAGTGCGTCCTGATGCTTGAGTATCGGGTAGCGCTGACGCAGCTCGACGCCCTTGGCCAGCACCACTTCACGAATATGCGCTGATCGCTGCGCTGCATTCAGTCGCTGGGGACTTGCAGAAGTACCGTGCATGCTTCCATCCTCTGGTTATTGATGTTCGCATGCTGCCTTGTGATCCTGCACAACGCGGTAGCCGTGAACGCCAACCTGTTGACCGGAAGCGCCAATCAGCATGACTGAACCGACCTCCCTCGCCAGCTGGACCCGCGCCCTGCGCAAGCAACTCGACGCCTTGGGCCTCGACAGCACCACCCTGTGCCACCAGGCCGGGCTCGATCCGCAGTTGATGGACGACCCGAACGCCCGATACCCGTTGTCCGGCACCACGCGACTGTGGGAGCTGGCGGTGCAGGCCAGCGGCGACTCGGCGATTGGCCTGCGCGTCTCACGCTTCGTCAGCCCCACCACCTTTCACGCGCTCGGTTATGCGCTGGTGGCCAGCGGCAGTTTGCGCGAAGTGTTCGAGCGCATCGTGCGCTATCACCAGGTGGTCAGTGACGCCCTGGAACTGGAACTGACACGCACCGAGGATCGCTACCGCTTCCGCCTGAAAATTCCTACAGGTAATCCGGCCCCGGCCTACGAGGCCATCGATGCGTTCATGGCGATTTACGTGCGTACCTGTCGCAATCGCCTGGGCCGCGACTATGCCCCGCTGGCGGTTTACCTACGTCGGCCGGAACCTGAAGACTCGCATCAATGGCACAAAGTCTTCCGCTCGCCCGTGCACTTCGGCGCCGACGAAGACCGACTGGAATTCGCCCTGGTTGACTTCGACAGTCACCTGGACGACGCCAACCCGGAGCTGGCCGAACACAATGAAACCGTGCTCAAACGCACCCTGGCGCAACTCAAGCCGTTGACCTGGGAGCGCAAGGTCCGCGATGCCATAGAAGAGCAATTGCCGGAAGGTGAACCCAGCGCCGAGCACATCGCCAAGGCCCTGCACCTGAGCTTGCGCAGCCTGCAACGGCATCTGGCGGATGAAGGTTGTCGGTTCGACACGCTGCTCAATGAAAGCCGCGAGAATCTGGCGCTGGTGCACCTGCGTGATCCCCAGGTTTCACTGAGCGAGATCAGTTATTTACTGGGGTTTGCCGATACCAGCAGTTTCAGCCGCGCATTCAAGCGCTGGACCGGGATGACACCGGGGCAGTTTCGGGATGGGTTGCGGTAGGTTTTTCACCGGACATACCGGCCTCTTCGCTGGCAAGCCAGCTCCCACAGGGTTTTCGGCTGACCAGCCATTCAGGATTCACACAAGCCACTGTAGGAGCTGGCTTGCCAGCGAATGCTATTGTTCAGGCAACACAGAAACCACTACCGCCCCTGACCGCGCCGCAACAACTTGCGCACCCGCGCCACCAGCTCACTCACCGCGAACGGCTTGAGCAGGTAGTCATCTTCATGCAGCTCCAACCCGCGCAGGCGATCCTCGATGCCATCCCTGGTGGTGAGGAGCAGCACCGGCGTTTCACCGAGCTTGCGGATCTGCTGCAGCAACTGCCAGCCATTGAGCCCCGGCAGCATGACGTCGAGGATGATCAGTTCGTATTCGCCGGACTCGATGAAGCGCCGGCCATCCATCCCGTTGACCGCCACATCCACCGCATAACTGGCCTCGCTCAAGCCATTGGCCAGGTGTTTGGCGGTCTCCGGTTCGTCTTCCACTAACAGCACACGCATGGCACACCTCAATTGTCGTCCTCACAGGCTAAGCGTGTTCGGGGATAAAGCCCACCTTTAAAAGATCGCCAACGCCCGCAACCGTTCGATATCGAGGATTTCGATCTCGCCGTAGCCCAGACTCACAATCCCCTGCCCCTGCAGATCCTTGAGCATTTGATTGGTGGTTTGGCGCGACAACGACAACATGGAAGCCAGTTGCTCCTGGGGCAGTTGCAGGAGCCGGCGCGGCGGGTCGATCTCGCCATAGCCGTGGGCGATCATCAGCAAGCGATGGGCCAGCCGTGTCGGGGCGGGCATCAGGCTCAGCTGTTCGAGGTGGATGAAGGTCAGGCGCAGTTTCTGACTCATGAGCAAGGCCAGTTGCCGCCAGTACTCCGGTTGTTCGTCGAGCAATGTCAGCAGCGCCGTTTGCGGGATGTGCAACAGGGTGCAGTTGCCCAGGCCATACGCATCGTGGGTGCGCGCCTGGCCATCGAACAGACAGATCTCGCCGAACCAGTGCGGCGCCTCCACCAGACTGAGCAACGCTTCCTTGCCTTGCTCGCTGACCGCGCCAATGCGCACGGCACCTTCGAGCACCGCGTACAGACCACAGGGCGGATCACCACGCTTGAACAAGCGCTGGCCCGGCGACAGGCGCCGAACCCTGGCGGCGGCCAGCAGACTATCCTGCAAGGTAACAGGCAGATGGCTGAACCACTGACCGTGCATCAAGCGTGGACGCCAGACCTGCATATCCATGAAAACTCCTAGAGATTGTCGCTTGGCTGACAGAGTGAGAAATGGCCCCGGGGCAAGATCAATCACCCTACAGGAGGAATAACAATGAAAAGCCTCGTTGACCATCTCAGTCAATACGCCACTTACCACCGTGACCCGCGCAACATCGCCACCCACTTCATAGGCATTCCGCTGATTGTGGTGGCGGTGGCGGTGCTGCTGTCTCGTCCGCAATGGGCCGGGGGCTGGCTTTCTCCGGCGGTGCTGGTGTCACTGCTTTCGGCGTGGTTTTACCTGCGGCTGGAATTGCGCCTTGGTGTGCTGATGACGGTATTGCTGGGGCTGTGTGCCTGGGCCGGGCATGCGCTGGCGCAGCAAAGCACAGGGGTCTGGCTCGCCACCGGCGTCGGAATGTTTGTAGTGGGTTGGGCGATTCAGTTTGTTGGCCATCACTACGAAGGGCGCAAACCGGCGTTCGTCGATGACGTCACGGGGTTGATTGTCGGGCCGTTGTTTGTGGTGGCGGAACTGGCATTCCTGCTGGGGATGCGCCATGAGCTGAAAGAGCAGATCGAAGTGCGGGCGGGGGGTGTGCGGGTCAATCCGAAGCGTGCGGCTGTCTAGGCCGCAATCGCCAGCAGGCTGGCTCCCACAAGGGATTTGTGTCGATCACAGATCCAGAGTGGGAGCCAGCCTGCTGGCGATGCTTTTGCTTCAGAGGTTGGCGACTTTCTGCCAGACCTTCGGCTTGAAGAACAACGTCTCGCCCTTCGCCAGCCCAATCAGGCTGTCGTGGTCCTTCACCACTTCGGCTTCGATCAGATCGCTCTGCCCCTCAACCTTCAACGTCACCCGCGTCGTCGCGCCCAATGGACGGATATCGCGCACCTCGGCGGCATGGTGATCTTCCAGTTCATGCCGTGACAGCGACACTTCATGCGGACGGAACAGCACGTGATTGTCTTCGCCCAGATGCAGACGGTTCGAATCGCCGAGGAAGTGATAAACGAAATCGCTGGCCGGGTTTTCGTAAACGTCGCCCGGTGAGCCGATCTGCTCGATCACGCCTTTGTTCATCACCACGATGCGGTCGGCGACTTCCATTGCTTCTTCCTGGTCGTGGGTCACGAACACCGAGGTCAGGTTGATGTCTTCGTGCAGGCGCGCCAGCCAGCGGCGCAGCTCTTTGCGGACCTTGGCGTCAAGGGCGCCGAACGGTTCGTCGAGCAGCAGTACTTTTGGCTCTACCGCCAGGGCACGGGCCAGGGCGATCCGCTGGCGCTGGCCACCGGACAGTTGTTCCGGGTAGCGATCCGCCAGCCAATCCAGCTGCACCATGTTCAACAGTTCGTGGACCTTGGTCGCAATCTGGCTTTCGCTCGGGCGCTGGTTCTTGGGCTTCATGCGTAGGCCGAACGCGACGTTGTCGAACACCGTCATGTGGCGGAACAAGGCGTAGTGCTGGAACACGAAACCGACGTTGCGATCACGCACGTCATGACCGGAAACGTCTTCGCCGTGGAACACAATGTTGCCCTGGTCCGGGGTTTCCAGCCCGGCGATGATCCGCAGCAGCGTGGTCTTGCCACAGCCAGACGGGCCGAGCAGCGCCACCAGCTCACCGCTGTGGATGTCCAGGCTGATGTTGTCCAGCGCCTTGAACGCATTGAAATTCTTGCTGACGTTACGCACTTCGATCGACATGAGTTATTCCTCCGCGGCGCTGGCGCGCAGGCGGTTAATACGGTTTTCGCTCCACTGCTTGAGCAGCAGGATGAAGAGCGCCAGGATCAGCAACAGGCTCGCCACGGCGAACGCGGCCACGTGGTTGTATTCGTTGTAGAGGATCTCGACGTGCAGCGGCAAAGTGTTGGTCACCCCGCGAATGTGCCCGGAAACCACCGACACCGCACCGAATTCACCCATGGCCCGCGCAGTACACAACACCACGCCGTAGATCAGGCCCCATTTGATGTTGGGCACCGTGACGTGCCAGAACATCTGCCAGCCATTGGCCCCGAGCAAACGTGCGGCCTCTTCTTCCTGGGTGCCCTGCTCCTGCATCAGCGGGATCAGCTCGCGCGCCACGAACGGCACGGTGACGAAAATCGTCGCCAGCACGATGCCCGGCAAGGCGAAGACAATCTGGATGTCGTGATCCTGCAACCAGGGGCCGAACAGCCCTTGGGCGCCGAACATCAGTACGTAGACCAGACCGGCGATCACCGGCGACACCGAGAACGGCAGGTCGATCAGCGTGACCAGCATGCTCTTGCCACGGAACGAGTACTTGCTCACGCACCAGGCCGCGCTCACACCGAACACCAGGTTCAGCGGCACCGAAATCAGCACGGCGATCACCGTGAGTTTCAGCGCGGACAGCGCGTCCGGTTCAAAAATCGCGGTGAAGAACGCACCCAGGCCATTCTTCAGGCCCTGGGACACCACGATGAACAGCGGCAGTAGCAGGAACAGCGTAAAAACCAGCCAGCCAAGGCCGATCAAGATTCGCCGCGAAGTCGCACTGCCACGACGGGCTGCGTTCGAGGAAGCGGCAGCAATGGACGATTGGGACATGTGTGCGCCTCCTTATGGGGTTTCGATGCGTCGCTGCAACAGGTTGATCAGCAGCAACAGGACGAAGGAAACCACCAGCATCAATACGCCAATGGAGGTAGCGCCGGTGTAATCGTACTGGTCGAGCTTGACCATGATCAGCAGCGGCAGGATCTCGGTTTTCATCGGCATGTTCCCGGCGATGAAAATCACCGAACCGTACTCGCCGACCCCACGGGCAAAGGCCAGGGCAAAACCGGTGAGCCAGGCTGGCAACAATGCCGGCACCAGGATATGGCGGAAAACCTGCAACGGTTTTGCTCCCAGGCATGCCGCCGCTTCTTCCACTTCACGAGGAATATCAGCCAGTACAGGTTGTACGGTACGTACTACGAATGGAAGTGTCACAAAAGTGAGGGCAAGGGTGATGCCGAGGGGGGTGTAGGCGATCTTGAACCCCAGATCCGCTGCGAACTGACCCACCAGACCGGTGGGGGTGTACAACGCGGTCAACGCAATACCGGCCACGGCCGTGGGCAATGCAAACGGCAAGTCGATCATTGCATCGATGACTTTGCGCCCGGGGAAGGTATAGCGCACCAGCACCCAGGCCAGCAGCGTGCCGATGATGCCGTTGATAATCGCGGCGTACAGCGCGGTGCCGAAGCTGAGCTTCAACGCCGACAGCACCCGTGGTGCCGAGATGATTGCCCAGAACTGATCCCAGGTGAGTTGAGCGGCATGCACGAACATCGCCGCCAGTGGTATGAGCACAATCAGGCTGAGGTACACCAAGGTGTAGCCCAGCGTCAGCCCGAAGCCGGGTATGACGGGGGAGATACGACGCGACATAAAAGTCCTTGGTTAAAAACGCATCAATGTGGGAGCGAGCCTGCTCGCGAAGAGGCCATATCAGTCAACATCCAAATCGCCTGATCCACCGCCTTCGCGAGCGAGCTCGCCCTCACATGTTTCGTGCCCAGACATCAGGCTCGTTGTCAGTCAGATTACTGCGCCTGGTAAATCTGGTCGAACACGCCACCGTCGTTGAAGAATTTCGGTTGCGCGGTTTTCCAGCCGCCGAAGTCTTTATCGATGGTGACCAGCTCCAGTTTCGGGAACTGATTGGCGTACTTGGCGGCGACATCCTTGTCCCGTGGACGATAGAAGTTTTTCGCCGCGATTTCCTGACCAGCCGGGCTGTACAGGTGCTTGAGATAGGCTTCGGCGATCTGCTCGTTGCCCTTTTTCTCGGCGTTCTTGTCGACGACGGCCACCGGAGGCTCGGCGAGGATCGACAGTGAAGGCACGACGATGTCGAATTTGTCGGCGCCGCCATCTTCTTTCAGCGCCAGGAAGGCTTCGTTTTCCCAGGCCAGCAACACGTCACCCTGACCGTTGTTGACGAAGGTGATGGTCGAACCGCGAGCACCGGTGTCCAGCACAGGCACGTGCTTGAACAAAGTTTGCACGTATTCCTTGGCTTTGGCTTCGTCGCCGCCGTTGGCTTTCAGGCCGTAGGCCCAGGCAGCGAGGAAGTTCCAGCGTGCACCGCCGGAGGTTTTCGGGTTCGGCGTGATTACCGATACGTCGTTCTTGATCAGGTCGCCCCAGTCCTTGATGCCTTTAGGGTTGCCCTTGCGCACCAGGAACACGATGGTCGAGGTGTAAGGCGTGCTCGCCTCCGGCAGGCGTTTTTGCCAGTCGACGGGCAGTGTCTTGCCAAGCTTGGCGATTTCATCGATATCACCGGCCAGGGCCAGGGTGACGACGTCGGCACGCAGACCGTCGATCACCGCCCGACCCTGCTTGCCCGAACCACCGTGGGACTGCTGGATCTTCACGCTGTCGCCAGCATGGTCCTTCTGCCAGAACTTGATGAACTCGGCGTTGTAGTCCTGATACAGCTCACGGGTCGGGTCGTACGACACGTTGAGCAACTCGTAATCCTTGGCAACCGCAGAACCCGCAAAAAGGGCACTGGCCAGGGCGGCCAAAGCGAACTGACGAATCGACGACATGGTGAAAGCTCCTGGAATTCTTGGGTATTGGCTTTTTTATGATCTGGAATCGGATGCTTGCTCAAAGATCGCAGCCTGCGGCAGCTCCCACACAATCCCCCACAAGAACTGCCGCAGGCTGTGATCTTTTGATTTTTCGCTTCAGCCCGGTTTGTTTCCCGGGTTCTGCAGGCGGAATTTTTCTTTGCGTTCGATCTGAACCACCTGGGCGTTGTGGACGGTGATTTCCACTGCGCCAAAACGCAGATCGCGCAGGGCGCTCTGGATTTCACGCAGGATGGTTGCTTCGTCCTGGCCGTCAACGCTACGTAGAGATGCGCTCATGGTGCTGCTCCTTCGACTGAGAGGTTGCCTGGCAGTGGCGGCACTGCTTGCGGCGTGAGACCAATAGTAGAGAGGCGCAGATATTCTTAAAAAGACTATTTAAGAATGTTTATATAACCAAAAGAAATTATTTGATGGGGCAAGGGTTTGCAGGGGGAGGGAATTCTGTAGGAGCACGCTTGCTCGCGATGGACGCGAATGAAAACCAGGACTGCCTAGATGAACGCGGCGTTCCTGCCACCCTCGCGAGCAAGCTCGCTCCTACAGGTTTTGCGCAACAGACGCTTAACCGATTGCCGGTGCATGCGCCCAATTCAGTTGCCCAGGAGGCACCGGCCGCCCGAACCAATACCCCTGGCCCAGATGGCTGCCAAGCTCAAGCAGGAGCGCCGCCTGTTCGACCTGCTCGATCCCCTCGGCCTGCACCTGCATTCCCATGCTGTGCGCCAGGGCAATGATCACCCGCACAATGGCTCCGTCGTCTTCGTCCCCCGGCAGCCCGGCGACAAAACCCTGATCGATCTTGAGCTTCTGCACCGGCAGGCGCTTGAGCCGCAGCAGCGACGAATAACCGGTGCCGAAGTCATCGATGGCCAGGCGCACCCCCAATTCGCGCAATCGGTGCATTTGCTCAAGCGCGACCTCCGGGTCTTCCATCACCGCGCTCTCAGTGACCTCCAGTTCCAGATAGGCCGGGTCCAGTCCGGTGTCACGCAACACCTGAGCCACTTGCTGATACAGCTCACGGCGGGCGAACAGGCGCGATGAGACATTCACCGCGACGAACGACAAGGCCACGCCAGCCTGTTGCCACTGGCACATTTGCTGACACGCTTGGCGCATGACCCAGGCGTCGATTTCGGCAATCAGCCCAGTGCGCTCGGCGACGGGAATGAACTCTGCCGGCGACACTAATCCGCGCTCCGGATGCTCCCAACGCACCAGCGCCTCGACACCGATCATACGGCTGGTTGGCATGTCATGGATCGGCTGGTAGTAAACCCGCAATTGCTGCTGCTCCAGCGCGCGGCGCAGCTCGAATGCAAGCTCGACCCGTTGTTGCGCGTGGGCGGTCAGCTCTTCGGTGTAGAGGGCATAGCCATTGCGGCCGGCGCTCTTGGCCTTGAACAGCGCCGAGTCGGCGTTGCGCAACAATTGCTCAGCGCTCAAGGCATCGCCGGGAAACAGGCTGATACCGATGCTGGTGTTGATGAACAGCTGATGCTCGTCGATAAGGAACGGCTCTTTGAGGCCATCGATGATCCGCTGCGCCAGCGCCGCAGCCTGGACCAATTGCGGACAGCTCTCGGCCAGCACCGCAAACTCATCGCCCCCCAGCCGTGCCAGCGTAATGCCCGGCCCGAACATCGCCGCAAGACGCTCCGCCACCGCTTTGAGCATGTGATCGCCGATGGTGTGCCCGAGGCTGTCGTTGATCATCTTGAAGTGATCCAGATCGACCATCAGCAGCGCACAGCCGCGCTTTTGAGCCTGCGCCGAAGTCAACGCCTGCTGGGCGCGATCGGTGAACAGCAAGCGGTTGGGCAGATCGGTCAATGGATCGTGGTGCGCCAGGCGAATCAGTTCGTGTTCGGAGTTCTTGATCGCGCTGATGTCGGAAAACACGGCCACGAAATGGCTTAGCCGCCCATGATCATCATGAATGAGACGAATCGTCTGCCATTGCGGATAGATTTCGCCGCTTTTGCGACGGTTCCAGATTTCCCCGCTCCACTCGCCTTTGCTCTGGAGTGTCGCGAACATCGCCTGATAGAAAGCGGCCGGGTGGCGCCCGGACTTGAACAGGCTGGGCCTTTGCCCCAGCACTTCCTCACTCTGATAACCGGTGATTTGGATGAAAGCCCGGTTCACATGGACAATCAATCCATCGTGATTGGTGACCAATACCCCTTCGCGGGTGCAATCGAATACAGCGGCGGCTTGACGCAATCGCTCCCGGTCTTCGCTGCGCTCACGCAATTTGGCGCCGATGCCGAGACAACGAAGCAATCGCGCCCGGGCAATGAAGATAAACCCGGCACTGATCACCACCCAAGCATAACCGTTGATCAGTTGCCATCGCGAAAGCTCGGCAGAATTATCGAAGAAGCTGTTCAATAAATGGCTACTGAACTGCAGCCAGATCATAGAAAGCAAGAGGTAAAGCAGCGCTGCACGCACGGCATAGCGATAGCTGGCAGACATTAGGCTTTCCATATCCCTGCAAAAAACCGGGATTATAGGCCAAAGTCACATCCAGCCACTCATATCCGAAAGGGCGACTGGTTTTCTCCGTGGGCTTAGTGATAATGCAACGGCTGTTTTTTCTTTATCGAGGGCCCTATAGCCTATGTGGTACGAAGGTTTTCTCGGCTTGTCGCCCTGGTCATTGGTGGCAGTCACCCTGCTGATGACCCACGTGACAATCGTCGGCGTCACGGTCTATCTGCACCGTTACTCAGCCCATCGCTCGCTTGAGCTGAATGCCGGCCTGAAACATTTTTTCCGTTTCTGGCTGTGGTTGACCACGGCGCAGAACACCCGCGAGTGGACCGCTATCCATCGCAAGCATCACGCTAAATGCGAAACCGTCGATGACCCGCACAGCCCGGTCATCAAGGGTCTGTCCACCGTTCTGCGCAAAGGCGCCGAGTTGTACCGCGCCGAAGCGGAAAACCCCGAGACCCTGCGCATCTACGGCAAGAACTGCCCCGAAGACTGGATCGAGCGCAATCTCTATACCCCCTTCCCGCTGCTGGGCGTGGCGATCATGGCCGTCATCGACCTGCTGCTGTTCGGCACCATCGGCATCACCATCTGGGCCGTTCAGATGATGTGGATCCCCGTATGGGCCGCCGGCGTGGTCAATGGCCTGGGCCATGCCATCGGCTACCGCAACTTCGAATGCCGTGACGCGGCGACCAATCTGGTGCCCTGGGGCATCCTGATCGGCGGTGAAGAACTGCATAACAACCATCACACCTACCCCAACTCGGCAAAACTGTCGGTGAAGAAGTGGGAGTTCGATCTGGGCTGGGCCTGGATTCAAGTGTTCAGCTTCCTGCGTCTGGCCAAGGTCCAGCGGGTCGCGCCGATTGCCCATCGTGTCGAAGGTAAAGGCCACCTGGACATGGACACCGCCATGGCGATCCTCAACAACCGCTTCCAGATCATGGCCCAGTACCGCAAATTGGTGATCGGGCCGCTGGTCAAGCAAGAGCTGGAAAAGGTCGATCACTCGGTCCGCCACCAGTTCCACCGCGCCAAGCGCTTGCTTTCGCGCGAAACCAGCCTGCTGGACGACAAACACCATGTCCGCATCCAGAACATGCTCGAGCACAGCCAGGCGCTGAAGGTCATTTACGAAAAACGCCTGGCCTTGCAGCAGATCTGGGTCAAGACCAGCTCCAATGGTCACGACATGCTGGCCGCCATCAAGGATTGGGTACACGAAGCCGAAGCCAGCGGGATTCAATCCCTGCGTGACTTCGCCGGCCAACTCAAAACCTACTCCCTGCGCCCGACCGCTGCCTGACGGTGGCGGCGGCTGCGCAGCAGACGCAAAATCGGCGACGCGTTTTAATCGAATAAAAAGCGTCGCCAATACCGCCCAGCGGGAGCAAGCTCCCTCGCCACAAAAATGTGGGAACTTCGCTTCAAATCGTCCCTCTCAAAGACACTTCGCCACCCAGGCGGGCTTCGTTGTGGCCGCTTTCGAATCCAAAGCGGCGCACGCCCTTTGAGATGTGTACCCATGGTCATTAAAAACCAAGAAGACCCATCCCCTTCGCAATGGCCCGAGGCCGCGCAAACCCTGCTGGCGCTGATGCATGCCCAAGGTGAAGTGGCGCGACTGAGCGAACGCGAACAGCTGTTCAGCACCCTGCTGGTGAGTGTCAATGCCGTGCTCTGGGCATTCAACTGGGAAACCCGCCAGGTGCTGTATGTCAGCCCGGCCTATGAGCGGATTTTCGGGCGCTCCGCCGACCTGCTGCTGTCCGACTACAACCAGTGGCGGGACAGCATCTACCCCGACGATCTGGAATATGCCGAGCGCAGCCTGGCGGATGTGCTGGAAAAAGGCGCGATCGAAGACCGCGAATACCGGATCATTGCCGCCGACGGCCAAGTGCGCTGGCTCAGCGACAAATGCTTCATGAACCGCCAGGCCGAGCCAGGGCAGCCGGTCATCATCGTTGGCATCGCTGAAGACATCACCGACAAGAAGCAAATGGAAACCGAGCTGCAACGCCTGGCCACCACCGACGCCCTGACCCAGAGCAGCAATCGTCGCCACTTCTTCGAAGGCGCTCATCAGGAATTCGAAATGGCACGTCAACAAGAGACGCCGTTGTCCTTCCTGATGCTGGACATCGATGACTTCAAAATCATCAACGACACTTATGGTCACCAGGAAGGCGATAACGTCCTGCAGCGTATCGCCGAGAGCGGTCGAGCGGCGTTGCGCCGTGGCGATCTGTTCGGGCGCATTGGTGGTGAGGAGTTCGCGGCGGTGTTCCCGGGCTGCACGCCGGACATGGCTCTGCAAGTGGCTGAACGACTGCAGAGGGAGATCCAGCGTTTGAGCTTCAAGCATGACGGCCAGACGTTTGGCATCACCGTCAGTCAGGGGCTGACCAGCCTTGTCGCCGGGGACGAAAATGTGGATAGCCTGTTTGCCCGCGCGGACGCAGCGATGTATCAGGCCAAGCGTGAGGGCAAGAACCGGATAGTGACGGCCTGAATGCCCTTCCAGGAACGGCCTTGCCAGCTCCTGCAGGGTTTGGGTGAAGCCTTATTTTTTGCGCAGGCGCACCAACTCCGGCAAACCGATCTTGAGCAGGCGCGCCGTACGGCTCTTGGCCAGGTCCTCAAGCCCCTCATGCTCGCTCAAGCGCGCCAGCTGCGCCGCCATGTTCATCACCAGCGCTTCACGGGAGTAGACCCCGCCACCGAGCTGGTAGGTCGCCGCAATCAGCTCTCGTAGCTCCAGCGGCAATCGCCAGCGGGTACGCAACGCCGAACCGTAGGCCGCGCTGAATTCGGCCAACGCCTCGCCAACCGCCTCTTGCTCGTCCAGCTCGCCACCGGCCTGCTTCCATTCCTGCAAACAACGCAACAACGCCAGATCGCCGAGCCGATGCAACATGCCCGCGCAATAGCATCGCGCCTGATCCAGATCGAGCAAGCGCGCCAGCGTTCGCGCGTATTCGGCGGTGTGCAGCGACAAGTCCCAATAGCGCTCGGCGTAGTCCGACAGAGACGGATCACTGAGCCGTGCACTGCGCTTGAGGGCCAGGCCGAGAATCAGGTTCATGCTTTGCCCGGTACCCAGTCGGTGCAGCGCCTGCGACAGGGTTTGTACAGGTGCGCCGTGATGCTGGGCCGCGCTGTTGGCGGCGGCGATCAGAACCGCCGTGACCTGCGGGTCTGTGCGGATCTCGTCTTCCAGCGCCGTCAAGTCCAGACCGTCAGGATTGAGGCTACGCTTGACCGCCAACTGCACGTCGGTCATCAGCGGCGCGCCCTCGGACAGTTCACGACGACGCTCCAGGAATACAGACAGGGTCATGCCCGGCGCCAGCGCCGGCACTTCGCACGACACCTCTTCCCCCCCATCGAGCAGCAATCCGTGCAAGCGCTGAGTCAGGCTTTCCATGTTCAACGGTTTGGTCAGGTAGGCGGCAGGCGCCAGCGGCAAGACCTCGCGTACGCTGGCGCTGTCGTTGCGACTGCTCATCAGGATGAAGGGCAACGGTGGGTTGCGTTTGCGCTGGCGAACACTGCGCAACACATTCAGGCCATCGACACCGGGCAATTCCCAGTCGACGATCACCAGATCGTAAGGGTAGGCCGCCAGCAACTCCAACGCCTGCTGGCCGTCGGCGCACAGATCCAGTCGTGCGTCACAGCGAACGTTCAACAACACTTCCTTGAGCAGATCACGGGACCAAGGGTCGGCCTCAGCGATCAGTACTCTCGGAACCGCGGGTAAAATGACAGCTGTCATACAGCGCTCCCTGACAATGCTCGAACCTTATCCAATGCCGCTCCTTCGAATAGTATCAATACGTGGTATCTGTTCTGGCAGATATAAAAAAACCCGCCGAAGCGGGTTTTTTGTCGATCAAGTCACACTTGGCGATCAGAGCTCAGCGAAGCATTCTTCGATGATCGCCAGACCTTTGTCCAGTTGTTCGTCCGGAGCAGTCAGCGGTACCAGGACGCGCAGAACGTTGCCGTAGGTGCCGCAGGACAGCAGGATCAGGCCTTTGTCGCGAGCCTTGGCCACAACGGATGCCACAGCGGCAGCGTTCGGCTTGTGGCTGTCGCCGTTTTCGAACAGCTCGACAGCGATCATTGCGCCCAGGGCACGGACTTCACCGATCACCGACGGGTATTTGGCCTGGATGGCTTTGAGGCCAGTGACCAGACGCTCGCCGACGGACTTGCAGCGGTCCAGCAGGTGCTCTTCTTCGAACACTTCCATCACGGCCAGGGCCGCGGCGCAAGCGATCGGGCTACCGGCGTAGGTGCCGCCCAGGCCGCCTGGAGCGATAGCGTCCATGTATTCGGCCTTGCCGCACACACCGGCCAGCGGGAAGCCGCCAGCGATGGATTTGGCGAAAGTGGTCAGGTCGGCAGCAACGCCCATCTGTTCCATGGCGAAGAACGTACCGGTACGGCCCGCGCCGGTCTGTACTTCGTCAGCGATCATCAGGATGCCGTGCTGGTCGCACAGGGCACGCAGACGCTTCATGAATTCTTTCGGCGCGACGTAGAAACCACCTTCACCCTGTACAGGCTCGATGATGATCGCGGCGATGTCTTTCGGCTCGGCGTCGTTCTTGAAGATGCGCTCGATGGAAGCGATCGAATCGTCGATGCTCACGCCATGCAGTTCGTTCGGGTACAGCGCGCGGAAGATACCGCCTGGCATCAGACCCATGCCGGCCGAGTAAGGCACGACTTTACCGGTCAGGCCCAGGGTCATCATGGTGCGACCGTGGTAGGCGCCGGTGAAGGCGATCACGCCGGCACGGCCAGTGGCGGCACGAGCGATTTTCACGGCGTTTTCCACGGCTTCGGAACCGGTGGTGACCAGCAGGGTTTTCTTGGCGAAATCACCTGGCACCTTGGCGTTGATTTTTTCGCACACTTCCACGTACGGCTCGTAGGCCAGTACCTGGAAGCAGGTGTGGGTCAGCTTGTTCAGTTGCTCGGTCACGGCGGCGATGACTTTCGGGTGCACGTGACCGGTGTTCAGCACAGCGATACCGCCGGCGAAGTCGATGAACTCGCGACCTTCAACGTCGGTCACGGTAGCGTTCTTCGCGGACTCGGCGAAGATCGGGTGAATCTGGCCTACGCCACGTGGAACAGCAGCGGTACGGCGGGCCATCAAAGAAGCGTTAGTCTTGCTCATACATTCCTCATTCGCCGCTCATCGGTCGGCGTGGTTCAAGGATTAGGCAGCGAGGAGGCAACTTCGGCAGCATGCGATGATCGACTGCCACAGCTTTCCCCGCCACAGAGAAAATTCCGTTTGAAGCACGCAAAGGAACAGCGCTCTCGTGCCCTTTGCGTTTGAAGCAATGCCTTGCCGGGCTTATGCCCTCGAGCTTAGATGCCCAGGCAGAGGTATTTGATTTCCAGGTAATCTTCGATGCCGTACTTGGAGCCTTCACGGCCCAGGCCCGAGGCCTTGATACCGCCGAATGGCGCGACTTCGTTGGAGATCAGCCCGGTGTTGACGCCGACCATGCCGTATTCCAGGGCTTCAGCCACACGGAACACACGACCCAGGTCACGCGCATAGAAGTACGAGGCCAGACCGAACTCGGTGTCGTTGGACATCGCGATCACGTCGGCTTCGTCTTTGAAACGGAACAGCGGCGCCAATGGACCGAAGGTTTCTTCCTTGGCCACGGCCGCGTTGTTCGGCACGTTGGTCAGGATGGTCGGCTCGAAGAAGTTGCCTTCGATAGACTTGCCGCCGGACAGCACGGTAGCGCCTTTGGCAACGGCGTCAGCGATGTGCTCTTGCACCTTGGCCACGGCTTTTTCATCGATCAGCGGGCCAGTGGTGGTGCCTGCTTCCAGACCGTTGCCGATCTTCAGCTTGGCCACGGCCACTTTCAGCTTCTCGGCGAAGGCGTCGTAGACCGAATCCTGGATGTACAGGCGGTTGGCGCAGACGCAGGTCTGACCGTTGTTGCGGTACTTGGAAATGATCGCGCCTTCGACGGCCTTATCCAGGTCCGCGTCGTCGAACACGATGAACGGTGCGTTGCCGCCCAGTTCCAGGGACACTTTCTTGATGTCCTTGGCGCATTCGGCCATCAGTTGACGACCGATTTCGGTCGAACCGGTGAAGGACAGTTTGCGCACGATCGGGTTGCTGGTCAGCTCGGTGCCGATGTCGCCGGCGCTGCCGGAAACCACGCTGAACACACCAGCAGGGATGCCGGCACGCTGGGCCAATTCAGCCAGGGCGAACGCGGAGAACGGCGTTTGCGAAGCAGGCTTGAGCACCATAGTGCAACCGGCGGCCAGGGCCGGGCCGGCTTTACGGGTGATCATTGCGGCCGGGAAGTTCCACGGGGTGATGGCAGCGGTCACGCCGATTGGCTGCTTGATCACGATCAGGCGCTTGTCTGGCTGGTGGCCCGGAATCACATCACCGTAGATGCGCTTGGCTTCTTCGGCGAACCACTCGATAAAGGAAGCGGCGTAAACGATTTCGCCCTTGGCTTCGGCCAGTGGCTTGCCTTGTTCCAGGGTCATCAGGCGAGCCAGGTCGTCCTGGTTCTCGATGATCAGTTCGAACCAGCGACGCAGCTTGTTCGCACGCTCTTTGGCGGTCAGTGCACGCCAGGCCGGCAGCGCTTTGTCAGCAGCTTCGATTGCACGGCGGGTTTCGGCAGCGCCCATTTTCGGCACAGTACCCAGAATTTCGCCCGTTGCCGGGTTGTTGACCTTGATCGTCTGACCATTGTCCGCATCAACCCAAGCGCCATCGATGAAGGCTTGCTGGCGGAACAACTGGGTGTCTTTAAGCTGCATGTCGGCTTTCCTTAACAGCACCGCGCGATACGCGGAGCAAATTATGATTGTAGAAAGGCGCCTCAGTAGGCTGCCGTCAGGGAAATCATTCACCGGGCTGAAGCACATAAATAGCGCACGTATTGAATTCGTGCGGTTCAGCACCCAGACAAGAGCGTTTGAAATCTCAAACGAATCCTAGGATCAAAGGGGTTAAAGGACAATAGGGCGTTCGAAAAAAAGAACGAAAACGTCTTTTTTGCTGTGATTTTCTGATCAACGTAACAAAGGCAGGTTACGCTTTGGAAAAACGCAGGCGATTCAGCAGCATGGACGCCCGCAGTGCATATGAGTATCATGGCGCCCGCGCTGCACCAGTAGCTCAGCTGGATAGAGTACTGCCCTCCGAAGGCAGGGGTCGTGGGTTCGAATCCCGCCTGGTGCACCATCTATAGAAACGAGAAAGCCTCAGGCCGTAAGGTCTGGGGCTTTTTTGTGGGCGCACAAAAAAACCGCCTGAGCGGTTTTTTTCATTCCGTCGTCCAATCAAACTCGTCGTATTCATCATCGTCCTCGTCATCCTCGAAGCCTTCATCTTCGAGCACGTCGTCTTCAACGATGTCTTCGTCCGGCTGATTCAGCAGAAAATCCTTACGACTTTCGGTAATCGCTCGCCGTAGTTCCTCACCCTTTTCCGGGCAGTTGAGCATTTGGGCGATGCGGTCGATTTTTTTTGTCACGGCATCCTCCAACGCATCGACTACAGGCTGATAGTGCGCGCTTTCGGGGAGGGATGCCAAATCCCCGGAAGGCCGCGCACTTCAGTTTTTTCTGCAAAGCCGCTGAAGTGATCAGGCTTCAGCGGTGGTAACGCCGGACCACGCTGCTGTTTTTCAGCACATGACCGTTGATTCGTTCCAGCAGCTGCGCACGGGTCAGGCCTGCCGGCAACGCATCCGGTGCGAGGTCCAGGGCGTAGATCTGGATGATGTAATGGTGCGCACTGTCGCCAGCCGGCGGGCAGGGGCCGACGTAACCGGCGGTGCCTTTGCTGTTGATGCCGGACACGCCTTCAAGTGTGGACTTTGCGCCGACACCGGACGCGATCTGGTGGGTGCTGGCTTTGATGCCGTAATGCACCCAGTGATCGACACCCTGTCCTTTCTGGCCGTCAGGGTCGTGCATGACGATGGCGTAACTGAGCGTTCCGGCCGGGCCGGCGCTCCAGCTCAGCGCCGGTGAAACATTATGCCCGCCGCAGCCCGGCGCATCGCTGGCAGCGGCAGAAGTGAACAACCGGTCATCCGACACGCCTGGGATGTTCAGGGTGAAACGCTCCTGGGTCGCTTGTGCCGCCTGCGCCGCATGCGCCGGCAATTGCACGCAAAGGGCGACCGCTATGGCCGCTAGCCAAGGGTTCAGAGAGGTCAATCGGGTCATGCCGGAGTACCTTGTGCGGGTGGGGCCGTCGTCGGCGTGCAAACTATAGCTGGAGCTTTCATTTGGTGGCACCAGGATTTGGCGCAACCTTCAACAATTGCGCCGTTTTTTTCAACGAAGCACCGCGCCTCAGAACCGTCCTACACCCGTTACTGAAGACGGTGACGAGGATAGGTCGACCGCATTTCAACCGCCGAACAGCAAAACGCCCGGCGCCTGCATTGCGCAGAGGCCGGGCGTTGTCTGGAGGGTGGCGGTTTTATTGAACCTCGCCTGCGCCAGCAAATTTGCTCATGACGAAGCCGACAAATTCTTCGACTGTCATTTTCTGGCCGTTGAACTCGACCTGATTGTTGGCGTAATGCAGTTTGCTGACGATGTTGTTTCCGTCCAGTTTCGCCAGCTGCGAGCCGACGGCCATGCTGCCAAACATGTCGGCGGTGGCGGTGGCCTGATCGGCGATCAGCTTGGCGTCGGTCTGGCCGTCGATTTGCGATTGCACGGTGAACACGTCAACGAGCATTGGCTTGGACACTTGCAAATTGATGTCCAGCAGCGCAATCAACTGCCTGATCAGTTGGTCGGTCGGCAATTCGATCGATTGCGGCTTGGTCAGGTCCAGCACCAGGTTGGCGCGGCTTTCGCCGTTGGTGGTTTTGAACGAGAGGTTTTCCAGGGCCACCTGCGGGCCGGCCGCCAGCAATTGCTCCAGACCGGTTTTCAGTTGCGCCTCTTCGGCTTCGGTCAGCTTCAGTTCCGGCACCGGTTGACCCGCCTCGGCTGCCTCGGCGGCAAGTTGCTCGTACGGCTGCAGTTTGCTCTGGTAAATCTGCATCAGCGACATCGTCGCCGGTATGTCGAGGTTCTTCAGGCTCATCGCCAACTGTGCCGAACCGAACGCCTTGCCGTTCAAGGACACTTCACCCACCTTGTAGTCGGCACGCCCGGATGCGCTGGTGCCCGATTCCTCGGTCTGGTTCTTCATCTCGAAATTCTTGAAGCCCAGCACGGACTGTTTGGCACCGAACGTGGTTTGGCTGTTGGTCAGCACAACGGTGTTTTCGCCGGTGTAGTAGCCGTAGGTACTTTTGCTCAGGTTGCTGGCCAGAGTCAGGCCGTTCAATTCGACCTGCACCGGTGCCTGATCTTCGGAAACGGTGGTCAGCTTCAGACTGTCCATGTAGCCGTCGGCCTTGACCTTCTGCGCCTGGGCGCTGGCCGAAACATCGAGTTTCAGGCCGGAAAACTTCAAGCTGGACTTGTCATCCAGCGCGGTTTCCAGCGGCAGCATTTCCAGCGTGCCGTTGGTGGAGTTGTCGTAGCCGATATTGACCACGCCTTTGAGCGGGGAGACATCCTTGGCGGCGGCAAACCATTTTTCAGTGAGCGGCGTCTTTTCCAGTTCGTAATGACTGGTGGCCATGACCGGCAGCCACTTCAGCGACACCAGGCGCGAGAACGGCAGCGGACCGTGTTCGATGTGATCGACAAACAGCAGCTCAACCGGCTCCTCGCCGAACATTTCACCTTCGCCCTTGAGGCGATAGTGCGCGGTACTGCTGAACACATGGCGCTCCAGCGACACCAGTTCCAGCGATGCCGTGCCTTTATGACCGACCAGCGCCGCTTGCAGTTGCTGGTTGGCGTCAGCCAGGGAAGTGTTCAGCACGCTTTCGATTTTGGTGCCGGTGTACCAGGCACCGCCGGCGCTGATTGCACCGATGGCCACGACAATTCCCAGTAACACGCCTGCTGATTTATTCATGAATGACCCGTTCAATGTCCGTTGTTGAAGGTGTAGTCGTCTTCCCTGAACCCATGACGGGTTGCGGTCGCGACAGCGCTGAAAGTGGGATGCAGATTAGCATCAGGCGCGGTGGACGGCCCAAGGATTAAAGGTGAAAGAGTGTCTATGGCGCATGTATGAGCGATTGTCTTCGCTGGCAAGCCAGCTCCCACAGGTTGCGCACATTCCCCGTAGTAGCTGGCTAGCCAGCGAAGGCGTCAGACCTGCCAACGCAGCATCAGGAATACTGAACCTCGATCTCATCGAGCTGATGATCAAAGGTTTTAAGCCGCGCGGTCCAGGTGTACACCAGCACTTCAAAGTCGCGATTGATCACCGCCCCGCCCGTCACTTCCCCCTGCGGGTCGCAGAAATCCAGCTGATAGCGTTCGCGGGCCATGGCGGCGGCGACATCGGCCAGTTCCCGCGCATTGTTGAGCCAGTGCCAGCCGTCGTCGGCCACTTGCTTGTCGAGCGCCAGGCATTGTTTTTTCAGGGTTTCCAGGCTCTTTTCCAGCGGTGTGCCGGTGAGTTCGCCCATGACCTCCTGGAACGTGCGCCCTGGCTGCCAGTAACTGCCCCAGAAATAACGGTCGAACACCGTTTCGACACGACGCAGCGCGACCTTGGTGTCCCAGATCAGCACCAGGGTCTTGCCTTGTTCGAGTTGTCTTTTTTTGATTCGCTGGTTCTGGACCGAGGCCCAGGCCACCACCGCGATGGACATCACGGCAATCAGCGCCGTGGCGCTGTCGAGGAACACCAGAGCCTTGTCGATCTGGTGGGTCAGCATGACGCCGTAGAAATAGGTGGCCGAAAGCAGCACTAACGCTACGACGGCGCACCAGAAGCCGAGAGCATAAGGGTTTTTCATTATTGGTTTCCCCATGACCTGCGCGAGCTTTGCGAAGCAAGGGCGCCTGACTCCAGCGCCCCTCCAACACTTCAAAGCATAGCAACGGCCTCAGGGTTTGCCGGAGTTCGACGCTTGCGTTCGTCCGCTTTCCCACCCTCCGCCCAGGGCGAGGAACAAATCGATCTGGCTCATGGCAACTTGCGTGTTCGCCGTGGCCAGTTGCGCCGTGACGTCGGTGTAAGTGCGGGTCGCTTGCAGGTCCGCCAGGAACGACTCGCGGCCGGCCTGGAAGAAGCGGTGCGTCTGGTCGGCCGCCAGTTTCGCCGATTGCTCGGCATCCGCCAGGGCATCACGGCGTTGCAGCAGCGCGGAGTACTGGGCCAGGGCGGTCTGGGTTTCGCGAATGGCGTTGAGCACAACGCCGTCAAAGTGTGCCAACACACCCTGGGTCGTGGCTTCGGCTTCACGGATGCGGGCGCGGGTGCCGTTGGACGGTACGGTCCAGGTCAGCGACGGCCCGAACCCCCAACGGTTGGTGGATGGGTCGCCGAGATCACCCAGGATGCCGACGGTACCGATGGTCGCGCCGATGCTGATTTTCGGGTACAGCTCGCCCGTAGCGATGCCGATACCGGCCGTCGCGGCCGCCAGTCGGCGCTCGGCCTGCCGCACGTCGGGACGACGCTTGAGCAATGCGGCACCATCGCCCACAGGCACCAACTGCGCGATTTTCGGCAGTTCAGCGCAAGTCGCAGTGCCGGCCGGCAATTGATCCACAGGCTTGGCCAGCAGCATCGACAAACGGAACAACCCGGCCTGACGCGCCGCCTCATAACGGGGCATGTCGGCACGCAACGACTTGAATTGGGTTTGCGAGCGCGTGACCTGGGTCTCGTCGCCACGTCCGGCGTCGCGCAAGCGCTGGATCAGCGTGGTGCTCTGGGATTGCAGATCAAGGGAATGCTGGGCGATCTCCCGCTCTTCGTTGGCCGCGCAGACCTGGGTGTAGGCCCGCACGACATCGGCCACCAGGGTGATGCGCGCGGTGTCGGCGGCGGCCTGGGTGGCATCGGCGTTGGCCTTGGCCGCTTCGATGCCGCGCTGCAACGTACCGAACAGGTCGAACTGGTACGACGCGGAAATACCGATATCGCCGATGTTGGCCACCGGCACCTTTTCCGGCAACAGGAAGGCTTGGCCGGACTCCTGCAAACGCTCGGCGCCCATTTTCACGCCGCCGCTCCAGCCACCGGCCGCCTCGGCCTCGTCGACTTGCGCACGAGCGCGCAACAGACTGGCCGCCGCCACGCGCAGATCGGTGTTGGATGCCATGGCTTGCTGCACCAGTTGATCGAGACGCGGGTCCCGATACAGGCGCCACCAATCGGCAGGCACCGGCGCCGAGACCACGGGCTTGCCTTCCACCGCCAGTTCGCCCTGCAAGTCTTCACGGTGGATGGCCGCTTCGTCCGGCAGGTGATAGTCCGGCCCGACCACCTGACACGCCGACAGCAACAAGCCTAATCCGGCAACCGCCAAACCCGTGGCTTTGCTCATTGCGCAGGCTCCCGGACCTGGTCGTCGATGATCGACACAGTCGCGGTGCGCCCGGCGATCATGCGGAAATCCGCCGGTACGTCATCGAAAGCAATCCGCACGGGAATCCGCTGGGCCAGGCGTACCCAGCTGAACGCCGGGTTGACGTTGGGCAACAGGTTGTTGCCGCTGGTGCGGTCGCGGTCTTCGATACCGGCGACGATGCTGACCACATGGCCACGCAGGCGCGCGCGGTCACCAATCACCCGGATGTCGACGCTCTGGCCGATATGGATGCCGTCCAGCTTGGTTTCTTCAAAATAGCCGTCGATGTGAAACGAATTGCTGTCGACGATAGACAGCACCGGCCGCCCGGCACTGACGAATTCCTGGGCACGCGGTGCGCGGTCGTTGACATAACCGTCCACCGGGCTGCGAATCACCGAGCGGTCGAGGTTGAGCTGAGCACTGTCCACCGCCACCTGGGCTTCCATCAACGCCACTTGGGCACGGGCTACCTTCGACTGGCTTTCTTCCAGCTGTTCGGCGGGCACCAGATTGCCCAGGCCTTTGTTGCGCTTGGCTTCGCGCTGGGCCTGGGCCAGGGTTTCTTCACGGTCGGCGACCGCGGCTTTCGCCTGGCGCAGGGCCAGCTTGAATCGGTCCTGATCGATGCTGAACAGCACCTGACCGCGCTTGACCGGCTGGTTGTCGCGCACGTCCACCTGCTGGATCAGCCCGGAAACGTCCGGGGCGATCTGCACAATGTCGGCACGGATGTGACCGTCGCGGGTCCAGGGGGCAAACATGTAATACAGCACCATCCGCCAGACCACGACCACGGCGAAGCTCACGATCAACAGGGTCAGGGCCACGCGGCCGATGGTCAATAAAGGCTTTTTCATGTCATCAGGTATCGACTGAGTGAGTCCACGACGCCAAGCAGCAAGGCGTAGAGAGCCACGTTAAACAATGCCCGGTGCCAGACCAGACGATAAAAGTGCAGACGCGTGAGCACCCCGTGCACCAACAGGAACAACACATAGGTAATGCCCATCAGCACCAGCAGTGTGGGCAGGAATACCCCGCTGAGATCCAGGTCACCAATCATAAAGGCGCTCCATCGATGCCATGGGGAAGCGGTTCTTCAAGCTCGGCGGAACCGACAAATTCGATGCCAGGCAACAACGCCAGGCGCAAGCCACTCAAGGCGTGCAACAGTTGCAGGCGGGTCTCGTCATCGCCCGCGCCGCCAAGCGCTCGACGGGCTCGGTCCATGGTCATCAGCAGCGGGCTCGGTGCGGGCAAGCGCCTGCCAGCCTTGAGGCACGCCTTGAAGTATTCGCCGACCTCGGCCACCACTTGGCGCAACAGCGCGTTCGGCACCCCGTCAATACGCGGCGCGTAGGCGAGAAGATCGAGCATATTCAGCGCCACGCGGGCTTCCCGCAGGGCGATCCCGGTGTCCTGCCCGGTCAAGGCCAGACGCGGCAAATGCTGCATCAGGCGGTCAAGCATTTGCACGCCAAGATGCCGGTGCTCGGCCAGACTGGCCGGCTCGGACAGGCCGACAATGTCACGCCAACTGAATCGGGTCAGACGCTTGGCCGCCAGTTCGGCGCCGAATGGCCGGGCGATCAGGGTCCAGACAAACGCAAACAGCAAGCCCACGGGGCCGGCCAGGTTGGCGTTGGCAAAGCTGAGGAAGTCCGCGTCGTACGCCCCCTGAATGCTAATGAAGGACGAGGTGTTGACCAGTGTCAGCAACATGCCCAGGTAAAACTGCGGCTTGACGGTCAAGGTGCCGACGATGATGAACGGCACGGCGAACGCCAGCACCAGCATCGGGAAATCGTGCAGGTTGGGCAGCACCAGAAACAGGTAAAGACTGGCGAACAACACCGACATCGCCGTCCAGAAAAAGAACCGGTAAATCTGTGGTGCAGGGTCGTCCATCGAGGCGAAGAAGCTGCACGCCACGGCCGCCAGAATCACGGCGGAGCCCCCGTCGGTCCAGCCCAGCAGAATCCACAGCACCGATGCAACGATGATCGCCGTGACGGTGGACGCCGCTGAATAAAGCATCAGGCCGCGATCCAGAAATGGCGACAGTCGGCCGAGCCGCCAATGCCGATACACCGCGTGCCAACTGTCTTGGTTTTCGCATTGGATGGCGATTTGCAGACTGCGGCAGTCCTGCCACAGATCGATCCATTCGCCGAGGCGGTACAGCGCGTTGGAGAACAACAGCTGCTTGCGGTCCTCCAGCGCTTCGACATTGGGTTGAAGGGCTTCGACCTGGTCTTTGAGCGCCTGCCAGCGATCGACATCCGCGTCCTTGTGTTGCAGCCATTCGCTGGCGGCGTCGAGGAGTGGCGCGAACTTATCCACAAGTTCGGGCGTGCGCCGTTCCAGGGCGCAAAGCGCATCGTCCAGGGCATCGACCACGGTCAGCAGGTGGATCATCCTTCCGCGCAGTTCCTTGGTGTTGCGCACCGTTTGCGGCCGCGCGCCTTCGTGGGGCAACTGACCGATCATCAGCTCCAGGCTATTGAAGGTCGCCACCATCGACGCACGCAACGCACTGGCTTCGGCCGGTTGCACATGGCGACCGAGGAATTGCAGGCTATAGGTCGAGGCATCGGCGAACCACTTGCTCACCGAATCGTTGAACACCGGGGCCAGCCGCCGAGGCCAGAACATCGCGCCGACGACCGCCGCAACGGCGATGCCGAGGAAGATCTCCTCCGTGCGTGCCTCGGCGACGTCCCACACCGACAACGGGTTATTCATCACCGGCAACGCGATCAGCGGCAAGGTGTAACCGGCGAGCATCAACGCGTAGTTGTTGGCGGTGCGCAGGTGCAGGGACAGAAACAGCAGAATCCCGGTCCACAGTGCCACCACCAGCACCAGCACATAGGGGCTCTGGACAAACATCGGCACGAAAAACACCGCCGCGGCAGCACCGAGGAAGGTGCCCACTGCGCGGTACAGCGCCTTGGAACTGGTCGGGCCGACAAACGGGCTGGAAACGATATACACCGTGGCCATCGCCCAGTAAGGCCGCGGCATTTGCATGAGCAAGGCGATGTAGAGCGCAATCATCGAGGCGGCGAACGTGCGCACACCGAAGAACCAGTCCCGCGCCGGGGGCACGCCGGTAAAAAAGCCGCTCAAGGGTAGAGCACCGGTGCTTGTCCGGCCGACTCGAAGGCCTTCAATACACGCAAGGTGGCTTCGAGGTCGAGCGCATCGATGCCTTCGAGCACCTCACTGCGCAAGCGCACCAGCTCAACTTCGACGGCTTGCACCAGTGTCCGACCGCTGTCGGTGAGGCTCAGGCATTTGGCGCGGCGATCCTGCGCATCCTCGGTGCGACAGACGTACCCGGCGTGACACAACTGATCGAGCAACCGCACCAGGGAAGGACTCTCCATCCCCGCCGCCTGCGCCACCGTCACCTGACGCACCCCCTCGCCCAACCGTCCGATCATCAACAACGGCACGGCACAGGCTTCGGAAATTCCGTAATTGAGCAGCGTGCTCTGGCAGATTTTCCGCCAATGCCTGGCGGCCACCACCATGGAGCTGCTGATGTTCATCTGCAGAGCGTCGAGATTATTCGGCACGGGAGAAAACACACTGTTAGTTTGCTAACTATCAATATGGCATTGGAGAGGTTTTTCCGTCAAGTTTTGAAACAAATTGGTTTCCACCCGTCGCAAGCAGAATGCGATGGACCTGACAGAGTACTGATGATGTATATACTTTATTGGTACCCGATCCAGGAACACTCACCATGTCAAAACAAGCCGTTTTTACAATGAAACTCGAATCAGATTTGCGCGAACAATTCATGGCCGAAGCAGAAGCCGCTCACCGCCCTGCCTCACAAATCGTCCGGGAAATGATGCGCCAGTTTGTCCAAACGCAACGAGAATCTCGTGAATACGAGGCCTTCCTGCAACGCAAAGTGGACATCGCCCGCACCTCAATGCACAGCGGCAACGGCCTGACGAATGAGGAAGTGGAAGCAGAGTTCGCCGCCAGGCGTGGGAAGGCAGCCACAGAACAATGAGGATAATCTGGACGTGAGAAGCCGCACAGGATCGTGCAGATATTTGGGACTACCTGTATGCCATCAACCCGAAAGCGGCCATCGACATGGACAATCGCTTCAGCGATGCGATATCCAGGCTTGCGCAACACCCTGACAGTGGCCCTGCCGGAATCATTGCCGGCACTCGCGAGCTGATTCCCCATCAGAGTTATCGAATTGTTTATGAACAGGCAGTGAACGCAATCTGGATACTTGCTCTGGTTCATACGTCCCGTCAGTGGCCGCCAGAGAATTGAACGTCTATACCCCCCGCCCCTTCCTCAACATCACATCCAGCTGATCAACCACCTCCGCCCAATCGGCATCCTCCAGAATATCGTCGCGCAGAAAATCCGCCTGGCTCTGGGTCCAGAAGAACGCATCCGCCAGGTGCAGCTCCGGTTTGAGCGGTGAATGGGTGGAAATGAATTTATCGATGCTTTCGGCGTCGTCGGGCAGGCCGAGTTGTTTGAACAGCGATGGGAGGCTGTGGGTCGGGTTTTCCATGTCTGGAGCTCCTGTGAATCAATGAAGGGACCGCTGCGCGGTCAATCGCGGGCAAGCCCGCTCCCACAGGTTCAGTGTTGATCACAAATCTGCGGCTCAACTCAATCACTGTGGGAGCGAGGCTTGCCCGCGATGGCGGCGGTACTGGCGTCGCGAATCTCAATGACTCAACTCCCGCACCTCGGCATGCGGCACCATTTTCAGGAACTGTGGCATGTCCATGTGCAGCAGGTTGATGTGGTTGCCGGCTTCCAGATAAATGTCCTTTTGCCGGGTCAGCAGTGGGTCGATGACCACGTCCAGCCCATAGGCCTCACCCAGGGCCGGTACGGCGCCGCGCTCGCAATCATCGAACAGGTGCGGCAGATTGCTTTCGCGCGAGACTTGCCATTCGCCGCTGCTGCGCACTTTGCTCAGGTCCAGGTGGCGACTGGCGGGCAACACGGCCATCAGATAATGACCATGGTGGTCGTCGAGGATGACTGACTTGGCCACCCGCTCGGCTGGAATGCCCGCGACTCGCGCCGTTTCCAGGCTACTGGCCGAGTGAGGGTGGGTGACGATGTCATATTCGCATTGAGCCTTTTCCAGGCTTCGCTGCACGGTTCTTGCCATACGCATGATGCACCTCGGTGTCCGCAACAACGTCTGACGGACGATGGTTGACGCTTTTCCACGTAGTGAAAGTCTAGGCCCGCCGGGCCAAACCGGTGGGAAATCCGCCCATTGGACACGTCGACACCTGAACAAAATTCATACAACCGAACGGTCAACTAAACTGTATACAGAACCGTCCACGACGCTCCCGGAGGGTGACGTGAATACGCGCTGTTGTACCGCTGCACTGCTAATGGCGTTGAGCGCGTCAGCCTTCGCCGCAGACACTGTCGGGCTACCGGCGACCAGTCCCGCCGGAATCTGGTTGATCACCTTCGGCCTCGCGTTCCTGATCGCCGAGGCGGCCCTGCCCAATTACGGCGTGATTGGCCTGGGCGGAATCGTGATGTTCGTGATCGGCGCGCTGATCCTGACCAATGCCGAACTCCCTGCTCCGTTAATGATCGTTTTGGGCTTGATCAGTGCTTTGCTGCTGGCGTTCCTGCTGATCCGCGCCCTGAAGACCCGCCCGCGCCATACCGTCAGCGGCGATGCCGTGCTGGTCGGCAGCATCACCCCCGTCACGTCATTGCTGGCCGACGATGCCTGCCACGGCTGGGTGCATTTGCAGGGCGAATACTGGCAAGTGTCGAGCGCCAAACCCCTGCAGATCGGGCAGAAAGTACGCGTGGTGTCGCGCAAGGGATTAATGCTGAAAGTGGCCGCGACTGACGCGGTGCCAGCGGGAGAATAGTCATGGGCCTGCAAGTGGGTTTTGTCGCGCTGCTGTTACTGCTGATCGCGCTGGCAGGTTCGACCTTCCGCATCCTGCGTGAATACGAACGCGGGGTGGTGTTCCAGCTCGGACGCTTTTGGCAGGTCAAGGGCCCGGGCCTGATTCTGTTGATTCCGGTGGTTCAGCAAATGGTTCGCGTCGACTTGCGCACCGTGGTGCTCGACGTCCCGGCGCAAGACGTGATCACCCGCGATAACGTCTCGGTCAAGGTCAACGCCGTGCTGTACTTCCGCGTACTCGATCCACAGAAGGCGATTATCCAGGTCGAGGACTTCCTGATGGCCACCAGTCAGCTGGCGCAAACCACCTTGCGCGCGGTGCTGGGCAAACACGAACTCGATGAGCTGCTGGCTGAGCGCGAACGGCTGAACATCGATATCCAGCAAGTGCTCGACGCCCAGACCGATGCATGGGGCATCAAGGTGGCCAATGTCGAGATCAAGCACGTGGACCTCAACGAATCGATGATTCGCGCCATTGCCAAACAGGCTGAAGCGGAGCGTGAGCGGCGGGCCAAGGTGATCCACGCCGAAGGCGAACTGCAGGCCTCGGAAAAACTCATGCAGGCCGCCGAAATGCTCGGTCGCCAGCCCGGGGCCATGCAGTTGCGTTACATGCAGACGCTCAGCTCGATCGCCGGCGACAAGAGTTCGACCATCGTCTTCCCACTGCCGATCGAACTGCTCAAGGGCATGGCGGACTTGTCGTCGAAACCTTGAGCGCCGTCACTCAGCCCCCATGACGAACAAACGTGCCCGAGTGTTACCCGCAGCGGTTTCGGCGACTTTCTGCCAACCGCCGGGCAGCGGGGCAAATTCGTCGGGTTGATCCGCCGTGCTGATCAACCAAACGCGCCCCGTTGCCTTGGGCAATTGACTCAGATGGTCGAGGTAGATCCTTGGCGCATCACCATTGACCAGCGTGCCAAAGCCATAATCGTTCGGACGGCTGGATGCCCCGTTGGCCAAGGGCGGGGTGTACAGCAGCGGATCCGTGTCGGTGCGGTTGTAATAGACGTAACTCATGTACCAGAGCATGTCACTGATGACGATTCGGTCGCCCGCCACGTAGTGCTGATTGACGAAATCGACCATCACATTGATCTGGTCATTCACATCCACGGTGGCATTGTTTTTCAGCCCGACCAGCTCGGTGCCGACAAACAGCACCAACAACCCCAGCGCCAATACCCGAAAGCCGCTCAGCAAGCGGTCGATGGCCAGTGCCATGATCAGCGGCAGGCCCATCGCATAGGCATTCAGGTAGCGCTCGATAAACACGGGTGAAATAAACGAAACCCCGTAAACCAGCAACAACGGCAGCAGGGTGTAGAGTGCCAGCAATGCACTCCAGCGAAAGGGGCTGCGATCACGCAGAACCGTCAGCACGATCACGGCTAGCAATAGGATGGGCAGCGCAACGAACAAGAGCCGGGGCAACTTATCCCCATCGTCCTGGATCAGAAAGTCCCACACCATCGACGGCAGGGAACTGAGCGTGACCGGCAATTCCCAACCCACATCGCCATTGGCCTTGAGCTCACCCATGTGCCGGGTCAGATCGACCAGGCCAGGGATCCAGGGAGCAAACAGCACCACAATGGCCACGTTGCTCAGCCACCAGGCCGGGCGAGTGATGTGTTTCAAGGGTGGGTCCGGCTGCAGGCGCAACACCAGCAAGTACGCCCAATGGACGAGCACACAGAGCGCAGTGAAATAGTGGGTGTAGAACGCGGTGGCCATCAGTAGCGCGTAGATCACCAGTGCATGGGTGTGGCGAGGCTGTTTGACCCAATACACCAGTGCGATGGTAGCGCCGAGCAACCACAACCCCAGCCACGAATACATCCGCACTTCCTGGCTGTAGCGCACCGCCGTAGGCAACAGCGCCAGCATCAACCCGGCCAGTAATGCCGCCCGCGGATTGGCGATCAGCCGGACCAGCCACATACCCAGCATGACCGACGCGACACCCGGCAGCGCACTCAAACTGCGTATCGAAGAAATGCCATCGCCAAACAACCCGATCCAGCCGTGCAGCATCATGAAGTACATCGGTGGATGGACGTCATGGGCCGCATGAGCCCAGATACCATCCAGGGTGTACCGACTCATCAACAGGCTGGAACCTTCATCGCCCCAAATTGCGGCAGCGGTCAGGCCGTATAACCGGGTCATGACGGCCAGCACCAGAATAAGCAACCCGCCGCCATACCAAAGCATTCGCTGCCTTGAGTCGGACACAGCCAAGTTCGCGGGCACTGGCCGGGATCTGGCCAACCGCTCTTTTCTTTGCGCCTCCACTACCACTCTTTTCACCTGCACTACCGAAACGTTCCGCTCACTTTAGGCTAATGTCAGTCGCCACTGCCAGCGGATACACCGGCGCCACCTGCCCTCCCTTCCACGTACCGCTGTTCCACCATCTGCAGGGCGATCTGATTCTGACGAACGGCTTCGATCAGGCTGTCGATACCGGGTTTGCTCCAGCCAAGCAGGGAGTCAGCCGCAAAGACCTAACAGTTCTGATAGTTCTCAATTGTGAGCCGGGCGAGTAGAACTGATGGCCTGCATTCTCTTCGGCCCCGCGGAGTTCGCTGGATGACCAGAGCCAACGATGTGAAACAACGCGTGATACTGCTGGCGACCAACAGCAGCCAATCGATCATTGGCGAAAGCGTCGAAGGCAAGGTCAACACCATCGGTTATTCCGCCTATGGCGAGCAGTCAGCGCAGCAGGAAGTCGCATCGGCACTGGGGTTCAACGGTCAATTGCGCGAAGCCAAACTCGGCTGGTATTTGCTGGGCAACGGCTACCGCGCCTACAACACGCGATTGATGCGCTTTCATAGCCCGGACAGCTGGAGTCCGTTTGGTGGGGGTGGGTTGAATGCGTATATGTATTGCGTGGGGGATCCGGTGAATCGGGTGGATCCGACGGGGCATATTTGGGATGTCATCAAGCTTTTTGCTCGGGAGAACATTAGATACCGAACGCCCCAACAACTGGCCATTGCCAACGCCAAGGCAAGCGCAAGACAAAAAGCCATCTCGATTCTTAGCCGAAGCTCCCGTTCAGTGGAACCCTCGAATCCGAGTCGCCAGTCTGACGCTGTGTCTGTGATAGGCGGCTATATCATGGGAGCCCCTGGCGCTAGAAATCCCACTCCTTCGCCAGGCGTTGATCTCGCGCCACAACGCGTAAAAGGATGGGAGCGCCCAGTTCCCGCCCAAGGTACGTCTTGGAGAGTGAGTCCTACTGCGCAGCAATCTCATTCGCTGGGAGCGAGTCGCGGGGGCGGAAGCTTTTCGTCCACCTCACAACCTTCTCGCCATAGCATTGCGTCTTTTTATAAGCCTAGAACGATTTATTCAGGCCCCGGCCCAAAGGAGCCACGGATCGAACACCTGCAACTTTTGGGCACAGATGCTCCACCTCGCCCTAACTACTGGCAGAATCCTGCGCATCGAACAGACCCTCCGGCCACGCTGGAACAGCAACCCCGTACACGCAGAAATGCGATAGATCCACAAGACGCTCAGCAAATACGAGCGCGTATAGCAGCGATACGACGTGAGCAAGGTGTGTAATGACGTTACATCGCACACCACCGACACGAGAATGCAGTCACAAGCTCGAATGGCCTGCATTCTCTTCAACCCTGTGGAGCTCTCTGGATGACCAGAGCCAACGATGTGAAACAACGCGTGATACTGCTGGCGACCAACAGCAGCCAATCGATCATTGGCGAAAGCGTCGAAGGCACGATCAACAACATCGGTTATTCCGCCTATGGCGAGCAGTCAGCGCAGCAGGAAGTCGCATCGGCGCTGGGGTTCAACGGCCAATTGCGCGAAGCCCGGCTCGGCTGGTACTTGCTAGGCAACGGCTATCGCGCCTACAACACGCGATTGATGCGCTTTCATAGCCCGGACAGCTGGAGTCCGTTTGGTGGGGGTGGGTTGAATGCGTATATGTATTGCGTGGGGGATCCGGTGAATCGGGTGGATCCGACGGGGCATATTGGGGATGTCTTCAAGCTTTTTGTTCGGGAGAACATTAGATACCGAACGCCCCAACAACTGGCCATTGCCAACGCCAAGGCAAGCGCAAGACAAAAAGCCATCTCGATTCTTAGCCGAAGCTCCCGTTCAGTGGAACCCTCGAATCCGAGTCGCCAGTCTGACGCTGTGTCTGTGATAGGCGGCTATATCATGGGAGCCCCTGGCCCTAGAAATCCCACACCGTCGCCAGGCGGTGATCTTGCACCACAAGGCGTAAAAGGATGGGAGCGCCCAGTTCCCGGCCAAGGTACGTCTTGGAGAGTGAGCCCTTCTGCGCAGCAATCTCATTCGCCGAGAGCGCATCGCAGGAGCGGAAGCTTTTCTGAAAGACCGACTAGACCGGAGCCTCCCCCGACGTATCAGGAGGCAACATCCGGGATGAGGTTCTGGGACAATGATACTTTTGCGGCATCTCAGCAGCCTCGAACCTATGTGGTAAACAGAATGGCTGTAGGCCGTATGGACAATTTGGCAGCGGCTGCCCCCTACCAAATACCTGCTAGGGCGCACCCACCGACACCTTTAGTGAGGGAAATTGATCCGCTTTTGCAGCAGTTTGCAGAGCTAAATGCTATGCAACGGGAAATGATTCAACATCGAGCCGCCAACATCAGATGTCGGATACTTTAATACTGCTGCGGTGCTGCAGATACCCATCTATGCAGCGCTTCGACTGTACGTGCGAAAGTGGATATGGTCTCACCGCACCATCCCCCACCGCCTCACCGTCACCCTTTCCAGCGAATCAAACACCAGGTTCTCCATCAGCAGTCCAATCAGAATCACCACCGCCAAGCCGGCAAACACCATGTCGGTGTACAGCTCATTGCGATTCTGAAAGATGTACCAGTCCAACCCGCCCTTGCCGCTGGTGGCACCAAACACCAGTTCGGCGGCGATCAGCGTACGCCAGGCAAACGCCCAGCCGATTTTCAGCCCGGCGAGGATCGACGGCAGTGCGGCCAGAATCAGGATGAACAGCACGAAGCGCATGCCCTTGAGGCCATAGTTGCGCCCGGCCATGCGCAGGGTTTCCGACACACCGAGAAACCCGGCGTAGGTTTTCAGCGCCAAGGCCCAGAGCACCGAATGCACCAAATTCGTCGGGTTGATCCGCCGTGCTGATCAACCATACACGACCGGTTCCCCTGGGCAATTGACTGAGGTGGTCGAGGTCGATCCTTGGCGCATCACCATTGACCAGCGTGCCAAAGCCATGCGCTGCCGAAACGTTCCCCTCACTTTAGGCCAATGTCAGCCGCCACGGCCAGCGGATACACCGACTCCCACCCCCCGCCCAGCGCTTTGTACAACCCGACCATTGCCAGCGACACACCGGTCGAACTTTCCACCCACTGCTCCTGAGTGGCCAGCAAGGCGCCCTGTACAGTGAGCACGTTGACGAAGTCCACGACCCCTTGCACGTACTGCTGTTGCGCCGTGCGCAGGGCGATCCGGTTCTGACGCACGGCTTCGGCCAGGCTGTCGCGGCGCAGTTGACTGGCGTTATAGGCGCTCAGTTGATCGTCGATTTCATGCCAGGCGCGCAATACCGTTTGCTGATAGGCGATGGCGGCCTCCTGTTGCTGGGCTTCGCGCAGATCCAGCACGCCGCGCAAGCGTCCACCGTCGAACAGCGGCAGGCTCAATTGCGGGCCGATTCCGAACGCGCGCGAGCCCCATGAACCGAAATCGCTCAACTGCAGGGCTTGCGAGCCGACGTTGCCCGACAGGGTGATGCGCGGATAAAAATCGCCCTTGGCCACCCCAATGCTCGCGGTAGCGGCATGCAAACGCGCTTCGGCCTGGCGAATGTCCGGACGCCGTTCGGCCAGTTGCGACGGCAAGCCGATGGCGATCTGAGGTGGGGTCTGCGGCACCGGCGCATCTGTGGATAACTCGGCGATGAGTGCCTGCGGCGGCTCGCCCATCAACAGGCTCAGCGCGTTGATCAGTTGCGTCTGACGTTGCGCCAGGGCGGGCAGTCGCGATTCGATGGCCGCGACTTGGGCGGCGGCTTCGGCGACATCCAGATCCGTCGCGACACCGTCGGCCAGCCGTAGCTGCGACAGTTTCAAACTGTTGCGTGCGACTTCAAGGTTCTGCTCGGTGACCGCGCGGGTGTTTTGCACGCCACGCAGCTGAATGTAGTCCTGGGCGGTTTCAGCGAGTACCGACAACAACACCGCGCGACGGTCGTTTTCGGCGACTTCCAGGGTCGCGTCGGCGGCTTCGGTTTCGCGGCGCACTCGCCCCCACAAGTCCAACTCCCAAGCAGCGGAAAAACCCGCATTCCACAGGTTGAACGCCGAATGGCCGTTGTGCCCCGACGGATCGCTCAGGCCATTGCCACTGTTGCGCTCACGGGAATAGCTGGCCGTGGCGGCGGTGGTGGGATAGCGGTCGGCGGTGATCACCTGACGCACGGCACGACTTTGCTGCAAGCGGCTGCTGGCGAGTTTCAGATCGAGGTTGTCGGTCAGGGCACGCTGGGTCAGGGCCGAAAGCTCCGGATCGTTGAAGACTTCCCACCAGCGCTCGCCCAGGGTTTCGGTAATGGCTTGGCTGGGGGCGGCCTTCGATGGTTTTGACCATTCGGTGATGGGCAGGGCCTGGGGCCTTTGGAAGTCCGGGCCGACGGTGCAGGCACTCAACGAAGTAAGACTTAACCCAATGGCCAGCGACTGCATGCAAAACCTGAGGCGAGGTCGCTTGCGTGCACTCGCCGATTTTGGGGACGCTTCACGGCCCCGCGGGAGCAAGCGCCCCTGCCACAAGGATGAATAGTTGCTGAAGTTCATCGTTGCGCAACCCCATGGTCACCGACGCCAGCCGTATCGATCCTCGCTTCCACCGACATCCCCACGCGCAATCGTTCGGCCAGTGGCTGACCCGGTTCCAGCACGATCTTCACCGGAATCCGCTGCACGACCTTGGTGAAGTTGCCGGTCGCGTTATCCGGTTTCACCGAGGCAAAGGTCACGCCGGTGGCCGGTGCGATGCTCTCGACACGCCCGTTCAGCGTCGCACCGTCAAAGGTATCGACACGTACCTGCACGTCCTGCCCCGGATGCACATGGGTCAATTGGGTTTCCTGAAAGTTCGCCATCACGTAGGCCTGCGCCAGCGGCACCACCGCGAGCAGTTTGCTGCCTGGCGTGACATAGGCACCGACCCGCACCGCCCGCTCACCGACCATGCCGTCCTGCGGCGCGACGATGCGTGTGTAAGACAGCTCATAACTGGCGATTTCCAACTTCGCCTGCGCCCGTTTCAGGCCACCCTCGGCGGCGTCGCGCTGCGCCGTGAGGATGTCCACTTGCTTGCGTTCCGCCGCCAGCACTGCCGTGACGTTGGCCAATCGTGCGCTGGCCTGATCGATGCGGGTGCGCGCTTGTTGAGCGTTCTGCACCGTGCCGGCGCCGACGCCGGCGAGGTGGTCGTAGCGGTTCAGTTCATGTTCGGCGAAGGCCATTTCCGCCTTGGCCGACACGACTGTCGCCTGTGCCTGAGCAATCATCGAAGCCTGGCGTTCAAGGGTCGCCCGGGCATTCTGCAATTGCGCCTGGGCCACGAGGGTTTCGGCGGACGCCGCTTCGGCGGCGGCCCGCAGATCGCGGTCATCGATCAGCGCCAGCAACTGGCCGGCCTTGACCTGCTGGTTGTCTTCGACCAGCACCTCCTTGATGAACCCGGCCACCCGCGGCACCACCAGGGTGTAGTCCGCCGAGACAAACGCATCATTGGTGCTTTGTTGTGTGCGCTGGCCGAATGCCCCCGGCGCCAGCAGATACACCAGCACGCCCACCGCGATCACAACGGCAACGCCCATGGCCACTTTTTGCTTTGATTGATTCGTCATAAAAACCTTCTGTTTCAGTGAGGCGTTCAAGTCACCGCCCGTGGCGGAAAGACCCGAGTCGGTAACAAGAAAATCAGCAGGATCAGCGCCACGGCGATACCGGCCATGCACAGGTACAGATCCGCGGCGGTCAACACCACGGCCTGCTCGTGCAACCGGTGCGCAAGGCCTGCGCTGTCAGCGTCGACCAGGGGTGAATTGCCCAGGTGATCCACCAGCATCGTCGAGTGAAAGTGCAGACGCGCGGTGGTCAAGGTTTCCAACACGCCGGTGGCAATCACCGCCGACAGCCCTTTCACGGTGTTGAACCAGGACGACGCGAACGGTCCGTCCATCGGATTGATACTGCCGGTCGCCAGCATCAGCAGCGGCAGCACCGCCATCGGCTGACCGAAGATTTGCAGCCATTACAGCGCATAGAAATCGTCGCGAATCCACGCCGACGTCAGCTGTGAGCCCCCGAGGCAGGACAGCATCAGCATGCTCAGGCCGATCCCCAACACCCAGCGACAATCGACCCAGCGCAGGTTGCACAATGCCGCCACCAACGGCAGCGCGATCAACTGCGGCAGTGCCGCAACCAAGGTGACCGGCGCCGTCTGCACCGGGCGATAACCCTGGACTTGAGCCAGGTAGCTGGAAGGAATAATGATCACCGCCAGCAGCACGACCAGCACCCCCGCCAGGGTCATCAGGGCGAATGAGAGGTTGCGGATGCCGAGCATCTGCATCTTGAAAAACGGAATCGGCTGCGACCATTCGTTGATCAGAAACGCCACCAACAGCAGCGCCCCACCCATGAGCAGTCCGCTGATCAGGTTCGACTCGAACCAGTCCAGGCGATTGCCCTGCAGGATACCGACCACCAGCATGCAGATCGCCGCAAACCCCAGCAGCAAACCACGCCAGTTGAACTGTTTGAAACGCTCCAGCCGCAGCGGGTCCTGGGGAATGCCATAGGCCACGGCTGCCATGGCAATCAGGCAGGGCACGACGACCTGCCAGAAGGTCCATTGCCAGCCGACATACTCGGTCCAGAGCCCGGCCAGCGGTGTACCCAGCCCCGGGCCGAAGGTCGCCGTCAGTGCATAACCGGCCAGACCATACAGCTTGACGTTGGGGGGCAAAAATCGCAGCGCGACGGTCATCAACATCGGTGGCAATGCACCACCAGCCAGGCCTTGCAAGGTGCGCAGGATCAGCAGGCTTTCGTAGTTCGGCGCCAGTGGGCAGAGCACGCCCAGCAGAGTAAACGCGCCAATGGCGCAGAGGGTGAAGCGACGCAGCGAGTACGTGACCGCGCACCACGGCGCGAAGGCCGCCGCGGCCACCGAGGTCGCGGCATAACTGGCGACCAGCCAGGTGCCCTCGTCGTAGCCTATGGCCAAGGCACCGCGAATATCCGCCAGGGCCACCTTGGTCACCATCTCGTTCAGGCCCGACACCAGCACCGCCAGCAACACGCCCACCAGGCCGATGATGATTCGCAGGCCGAAAACTGGCGGCGTGGCAATTGCGGGTTGGGTCGCAGCGAGAGGTGCCGTGGCCGTGAGGGATGTCATTACTGCGAGCTCCGGAATTAACCTGCGGAGCATTCTATGAAGCGCATGACCTGACGAAAATTGACTTATTGGCAGCTTATAAGTGCGTTTTATGCAGCAATGCGTCTGGGCGGAGCGGGCTCGTCTCAGGCCTGGTTTGCGGCCTGCCACGTTTCTTCGCAGCAGGTTTTCAGGGTTTCACGCAGCCAGCGGTGAGCCGGGTCCTTGTCGAATCGCGGATGCCAGGCCTGGGTCAGCATCAAGGTCGGTAGCGGGATCGGCAAGGTGAACGAGCGCAGCTTCAAGCCCAGGCGCTGCACGCTTAACAAGGCTTCCTTGGGCACGGGCAAAATGAGATCCGAATCCGGCAGCGCAAACATCGCCGCATGAAAACTCGGCGCAATCACGGCCACCCGCCGTTCCAGCCCCAGGGCATTGAGCGCCGCGTCGATAGGCCCGCGGGCGATCCCCCGACGGGACATGCTGATGTGAGAGAACCCGGCGTAACGCTCGGGGGTGATTTCCGCGTCGAACAACGGATGATCCTCACGCACCAACCCGACAAAGTGAGTGGAGAACAGGTTCTGCACCTTCACTTCCGGGGTTAGCGGCCGGGTATTGCTGACGTTCAGATCGATGCGTCCTTCACGCAGCGCTTCATCGTCGCCATCGCCCTCGGGGACGAAACGCAATTCGCAGTGGGGTGCCTGACGATCCAGCGTGTCGAATAACCGGCCACCGTAAACGCCCACGAAGAAGTCGTTGGCGCGAATGTTGAAACGCCGCCGCAAAGAGCCCAGGTCCACCCCATCGGCCGAGCGAAACAGCAACGCCGCCTGGTCCACCACGTCACGCACCTGCCCGCGCAATTCCAGCGCCTTGGGTGTCGGCACCAGACCACGACCGGCGCGCACCAGGATCGGGTCGCCCATGGCTTCACGCACGCGGGTCAATGTGCGGCTCATGGCCGCGGGACTGAGGTTCATCCGCCGCGCCGCGCCGACCACACTGCCCTCGTCGAGCAGGGCGTCAAGGGCGACCAGCAGGTTCATGTCGGGTAGTTGCATGGCAAGCACTCATGTCTGGTCAGAACTGACTCAAACACAATGCTAGCAGTTCTCTACCAGACGGCGCCGTTCATCACGCCTCACAATACGAACGATCTTCCAGCCACAGCCCCAATCCACGAGCCGAGAGTGGCCTGGAAATCAGATAACCCTGGGCGACCTCATAACCTTGTTCCTTCAGAATGCGCTGCTGGCCCAAGGTTTCGATACCTTCGGCGACCACGCTCAGCTTGAGGCTCTCGCCAATGCGAATCACCGCTTCGCTCAGCGCCTGGCTGGTGGTGTCATTCTCCAGATCGTGCACGAAGCTACGGTCGAGCTTGAGCTCCTGGAGCGGTATGCGACGCAGGTAACTGAGGCTCGAATAACCTGTACCGAAATCATCCATGGCCAAGCGTATTCCCAGGGCATGGACCTCGTTGATCGTGGTCAAGGTGTCTGGATTGCTGTCCATCAAGACGTTTTCGGTTATTTCCAGCGTCAGGTCGTTAACCGTCAACCGCTGTTCGGAAAGGATTCGGGTCAGAATGTCGGGCAATTGGCGATTATGAAAATTGGTCGGCGACAGATTGACCGAAATGGCTGGCACGCACAGCCCTTCGCGCCGCCAGGCAGCCAATTGACCGCAAGCTTCACGCAGTGCCCACTGCCCGAACTCAACAATCAGCCCACACTCTTCGGCCAACGGTATAAAGCACCCGGGTGAGATGTCGCCTAGCTGCGGATGTTTCCAACGCGCCAGCGCTTCTACCCCATAAAGTTCGTTGTCTTGCAGATTGATCTGGGGTTGGTAGACCAGATGCAACAGTTGCTGATCAATGGCTTCGCGCAACGCCGTTTCAAGCCTCAATCGCCCGCGCGCCAACTGGTCCAGGCCTTGACTGAAGAAGCTGACACAACCCCGCCCACTTGTCTTTGCCTGATACATGGCCATGTCGGCGCGATGCAGCAGGGTTTCCATGGAGCGGCCATCGTCGGGAAAAAGGCTGACACCGATACTGGCCGACGGTTTGAGCGTCACGCCCGAAATCTGGCAGGGTGCGCTCAGTTCTTCTCTCAAGTACTCGATCACCACCTGTGCCTGACTCAATGCGCACTGGGGCAACACGACGACAAACTCATCCCCCGACAACCTGCTGACGATGTCGACTTTGCGACGATACTTGGTCAGGCGCCGGGCGATCACTCGAAGAAACTCGTCACCCGCAGGATGCCCCAATGAATCATTGACCTGCTTGAAGCGATCCAGATCGATAAAGAGGACCGTGAGCGACGTGCCGTTGCGGGAGGCATCGGCAATGGCTTGATTGGCACGGACATGAAGCTGATTGCGATTTGGCAAACCGGTCAAGTCGTCATAAAACGCCAGCTGTTGGATGTGAGCGCGGGACTGCTCGCGCTCAAGCGCCAGTGCACACAGGTAAATACTGGCATTGACCAAATGCTCATGCAGCAGTGACGGCTCGCGGGGCGAGCGATAGTAGAACGCAAAGGTACCCAAAACCCTGCCTGAACTGGACTTTATAGGCGTCGACCAGCAAGCCCTGAGCCCGAGAGGCAATGCGAGGTCGCGAAAACCGACCCAGAACGGATGAGAGGCAATATCGCGGACCATCACCGCTTGGCCGCTGAACGCTGCCGCGCCGCAAGAACCTACCCCAGACCCGATAGCCACTGCATCCAGCGCCGCACTGTAGCTTTCTGGCAGATCAGGAGACGCCAGGGTGCGCAGCAATCCGTCGTCATCCACGCTCAAGATCGAGGCAACCACCTCGGGCGCGATCCTTTGGACCTCTTTACAAACAAGGGCCATCAAGGACTCTATGGACTCCTCCCGCACCATGGCTTCGAGCATTTTATTGCGCAAAATCTCCGGCATCCGAGAGTGGGTCACGTCAATCATTACGCTGACGGTATTGATCAAATGACCCTGCGCATCACAGACCGGGTAAATCGTGACATTGCACCACACCCGGCGGCCTTCAAGGGGGTAGGCGACCGCCTGCGAATGATAAATCTCCCCCGACATCACCTGCTCTTGCATGGCGACTTTGACTTGCTGATCGAAGTCCGGCGCAATCACGCTGTCGAGTGGTTGTCCGTAGACCTCATCGGTGGCGTGCCCGAACATGCGGGAAAACCCACCGTTGGTATACACAATGCGCCATTGGGCATCGGTGATGATGATGGCATTTTCCGAAGTGTCGACGACGAGCGACAACAGTTGCAGGCGTTCGTGTTCCTTATGATGTCGGGTAATGTCCCTGATGATCGCGGCATAAAACTGTTGCCCTGAAGCGCTGACTCTGGAGATGGACATGGCCCCCCAGCGGTAGTCGCCGTCCTGGCGCTCGATCAGCACGTCACGGCTGGTGCCGACAATTTTGTTGATACCGCTGCGACGATTGGCTTCGATGTAACTATCGTGACTAGCCTGGATCAGTTGTGGCACCAAGAAGTTGACGTTCTTGCCCATGACTTGATCGCGGGTATAGCCCCATAGGCTTTCAGCGGCATCGTTGAACACAATGACCCGATTCTGGCTGTCGATAACCACAACGCTATCGATACTTTGCTCAAGTGCCTGGGTAAAGACCTGCGAAAATTCCTGAACATCCGACATATGGCAGTGATCCGCTAACTACGATTTAACATTCCAGGCTAAATTCGCTGTACTAACAATGCTCGACGCGGCCTGCTTTTCCATTCCCCCAGGCATCAGGTCTTGAAGTGGCGGACCATCGCACTCAGCTCGGAGGCCAGACGGGACAATTCGCCACTGGCTGAACTCGTCTGATGCGCACCGTCGGCCGCACGTGTAGACAACTCACGAATATTCAACAGATTGCGATCCACTTCATGGGCGACTTTGGCCTGCTCTTCAGTCGCGCTGGCAATGACCAGATTACGCTCGGTGATTTGGTGGACAGCAACAAAAATCTCTTCCAGCGCCTTGCCCGCCGCTTCCGTCGCCTGCAACGTGCTGGTGGCTCTCAACGTGCTGGTGCCCATGGCATCAACCGCCTGGTGCGTGCCGGTCTGGATTCCGGCAATCATCTGTTCGATTTCCCGGGTCGACTCCTGGGTGCGATAAGCCAGCGTTCGAACCTCGTCTGCCACCACGGCAAATCCACGCCCCGCTTCACCGGCCCGCGCAGCTTCAATGGCCGCGTTGAGCGCCAGCAGATTGGTCTGGTCGGAAATACTGCGAATGACCTCCAGCACCTTGCCGATGTCACGAGTCTGAGTGGCCAGATCCTGGACCAGCGCGGAACTGGTGCTGATCTCCCGACTCATGGCGTCCACCTCCTCGACGGTCGCCTGCACTTGGCGCCGACTCTGGCCCGCCAACTCGTTGGTGGCGTTGGAAGCCTCTGACGTGGACACCGCGTTTCTCGCAACCTCTTCCACCGCGGCAGTCATTTCAGTCACGGCGGTGGCCGCTTGCTCAAGCTCATTGTGTTGTTGTTGCAGGCCGTGATTACTTTCCACCGTCACCTGTCTCAACTGCTCGGCGGAGCTGGCCAATTGATGGGCGTATTGACTGATCTGCTCAATGGTCTGGCGCTGGCTGACCTGCATTTTCTGCAAGCCCGAGAACAACTGACCGATTTCGTTGCTCGATTGCACAGTGATCGAACGACGCAGATCCCCGGAGGCGATTTCATCGAAATGCTCCCCGGCTTCGCGCAGTGGACGCAACAAGCGGCTGGCGATAAACCACCAGCAACCGGCCACCAGCAAGGCGGCAATCATCAACAGAATCAACGCTTGAACCTGGGCCAGGTTGTAGCGTGAATGTGCCTGGACCATGATCGAAGCGATCTGAGTGTCGAGCTGTTGTTCGAAGCCTTGCAGAGCCTGGTCAAACCGGTCGTTGGCCGCTCTCGCCTTGAGATTGACTTCAACGTAGCGAGCTTCTGTTCCTTCATTCAGCGCCTGCGTCTGCTCCTCCAGCGTGCTGCGATAGGCTGCGAAAGCCTGCTGCAACTCATCGCTCTGAAGGGTCGAACCGCTGCTTTTTTCTTGCGCCGCAAACGCTTCGAAGAAATCAATGGCCTCCTTGAACAGGATCGTAGACCGTTGCAGGCTGGTTTGGGCTTTGACCGTGTCGCCCATGCGCGCTTCAAGGAAAGCGCCCGCCATCCCGACCCGTGCACGCAACAGGCGCAGATAAGCCAGGTGAACCCGGCTGTTCTGGGTCACCCCCACCTCATTCAAAGTCTGGATCTGTTCATCACTACTCGATGCACTGCGCCAGCTCGTCAACGACGAAATCAGCAGTGCACAGACGAAAAGCGCAAGCACCCAGAACATTCCTGTTCGGATCTTCAAATGAGTCAGCATCTTGGACAGTTCCCAGTTGCATCAGCAGTAACCGGCCAAAGCCGACGATTAGATTACTCCCATGCTATCGGCCGATTTTGACCTGAATCAAACAAACAATGACGTAATCCATCAATACCTTAGTCTTATAACATCATTCGCTTGAACGTAGTAACGCCGGAAAATGTCGCATAACGACGAGGGTGTTGACGCAAGAGGTTAAGAACATGAAGGAACGTAAAGTCGCAGGCCAAGTGGGTGCCGCTATCGCCGCGCGCCGCAAGGCGAAGGGTCTGACTCAAGCCCAAATCGCCGAAGCCATAGGCGTGGAAAAGGAGACCGTCAGCCGGATGGAAAATGGCGTGATCTCACTGACCCTGCAACGACTGCAGCAAATGTCCGAGGTGCTTGATTGCTCGCTCAGCGATCTGGTGCGCACAAATGCCACGGACGCCCATAGCCACTCCCAGAACATCAATGAGCTGATTGCAAGCTTGCCGGTCGGTGAGCGAGTGATGGTTGTCAATTTCGTGGCTGAAATCGTCAAAGTTTTGAAAGCCAGAGGGTCCGTTCAACAGCTGTGATTGCCCCCCGACTGATGACAAAACCTCGCCCGAGGTTGTGACTTCACCGCTGCACCCCCCACCGCTTCTCTGTCACACGCTCAAGCGAATCAAACACCAGGCTCTCCACCCGTGACCCGATCAGAATCACCACCGCCTATGGCAATTGGCTCATGGATGTCGCTTGCCGCCAGCCACCCATTTTCACCAACCGTTTAAAGGCGCCAATAAAATGACTTAGCATCACCTCCCATCTGAAACTCAAGCAGTCTGTTACGAAATATTGACACCGTCAGTTTGATATCACATTATTCGCCCGCTTCAAAACGGCTATATGTGCATGGCACGGTGGTAGATTTCTCTGGCTTAGTTGATTGATGAGCGTTTTTTCATGATCTTATTAAGACGAGCATCGCCACCAACAGCGATGCCTGGATACTCTTTGTCTCTTCGTTAGCAGCCGTCAAATTTTCCCGATACTTAACCACTCGAGTTGAGTGTTTTTCGTGCATTTCGGATGATTGGAGTAGAAGGCTGTGGGTCATGTCACGTTAGCCATCCGGCATCTACAGGATGAGGAGATGTTGCTTCGCAAGGGCGGGTTATATTGGATCGCCCTGGACCGTACGAGCGATGCGGAAATTCTTGCTCAACAGTTTCTATCAGCCTTATCCGAAGAACATATCGCCACGCTGATATGCAGCGGCACCGACCCCCAGACAATCGTCAAGACCTTGGCTGCAGACAGCGGCCCATCTGCGCTGCGCATGTTTTCCATGCCTCACGATGCCTCTGCTCGCAAAGCCTTCACGACCCTGACCTCGGACTTGAAACGAATCAAGATCGCACGCGGCAGTTATCTGCTGTTGATGGTCAATTCGGACTATCTGGATAATCTCGGCACTCAACAGTTACAGCATTGGTGTGAAAATACCCGACAATGGTTGTTAAGTATTAACTGCACACTTTTAGTTCTTTGCAGCGGTCAAGCGCCCTTATTGCATGAATGCTTGTCTCGTCTTAACGAACAACTTTCCGGTTTGGCGCAACTGTATCGCCAAGATGGTGCAATTCACTACCAACTGAACTTTTGGCACAGTGACTTAGGTGTTTGCGCCGCGCAAACATTTGACCTGGAAGTGACCGACAGCGGTTTTTCCTTGAGCGATTCGCAGCTATCCAGCCCCTCGAAAATCCGTACCGACGACCAGCGTATCTACCTGACCCAGCGATCCGCCCTTGAGGGATCGGCCCCGTTGTCTGAGCAATGGCGCCTTTTTGAACATCGCGCCGATCTCCTGCAGCAGGCTGCCCGCGCGCGCGCCGCCTGCGTGATCGTGACGCTGGAAAGCAACCAGGATGTGGAACCGCTGGCTCGGCAATTACACGGATTACGCGAGCAATGTGGTGCCGCGCTGAAGATCATCGTGCGGGAAATGGAGTCTTGCCTGCGCTACCGCGACGAGCGTCTATTGCTGACTTGCGGGGCTAACCTGATCGTGCCCGCCAAAACCACACTGGCGAACTTCCTTAGTATGGTGGAAAGCGCCCAGGGACAGATCTGGCGTTATCGTCAGACCGCCGATATCCAGTCACTGTTTGCACGACTGCGTCCTCCGGCGCGACGCGGATTGTTGCCACCACGTGAATTTATCGACCTGCTGGATGAGGTCTACGGTGGCACTTCGGGCGAGCTTGCTCATCAATTGCTGCGGTTGCGCCCCAGAGGCGACCTGAACATCGACCAATACTTGAGTCAGATCACCTTGCGCCGCTTCGGCGATGTCGCCTGCTCACTCGACGGAATGTTTTATCTGTTTCTGTTCGCTTGCCGTGGCGACGGACTGGAGCCGGCACTGGGCAATATCTGCCGCCTGCCATGGAGGGACATTTTCAGCGAGTGCAAGGTACTGTCCGGCGTGGACGCGTTGCCGCGTCAGGATTTTGTCGATGCTCCCAAGATGCCTGAAGCATCACGCCTGGCCACCGGACAGGTCACCACTGATTTGACTCACGCCATCACCCAGAGCGGTTACGCGCCGCAACGCATTACGCTGCCGTTGTCGGAGCCGTGCCCATGAATTACGCCCAACTGCTCCAGGTTATCGCGGCAAGCTGCCTGATGACCGTCGCGTTTATGCTGGCGCTACGCAGTCTTTTGCAACGCTTCAATCGCTTGCTTCAGCAGTATTTGTCACCGCGTTATCTGCAGCCGCGCGGGGTGCGTCGGCGCAAGTCCGTGTCGCCCGTTGAGCGTGACGCACATGAATAGTCCCGAGCGATTCGAAGTGGACAAGACAGCCGTACAAAGCGACTGGACCTGGCCGGGCCTGGGGCTGTGGAACCTGTATTTTCTGATTAAGCTGGCGATGTTCTGGGGCGGCTACCTGAACCTGCAGATCCTGCCGAACCTGGTCTTCGCCGCTGTATTGCTGGTGCCGCTGCGCAATCGATACCTGGCGCTGCTGCGCACGTTGATTGCCATACCCCCCGCTGTAGCGTTGTTCTATCAGGACACCTGGCTGCCACCCTTCAGCAGGTTACTGGACCAGCCAGGCGTGCTGAATTTCAGCGGCGATTATCTGCTCGACCTGGCCGGCCGTTTCATTGACCCGAACCTGTGCGGCGCATTGCTGCTGTTGGTGGTGGCATATTTCTTCGTGCGTCAGTGGCTGCGCCTGACCACCTTGACCCTGGCCGGTTTCGCCTGGCTGGGCGGAGCAGGGTTGATGGCAATGCATGCGCCGGTACAGCAGAGCACTACGCAAGCGCCGAGTACCGGTGGCGCACCGATTGTCAGCGCCGAGCCGGACAACGCGACACTCGACACTTATTTGCAAAATTTCTACAACACCGAGGCCGGCCGGCAGGTTGTATTCCAGCCGTCACAGTCGGCTGCTCAGCCATTCGATCTGCTGCTCATCAATATATGTTCAATGGCCTGGGATGATCTGGACGCTGTAGGTTTGCGTAACAACAGCTTGCTGCAGCAGATGGACATTGTGTTCGAGAACTTCAACTCGGCCACTTCCTACAGCGGGCCGGCCGCCATTCGGCTGCTGCGCGCCAGTTGCGGCCAGCAGCCGCACAGCAAGCTTTATGACGTGGCACCCGAGCAATGCCTGTTGATGGATGACCTGCGCAAGCTGGGCTTCAACAGCGAAGTCATGCTCAACCACACCGGCCAGTTCGAAGGTTTTATCGACGAAGTGCGTGCCCAAGGCTCATTGCCAGCGCCGGAAGTCAGTGTCTCCAGTCTGCAACGTGCCCTGGTGGGTTTCGATGGTTCGTCAATCTGGCGTGATCGTGACGTACTGAACAAATGGTGGCAGCACCGAGAGGGGCAGAGTGATTCCAGGGTGGCGCTCTTCTATAACACCACGACGCTGCATGACGGCAACCGCAGCCTGACCCTCGATGGCGGCACGAAAAGCGCCGAGTACAAGCCCCGCGCCCAAGCATTGATCGATGACCTGAGCACTTTCCTTAAAGACCTGGAGAAAAGCGGACGCCGGGTGGCGGTGGTGATCGTGCCTGAGCATGGTGCGGCCTTGCACGGTGACCGCATGCAGATATCCGGAATGCGGGAAATCCCGAGCTCGTCGATTACCCACGTGCCGGTCGGCATCAAGTTAGTCGGCATGGGCAAGAACACGCGATCGGAGCCGATTCTCGTCACCGCACCGAGCAGTTATCTGGCGCTGTCGGAAATTATCTCGCGCCTGTACGCCGCGCCTCCCCAAGGCGATGGCCTGGGCCCGGACTGGCAGGCATTGCTGGCCGATCTGCCGCAAACCCCGGTGGTCTCGGAAAACGCTGGTACCGTTGTCCTCGACTACGCGGGCAAGCCTTACGTTCGGATCAAGGAGAATGGAGCTTGGCTTCCTTACCCGCAAAATCTCAAGTAAAGAACCAAACGCTCTCGCGCTACGAGCGAGCCGATGATATTGCCCGGCTTAAAGCCGAGCTGCACTTGCCGAGCCTGGAATACGTCGATGTCTCGGCATTGCTGGAATTAAGCCGCGCGCTCAAGCGCTGGCCGTTGCTGGCTGATTTCGCGATCACTGGCAATCAGCCGCCATCACCGGTTGCCCAGCCCGTACAACCGGGCAAGGTCGGAGCGCTTAAGTGACAGCACTGAGTATCTGCGGGGTACGTGGAGGCGTCGGTACCACTTCGTTGGTAGCCGCACTCGGTTATGCCCTGGAAAGCCTCGGTGAGCGGGTACTGATGATCGACATGTGCCCGGAAAACCTGCTGCGACTGCATTTCAATCTGCTGGATAGCGGAGAGTCGGGTTGGGCGCGGGCGATGCTCGATGGTCAGCAATGGCACAAGCAGGCCTGGAGCCTGACGCCGACCCTGCAGCTTTTGCCTTATGGTCGCCTGAGTGCCGATGAGTCCATGAGCATTGAGCAGCAACTGATCCATGACCCGCAGATCTGGTCCCGGCGCCAGGCGAGTCTGGCGGCCCACTTTGACTGGCTGCTATTCGACATACCGCAACGCTTGCCAGGGCACGGCACCATCGGCCCCTGCCTGCTCCCGATCCAGATAGCCGAGGCCGATGCCGCCTGCCATGTGCTGCTGTTGCAGCAGGCGGGCAGCAATCCCGTACTGGTGAACCGCTTTGATCCGGGCAGCCAGCTGCAACGCGATCTGTTACTCATCTGGCGTAAATTCTATGCAGCTCGTCTCTTGCCCCTGACCGTGCATGCAGATGAAGCCATGCGTGAAGCGCTCGCGTTCAAGCAGCCAGTGGGGCGATACGCACCGGAAAGCCTTGCTGCGCTAGATGCGCTGAGCCTGGCGACCTGGTGTCTGGCAAGACGCCGAGAGATGACATGATCACGCATTGGTTTCCTTACCTGTACCTGCGCCGGCGCTACGACTGCCACCCGTTGACGGCTTTGCTGCTGGCGTCGTGCACCGCGTTGGCCTGGCTGTTCCTGCGCCTGGAGTCGCCGGACTGGCAGCGTCTGATCGAGCAGCGCCAGCGCTGGTATCCGCACCTGGCCAGCAAAGTCCCAAGTGTCGGTGACCCTTTGCGCATTGCCCTGCAAAGCCTGTGGTTACTGGTGTTCCGTCCCTGGCCGCAAGCCCGGCGGCGTGCTGCACCGCAATGGATGCATCGCGTTGGCGATTCCAACCACCGCCTCTGGAGTCGTATCGGTGTTTTTCTCAGTGGCCTGCCGGAGCACGCCAGGGAGAGCAAAGCCGTACAGGATGGCGCCCAGTGGTGGCGCAACCTTCGTCCTCGCCAGCAACATTGGCTGAATTACAGCTGCGCCGCGGTCGCGTTGATCCTCTTGGTGGTGTGCATCACCGAGCCCTTCAACTACTTATCGCAATCGGTTTTCGTGATTTTGCTGTGGGTGGTCGCCATGGTGATCCGTCGCGTGCCGGGCCGGTTTCCGACGCTGCTGCTGATCATGCTGTCGCTCATCGTCTCTTGTCGTTACCTGTGGTGGCGCTACACCGCGACCCTGAACTGGGACAGTCCGCTGGATCTGGCCTGCGGCGTGTTGTTGCTGATTGCCGAAACGTACTCCTGGCTGGTACTGGTGTTCGGTTACATACAGACCTGCTGGCCGTTAAACCGCCCACCGGCACAACTGCCTCGTGATACAGAGCTATGGCCTACGGTCGATCTGTTGATCGCGACGTACAACGAAGACCTGTCCATCGTACGCGGCACCGTGTATGCCGCCCTCGGTATCGACTGGCCCCGCGAAAAGCTGCGTATTTCGATACTCGACGATGGCAACCGCGAAGAATTCCGCTTGTTCGCTGAACAGGCCGGGGTGAATTACATCACTCGTAGCGACAACAGGCATGCCAAAGCGGGCAACCTCAATCAAGCCTTGAAGCAGCTCGATGGAGAGCTGGTGGCCATTTTCGACTGCGATCACGTGCCAGTGCGTTCATTCCTGCAACTTACGGTGGGCTGGTTCCTGCGCGACCCCAAGCTGGCGTTGGTGCAGACGCCGCATCACTTCCTGTCGCCAGACCCTTTCGAGCGCAACCTCGATACCTTTCGGCACCAGCCCAATGAAGGCGAGCTGTTTTACGGCCTGGTACAGGACGGCAACGACATGTGGAACGCCGCATTTTTCTGTGGCTCCTGTGCCGTGCTCCGACGTTCGGCGCTCGATGACATCGGTGGCTTTGCCGTGGAAACCGTTACCGAAGATGCCCATACCGCACTGCGCCTGCACCGAAAGGGCTGGAACTCGGCTTATGTGCGCATTCCCCAGGCGGCGGGGCTGGCCACTGAAAGTCTGTCCGCACATATCGGTCAGCGGATTCGCTGGGCTCGGGGCATGGCGCAGATTTTCCGCACGGACAACCCGTTGCTGGGCAAAGGCCTGACGTTCTTTCAACGCATTTGCTACGCCAACGCCATGCTGCACTTCCTCGCGGGCCTGCCGCGCCTGGTGTTCCTGACCGCGCCTTTGGCGTTCCTGCTGTTGCACGCCTACATCATCTATGCGCCGGCCTTGATGATCATTCTGTATGTGATCCCGCACATGGTTCATGCGAGCCTGACCAACTCACGCATGCAGGGAGAATACCGTTTGACGTTCTGGGGAGAGGTCTATGAAACCGTGCTCGCCTGGTACATCGCTCGGCCGACCACCGTTGCGCTGTTTAACCCCAAGAAAGGCAAGTTCAACGTGACCGCCAAAGGCGGCTTGATGGCTGAGGACCAGTTCGATTGGGGGATCGCCAAGCCGTATCTGGTGTTGGCGCTGCTGAATATCGTTGGCCTGGGTTTTGCGGTATGGCGTCTGATTTACGGGCCGGCCACTGAAATCGGGACCACGCTGGTCAGCAGTCTGTGGGTCATTTACAACTTGCTGATCGTGGGCGCTGCGGTGGCCGTTGCCGCAGAGGTTCACCAGGTGCGCAAGTCCCATCGTGTGCAGGCCAAATTGCCGGCGGCGGTGCGTCTGCAAAACGGGCGATTCTATCCCTGCATGCTGGTGGATTACTCCGAAAGTGGTACCGGCGTCGAGCTGGACGTTGAGCTTTCCCTGCCAATCGGTGAGCGGGTTTTCCTGATGATGCAGCGCGGCGAACGCGAGTTTCTGTTCTCCGGCATCATCAGCCGCAGTCACAAGAACTTCATTGCCATCGCCCTGAACGAGCTGTCGTCGCAACAGAAAATCGATTACGTGCAATGCACGTTTTCCCGTGCCGATGCCTGGTTGAACTGGAACGAAAACTTCGAACCAGACCGGCCGCTGCATAGTTTCATCGACGTCCTGCGTCTGGGTGCCAGTGGCTACTACCGCCTGTATCAATATTTGCCTGCCTGGACACGGTCCCTGGCCCGCCCGGTCATGCGTCTGCTCGCTTGGCTGATCAGCTATGTACCGCGCTTCGCCAAAGCCGCCCCCTTTTCTTCTACATCTCGATCGGTATGCGCCCCATGAGTCGCTATTTCAATTTCACGCTGGTAAGCCTGCTGTCGCTGGCAATGAGTTGTGCCCAGGCGCAGCCCATCAAGGAGCAAACCGCCAAGGTGCAGCCACCGGTTACGACGCCAGCGTCAGATTCGGCTGCTGTGAGCAACGTGCCTGGCTGGGACGTTTCGCGTAGTTTCGAAGAGCTGGGGCGATTGACGGACAGTCTGTTGCTGGGCACGCATAACACCGATCAGTTTGAATTCACCATGCGTCGCGACCGCATCGCCAGCGATGCGAAGCTGCAGCTTGAATACACACCCTCACCGGGACTGCTGCCAACGCTGTCGCATCTGCGGGTCTACCTCAATGACGAGTTGATGAGCGTCATCACCATCGACAAGGAGCAATTGGGGAAAAAGACCGTCCGCCAAGTCGATCTCGATCCGCGCCTGATCAGCGACTTCAACCGGGTGAGGCTGGAGTTTGTCGGCCATTACACCGACATTTGCGAAGAGCCTTCCAATAGCGCGCTGTGGGTCAACATCAGCCGGGCCAGCCTGGTTTCCCTGAAAGAGCAGGCGTTGATCGTCCAGAACGATCTGGCTTATTTTCCGATGCCATTTTTCGATGCTCGCGACTATGACAAGCCTGTCCTGAATATGGTATTCGCGGCTTCGCCGACGCTTGGCGAGCAACGTGCGGCAGGCATTCTTGCCTCGTACTTCGGCAGCCAGGCCGCGTGGCGCGGCACGAAACTCCCGGTGTTGTTCGATCAACTGCCCGCAGCGACACCCGCCAAGCCGATAACCGCGTCCATCGTATTTGCCACCAACACTCACCGTCCCGCATTCCTGAGTGACCTGAAGCAGTTCCCGCCGGTCGAGGCGCCGGTGGTGCAGATGATCGACAACCCGAACGACCGCTACGGCAAAGTGTTGCTGGTGCTGGGCCGTGACGAGGCCGACCTGGCCGTGGCCGCGCAAGCGCTGGTGCTGGGTGGCGATCTGTTTCGGGGTGATCGGGTTGTTATCGACAAGGTGCAGCAGATCCAGCCACGCCAACCCTATGACGCTCCGAACTGGATGCGTACCGACCGGGCCGTTCGTTTTGCCGAGCTGATCAAGTACCCCGAACAATTGCGGGCCAGCGGCCTGCAGCCATTGCCTATCAGCCTGGACATTAACCTGCCGCCGGATCTGTTTGTGTGGCGCAACCAGGGCATTCCGCTGCAAACGAAATACCGCTATACGCCACCAGCGTCCAATGACGGTTCGCGTCTGAACATCAGCCTCAATAATCAGTTCATCACCAGCCTGCCGTTAGTGGCCAGCAGTAAGGACCGGCTCGAAGAGTTGCGCCTTGCCGTGTTATCCAGCGAGTCAGCGAACATCAATGAAAAACTGTCGGTCCCGGCACTGAAAATCGGCGACCGCAACAACCTGCGGTTCAATTTCAGCTTCGCCACGACGACCAGCAGTTCCCAGCGTGATCGTTGCCAGACCTCGTTACCGGTGGACACTCAAGCGGTCATCGACGATCAGTCGACGATCGATTTGTCGGGTTATCACCATTACATCGCCATGCCTGATCTGGCAGCGTTTGCCCGCAGTGGCTTCCCCTTCAGCCGCATGGCGGATCTTTCCGAAACCGTGGTGATGGTGCCGCCGCAGTCCAGCGCTGTGCAGTTGAGCACGTACCTGGAAGCAATCGCCGGAATTTCGGCACGCTCGGGCCTGCCCGCGATCAATCTGACGTTGAGCGATAACTGGGAAGAGGCGTCGAAGCGCGATGCAGACGTGCTGATCCTCGGTTCTCTCCCTCCTGACCTTCGCGATAACCAGGACATGAATGTTTTGCTGGACCGCTCCCGGGACTGGCTGCTGAAAGCAAACCACCAGGGACCGGGTTCGTCGCAAACCACTAACGCAGGCAGTCCTGTTGCCAGTCGCGTCGAGGTCTCAGCCAAAGGCCCGATTGCTGCAATCGTCGGCATGCAGTCACCGTCCCACGAACAACGCAGCATTGTGGCCCTGTTGGCCAATGAAGATGCGGGCTTCCAGTTATTGCGCGAGACGCTCAATGACAGCGGCAAGATGGACGCGGTCGCGGGCTCGGTGGTGTTGATCCGTAGCAGTGGCGTTCAGGGCCAGATGGTCGGCGACCACTATTACGTCGGCAGTCTGCCCTGGTGGCTGATGCTCTGGTTCAAGTTGTCCGAGCACCCGATCCTGATCGCATTTCTCGCGGTGTCTGGCGTACTGCTCAGCGCATTCATGACCTGGCGTATCCTGAAATGGGCCGCTCGTCGTCGTCTGGCTTATGAAGAGTAAGTCGGTGAGAAATGCCCGGTCGCGACTTCTTGCGGCGGTTCTCCCCATCCTGGCATGGCCCGCGCAGGGTGCGAGCCAATGTGTTTGGCCGGCCTGGGAAAACTTCAAGCAGCACATGATCAGCGCTGATGGGCGGGTTATAGACACGTCCTCTGCGCAGCAAATCACCACGTCTGAAGGGCAGAGCTACGGGCTGTTTTTTGCGTTGGTGGCCAACGATGGGGAAAGCTTTGACCGGCTGTTGACCTGGACCCGCAACAACCTGGCGGACGGCGATCTCAGCCGTCATCTTCCTGCCTGGGAATGGGGACTCAACAAGGACGGTCGATGGGGCGTGCTCGACAACAACAACGCCAGCGACGCTGATCTGTGGATTGCCTACAGCTTGCTGGAAGCCGGTCGCCTGTGGCGCAGGCCTGATTATCTGACGTTGGGTAATCACATGCTGTGGCGAAGCGCCGCACAAACCCTGCGCAAGCTGCCGGGGCTTGGCCTTATGTTGCTGCCAGGGGACGTCGGTTTCGAATCCAGCAAGGGCTGGCGCCTGAACCCCAGCTATCTGCCGCCACAATTGTTGTCCCGATTCGCGCTCATTGCACCGGTTTGGGCCGAAGTGGCGCAAAACTCCCGGCGCCTGTTGATCGAAGGCGCCCCCAAGGGCTTCGCACCGGACTGGTTGGTGTGGCAGGCCGGAAAAGTTGTTTCAGTCGATGGGAAAGGCGCACAGGGTAGCTACGACGCGATTCGTGTCTATCTGTGGCTCGGCATGTTAGCGGCCGATGCCCCCGGGCGCACCGACTTGCTCGATCACTTCAAACCCATGCTTGAGGCCACTGCCCGCCTGGGGTATGTGCCAGAACACGTCGACTCCGGCTCCGGCAAGAACAAGGGCTCCGGGCCGGTCGGGTTTTCGGCGGCACTTTTACCGTTGTTGGCCACCGATGCATCGTCGGCGGCAGCACTGTCTGCCCAGCGTGAACGCCTGCGCCAATCGCCGCCATTGGCCGATGCCTATTACAACCAGTCGCTGCTGATGTTTGGCCAGGGCTGGGACGAACAGCGCTATCGGTTCGACAAGGATGGGCGACTTCAACCGAACTGGACGAGTACATGCACGCAGTGAACAGCGCCCCCCGAACCAGCGCACTTAAGGTTTTAATCTTGCGCTGCACACTGTTGCTGCCCTGTTTGAGCGGTGCCGCGCTGGCAGCGACGGCTCCTGTTACGCAACAAGAGCAACAGCAATGGCTGCTTCAACAGATGCGTATCGGTGATGCGTTGCAGCGCGAAGACTTGGTTCGCGACTCTTTGGCGCGGTTGAAATTGATTGCCCCGGACAATCTTCAGGTTCTGGTGGGCGAAATACGCCAGGCGTTGGCTGACAAGTCTCAAACGCCGAACAGCGCCTGGATCGAGCAGCGATTGGCTCGCCTGCGCCAGCTGGCCCCGGACTCCGCGCAACTGCGCCAGGCTCAAGCACTGATCAAACTGCAGAGCCAGGACGGTCTGCGCCAGCTGCAGCAGGCTCGGCTATTGGCGGCTGCCGGGCGCTTCGAAGAAGCCAGCCAGGCCTTTGAGCAGCTGTTCGCAAAGGAGCCGCCGGACCTCGCATCGGCGCTTGAATACTGGAGCGCACGCAGCCGCATCAGCGGCGAGCGTGCGGCCGTGATCGGTCATGTGCAGGCGCTGGACCGGGAATACCCAGGCAATACCGCCGTACGACAGATGCTCGTCGGGCTATTGTTCGCCGAGGGTCGCAACGACGATGCCCTGGCCGTGTTGCATCAATTGGCAGCTGATCCCAAGGCCAGCGCCAATGCGGCCGAACGGGAATACAACTACCTGATCAAATTGCCGGTTGGCCCGCAAACGGCGCAGGCATGGCAGGCATTCATTCACTATTACCCGGACTCATCGTTCGCTAAAGACGCCAAGAAGCAGCTGGCGCAGCAACAAGGCTTGTTGGCCGATCCTGCCTGGCAGGCCGGCGTCAAAGCCAAGAGCTTGCTTGAGCAAGACAACGCCCCAGACGCTGCGGCCAAGGCGGCGGCAGCCGAAGGACTGTTACGCCGTGCCTTGAAGGCGTATCCGCAAGACTCAAGCCTTTATGGCGCACTGGGTATCGCGTTGATGCGCCAAAGCAAATATCCGGCGGCACACGAGGCGTTCTCCACGGCGCTGAGCAAGGAGCAGGACACCGATTACATCAGCAAATGGCAGGATCTACAGACTGTCACGCGCAACTGGATGATCCTGCAGAAAGGCGACGACGCCCTGCAACGCAAGGACTATGCGGCGGCGCGTAGCGCGTATCAACAATCGCGAAGCCTCAAGGCTGATTCCGCCGACCCATTGATCGGCCTCGCCAATGTGGCTATGGCCGAGTCCAATGAAATCGAAGCCGAAGCGTTACTGTTACAGGCGCGCAAGATCGAACCGGGCAATGGCAGCGTCGTGCGTGCTCTGGTCCGACTGTATCGTGGCCAGTCAAACGAGCGGGCCGAAGCCTTCCTCAACACCTTGCCCGCCAGCGACCAGCGTGAGTTTTCCAGCCTGCGTCGGAGCATTGAACTTGAGCGGCTGAATTTGCAAGCTGACCTCGCCAGTCAGCATTCGGACTGGGCTCAGTTGGCGTCCCTGCTGAAGAAAATCCGCGTGCTGGAGCCTGACAATCCCTGGACGACCTATCGCCTGGCCGCCGCCGAGATTGCCATGGGGCAACCGCGAGAGGCTGATAAAGCGTTCAGTGAATTACTGGCGCTCCAAAGCCGCAATCCTGAGGCTCGTTACGCCCACGGTCTGTACCTGGCCAACGAGAGCCGCGACAGCGAAGTGCTGGCCACCCTCAGGCAAATCCCGGCCGCCGCATGGACCGATAACATGCGTGAACTGGAAACCCGGATCAAACGTCGGATGTTGATGGCTCAGGTCGAGCAGCTACGCAACGCCGGGCATGAGCCTCAGGCCATTGCATTATTGTTGCGTGACCCGACCGTGGATGATCTTGGCACCCTCGCCGACTGGGCGGCACAGCGTGAAGACTACGCCGAAGCCGAACGTTACTACCGCAAAGTGCTCAAGCTCCAGCCGCAAAATGACGAGGCGCAGTTGGGCTTGATCGAAACGCAGATTGCCACCGGGCACATCCAGCAAGCGCGTGCCGGCCTGGAAAAAATCGTCGTGCCGCCGTCGGCACCTGCGCCCTGGCAACGACGTCTATCCAACGCCTGGTCCGCGGTGGGTGAAAAGGACAAAGCCGCCGCGATGTTCGCCAATCTGCTGAAAACACCACAGACCGATCCGCTGATCTACCGCGATGCGGCGCGTCTGATGGCCAAGGATCAGCCGCAACAGGCACTGGATAATTACGCCCGCAGCATGGCAGCAGCAGGTTTGATTTCACCTGCCCAAGCCAGCCCCCGCGACAACATAGCCATGACCGAGGCCAGTCGCGCCAAGGACAGCGATGAGTGGCTGGCGCGAAGCCTGCGCAGTGATGTCGACGAGCTTTACAAACAGCAGAACCCGACCGTCAATCTTTACCATGACTTCGCTTGGCGCACCGACAACACTGCACCGGGCATCTCCGACCTGACGACGCAGATAACCATTTTGCGTATCGATTCGCCGTTCGCCCAAGGGAAGGGATTCGTCCAGGCTGAACAGGTGGACCTTGACGCCAGCGCCTTCGACACCGACGCCGATGGTTTACACCGGGAACAGTTCGGCACCTGCGCCGTGCAGTACCGGGTTAAGGCGACGGGTACGCCGGTGCCCAATGGCTGCCCCAGCACTTCACTCAGCACCAGCGGGCCAAGCCTCGCTGCGGGCTGGAAAAACGATCAATGGGCGCTCGATCTTGGCCATTCGCCGCAAGGTTTCGAAGTGGGCAACTGGCTGGGTGGTGTCGCGTACAGCAGTGACTGGAGGTCCATTGGCTGGACGTTGACCGCCTCGCGCCGGCCCATGAGCAACTCGGTGGTGTCCTACGCCGGAGCCGTCGATCCGGTGACCGGTACGCGCTGGGGTGGCGTGACCAGCAATGGTGTGACCTTGAGTCTGAGCCATGATGAAGGGGGTGTTGACGGTGTTTGGGCCAGTTTCGGCAGCCATTGGCTGCGCGGCAAGAACGTGGTCGACAATCAGCGTCTTTCAGCCATGACCGGATACTATTACCGACTGGTCGACCGTGCCGACGAGCGCATGCGTACGGGTTTGACCCTTATGTATTGGGGTTACGACAAAGACTTGAGCGAGTACACCCTGGGTCAGGGCGGCTATTACAGTCCACAACAGTATTACTCCATCGGCATACCCTTCAGCTATGCCTGGCGTAATGCCAACTGGTCGACTCTGCTGGAAAGTTCGGTGGGCTGGTCCATCTCAAAAACCGATGGAAGCGATTTGTATCCACTGGACGGTCCGGCGGGCAAGGTATTCAGCCAGGCCGCCGCCGCTGGATTGGAAATCGATCCAGACACGACCATGACCAAGGCCGGAAGCAGCAGCAGCGGCGTGAGTATCCGTGTGCAAGGTTTGGTCGAACGCCGCCTGACCGATCACATGGTCTTGGGCTCGGGGATCTCCTTGCAACACAGCGAAGGCTACGCCCCAAGCCGGGTGATGCTGTACCTGCGTTACACCTTCGATGAATGGCAGGGCAACCTCCCGATGCCGATCGAACCCATAACGCCGTATTCGGACATGCGGTGATGAAGGGAGGTCTCACGGCAGCAACCCCTGGGCTCTAGAAGCGAACGCGTTCACGGTTAAGCTCACCGGGAGCCGTGAGTGACGGGGTCACGGGTATTCGGGGATGTGCGGTGAGCCCTCCATCGGCGCGATGTTGGCTATGCTGCTGACAGCATGATGCTGTTCACTATTGGGGGGGATGATTGATGTTCTACGTGCAACGCAATGCAGAAGGCCACCTGATGCGCGTGGAAGCCGAAGCTTACGCCGAATCCACGGAAACGCTTCCGGCCGACCACCCTGACCTCCAGGCCTGGTTCGCCAGTGAAGTCATGGCCACCAGCCACAAACAACTGCTGCAAATTAAACAGCTCAAGCAACTGAGGCAGAGTGACCTGGAAATGATCCGGGTACTCGATGACTTGATCGAGGTGCTGATCAGCAAAGGCGTGATCCTGGTCACCGATCTGCCAGCGCCGGCGCAGGCCAAATTCATGGACCGCAGCCAGGCCCGTGAGGCCTTGGGTGGGCTGAGTCTTCTGGTTGAGGATGATGAGGAAGGGTTTATCTGACGCTTCGCTGACGTTACTGACGCCATCGCGAGCAAGCTCGCGCCCATCACTGGGCCGTCGCAGGATGCATGAGCAATACAAAAACCTGTGGGAGCGAGCTTGCTCGCGATGGCGGCATCAAAGACGACACAACCCCACGCCCTAAGCCCAAGGCTTGGGCTCTCCGACCAACCGCCCCTGAACCCCATACACACCCATCTCGCGAATCACCGCCAACTCCCCTTCGGTTTCGACACGCTCGGCAATCAACGGCAGATCAATACTGTGGGCGGCACGTTGAACGGCTTCGATAAACAGGCGTTTATCGCTCTCCTGATCGATCGCGCGGATGTAGCTGCCGTCGATTTTCAGATAGGCCAATCCGAGTCTCGCCAGGTTGCCGATCATGCTGAAGCGCCCACCGAAATGTTGCAGGCTCAACGAGAACCCCAGTTCGCGCAAACGCCGCGTCAGGTCTTCGAGATCGGCTTGCTCCGGCAATTGCTCTTCGCCGATTTCCAGGGTCAGTCGTGGCCCCAGACGGGAATGCGAACGTAGCGTCTCGAACAGCGCATTCAACGCTTGCGGATCTTGCAGAGTCGCCAACGACAGGTTCAACGCCAGTGAATGTTCGTGATCGTCCATCTGTTCCAGCACCAGCTCCAACATCAGCCGGTCCAGTCGTGCAGCCCAGCCGAACCGTTCAAGCCATGGCAGGAAACGTCCCGCCGGGATGCTCTGACCCTCATCGTCGATCAAGCGTGAAAGCACTTTGTAATTGAGCACCAACTGTGTGTCCTGACTGGCGACGACCGGTTGGAAATACAGTTTGAATCGCCGCTGATTCAGCGCCTGATCCAGCATCTTATGCCAGGCATGGTGGTCGTCACCGCCCCCGGCCAACGCACTGTGATCGAGGCAGACCCAGTTCGAGTCAGTCTGGCCCTCGGCCTGCGCCAACGCCTGGTCCGCCAGCCCGAGCACGGCTTGCGGGGTATCGCCATGAATAAAGGGTGCCAGGCCGATGGCGGCCACCGAGACCACGTCCGTGGCGCCGGTCGCATGCAGGCTGGCCAGGGCGCTGTCGAGGTGCTGCGCCAGTTGCAGGGCTTCCTCACGCACCAGCCCTGGCGCCAGCACGGCAAATTCGCCGCCTCGGATCCGCGTGACCAGATTTTGCGTTTCCGGGTATCTGGCGCACTCGCGGGACAACTGCTGGCCGACCGCTTGAAGCAACTGATCGGTGCGCTGCCCACCCAGCCGTTGGTTCAAACCCGCCAGGTCCTGAACCCGCAACAGCAGCAAATAACCGGAACTGGCCTGTTCGGGATTGCTCACCCGTGCGTTCAATTGCATCTCAAAATAACGTCGATTGGCCAGTCCGGTCAGGCTGTCCTGATAGGACTCGATTCGCAGTTTTTCACTGCGTTCGGCCTGTTCCTGAAACAACGCCTTGAGCTTCTCGACCATCTGGTTCATGGCCAATACCACTCGACGCAATTCCGGCGTGCGCGGTAATTCCGGCAGGCTGAGAAACTCGCGACGGGCAATGGCGTGGGACTGCTGGACCATGTAATCCAGCGGCTTCAATTGCCGACGCAGCAACAGCGCGCCCAATACCGCGCTGACCACGCCACAACCCAGCAACCACCCCAGGCTGCCCAATGCGCTCTGCCACAGTTTGGCCAGTGCGAACATCGGGTGACTGATCACCTCGACCCGCGCGGCCTGCTCCCACCCACGACTGACAATCGCATCGCCGCCAGCGGGTTCCAGGCCAATGAGTTTGACGAACCAGTCCGGCACATGGGTATCGGCCGGAATGCCGCTGCGTTCGACCAGGATTTTATCGCTGGATATATCGACCACTCGGATGCTCGCGTAATAACCGCTGTCGAAGATCGAGCTGACCAGTAACTCGGTCATCGCCGGGTCGTCGATGTTCGGCGTCAGGGACAGCGCCAGCGCCGTCGCAGCGTCCTGCGCGTGGGAGCGCAGTTGATTGACGTATTGGGTGCGCGAGCTCTCCAGGCTGACCACGAAGTTGCCGGTGAAGGCGACGACTAGAAACAGACAGATAGCGATCAACAGCTGTTTGAACAAAGACATCTGTGGGCGTGCTCCTAGTGGGTCGTCTCGACCGGGAATCCTTCGGCCTGCATTTTTTTCAGCACATCCTGCCATCGGGACAGACGTTTGGTGTCACCAACCATCTGATTACCCTTGGCACCCGGTAACCACAACCCTTCGGCATTGAAAGAGTAGACCGGCAGCAAGTCCTTTCGTTGGCTGGCCGGCCTGATCACGTCGATCAGGCTGTCGAGCACCAGCGGCTCGGCGTCCGGGCTGGAGTAGTAGGTCAGCACCATGTGCGCGCGATTCAGGCTCAACGCCTTTACGTAGGTGATGCGCAGCTTGTCACTGGAGACGCCGAGGTGGCGCAGGCTGAAATACTTGGCGATCGCGTAATCTTCGCAATCGCCGGCGCCCTTCCACAGGGCTTCGATGGGCGTTTCCCAGTAATCGACCTGGTGCCACAGGTCGATGTCCTCGACGTAGCGCACTTGTTTGTTGAAAAAGCGGTTGACCACATTGAGCTTGTCCAGCTCGCCGACCTGCTTCTGGGTGGCCAACAAGTGTTGCCAATCATCAATGCGCTGCTGACCTTCGCCCAAAGGGCCGTACAATGCCCGCGCCCGACCGCTGATCAGGGAAAAATCCCAATCGGCATGCACCCCGCCCAGCAGCACGCCGGCCAGGAGCAAGGCGCCGCACAGGCAGCGCAATATCCGGGAGATCGGGAAACGTACCGCCAATGCAAGGCATCCAGGGTAGTCAGGTGAACGTCGGTTGATGGTGTCGGTTCGCCCGTTAAAAAACAATGGCACGCTGAGATCAACGACCACGCGCTAGACTATGACAAAGCCTCCTATGTTGGGCGTTTGACAACCTGTCCGGCAGTCACTAGTGTCAGTTGGATCCAAAAACCTCAATCAATCAGGGTGCGTAGTAGTGACACAAAAGCCCAACCCTCTCGGCAGTATCAAGGTCAACGGGCCGATTCCCGCTCATCTGGCACGCTCAGTGATAGAACAAACCCTGCGCTCAGCCATTCTCGACGGTCGTATTCCCTGCGGTACGGCCTTGCGCCAGCAAGACCTCGCCGACTTGTTTGGCGTCAGCCGCATGCCGGTTCGCGAAGCCCTGCGCCAACTCGAAGCCCAGGCACTGCTCAACGTGGTCGCCCATAAAGGCGCGGTCGTTGCGCCGCTGGTGCAGGGCGACGCCGCTGAAACCTATGCACTGCGGATCCTGCTGGAGTCCGAAGCGCTGCGCTTGTCGATTCCCTTGCTCGAAGACGAGGATCTCGCCCAGGCTTGCCGCTACATCGACGAGTTGGAAACGGAAACTGACTACACCGAAATCGGTCGACTCAATCGCTTGTTCCATATGTCGCTCTACAGCAAGGCCCCCAATCGCCGGCTGTTGACACTGGTCGAAGACGGCTTAAACGAAGAAGAGCGTTTCCTGCGCTTCAATCTGGAAGCCATGGGCCTGGGCCAGTTATCCCAGGAAGATCACCGGGCGCTGCTGCGGGCCGCCGAAGACCGGGACGTCGAAAGGTCGGTAACGTTGCTGGAAAACCACCTCAATCGTGGGGTCGAGGTCATTACTCGCTACCTGGGCAGCCTTGAAGCCCAGAACATAAAAACCTCCAAGTGACACCAATCGGCCTGTGACGAGGGAACTTGCTCTCGCCGGGCTGCGCAGCGGCCACAAAATCTGCACACGGTTTCTTTAGTACCTGAAAGCGAACGATCCCCCTACAAATTTCCCGCCTCTACCTTCCTTTCCCATCCGCACACCTCGGTGATAGCGGCTGCCTTGAATTACGCTCACTCTTGGGTCGACAACGAACGATGACCGCGGCGCGGTCCTCGCACCAGAAACCTACGGAAGGAGCCTTGCCACGGGAGCGGAAGAGTCGGTGTCACCCCCGACACATCTCCCTTAGTCAAATCACCTCACCCCTTCAAATCAGAAAGTTGCTTCGAGTGAGGCATTCACTCTTCATTTAAATTCTGACTTATATAAGACGGAAGGAGCAACGACATGCCAATAAAACTTATATAAGAAGTTTTATTGAAACTACTCGCACTCGAGAAAGTTTAACTTTAAAAACCCAACAAAATAACTTGCCCAACACTTAATTTATGTACTAGTTTTTTCCACGCCGCCCATGCACGCCGACGGCAGCACCATATAACGCTGGTCCAAATGCAACTAAACAGATCAATTCATTTGAGGTACGCCCTCGCCAACAGAAAAACAATATCAACAGTTAGTGCACAACTACAGTCCATCTGACTATTTAGAGGTTCGCCCATGAAACCAACTAAAGACCGTCTCAACCAGAAGAAAGCCGAGCTTGGTTCACACCCGATTTTCTCGGAAATACATTCACTGTCTGTATTGCAACGCTTCATGGAAACCCATGTGTTTGCCGTGTGGGACTTCATGTCCCTGACCAAGCGTCTACAGCAAGAATTGACGTGCATCCAGCTGCCGTGGCTGCCGCCGCAAGATCCACAGGCCGCTCGGTTAATCAATGAGATCGTGTTGGGCGAAGAGTCGGACGACCGCCCGGTCCATGGTCACTACAGCCATTTCGAACTGTATCTGGATGCGATGCGTGAAGTCGGCGCCAGCACCTCCGCCATCGAGCACTTCGTCGCGCTGCAACAAGAAGGCGTGAGTTACGACGTGGCGTTGCAAAGCGTGAACGTCGATCCAGCGGCGGCTCGGTTTGTACGCCATACGCTGCACACCGCGCTACATGCGCCAGGCCATAGCGTGGCGGCAGCGTTTCTACACGGCCGCGAGAGCGTCATTCCGCAGATGTTCCAGCGCATTCTCGACGATTGGGGCATCGGCATCGAACAGGCGCCGACCTTCCGCTATTACCTCCAACGACACATTGAAGTCGACTCCGAAGACCACGGCCCGGCCGCGGAAAAACTCCTCGCCCGGCTGGTCGATGGTGATCCGCAACGGCAGGAAGACGTGTATGCCAGCGCCATCGCCGCGGTGGAAAGCCGAATCGCTCTGTGGGACGGCCTGCGCCTGAGCATGAGCGAACACCTCGCGCAGGTGAACGCATGAACGCCGCCGACTACCAGTCTTTCGCCGACGCGTGGGAAAGCCGCGCGACCATTCGCACCCGTCCGCGTCGCGTGCTGGAGAACGACGACAAACTGATCTTCCCATTAAGCCGCCAACCGCTGGTGCTCAGTGATAGTTTCCAGCGTGCGTGCCCGGAACAGCGCGACTTCGCCCTGGTGCAGACGCTCTACAAATTCATCAACGACGTGGTGATTTTCGAAACCGAGATCGTCGACAAGACCGCCCGCAGCATCGCCAAGAATCGCTTCGACGTGGCCTTCCCGTTCGCCTGCCGTTATGACGCCATGACTGTCGTTGTGGACGAGGATTACCACGCGCTGGTGGCGATGGATTTCATGCAGCAGACGGTCGCCATGACCGGCATTGCCCCCATCGAACTGCCGGGCGAAATCGAGCTGAGCCGCGCAATCCCGACGGCCGTGGCACTCGCGCCGCAGCACCTGCGTGGCGCTGTGGAGCTGATCTGCGTGGCCATCGCCGAAAACACCGTGACCGGCGATGTGGCGGCCTTCGCCAAGGACGATACGGTCAAGCAGTCGATCAAGGGCTTGATGGCCGATCACTTGTTGGACGAAGGCCGGCACTCCGGTTTCTGGTCGCGGATGGTGCGCATCTACTGGCACACCGCGAGCGAAGAAGACCGCCAATGCATCGCACGGATCCTGCCGGTGTTCATCGGCCACTACCTGACCAACGACATCCAGAAGTCCTTCGACTTCCGGTTGATCGATGCCTTGCGAATCAGCGACACGGCGCGGCACGCCCTCAAGCGTGAAGTGTCGGGGCTGGCCTTCCCGATCAATCGCCATCACCCGTTGGTGACCAACATCGTGCGGTTCTTCCACAGCAGTTCGCTGCTGGATTCGCCGTGCGTGCAACGCGCCTTGAGTGACTACCTGATTTGAGGAGGAGCCAACATGAGACGTCTCGACATATTGCTCGTTGGACACAGCCAGGCCCTGACCGACCTGGCGCTGGAACTCGAACAACACGGTCATGTACTGACGCGGGTAAAGGACGGCGATGCGCTGATGCCAAAGCCCGTGGACTTGTTGATCGACGATGCCACATTGACGGTTCAGCGCTTCGAGGATGTACCGCGACTGACGCTGCAACTGGGCATCGGTTTGCCGGGCGCTTCCGGGCTGCCGTCGCTGGATTTGCTGTGCCTGCACGATTGCGCGCTGGTCAGCCGTGTCCCGATGGCCGATGAACCCTCGGGCAATGGCCAGTCCTTGCGCCTGCGCGCAGTAGCGGAACTGGTGGATCACGTGGCGCTGCTGGTCAGCCGCTTCTCCAGGGACGCCGACTGTTTTTTGCTGGCCGGTCCCACCCCTTCGGCGTCATTCGAGCGCGTGGAAAGTCTGCTGTTTCTCGAGAGCCTGGCATTTGTGCATCGGCTCAATGCCACCGATGAACCGCGCCTGCTGCAATTGGCACAGACGCCAATGATCGAGCGGCTGGAGCAGCGATTGACTCGGTCTGCCGATCGCCCTGCGCTGAACATTGCCGGCACATCAATCGACTACGGCCAACTGCATAACCACAGCCGAGCCATCGCCCAGCGTTTGCAACCGCTGCTGGCCCGGCATCCAGGCCCCATTGTGGTGGGCATCTGCCTGCCCAAATGCAGCGCGTTGTACGCGGGAATTCTGGCGATCCTCGGTTGCGGCGCAGTGTATCTGCCACTGGAGCCGAGCCATCCGTTACAGCGTCAGCAATACATCCTGTCGAACGCCGGCGCGGTCTTACTGCTGCATGACGGGCAACATCCGCTCTCATCAGAAATGCCGGGGCTGGACATTACCCTTATCGACGTCGATGAGGCGGATCCCGATCAACCGCTGATGCACCAACGCCCCAATCTCGACGCACCGTGCATGGCGCTCTACACGTCGGGCACGACGGGTCACCCCAAGGGCGTGCTGCTCAGCCAGGCCAATCTCGCCCACTTCACGGCGTGGTACGCCGACTATGTGCAGCTGACCGGGCAAAGTCGGGTGCTGCAGTTTTCGTCGCTGAGTTTCGACTCTTCGTTAATCGATATTTTCCCGACCCTGCTGCAAGGTGCCGAGTTGATCGTGCCCAGCGAGGACCAGCGTTGCGACACACTGCAATTGGTTGAGTTGATCCGCCATCAACGTCTGAGCCACGCCTTTTTGCCGCCGGCCTTGCTGAGCATCCTGCCGCTGGAGCAACTGCAAGACCTCGATCACGTGATGACCGGCGGCGATGTCTGCGAGCCCTGGGTCATCCAGCAACTGACCCGCCAAGGCACGCTCTACAACCTGTACGGCCCCACCGAAGCCACGGTGCTGATTACTGCGCGACGACTGCGGACCGGCGATAACAATCGGTCGCTGGGCGGCCCGATCGCCAACAGTCGGGTGCTGATTCTCGATGAAGACTTGCAGCCTGTTAGCGAACAGACCGTTGGCGAGTTGTTCATCGTCGGGCCGGGTGTTTGCCTGGGTTACCTGAATAATCCGCAGCAGACCGCCGAACGTTATCTGAGCTTGAGCCTGCCCGATGGCCAAAGCCTGCGTGCCTACCGAACCGGCGACATGGCGAAATGGACCCCTGAGGGGGTCGAGCTGTGCGGACGGCGTGATAATCAAGTGAAAATTCGCGGCTTCCGGGTCGAGCCGGAGGAAATCGAACGCTGCCTGCGCGACAGTCAGTTGTACCGGCAGGTGGCGGTGGTCATCGACGCCCAGCGACGGATTCTGGCCTTCCTCGCCCAGCCTCAGGAAGATCGAATCGGTGCCGCTCGCCAAGCACTAAAGACCCATGCGGCGCAGCACTTGCCGGACTACATGCAACCCATCGCCTGGACCGAAATGGCGAGCATGCCGTACGCCAGCAACGGCAAAATCGATCGCAAGGCACTGCTGGAACTGCCGATCACCGTCAGCGAAAGCACCTCGCGACGCTTGCCTGTCAGTGCCGATGAAGCGCTGTTGCTGCAGATCTGGGCCGAGCTGTTGGAGTTGCCGAGCAGCGATATTTCCACCGACGAAAGCTTCTTCAATCTGGGCGGTCACTCGATCCTGCTGTCGCGCATGCTCCTGCGTTTACGCGAGGAGTTCGGTCGCAGCATTTCGATCAACCGCTTCATCGAGCTGCCCACCATCACCAAGCTGGCGACGCTGGTTCGCGGCTCCGGTAGCGAAGAGGTGTTGAGCCCGCAAGCCATGGCCGATGTCCTGCGCGAACTGGAGGTGCAGCCATTGCCCGCCAACCGCCTGGGTGATGTGCATAAAGTCATCGTCACCGGTGCCAACAGTTTTGTCGGGGTCCATATTGTCGAAGCGCTGCTGGCGTGGGGTGCCAGTGAAGTCGCATGCCTGGTGCGCGACAGCGATGGGCAACCGGCTGCCGAACGGTTTGCCCATGCGCTACGGGAAAACCGTCTGGAGCATTTGGACCTGAGTCGGGTACGGGTATACGCAGCGGACATCACACGTCCCCAACTGGGGCTGGCCGCTGATGTATATGAGCGGCTGGATCGAGAGTTCGGTGCATTGGTGCACAACGCCGCCAACGTCAATCACGTGCTCGATTACGAGTCGTTGGCGCGGGATAACGTCGAGCCGATTTTCGAGTGCCTGCGCCTGTGCGAAGGGCGTAGCAAAAAGATCTTCAACTTCGTCTCGACGCTTTCGGCCTCCAGCACCATCTCCGCCGAAGGTCGGGTGCTTGAGTTACCCGCGGCACATACCCCGCCGATCTACATCAAGAATGGCTACAACCTGTCCAAGTGGGTCGGTGAACGGATTCTTGAACGCGCGCGGGAGCGCGGGGTATGGGTCAATCTCTATCGCCCCGGCAACATCAGTTTCAACAGCGCCACAGGCGTGTGCCAGCCGCACAAGAACCGTTTGATGCTGATGCTCAAGGGGTCGATCCAGCTCGGGCAGGTGCCGGCATTCGCGCTGAATTTCGACCTGATGCCGGTGGATTTTCTCGCCCGTTTTATCGCCTTTCATGCCAGCCGTTATCAGCCGCAAAGGCCGGTGTTCAACCTGCACAACCCCGAACCGCTGGATTGGGGCACCTACGTTGCCTCCTTTCGCGAAGCGGGTCGCGAATTTTCCCTGGTCAGTGTCACCGATTGGCAGCAACAACTGGGTCGGGTCGACAGCGACAACGCGTTGTTCGGGGTGTTGGGTTTCTACCTCAACGGCTTCGAGGAAGACATCGGCGACATCTCCATGATCGGCCATGACAACGCCAAGGCTGGCGTTCGGCAAATGGGCGCGTGTTACCCGGAAAAGTCCCCTGCACTGCTGCGACGCGGTTGCGACTACCTCAAAGAAATCAATTTCATCTGATCCATCCCAACCAAGAACGGAGAAAAACCATGAGCACTCTGCAACCCGACACCCTGATCAAAAACCCGCAAGGCTGCCAGGTGGTGTCCTCGGTGGAAGTACCAGTCGATGCCGCAAAAGTCTGGGCCGTGGTCGGCAACTTCGCCGGCTTCGATCAATTCATCCCGGCGCTGTCGCACATCGAGATGACCGGCGAGGGCGTGTCGTCCCTACGCAAGAAGTTCTTCAGGGACGGCAACCTGGTGGTCGAGCAACTCAACTCCCGAGACGACCAGGCTCTGAGCATGACTTGGACCACGATTTACAACACCTTGGGCGTGGCCAATTTGTGGGCGGCCATGAACGTGGAATCACTCGGAGCAGGTCAATCGCGGGCCACTTGGACGATCATTGCCGAACCCGCCCAGGGTGGTGCTGATGCGCTACCTGGGTTCAAGGATTTCGTTCAGGGCTTTGCCGATGATGCGATGAATAATGTGTTGAAGGTGTTTGCATAAGGCTGGGCTTGCTTCTCTGCCAGCCGACCACTTCGGTTGCTGCTACAAAGCCAGCCTCTGAGTCCAGGGGCTGGCTTTTTTGTGGCTGATGATTTTTGACTGGTCCAGAACGACAAAACCCCTACCTGCATCTGCAGATAGGGGTTTCGGAATTTAATCTTGACGATGACCTACTCTCACATGGGGAAACCCCACACTACCATCGGCGATGCATCGTTTCACTGCTGAGTTCGGGATGGGATCAGGTGGTTCCAATGCTCTATGGTCGTCAAGAAATTCTGTGTGCCGGTCCGCCTGTAATGACGTGCCAACGAATTCTTGATGCTTCTACTCTTAAAGACAAAACCCCTACCTGCATGCGCAGATAGGGGTTTTGGAATTTAATCTTGACGATGACCTACTCTCACATGGGGAAACCCCACACTACCATCGGCGATGCATCGTTTCACTGCTGAGTTCGGGATGGGATCAGGTGGTTCCAATGCTCTATGGTCGTCAAGAAATTCGGGTACCGAACCGTCTTTCGACGCTTCAGCAAATTGGGTATGCGATAGTTTGTGCGGCTTTTGTGAATGGTTGCGAACTTTCGGTTCATTGCGTCTTCACACACCGCAATCTGGTGCCTTTTCAGGTCAGCAAATTGCTTGGGTGTTATATGGTCAAGCCTCACGGGCAATTAGTATTGGTTAGCTCAACGCCTCACAGCGCTTACACACCCAACCTATCAACGTCGTAGTCTTCGACGGCCCTTCAGGGGACTCAAGGTCCCAGTGAGATCTCATCTTGAGGCTAGTTTCCCGCTTAGATGCTTTCAGCGGTTATCTATTCCGAACATAGCTACCCGGCAATGCCACTGGCGTGACAACCGGAACACCAGAGGTTCGTCCACTCCGGTCCTCTCGTACTAGGAGCAGCCCCTCTCAAATCTCAAACGTCCACGGCAGATAGGGACCGAACTGTCTCACGACGTTCTAAACCCAGCTCGCGTACCACTTTAAATGGCGAACAGCCATACCCTTGGGACCGGCTTCAGCCCCAGGATGTGATGAGCCGACATCGAGGTGCCAAACACCGCCGTCGATATGAACTCTTGGGCGGTATCAGCCTGTTATCCCCGGAGTACCTTTTATCCGTTGAGCGATGGCCCTTCCATACAGAACCACCGGATCACTAAGACCTACTTTCGTACCTGCTCGACGTGTCTGTCTCGCAGTCAAGCGCGCTTTTGCCTTTATACTCTACGACCGATTTCCGACCGGTCTGAGCGCACCTTCGTACTCCTCCGTTACTCTTTAGGAGGAGACCGCCCCAGTCAAACTACCCACCATACACTGTCCTCGATCCGGATAACGGACCTGAGTTAGAACCTCAAAGTTGCCAGGGTGGTATTTCAAGGATGGCTCCACGCGAACTGGCGTCCACGCTTCAAAGCCTCCCACCTATCCTACACAAGCAAATTCAAAGTCCAGTGCAAAGCTATAGTAAAGGTTCACGGGGTCTTTCCGTCTAGCCGCGGATACACTGCATCTTCACAGCGATTTCAATTTCACTGAGTCTCGGGTGGAGACAGCGCCGCCATCGTTACGCCATTCGTGCAGGTCGGAACTTACCCGACAAGGAATTTCGCTACCTTAGGACCGTTATAGTTACGGCCGCCGTTTACCGGGGCTTCGATCAAGAGCTTCGCGTTAGCTAACCCCATCAATTAACCTTCCGGCACCGGGCAGGCGTCACACCCTATACGTCCACTTTCGTGTTTGCAGAGTGCTGTGTTTTTAATAAACAGTCGCAGCGGCCTGGTATCTTCGACCGGCGTGGGCTTACGCAGCAAGTGCTTCACCCTCACCGGCGCACCTTCTCCCGAAGTTACGGTGCCATTTTGCCTAGTTCCTTCACCCGAGTTCTCTCAAGCGCCTTGGTATTCTCTACCCAACCACCTGTGTCGGTTTGGGGTACGGTTCCTGGTTACCTGAAGCTTAGAAGCTTTTCTTGGAAGCATGGCATCAACCACTTCGTGTTCTAAAAGAACACTCGTCATCAGCTCTCGGCCTTAGAATCCCGGATTTACCTAAGATTCCAGCCTACCACCTTAAACTTGGACAACCAACGCCAAGCTGGCCTAGCCTTCTCCGTCCCTCCATCGCAATAACCAGAAGTACAGGAATATTAACCTGTTTTCCATCGACTACGCTTTTCAGCCTCGCCTTAGGGACCGACTAACCCTGCGTCGATTAACGTTGCGCAGGAAACCTTGGTCTTTCGGCGTGGGTGTTTTTCACACCCATTGTCGTTACTCATGTCAGCATTCGCACTTCTGATACCTCCAGCAAGCTTCTCAACTCACCTTCACAGGCTTACAGAACGCTCCTCTACCGCATCACCTAAGTGATACCCGTAGCTTCGGTGTATGGTTTGAGCCCCGTTACATCTTCCGCGCAGGCCGACTCGACTAGTGAGCTATTACGCTTTCTTTAAAGGGTGGCTGCTTCTAAGCCAACCTCCTAGCTGTCTAAGCCTTCCCACATCGTTTCCCACTTAACCATAACTTTGGGACCTTAGCTGACGGTCTGGGTTGTTTCCCTTTTCACGACGGACGTTAGCACCCGCCGTGTGTCTCCCATGCTCGGCACTTGTAGGTATTCGGAGTTTGCATCGGTTTGGTAAGTCGGGATGACCCCCTAGCCGAAACAGTGCTCTACCCCCTACAGTGATACATGAGGCGCTACCTAAATAGCTTTCGAGGAGAACCAGCTATCTCCGAGCTTGATTAGCCTTTCACTCCGATCCACAGGTCATCCGCTAACTTTTCAACGGTAGTCGGTTCGGTCCTCCAGTCAGTGTTACCTAACCTTCAACCTGCCCATGGATAGATCGCCCGGTTTCGGGTCTATTCCCAGCGACTAGACGCCCTATTAAGACTCGCTTTCGCTACGCCTCCCCTATTCGGTTAAGCTCGCCACTGAAAATAAGTCGCTGACCCATTATACAAAAGGTACGCAGTCACAGAACAAAGTCTGCTCCCACTGCTTGTACGCATACGGTTTCAGGATCTATTTCACTCCCCTCTCCGGGGTTCTTTTCGCCTTTCCCTCACGGTACTAGTTCACTATCGGTCAGTCAGTAGTATTTAGCCTTGGAGGATGGTCCCCCCATATTCAGACAAAGTTTCTCGTGCTCCGTCCTACTCGATTTCATGACTAAGAGATTTTCGCGTACAGGGCTATCACCCACTATGGCCGCACTTTCCAGAGCGTTCCGCTAATCTCAAAGCCACTTAAGGGCTAGTCCCCGTTCGCTCGCCACTACTAAGGGAATCTCGGTTGATTTCTTTTCCTCAGGGTACTTAGATGTTTCAGTTCCCCTGGTTCGCCTCTTAAGCCTATGTATTCAGCTTAAGATAACCATCTTATGATGGCTGGGTTCCCCCATTCAGACATCTCCGGATCAAAGTCTGTTTGCCGACTCCCCGAAGCTTTTCGCAGGCTACCACGTCTTTCATCGCCTCTGACTGCCAAGGCATCCACCGTATGCGCTTCTTCACTTGACCATATAACCCCAAGCAATCTGGTTATACTGTGAAGACGACATTCGCCGAAAATTCGCGCCGCTCAATAAAGAGCAACTCACAAATTTTACCTTAGCCTGATCCGTTACCAGTGAAAGTAACGTTCAGTCTATCTTTCTATCACATACCCAAATTTTTAAAGAACGATCTAGCCAAAGACTAGAAATCAACATTCACCATCCTTCGACGGAATGCTCATTTCTAAGCTTTCAAACTTCAGAAGCAGTAGTGGTGGAGCCAAACGGGATCGAACCGTTGACCTCCTGCGTGCAAGGCAGGCGCTCTCCCAGCTGAGCTATGGCCCCGTATCTCTACAGGTTTCCCACACAAAATTGGTGGGTCTGGGCAGATTCGAACTGCCGACCTCACCCTTATCAGGGGTGCGCTCTAACCAACTGAGCTACAGACCCAATTTCGGGCTGCTTCTATCGTCTTCTTCAATGAATCAAGCAATTCGTGTGGGAACTTATGGAGCAGCTGAGTCGTCGATTAAGGAGGTGATCCAGCCGCAGGTTCCCCTACGGCTACCTTGTTACGACTTCACCCCAGTCATGAATCACACCGTGGTAACCGTCCTCCCGAAGGTTAGACTAGCTACTTCTGGTGCAACCCACTCCCATGGTGTGACGGGCGGTGTGTACAAGGCCCGGGAACGTATTCACCGCGACATTCTGATTCGCGATTACTAGCGATTCCGACTTCACGCAGTCGAGTTGCAGACTGCGATCCGGACTACGATCGGTTTTGTGGGATTAGCTCCACCTCGCGGCTTGGCAACCCTCTGTACCGACCATTGTAGCACGTGTGTAGCCCAGGCCGTAAGGGCCATGATGACTTGACGTCATCCCCACCTTCCTCCGGTTTGTCACCGGCAGTCTCCTTAGAGTGCCCACCATTACGTGCTGGTAACTAAGGACAAGGGTTGCGCTCGTTACGGGACTTAACCCAACATCTCACGACACGAGCTGACGACAGCCATGCAGCACCTGTCTCAATGTTCCCGAAGGCACCAATCCATCTCTGGAAAGTTCATTGGATGTCAAGGCCTGGTAAGGTTCTTCGCGTTGCTTCGAATTAAACCACATGCTCCACCGCTTGTGCGGGCCCCCGTCAATTCATTTGAGTTTTAACCTTGCGGCCGTACTCCCCAGGCGGTCAACTTAATGCGTTAGCTGCGCCACTAAGAGCTCAAGGCTCCCAACGGCTAGTTGACATCGTTTACGGCGTGGACTACCAGGGTATCTAATCCTGTTTGCTCCCCACGCTTTCGCACCTCAGTGTCAGTATCAGTCCAGGTGGTCGCCTTCGCCACTGGTGTTCCTTCCTATATCTACGCATTTCACCGCTACACAGGAAATTCCACCACCCTCTACCATACTCTAGCTTGTCAGTTTTGAATGCAGTTCCCAGGTTGAGCCCGGGGCTTTCACATCCAACTTAACAAACCACCTACGCGCGCTTTACGCCCAGTAATTCCGATTAACGCTTGCACCCTCTGTATTACCGCGGCTGCTGGCACAGAGTTAGCCGGTGCTTATTCTGTCGGTAACGTCAAAACAGCAAAGTATTAATTTACTGCCCTTCCTCCCAACTTAAAGTGCTTTACAATCCGAAGACCTTCTTCACACACGCGGCATGGCTGGATCAGGCTTTCGCCCATTGTCCAATATTCCCCACTGCTGCCTCCCGTAGGAGTCTGGACCGTGTCTCAGTTCCAGTGTGACTGATCATCCTCTCAGACCAGTTACGGATCGTCGCCTTGGTGAGCCATTACCTCACCAACTAGCTAATCCGACCTAGGCTCATCTGATAGCGCAAGGCCCGAAGGTCCCCTGCTTTCTCCCGTAGGACGTATGCGGTATTAGCGTCCCTTTCGAGACGTTGTCCCCCACTACCAGGCAGATTCCTAGGCATTACTCACCCGTCCGCCGCTGAATCAGAGAGCAAGCTCTCTTCATCCGCTCGACTTGCATGTGTTAGGCCTGCCGCCAGCGTTCAATCTGAGCCATGATCAAACTCTTCAGTTCAAACATCTTTGGGTTTTGAGAAAACCCTAAACTTGGCTCAGCAATCGTTGGTTACATCTTTGATTTCTCGCGGAGTAACTTGTGATGCTGATAATCTGTTGACTAGCAGTCTGACCCCACAAGCACCCACACGAATTGCTTGATTCAGTTGTTAAAGAGCGGTTGGTTAAGATCTTTCATCTCAACCGAGGCGCGCATTCTACAGCAGCCTCATTTGCTGTCAAGTGATTATTTTCAGAAGTTTTCAAGGATTCCTTAACAACTTCAACCACTTGCGCCTTCGATCTCTCGTCAGCGGGAGGCGAATTATACAGCGTTACTCGCTGCTGTCAACACCTCTTTTTCAACTTCCTTTCGACTTCGATGACCTGAAGCAACCCACTGCCGAAAACCGCGTAACTCATTGTTTATCAAGGAGTTTTCCGTTTCGACTGCGCCGGAAGTGGGGCGAATTATAGGCTTCCAGAATCTGCCGTCAACCACTGATTTGGGTTTTCTATCAATTACTTACGAAAGGCAGGAAAACAGCCGCCCCCCCATGCAAAGGAGGAGCAAACCATCCCTCTATATAGAAGAAGCCCCTAGAGCACTCCGGACTTTTTAAACGACGCCACCACATCCGCGCCCAGCCCCAACACCCGCTGCAGAACCTCCGACGTATGCTCTCCCAGCAGCGGAGGCGCATAACGGTATTCCACGGGCGTCTCGGACAACCGGATAGGGCTTGCCACTTGCGGCACCATCCCGGCCAACGCATGCGGCAACTCAATCGACAACCCTCGCGCCTTGACCTGAGGATCCGCAAACATCTGCGCAAGATCGTTGATAGGCCCGCACGGCACTCCCGCCTGCTCCAGCTGTGCCACCCATTCAGCGGTGGTCTTGAACACCGTCGCCTGACGAATCAGCGGGATGAGCACTGCACGGTTAGCCACCCGCAGCTTATTGGTAACGAACCGCGGATCGTCTGCCCATTGTGGCTGACCCGCCACCTCGGCAAATTTTCGGAACTGTCCGTCGTTCCCTACTGTAAGAATGAAGTCGCCATCCGCCGTAGGAAAATCCTGATAAGGCACGATGTTCGGATGAGCATTGCCCAGGCGTTTGGGTGCATTGCCGGTAGTCAGGTAGTTCATCGCCTGGTTGGCCAGGCAGGCCACCTGAACATCCAGTAACGCCATATCAATATGCTGACCGCCACCGCCCTGACCCCGATGCGCAAGCGCCGCCAGGATCGCCACCGTCGAATAAAGCCCGGTCAAAATATCCGTCAACGCGACGCCGACCTTGACCGGCCCCGCACCTTCTTCACCTTCAGGTCGCCCCGTCAGACTCATGAGCCCGCCAAGCCCCTGGATCATGAAGTCATAACCCGCACGCTTGGCATAAGGACCGGTCTGACCAAACCCGGTGATCGAGCAATAAATCAGGTCTGGATTGATCGCCTTCAGCGACGCGTAGTCCAGCCCATAGGCGGCCAGTCCACCGACCTTGAAGTTCTCGATCAGGATGTCCGATTTAGCCGCCAGCTCACGCACCAGCTTCTGCCCCTCCGGACGCGTGAAGTCGATGGTGACCGACTGCTTGTTGCGATTGGCCGACAAATAATAGGCGGCCTCGCTGGTGTTCTCGCCATCAGCGTCTTTAAGGAACGGCGGGCCCCAGGCACGCGTGTCATCGCCATTGCCCGGACGCTCGACCTTGATCACATCAGCGCCAAGGTCCGCAAGAATCTGTCCGGCCCACGGCCCGGCCAGCACCCGCGATAAATCCAGAACCCGTAGATGCGAAAGCGCGCCCATGGCCGTTCTCCTATTAATAGAACGCCTGGATGCCGGTTTGCGCACGACCAAGGATCAGCGCGTGGACGTCATGCGTACCTTCATAGGTATTCACCACTTCCAGATTGACCAGATGGCGAGCGACGCCAAACTCATCGGAGATGCCATTGCCGCCGAGCATATCGCGAGCCATGCGAGCGATGTCCAAAGACTTGCCGCAGGAGTTGCGCTTCATCATCGAAGTGATTTCGACCGCCGCAGTGCCTTCGTCTTTCATGCGACCCAGACGCAGGCAGCCTTGCAGCGCCATGGTGATTTCGGTCTGCATGTCAGCCAGCTTCTTCTGAATCAGTTGAGTGGCGGCCAATGGGCGACCGAACTGCTGACGATCCAGTGTGTATTGGCGAGCGGTGTGCCAGCAGAACTCGGCAGCACCCAGTGCACCCCAGGCAATCCCGTAACGAGCCGAGTTGAGGCAAGTAAAAGGACCCTTAAGGCCACGGATATCGGGGAAGATGTTCTCTTCCGGAACAAATACGTTGTCCATGACGATTTCACCGGTGATCGACGCACGCAGGCCGACCTTGCCGTGAATGGCCGGAGCGCTCAGGCCTTTCCAGCCTTTCTCCAGAACGAAACCGCGGATATCACCCGCATCGTCTTTGCCCCAAACGACAAACACGTCAGCGATTGGGCTGTTGGTAATCCACATTTTGTTACCGGTCAGGCTGTAGCCACCTTCCACTTTGCGCGCACGAGTAATCATCGCGCCTGGGTCGGAACCATGGTTGGGTTCGGTCAGACCAAAGCAGCCGATCCATTCACCCGAGGCCAGTTTCGGCAAGTACTTCTGCTTCTGCGCTTCAGTACCAAATTCATTGATTGGCACCATCACCAGAGAGGACTGCACACTCATCATCGAACGATAGCCGGAGTCGACACGCTCGACTTCACGGGCAATCAGGCCATAGCTGACATAGTTGAGGCCGCTGCCACCGTACTGTTCAGGGATGGTCGCGCCCAGCAGGCCCACTTCACCCATCTCGCGGAAGATCGCCGGATCGGTCTTTTCATGACGGAAAGCTTCGAGAACGCGCGGCGCGAGGCTCTGCTGAGCGAACTGCGCAGCGGTGTCGCGGATCATGCGCTCTTCTTCAGTGAGCTGTTGATCCAGCAGCAAGGGATCGATCCAGTTGAAGCTAGCTTTACCGGCCATGAGTATGTCCTCTCGAAACAGGTCTAATAACGTGGACTGATGCTAGGCCGGGTTCGACCTCCCGACAAACGAGGATTTTGCATACTGTTGTGCTAATTTCTCACTCCGAAACGTCGCGAAACCCATTTAATGCAATGAATTAGTGAGGTTGGCGTACATGCGCAGAAAAATACCCAGTACAACCGCCCTGATCAGTTTCGAAGCGGCAGCGCGCAACGAGAGCTTTACCAAGGCAGCACAGGAGCTTTCGCTGACACAGGGCGCCATTTGCCGCCAGATTGCCAGCCTCGAAGACTTCCTCGGCGTAGAGCTGTTCCGACGCTCGCGACGCGGAGTCAAACTGACCGAAGCCGGACTTTCTTACAGCCGCCGAGTCGCCACTCAACTGGACGCGGTGGAGCGCGACACCTTGTCCGTGATGGGACAGCAGGGTGCCAACGTGATCGAGTTGGCCGTGGTGCCGACCTTCGGCACCCAATGGCTGCTACCTCGATTGAAGGACTTCCAGAAAAAGCACCCGGAAGTGACGGTCAACCTGACTAACCGCACACGCCCCTTCCTGTTTGCCGACACCGACTTTGATGCCGCGATTTACTTTGGTGACGCGGACTGGTCGGGTACAGAATCCCACCGCCTGATGGGCGAGCATCCGCTCCCGGTATGTAGCCCCGCCCTACTGGGAAACAAGACCGTTCTGACAGCCGATGAAATCGCGGAACTGCCCCTCCTGCAGCAGACCACTCGCCCCTATGCCTGGCGGCAGTGGTTCGACTCCCAGCACCTGAATGTCCCTCGCGACATGACAGGGCCACGCTACGAGCTATTCTCCATGCTGGCTCAGGCAGCCATGCACGACATGGGAATTGCCCTGATTCCGCCATTCCTGATTCAGCGCGAACTGACCGAGAAACGCCTGGTGATCGCCAACCCTCAAGCCCTCTCGAGCATCAAGGCTTATTACCTGATGATTCCTGAACGAAAGGTCGAATCTGCGTCATTACGGGCTTTTCGAGATTGGTTGGTGAATCAAGCACACAGCTACAGCCTAGAGAAATGAAGGCTCATAGGCATTTGCTGACCCCGTAGTCAGCAAAATGAAAACCCTACAGATATAAGTATTTGTCGCATTTTCGCAGACTGTAGACAAAGGTAGTACAGACGTCCTACAAGCGCCTGAAGACGTGGCTTTGAGCTTCTATCTGAAAGCAATGCCGCATCATTCATATGGCCGATGCATAAATTGCTGAAAATCCGCCAAACTCCTTGCAAGGCACGGGTTATAAGGGATTGAGCCGATTAGTTGCGACATTCGGTCACGGGGTGACTTGTAGTTAATTTTCCGTCACCCGTCATAATCCCTTGAAGGGCACAAAGTTCGCCTGCAAAATGCCGCGCCCCGCCCTGATTTGGCGGGATCGTGCTGATCAGCCGCCCCAGTCGCACCATCCGTAGTGCATGGGTTTACTCAATAAGATCACGCAGGAGATTTGACGTGCACATTGGTGTTCCTCTCGAAACCCAGACGGGTGAAACACGGGTTGCTGCAACCCCGGAAACCATCAAGAAGCTGATCGGCCAGGGTCATAAGGTCACTGTACAAAGCGGCGCCGGCATTAACGCCAGTGTTGTCGACAGTGCTTATGAAGCGGCAGGCGCGATCATTGGCAGCGCCAACGATGCGTTTGGTGCGGAGCTGATTCTTAAGGTGGTCGCGCCCAGCGACAGCGAGCTGGCGCTGATCAAGCGCGGCACCGTTGTGGTGGGCATGCTCAACCCGTTCAGCAATGAAACCATCGCCAAAATGGCCGAGTGCGGCATGACCGCGTTCGCGCTGGAGGCCGCACCGCGTACCTCCCGCGCCCAAAGCCTGGATGTGCTGTCCTCGCAAGCCAACATTGCCGGCTATAAAGCCGTGCTGCTGGCCGCTCATTACTATCCGCGCTTCATGCCGATGCTGATGACGGCTGCAGGTACCGTGAAAGCGGCGCGCGTGCTGATTCTCGGCGCCGGCGTGGCCGGGCTGCAGGCGATCGCCACGGCGAAACGTCTGGGTGCCGTGATCGAAGCGTCTGACGTGCGCCCCGCGGTAAAAGAGCAGATCGAATCCCTCGGCGCCAAGTTCGTCGACGTGCCCTACGAGACCGACGAAGAGCGTGAATGCGCCGTCGGTGTCGGCGGTTACGCGCGGCCCATGCCGGGCAGCTGGATGCAGCGCCAGGCGGTGGCCGTGCACGAGCGCGCCAAACAAGCTGACATTGTCATCACCACCGCGCTGATTCCGGGCCGCAAGGCGCCGACGCTGTTGAGCGCCGAAACCGTGGCACAGATGAAACCGGGCTCGGTGGTCATCGACCTTGCCGCCGCGCAGGGCGGCAACTGCCCGCTGACCGTGGCCGATCAGGTGGTCGTCGAAAATGGCGTGACCATTGTCGGTCCGACCAACCTCGCCGGTGCGGTCGCGGCAGATGCTTCAGCGCTGTATGCCCGCAACTTGCTGGACTTCCTGAAACTGGTCTTCACCAAGGAAGGCCAGTTCGAGATCAACCTCGAAGACGACATCGTCGCCGCGTGCCTGATGTGCCGCGACGGCCAAGTCATCCGCAAAAACGCCTAAGCAGGGATTCAGACGATGGAAGAGCTTATCTCCCCCGGTATCTACAACCTGATCATCTTCGTGCTGGCGATTTATGTCGGTTATCACGTGGTCTGGAACGTTACACCTGCGCTGCACACGCCTTTGATGGCCGTGACCAACGCCATTTCGGCGATCGTGATCGTCGGCGCCATGCTGGCAGCGGCTTTGACCGTGACGCCACTGGGCAAGACCATGGGCACCCTCGCGGTCGCGCTGGCGGCGGTCAACGTGTTCGGTGGCTTCCTGGTCACCCGCCGCATGCTTGAGATGTTCAAGAAAAAAGCCCCGAAAGCCGTAAAAGAAGAGGCGCCGAAGTAATGAGCATGAACCTCGTAACGACGCTCTACCTGATCGCGTCGATCTGCTTCATCCAGGCCCTCAAAGGCCTGTCGCACCCCACCACGTCGCGTCGCGGCAACCTGTTCGGCATGCTCGGCATGGCGCTGGCGATCCTCACCACCGTCGGCCTCATCTATAAGCTGGGCGCGCTCTCTTTTGGACAAGGCGGGGCGACAGCCGGCATTGGTTACGTGATTGTCGGCCTGCTGATCGGCGGCACGGCCGGTTCGATCATGGCCAAGCGCGTTGAAATGACCAAGATGCCGGAACTGGTCGCGTTCATGCACAGCATGATCGGTCTGGCCGCGGTGTTCATCGCCATTGCCGCCGTCGTCGAGCCGCAGTCCCTGGGCATCGTCAAGCACCTGGGTGATTCGATTCCGGCGGGTAACCGTCTGGAACTGTTCCTCGGCGCGGCCATCGGTGCCATCACGTTCTCCGGTTCGGTGATCGCGTTCGGCAAACTGTCCGGCAAGTACAAGTTCCGCCTGTTCCAGGGCGCACCGGTACAGTTCGCCGGCCAGCACAAACTGAACCTGCTGTTGGGCCTGGCCACACTGGCGCTGGGCGTGACCTTCATGCTGACCGGCAACCTCAGCGCCTTCGCCTTGATGCTGGCCCTGGCGTTCGTCATGGGCGTGCTGATCATCATCCCGATCGGTGGCGCCGACATGCCGGTGGTGGTGTCGATGCTCAACAGCTACTCCGGCTGGGCGGCGGCGGGTATCGGCTTCTCGCTGAACAACTCGATGCTGATCATTGCCGGCTCCCTGGTGGGCTCGTCCGGTGCGATCCTCTCGTACATCATGTGCAAGGCGATGAACCGCTCCTTCTTTAATGTGTTGCTCGGCGGTTTCGGCAACACAGCCGACGCAGGCCCGGCAGGCGCCCAGGAAGCCCGTCCGGTGAAATCCGGCTCGGCTGACGACGCGACCTTCCTGCTGACCAACGCCGACACCGTGATCATCGTTCCGGGCTACGGCCTGGCGGTGGCCCGCGCCCAGCATGCGCTGAAGGAACTGACCGAGAAGCTGACCCACCGTGGCGTGACCGTGAAGTACGCGATCCACCCGGTGGCAGGGCGGATGCCTGGCCATATGAACGTATTGCTGGCCGAGGCCGAGGTGCCTTACGACCAGGTGTTCGAGATGGAAGACATCAACTCCGAGTTCGGTCAGGCCGACGTGGTCCTGGTGTTGGGCGCCAACGACGTGGTCAACCCGGCCGCGAAGAACGATCCGAAATCGCCGATTGCCGGCATGCCGATCCTCGAAGCGTTCAAGGCCAAGACCATCATCGTCAACAAACGCTCGATGGCCAGCGGCTATGCCGGCCTGGACAACGAACTGTTCTACCTGGACAAGACCATGATGGTGTTCGGCGACGCCAAGAAGGTCATCGAGGACATGGTGAAGGCTGTCGAGTAATTCTCGCTGGCACCGCAAACGCCCCGACTTGTCGGGGCGTTTTTATTGGTGAAGACCGTCGGACAAACCGCCGCTTTGTTACCGATTCAGTAACAGTGTTTTGTTTAAAACATCAGGAATGGACGGCCCTTTTGCGACCTTGGTAGCGGGACGTGAACCTTCAAAATTCACTAGACTGCACATCCTGCTACCCGTTTCCCGAGATAACAATCCATGTACCGTGACCGTATTCGCCTGCCTTCGTTGTTGGATAAAGTGATGAGCGCCGCCGACGCCGCCGCTCTGATTCAGGACGGCATGACCGTCGGCATGAGTGGCTTCACCCGCGCCGGCGAAGCCAAAGCCGTACCCCACGCATTGGCCGAACGGGCCAAGGTCACGCCGCTGAAGATCAGCCTGATGACCGGCGCCAGCCTGGGCAACGACCTCGACAAACAGCTCACCGAAGCCGGCGTACTGGCGCGGCGCATGCCGTTTCAGGTGGACAGCACCCTGCGCAAGGCGATCAACGCCGGCGAAGTGATGTTCATTGACCAACACCTCTCGGAAACCGTCGAACAGCTGCGCAACCAGCAACTGAAGCTGCCGGACATCGCCGTGATCGAGGCGGTGGCGATCACTGAACAAGGGCATATCGTGCCGACCACCTCGGTGGGCAACTCGGCCAGCTTCGCGATTTTCGCCAAACACGTGATCGTCGAGATCAACATGGCGCACAACTCGAATCTCGAAGGCCTGCACGACATTTATATCCCGACTTATCGTCCGACCCGCACGCCGATTCCGCTGGTCAAGGTCGACGATCGCATTGGCAGCACCGCCATCCCGATCCCGCCGGAAAAAATCGTCGCGATCGTGATCACCAACCAACCCGACTCGCCATCCACCGTGCTGGCGCCGGACGCTGAAACCCAGGCCATCGCCGACCACCTGATCAGCTTCTTCAAGCAGGAAGTCGACGCCGGGCGCATGACCAACAAGCTCGGCCCGCTGCAGGCCGGCATCGGCACCATCGCCAACTCGGTGATGTGTGGCCTGATCGACTCGCCCTTCGAAGACCTGACGATGTACTCCGAAGTGCTGCAGGATTCGACGTTCGACCTGATCGATGCCGGCAAACTGAGCTTTGCTTCGGGCAGCTCGATCACCTTGTCGAGCCGTCGCAACGCCGATGTGTTCGGCAATCTGGAACGCTACAAGGACAAACTGGTGCTGCGCCCCCAGGAGATCTCCAACCACCCGGAAGTGGTGCGTCGACTCGGCATCATCGGTATCAACACCGCGCTCGAATTCGACATCTACGGCAACGTCAACTCCACCCACGTCTGCGGCACGCGGATGATGAACGGCATTGGCGGCTCGGGCGATTTCGCGCGCAACGCGCATCTTGCCATCTTCGTGACCAAGTCGATTGCCAAGGGCGGAGCCATTTCCAGCGTGGTGCCGATGGTCAGCCACGTTGACCACACCGAGCATGACGTCGACATTCTCGTCACCGAAGTCGGCCTGGCGGACTTGCGCGGCCTGGCGCCTCGGGAGCGAGCTCGCGTGATCATCGATAACTGTGTGCATCCGGACTATCGCGAAGCGCTCAATAACTACTTCTCGGCCGCTTGCGCCCTTGGCGGCCATACGCCACACATCCTGCGTGATGCCCTGAGCTGGCACATCAACCTGGAAGAAACCGGGAAAATGCTCCTGGCGTAACGGGTACAGATAGCCGCTGACGCAAACACAGTTTCGTCAGCGGGCTACCTTCAAGCACTATCCCTTCAAAAACTGTACTGCTGTACCGGTCATTTCCTACCGAATCGGCCTACACCCCCGCTCAAAATCCGCAAAATCGCGCCATAATGGTGCAGACAAGTACAGTTGCCTCAATTTCGACCAGTACACCCCCCTTAAACAGTTAACTGAGCCCTCACAATACAGGTGAACTGTATCTACAGAGACTAGGCAAACGAGAGGATCATGGGCACCAGTTAAACCACTACCTAATGCCGCCACAAGCGGAAGGATGACCACCATGGAACGTACAATCAGTTCCGATATGTTTCTCGAAAACACTGCTGCAAAAACCCAGGCTTCCATGCCTCTGCGCGTTATCGCCAACCTGATGCTGTGGCAGCGCCGCATCTCCAGCCGCCATCAACTGGCTCGTCTGGATTCGCGTCTGCTGGCCGATGCCGGGATCAGCGAAGCACAACGCTACGAAGAGCTGAGCAAGCCGTTCTGGCGCTAAGTTAGCGTCGCTGGCTCTGACCTGTAGGGTCCACCGCCAGCAACCCGAATTGAAAAAACAAAACCCGTCGTGGGAAACCACGACGGGTTTTGTCGTTTAGGTTCACTAAATATGGCCACACAGTAGAGGTAGCGCCAGACAGGTACAGTTAAGTAAAAACCAGAACTGAACCAGTACAATTTAGGCGCATTGTGTCTGTCATGGAAATAGCCTCGGTATCACGATAGGGCCTCTATTCAGCACAAGGGACTGCGCCATGAATCACTTGGTAGATGCGCCTGCTTCCACGCTTCAATCAAACCCACGTTCACACTGGTTTCGCAGACTCTTGAGAGGGCTCTGCAACAGCCTTGAAAGGGCAAGAACCCGGCGAATACTCGGCCAACTCGATGATCGGCAACTCTCGGACATGGGCATCAGCCATGCCGATCGTGTCAGCGAACTGGACAAACCGTTCTGGCGCTAATGCTCCACTCGAACAGACAACACTGTGCTAATTGCCACGCGCAGGCCTAATATCAAACCAGAACGTGGCGAACGCCGAATGCCTGGCGTCTGACTATTCAGGCACCGCGCCCTCTTTCAATCGATTTACCCAAAGGAGTTACACCATGTCCCGTCTTCGTCTGCTCAGCGCTGCAGCCCTGCTTGCCGTGGCTGCCAATTCCCACGCCAGCAGCTTCATCGTGACCACCGATGCGGTCGTCAACGCGCTCAAGGCCACATCCGATGCGACCACCGATGTCGTCTCGTCGTCGTTCAAGGATAACAAGATCGTCCTCGCTGCCCGTGACGACGCGGCGAGCTTTGTTGCCACTGAAGGCGCGATCCGCGGCGTAAAACTGGAAAGTGCACTCGACTACATTCGTAATCAGGCGCCACAACTGAATGCAACCGACGCGCAACTGGCGCAAGCGATTCTGACCATCTAAGCGGCTGGCCTGGAGCGGGACACGCCAGTCGTGTCCCCATGTTGCGATGCTGGCTCTAGACCGGTGCTTGCGCTAGCCTTGGGACTCACCTTCAACTGTCGAGTCTCATGCGCTTTCATTCAAATCTGTTGATCTCTACGGTGTTTTTCGCGGCCATCCACTCGGGTTCGGCCCACGCTTTCGATGCCTTCAACCTCTCTACACAAGGCACTGTCGCCAGCGGTTACGCCACAAGCATGGTGACCTCGGCGCCCTTCGACCATAAACTGCTGCTCGCCGCCCGGGATGACGCTGCAGCATTCATCGCCAGTGACGGCCAACTGAGAGGCGCACAGCTGGAATCGGCCCTGAATTACCTGCGCCGGACCCAGCCAAAACTTCAAGCCAGCGACCTTGAACTGGCACAAGCAATTCTCGTCCAATAGCTATCCCAAGTTTCTCCGGAGTCGTTCCATGCGTAACCCGCTGATTGCCGCCACCCTTGGCCTGCTGCTGCTCGCCGACGTGGCCCAGGCCCATACCCTGGTTGCCACCAGTAACATGCTGATTCGTGCCACCCAGCGCACACTTGATTTCACATCCGATACCACCACCTCCATCCGGGATTCGAAAATCGTCCGCGATGCCCAGGACGATGCCGCGAGTTTCGTTGCCAGCAACGGCGACATTCGTGGTGCACACCTGGAAGCAGCCCTGGGAATGTTGCGCACCCGCGTACCGGAGGTCCGTGACGCCAGTGATCAGGTTCTCGCCGAAGCCATTCTCGCGCTGTGAGGTTTCCAGCTGCCTGGCTGTGGGCCGGGGCGTTGTTGCTGTTCGGCAACACAGCCCATGCCGGCCTTGAATTACATCTCAAGAGCGACGGTCTGAGTCCCGCCCAACAGCAAGCCAGCCAAGCCTTGCTCGATGAAGCCATGCAGGCTCTGCCGCCGCGCTTCATCGAGCAACTCGACCGGCGCATCGACGTCGGCTGGACCGACGACATGCCCAGCAACGCCTACGGCCAGGCGTCGCTGGTGTCGGAACTCGACCTGAATCGCAACTTGCTGGCCAGCCTCACCGACGGCAGCGCCGCAAGCAAAAAGACCTATCGCCCCCATGGCACCGTGCGCCGCGAGATGCTGGCGACGGTGCTGCACGAACTGACTCACATCTATGACCGTTCACGCCTGTGGTCGAAGTCGGAGCGCCAACTGATTCAGCGCTGCACCCGGCGCCAAAACAGCTCGGGGCTGATCGGTATCCCGGACGAATGCCGCGGTCAGTCCGATCGCCGCTTTACCCTCAGCGATGACCCACGCCTGCTCGACCTCGCCGGATGGCAGCAATACGTCGGCCGTCGTGGCGAACGCGAACAGCACAACCGTCAGATCGCTCGCAGTCCGGATATTTACGAGACCAGCAGCCCCAAGGAGTTCGTCGCGGTCAACATGGAGTATTTCCTCCTTGACCCGAGCTATGCCTGTCGCCGCCCAGCGCTGTACCGCTACTACAAGGAGCACTTCGGCTGGGCACCCAATGCCAAGGGTGCTTGCGGCAAAACCTTCGCCTTCCTGAATGCCGGTAACGATTTCGCCAAAACTCCCCTGGGGCAGGTCGATCCGGAGCGGGTTTACGCTGTCGACTATCTGCTGGCGGAGGCCAACCAGAACTGGGTCAGCCGCTGGGGTCATAGCATGTTGCGGCTGGTGATCTGTGCACCAGGCCGACCGCGTGGGCCGGATTGTCGACTGGACCTGGACCAGCATCTGGTACTGTCCTACCGCGCCTTCGTCGGCGATGTTCAGCTGTCGAGTTGGGATGGCTTGGTCGGTAAATACCCGTCGCGCCTGTTTGTTCTGCCGTTGGCCCAAGTGATCGACGAATACACCAAGACTGAATTGCGCAGCCTGGCCTCGGTACCCCTGAACCTGTCGCGCCGCGAGATTGAAGATGTCGTGGAACGCGCCGCCGAAATGCACTGGAGCTACGACGGCAACTACTTCTTCCTGTCAAACAACTGCGCGGTGGAGGAGTTGAAGTTACTGCGTGGCGGCACCAACAATCCCAAGTTGGTCGCTCTGGACAACATCATGCCAAACGGTCTGCTGGAAGTGCTCAAAGGTCGCGGACTGGCGGATACCAGCGTACTCGACGACCCTCGTGAAGCCCTGCGCCTGGGCTATCGCTTTGACTCTTTCCGCGATCGTTATCAAGCCATGTTCGAAGTGTTGAAAAAACACTTGCCGGTCAAGCAGGAAACCGTAGAGGACTGGCTGGACTTGAAAGCCGAAGAGCGCCGCAAATGGTTCGAACAGGCTGATTTGCGTACGAGCGCCGCGTTGCTCCTGCTGGAACAAGCCAGCTTTCGCCGCCAGTTGCTGTTGGCCCAGGACGAGGTCAAACAGCGCTATCTGGGCGCCAGAGAATTGAAAAACGGTGGAATGGACAAGGCGAACGAGACACTGAGGCAGATTCTCGATAACAGCGGCTTTCTAAGCCGACCGGCAGAATTGCTCGGCACCGGCGGATATGGCTTGCCACAGCCCAGTGAATCGCAACATCTGGAATCGGAAAGCAGCCAGCGACAGAAACAACTGCTGGCACTGTCCGGCGATCTGGATAAGGAAGTCAGAGCGCTGCTTGAACCGAGCCGTGCAGCCGAAATGGCGGCCAATGAAGCCAACGTGAAACAAATCGGAGAGCACCTGCGCAAGTTGCACAAGGCAGCGGGCGGCCTGGAGTTACCTTAAGACCAGAACCTGTAGGAGCGAGGTTGCTCGCGGTGAGGCCGGCACATCCAGCATAGAGACTGGCTGGCCTGCCGCCATCGCGAGCAAGCTCGCTCTAACAAGGGTCAGGACGTTCGCCCATCAGCCTACAAACCTGTCAGTACAGAACCCCCTGCAATACCTCATAGACAATCCCCGTTCCTACAGCGATCAGCACAACATCCGCACCCGCCCGGCGCCATTCGTAACCGGGGTAATACGGCAAGTGGTTCAACGCCCGATTATCCAGGCGCTCGCCGTAATAACCTCGGGGCAGCGGCCGCCCACGCACCACAATGACACCCGGTGGCGGCGGTGCACCCCGTACGAAGTAACCGTGATTGTCGTGAATTGTCTGGCGCACCGGTCCGAAGTCCCGTGGTGGTGGACCGCCACGAGGGTTGTCATGGTCGCGATGATCATCGCCATGATAGTCACCACGGTTATCGTAATGACCGCGATCGTCGTGTTGATCTGCCATGGCCGGCAACAACGGAGTGGCACTGAGCATCAGAACGCCCAGGCTGGCAATCAGACGCTTCGACATTTTCATCAGGTTTTTCCTCACGACACACGCAACAAAAAGGGCTTCAGAACGAGGTTCTGAAGCCCTGGGTCTTGCTCATTAGTCTGTGCCGGAGGGCGCTAATTCCTCTGTATCAGGAACTTTACCCTCAGCTGACGCGCGCTTTACGCACACCTTCGGCCAGCGCCGAACAAAGGCTCAGCACGCCATCCACCGCCTGCTCCGGCGTCGTGGCATTGGCGATGTGATCGATCAACGCCGACCCCACCACCACACCGTCAGCCAGACGCGCGATATTCGCTGCCTGTTCCGGGGTGCGGATGCCGAAACCGATGCTGATCGGCAGATCGGTATGACGACGCAGACGCGCGACCGCTGCTTCGACGTGCTCCAGAGTCGCCGCGCCGGCACCGGTCACACCGGCCACCGACACGTAATACACAAAGCCGGAGCTGCCATTGAGCACGGTTGGCAGACGCACATCGTCAGTGGTCGGCGTGGTCAGACGGATGAAGTCAATGCCCGCGGCCTGCGCCGGGTCGCACAATTCGCCGTTATGCTCGGGCGGAATGTCGACCACGATCAGACCATCGACGCCGGCCTCTTTCGCTTCCGCAATGAAACGCGGCACGCCGTACTTGTGGATAGGGTTGAAGTAGCCCATCAACACCAGCGGCGTTTCGTTATTGTCCTTGCGGAACTCACGAACCATTTCCAGGGTTTTCGCCAGGTTTTGCTTGGCAGCCAACGCACGGATGTTGGCCAGCTGGATCGCCGGGCCGTCGGCCATCGGATCGGTGAAGGGCATGCCCAATTCGATCACATCGGCGCCAGCCGCCGGCAGGCCCTTGAGGATCGCCAGGGAGGTGTCGTAGCTCGGGTCGCCTGCGGTCACGAAGGTCACCAGGGCGGCGCGGTTCTGTTCCTTGAGTTCGGCAAAGCGCGTTTGCAGGCGGCTCATCAGTGTTTCTCCTGCTTCGATTGTTCCATGTGGTGCATAACGGTTTGCATGTCTTTGTCGCCACGGCCCGACAGGTTGACCACCATCAGGTGATCTTTCGGCAGGCTCGGCGCGCGCTTGAACACTTCAGCCAGGGCATGGGCGCTTTCCAGGGCAGGAATAATCCCTTCCAGGCGGCAGCATTGGTGGAACGCCGCGAGGGCTTCGTCGTCGGTCACCGAGGTGTACTGAACGCGACCGATGTCATGCAACCAGGCGTGTTCCGGGCCAATACCCGGGTAGTCCAGGCCAGCGGAGATCGAGTGAGCGTCGATGATCTGGCCATCGTCGTCCTGCAGCAGGAAGGTGCGGTTGCCGTGCAGCACGCCCGGTACGCCGCCGTTCAGGCTGGCCGCATGCTTGCCGGTTTCGATGCCATAACCGGCCGCTTCGACACCGATGATCTCGATGCTCTTGTCGTCGAGGAACGGATGGAACAGGCCCATGGCGTTGGAACCACCGCCGATGCACGCCACCAGACTGTCCGGCAGACGGCCTTCATGGGCCTGCATCTGCTCACGGGTTTCCTTGCCGATCACGGACTGGAAGTCGCGAACCATCGCGGGATAAGGATGCGGACCGGCCACGGTGCCGATCAGGTAGAAGGTATTGTCGACGTTGGTCACCCAGTCACGCAGGGCTTCGTTCATGGCGTCTTTCAATGTACCGGTGCCGGATACCACCGGGATGACTTCGGCGCCCAACAGCTTCATGCGGAACACGTTGGCTTGCTGACGTTCGATGTCAGTGGTGCCCATGTAGATCACGCAATCCAGACCAAAACGCGCAGCCACGGTGGCGGTCGCCACGCCGTGCATGCCGGCGCCGGTTTCGGCGATGATGCGTTTTTTACCCATGCGTCGAGCCAACAGGATCTGGCCGATGCAGTTGTTGATCTTGTGAGCGCCAGTGTGGTTCAGCTCTTCACGTTTGAGATAGATCTTCGCGCCGCCGCAGAAATCTGTCAGACGCTCAGCGTAATAGAGCGGACTTGGACGTCCGACATAGTCACGCTGGAAGTAGGCCAATTCTTCTTTGAATGCAGGATCTTCCTTGGCAACTTCGTACTCGCGGGCCAGATCGAGGATCAACGGCATCAGGGTTTCGGCGACGTAACGGCCGCCAAACGTACCGAACAGGCCGTTGGCGTCAGGGCCGTTGCGCAGATTTGTCTGAGTCATTTGGCGCTCCAGTTGAATGCGTGAAGTGACGTGTAAAGAGAGAGTGAATTCACTCTACCCCTGACGCCCCGGACTGAAAACCGATAAGATCGCCACAACCTGTCAGGAAAACTCACAGATCATGAGCCACGACCTCCCACCGCTCAACGCCCTGCGCGCCTTTGAAGCCACTGCTCGCTTGAACAGCGTGAGTCAGGCGGCCGAACAGCTGCACGTCACACACGGCGCGGTCAGCCGACAACTGAAGCTGCTCGAAGAACACCTTGGCGTGAGCCTGTTCATCAAGGACGGACGTGGCCTGAAACTCACAGATGCCGGAATACGTTTACGCGACGCCAGTACTGAGGCCTTTGAGCGCCTGCGTACGGTGTGCGCCGAACTCACGCAGAGCACTGCCGATGCACCGTTCGTCCTTGGCTGCTCGGGAAGCCTGCTGGCGCGCTGGTTCATTCCGCGACTGGGGCGGTTGAATGCTGATCTGCCGGACCTGCGCCTGCATTTGTCTGCCGGGGAAGGCGATCTTGATCCCCGTCGCCCGGGCCTGGATGCCTTACTGGTATTTGCCGAACCGCCATGGCCGGCGGACATGCAGGTGTTCGAACTGGCCAGCGAGCGGATAGGGCCGGTCTTGAGCCCGCGATTCGTCGGCTATGAACGGCTGAAAGATGCACCGGCCACAGCGTTGCTGCAGGAATCCGTGCTGCACACCACCTCGCGCCCACAAGCCTGGCCCAGCTGGGCAGAGCAAAGCGGCCTCGACGTGAAGGCGTTGAAATACGGGCAGGGATTCGAGCATTTGTATTACTTGCTGGAAGCAGCCGTGGCCGGATTGGGCGTGGCGATTGCCCCGCAGCCATTGGTCGCCGAGGACTTGAAGGCTGGTCGCTTGGTCGCACCCTGGGGTTTCAGCGAAACCCCGGCACAACTGGCATTGTGGCTGCCCAAGCGCGCTGCGGACGGGCGCGCCCGGCAACTGGCGCAATGGCTCAAAAACGAGCTGCGCCAGACAAATTAGTCACCGCGTTTGCACAACAGATAGGCCGCCAACAGACCCAGCGCCCCCACGGCGACACCAGCTGTAGTCCAAGGGTGTTCCTGGGCGTAGTCCCGGGTAGCGATCCCCGTTTCCCGGGTTTTGACCTTGACCTCTTCATAGGCATCGGCCAGTAGATGGCGCGAATGCCTCAATGCGTTCTCGGCGTTGCCTTTGAGCACCTTGAGGGTTTTACGCGACTCGTCCGAGGCATCGTCCTTCAGGTTTTCCAGGGATTTGAGCAGACTCTCGATTTCCGCTTCCATGCTTTGCAATGAGGCTTTACGTAACGAGCTGTTGGCCATGGTGGCTCTCCTGCATTGTTGATGAGTGGCGTGTGTTGGTTGGGACTCCAGAGGCTCGAGAAAGTGCAGTAAATGTGAACCTCTCTGTCAAACCGAGCGACAAAAGTAAGACAGAAAATCACTGCTAGGCTGTATTTCACACCCTAAGGAGAACGCCATGACTGACCATCACACCTATAAAAAAGTCGAACTGGTAGGCTCGTCCACCAGCAGTATCGAAGATGCGATCAACAACGCATTGACCGAGGCCAGTAAAAGTCTCAAGTACATGGAATGGTTTGAAGTGACGGAAACCCGTGGGCACATCAAGGACGGCAAGGCTGCGCATTTCCAGGTGACACTCAAAGTCGGGTTCCGGATCGCCAGTAGCTGAGTTTTTATCCTGGCTTCTGAACTCGTGCGCTGGCCGAGTGCCACATGAAGTAGCAAAACGCTACATCACTGCGTCCGGCGGCTGGCTGGACGCTCCTTTGATCCGACCTGGGAATGCGACCAATGAAGAAGTTTATTTTGGCGGTAGGTTTATTGAGCCTTGCAGGCAGCGCATTGGCAGCCAGCAAATCGTGTGAAGAGCTCAAAGCCGAAATCGCCGCAAAACTCGATGCCAAGGGCATTTCCGGATACTCGCTGGAGATCGTCGATAAAGGCGCTGCTGCCGGCGGGAAAATCGTCGGTAAATGTGAAGGCGGCGCCAAGGTCATTGTCTACAAGAAATAGGCGATTACCCATTAAAAAGCCGACGCCATGGCGTCGGCTTTATTGTAGCCGCGGCTTGAACCTCAGCCCTTCATAACCTGCGCCAGCAGTTCATATGAATGGATCCGATCGGAATGTTCATACAGGTCGCAGGTAAAAATCAGCTCATCGGCTTGAGTCTGCTCGATCAGCACCTCCAGCCTGGCGCGGATCTTCTGCGGGCTGCCGATCATCGCCAGGCCCAGGAAATCACTGACGGCTTCTTTCTCATGGGGCAGCCACAGACCGTCCATGGTTTTCACCGGTGGGCGCTGTACCAGGCTCTGGCCACGCATCAGGGCAAGAATGCGCTGGAACACCGAAGTAGCCAGATAATCGGCCTGCTCATCCGTATCGGCCGCCACCAGTGGCACACCGAGCATCACGTAGGGTTTGTCCAGCACCGCTGAAGGTTTGAAATGGTTGCGATAGACGCGAATCGCCTCATGCATGTAACGCGGTGCGAAATGTGAGGCGAACGCATAGGGCAAACCACGCTCACCGGCCAGTTGCGCACTGAACAGGCTGGAGCCCAGCAGCCAGACCGGCACCTGGGTGCCGGTGCCCGGCATTGCGATGACTCGCTGATCCGGAGTGCGCGGCCCGAGGTAACGCATCAGCTCGGCGACGTCTTCGGGGAAGTCATCGGCGCTGCCGGAGCGTTCACGGCGCAACGCGCGAGCAGTCATCTGATCGGAACCGGGAGCACGCCCCAGGCCCAGGTCGATCCGGCCGGGATACAGGCTTTCAAGGGTGCCGAACTGCTCGGCGATCACCAGCGGTGCATGGTTGGGCAACATCACTCCGCCCGAACCGACGCGAATGGTCGAAGTACCGCCGGCCAGATAACCGAGCAATACCGAGGTGGCAGAACTGGCGATGCCATCCATGTTGTGGTGTTCAGCGACCCAGAAGCGGTTATAGCCGAACTTTTCGACGTGCTGCGCCAAGTCCAGCGAGTTGCGCAACGACTGGGCTGCACTGCCGTTCTCACGTACAGGCACCAGATCGAGGGTCGAAAACTTGATATCGGACAGTCGTTTCATAAACCTGCTTCTCCAATTGAGGGCGCAGGTTTTTTCTTGCGAACGAAAACCTGCCGAATCCAACAGCGTGTTTAATGAATTGAGGGCATATACCCGAGTTTCAATAGCACAGCGAAAATTACTGCCGAATAGGCGGCGTGATCAGATCAGGTGAACTTTGCACCACGGTCTATCCTCAGAACCCTAGCGAGGCAAATCACGTAGGCGCGACGCTCCGCGCCGGCTCTTGAGGAGACAAGCATGGCTATCATCAAAAAAGCATCGGCTCATTGGGAAGGTGACCTGAAAACCGGCATCGGTTCGATATCCACGGAAACCGGCGTTCTCAGGGAAGCGCCCTACGGCTTCAAGGCACGTTTCGAAGGCGGCAAGGGCACCAACCCCGAGGAACTGATTGGCGCGGCCCACGCCGGTTGTTTCTCCATGGCGTTTTCCATGATTCTCGGTGACGCCGGTCTCAAAGCCGACAGCATCGATACCAGCGCCGAAGTGACCCTGGACCAAGTGGACGGCGGCTTTGCGATCACGGCGGTGAAACTGATCCTCAAGGCGAAAATCCCCGGAGCTAGCCAGGCTCAGTTCGAGGAGTTGAGCAACAAGGCCAAAGAAGGTTGCCCGGTGTCCAAACTGTTGAATGCCAAGATCAGTCTGGATGCGACTCTGGTCAGCTAGCGCATTAAACATCGCCGCTTCGGCAGCTCAAAGAACCTGCCGAAGCGGCGATCTTTTTTTGCGTGGCCAGAGATTTGCCAAATAAAACTGTGGTCGAATAAATGACAGCAGCCGAATCGCATGATCATCCGCGCTGCCTCAAGGGAGCTTCAACCATGAAACGTTTTACCTTGGCGGTTATCTGTTGCGCACTGGCCACTTCGGTCATGGCGGCACCGAAACCCTGTGAAGAACTCAAGGCCGAAATCGAAGCCAAGATCCAGGCCCGAGGGGTTACGTCCTACACACTGGAGATCGTCAAAAACGAAGAAGTGCACGATCAGAATATGGTCGTTGGCTCGTGCGAATACGGCACCAAGAAAATCATCTACCAGAAGAACGATCGCTGATCGGCCTCACGGTATGCAATTGATCTGCCTGGCTTCGGCGACAATTTCACGCTTGGCGTTGAACAACCGTGCCTCGGGAGTAAACGCCATGGACCGGGCTTCCAGCAGATAACGTTGACCGGCCTCGAAATGATCGTACTTGATGATCATGTAGCACAGCCGTTCCGTACCTCCGTCGAACAAGTCAGAGCTCCCGCCGGGCACCTCGAAATCAAAGCGCACAGTCAGCTCGTGACTACCGGGCGTCACCTGGAAAAAACGCCCGTCGCGTGATCGCACGTTGTCCAGCCGTTCGGCCATCAGCAATTTGTCATTGGGGAATGGCGTAGAGAAATCGACCCACGCCATCTGCGGGTTGACCGCCGGCATAGGGCTCGAACAACCGGCGACCACACTTGCAGCGAGTAACAGCATCAACCTGCGCATGATGAATGTCCCGAATATCAGGTATTCAGCATAGCGCCGATCAGGTGCGCTGGCAGCCCGCCGGTGTGCCCTTGCCGATCACTTTTCGCTGTTGATCGTAAAGCCTGGCCCACGGCCTGAAACCAATATTCCCCGCTTGCAGCTGATAACGCTCACCCGCATTGAAGTCATCGAATTTCACGTTTATCTGGCAATCACGCCACAGTGTCTCCGCGTTGGGGCCGATATTGCTGGGTTGAACCGGGAACTGGTAGCGAACCTTCAGCTCATGACTGCCGGGTTGCACCTCGAAATAGCGTTTATCGTTGGCCGCCTGTTTATCCACTGCCAACGCTTGCAACGCCGTATCTTCCTGCTGCGAATCCAGATCGATCCACGCCTGTGACGGATCCTGGCGTGGTATTCCGAATCCAGCACATCCGGCCAGCATCAGCAGGCCTCCCGTCAGCATCAACTTGCGCATAGCGGAGCTCCAGTCAAGCGGGATAGTCTTGCGAGCAGACTTTCCAGGGATTTTTTATTTTGATCAGGCCGCGTCCAAGCCTTGGGTTACTTGATCGCGTTTTGCGCGTTTTGTTTCCGGGCATGTTGTTTTTGTTGCTCAACGGTTGTGCCAGCGTCAGCTACTACAGCCAGCTGGCCAGCGGTCAACTGCAGTTGCTGCGGGCACGGGAGCCGGTTTCCAGTGTGATTGCCGATCCCGATCGCGATCAAAAACTGCGCGCGCACCTGATCCAATCACAGAAAGCCCGCACATTTGCCAGCCAGCAGCTGCATCTGCCGGATAACCAGAGCTACCGTTTGTATGCCGACATCGGTCGGCCCTATGTGGTCTGGAATGTATTCGTCACGCCGGAATTTTCCCTGAAGCCTCAGAACCATTGCTTCCCCATTGCCGGTTGCGTGGCCTACCGCGGTTACTACAGCCAGAGTGCTGCCCGGGGCGAGGCGGCGCTGCAACGTCTGCAAGGCATGGACGTGTCGATCGGCGGTGTCGAGGCCTACTCGACCCTGGGCTGGTTCAACGATCCGATCATGAATTCGATGATGGGCTGGGGCGATGAGCGCCTGGCCACGCTGATCTTTCACGAACTGGCGCATCAACGTGTGTATGTGAAAGACGACACAGAGTTCAACGAGTCATTCGCCACCTTCGTCGAACAGGAAGGCACCCGCCAATGGCGCGCATTCCGTAGCCTTCCACCGGACGATAATAAACAGGCACGACATCGGGACCAGTTCATTCAATTGGTTCTGAACACCCGGACACAACTGGAAGCGCTCTACGCCCTGCCGCTGCCGCCCGAGCAAATGCGCCAGCGTAAAGTCGCAGCGTTCGAGCAGTTACGCGCCGAATACCGTCAGTTGCGCGATGACCAATGGGCTGGAGACAAACGTTATGACGCCTGGATCAACGCACCGTTGAACAACGCACGGTTGCTGCCGTTTGGCCTGTACGACCAGTGGGTGCCGGCGTTTGCGGCGCTGTTCAAGCAACAGGGAGGCGATTGGGTGAGGTTTTATGCGCAGGTCGAGAAGCTTGGGGCTTTGCCGGTTGAGCAGCGCAAGGCGGTGCTCAAGGCAATGGCGGAACCCAAGAGTACCGATGGCTGAACAGGCCTCTTCGCAGGCAGGCCCGCGAAGGCCGTTTGCCTAACGCCGCAAAAACGCCTGATGCATGTCATCCAGGGTTTCAAAATGATAGGTCGGCGCCTCGGCGCTCAGTTCTTCCCGACTGCCAAAGCCATAACCGACAGCCGCCGCATCCATCCCATTGCTCCGCGCACCGATCAAATCGTGCTTGCGGTCGCCGATCATCAGGGTATTGGCCGGGTCCAGGCCTTCTTCGGCGATCAAGTGAGCGATCAACTCGACTTTGTTGGTACGGGTGCCATCCAGTTCGCTGCCGTAAATCACCTTGAAGTGCCTGGCGAAATCGAAATGCCGGGCGATTTCCCGGGCGAACACCCAGGGTTTGGACGTCGCAATGTAAAGCTGTCGCCCTTGTCCGCCGAGGGTTTCCAGTAGCGGGGTGACACCGTCGAAGACCCGATTCTCGTAGAGCCCGGTCACTTTGAAGCGCTCCCGGTAAAAATTGACCGCTTCCCAGGCCTTGGCCTCGTCGAAGTCGTAGAACTGCATGAACGCTTGTAACAACGGCGGGCCGATGAAGTGTTCGAGTTTGCTCAGGTCGGGCTCATCGATGCCCAGTTTGCCCAGGGCAAACTGAATTGAACGGGTGATGCCCTCACGGGGGTCGGTCAAGGTGCCATCGAGGTCGAACAAAACGGTCTGGTAATGCATGAAAATTCCTGGGCAATCGTGGGAGGCTGTCCGTTATCCGGGGCTCAGCGCTGGTCGTAGCCTTCGGCCAGATGCAGATCCTTGAGCTTCACGTAGTTCGCCGCGCTGTAGGTGAAAAAGGCTTGCTCCTTGTCAGTCAGCGGCCGGACTTGCTTCACCGGGCTGCCCACATAAAGGAAACCGCTTTCCAGGCGTTTGCCCGGTGGCACCAGGCTGCCGGCGCCGATGATCACATCGTCGGCGACCACCGCACCGTCCATGACAATACTGCCCATGCCGATCAACACCCGGCTGCCCACGGTGCAGCCGTGCAGCATGACCTTGTGGGCGATAGTCACGTCATCACCGATCAGCAATGGGAAGCCCTCGGGGTTGAACGGCCCGGCATGGGTGATGTGCAGTACGCAGCCGTCCTGCACGCTGGTGCGCGCACCGATGCGGATGCGGTGCATGTCGCCACGGATCACCGTCAATGGCCAGACGGAGCTGTCTTCACCGATTTCGACGTCGCCAATCACCACCGCCGAACGGTCGACAAAAGCGCCTTTGCCAAGCAGCGGCGTGTGGTTCTGATACTTGCGAAGGGACACGATAGGTTCTCTCTCTGTCGCTGATAGCTGCGGTGAGTGTCGATTGTAATTAAGATGGCTGCATGTTTCTCCAGCCAAGGTATCAACCGTGAGCGTGAACAACCCTCTCTTGCAGCCCTACGACCTGCCGCCGTTCTCCACGATCCGTGCCGAACACGTGCAACCGGCCATTGAACAGATCCTGGCTGACAACCGTGCCGCCATTATCGAGATCCTCAAAACCCAGGGCAAACAGCCGACCTGGGCTGGGCTGGTACTGGCGATGGACGAGCTCAACGACCGCCTCGGCGCTGCCTGGAGCCCGGTCAGCCACCTCAATGCCGTGTGCAACAGCGCCGAACTGCGCGAGGCCTACGAGTCCTGCCTGCTGGCCCTGAGCGCCTACGCCACCGAATTGGGTCAGAATCGCGAACTGTTCCAGGCCTTCGAAGCCCTGGCGAACAGCCCGGAAGCCGCCGGTTTCGACGTGGCGCAGAAAACCATTCTGGAACACTCCCTGCGCGATTTCCGCCTGTCGGGTATCGACCTGCCGGAAGCCGAGCAAAAGCGTTATGCCGAAGTGCAGAGCAAGCTGTCCGAACTGGGCAGCCGCTTCTCCAACCAGTTGCTCGACGCCACTCAGGCCTGGACCAAGCACATCACCGATGAAGCCGCCCTCGCCGGCCTGACCGATTCGGCCAAGGCGCAAATGGCTGCCGCTGCCCAGGCCAAAGACCTGGACGGCTGGCTGATCACCCTGGAGTTCCCAAGCTACTACGCGGTAATGACCTACGCCCAAGACCGGAAATTGCGCGAAGAAGTCTACGCCGCGTACTGCACCCGTGCGTCGGACCAAGGCCCGAATGCCGGTCAGAACGATAACGGCCCGGTGATGGAACAAATCCTCGATCTGCGTCAGGAACTGGCAAAACTGCTGGGCTTCACCAGTTACTCCGAGTTGAGCCTGGCCACCAAAATGGCCGAATCCAGCGGTCAGGTCCTGAGCTTCCTGCGTGATCTGGCCAAGCGCAGCAAACCTTTTGCCGTCCAGGACCTGGAGCAGCTCAAGGCTTACGCGGCGGAACAAGGCTGCCCGGACCTGCAAAGCTGGGACAGCGGTTTCTACGGCGAAAAACTCCGCGAACAGCGCTACAGCGTGGCCCAGGAAGCCCTGCGTGCCTACTTCCCGATCGATAAAGTGCTGAGCGGGCTGTTCGCTATCGTGCAACGCCTGTACGGCATCGAAATCGCCGAACTCAAAGGCTTCGACACCTGGCACCCGGACGTGCGCCTGTTCGAGATCAAGGAAAACGGTCAGCACGTCGGCCGCTTCTTCTTCGACCTCTATGCCCGAGCCAACAAGCGCGGCGGCGCCTGGATGGATGGTGCGCGCGACCGTCGTCGTACCGCTGGCGGCGTTCTGCAAAGCCCGGTGGCCAATCTGGTGTGCAACTTCACCCCGGCCGACAGCGGCAAACCTGCCCTGCTGACCCACGATGAAGTGACCACCCTGTTCCACGAATTCGGTCATGGCCTGCATCACCTGCTGACCCGGGTCGAGCACGCTGGCGTGTCCGGCATCAATGGCGTGGCGTGGGATGCGGTCGAGTTGCCAAGTCAGTTCATGGAAAACTGGTGCTGGGAACCTGAAGGCCTGGCGCTGATTTCCGGCCACTATGAAACCGGTGAGCCACTGCCTCAGGACCTGTTGGGCAAAATGCTCGCGGCGAAAAACTTCCAGTCCGGCCTGATGATGGTGCGTCAACTGGAGTTCTCGCTGTTCGACTTCGAACTGCACGCCACCCATGGCGACGGTCGTGGCGTGCTGCAAGTGCTCGAAGGCGTGCGCGACGAGGTGTCAGTCATGCGTCCACCCGCCTACAACCGCTTTCCCAACAGCTTTGCGCACATCTTTGCCGGGGGTTATGCAGCGGGGTACTACAGCTACAAATGGGCTGAAGTGCTCTCGGCCGACGCCTTCTCGAAATTTGAAGAAGATGGCGTGCTCAACGCCGACACCGGTCGCGCGTTCCGCGAGGCCATTCTGGCGCGTGGCGGCTCCCAGGAGCCGATGGTGTTGTTCATCGATTTCCGTGGTCGTGAGCCATCGATTGACGCACTCTTGCGTCACAGCGGCCTGAGTGAGGACGCAGCAGCATGAGTGAGGGTCCAGTGGTAACAAAACGACGCTTTATCGCCGGTGCAGTTTGCCCGGCTTGCAGCGAGCCGGACAAATTGATGATGTGGAGCGAGGATGGCGTGCCGCACCGCGAATGCGTGGCCTGCGGTTACTCCGACACGCTGAACGAACAGGGCTTGTCAGTACCCAAGGAGCTGGGTACCCGGGTCAACACCCCCGCCTTGAAAGCACCGGATGCCAAGGTTCAGGCAGTGCAGTTCTTCCCGAACCCGAAGCTGAAGAAAAAGTCAGACGAGCAACACTGAGTGACATGAACCGCCTTCCACTGCGCAATGCAGTGGAGGGCATGTTTACTCGACATGTGCCGATTTGAACCAACTTTTCATCGAACACGCCGCGAACGGGCTAGTGCTGCAATCGCCGTTGGCCAGCGCGGTGCGAAGTTTGTCGACATCGGCCTGCATCATGTAACGAATACCGTCCTTGAAGTGGGTGCTGTCGCCAAAGCCACCATGAGTCATTTCGTTCAGTGCGTCTTCCTTGCTCCAGCCCTGCACCACAACCCGATACATGGCCGCGATCAAACCGGTTCGGTCAGATCCATGCTTGCAGTGCATCAAAACCGGGCCTTTGGCTTCGGCGGTTTGAATGGTGCGCAGGGCCTTGATGATGTCTGCGTCATCCACATGGTTTGTGCGATAGGGCAGTTGTACCTGGGCGATACCGGGTGTCGACAACCAGCTTGAATCCGCTTCAGGGAGAAAACTGATCACGGTGCCGATCTTGAGTTTTTCCAGAAGCGAAACAGCGCCACTGTCGGGCAGTGCGCTGCGATAGAGCGTCGGGCTCATCTGAAAGAGGTTGTACTGCACCTCGACGGGTTGCGCCCACTCTGGCGGACGAGGCAACGCCGTATCGTCTGCGAAAACTGGTACATGGTTGAAAAGTGCAACAAGCGATAGGCACATCGCCGGAAAAATGCGCGGTAGGGGCATGCTCGGTTGACCGTTCAGGGAGAGACTGGATGTTGATGTCCTATGTTCAGCCCTGAGCGGTCAAAGGCCCGTGAGGCAGGTGTCAATGAAACGTGAAATATGCGCGGATCAGCTGAATTTACAGTCTCATTTTGATGAACGCTTTTATCAGGTTTTCCAGGCCGGGGGTCTCTTTGACAGCTGGGTCGGAATGGGGATTGATCCTTCTTACTGAGAAACTTTCACCCTTATCAAAAGAAGTGGCGTTCAGAACATAATTGAATTCCGGCTGCTCAACATCTTCCAGGTCCAACACACTAACTTTCACCAGAAGCCTTTTACCCTCGACAGGAGTGACTTCAAGAAAAACTCCGCTATCCGAGCTGATTGCTGTCTGATCACGAAACTCCAGCGCGAGCCGAGTGATCACATTTATATCTTTCTCATCAATGCTGCCATCCGCAACAACATTTATGTCGGACCAAGGATCAAACTGCAGAGAGTATTCTTCAGTATCGTTCGGATTAAAATTCAAAACCGTGACTGTTTCTTCAGCAAGATCTGCGTAACCAGCACCAGATGGCTTCCTCAGAATTTTTAGAACTATTTTATTACTTTCCGGTGTTTCTATTCGCTGTAAGAACACACCCGTGCTTGCGGGATTCCACATGATGGACTTCCTTATCTGCAGCTGCGCACAGCTCGTGTGCGCAGCATGCCACTCCACCTTCGGCAACTGAACGTGCCGACAGTGACTGGCAATCATGAATCAGGGACGAACGATATTTGCATAGGCTTTGGCGAGTGCCAGCAATCTGGCCCTGTCGTCATTATCGATATCGCCATCACCATCTACATCTTTGGCGTTGCCAATACTGAAAGATTGGCCACCGTCAGTAGAGGATGCAATGAAAATGGTGGAATCAAGCAACTTTTCAGTGATCGCTCCTTCTTCATCCTCTGCAGACTCTTTCAGAGCGAACTGCATGGAAACCAGCACTTCATCCGGATCGACTACGGTCGGGCCAAGTTTTTGAAGAAAAATACCACGACGATTGAAATACGACATTATTAAATCCTTTTAAGCGATATCCATAATTAGGGTTTGCTGCAAAAAAATAATACCGATACTTATTACCTGCAAACCAGACTACATATGTATCTATTAATTACCACACTCTGATTTATATAATTAAAACAGAAAAATGCCGAACGGCACTGGTCGACCACGGCGCAGCGATATACTGTATGTACATACAGCTAACAGGATACCCCCATGCAAACGCCATTGCCCCCACGCGGCCGCGGCACCGCGACCAACCCGCACAATCGCTTCGCCCCAAATCGTTCGGTGGCCGAGGACGACGGCTGGTATCAGGAAGTGCCGATCACGCAAGGCACCGAGGTGCGCATCGAGACGGCGAAAACCATCATCACCCGCAACAATTCGCCAGATCTGCCCTTTGATCGTTCGATCAATCCTTACCGCGGATGCGAGCACGGTTGCATTTATTGCTATGCACGACCGAGCCATGCCTATTGGGACATGTCCCCGGGACTGGATTTCGAAACGCGCCTGATCGCCAAGACCAACGCCGCTCAAGTGCTGGAGGAACAACTCTCCAAGCGTGGCTATCAATGCGCGCCGATCAATCTTGGCTCCAACACCGACCCGTATCAGCCGATCGAGCGCGAACACAAGATCACCCGCCAAACCCTGGAAGTGCTGCTGCGCTATCGCCATCCGGTGACCATCATCACAAAAGGTTCGTTGATCCTGCGCGATCTGGACCTGTTGGCCGAACTCGCCCGGCAGAGACTGGTGGCGGTGATGATCAGCCTGACCACGCTGGATGACGAACTCAAACGCATCCTTGAACCCCGAGCGGCGGCGCCCAAGGCCCGACTTCGCGCGATCAGGGTCATGCGTGAGGCGGGAATTCCGGTGGGAGTGCTGTGCTCACCGATGATTCCCATGATCAACGACAGCGAACTCGAAAGCCTGCTGACCGAGGCCCATGCGGCCGGAGCCCAGAGTGCGGCGTATATGATGCTGCGCTTGCCGCTGGAAGTTGCACCGCTGTTCGAGGAATGGCTGGGCGCTCATTACCCGCAACGGGCGGCTCATGTCCTGAGCCTGATTCGCCAGAGCCGTGGTGGTGAGTTGTACGACAGCCGTTTTGGCGCACGGATGCGCGGCGAAGGTCCCTTTGCCGACCTGTTGGCACAGCGCTTCTCCAAAACCATCAGGCGCCTGGGGCTTAATCAACGGGAAGGGTTTAACCTGGATTGCGAATCCTTTTGTCCGCCAGGTCGCCAAATGTCATTGATTTAAGGACGATTGACCCATTGCTGAGTATTGGGAAGCGCTTGCAGGCATTGGGCTGGTCACGTTTTTTGTGACCTGGAACACACGTTCTAGAGCGCTTGATTCAGTTTGAGTTAAGATTCGGCGACTACCTTGTTCATCGAGTGACTGACGGGTCAGATTTTTTTGACCTGGATGTTTTTAAACAGCCACTGGCTTCACACCGGATAAAAGGGAAATTCCCTGACTCCGCAAAAGAGGATGAATCATGAGTGACAAGGATAAACAGCCGTTGGCTGCGTCGGCGTCTGCCCAACCGGAGGTGGAAACCGCCGATGCGGCGCTGCAGCATATCGTTGACGGCTTTTTGCATTTTCATCATGAGATCTTTCCGCAACAGGAAGAACTCTTCAAAAAACTCGCGACCGCCCAACGACCGCGAGCGATGTTCATCGCCTGTGCGGATTCGCGCATCGTTCCTGAATTAATCACTCAAAGCTCCCCCGGCGATCTGTTCGTCACCCGCAATGTGGGTAACGTCGTACCGCCTTACGGCCAAATGAACGGTGGTGTTTCCACGGCCATCGAGTACGCCGTGCTTGCTCTTGGCGTGCATCACATCATTATCTGCGGGCACTCCGACTGTGGCGCGATGCGCGCGGTGCTCAACCCGCAGAGCCTGGAGAAAATGCCGACGGTCAAAGCCTGGCTTCGACATGCCGAAGTGGCGAAAACCATGGTTCAGGAGAACTGCAACTGCGCCAATGAAAGCGAAAGCATGCACGTCCTCACCGAGGAAAATGTGATCGCCCAGTTACAGCACTTGCGCACGCACCCGTCAGTGGCTTCGCGCATGGCCAATGGTCAGTTGTTTATCCACGGCTGGGTTTACAACATCGAAACCAGCGAAATCAAAGCCTACGATGCCGATCAGGGCTGTTTCCTGCCGCTTAATGGCAGCCTGCCGATTCCTGTGGCGACGCCCAAAGCGCGCTTCTAAATACTCCTAAATCCCGCGTGGTTATACCGAGGCTGCCGATCAGGCAGCCTGGCTTTGCCATGCCTGAAGAAAACTTCGGGAGAATCAACATGCGTGCTGCGCAACTCAAAGCTGTTCTGCCACGTGAGCTACTGGCTTCGGTGGTTGTATTCCTGGTAGCCCTGCCCTTGTGCATGGGCATTGCCATTGCTTCGGGACTTCCCCCAGCCAAAGGCCTGATCACCGGGATCATCGGTGGTTTGGTGGTGGGCTGGTTGGCCGGCTCCCCCTTGCAGGTCAGCGGCCCCGCGGCAGGCTTGGCGGTGCTGGTGTTCGAACTGGTGCGCCAGCATGGTGTGGACATGCTCGGGCCGATCCTGTTGTTGGCGGGTTTTCTGCAACTGGTGGCCGGTCGATTGAAACTTGGCTGCTGGTTCAGGGTGACGGCGCCTGCCGTTGTGTATGGCATGCTCGCCGGCATCGGGGTATTGATCGTCCTGTCACAGGTGCATGTGATGCTCGATGCCGCGCCCAAGCCTTCGGGACTGGATAACCTGGCGGCGCTCCCCGCTGCCGTGTCCCAGGCCTTGCCTTCTTTTGGCTGGCAGGCCGGTTTGCTCGGGCTGGGAACCATCGCGGTGATGTGGCTGTGGGAAAAACTACGCCCGCAATCCCTGCGCTTCATTCCAGGTGCGTTGCTCGGCGTTGGTCTTGCCACGGTCACCAGCCTGGTGATGGCATTGCAGGTCAAGCGCGTGGAAGTCCCGGCCAACCTGGCCGAAGCCATTGATTGGTTGCGGCCAGCCGACCTGCTCAACCTGGCGGATCCCACCCTGCTGATCGCCGCGTTTGCCGTGGCCTTTATCGCCAGCGCCGAAACCCTGCTGTCCGCCGCCGCAGTAGACCGCATGCACAGTGGTCAGCGTTCGGATTTCGATCGCGAACTGTCAGCACAAGGAATCGGCAACATGCTCTGCGGTCTGCTTGGCGCGCTGCCGATGACCGGCGTGATCGTTCGCAGCTCAGCCAATGTACAAGCCGGAGCCACCACACGGTACTCGACGATTTTCCACGGACTGTGGCTGCTGGCGTTCGTGATGCTGCTGTCGAGCGTGCTGCAAAGCATTCCCGTGGCAAGTCTGGCCGGCGTGTTGGTTTATACGGGTTTCAAACTGGTCGACCTCAAGGCGTTTCGCAGCCTCGGACGTTATGGCCGCCTGCCGATGTTCACTTACGCCGCGACCGCGCTGTCGATCGTTTTCACCGATCTGCTGACCGGCGTGCTGATCGGCTTTGGCTTGACCCTGGCCAAACTGGCCTGGAAAGCCTCACGCTTGAAGGTCAGCCTGATCGACCTGCGCAAAGAGGGAGAAATGGAGTTGCGGCTGGTGGGCGCGGCCACCTTTCTCAAAGTGCCGGCGCTGACCCGGATACTCGCAAGCATTCCTGACGGCGCGACGGTGCATGTGCCGCTCAATAATCTGAGCTACATCGATCATGCGTGTCTGGAGCTACTGGAGGAATGGGGTCGGGCGAATGCGGCGAAGGGCTCGAAGTTCTTGATCGAGTCCCGGGGATTGAAGCGCCGGTTGGAGGGACGGGTACGGACCAACACCGGTATAGGTGCATCGGGCTGAATACCCCTGCAGGAGCGAGCTCGCGATGGGCAAAAGAACACAGCGGGTGGTGTCAGGATACCCGCGTAACCGTTGTCGACCATCGCGAGCAGGCTCGCTCCTACAGTGGACGGAGGTGGATCAGGCTTCCAGCTCCAGGCCCACGCCCAGGCGGCGGGACATGCACGGCCAACGCTTCCACGCGGCGCCGGTGTCCGGGCTGCTGAGCTTCTCGCGGTAGGCCTCTACCGACTCCAGAGCGAAACTCTCTTCGTTGAGCATCTCGTCGATGGCGTGATGCACTGCCTCGTCCAGTTGGTTGGCGAATTCCTCACCGATCAATTGGTGGGCAATCAGGTTGGCGACAGTCATGTCCAAGGGGATCAGTGGCTGGCCAAAATGCTTGATGTACAGGTCATTGACCTCTTCGACAAACCGATGCGCCAGGTAGGCCTCGTCCAGCAGGCTGTCGAGCCCGACGTGCCCGGCCATGATCGCCGGTGGCTGGAGGAAATACTGCTCGGCGATTTTCAGCACCGGTTTGATCTGTGACTCGATACCCGCTTCCCTGGCGACTTCATTGGCTGCGTCCAGCAGATCAGGAACTTCGTCGATGTAGGCGGCGACAAAACGTGTCAGTACGCCATTGGCATCCGCCTCCGGCAATTGGATCGCCGGGTGCAAGCGAGGCAGTTTGCTTTCCAGCTGACGCGTCAGCAGGCCGGTTTCGGATTCGTGTTGTTGGGCTTTTTGGATCTGCTCGCGCAATGCGGCGGTGTTCATGAAAACTCCAGGAAACAAGGCAGTGAAATAGGGAAGACATAACTTAGCTGGCTTACGAAAAATGCTAAGACGCATTTGTCATAATTATTTCATCCTTGAGACACCTGCGTTATATCGATTTGCCACCACTCGTCTGCATCCTTCTCCATTCGTGGCCTGCAACGCAAGTTAATGCTGTTTCAGATCATTTACGCCTTCGCATTGCGAGGTGAGAGTCGCTGTCTATACTCGGACTTGAATGGAGTTAGCTGATGACGCCCGACTGCAAATGCAGCAAGGCCCGGCGATTCAAGTTCGTAGTCTGATGCAGCCGCTCCCTTGCCGCAGGTGAAAGCCGGCGGGATAACAAGAACGATAAGGGGAACCCGCAATGATGCGACATCCACATGTCTGGATGGGCCTCCTGTTGTGGTCGATTTTCAGCCAGGCGCAAGCCGCCTGGACTGTGAATATGGCGCCTGGAGCGACTGAAATCAGTCACGCTGTATTTGACCTGCACATGACCATTTTCTGGATCTGTGTAGTGATCGGCATCATCGTCTTTGGCGCCATGTTCTGGTCGATGATTCTGCACCGCCGCTCGACCGGGCAGGTGGCCGCAAAATTCCATGAAAGCACCACCGTCGAAATCCTCTGGACCATCGTGCCCTTCATCATTCTGGTGGCCATGGCGGTTCCCGCGACGGCGACCCTGATCAAGATGTACGACCCCAGTGAGCCGGATATCGATATCCAGATCACCGGTTATCAGTGGAAGTGGCATTACAAATACCTGGGCCAGGACGTCGAGTTTTTCAGCAACCTGGCCACCCCCGCCAACCAGATCCACAACAAGGAAGCCAAGGGCGAGCATTACCTGCTTGAGGTCGACAAGCCGTTGGTGCTGCCGATTGGCGCCAAGGTGCGCTTCCTGGTGACATCCGCCGACGTGATCCACTCCTGGTGGGTGCCTGCCTTTGCGGTCAAGCGCGATGCGATCCCGGGGTTCGTCAACGAAGCCTGGACCCGCGTCGACAAACCCGGCATCTACCGTGGCCAGTGCGCCGAGCTGTGCGGCAAGGATCACGGCTTCATGCCGATCGTGGTCGAGGTCAAGGAAAAGGCCGATTACGACAAGTGGCTGGCCGACCGCAAAGCCGAAGCCGCTCAGCTTAAAGAACTGACCAGCAAGGAATGGACCCTCGACGAGCTCAAGGAGCGCGGCGACAAGATCTATCACACCACGTGCGTAGCCTGTCACCAGGCCGAAGGCCAGGGACTGCCGCCCATGTTCCCGGCGCTCAAGGGCTCGAAAATCGCCACCGGACCGAAAGAGGCTCACCTGAGCCTGGTCTTCCACGGCAAGCCAGGCACCGCCATGGCGGCGTTCGGCAAGCAGCTCTCGGAAGTCGATATCGCGGCGGTCGTGACCTACGAACGTAACGCCTGGGGCAACAACAAGGGCGACATGGTCACTCCTAAAGAAGTGCTGGAGCTGAAACAGGCGGAAAGCAAATGACCCGGTCTATTGCGCATGTAAGGAACCGGTCGAGGCACAGTGCCCCGGCCTGCCCAGCCCATCTGTTGACAGGAGACAGGCCATGAGCGCCGTTATCGATGACCACGGTCATGCCGACCACGCCCACGGCCCCGCCAAAGGCCTGATGCGCTGGGTGCTGACCACCAACCACAAGGACATCGGCACGCTGTACCTGTGGTTTGCCTTCACCATGTTCCTGCTCGGCGGTTCGTTCGCGATGGTGATCCGCGCCGAATTGTTCCAGCCAGGCCTGCAAATCGTCGAACCGGCGTTCTTCAACCAGATGACCACCATGCACGGTCTGGTGATGGTGTTCGGTGCGGTGATGCCCGCGTTCGTCGGCCTCGCCAACTGGATGATCCCACTGATGATCGGCGCGCCGGACATGGCCCTGCCGCGGATGAACAACTTCAGCTTCTGGCTGCTGCCGGCTGCGTTCATCCTGCTGGTCTCGACCCTGTTCACCCCCGGTGGCGGACCGAACTTCGGCTGGACCTTCTACGCTCCGCTGTCAACGACCTATGCACCGGAAAGCGTGACGTTCTTCATCTTCGCCATCCACTTGATGGGGATCAGTTCGATCATGGGCGCGATCAACGTGATCGCCACCATCCTCAACCTGCGCGCCCCCGGCATGACGTTGATGAAAATGCCGCTGTTCGTCTGGACCTGGCTGATCACCGCGTTTCTGCTGATTGCGGTGATGCCGGTACTGGCCGGGTGCGTGACGATGATGCTGATGGACATCCATTTCGGCACCAGCTTCTTCAGCGCCGCCGGTGGCGGTGACCCGGTACTGTTCCAGCACGTGTTCTGGTTCTTCGGCCACCCCGAGGTGTACATCATGATTCTGCCGGCCTTCGGCGCCGTCAGTTCGATCATCCCGACCTTCTCGCGCAAGCCGCTGTTCGGCTACACCTCGATGGTCTACGCCACGGCGAGTATCGCGTTCCTGTCGTTCATCGTCTGGGCGCACCACATGTTCGTGGTCGGCATTCCGCTGGTGGGCGAGCTGTTCTTCATGTACGCCACGCTGCTGATCGCGGTGCCGACGGGCGTGAAGGTGTTCAACTGGGCCAGCACCATGTGGCAGGGCTCGCTGACCTTCGAGACACCCATGCTGTTTGCCGTAGCGTTCGTGATCCTGTTCACCATCGGCGGTTTTTCCGGGTTGATGCTGGCCATCGCCCCGGCGGACTTCCAGTACCAGGACACCTACTTCGTGGTCGCGCACTTCCACTATGTGCTGGTGCCAGGGGCGATCTTCGGGATCTTCGCCTCGGCCTACTACTGGATGCCGAAATGGACCGGCCACATGTACGACGAAACCCTCGGCAAGCTGCATTTCTGGCTGTCGTTCATCGGCATGAACATGGCCTTCTTCCCGATGCACTTCGTAGGGCTGGCCGGCATGCCGCGCCGGATTCCGGACTACAACCTGCAATTCGCCGACTTCAACATGGTGTCGTCGATCGGCGCGTTCATGTTCGGCGCCACGCAGATCTTCTTCCTGTTCATCGTGATCAAGACCATTCGCGGCGGCCCGCCAGCACCGGCCAAACCGTGGGATGGGGCCGAAGGCCTGGAGTGGAGCATCCCGTCGCCGGCGCCGTATCACACCTTCACCACGCCGCCGGAAGTGAAATGAACGTAACCCCTGTAGGAGCGAGCCTGCTCGCGAAAAACCTGAGAGCGCCGCGGAGCATCAGGCTTGCAGCGTTATCGTTGACGACCATCGCGAGCAGGCTCGCTCCCACAGGGGGCCCGGTTGCGGGTTGGAACCATGGCTGACTCGATTTCGATGAAGAAACTGGTCACCCGCCTGCTATTGGTGGTGGTAGCGATGTTTGTTTTCGGCTTTGCCCTGGTGCCTATCTACGACGTGATGTGCAAGGCATTCGGCATCAATGGCAAGACCGCCGGGCAGTACGAGGGCGAGCAAACGGTCGACACCTCGCGGCAGGTTCGCGTGCAGTTTCTGTCGATGAATAACGCCGACATGCCGTGGGAGTTCTATCCCAAGGGTGATGATCTGGTGGCCCATCCGGGGGCGGTGAACGAGATGATCTTCATCGCGCATAACCCCACCGACCGCCCGATGAGCGCCCAGGCTGTCCCGAGCATCGCGCCCAGCACCGCGGCGGCGTATTTCCACAAGACCGAATGTTTTTGCTTTACCCAGCAAGTGCTGCAGCCCGGTCAACGGATCGAGATGCCGGTACGTTTCATCGTTGACCGTGACATGCCCAAGGATGTGAAGCACCTGACGCTGTCCTACACGCTGTTCGATATCACCGCCCGACATCCACCGGTAGTCGTTGCAAACACTGGCGGTTGAGCGTGCCCGATAAGGAGAACAATCAATGGCAACTCATGAACATTATTACGTTCCCGCCCAGAGCAAGTGGCCGATCATTGCCACGCTCGGCATGCTCACCACCGTGTTCGGCCTGGCCACCTGGTTCAACGACCTGAAAGCCGCGCGGCCGGAATCCCACGGCCCACTGATTTTTTTCGTCGGTGGCCTGCTGTTGGCCTACATGCTGTTCGGTTGGTTCGGCGCGGTGATCAAGGAAAGTCGCGGCGGACTGTACAGCCCGCAGATGGATCGCTCGTTCCGCTGGGGCATGAGCTGGTTCATCTTCTCGGAGGTCATGTTCTTCATCGCCTTTTTCGGCGCACTGTTTTATGTGCGCCACGTCTCCGGCCCGGCTCTGGGTGGCGAAGGCGCCAAAGGCATCGCCCATATGCTGTGGCCGAACTTCCAGTTCACCTGGCCACTGCTGAACAATCCAGACTCCAAACTCTTCCCGCCGCCCAAGGAGGTCATCAGCCCCTGGGGCCTGCCGCTGCTCAATACCGTGTTGCTGGTGAGCTCCAGCGTGACGGTGACCATCGCCCACCACGCCTTGAAGAAAGGCCATCGCGGCGCGCTGAAACTCTGGCTGGCGATCACCGTGCTGCTCGGTTGCGCGTTCCTGACCTTCCAGGCCGAAGAGTACATGCACGCCTACCACGAACTGGGCCTGACCCTGGGCTCGGGCATCTATGGCGCGACGTTCTTCATGCTCACCGGCTTCCATGGTGCCCACGTGACCATCGGCACCATCATCCTGTTCGTGATGCTGATGCGGATCATGCGCGGGCACTTCGACGCCGATCATCAGTTCGGCTTCGAGGCGGCGAGTTGGTATTGGCACTTCGTGGACGTGGTGTGGATCGGACTGTTCGTTTTCGTCTACGTGCTTTAAGAGCAGCTATAAGCCGCAAGCTGCAAGCCTCAAGTTGGAAGCGCTTGAAGCTTGAAGCTACCAAGGGGCATGGGAAACCAACTGGCCGCTGAAAAAACCCCAGGCGATCAAGCCGACGGTAATGGCGGCCAGTGCAACACGGACACTCAAGGCAATGACGAGGCGGTTCGAGCTGCTGTCGTCCTTGACCAGAAAAAACAGGCCGCTGAACAGGCTGACAACCGTGGCAATCAGCATCAGGACGATGGCTGCTTTGAGCATGGTGGAACTCCGGGGGACAGGCGATGCATTTGAGTATAGCTATCGCAATGACCGACTTTCTGGCGACGCCATGAAGCGCTTCCGGCCGGGCATCGTGCCGACACTGGTGGTGACGCTGTTGCTGCCACTGCTGGTGTCCCTGGGGTTCTGGCAATTGAGCCGGGGCGCGGAGAAAAGCGCGCTGCTGCAAAGCTACACCGAGCGCCGGGCCGCCGAGCCGATGGCCAGCACCGAGCTGCAACACACCGCAGACCCGGCCTTTCGCCGCGTGCGCCTGCACGGCCAGTTTGATGCCGCCCACAGCCTGCTGCTGGATAACCGTCAGCGCGATGGCAAGGTCGGGGTCGAACTGCTGCAACCATTTCAGGATCAGGCGACCGGACTCTGGCTGCTGGTCAACCGCGGCTGGCTGCCATGGCCGGACCGGCGCACACCGCCTCAATTCACCACCCCTGCCGATGCCTTGAGTCTCGACGCGTGGGTCTACGTCTCCCCCGGCGCGACCTTCCAGCTCCATGCCGATCCCAACTCAACGACCTGGCCTCAACTGGTCACGGCGGTTGACCCGGCAAAACTCTGGTCAGCCCTCGAGCGCGAAGGGTTCGCCTACGAATTACGCGAGGAAAGCGGCCCCGCGTCCTACCAGGCTGACTGGCCGGTGGTCGCCATGGGCCCGGAAAAACACATCGCTTACGCCGTGCAGTGGTTCGCCATGGCGATCGCCCTGTTCGGCCTTTATCTCTACCTCGGCTGGCACAACGCAAAGGAGAAACACCATGGGAGCGGCCATGAATCCACCCAGCATGTCTGAGGCGAAAACGCCGGCGAGTCGGCGCAAGGGTCGCTTGCAGTTGCTGTTGATCCTGCTCGGGGTGATCGGTCCGATGATCCTCGCCACCGGCATGTACAAACTGCAGTTCTGGGTGCCGGAGGGCCGCAGTTATCACGGCGAACTGATCGGCAACGGTCAGACACGCGCCGACATCGGCGTGCAGGCGCAGGAGGACCGCTGGCAGATGCTGGTCACCGCGCCGAAGGATTGCGCGTTGGACTGCCAGCAGTTGGTGTATCTGGCACGGCAAATCCAGATCGGCCTCGGTCGCGATGCCTCTCGCGCCAGCCACGCACTTGCCGCCGCCCAGCCCCTGACGTCCGAGTACGACGCCAAACTGACTCGGGAATATCCGCAGCTGCAGCGCTATCCGCTGGATTTGAGCACTTTCAGTCAATCGAACGGCGACAAGACCACGCCGCAACTGTGGATCATCGATCCACACGGCAATCTGGTGCTGCGCTACGACCCGTCGGTCAAGGGCAAGGACTTGCTCAACGACCTGCGCCACCTGCTGAAACTGTCGAACATCGGATAAGGGCATCGTCATGGCCAAACCTGGATTTCGCCTCGCGCTGTTTGCCACCTTGCTGGCGCTGATTGTGGTGTTGCTCGGCGCCTATACCCGCCTGACCCACGCCGGCCTCGGCTGCCCGGACTGGCCGGGCTGCTACGGCTTTATCAGTGTGCCGAAAAGCGAAGCCCAACTGGCCCATGCCGAATTGCATTTCCCTGACGCTCCAGTAGAGGCCCACAAGGGCTGGAACGAGATGATCCATCGCTACTTTGCCGGCACCCTTGGCATGCTGATCTCGGTGCTGGCCGGACGTGCCTGGATCAATCGCTGGCATCCGGGACAACCGCTGAAGCTGCCGTTGTTCCTGCTGGCGGTGGTGTTTGGCCAAGCGGCGTTCGGCATGTGGACGGTGACGCTCAAGCTCTGGCCGCAAGTGGTCACCGGGCATTTGCTGGGCGGCTTTGCCACGCTGAGCCTGTTGTTTCTGCTGACCTTGCGCCTGTCCGGCGTACTGCCGGCGCTGACCGTGCCACGACGCTTGCAACACTGGGCGACGGCCGGGTTGCTGCTGGTGATCCTGCAAATTGCCCTCGGCGGCTGGGTCAGTTCCAACTACGCCGCCGTGGCCTGCATCGACTTCCCGACCTGCCACGGTCAATGGCTGCCCCCCGCCGACTTCGCCAACGGCTTTCACCTGACCCAACACATCGGCCCGAATTACCTCGGCGGGCAACTGGACAGCGATGCCCGCACCGCGATTCACCTGACGCACCGCATCGGCGCGTTGCTGGTGACCCTCGTTCTACTGGGTCTGGCGTGGCAACTGAAGGCGGTCGGCATGACGCGCCTGGCGGGCCTGGTACTGATCGCTCTCGCCGCACAAATCACCCTCGGTATCAGCAACGTGCTGTTTCATCTGCCCCTGCCAGTGGCCGTCGCGCACAACGCCGGGGGCGCTGCGCTGCTGCTGACCATGGTGTTGGTCAATTATCACGCCCGCACCAGCCTGATTCGGGTCAAACAACCGACTCGCTGGCGCTTCAGTCCGCGTAAACAAACAGCCGGGCCCATAACAATAAAAGGAGAGATGCCATGGCGATTCTGATCGGCGAACGTCCCAGTCAGGCGATCTGGCGTGACTACCTGGAGCTGACCAAACCGAAAGTGGTGGTGCTGATGCTCATCACCTCACTGGTGGGGATGTTTCTCGCCACCCGCGCCGGTGTGCCATGGACCGTGTTGCTGTTCGGCAATCTGGGAATCGCCCTGTGCGCGGGCGGTGCGGCAGCGGTCAACCATGTGGTGGACCGGCGCATCGATGCGGTGATGGCCCGCACGCACAAACGGCCACTGGCTGAAGGCCGGGTGACGCCGGCCGCCGCGCTGACCTTTGCCCTGGTGCTGGCGGTGCTCGGCCAGGCCTTGCTGCTGGCCTTTACCAATCCGCTGACGGCCTGGCTGACCCTCGCCTCCCTGCTCGGCTATGCCGTGGTGTACACCGGTTTCCTCAAGCGCGCGACGCCACAGAACATTGTCATCGGCGGGCTGGCCGGTGCCGCTCCGCCCTTGCTCGGCTGGACCGCCGCCACCGGTCATGTCAGCGCCGAACCGCTCTTGCTGGTCCTGATCATCTTCGCCTGGACCCCGCCACACTTCTGGGCCCTGGCCATTCACCGCAAAGAAGAATACGCCAAGGCCGATATTCCGATGCTGCCGGTGACCCATGGCGAGCATTACACCAAGGTGCATATCCTGCTTTACACCGGTGCGCTGCTGGCCGTCAGCCTGATGCCGTATGTGATTCACATGAGTGGCCTGCTCTACCTGATTTGCGCCATCGGACTGGGCGCCCGATTTCTGCAATGGGCGGTGGTGCTGTACCGTGGCACTCGGCCGCACGCGGCGATCAACACCTTCAAGTACTCTATTTACTACTTGTTCCTGCTGTTCATCGCCCTGCTCGTTGACCACTACTTATTGTTGAATCTATGACTCGAACCCAGAAAACCGTCTTCATCCTCGTCGCCCTGATCGCGCTGGTCCTGGGCCTGACCATCAACAAAGTGCTGTCGGGCAAAGGCCAGGGCGACCCGACGGCGCTGATCGATGCGGGGATTATCCTGCTGCCGCAAAGCCGCAGTCTGCCGAGCGTGACGATGACCAATCAGGACGGCCAACCGGTCACGATCAACGAGTTGAAAGGCAAATGGAGCCTGCTGTTCTTCGGCTACACCTTCTGCCCGGACATCTGCCCGACCACCCTCGCCCAACTGCGCCAGATCAAAAGCGAACTGCCGCCCGAGGCGGTGGACAAGTTGCAGATCATACTGGTCAGCGTTGACCCGAATCGCGACACGCCCAAGCAGCTCAAGCAGTATCTGGGCTACTTCGATCCACAGTTCATCGGCCTGGCCCCGGCATCGGTCGAAGAACTGCAAAAAGTCGCCAATGCCGTGAGCATCCCGTTCATTCCGGCGGACACCAGCAAACCGAACTACACCGTCGACCACAGCGGCAACCTGGCGGTGATCGGACCGGACGGGACACAGCGCGGTTTTATCCGGGCGCCGTTGAACAACCAGAAACTGGTGGCGCAATTGCCGGTGATGTTGAAGCGTCAGTGAGAACGCCACGCAACCTGTAGGAGCGGGCTTGCTTCGAGCGGCGTTCCGACGATGGTCGTGAACGTTAACGCGTAAATCCAGATGCCCAGTGGCGTCCTTTTGTTTTTCGCGAGCAAGCTCGCTCCTACAGAAGGCGGTGTAATCGGCATAAAAAAGGGGACGCTCATGGCGTCCCCTTTTTCGTTGCTTTCAGCCAATCAGAACGCCGGCACCACCGCGCCTTTGTACTTCTCGAGAATGAACGCTTTCACTTCCGGGCTGTGCAGCGCAGCAACCAGTTTCTTCATCGCATCGCTGTCCTTGTCGTCCGGACGGGCAACGAGGATGTTCACGTAAGGCGAGTCGCTGCCTTCGATGATCAGTGCATCCTTGGCCGGATCGAGCTTGGCCTCCAGCGCGTAGTTGGTGTTGATCAGGGCCAGGTCGACCTGGGTCAGCACGCGCGGGATAGTCGCGGCTTCCAGTTCACGGATTTTCAGGTCCTTGGTGTTTTCGGTGATGTCCTTGACGGTCGACAGGATGTTGTTCGAATCCTTCAACTTGATCAGGCCAGCCTTCGCCAGCAGCAGCAAGGCGCGACCGCCGTTGGTGGCGTCGTTCGGGATCACCACGTTTGCGCCGCCCGGCAGATCTTCCAGTTTTTTATGCTTGCTGGAGTAGGCGCCCAGCGGCTCCAGGTGTACACCGGCTACCGAAACCAGGTTAGTGCCCTTGGCCTTGTTGAATTCATCGAGGTACGGCTGGTGCTGGAAGAAGTTGGCATCCAGGCGTTTTTCCGCGACCTGCACGTTCGGCTGGATGTAGTCGGTGAAGACTTTGACCTTCAGGTCCACGCCTTCTTTGGCCAGGGCCGGTTTAACGAATTCGAGGATTTCCGCGTGTGGAACCGGGGTCGCCGCGACCGTCAGGGTGTCGGCAGCGTGAGCGGAAAAAGCTGCAACAGCAGCGAATGCGACGAGTAGTTTTTTCATTCAGCTAACTCCTTGTGGGTACTCGCTTGCGACGCCTGAAACCAGCGCCTGCCAGCCAATGGCCAGTTCATTGATCATTTACGGGAAAAGTGGACAACCAGTTTGTCGCCGACGGTTTGCAGTACCTGAACCAGTACCAGCAGTAAAATCACGGTGACCACCATCACATCAGTTTGAAAACGCTGGTAACCGAAACGAATCGCCAGGTCACCCAGCCCACCCGCACCGACCACACCCGCCATCGCCGTGTAGGACACCAGTGTAATCGCTGTCACCGTAATCGCCGCGAAGATGCCCGGACGGGCTTCAGGCAGCAACGCATTGGTGATGATCTGCCGCGTCGTCGCACCCATGGACTGGGTCGCTTCGATGATGCCGCGATCCACTTCACGCAAGGCGGTTTCCACCAGTCGCGCGAAGAACGGCGTGGCGCCCACCACCAGAGGCGGAATCGCACCGGCGACACCGAGGGAAGTACCAGTGATCAACACGGTGAACGGAATCATCACGATCAGCAAAATGATGAACGGCAGCGAGCGCAGGATGTTCACCACCAGCGACAACATCGCGTAAATGCCTTTGGCTTCCAGCAACTGACGCGGGCTGCAGAGGAACAACAACACACCCAGCGGCAGACCCAACAATACGGTGAACAACAGCGAACCACCGAGCATCAGCAAGGTGTCACCGGTGGCCAGCCAGATTTCGAACCAGTCGATATTGGCGAAGAAACTTGTCAGGGCTTCCATCAACGCAGCACCTCCATGTGGACGTCGGCGGCGCTGAAGCGGGCGAAGGCCGCCTCCATGTCACCACCGGTCACGGCCAGGGTCAGTTGCCCGTAGGGAATGTCTTTGATGCGATCGATACGACCGGCGAGGATGCTGTAGTCCACACCCGTTTCCCGCGCGACGGTACCCAGCAGCGGCGCGTAGGTCGCTTCACCCTGGAAGGTAAGACGCAGGATGCGCCCCGGTACGTGAGCGAAATCATCGCGCTGTTCGCTTTCGTCGATTTGCTCGTCTTCTTGCACGAAGCGCTTGGTGGTCGGGTGCTTCGGATGCAGGAACACCTCGGCCACCGAGCCTTGCTCGACGATCACGCCAGCGTCCATCACCGCCACCTGGTCACAGACACGACGGATCACATCCATCTCATGGGTAATCAGCACAATGGTCAGCTTCAGCTCGCGATTGATTTCGGCCAGCAATTGCAGAACCGAGGCCGTGGTCTGTGGGTCCAGGGCACTGGTGGCTTCGTCGCACAGCAGGATTTTCGGCTTGGTCGCCAGGGCGCGGGCAATGCCGACACGCTGCTTTTGACCGCCAGACAATTGCGCCGGGTACTTTTTGGCGTGGTCGGACAAACCGACCCGGGCCAGCAATTCGGCCACACGCCGATCGATGTCAGCACGCGACAGCTCACCGGCCAGAGTCAGTGGCAGCGCGACGTTGTCGGCAACGGTCTTGGACGCCAGCAAATTGAAATGCTGGAAGATCATCCCGACCTGTTGACGGAAACGGCGCAAACCGTTGGCGTCGAGCGCCGTGACTTCTTCGCCATCAACGATGATCTTGCCGCCACTGGAGCTTTCCAGGCGATTGATCAGGCGCAGCAGGGTACTTTTTCCCGCACCGGAGTGGCCGATCAGGCCAAAGACCTGACCGTTCTCAATCGTCAGACTGGTCGGGTGCAGGGCGGGAATTTCCTTACCGGCGACGCGGTAGGTTTTATGGACGTTTTGAAACTCGATCACGTAGCGAACCTTGTGGGGCGCGTTAGAAAAGGATCAGCGGTTAGCCGGGCGCGCATTTTAGCCTGTCCGTATAGAGGTTCTTAGCATTTATTTCGCATTCAACCAGCCATTTGGCAATAACGCGATCAAAGGTCAGATAAAAGGAACGGTCAAAAACGTCATCAGTCACTACTTAAGCCACTCGAAAATAGCCCGAGGAGTTATGCCTGATGAGTACCAAGAAGCCTGCCGCCCCCAAGAGCGCACTGGCCGGGACCGATACCCTGGACCGCAGCAACACCAACGCCAAACTCGATAGCCTGGAAAAATTCCGCTCCGACGCCACCGATCAGGCCTTGCGCACCAATCAGGGCGTGAAGGTGGCGGACAATCAAAACACCCTGAAGGCCGGGGCCCGCGGGCCTTCGCTGCTGGAAGACTTCATCATGCGTGAAAAAATCACGCACTTTGACCATGAACGCATTCCCGAGCGCATCGTTCACGCTCGGGGCACGGGTGCCCATGGCTTCTTTCAGTCCTACGAGAACCATAGCGTGCTGACCAAGGCGGGTTTCCTGCAGGACCCAAGCCAAAAAACGCCGGTATTCGTTCGTTTTTCCACCGTGCAAGGCCCTCGTGGATCGGGCGACACGGTCCGTGATGTACGAGGCTTCGCGGTGAAGTTTTTCACCGACGAAGGCAACTTCGATCTGGTGGGCAACAACATGCCGGTGTTTTTCATTCAGGACGCCATCAAGTTTCCTGACTTCGTGCATGCGGTGAAACCCGAACCCCACAATGAGATACCCACCGGCGGCTCGGCCCACGATACGTTCTGGGACTTTGTCTCGTTGCAGCCGGAATCGGCGCACATGGTGATCTGGGCCATGTCCGACCGGGCGATCCCGAAAAGCCTGCGCAGCATGCAGGGTTTCGGCGTTCACACTTTCCGCCTGATCAATGCCGAAGGAAAATCACGCTTCGTCAAATTCCACTGGCGCCCTACGGCCGGGACTTGTTCGCTGGTGTGGGATGAAGCGCAGAAACTGGCGGGCAAGGACACCGACTACCACCGTCGCGACCTCTGGGAATCCATCGAGATGGGGGACTACCCGGAATGGGAACTCGGCGTACAGGTCATCGAGGAAGAAAACGAACATGCCTTCGATTTCGACATTCTCGACCCCACCAAGCTGATTCCGGAAGAGCTGGTACCCATCACACCGCTGGGCAAAATGGTGCTCAATCGCAACCCCGATAACTTCTTTGCCGAAACCGAGCAGGTCGCCTTCTGCCCGGGCCACATTGTGCCGGGAATCGATTTCTCCAACGATCCGCTGCTGCAAGGCCGGCTGTTTTCCTACACCGATACGCAGATCAGTCGACTCGGCGGACCGAACTTTCACGAGATTCCCATCAACCGTCCGGTCACGCCGTTCCACAACGGCCAGCGGGATGCGTTGCACCGCACCACGATTGATAAGGGCCGCACATCCTACGAACCAAACTCAATCGACGGCGGCTGGCCGAAAGAAACACCACCCGCCGCGCAGGACGGTGGTTTCGAGACGTATCCTGAACGCATCGATGCCAACAAGATTCGTCAGCGCAGCGAGTCGTTCAGCGACCACTTCTCCCAGGCACGGCTGTTTTTCCACAGCATGAGCAAGCATGAGCAGGAGCACATCATCTCGGCGTACAGCTTCGAGCTGGGCAAGGTTGAACGGGAGTTCATCCGCGCACGGCAAGTGAACGAGATCCTCGCCAACATCGACCTGGAACTGGCCAAGCGCGTGGCGCAGAACCTGGGCTTGCCGGCACCGAAGGCCGGAACGGTCGATGTGCCGAAGATTTCTCTGGAGCGTTCGCCTGCCCTGAGCCAGGCCAATCTGCTACCGGGCAATATCAAGACGCGAAAAGTCGCCATCCTTGCAGCCAACGGTGTCGATGGTGCGGCCATTGATGCCATGAAGAAAGCGCTGGAAGCCGAAGGTGCGCACGCCAAACTGCTTGGCCCGACTTCCGCCCCCGTGACGACCGCCGATGGCAAGGCATTGCCAGTGGATGCATCCATGGAAGGTTTGCCTTCAGTGGCGTTCGACGCGGTGTTCGTGCCGGGTGGAGCCCCATCGATCAAAGCCTTGAGCGCAGACGGCGTGGCCCTGCATTACCTGCTCGAAGCCTACAAACACTTGAAAGCGATCGCGCTGCAGGGCGAGGCGAAGCAGTTACTGGATGTGTTGAAACTGGAAGCCGACGCGGGGTTGATCGTTGGCGCGGATGCGAAGCTGATCAAACCGTTTTTTGCGGCCATCGGGCAGCATCGGGTTTGGGACAGGGAGCCGAAGGCCAAGGCTGTTCCGGCCTGAAAATTTATAGCGATTGAAAGGCCGTCATCGCGAGCAAGCTCGCTCCTACAGTTGATTTGCAGTGAATACAAATCGAACGTGGGAGCGAGCTTGCTCGCGATGCTTTTAAGGTTTTTTGCGAGGACTGAGCACCATCTGCGCCGGAACGCTGCGCAGAATCTGCCGCTCCAGCTTCAGGTCGAACTCCGGATCGAGTTTCTTCACCCGCTTGCTCAGCAAATTCGCCAACCAGGGATAATCATCAGTACGCGGAGCCTGAATGCTCACATCACACTGAAAATTCACCACATCGGCGGCGATAGCGTCCAGTTGTCGACGCAGTTTGCCCATATCGTTGATATTCAGCGCAACCGTGGTGCTTTCAGCCGTGGGGTCGATGACCTTGGCTTTTGGCTGGGCTTCGGCTGCCTGCAGAGCAGCTTCGGCCTTTTCCAGTTCAGCCTTGCGCGCTTGGGCGATGGCGCCATTGACCCCACCAGTCAGCGCCGGCGCCTTGGGCATGAGCGCACGGGCACGACTCAGGGCGGTGGCTGCGGCGTTTACATCACCTTTTTGCAACACGATCTGACTGCGCATCAAATAGGCTTCAGCCAGTTGACGCTGGTATTGCTCAAGGGATTGATCGTTGGGCGATTCGGCCTGCAAGGCAGCCAGTTGATCTTCCGCCGTGGCCAGTTCGCTGCTGGCCAGACTTTGCTCAAGCTGTGCAATGGCGGCGGCCCGCGCATCGGGGGCTTCGGTGGCCGCCGGTGGCGTGCTTTGGCAAGCGCCCAGCAGCACGGAAAATGCGACAAGGAGCAGATAACGGGAGGCGAACGACTTCATTCCTGCGACTCTCTATTTGCGCAAAAAACGAGCAAGTCTACACCCCTCGACGGGGCAGAACAAAACTCAGCAGAAACAGCGCAGCGGCTGTCACCACAATTGACGGGCCGGCCGGGGTGTCCTTGAACCAGGACAACGCCAATCCGCCACACACGGCAAGTATGCCCAGCAGGCTCGCACCCAGTGCCATCTGTTCCGGTGAGCGGGCGTGACGCTGTGCCGCAGCCGCCGGGATGATCAGCAACGAAGTGATCAACAACACACCGACGATTTTCATCGCCACGGCAATCACCACGGCGATCAACAGCATCAGCGCCATGCGTAATCCGGCTACGGGCAAGCCCTCGACCCTGGCCAGCTCCTCGTGCACGGTGATGGCCAACAACGGCCGCCACAAGGCTACCAGCAGCGCCAGAACGGCCGCGCTACCACCCAGGATCCAGGCCAGATCGGTCGGGCTGATCGCCAGCAGGTCGCCGAACAAATACGCCATCAGGTCGATCCGCACTTCGTGCATGAAGCTTAGTACCACCAGGCCCAGAGAGAGCGTGCTGGGTGCGAGAATTCCCAAAAGCGTGTCAGACGCCAGCGGCTGACGCTGTTGCAAAGTCACCAGCAACACCGCCAACAGCAAGCAGCCCACGGTCACCGCAACGGTCGGACTGACATCCAGCAAAAACCCCAACGCCACGCCCAGCAGGGCCGCGTGGGACAAGGTGTCGCCAAAATAAGCCATGCGCCGCCAGACCACGAAGGAACCCAGAGGCCCCGCGACTACCGCCAGGGCCAGACCTGCAAGCAGGGCGTAGAGCAGAAAATCAGCCATGCTTGCAGCTATCTCCATGGACATGGGTATGGCCCGATCCGGGCGCCTTGACCACCGAGCCATGCAGATCGTGGGCGTGGTCGTGATGGTGGTGATAAATCGCCAGGCTTTGTGCGTTTTTTCCGAACAGCTCGACGAAGGCCGGATCGCCGCTGACTTGCTCAGGGTGACCGGAACAGCAAACGTGGCGATTGAGGCAAACCACCTGGTCAGTGGTGCTCATCACCAGATGCAGGTCGTGCGACACCATCAATACCCCGCAACCGTGACGGTCACGCAGACGGGTAATCAGGCCATAGAGTTCGGCCTGACCGGCCACATCGACACCTTGCACCGGTTCGTCGAGCACCAGCAGTTCCGGCTCGCGCAACAAGGCCCGGGCCAACAAGACACGCTGCATTTCACCGCCGGAAACACTTTGCACCGGGCTGTCGATCACCTGCTCGGCACCGACTTCCTTGAGGGCCGCCAGGGCCATTGCGCGGTCCACGCTCGGCACCAGACGCAAGAAGCGCAGAACCGAGAGCGGCAGTGTCGGATCGACGTGAAGTTTTTGCGGCATGTAACCGATGCGCAGTTTCGGCTTGCGCCAGACGCTGCCACTGTCTGGCTTCAACAGACCGAGCACGGCGCGCACCAACGTCGTCTTGCCTGCGCCATTGGGGCCGATCAAGGTGACGATCTGGCCCGGCTCGACGCTCAGCTCGATATTATCCAGCACACTTTGCCCGGCAAACGTGACGGCAACCTGCTCGAGGCGGATCAGCGCGTTGCTCATCAAGCCCCCTGACAACCAGAGCAAAGACCGATCACTTCGACGGTCTGGCCTTCAACGACAAACCCGACATCCTGGGCGCTGGCGATGATCGCATCGCTGATGGACTTCTGTTCGAGCTCGATCGCCGCGTGACAGTCGCGGCAAATCAGGAACTGGCCCTGATGCGCGTGCTCCGGGTGATTGCAGCCGATGAAGGCGTTGAGCGAGGAGATCCGGTGAACCAGGCCGTTCTCCAATAGAAAATCCAGCGCCCGGTACACGGTCGGTGGCGCGGCGCGGCGGCCGTCCTGCTCACTCAGCACCGCGAGAATGTCGTACGCGCCCAGCGGTTTGTGGCTTTGCCACACCAGTTCCAGCACCCGCCGGCGCAAGGCGGTCAAGCGCAGGCCCTGGCGAGCGCATAGCGCATCGGCCTCGGACAAAGCGCTGTGAACGCAATGAGAGTGGTCGTGGGGACGGCTGGCAATCGGTGTTTTAGGCATGAGCGGCGACGCGTATGGTGAGAGACGTTATTATGTTACCCGTTCTCGCCTCTTCGAGTGGTCATCGTGTCCCGACTTTTTTCTGTTTTTGTCGCGTTTATCGCCAGTTTTCTGCTGATCGGTTCGGCCCACGCCGAAGTCAAAGTCCTCACCAGCATCAAGCCGCTGCAATTGATTGCCACTGCGGTGCAGGACGGCGTGGCGATTCCGGAAGTACTGCTGCCGCCGGGAGCCTCACCGCATAACTATGCCTTGCGCCCTTCCGACGTACGAAAAGTGCAATCGGTGGATCTGCTGTACTGGATCGGCCCGGACATGGAAGGCTTCCTGCCACGCGTGCTGAACGGTCGTACGCTGCCGAGCGTCGCCGTTCAGGATCTGCCGGGCATGAAGCTGCGCCGTTTCGCCGAAGATAGCCACTCGCATGCCGAAGATGCCGACGAGCATGATCACGATCACCGGCCCGGCAGCCTGGACGCACATTTGTGGCTATCGCCGATCAACGCCCGTGTCATCGCGGCGAAAATGGCGGCTGACCTCAGTGCCGCCGATCCCGCCAACGCTGCGCGCTATCAAAGCAATCTCAAGGCGTTCGATGAACGTCTCGATGCGCTGGATCTGCGCCTGAAGAAACGTCTGGCCGGCATTGAAGGCAAACCTTACTTCGTGTTCCACGAAGCCTTCGATTACTTCGAGGACGCTTATGGGCTCAAGCACACCGGCGTTTTCAGTGTTGCAGCCGAAGTGCAGCCCGGCGCCCAGCATGTCGCGGCGATGCGCGCGCGGCTGCAGGAAGTGGGCAAGACCTGCGTGTTCAGCGAACCGCCGCTGCGTCCGCGCCTGGCGGAAACCCTGGTGGCCGGGCTGCCGGTGAAACTGGCGGAACTGGATGCGCTGGGCGGATACACGCCCGCGACTGCCCAGGGGTATGAGCAGGTAATGGAAAAATTGGGCAATGACCTGGCAGGCTGCCTGGAGTCGCTATAAGTGACGCGAAACCAGTGGTGAGGGGGCTTACCCCCTCACTACCCATCAAAGAGCGAAAGGCAGCGGCGTACTGACCTTCTGGCGCTGCGCCAACCGCAACTGAAACTCCATCGGATCATGAATCAACACGTCCTGCCCGGCGAACGACTCCGCCGCGATCAGGCGTGACAGCCAAAAGCGCACGCAAGCCACCCGCAGCATGGTCGGCCATAGCTCGGCTTCGGCAGCAGTGAATGGCCGCAGGGCCGCATAAGCCCCCAACAAAGCCCGGGCGCGTGGCCCATCGATCAACCCCTCTTCGTCCGAACACCAGTCATTCAAGGCAATCGCCACGTCGTAGAGCATCGGCCCCGAACAGGCGTTGTAGAAGTCGATCAATCCGGTCAGGTGCGTACCTTCGAACATCGCGTTGTCGCGGAACAGATCGGCGTGGATGTTGGCTCGCGGCAGCGCCAGAATTTTCTCTTTTTGCCGGGTGATTTCTTCCAGTGCCCGTTGCAGCAGGTCTTTCTGCTCGGCATTCAGGTGCGACAGGAACTGCGTACCCTCTTCCAGCATCCAGTCGAGGCCGCGATCGGTTTTGCGCTTGATCATGTTGGCTTGGGTCGCCAGGTGCAGGTGACCGAGCAGCTCGCCGACTTGCGCGCAATGTTGCGCATTGGCTTCCTTGATGTGCTTGCCGGCCAGGCGCGGTTGCAACAGCGCTGGCTTGCCGGCCAGTTCGCGCAGGGCAACACCGTCGGTGGTGCGCAAGGCGTAAGGCACCGGCAGATCAGCCTCGTGCAGCACATCGAGCAGCTCAATGAAGAACGGCATCTCCTGGACCGGGCCACGCTCGACCAGGGTCAGGACGAATTCGCCCTGCTCCAGGCTGATAAAGAAATTGGTGTTTTCGCTACCGGCGGCAATCCCCTGGAAATCAAGCAGGCGGCCGAGGCCATAAGGGGCGAGAAAAGCTTCCAGCTCGGGCCGAGCCAGGGGAGTGAACACAGACATGTTTAAACTGCCAGTACGGGCGCCGCCAGTGGGCCAGCGCCAATTGAAATTAAGAAACTATTTCCACTCAAAGATCTTCCACGCCGGAATCAGCATATCCGGCTGATCCGAGCGGATGTAGTTTGCATCGGTGCCATCGGCACGCACAAGAAAGTACGGCTTACCCAACTTCGGCGTGACCTTGATGGCATACAAGAAACCATTCTGCCGATATTCCTGAATGGTTTTATCGCCTTCCGTGCGAATGGTTACTTCCGGATCTGCGGAAGGCGCATTGTCCGCCGCCATGGCGGCTAATGGAGCGATCGCAAACAAGCCAGCCAGCAACAGGCGATTGAGTGTGCACATGATAACCTTGTCCCTTTGTCGTCAACGGTCCCGCTATTCTAGCGCCGGACCCGCCGAAAAGGTTGATCCTGCTCATGAGCCAAGCTCCCCTCGTCCTGGTGGACGGTTCTTCTTACCTGTACCGCGCCTTTCACGCGCTGCCGCCACTGACCACGTCCAAAGGCCTGCCGACCGGTGCGGTCAAGGGCGTACTGAACATGCTCAAGAGCCTGCGCAAGCAATACCCGGACAGTCCGTTCGCCGTGGTGTTCGATGCCAAGGGTGGGACATTTCGCGATGACCTGTACGCCGAATACAAGGCCAACCGTCCGAGCATGCCCGACGACATGCGTGTGCAGATCGAGCCGCTGCACCAGAGCGTGATCGCTCTGGGCTTCCCGCTCCTGTGCGTTGATGGCGTCGAAGCCGATGACGTGATTGGCACGCTGGCCCGCAGCAGCGCAGCCGCCAACCGTCCGGTGATCATCTCCACCGGCGACAAGGACATGGCGCAACTGGTCGACGGCCACATTACCTTGGTCAACACCATGACCGGTAGCAGCATGGACGTGGAGGGCGTGAAGGAGAAATTCGGCGTCGCTCCCGAGCAGATCATCGATTATCTGGCGCTCATGGGCGATTCTTCCGACAACATTCCGGGAGTTCCGGGCATCGGTCCGAAGACCGCTTCCGGCCTGCTGGTCGGGGTCAATGGCGGGTTGACCGAGCTCTACGCCCAGCTCGATATCGTACCGACCCTGCCGATCCGGGGCGCCAAGACCCTGCCGGCCAAGCTCGAAGAGCACAAGGAAATGGCGTTCCTGTCCTATCAACTGGCGACCATCAAGGTCGACGTGCCGCTGGATATCGGCCTCGACGACCTGCAAATGGGTGCCGAAGATCCGGAAAAACTTTACGAGCTCTACAGCCTGCTGGAGTTCAAGAGCTGGTTGAACGATCTGCAACGCGACGCCAAGCGTATCGAACTGAGCGCTGCCGCCGAGCCAGAGCCGCTCGCCGATCTGTTCAGCGCCGCCAACGCCGAAACGCCAGCGGCCACCTCCGAAACCCGGTACGAAACCGTTCTTGATCAAGCACGGTTCGATGTCTGGCTGGAGAAACTGAACAACGCCAAATTGTTCGCCTTCGACACCGAAACCACCGGCATCGACGCGCAACAGGCGCAACTGGTGGGCCTGTCGTTCGCCGTGCAGGCCAACGAAGCGGCCTACATCCCGCTGACCCACTCCTACATCGGCGTGCCCGAGCAACTGGACCGCGACACAGTCCTGCGCGCCCTCAAACCGATTCTGGAAGACCCGAACAAGCTCAAGGTCGGCCAACACGCCAAGTTCGACATGAATATCCTGGCCAACTGCGCCATCGGCGGCGACCAGGCCAACGGCATCACCGTTCGCGGCGTCGCCTTCGACACCATGCTTGAGTCCTACGTGCTCAACTCCACGGCGACCCGCCATGACATGGACAGCCTGGCGCTGAAGTACCTGGATCACACCACCGTGAGTTTCCAGGACATCGCCGGTAAAGGTGCCAAGCAGCTGACGTTCGACCAGATTGCCCTCGAGCAGGCCGGGCCTTACGCTGCCGAGGACGCCGACATCACTTTGCGCCTGCACCAGGCGCTGTTCGAGAAACTCACCGCTATCCCGAGCCTGGCCAGCGTGCTGACCGACATCGAAATCCCGTTGGTGCCGGTGCTGGCGCGCATCGAACGCCAAGGGGCTTTTGTCGATGCCGCCCTGCTGGGCGTGCAAAGCATCGAACTGGGCGACAAGATGGTAGCGCTGGAGCGCGAAGCCTTTGAGATCGCCGGCGAAGAGTTCAACCTCGGTTCGCCCAAGCAGCTGGGGACCATCCTCTACGAGAAGCTCGGTCTGCCGGTGCTGAAGAAGACCGCCAAGGGCCAGCCATCCACCGCCGAGGAAGTATTGGCCAAACTGGCCGAGGACGACTATCGCCTGCCGAAAGTGCTGATGGAATACCGTTCCATGAGCAAGCTGAAAAGCACCTATACCGATCGCCTGCCGGAGCAAATCAACCCGCGTACCGGGCGCATCCATACGTCTTACCATCAGGCGGTGGCTTCCACCGGGCGCCTGTCCTCCAGCGATCCGAACCTGCAGAACATTCCGGTGCGCACCGCTGAGGGGCGTCGCATCCGCCAGGCTTTCGTGGCCCCGGCCGGTTACAAGTTGCTGGCGGCGGACTACTCGCAGATCGAGTTGCGGATCATGGCTCACCTGTCCCGCGATGAAGGCTTGATGAACGCCTTCCGTCACAATCTGGACGTGCACACCGCGACCGCCGCCGAAGTGTTCAAGGTCGAACTGGCCGACGTCACTTCCGACCAGCGCCGCAGCGCCAAGGCGATCAACTTCGGTCTGATCTACGGCATGGGCGCGCAAAAGCTCGGCAAGGACATTGGCGTGGACACCAAGACCGCCAAGGCCTACATCGATACTTACTTCGCCCGTTACCCCGGCGTTCGCCAATACATGGACCGCACCCGTGCGCAGGCGGCGGATCAAGGGTATGTGGAGACGTTCTTCGGGCGGCGGCTGTACCTGCCGGAGATCAACTCCAACAAGCCGCAGGAACGCGCCGCCGCTGAACGCACAGCGATCAACGCACCGATGCAAGGCACGGCAGCGGACATCATCAAGAAAGCCATGGTCGCGGTGGATAACTGGCTGGCCACATCCGGCCTCGATGCCAAAGTCATCCTGCAAGTGCACGATGAACTGGTGCTTGAGGTGCGTGAAGACCTGGTCGAACAGGTCAGCGAGGAAATTCGCCTGCACATGAGTGGCGCGGCGAAGCTGGACGTTCCATTGCTGGTGGAAGTGGGCGTGGGCAACAACTGGGATGAGGCTCACTGAGCCTTCTGACGAGACACTGCTCTCCTGCTGCGGCGAAGTGCCGCAGCAGAGCAAGCGAAGGGTGATTATTCCGGAAGGCACTTAGGGTTATTCCAAAGGCATTCGAAAAAAATCTGAACTAATCGGCCAAAACACCACTCAGAGTTACTGAATGGCTGGTGAAGCCCTTCGATGCTCCTATGTTGTGTTAAGTGTTGGCAGATATCTGGACCCCGCCCTAGCGGTCTAGAACTTGAACCCCGGACCTTCCCCCTCCCCATAGAAGTCCGGGGTTTTTTTTGCCTGCAGCTTTTACTCGGCCGCTTCGGCGCCCTTGTCCGCCAGCTCCATCCAGTCCGCCAGTACAGTGTAGGCGTCTTCCAGGCCCATGCGTTTTGGCGCCGAAAAAAGCTGAATGGTCACGGCATCGCCCCAACCCTTGCGGATTTCCGACTGCACTTTGAGCAGCGTGTTCTTGGCTGCACCGTAGGTGAGCTTGTCCGCTTTGGTCAGCAGGATATGCATGGGCATGCCGCTGGCCACGGCCCAATCGAGCATCAGCAGGTCGAAGTCGGTCATTGGATGACGGATATCCATCATCAGAATCAGCCCCTTCAGGCTTTCGCGGCTGCCCAGATACGCTTCCAGGTGACGCTGCCAATGCTGCTTGAGCGGAATGGGTACTTTTGCGTATCCGTAGCCTGGCAGGTCGACCAGACGGCGTTCATCGTCTAGCTTGAAGAAGTTCAACAACTGTGTGCGACCTGGCGTTTTCGAGGTTCGCGCCAGGCTCGCGTGAGTCAGGGTGTTAAGCGCACTGGACTTGCCGGCGTTGGAACGACCGGCGAAGGCCACTTCAAAGCCTTCGTCATCCGGACATTGGTCGACTTTGGCGGCGCTGAGCATGAAGGTGGACTGTTGGCACAGACCGAGGATGGGGTTCTTGAGTTGCATGGGATTTCCGATGTGGGCGGCGCCTGGAATGGGCGCGGCAAGCGGTGTCGCTTCCGTTTCACTGACGCCAGTATATAATGCCGCAGATTTTGTGTGCGCTTTGTCCCAGCGTAGGATGAAGTTCATGAGAGCGATAGACCTTGATTGCGCATTAGAACGCAACACGCTCTCAACCCTGAAAAGGTCGTTTTATGACGAAATGGCTGCTAGTTGCCGGTGTCTTGATGCCGCTTTACAGCGCTCAGGCTACACAGGATCCGGAAGCTGTGTACAACCGTGTTTGTGGTGCCTGTCATTCCGGCCAACTACCCATGGCGCCCCGCAAGGGCGATCAGGCAGCTTGGACGCCGAGGTTGGCGAAAGGTATGGAGACGCTGGTGCAACACGTGACCCAGGGTTTCAAGGCGATGCCGCCGCGTGGTTTGTGCATGGACTGCAGTGCCGAGGATTACCAGGCCATCATCCATTGGATGAGCGAGTGATCCCGGTCCATAACTCTTTAACCCTTAGCCGTAGTTGGATTAGCTGATGAACAAATTGATCGTGAGTCTGCTGTTGACCGTGGGGATCTCCGGCATTGCCCATGCTGCAGGTGAGCCAGTAAAACCTGGTGACGCCACTGCAGGCCAGGCAAAAGCCGCCGTATGTGGTGCCTGTCATGGCCCGGATGGCAACAGCATGGCGCCTAACTTTCCGAAGCTGGCCGGCCAGGGCGAACGCTACCTGACCAAGCAACTGCACGACATCAAGTCGGGCAAGCGCACGGTTCTGGAAATGACGGGCCTGCTGACCAACCTGAGCGATCAGGACCTGGCCGATATCGCTGCCTATTTCTCCAGCCAGAAAGGCAGTGTCGGTGCCGCCGATGAGAAACTTGTGGCTCGCGGTCAGGATTTGTTCCGTGGCGGCAAAGTGGATCAGGGCATGCCCGCGTGCACCGGGTGCCACTCGCCTAATGGCGCGGGTAACGCGGCAGCCGGCTTCCCGCACCTGGGCGGTCAGCATGCTCAATACGTGACCAAGCAACTGACTGACTTCCGTGAAGGTAACCGTACGAACGACGGCGACACCATGGTCATGCGCAGTATTGCCGCGAAGCTCAGCAACAAAGACATCGAAGCGGTGTCCAGCTACATTCAGGGCCTGCACTAAGACCGGCGAATCGGGCGTTGCGCAGGGCGTCTATCGCCTGCCACGTTAACGCTCGATTAATCCGTCGCAGCAAGTATAAAAAGGGTGGCTTTGGCCGCCCTTTTTTGTGGCCGCTGCCGTTACACTACAGAACTCAAGCCCGCCAGAACCTGTCTGAAAACAGGTCGCGCGTGGCGATAAATTTGTCCAGGAGTAAAGCATGCGTAATCTGATCATCAGCGCCGCACTCGTCGCTGCCAGCCTGTTCGGCATGACTGCCCAGGCCGCCGAAGCCCCCGCTGCCCCTTATGTCGAACTGACTAATCCGGTTCCGGTTGCCGTGCCTGGCAAGATCGAAGTGGTGGAGCTGTTCTGGTACGGCTGCCCGCATTGCTACGCCTTCGAGCCAGTGATCAATCCGTGGGTCGAAAAACTGCCGTCCGACGTGAATTTCGTACGTATCCCGGCCATGTTCGGTGGCCCATGGGACGCCCACGGCCAAATGTTCCTGACCCTTGAAGCCATGGGCGTCGAGCACAAGGTGCACGCTGCGGTGTTCAATGCCATCCAGAAAGAACACAAAAAGCTGACCGACAAGAATGACATGGCGGACTTCCTGGCCACCCAGGGCGTAGACAAGGATAAGTTCCTGGCCACCTTCGACTCCTTCGCCATCAAGGGCAAGATCGTCCAGGCCCGCGAACTGGCCAAGAAATATGAAATCACCGGCGTGCCAACCCTGATCGTCAACGGCAAGTATCGCTTTGACGTGGGTTCTGCCGGTGGTGCCGAACAGGCTCTGCAACTGGCCGACAAACTGGTCGACAAAGAGCGAGCCGCCAATAAGGCTGCTGCCAACTAAGCGCGGTACTGAGCATGCGCCGCTGGGGAACCGAACGCGTCGTTGGCCTGCATGATCCGCAGGTCAACGAACACCATCTGGAGTCTACGGGCTTGCCGGCGGACAGCCGTCTGCGCTTGCTCAGCTTCAACATTCAGGTCGGCATCAGCACCGAGCGCTATCGGCACTACCTGACCCGAGGCTGGCAACATCTGTTGCCGCACCCCGGGCGTGCCGACAATCTGCAGAAAATCGGCAATCTGCTCGGCGACTTCGACCTGGTCGCCTTGCAGGAAGCCGATGGCGGCAGCCTGCGTTCAGGCTACATCAATCAAGTCGAACACTTGGCCCACCTCGGCGCCTTCCCCTACTGGTATCAACAACTCAATCGAAATCTCGGGCGTCTCGCTCAGCACAGCAACGGCGTGCTGAGCCGCCTGCGTCCGTGGGCGATTGAAGATCATCCGCTGCCGGGGCCAAAAGGCCGCGGGGCGATTCTGGTGCGCTTCGGCGAGGGCCCGGAGGCCTTGGTGGTGGTCATGATGCACCTGGCACTGGGCGCCCGCGCCCGCAGCCTGCAACTGGCCTATATCCGTGATCTGATTGGCGATTACAAGCACCAGGTACTGATGGGCGACATGAATACTCATGCCAGCGACTTGCTGCAAAACTCGCCATTACGTGACCTCGGCCTGCTGGCCCCGCAACTGGAAGCGACCTTCCCCAGCTGGCGTCCGCAGCGCTGTCTGGACCATATTCTGTTGAGCCCGACCCTGACCCTTGAAAAGGTCGAAGTGCTGGCCCAGCCCATTTCCGATCACCTGCCGGTCGCGGTAGAGATTCGTCTGCCGGGTTCGCTCACGGCCGATGCATTGCCCGCGTTGAGTCCTGCCCCTCGCGGATCCCTTGAATGAGCGACGAAACACAGCGCTGGAAAGAGAAATACCTCAAAAGCATCGAACAACAGGAAAAGCTCGAACGTCGCTGGGACGCACGCCTCGACTTGCTGCGCCGCGGCCTGGTACGCAGCACCCTGGCGGCGGAAGGCACCGACCGCGCCGTCGACCAGTGCATGAAGGAAATGCGCGAAGTGGTGCGCTCCGACGACATGGACGCCGGCCTGGCCGCCCTGCTCCCGCGCCTGGAAAAAGCCGTGCTCGACTCCGAGCAGCGCCGGGAGACACGTGTCAACCAGACCAGCGCCGCACTGACCGCCCTGGTCACTCAACTGCAAAAATTGCCGCTGCCCAGAGAAGTCCGGCGACCACTGAAGAATTTCGCCAAACAACTGGACAGTCGGGTCAGCCAGGCCCGCGAGATCCCTTTGCTCCTGAGTGAGCTCAGCGGTCTGCAAGGCAAGGCCCTGAGTCAGCTGGATAGCCCCACAGAACCCGATCGACCGGGGCTGTTGCAGCGGCTGTTCGGTCACCGCGAAACCGAGGAAGCGGCCGTCGCCTTGGAACAGGCCCCCATCGCGCCGTCCGCCGAAGCCGTTTCCGCACCGGCTGCCGCGACCCCCTCAGTACCTGTGGATCTCGCACCCGCCGTCGACGAACCGCCGAAGGCGCTTCCGGTTTCTCCCGAAGCGGTTTCCACCCCACCGGCCATCGAAACTTCATCGCAAACGACAGAATCGTCAGCCGTACACGCAGTTGTTCCGCCAGCCCCGGAACCTCGACAAAAGCCCGACTCGCCCATCGAGATGACGGCCCCACCTGCTTCAGAGGCACCCAGGGAAGCGGAATCCTCCTCCGTCGTGCCAGTGGCGCAGACTGAGCTGGGGACCAACCCTGACGAACTGACCCCGGTGGTGTTTCTCGACACCCTGCCACTCCCGACGCCCATGGCCCAGGCACTGGCGGCCATCGATCCGGAGCAATCCGAGGACGACGTACTCTATGCCCTGCCGGACTCGCCCGAGCCGTCGTACAGCTCGGTCGCCAAACACATCGAAGATACCTTGCTGGGCCTGCTCGACGACCTGACGCTACCTGAACGTCACCGCCCGCAAGCCGAGTCGATGCGTGACCGCCTGAAAAATGGTTTGAACTGGTACGAGTTGCTACCGATCCTCGACGATCTCGCCACCTTGATGCTGGCGATCTCCGACAGCGGCCAGCACGAATTCGAGACTTACCTGCAACGACTCAACGAACGACTCGAATCGTTCCAGAGCAATCTGCAGGCTGCCAGCGACGGTCATGCCGACAGCCGGTCTGCCGCGCAAGCCATGGACACGCAGATCCGCGAACAAGTCGACGGCTTGCAGAACAGCATGCATGAAGCAGCAGACCTGGATGACCTCAAGCAAGTACTGGAGAACCAGCTCGAAGGCCTGCTGGGCACCATGGACCAGCACCGCAAGCAACGCGACGAGCGTGAGCAGGAGGTGGCGGGCCGCCTGAAAAGCCTGGCCGAACGGGTGGCCCTCATGGAGCAGGAGGCCCTGGGCTTTCGCGAACACCTCGAAGAGCAACGCCAGAAAGCCTTGATCGACCCGCTGACCGGCCTGCCCAACCGCGCCGCCTGGAGCGAACGCCTGGACCACGAAATCAGCGAGTGGCAGCAACACGGCAACACGCTGATGCTGGCGATGCTCGACCTCGATCACTTCAAGCGTATTAACGATAACTACGGTCACCTGGCGGGCGACAAAGTGCTGAAACTCATCGCCAGCGTGCTGCGCAAACGCCTGCGTGGCACGGATTTCATTGCACGCTTCGGCGGCGAAGAGTTTGTCCTGTTGATGCCCTCCACCGTGCCGGCGGCCGGCATGAAGCTGCTGGAATACCTGCGCGCATCCATTGAAGCCTGCCCTTTCCACTTCAAGGGTGAGCGGGTGACGATCACTATTTCCATGGGCCTGACGGCGTTCAAGCCTGGGGAACATAGCGACCTGGTGCTTAAGAGAGCCGATCAGGCGCTATACCGGGCAAAAAATGCAGGACGAAACCGGGTGGAACTGGGCTGACGGGCAATTGTTCCATTTTGTTTAAAACTGCGCGATAGGCGTCCGCACGCAAGGCAGTACGTTACACTGTTGCATTACTGCCTTGCGTGTATTGCCCTCGACCATGAAATATTTCGCTCTTATCGTGTCGCTGATTCTGCTGGCTGGCTGCGCCAGCGGCCCCCGCTTCGACACCAGCCACCCCTCCGCCAACCACGACAGCCGGATTCAGTTCGTGGTGCTGCATTACACCAATGCATCCCAGGAGGCCTCTCTGCAACTGCTCACCCACGGTGAAGTCAGTAGCCACTACCTGATTGGCGACGACAAGAACGCGACCATTTTCAAACTGATGGACGAAAACCAGCGAGCCTGGCACGCCGGGGACAGCCAATGGCAAGGACGGACCTGGCTCAACTCCAGTTCCATCGGCATCGAAATCGTCAATCCGGGGTTCAAGGACACTCCGACCGGACGTCTCTGGTATCCCTACAGCGAAGCCCAGGTCCAGTCGCTGATCGTCCTGCTCAAGGACATCAGCAAGCGCCACGCCATCAGCCCTCGCAGCATCATCGGCCACAGCGACATCGCACCGCTGCGCAAACTCGATCCCGGGCCGCTGTTTCCCTGGAAACGCCTGGCGAGCGAAGGCATCGGCATTTGGCCGAACGAGCAAGCCGTCGCGAGGCAACAAGCGATATTCGAGGCACAGTTGCCGAGCATCACCTGGTTTCAGACACAGCTGGCCCGCGTCGGTTACGACACGCCGCAAACCGGCGAACTGGACGTGGCAACCCGCCACGTGCTCACCGCCTTTCAAATGCACTTCCGGCCGTCACGCTACGACGGAACCCCGGACGCGCAAACGGCAGCCCTCCTTCAGGTGCTTAATCAGACGAAATAATGACGCCCGCCCGGCGGTCAACGCACTTTCTCAATCAGCAGCTATAACTCATTGGTAATCCGTCGGATATTCCAAAATGACTGCTGCTCGAGACATGCTCCGTAGCTGGTTCTATCGCCCCTGGTTCTTGGCGATGCTCGCTGCTGTCTTAAGTGCTTCACTGCTGTTGGCCGGCAGCTACTTCGTGGCCATCCAGCAGGTCGAACAAAACGAAAGTCAGGAAATGAATGCCCAAAGCGAACGTTTCCTCGCCCGCCTGGAGCAACTTTTCGGGCAATTGCGCGAAAGCCTCGATGACCTGGAAGCGCAGCCATTGCGAACCTGCAATGACGAGATGATCGCGACCCTGCAGCAAGTCAGCTTCAATTACCGCTTTGTGTATGAAGCCGCCTATATGGACGCGGAGCGGATCTGCTCGAACCGCCCCCGCCAGGAAGGTTTGTCGCTGACCCGGCCACCGGACATCAAGGGGCCCACCTACAGTTACTGGCTGAACACCACCACTGAACCCGATGAAAACCGTGCGGCGCTGATGCTCGGCCGTGGCAATTTTCGTGTGGCCACGTCTCGCGGCCACTTGACCGACATGGTCGACCTGTCACCGGGCAGCAGTTTGTTGGTGGTTCTCGATCATGGCACCAGGGCAATTCCGGTGTTGGGTGACTCACAGGTCTGGTCGCTCACCGAACCTTGGCCACTCAATAGCCGCGACGCACTGCAAGTCACGCAGTATCGTCTGATTTACCGCATGCCCACCGCCAACCCGGAATTCCAACTGGTGCTGATCAGCCCCCGCACGAGCACCCATATACCGCCGATGTGGTGGTGGTTGTTACCGGTCAGTCTGGTGCTGGCTGCCTTTGTCGGCTTCCTGGTGTTCCTGCTGGTACGCCAGCGACAGTCGCTGGATGCGGAACTGACGGGGGCCATTCGCCGCGGCGAGCTGCAAGTGTTGTATCAGCCGATTTTCGATCTCGACAGTCGCAACTGCGTCGGGGCCGAGGCCTTGCTGCGTTGGCGCAGGCCGGACGGCAGCCTGACCAGTCCCGACCTGTTCATCCCCATGGCCGAGAATACCGGCCAGATCCGGCAGATGACCGACTTCGTCCTGCAACGCCTGCTTGAGCAGCTCGGGCAAGTGCTGCGGGCCAATCCGCAGCTCTACATCTCGGTCAACCTGGCGGCGTGTGATGTCATGATCCCGCGCATCGGCCAGGTGATGGCACGCCTGCTCACCTTGCACCGGGTCGCGGCCAAGCAAATTGCCTTCGAAGTCACAGAACGCGGACTGATCGATGTCGAGGTGGCGCGGGAAAACCTGCAAGCCTTGCGGGACGTCGGGCATCAGGTGTTGATCGATGACTTCGGCACCGGCTATTGCAGCCTTGCCTACCTGCAAACCCTGCCCGTGGATTGCCTGAAAATCGACAAGGCCTTTATTGATGCACTGGGTCATGACGCGGCGAGCAGCGGCGTGGCCCCGCACATCATCCACATGGCTCAGTCACTGCACTTGAAGGTCATCGCCGAGGGCATCGAGCATGAATCCCAGGCCGCGTTGTTGAGCAGTGAAGGCGTGAAGTTCGGCCAGGGCTGGTTGTTCGCCCATGCGCTGAGTGCAGTACAACTCATCGAACTGATTACTCGGGGTCGCCGAGTGAACAAGCGACGCCTGGATGACGAGGCCTGAAAGCCGCTACACCGCCAGCGCCATATAGAACTGAGTGCCCTGCCCCGGCCGCGAATAAACCCCCATCCGCCCACCATGCAGCTGCACGATTTCCTTGCACAACGCCAAGCCGAGCCCCGCTCCACCTTTTTTGCGACCCACCTGCACAAAGGGCTCGAAAATACGCCCTTGCTGCCCGTAGGCGATGCCTTCTCCATTATCTTCGACACTGATAATGACCCGCTCGCCGTGGCGCCGGGCCTGCAAACGGATGAGCCCACCACGGGCGGTGTGGCGAAGCGCATTGTCGATCAGGTTATCGAGCACACGGTCCAGTTGCGGCTGGTCGGCCTGCAAGTGCGGCAATGGCCCCTGCATTTCCACCAACAACTCAATGCCCTTCTGCTCGGCGCCCTCGGCAAATCGTAACTGCGCTTGCTCCAACAGATCCTCGATGGAACAGGGCGCGAGCGTCAGTTTCTGCAGGCCATTCTGGTAACGGGAAAAATTCAGCAGGTCGTTGATCAACTGCATCAAGCGCTGCATCTCTTCGTTCACCGTGTCCAGCAGATCGGCCTCACGGGATTCCGGGGGGAAATGCGTGCGCTCGCGGAACAGCCCGAACGCCATGTGCATGCCGGTGACCGGGGTGCGCAACTCATGGGAAGCGCGCAACACGAACTCGCTGCGTACCCGCTCGAAAGCGCGCTGCTCGGTGACGTCATGCAACACCATCACCGCGCCGAGAATATGGCCCTGGGTATGGCTGACCGGCGTCAGGCTATAGGTCAGCAGGCGCGACTCTCCATCGACCTCGACACTCAAGTCCTCCGGCGCCCGCTCCAGCGTTCCGCCACGCAGCACCAGTTGCAGCTGCTCATCGAGCTCGGGACGCTCCAGGGCGGTGCCCAGCCCTTGGCCGAGGCGATCGGTGTCCCAACCCAGCTGACGTTGCGCTACCGGGTTGAGGTGCTCCAGGCGCCCTTGACGATCTATCATCAGCAAGCCGTCATCGATGCTGTCGAGCACGGCTTGCAACCGCTGCTGGCCCGCCAGCAACTCATCGACGTTCGTGGCCTGATGTTCACGCAGCGCCTCGGCCATGATCCCGAAACGCTTGGTCAACTGGTTCAACTCCACCGCCGAGGAAATCGGCAGCGTGACGTCGAATTTGCCTTGGCCAATATTGTCCGCCGCCTGCGCCAAAGCTTCGATGGGCTCCCCGAAACGCCGGGCGATGGCATGAGCGGTCACGAAACCAATGATCAGCACCGCGAGACCGACCAACCCCAGAAGCCCGGCGATCAGCAGCGCTCGCTCACGGGACGAACGCTCCGTCGCGCTGATGTTATCCAGCGCCTGCTTGTGCTCATTGAGCAAACCCGTTCGCAGCGCATTGAATTTTTCAGTGAGCGCCTGGTTGCCACTTAGCACATGCGTCGGTTCATCGGCCGCTTCATACGCCTGGATGAAGCTCAAGTAGTCAGCCTTGGCTTTTCTGAAGCCGTTCTCATTGCCTTCGACCGGCAACTCTTTGGCAATGCCTTGATCCAAAAGCTCGAGGTAATGCTGCTTGGAAGCCTCAAAGGCCGCGGCGTCATGGTTTTCACTGAGCATGATGATCAGTTGATCGCCCAGGGTCTGGCGCAATTTGAGGCCCAGGTCCAGCGTGCTGAAGTTGTTGCGCACCAGGGCTTCCTGGCTCCCGGCCATTTGCATCACGCTGACCAGCCCGAGCAGCAGCCCGAGCAGCGCTACGGTGATGAGCGCGGAAATACTCAGGAACAGCCGGGTCCGCAACTTCATCGCCAGTTTCATCGGAGGCTCACAAGTTGTACTGCTTGCGTTTGCGGTACAGGGTCGAAGCGTCGATACCCAAAGTCTTCGCCGCTTGATCCAGCGTGCCGGCAGTGGCCAGGACGGCTCCGATGTGGGCCTTTTCCAATTCATCCAGGCTCAACGCCGCGCCGATGCGTGGCGCATTATTGACTGGCGTGTCGGCCATCCCCAGGTGAACGATCTCGACCAGCTCCTGCGGGCAGATAATGCTCGCTCGCTCCACCACGTTTCGCAGCTCGCGAATGTTCCCCGGCCAGCGATAGCTCAACAGCGCTTCACGCGCCTCATCGCTGAAGCCCCGGGCCGGACGCGCGTACTCCTTGACGAACCGCGCCAGGAACCGGTCGGCCAGGGTCAAAATGTCTTCTCTGCGTTCGCGCAGCGGTGGCAAGTGCAAGGTGATGACGTTCAGACGATAGAGCAGGTCTTCCCGGAAACGGCCATCGCGGACCATGTCTTCGAGGTTCTGGTTGGTGGCCGCGAGAATGCGTACATCGGCGCGGCGGGTGACCGGATCGCCGACACGCTCGTATTCCTTGTCCTGGATGAATCTCAGCAACTTGGGTTGCAAAATCAGGGGAAAATCGCCGATCTCATCAAGAAACAGCGTGCCGCCGTCTGCCTGATTGACACGCCCCAAGGTGCTTTCGCTGGCCCCGGTGAACGCGCCACGGCTGTGACCGAACAGCTCGCTTTCCATGAGTTCGGCGGTCAGCGACGGACAATTGATGGTGATGCAGGATTTTTTCGCCCGCTTGCTCCAGCCGTGAATCGCCTGGGACAGTTCGCCTTTACCGGTGCCGGATTCGCCGAGAATCAAAATATTGGCATCGGTCACCGCCACCTGGCGGGCGGTTTCGAGCACCACCTTCATCGCCGGACTGTGGGAATCCAGGCCGTCCTTGGGTTTGCGCACTTCGCCTTCCAGGGCTTCCAGACGCGCCGACAATTGCCGGACTTCCAACTGTTTGGCGGTTGCCAGGCGCAATTGATCGGGACTGCAGGGTTTGACCAGATAATCGGCAGCACCGGCCTGAATAGCATCCACAGCAGTGTCCACGGCCGAGTGCGCGGTGACGATCACCACGCGCATCCAGGGCGCCTGAATCCGCATCTGCGCCAGCACATCCAGACCGTTGTCTTCTCCCAGACGCAAATCAAGGAAGCACAGGTCGAAGACCTGACGTTGCAACAACGCGTCGGCCTGCGCAGCACTGTTGGCGGTCGCCACGCTATAGCCCTCGTCTTCCAGGCAATAGCGAAAGGTACGCAGGATGGCAGACTCATCATCCACCAGAAGAATACGACCTTGGTGCTCAGTGGCGGATTCCATTTTCCTACGCTCCTTAACGAATGATCTTGGTTAGTCCCGGAAAAATCGGGCAAGTTGCATGGTTTATTCTGATGCATTCCTTCCATGGCAGGTTAGCTCTCTCTTGACACGATGCCTTGTGTCCATTTCTGACACCTGCGCCCTACGCTCAATTCAAAAATTATGCGACCTCGGGCAAATCGATCGTGCATTACGCACGACGGCGCAAAGGGCCATCGTGCAGGATGCGTCCGCAGTCCTTTGCGCAAATTATCTAATAGATTGATTTATAACGATTTTTCCATATAAAAAAGCTGGCATGCAGGCTGCAACAACCTGAGTAATGCAGGGCAACAACAAACGCCCTCAACGAAATGAACCCCAGCGTGGGAGGAGCCTCAGGATGAATTGCCAACGTGCCGCCCAATTGCTTTTCTCGCCACTGCATCTGCAGCAAGGTCTGTTCGCCGTGCTCGCGCTGCTGATCACGTTGATCGCAGGCCAACAGTTCCTGCGCTGGGAGCAGAACCAACAGCAGGAAGCGTCGCGCGTTTCCTTTCAACATCCGACACAGACTCACTTCAGCGCCGCCAGCAGCGGCATGAGCGACAACACCTCCATACGAATGATGGATGTCGATCAGGCTCGGCCAGACGATGAGATGCCTCGTCAGGAGCGCTGGGTGTTCTAGGTTCACACCTTTGGCGCGATCGCCGCGCCGTAACGAGCAACACCTCTAAATAGAAGCGTAAGGAGAATCACCATGTTGAGCTGGGCAATCACATTCTTGATCATTGCCATTGTCGCTGCCGTACTGGGCTTCGGTGGTATCGCGGGCACCGCCACGGGTATCGCCAAGATTCTCTTTGTCGTGTTCCTGGTGATGTTCATTGCTTCCTTCTTCTTTGGCCGTCGCGGTCGAGGCTAAGCATGAACGTTGGGTTAAAGACACTGGCAGCCGCCCTGCTACTGGGCGGCTGCGCCATCGCCATGGCTGCCAATGACGGGCAGACGCGGGTCAAAGGGCAATGGAATGCCAACTGAAAAAATCGCGTTGGTATCGAGGCATCGATACCGAATTTGAAACATGAAAGGGGCTAAATGCCTCTTCCACTGCGCCCACCTGAGGAAGGTCGGCGCATGACCAAGGGGTCGGGACGTTCTGCCTGTTTCAGGGGCGGAGTGACCTACGGGCACATGGAGTGCCTGCGCAAGGGCCGGGTCAGGTAAAAGCTGCGACGCAAGTTCGCCGGTCAAGCATGGCTCGACGGACTTGCGGAGAGCTTGCACGCTCACAACGTCGAGCCAGAGCGACGCATTTGTTTAGCCCCCTCCCGCGGAAAATCCCCCTCTCATCCCCTCAAGTACCTTTCCCGGTTGCTCGCGACTGACCGTATATCGAGAAAAATGGCCATTATTCGGCTGTCAGTTTTCCCTGAACCTCGTGGGATTTTCCCGAAATTTATCGTCTATTCTATTGTTCAATAAATAATCAATCTGCGCTGTGATGGCCGGTTCACGGCACTTATGCCTGCCGAAATGTCACATTCGAACCGATTGGGACGCGGGTTTCAGTTAAAAAACCTCATGCCGATTCGGCATAGGGTAGGCGTTTACGGCATTAGACGTCGCTTCCTTGCATCGGAATAGTTGCGCCTTTTTTCGCCTGCCAGAGAGCCATTAACAAGCGCTCCGGGGCTCCTTATACGGGGGCGGATGCACAGACTTTTTCGCCACAAGCGACCCGGTCCATGCATTCGCTCGAGTCAAACTGAAGTAAGGGTAAAGATATGAAGAAGGCAAAGCTTAGCCTCGCCTGGCAGATCCTCATCGGTCTGGTATTGGGGATAGCAATCGGTGCACTGCTCAACCATTTCAGTGCCGAGAAAGCCTGGTGGGTCAGCAACGTCCTGCAACCGGCAGGCGATATCTTTATCCGTCTGATCAAGATGATTGTGATCCCGATCGTGATCTCCTCGTTGATCGTCGGCATCGCAGGCGTCGGCGACGCGAAGAAACTCGGGCGCATCGGCCTGAAGACCATCATCTACTTCGAAATCGTCACCACCATCGCCATTGTGGTCGGCCTGCTGTTGGCCAACCTGTTCCATCCGGGCTCGGGCATCGACATGAGCACCCTGGGTACCGTGGACATCTCCAAGTACCAGGCGACCGCGGCCGAGGTTCAGCATGAACACGCGTTCATCGAAACCATCCTCAACCTGATTCCGTCGAACATCTTCGCGGCCATGGCCCGCGGCGAAATGCTGCCGATCATCTTCTTCTCCGTGCTGTTCGGTCTTGGTCTGTCGAGCCTGCAACCGGACCTGCGCGAACCGCTGGTGAAGATGTTCCAGGGCGTATCGGAAAGCATGTTCAAGGTCACTCACATGATCATGAACTACGCCCCGATCGGCGTTTTCGCACTGATCGCGGTGACCGTGGCCAACTTCGGTTTCGCCTCGCTGCTGCCACTGGCCAAGCTGGTGATCCTGGTTTACGTCGCCATCGCCTTCTTCGCCTTCGTGGTGCTGGGCCTGATCGCTCGCCTGTTCGGCTTCTCCGTGATCAAGCTGATGCGCATCTTCAAGGACGAACTGGTACTGGCCTACTCCACCGCCTCCTCCGAAACCGTGCTGCCACGCGTCATCGAGAAGATGGAAGCCTACGGCGCACCGAAGGCCATTTGCAGCTTCGTGGTGCCAACCGGTTACTCCTTCAACCTTGACGGTTCGACCCTGTACCAGAGCATCGCGGCGATCTTCATTGCCCAGCTGTACGGCATCGACCTGTCGATCAGTCAGCAACTGCTGCTGGTCCTGACCCTGATGGTGACCTCCAAAGGCATCGCCGGTGTACCGGGTGTGTCCTTCGTGGTGCTGCTGGCCACCCTGGGCAGTGTGGGTATTCCACTGGAAGGCCTGGCGTTCATCGCCGGTGTCGACCGCGTCATGGACATGGCCCGTACTGCCCTGAACGTGATCGGCAACGCCCTGGCCGTGCTGGTCATCTCTCGCTGGGAAGGCATGTACGACGACGCCAAGGGCCAGCGCTACTGGAATTCCCTGCCGCACTGGCGCAGCAAAGAAAAGCTGCCGGCTGGCGAGATTTCCCGTCACTAACGCAGGCCCCCTGTAAGAGCAGTCGGTCGACGCTCGATTGCTCGCGATGGCAACAGGAGCACCGCGCTCATCCAGAATGCCCGCGTCATCGTTGTCGTTCATCGCGAGCAGGCTCGCTCCTACAGGGGTCCGCGCATGCCGTATTAAACAAACCCCGGAGAATTCCGGGGTTTGTCGTTTCTGGCCACCCCGCTATCATTCGCGCATCTTTTGGGGGATTTAACTGATGCTAAACGGCCTTTGGCTTGGCTTCTTCATCGTGGCAGCCGTGTCGGCGCTGGCGCAGTGGTTGATCGGCGGTAACGCCGGGATTTTCGCGGCGATGGTAGAAAGCATATTCGCCATGGCCAAGTTATCGGTCGAAGTCATGGTCTTGCTGTTCGGCACGCTGACCCTCTGGCTGGGCTTTCTGCGAATCGCCGAAAAAGCCGGGATCGTCGAATGGCTGGCCAGGGCCCTTGGCCCGCTGTTTCTGCGCTTGATGCCGGAAGTCCCGCCCGGCCACCCCGCCATCGGCCTTATCACCCTCAACTTCGCCGCCAACGGCCTGGGCCTGGACAATGCCGCCACCCCAATCGGCCTCAAGGCCATGAAAGCCCTGCAAGAGCTCAACCCCAGCGCAACGGTCGCCAGTAATGCGCAGATCCTGTTCCTGGTGCTCAACGCCTCTTCCCTGACCCTGCTGCCGGTGACGATCTTCATGTACCGCGCCCAGCAAGGCGCGCCCGACCCGACGCTGGTGTTCCTGCCGATTCTGTTGGCCACCAGTTGCTCGACCATCGTCGGCTTTCTGTCCGTGGCGTTCATGCAACGCCTGCGTATCTGGGAGCCGGTGGTGCTGGCCTATCTGATCCCCGGCGCCCTCGCCCTCGGTGGCTTCATGGCGCTGCTGGCGACGCTATCGGCCACTGCATTGGCCGGTCTGTCGTCGATCCTCGGCAACCTGACGCTGTTCGGGCTGATCATGTTGTTTCTGGTGATTGGCGCACTGCGCAAAGTGAAGGTTTACGAGGCATTCGTCGAAGGCGCGAAAGAAGGCTTCGACGTGGCGAAAAACCTGTTGCCGTATCTGGTGGCGATGCTGTGTGCCGTCGGAGTTTTGCGCGCATCCGGAGCCCTGGATTTCGGTCTCGACGGGATTCGTCATCTGGTGCAATGGGCAGGCCTCGATACGCGTTTTGTCGATGCGCTGCCGACCGCGATGGTCAAGCCGTTCTCTGGCAGCGCCGCCCGGGCGATGCTGATCGAAACCATGAAGACCTCCGGCGTGGACAGCTTCCCGGCGCTGGTCGCGGCGACGGTTCAGGGCAGTACTGAAACGACGTTCTACGTGCTGGCGGTGTACTTCGGCTCGGTCGGCATCCAGCGCGCGCGGCATGCGGTGGGGTGTGCATTGCTGGCGGAACTGGCGGGGGTGCTGGGCGCCATCGGGGTTTGCTACTGGTTCTTCGGGTAACGGAGCCCCCCGTAGGAGCGAGCCTGCTCGCGATCAACCCGAGAGCACCGAGGGGTGTCTGGTGCCCAGCGTCATCGTTCACGATCATCGCGAGCAGGCTCGCTCCTACAGAGGGTCTGTGTAGACTTCAAAGTCGCGCTGGCGGCGCGAGTTTCTGCCCTTGCTCAACCGCCCAACCTACCACTTGCGCCGTCAGTTGATCGGTCGCCTGACCGAACCCGGTCACTACCGCCGGTACCTTTACATCGCTCAGCGGCTGGCGCACTTCAAAGCGTTTACTGGCGAGGATTCGCTGGTCGGCGCCACGCACCAGCAAGGCATCGAGGCGCACCACCACGCTGGCGCTGGTGCCCTGATACTCGGTCTGAAATGCCTGCAGACTGCCGCCCAGCTCCAGGTCTGCCTGGAAATTGCTGTCGTCGGTGCTCAGCAGCGTCACGCGGCCATCACGCTGAAACCCGTCGAGCAGACGATTACGCAACAGCACCGGCGCCGGATCGCTCCAGCGCGAAGCCTTGTAGCTGATGATCACATTGCCCTGGGGGATCACCGCAATGTTCGGGCTGTTCAACGCTTCGCTGGCCTGGGGCTTGTTCAGGCGCAACGACCAGCGCTGCGGCGCCCCATGACTGCTGGTGGCTGCGCTTTGGGCGGACGGCAATCGATAGACATCGAACGGTTCGGACTTGGGCAGGATCGAGCACGAACTGATCAGCGTGAAGCTGGCGAGGAGGGCAAGACGGGTCAGCTTCATGGGGTAAATTCCTTGTTCTTGTCACTGCCCAGCAGGTAGCCGCTGGGGTTGGCCTCCAGACGCTGGGAGATGGCGCGCAGCGAGCTCAGGGTTTCACGCAACTCCCGTACCGCCGGGGCCAGGCCATTGAGGCCCTGCATGCCGCTATTGAGCGAGTCCTGATTGGTGGCCAGCAGTTTGTTGATGGTCGCGCTGCTCTGTTCCAGTGACTTCATCGCCTGCTCGGCGCTGCCGAACATCTGCTTGCCCTGATCATTGAGCAAGCCATTGGCGTTGCGCATCAGCGCCGACGTCTGCTCCATCATGGTGCTGGCTTGCTTGCCGACCGATGCCAGTTGCTTGATCGCCTGACCCAGGTCGCCGCGCTGATCGGCGATGGTGCCGGTGGTTTGTTCCAGATGCTCCAGGGTCTTGCTGATGCGCTCGATGTTTTCTTCGGAAAACATCTGATTGGCGTTGTGCATCAGCGTGTTCACCCCGGACATCAGGTCATTGCTGTCGTTCAGCAAACGGGCGATGGGCGAGGGCGCTGCGATGATGGTCGGCAATTTGCCGTCCTTGCCCCTTAACGCCGGGCTTTGCGGCGTGCCGCCACTGAGCTGGATGATCGACGTCCCGGTAACACCGGTCAGCGCCAGTTTGGCCTGGGTATCTTCCTTGATCGGGGTGTCGCCACCCAGGCGAATCCGCGCCAGCACCCGGCGCGGGTCTTTCGGGTCCAGTCGCAGCGACACCACGTCGCCGACCTTGATCCCGCTGTACTGCACGGAACTGCCCTTGGACAGGCCGCTGACCGCCTCGTTGAACACCACTTCGTAATCCTTGAACTCGGTGTCGACACTGGACTTGGCCAGCCACAGGCCGAAGAGCAGGGCGCCCGTCACCACAATCACGGTGAACAGGCCGATCAATACATGATGGGCTCGGGTTTCCATGTCAGACCTCGTTGAACTGTTTAGCGGCACTCAACGCCGCGCGGCCGCGAGGGCCATGGAAGTATTCGTGAATCCACGCGTCGTCAGTTTCCGAAACCTTGTCGATGGCGTCCGCCACCAGCACCTTCTTCTGCGCCAGCACCGCGACCCGGTCAGTGATGGTGTAAAGCGTGTCGAGGTCGTGAGTCACCAGGAACACGCTCAGGCCCAAGGCATCGCGCAGGGTCAGGATCAGTTGATCGAAGGCCGCGGCGCCAATCGGATCGAGGCCGGCGGTAGGCTCGTCGAGAAACAGGATGTCCGGGTCCAGCGCCAAGGCCCGCGCCAGCGCCGCACGCTTGATCATGCCGCCGGACAGGGAGGCGGGGTATTTGTCCGCCGCCGACAGCGGCAACCCGGCCAACGCCAGTTTCACCGCCGCCAGGTGCTCGGCATCATTGCGGCTCAGGCCGGCGTGTTCGATCAGGGGCAGGGCGACGTTCTCGGTCACGGTCAGCGAAGAGAACAACGCGCCTTTCTGGAACAGCACGCCGAACCGCCGTTCGATCATCGAGCGCTCGTGCTCGGGCAGGGTCGGCAGGTTCTTGCCAAAGACCTTCACGATGCCTTCGCTGGGCTGACGCAAACCGACAATGCTGCGCAACAGCACCGACTTGCCGCTGCCAGAGCCGCCGACGACGGCAAGGATTTCGCCCTTGTACAAATCCAGATCGAGGTTCTCGTGCACGCTCTGACTGCCGAAGCGATTGCACAGCCCACGGACTTCGATCACCGCCTCGGCAGGCGCTCGGGGTAAACGGCTCACCAGCTCATCTCCATGAAAAACAGCGCAGCCACGGCGTCGAGCACGATCACCACGAAGATCGATTGCACCACGCTCGATGTGGTGTGCGCGCCGACAGACTCGGCGCTGCCGCTGACCTTGAAGCCTTCCAGGCAACCAATGGCAGCGATCAGGAACGCGAAGATCGGCGCTTTGACGATCCCCACCAAAAAGTGCTGAACACCGATGTCCGATTGCAAAAGCGATAAAAACATCGCCGGCGAAATATCCAGCGTCACCGCGCAGACCACACCACCGCCGACAATCCCCGACAGCATTGCCAGAAAGGTCAGCATCGGCAGCGAGACCAGCAGCGCCAGGACCCTCGGCACCACCAGCAACTCCATTGGATCGAGGCCCAGCGTGCGAATCGCGTCGATTTCTTCGTTGGCCTTCATCGAGCCGATCTGAGCGGTGAACGCACTGGCGGTGCGCCCGGCCATCAGAATCGCGGTGAGCAACACGGCGAATTCGCGCAGAAAAGAAAACGCCACCAGGTCCACGGTGAACACCGTGGCGCCGAATTTGGCCAGCACCGTCGCCCCGAGAAACGCCACCACGGCGCCTACCAGAAACGTCAGCAGGGCCACGATGGGCGCCGCGTCGAGGCCGGTCTGCTCGATGTGCGCCACCATCGGCGTGATGCGCCAGCGCTTGGGGCGAAACAGGTTACGGGCGATGGTTTCCAGAATCAGGCCGACGAAGCCGAGCAACTGCAGGGTGTCTTGCCAGACCGCATCCACCGCACGGCCGATGCGAGCCAGGAGTTGAACGCCGACGCTGACTTCCGGTTCCTTGATCGGCACACAGAAATCCGTCAGCGAGCGGTAGACCGTTTGCAACAACGCGCGGTCGGCAGAAGAAATGGTGCAATCGGGGTGTTCGGCTGAGCGGCCCAGGCGCTCGGAGCCCAACAGTTCAACCAACAGCGAGGCACCTGCCGTATCGAGGGCACCGAGGCCGTTGAGGTCGATGCGGGTGCTGTCGTCGTATCGACCTTCGAGCTTTTCTCTCAGCAATTTGAGGTCGGCGTAATGGGCGAGCGTCCAGTCCCCTGTGACCCGTATCTGGGGCGGGGTGCGCGAGGTATCCAGTTGGGCATTGCCCGCCGCAGTGTTGCTGGTCATAAGCTCCGTGCTTTTTCGGCTGTTACGCTGACCTACGTAATAGCACGAACCGCATTACTTTTCTTTGATCGCGGTGCTGTCGGTGACCTTGAAGCGCAGCACGCCGATCAATTGGCCGTCCTCGGTCAACACCCGAACCTGCCAGTCGCCTGCGGGGTTGCCGGGGAAGTTCTGCTTGTGGGTCCAGGCGCGGTAGCCTTCCTTGCGACCGCCATGAATATCCAGAGGGATGCGGTCGACTTCTTTACCGTTGAACTGCCAGACGTGATAAATGCGCTCGTCCAGGCCGCGGGGGGCGTTGATCGCGGTGTAGGCGTACAGACCGCCGCCTCGAATCTGCTCGGCGCTGACCTCTTCAAGGCTGTCACCGGGGGTGCGGTCCTGCAATTGCATGCTGATGGCCACGTCGGTCATCCACAGGGTCGCTGGCGGCACCCACGATCGCAGCACCCAGCCAACGCCGCCGATCCCCACGGTAATGCTCAGAATCGCCAAGGCGTTGCGCAGGGTTCGAATCGGGAAAATCGAAGCGAGGCTCGGGAACGACAGTACGACGGCGGTGCCCAGCGCCAGTTTGAAACTCTGGGACGTGGTCAGGTGCAAGATCACGGGGAGGGCGGTGAGCAGGGTGGCGAACAGCGTCAGGGTATGCAGCGCCAGGAACGCCCATCGCCGTGGCGCCAGCCATTTGTAGTAGAGCGGGTCGGTGATGGAAATCAGCGCCGCGATCGCCAGCAACCCGGTGAACAATAATTGGCCGCTGTTCCAGGTGGTGGTGATGAAAAAGAACGGCAGGACGAAAAACAGGCTTTCCTGGTGGATCATCTGCGTCGCATAACGCAGCAGGGGCTGGGGAATTTCCCGCTTGAAGACCTTGGTGAACAGTTTGGTCAGGCTGTTTTCCAGCATCAGCCAGACCCAGCTCACCAGCATGATGGTGGTGATCCAGCTCGCCAGACCTTGCTGACGGTCCACCAGGATGAAGCTGCAGACCCCGGAGATAAAACCACCGAGCGCAATGACCCCGGGGTAGCGCTTCATCAGTTCGAGGATGCGCTGGATAAAAAGGGTCAGGGTCGGCATTCGGCGGTTCACAGTAGTCGTAGGAAAAATCCCTGACAGGTTACCGCCGGCAGGGCAGTGTGGCGAGAGGCCACTGACTTCTGTGGCGCTGGCTGCCAAAGGCCCCGCGTTTACCCAGACAACACCCGTTATCGTTAACGAGCTTCGCTGGCAAGCCAGCTCCTACGGGGGTCGGTTAATGTCTGCGATGGATGCGCCATGCCAATAGCCCGAGTATCAGCAGGCCCAACACCCCACCGATCGCCCACAGCACCTGGTCATAACTCATCAACGGCTTCTCGACCCGCAGATAGCCGGGTTGCATGAGCAACTCGCGCATGGCCTTGTTGGCTTCCTCCAGCGTTACGCCTTGCAGCTCCCGGGCCGGGTCGACGAAACGTCCGTCCTCATAGTCCCCAAGGGCGCCCCAATAGTAATCGGCCAACGCGCTGTTGCCTTGCACGGCCCAGGCCTGGCGGGCGATAGCGGCCTGTTTGAGGCGGTTGAAGGTCTCGGCATTGAGACCGTCCTTGAGCAAACCGGCTTTCAGTTCATCCAGCACCCGTTGTGCCTCGGCCACATCGTCACGCTCCAGATCGGCGTTGAGGCTCATGAAGCCCACGCCACCGAATACCTCGCGCTCGGCCCAGGGGCCATAGGACAAGCCATGCTCCAGACGTAACTGACGATAGAGCGCCCAGTCCAGATAGTCCTTGAGCAGGTCGAAGGTGACATCGTGCTCATCTTCCTGAACCGGCTCCGGTACCAACCAGTGCAGTTTGGCGCCGCCGCCGACAAAGCCCTGGGTCAGGTCGCGCTCATGGGCGGCGCTGGCCTGGATCTGTGGCAGAGGCGGGTGGTCGGTGGGATTGATCGCCTCGAGAGCGCCGTACGTGCGCTCCAGATAGGCCGGCAGTAATCGGTCGAGGTCGCCGACGACGATCAGCGTCATGTTGTTCGGCGCGTACCAGTCCTTGCGCACCTTCTCCAGTTGTTCATGGGTCAGGTAGTCAACCTCTGCCCGCTCCTGGCATTTGAGGCCCAGCTCCACCGCCAGTTGGTTGCTGGCGGTGTGGCCCAGGTCCTGGCGATCCAGCCAGCGCTGCAGGTGAGAGTAATGGCCACCGTCTTCGCGCTCGACCACCTGCTTGGCGGCGTTGATGGCGTTGTCGTCGAAACGGGTCTGGGTCAGCAGCGCCAGCAGCAGGTCGAGTACCTGGCGCTGGTTTTTCGCCGGGGCCTCGATCACGAACGTGGTGTCGGCATTGCTGGTGTAGGCGTTCCATTCACCACCCAACGCCTGCATGCGCTCTTCGAGGCCACCTTCACCGCTGGCGTCGATGCCGCTGAACAACAAGTGCTCAAGCAGGTGTGGCAGTTCCTTATCGGCGCAGCTGAAGTCATCCAGACCGACGCCCACCACCAGCCGAATCGCCACATGACCGCGTTCCATGCCGGGTTTGAGCAGCAATTGCAGACCGTTGCGCAGGGAATAACCCTCGACCTGGAAGCGATCCAGGGCAAACGAAGGGAGTGAGCCAAGCAACAGACAGGCGAACAACAGACAACGCATAACAAGCTTCCCGGCAACCCATCGGAGATCCGTTTCGTCCTTGCCCGCGAAGACGGCCTTGGAACTGAATCAATGCTACTGACTGACCACACTGCCAGACGTTCAAGGCGAATGTGTAATGTCGGTCAAATCGTCGACAGCCAGCGCACCGGTTTCGGACGTTTCCAACACCACATAGGCACTGCTGCAGAACAGTGAGTTCAGACGCTTCATATCGGCGATCAGCTCCAGGTGCAGCGAACTGGTCTCGATACTCTGCACAATCTTACGTTGCAAACGGCTGACATGCGCATGGGCCATGCGGCGTTCCTGAGCGCGAAAGCGACGTTTCTCGCGTAATAACTGACGGGCACTTTCTTTGTCGGCGCTGAGGAACACCGACAATCCCAGGCGCAGGTTGGAGATCAACTGGCTGTGCAACCCTGCCAACTCTTCCACGCCCACTTCGGAAAACGACCGACGCTGGGACGTTTTCTGCTGTTGCACCTTGCGCAGCATGCGTTCGATCAAGTCGCTGGCGAGCTTGAGGTTGATCGCCAGCTCGATAATTTCCGCCCAGCGTCGACTGTCCTGATCGCTGAGGTCTTCCCGGGGCATTTGCGCCAGATACAGTTTGATCGCGCTGTAGAGCGCCTCGACGTCATCGGTCAGACGCCGCATTTCCTGGGTCACGGCCGTTTGCTTGCCGTTCAGCACATCAAGCATGGCTTCCAGCATGTTGTCGATCAGATCCCCCATGCGCAGGGTTTCCCGGGCGGCGTTGGCCAGCGCCAGGCTTGGCGTGACCAACGCCGTCGGATCAAGGTGCCGGGGCTTGGCCATGCCATTGGGTTGCGGGCGCTCCGGCAGTACCCACGCACAGAACCTGGCCATCGGCCCGACACTGGGCAGCAGGATCAGGCAACGCGCCGTGTTGTAGAGCAGGTGGAAACCAATGACCATTTCCTGCGGGCTGAAGTCCAGGCTATCGATCCAGTGCACCAGCGGGTCGAGCACAGGAATGATCAGCAACAGGCCGATCAGCTTGTACAACAGGCTGCCCAGCGCCACCTGGCGGCCGGCGGCGTTCTGCATGCTGGTGCTGAGGAACGCGAGAACGCCGCTGCCTATGTTGGCGCCGATCACCAGGCCGATGGCCACCGGCAGGCTGATCACGCTGGCGCCGGCCAGGGTTGCGGTCAACAGGACCGCCGCCAGGCTCGAGTAGGAAATCATCGCGAACAGCGCGCCGACCAGGGCATCGAGCAGGATATCGCCGGTCAGCGAGGCGAAGATCACCTTCACCCCTTGGGCGTGGGTGATGGGTGCGGCGGCCTCGACGATCAATTGCAGCGCCAGAATGATCAAACCCAGGCCAATGGCCACACGGCCCATCTGTCCCAACCGGGTCTGTTTGCGCGACAGGAAAAAAATCACCCCGAGAAAGATCAGCAGCGGCGACAGCCATGACAGATCAAAGGTCAGCACCCGCGCCATCAGCGCCGTACCGACATCGGCGCCCAGCATGGTCGCCAGCGCCGGGGTCAGCGCCATCAGGCCCTGACCGACAAACGAGGTCACGAGCATGGCGGTGGCGTTGCTGCTCTGGACCATGGCCGTCACCACGATCCCCGCGATGAACGCCAGCCCGCGCCTGGACATGTTCTGGCCAATCACGTGGCGCAGGTTGGAACCGTAAACCCGCAGGATGCCGGTTCGGACGATGTGCGTGCCCCAGATCAACAGGGCCACGGCAGATAATAAATTGAGCAGGGTGAGCATACAGGCCCCCTGTGGTGGTAGCGCCCCAAAGGAGCAAGTTGACGGTGCCGCGCGACGTTCTACGTTCTGTACTTAAGCTGTAGTTGGCTAACGGTCTGGGCGCCAGCATCGCATAGCTAAAGACGCGATTGAAACAAAACTGTCATGAAACCCTGGCCTTCCAGCCACTCAAAACAACTGTGGGAGCGAGCCTGCTCGCGATGGGCCCTCACATTCAACATTGATGTTGACGGATGGACCGCTATCTCGAGCAAGCTCGCTCCCACAGGGTGTTGCGTATTACCGGGTTACTGGCCCGGAATGTCCTTGCGCAGTTTCACCGGGTCTGGCTGCTTTTTCTTTTTCGCAATCGCGGTGCGCATCTTGATGTTGATCGCTTCCACCGCCAGCGAGAACGCCATGGCGAAGTAGACGTAGCCTTTTGGCACGTGCACGTCGAAGGATTCGGCAATCAGTACGGTACCGACGATCAACAGGAACGACAGCGCCAGCATCTTCAGCGACGGGTGCTTGTCGATGAATTCGCTGATGGTGCCGGAAGCCCACATCATCACCAATACGGCCACGATGATGGCCGCGACCATGACCGGTACGTGGGAGACCATGCCGACCGCAGTGATCACCGAGTCCAGAGAGAACACGATGTCGATGATCGCGATCTGGATGATGGTGTAGAAGAAGTTGCCTCCCGCGCCACTCGGCTCGTCGTTGGTTTCGTCCTCACCTTCCAGCGCGTGGTACATCTCCTGCGAGCTTTTCCACAACAGGAACAGGCCACCGAAGAACAGGATCAGGTCTCGCCCGGAAATACCCTGGCCGAACACGACGAACAGGTCGGCGGTGAGGCGCATGACCCAGGTGATCGACAGCAACAATAGAATCCGCGTGACCATGGCCAGCGCCAGCCCGAAAATCCGGGTGCGCTGTTGCATGTGCTTGGGCATGCGGCTGACCAGGATCGAAATCATGATGATGTTATCGATACCGAGGACGATTTCCAGGGCGGTCAGGGTAAAGAAGGCAACCCAGATTTCAGGGTTGGTCAGCCATTCCATGTGTATTCCTTTGAGCGAGTGTTAAACCACGAAGGGTCCGGGCTTCAAACCACAAAGCCTGGACCCGAGGTGGTGAGTCTTGGGCTTATAGAGTGCTGAACAGCGGGAAAATCCCCATCAGCAACGCGGCAACCAGTATGCACATACACACCAGCACTGCCCACTTCAGGGTGAAGCGTTGGTGGTCACCGAAATCGATACCGGCCAGGGCCACCAACAGGTAGGTCGATGGTACCAGCGGGCTCAGCAAGTGGACGGGCTGACCGACGATCGAGGCACGTGCCATTTCCACCGCGGTTATACCGTAGTGGCTGGCGGCTTCGGCAAGTACCGGTAACACGCCGTAATAAAATGCATCGTTCGACATGAAGAACGTGAACGGCATGCTCACCAGCGCCGTGATCACGGCCAGGTAAGGGCCGAGGAAATCAGGGATCACTGCCAGCAGGCTTTTCGACATGGCATCGACCATACCGGTGCCCGACAGGATGCCGGTGAAAATGCCGGCGGCGAAGATCAGCCCGACCACCGCCAGCACGCTGCCGGCATGGGCCGCGACACGATCTTTCTGCTGTTGCAGGCACGGATAGTTGACGATCATCGCGATACTGAACGCCACCATGAACAGCACAGGCAGCGGCAACAGACCGGCGATCAGGGTGCACATCAACGCCAGGGTCAGGGCGCCGTTGAACCAGATCAGCTTCGGCCGACGGGCATCCGGAAACTGCGAAACACTGATTTCACTGTGGTCGATTTCATCGCCAACCAGGTGCAGCTCACCCAGACGCGCCCGTTCACGCTTGCCGTAGAAGTAGGCAATGACCAGGATCGCCAGCACACCGGCAGCCATCGCCGGAATCATCGGCACGAAGATCGCCGACGGGTCCACATGCAACGCACTGGCCGCTCGGGCCGTCGGGCCACCCCACGGGGTCATGTTCATCACGCCACCGGCGAGGATGATCAGGCCGGCCATGATCCGCGGGCTCATGCCGATGCGGCTGTAGAGCGGCAGCATGGCGGCCACGCAGATCATATAAGTGGTCGCGCCGTCACCATCGAGGGAGACGACGAGCGCCAGTACGGCGGTGCCGACCGAAACTTTCAACGGGTCGCCCTTGACCAGCTTGAGGATCTTGCGCACGGCCGGGTCGAACAGACCCGAGTCGATCATCAGGGCGAAGTACAGAATGGCGAACATCAGCATCACGCCGGTCGGCGCCAGCTTGGTAATGCCTTCGAGCATCATCGGGCCGATCTTCGGGGCAAAACCACCGAACAGGGCGAAGACGATCGGGATGATGATCAGGGCGATCAGCGCGGACAGGCGCTTGGTCATGATCAGGAACATGAACGTGATGACCATGGCGAAGCCAAGGAAAGTCAGCATGGGAGTACTCCAGGCGTAGCGCGGCTAGGGAAAGGGCGGATCGGGCGGGATCAGCGCAAAACGGCAAGCACGAGGCGTACGGGCGGAGTTATAGCGAAGCGGCGGGTAGCAGAGGGCATCAGGATCACCATTGTTGTTGTTAAATGGGCCAGGCGAGCAATCGAACGCTCGTGTTGGCCAACCGGTCTGTGCCGGCAGTGGGGGCGATCCTAATCGGGGAAGCTTTCAGCCAGCTTTCGCCGATGAAAGCATTGACCGGATGTATAACCGGTCGTCGGACAGGTTTTGAGCCCATCGATTCGGGCCCGGGAGAAAACGAGATGAATGCGCTTCACACCGGCGGTTGCCACTGCGGACAACTGCGCTATCAATTCAGCGGGCCATTGCACGATATCGCCCACTGCCATTGCTCGATTTGCCGTCGGGTCAGCGGCGGTACCGTGACGACCTGGATCACACTGCCGGCGTCCGCCTTTCAATGGGTGGCCGGAACACCGACGCGCTACGACTCATCGGCAACCTGTGCACGATATTTCTGCGGTCACTGTGGCGCGCAACTGGCGCTGGTGACCCACCTGAGCCCTGCGAGCATCGACGTGACCATCGCCACCCTCGACCATCCCGAACAGGCGCCGGCCGAACGCCATATCTGGACCGACAACCGCTTGCCCTGGCTGCACCTGGATGAGCATTTGCCGGGCGAGCCCGAAGAAAGCATCTGATCAAAAAATAGACAGGTCCAGTGGGCGAATCGCACCCATCCAGATGGCGTGCTCGCTGTGATCCAGCAGATCGTCGCCGGTGTCCGGGTGCAGGAACACCACAAGCCCCTTGCGATTGAGCGCCAACCACGGCAACACATCGCCGATGAGCTCAGGTTCGAAGGCCAACTGGCAACTCCAGTCCGGATGCGGGCCGACCAAGCGCTCGTGGACGCGGCCCATCTTCAGCGGAAACAGCTGTGCTGCTTGCTCACATAACGCCCGTGCCTGATCGATGGTGCTGGCATCGAAGTAAACATGGGCGTGATAGCCCTTGATCCGTTGCATGTGAATCCCTCCAAAACCCGGTCGAACCCTCACCGTTTCCCACAGGTCACACGCCATATACGCAGGAAATAACGGAGCCTGGCCATGAAAAATGCTGAAACACCGGTGGTGAAAGTGGTGCTATATGGTGCCATGAGTAGCTTCGGCAGCGCGCTGATGGCTGAAATGTTGCGTCGCCAACATGAAGTGATCGCCATTCTCGATGACCTGACGGCCCTCGCGCCACGTCCGGGCTTGCGCACCAAGACGGGCGACCTGTTTGAAGCCGAGCGGGTCAAGCAAAGCGTGGCGGGCAGCTCGGCTGTCGTCTGTTTACTGGACGCACCGGGATTACCCTTCAACAGCGAACATGTGGAAAAGACGTTCGTGCCAGGCCCGGTCGAGCAGGTGCTGGCGGTCGATGCGTTGATCGATGGCATGCAGGCGGCAGGCGTTGCACGGTTGTTTCTGGTGGGGGACTTCGCGGTGCTGGACGATCCCGAGATCGACGACGTCCTGCAACGCCACGCAGCCGAAGAAATACGTGAAGCGCTACAAAGCAGTGCCTTGCAGTGGACGCTGGTGAACGCCCCGCGCGGCGTCTCCGGGCTGACCCTCGAACATTTCAGTCAGGTCAGCAGCAGCCTCGAGCCGGGCCTGGCAGAGCCATTGAATCGTTTGAGCCGGACTGCCGTGGGGATCGCCGACGAATTGCGTTTAAACCTGCACATCGGCGAGCACGTCAACTTCATCGCGACTGAACCCTAAACCGCAATCGAGGGCAGGGCCAGACCATTGAGCGATTGCGCACTGCGGGCCTGCTCGGCCATCAACCAATCCACAAACTGTTGAATCAGCGCCCCGCGCCGCTTGCGTTGCGGCAGGACCACGTAATAGCCCAGCCTGGATATCACCGTCTCGGCGATGGGGCGGCACAACAGGCCCTGCGCCAACAAGTTATCCACAAGGTGGCGCCAGCCAATGGCCACGCCCTGACCGCCAATGGCGGCCTGTATCAGCAGGGTGTAGTTGTCGAAACGCAACTGGCCCGGCGCCGGGGGAGAGGTAATGCCCAATTCGCGAAACACGCCGCTCCAGTCAAACCAGTTGCTGCTGTTTTCACCACGAAGGTGCAGCAACGGAAATTCCAGCAGCGACTGGGCAGGCAAGGGCAGGGATCGCTCACTCAACAACTGCGGGCTGCACACCGGGAACACTTCTTCACTGAACAGCCAATGGCTTTCGCCCTGTTTGAAGCGGCCATCACCGAACAGCACCGCCACGTCGATATCGGTACGTAGCATGTTATGGCTGCGTTCACTGGTCACCAGGCTGACATCCACTTGCGGGTGGGCCGCGTGAAAGCGGTGCAGGCGCGGCATCAGCCAATAGGCCGCGAATGCGAAATCGGTGGCGACTTGCAGCACCTCATGCTGTTGTTGCGCGCTGATAGCACTTAATCCGGCATCGATTTGCTGCAAACCGAGCTGAACTTGCTCGAAAAGAACCGTCCCGGCCTCGGTCAGTTCGATACCGCGATAGATGCGGTCGAACAGACGGGTCGCCAGTTGCTCTTCCAACCGCTTGATCTGCTGGCTGATGGCCGGTTGCGTGGTGCCGAGTTCAACGGCCGCGGCGGTGAAACTGCGTTGGCGGGCCGCGGACTCGAACGCGCGAAGCAAATCCAGGGACAGGTCACCCAAGGCGTCATACATAAGCTGCGCTTATCCTAGTCATTGCCGTGCATGGGCTTTACCGCAATGTGCATGGGTTACATGCTCGATCGCAGCACTCTCGCATAAACATCCACTATGGAATGCCGCGATCACATGAAGCGCAAGAACATTCTTTTCATCATGGCCGATCAGATGGCCGCGCCAATGTTGCCGTTCTACGGTCCTTCACCGATCAAACTGCCTAATCTAAGCCGCCTAGCCGCCCAAGGCGTGGTATTCGACGCCGCTTACTGCAACAGCCCTCTGTGCGCGCCATCGCGCTTCACCCTGGTTAGCGGCCAGTTGCCGAGCAAAATCGGCGCCTACGACAACGCGGCGGATTTCCCGGCCGATGTACCGACCTATGCCCACTACCTGCGTCGCCTCGGCTACCGCACCGCGCTATCGGGCAAGATGCATTTCTGCGGCCCGGACCAATTGCACGGCTATGAAGAACGTCTGACCAGCGATATCTATCCGGCCGACTACGGCTGGGCGGTGAACTGGGATGAGCCAGACGTGCGCCCGTCCTGGTATCACAACATGTCTTCGGTGCTGCAAGCCGGACCCTGCGTACGCACCAATCAACTCGATTTCGACGAAGAAGTGGTGTTCAAGGCCCAGCAGTATCTGTTCGATCACATCCGCGAAGACGGCGACCAGCCGTTTTGCCTGACCGTTTCGATGACTCACCCCCATGATCCGTACACCATTCCAAAAGCCTTTTGGGATCTGTACGACGACGCCGATATCCCGTTGCCTGTGACGCCGGATCAACACGAGCTCGACCCGCATTCGCAACGTTTGCTCAAGGTCTACGACCTGTGGGACAAGCCGCTGCCTGTGGATAAGATCCGTGACGCCCGCCGCGCCTATTTCGGTGCGTGCAGCTATATAGACAGTAACGTCGGCAAACTCCTGCAAACACTCGAAGATACCGGGCTTATCGATGACACCATCATCGTGTTCTCCGGCGACCACGGTGACATGCTCGGCGAGCGGGGCCTCTGGTACAAAATGCACTGGTTTGAAATGGCGGCTCGCGTGCCCCTGTTGATAAGTGCCCCAGGGCAATTCGGCGCCGGTCGGGTCAGCGCCTCGGTGTCCACTGCCGACCTGCTGCCAACCTTCGTCGAGCTGGCGGGCGGTTCGCTGGAACCGGGTTTGCCGCTGGATGGCCGCTCACTGGTTCCGCACCTGCAAGGGCAGGGCGGCCACGACGAAGTGTTCGGCGAATACATGGCCGAAGGCACCATCAGCCCGTTGATGATGATTCGCCGCGGCGCCTACAAATTCATCTACAGCGAAGACGACCCTTGCCTGCTCTTCGATGTGCACAATGACCCGCACGAATTGGAAGAACTCAGCCAGTCGCCGCAACATCGCCAGCTATTCGACGATTTTCTCGCCGAAGCGCGGGCCCGCTGGGACATTCCCGCGATCCACCAACAGGTGCTCGCGAGCCAGCGACGCCGGCGTTTCGTCGCCGATGCGCTGACCATCGGCAAGCTGAAGAGCTGGGATCACCAGCCGCTGGTGGACGCCAGTCAGCAGTACATGCGCAACCACATCGACCTCGATGATCTGGAGCGTAAAGCACGTTATCCACAACCCTGCCAAAACCAATAATGTTAAGGGGAAGTCCATGCAAAGGTTATCCACAGTACTGACAGTCGGGCTCCTGGCGCTGGGCAGCGCTTCGGCATTTGCCGACCAGAGCTGCGAGACGGTGAAAATGGCCGATCCAGGCTGGAGCGACATCGCCGCGACTAACGCCATCACCGGGTTTCTGCTGGACGGCATGGGCTACAAGGCCAAGGTCGACACGCTCGCGGTGCCGATCACCTATGGTGGGCTCAAGGATGGCCAGGTCGATGTGTTCCTGGGTAACTGGATGCCGGCGCAGCAGGGCTTCTACGACAAATTCGTCGCCACCGGCGATGTCACGCAACTGGCGAAGAACCTCGACGGCACCGAATTCACCCTCGCCGTCCCGGACTACGTGTGGGATGCGGGTGTGCATAACTTTGCCGACCTGAACAAGTTCGCCGACAAGTTCGACAAGAAGATCTACGGCATCGGCTCCGGCGCGCCAGCGAACGCCTCGTTGCAGGAAATCATCAAGAAGAACGACTTCGACATGGGTCAGTGGAAACTGGTCGAATCCAGCGAACAGGCCATGCTCGCCGAAGTGTCTCGCGCCGTGAAAAAACAGAAGTTCGTGACCTTCCTCGGCTGGACCCCGCACCCGATGAACGTGCAATTGAAAATGCATTACCTCAAGGGTGGCGAGCAATACTTTGGCGACACGGGCAGCGTCCACACCCTGACCCGCAAAGGTTATGCACAGGCCTGTCCGAACGTTGGCAAGCTGCTGACCAACCTGAGTTTCACCCAGGAGATGGAAAACAGCATCATGGCCGAGGTGGTAAACAAGAAAGTCAGCAATGCCGACGCGGCCAAGGCGTGGATCAAGGCCAACCCGGCGGTGCTGGACAAGTGGCTTGATGGCGTGAAGACCGTGGACGGCAAGGATGCATTACCGGCGGTGAAAGCCAAGCTCTGACAATGACCTGTGGCGAGGGGGCCCCTCTCGCCACAGCAAGCTCCCTCGCCACATAATTTTTGTCGTCCTGCTACCCTTGCGAAAACCCCCAGCCGAGAGGACCCATGGCCCTTCCCAGCCGCCACTCACTCTTTCCGTTCCTCACCTGGTTACCCCGACAAACCCGCGCCAGCATTGGTCGTGATCTAATTGTCGGTCTCAGTGGCGCGATTCTCGCGCTGCCGCAATCCATTGCCTACGCGCTGATTGCCGGCCTGCCACCGGAATACGGTCTGTACGCGGCGATCATCCCGGTGCTGATTGCCTGTCTGTGGGGTTCGTCGTGGCATTTGATCTGCGGTCCTACGGCGGCCATCTCCATTGTCCTGTACGCCAGCGTCAGTCCTCTGGCCGTTCCCGCGACGCAGGACTACGTCACTTTGATCTTGCTACTGACGTTCCTCGCCGGGATCTTCCAATGGCTGCTGGGTTTGTTGCGGTTTGGCGCATTGGTGAATTTCGTCTCTCACTCGGTGGTGCTGGGCTTCACGCTGGGTGCGGCCGTGGTGATCGCCGTCGGCCAGTTGCCTAACCTGTTGGGACTGGACTTGCCGAGCCAGGCCACGGCACTGGACAGCTTCATCAATTTATTCAGGCATCTCGACAAGGTGGACAAACCGTCGCTCGTGCTGGGCCTGGCCACCGTCGTGGTCGGCGCGATCCTGAAACTGTTGCTACCGCGCTGGCCGACCCTGTTGATCACCCTGATGCTGGGCGCGCTGCTGGTCTGGCTCTGGCCCGCGATGTTCGGTCATGTGCAACGGGTCAGCGCCTTCACCGGAAAGTTACCGCCGTTCAGCCCGTTGCCGCTGGACCTCGACCTGATCTTGCGTCTGCTGCCCAGTGCCGTGGCCGTGGGCATGCTCGGGTTGGTGACCAGCCTGTCGATCGCCCGCTCGCTGTCCGCCCGTTCACAGCAGTTGCTCGATGCCAATCAGGAAGTACGCGCCCAAGGCTTGTCGAACATTGTCGGGGCCTTTTTCTCCGGATCGCTGTCAGCCGGTTCGTTCACCCGCTCAGGCCTGAGCTATGACGCGGGCGCTTGTTCGCCGTTGGCGGGCGTTTTTTCGGCGTTGTGGGTGGCGCTGTTCGCGATCTTCGGCGCCAGCCTGATCGCGCACATCCCGATCCCGGCCATGGCTGGCAGCATTCTGTTGATCGCCTGGGGCTTGATCGACCATCGCGGCATTCGCGCCTTGCTGCGGGTCAGCCGTGCCGAGTTCGTGGTGATGGCGCTGACCTGCGTCGCGACCTTGCTCCTGGAATTGCAGACGGCGATCTATGCCGGCGTGCTGGCGTCGCTGTTCTTCTACCTCAAGCGCACCTCGCAACCTCGGGTTCAGCATATACGCGAGGGTGATGAGGACATTCTGCGGGTCGGCGGCTCGATCTTCTTCGGCGCCAGCCATTACTTGCAGGTGCGTTTGCAACGGATGCACGGCGCACGGGTGGTGATCGAGGCGCAGCAGATCAACTTCATCGACTATTCGGGCGTGGAAATGCTGCATCAGGAAGCGCGGCGACTGCTGCGCCAGAATCGCAGCCTGACCCTGCGCCAGGCGCGGCCGCAGGTGGTGGAAGAACTGAGGAAGTTGGAAGGGGCAGAGAAATGTCCGATCCGGTTTGAGGACTGAAACACCATGGTTGTGACAACCGCATAGCCTGTGGCGAGGGAGCTTGCTCCCGCTCGGGTGCGAAGCGCCCTCGCCACAAAGGCCTAGAGGGCCAGCTGCCGACGCAGCTCGGCCAGCACCGGCGCCGTATCCGGGCGCACGCCGCGCCACAGGAAAAAAGCCTCCGCCGCTTGTTCGGCGAGCATGCCCAAGCCATCCATCGCCGCCGCTGCACCGTGTTCGCTGGCCCAGCGGCAGAAGGAGGTCGGTTCCTTGCCGTACATCATGTCGTAGCACACCGTTTTGCCCGGCTCGATCAGGCTGCTGGCAATCGGCGGGACTTCGCCCGAGAGGCTGGCGGACGTCGCGTTGATGATCAGGTCCACCGATTCCTGCAACCAGTCAAAACCGCTGGCCGATACCGGGCCCAGGTCGCAGAACAGCTCCGCCAGCAACTCCGCCTTGTCCACCGTACGGTTGGCGATGATCACCGACGCCGGTTGTTCTGCCAGCAAGGGTTCCAGTGCACCGCGCACCGCGCCGCCAGCACCGAGCAGCAGGATGCGTTTGTCCTTGAGGCTGAACCCGGCGTTGACCGTCAGGTCGCGCACGAGGCCGGCACCGTCGGTGTTATCGCCCAGCAGAGTGCCATCGGCCAGTTTGCTCAGGGTATTCACCGCCCCGGCCCGTCGTGCCCGCGCCGTCAGGCTGTCGGCCAGAAGGTAGGCTTCTTCCTTGAACGGCACTGTGACATTGGCCCCACGACCCTCGAGGAAAAACGCCCGGGCACAGCCGGAAAAATCGTCGAGCGGCGCCAGCGAGGCGCTGTAGTCGAGTTTCTGCCCGGTCTGCTCGGCAAACAGGCGATGGATCAGCGGCGACTTGCTGTGACCAATCGGGTTGCCGAATACGACGTAACGGTCCATCAGGATTCCTCGTTCAGGCCTTGGCCAACCAATCGCGGTCTTGCAGGAAGTATTCAGTCAGGCGTGCTTCTTCGCTGCCCGGTTCGGCCTTCCAGTCATAACCCCAGCGCACTTGCGGCGGCAGGGACATGAGGATCGACTCGGTACGCCCGCCCGATTGCAGGCCGAACAAGGTGCCACGGTCGTAAACCAGGTTGAACTCGACGTAACGCCCGCGGCGGAACTCCTGGAACTCTCGCTGTTTGGCGGTGAACGCATCGTTCTTGCGCCGTTGCACGATCGGCAGATAAGCCTCGATATAGGCGTCGCCGATGGCGCGCATGAAGGCGAAACTGGTGTCGAAGTCCCACTCGTTCAGGTCATCGAAAAACAAGCCGCCAATGCCCCGTGGCTCGTGGCGATGCTTGATGTGGAAGTAGCTGTCGCACCAGGCCTTGTAGCGCGAATAGACCTCCGGACCGAACGGCGCGCAGGCTTGCTCGGCGATGCGGTGCCAGTGCACGCAGTCTTCTTCATTGCCGTAGTAAGGGGTCAGGTCGAAGCCGCCGCCGAACCACCAGACCGGCTCTTCGCCTTCTTTTTCGGCGATGAAAAACCGCACGTTGGCGTGGGAGGTCGGTACGTGCGGGTTGTGCGGGTGGATCACCAGGGACACGCCCAGGGCTTCGAACCCGCGCCCGGCCAGTTCTGGCCGATGGGCACTGGCGGACGGGGGCAGACCGCTGCCGAAAACGTGGGAAAAATTGACGCCGCCCTTTTCGATGACTGCGCCGTTTTCGATCACCCGCGTACGTCCGCCTCCACCGGCAGGCCGGTTCCAGGCGTCTTCGACGAAGCGCGTGCCGCCGTCTTCGGCTTCCAGGGCAGCGCAAATGCGGTCTTGCAGGTCGAGCAGGTAGGCTTTTACGGCCTCGGTGCGGGTAGTCATGGCATCACCTTGGATCGGGCAAAGCTACGCGGCGCTCCATTGGAGCTCAGCCGGCGCAAATGGGCGCGTAGCATACCACCGCCGATGCGCTCGTCGCAGTTGACGAAGATCAAGCTTAGGAGTCCGATAGGAGGCTTTGGTAGAAACGATCTCAGGAGAGTGCAGATGGCAAAGCGTATTCAGTTCCGTGCCCACGGTGGCCCCGAAGTGCTCGAGTATGTGGATTACCAACCCGCCGAGCCCGGCCCGCAGCAAGTTCGGGTGAGCAACAAGGCCATCGGCCTGAACTTCATCGATACCTATTACCGCAGCGGCCTCTATTCGCCGCCGTCCCTGCCATCGGGCGTGGGCTCCGAAGGGGCGGGCGTGGTCGAGGCCGTCGGCAGCGAAGTGACCCGGTTCAAGGTGGGTGATCGCGTGGCCTATGGCAGCGGTCCGTTGGGCGCCTACAGTGACGTGCATGTATTGCCCGAAGCCAACCTGGTGCATCTGCCGGACGCCATCAGCTTCGAACAGGCGGCAGGGGTCATGCTCAAAGGCCTGACCGTGCAATACCTGTTGCGTCAGACCTATGAACTCAAGGGCGGCGAAACCATCCTGTTCCACGCCGCGGCCGGTGGCGTGGGCTCCCTGGCGTGCCAATGGGCCAAGGCATTGGGCGTGAAGTTGATCGGCACCGTGAGTTCAGCGCAGAAAGCCGCACTGGCCAAGGCCAATGGCGCCTGGGCGACCATCGACTACAGCCATGAAAACGTCGCACAGCGCGTACTGGAATTGACTGACGGCAAAAAGGTCTCGGTGGTGTACGACGGCGTCGGCAAGGACACCTGGCTGACTTCGCTCGACAGCGTGGCGCCCCGGGGGCTGGTGGTGAGTTTCGGCAATGCGTCCGGTGCGGTGGACGGGGTGAACCTGGGGATTCTGGCGGCGAAGGGTTCGCTGTACGTGACCCGCCCGACACTGGCGACCTACGCCAACAACGCCGAGAACCTGCAGCGAATGGCCGACGAACTGTTCGAGATGATCATCAGCGGCAAGCTGACGGTCGATATCAGCCAGCGTTATCCACTGGCTGAAGCAGCGAAGGCGCAGACCGAGTTGTCGGCGCGGCGCACGACCGGGTCGGTTGTTCTGTTGCCTTAAGATTTTCAGCGACTGGCAGGGCCTCATCGCTGGCAAGCCAGCTCCCACAGGTTTCGGTGGTGAATACAAATACTGTGAACACCCGAAATCACCGTGGGAGCGGGTTTGCCAGCGAACGATGACGCGAACGTCAACCCGCGCGCATGACCTGGCCGGTCGCCAGATCGCGAATCACACTCGGATTCTTGCGCCCGCCGAGGTTCCCGCCCAACACCAGATCAAGCTGTCCACGGAAATACTGCTCCACGCGAATCCGCGTGCGCGCCGCCGGCCGGCCCTGAGGGTTGGCGGACGTCGATACCAGCGGCCCGACCAGTGAGCACAAGTCCCGCACCAGCGGGTGATCGCTGACCCGCAGGGCCACGGTTTCATGCACCCCGGTAATCCACTGCGGCAACATGTTCTGATGCGGCACCAGCCAGGTGTTCGGCCCCGGCCAGGTGCTGGCCATGCGATCCATCCACAGCTCAGGGAAGTCTTCGAAGAGGAAGTCGAACTGACGGATGTTGTCGGCGACCAGAATCAGGCCCTTATCCACAGACCGGCCCTTGAGCAGCAACAGCCGCTCCACGGCCTCTTCGTCCCACGGGTCGCAACCCAGACCCCAGACTGCTTCGGTTGGGTAGGCAATCACCGCCCCGGCGCGAATTGCTTGCGCGGCTTGTTGCACACGCCAACTGTTGACCATGAAAAACACTCCAGAATAAGGCTCTGCGCAGTTTACCGATCTTGTTTATAAAACCTAGCTCACTCGTGCAAACCAACGGCCGTTTTCGCAAACCGCACGCCCCTCCATCTCCAGTTCCGTCAACGCCCCCAGCACTTTGGGCAAAGCCCAGCCGCTGGCATCGGCCAGTGCCTCACTGGAGAGCGGCGCGGCGTGAAGCAGGGTCAGCAACGGGTGAGGCGCAGCCGTCGCAGACACTTCTGTGGAAAACGGCAGCTGCTGCCAGCCGCGCAGGGCTTCGAGGATGTGCTCGACGGTTTCCACCAGCACGGCACCGTCGCGGATCAGTTGATGGCAACCACGGGCGCCGGGGTGATGGATCGACCCGGGAATCGCGTACACCTCACGCCCCTGTTCCGCCGCGAGCCTCGCGGTAATCAACGAACCGCTGGCCACACTGGCCTCCACCACCAGCACGCCGAGGGACAAACCGCTGATGATCCGGTTGCGTCGCGGGAAGTTGCTGGCGCTCGGACCGGCATCCAGCGGGAACTCCGAAAGCACGGCGCTACCGGTGGCAATCATCGCGTCGGCCAGTCGTCGATTGCGCTGTGGATAAAACTTTTCAAGACCCGTGCCAAGCACGCCGACCGTTTGCCCGCCAATGTCCAACGCCGCCTGATGAGCGGCCGCGTCGATGCCCAGGGCCAGACCGCTGGTAATGACAAATCCCGCGCCGGCCAGGCTGCGGGAAAACGCTGCGGCGGTGTCCATGCCCGGTCGTGACGCACGACGACTGCCGACCATCGCCAACTGCGGTTTTTCCAGAATGCCGGGGTCGCCGGCGACGAATAACAGCGGCGGCGCGTCGCTGATCTGCGCCAGCAGTGAAGGGTAGTCAGGCTGGTCCCACATCAGTAAACGCTGGCCCGGACGCTCTAGCCAGGCCAAAGCATGACTGGCGCCATCGCGAATTTCAGCGCATCGCCGGGCCTCGGAACAGGCCAGCGGCAAACCCAGCGCACGCCAGGCACTGGCGGGTGCGCTGATGGCTTTGGACGCCGAACCGAACGCCTCCAGCAGTTTCTTGAAACGCGCCGGCCCCAGTTCAGGTAGACGGTGCAGACGTAAACGAGCTTCCAGTTCCGCAGGGGAAACCGGTGCAGTGGCAAGCATCGACATGGATCATCCTTGATCGTTATGAGCACCCGTACAAACGGGAATAAGCTGTGGATAACTCTGTTGGTAACTTGTGAAGCACGCTTACGGATTTCGTACCTTGTCCATCACCGCCAGCGAGCGCGATGCGTTGAGTACCAGCCCGTAGCTCAGCTTGTCGTAGGTGCGGAAAACCATCAGCAGTCCGGCGCGCTCATCGGGAATTTTCAGCGGCTGGCCGGTGATCCGGTCGCGCACGGTTTCGCCGGTCTTCATCACCTCCAGGACATTGCCTTCTGCCAAACCGTCGCGTTGGCCCTTGTTCAGGGTGACCACGTCGAGCGCGCCCACCTGGGTGACGCCGCGCGGGACATCGATGATCAAGCCGTTGATTTCATTTTTCGGTGCACTGGGCATGAAGGTTGTGTTGATCGAGCGTTCTTCACCGCTGAACAAGCGGTCGCCGAGGCGCACCTCCTGAGTCGTGCGCTGCAGCGCCAGCGTGGCGACGTCGCCTTCGGTGGCGAGGACTTCTCCGCTGCCGATGTCATCCGCGTTGATCCCCAGAAACGCTTGGGTCTGTGGATCGGTGTAGGTCTTGCCCTGGCGGAAGATGCCGTAGACCGGCTGTGCCGGGTCGAATTGGCCGCGAGCGAAGATGCGATCGCCAACGCCGCTGAGCACCCGCTCGGCGTCCCCGGCCACGATGTAGGGCGCCTTGTCGAAATCCTCGACCTTGTCGACGATGCGGTTGCTCAGCAGAAAGCTTTTGATCGACCTCAGAGGAATGCTCGGAATGGCTTCCGCCACCGGGCTGCTGTGCACCCGTGGCGAGAGCTTGAGGGTGCCTCGGGACGCACCGCGATCGAGGGTCAACCGTGGCTGGCCATTGACGTAGACGAGCGCCAGCGAGTCGCCGGGATAAATGAGGTCGGGGTTTTCGATCCGCGGATTGGCCTGCCAGAGCTCGGGCCACTGCCACGGCTCACGAAGGAATTTTGCCGAGATGTCCCAGAGTGTGTCCCCTGGGATCACTGTGTATGTCTGTGGAAAACCTTCCCTGAGCTGCACTTGCCCATGCGCCCAGCCTGCCGAGGCCAGAAGGAGCAAGGCGAGTAGTGATTTCCTCATGCGGTGAATCCCTTTATTATGTGCGTTCGCGTGAAACGCCAGAGCCGTCAGTGGCTCGCTCCCGGCTTGCTTATGAATAGAAGGGAGCTACGTTTTACATAGATAGCCTGCATCTTCGGACTCGCCAGGCCATCGATCCGACCTTACTTCACACGTGCAGTCATCAAGCTTATGGCCATTTTAAACATCCTCGAATTCCCTGATCCGCGCCTGCGCACTATCGCCAAACCAGTGGCCGTAGTGGACGACGAAGTGCGTCAGTTGGTCGATGACATGTTTGAAACAATGTATGAAGCACCGGGCATCGGCCTCGCCGCGACCCAGGTCAACGTGCACAAACGTATCGTCGTGATGGACCTCTCCGAAGACCGCACCGAACCGCGCGTGTTCATCAACCCTGAGCTCGAGCCGCTGACCGACGACATGGGTCAGTATCAGGAAGGCTGCCTGTCGGTGCCGGGTTTCTACGAAAACGTCGATCGCCCACAACGGGTCAAGGTCAAGGCTTTGGACCGCGACGGTCAACCTTACGAACTGATCGCCGAAGATCTGCTCGCGGTGTGCATCCAGCACGAATGCGACCACCTGAACGGCAAATTGTTCGTCGATTACCTGTCGACGCTCAAACGCGACCGGATCAAGAAGAAGCTGGAAAAGCTCCATCGCCAGAACGCTTGATGCCCTCCTTCAAAGGCTTGCTGCGGCAAGCCTTTTTCTTTTCAAGATGCTTTGCAATAGAGAGCCCTTCATGACTGAGCCACTGCGCATCGTCTTTGCCGGCACCCCGGAATTCGCCGCTGAACACCTCAAGGCCCTGTTGAACAGCCCTTATGAGATCGTTGCGGTCTACACCCAGCCGGATCGCCCGGCAGGCCGTGGCCAGAAGCTGATGCCGAGCCCGGTCAAGCAGCTTGCTCTGGAACACAACCTCCCGGTGCTGCAACCGCCAACACTGCGCAACGAAGACGCCCAGGCTGAACTGGCCGCATTGAAACCGGACTTGATGGTGGTGGTCGCCTACGGCCTGATCCTGCCGCAAGTGGTGCTGGATATTCCGCGCCTGGGCTGCATCAATAGCCATGCCTCGCTGCTGCCGCGCTGGCGCGGTGCGGCGCCGATCCAGCGCGCCGTGCAAGCGGGCGACGCCGAGAGCGGCGTGACCGTGATGCGCATGGAAGCGGGACTCGACACCGGGCCGATGCTGCTCAAGGTCATCACGCCGATCTGCGCCGAAGACACCGGCGGCAGCCTGCATGATCGCCTGGCCGAAATGGGCCCGCCTGCGGTGATTCAAGCCATTGCCGGCCTCACTGCCGGCACGCTGGTAGGCGAAGTGCAGGACGACAGCCTGGCTACCTACGCGCACAAGCTGAACAAGGACGAAGCCCGCATCGACTGGACCCGCCCGGCGATTGAGCTGGAACGCCTGGTCCGTGCTTTCAACCCATGGCCGATCACCCACAGCACGTTGAACGGCGAAGCGCTGAAAGTGTTGGCCGCGAGCCTCGCGCAAGGAAAGGGCACACCCGGTGAAATCCTCGGCGCCAGCAAGGACGGGCTGATCGTCGCCTGCGGTGAGCAGGCGCTGTGCCTGACCCGTCTGCAATTGCCCGGCGGCAAAGCGCTGAACTTCAGCGACTTTTTCAACAGCCGTCGTGAGAAATTCGCGGTGGGCACCGTCCTCGGTCAAACGGCGGACGCTCAATGAACCCGCGTCTGGCCGCCGCCAAGGCACTGGCTGCTGTTCTCAGCGGAAAAGCCTCTCTCAACAGTTCGCTGCCTACGCAAATGGACAAGGTCGAAGATCGCGATCGCGGTTTCACCCAGGACCTGGCGTTCGGCACCGCACGCTGGCAGCCGCGATTGTCGGCGCTGGCGGCCAAACTGCTGCAGAAGCCTTTCAAGGCAGCGGACGCCGATGTTGAAGCCTTGTTGCTGGTCGGCCTCTACCAGTTGCTCTACACCCGCGTGCCGGCCCACGCCGCCATCGGTGAAACCGTCGGTTGCGCTGACAAACTGAAAAAACCTTGGGCCAAAGCCTTGCTCAACGCCGTGCTGCGCCGCGCCCAACGGGAGAGCGAAACGCTGCTGGCGGAGCTGGAACACGACCCGGTAGTGCGTACCGCCCATCCGCGCTGGCTGCAAAAATCCCTGAAAGCGTTCTGGCCGCAACAATGGGAAGCCATTTGCGCGGCGAACAATGCTCACCCGCCGATGATCCTGCGCGTCAATCGACGCCATCACACCCGCGACGCCTACCTCGACTTGCTGAGCGAGGCCGGTATCGCCGCCCGTGCATGCCTTTACAGCCGTGACGGCATCATCCTCGACGCCGCCACCGACGTGCGCAGCCTGCCCGGGTTCGCCGAAGGCTGGATCAGCGTGCAGGATGAAGCGGCGCAACTGGCCGCCGATCTGCTTGACCTGGCGCCCGGCCAACGGGTGCTGGACGCCTGCTGTGCACCGGGGGGCAAAACCTGCCACATCCTCGAGGCCGAGCCGGCATTGGCGGGCGTGGTGGCCGTGGATCTGGAAGCCAAACGCCTGGTACGCGTGCGTGAAAACCTCGAACGCCTGGGCCTGAGCGCCGAGCTGATCGCCGCCGACGGTCGCGACACCGCCACCTGGTGGGATGGCAAGCCGTTCCAGCGCATCCTGCTGGACGCGCCGTGCTCGGCCACCGGCGTGATTCGCCGTCACCCGGACATCAAGCTCACCCGCCAGCCCGATGACATCGCCGCACTGGCGCTGCTGCAAGGCGAGCTACTGGATGCCCTGTGGAAAACCCTGGAGGTCGGCGGCATTTTGCTCTACGCCACCTGCTCCACGCTGCCGACCGAGAACACCGAAGTCATCGAAGCGTTCCTTGCCCGCACGCCGGGCGCCCGAGAACTGGACCTCGCGACGGCGGCCGGCATCAAGCAACCCCATGGTCGCCAATTGCTCGCACAAGAAGGCGGCCACGATGGCTTCTATTACGCCAAGCTGATCAAGATCGCCGCCGCGCGCGGTTAACGGATTCAATGGAGTGACTGGATGAAAATCATCATCCTCGGTGCAGGGCAGGTCGGCGGTTCGCTGGCGGAGCATTTGGCCAGCGAGGCCAACGACATCACGGTGGTCGACACCGACAGCGAGCGCCTGCGCGATCTCGGCGACCGCCTGGACATCCGCACGGTCCAGGGTCGCGGCTCACTGCCGACGGTACTGCGCCAGGCTGGAGCGGACGACGCCGACATGCTGGTGGCCGTGACCAACAGTGACGAGACCAACATGGTCGCCTGCCAGGTGGCCCACACCCTGTTCCACACCCCCACCAAAATCGCCCGCGTGCGCGAAGCGGCGTACCTCACGCGCTCCGAACTGTTCGATAACGAAGCGATTCCGGTGGACGTGTTGATCAGCCCGGAACAAGTGGTCACCAACTACATCAAACGCCTGATCCAGCATCCGGGTGCGTTGCAGGTGATCGACTTCGCCGAGGGCAAGGCGCAACTGGTCGCGGTACGGGCCTATTACGGCGGACCGCTGGTGGGTCAGCAATTGCGGCAGTTGCGCGAGCACATGCCGAATGTCGAAACCCGCGTGGCGGCCATTTTCCGTCGCGATCGCCCGATCCTGCCGCAGGGCGATACGGTGATCGAAGCGGACGACGAAGTGTTTTTCATCGCCGCCAAAGCGAACATTCGCGCGGTGATGAGTGAAATGCGCCGTCTCGACGAGAGCTACAAACGCATCGTCATCGCTGGCGGCGGGCAGATCGGCGAGCGCTTGGCCGAAGCCATCGAGAGCCGTTACCAGGTTAAAATCATCGAGATGAACCCGGCACGCTGCCGCCATCTCTCGGACACCCTCGACAGCACCGTCGTGCTGCAGGGCAGTGCCTCCGACCGCGACTTGTTGATAGAAGAAAACATCGCGGATGCGGACATCTTCCTGGCCCTGACCAATGACGACGAAGCCAACATCATGTCGTCGCTGCTGGCCAAACGCCTGGGCGCGAAGAAGGTGATGACCATCATCAACAACCCGGCCTACGTCGACCTGATTCAGGGCGGCGACATCGACATCGCCATCAGTCCGCAACTGGCGACCATCGGCACCTTGCTGGCCCACGTGCGCCGTGGCGACATCGTCAGCGTGCACTCACTGCGCCGGGGCGCGGCGGAAGCCATCGAGGCCATTGCCCACGGTGATGCGAAATCGAGCAAGGTCATCGGCAAAGCCATCGAGAACATCGGCCTGCCGCCGGGCACGACCATCGGCGCGATCATCCGCGACGAAGAAGTGATCATTGCCCACGATGACACGGTGATCGAAACTGGCGACCACGTGATTCTGTTCCTTGTGGATAAAAAGCATATTCGGGATGTGGAGAAGCTGTTCCATGTGGGACTCAGTTTCTTCTGATCGACATTCTGCAGTGGCCTGACTGGCCTCTTCGCGGGCAAGCCCGCTCCCACAGGAATCCAGGCGTACACAACCTATGTGTTCGCCGCAAAACACTGTGGGAGTGGGCTTGCCCGCGAATGCGATCCACAGGACACATAGATATCCCTGAATAATCTCAACAAGGAATTCACTGATGATCGAATCCCTGGAAAAAATGCTCGCCAAGGGTGTGGATAACTCATTGCTGCGCTTCGGCCTGGGCAAGGGCTACCTGGATCTGGGGGAGAACGCCAAGGCTGTGGAGCATTTCCAGCGTTGCGTCGAGATTGATCCGAAGTATTCGGCCGCGTGGAAGCTATTGGGCAAGGCCCATCAGGCCCTGGAGAACTATCCCGCCGCAAGACAGGCCTGGGAGCAAGGCCTGGAGGCCGCCAAAGCCCATGGCGACAAACAGGCCGAGAAAGAAATGACGGTATTCCTGAAAAAGCTCGATCGGCAGGCGCACTGATCAGAGATAACGCAAATCAATGCCTTCGGCATCCACTTGCACCACTTCCATGCGCACACGCGGCGCGCCGGCGGGCAAGCCCTGCACCTGTCCGTAAACCACCGCGCCCCTGGGTAGAGCCGACAAGGCCGGATGTTTGACGTAGACACCCGTGGCCGACAGATTGCGCGTCTGGCCCAGGCATTCGCCGAAGCTGTCATGACTGATCTTGATGCGAAATGATTTGCGTTGTTCGGACATCTACTGCGCCCTTATGAACGTATTGTGGATAACTTGCTCGCGATGGTCGTGAACGATGACGCGGGAAGTCTGATTCCCCGTGGTGCCCTCAGGTCCATCGCGAGCAGGCCCGCTCCTACAAGTTATCCACAGACTGTGCCAATTGTTTCAATACCAGCGCTCTTCGCCGGGCGGACGCTTCTTGAAGCGCTTCATGCTCCACATGTACTGGCTTGGATACGCCCGCACATAACGCTCGACCACCTTGCTCATGGCGGCACAGGATTCCTCGGTGTCCGTGCTGTACATGGCCTCTGGCGCGGCTTCGAGGATCACTTTATAGCCTGAACCGTCTGGCAGGCGCAGGGCGTGCAGAAAGACGCCGACCGCTTTGCCGCCCGCGAGCATGTTCGGTACGAATTTGCTGGTCAGTGCCTGAGTGGCGAAGAACGGCACGAAGATCCCGGCGGACTCGGCCGGTTCCGGGTCGGCGGGAATGCCCACTGCACCACCTTTGCGCACTTCCTTGATGACGCTGAGGATGCCTTCCTTGGTGGAAGCGGCCACTTTGTTGCCCAGTTGTACCCGCTGCTTGCGCAACAATTCATCCACCGCCTTCAATTTGGGCGGACGGTAGAAAATGATCGGTTTGCACTGGCTGCAATAGAAGTGGTTGAGCACTTCCCAGTTGCCCAGGTGGCTGGTGATGCCGACCACGCCCTTGCCGGAGGCGAGTGCATCCTTCAGAACGTCGAGCCCCTCGACTTCACGCACCAGGTCGATGGAACGCTGGGCCGGCCAGATCCAGGCGCAGGCGCTCTCGGTCAGTGACTTGCCGATGTCTTTCAGACTCTGGCCGACCAGACGCTCACGTTCGGCGGGGTCCATCTCCGGAAAGCATTTGGACAGGTTGATCCGCACCACGTCGCGGGAACGGTTAGGGGTTTTCCACATCACCCAGCCAATCGCCGAGCCGACAGCCTGCACCGCCCGCCACGGGAGCAGGGCAAACAGCCGCAGAGCGCCTACCAGCAAGGCGCCTTTAAACTTATCCACAGGTCACTCCTGATCTTGTGCTGTGCGCGAGGCGGCTATTCTAACCGCCGTTCGCCAGCAGCGCGTAGCGGTCGCAATCGCGCGTGTGGTCCATGACCATGCCCGAAGCCTGCATCAGGGCGTAGCAAATGGTCGGGCCAACGAAGGTGAAGCCGGCCTTTTTCAGGCCTTTACTCATCGCCACCGCCTCGGGCGTGATGGCCGGGACTTCGGTGCGATCCTTGAAATGATTGATCTTTGCAACGCCGCCGACAAACGACCAGAGAAACTCGACAGGGTCTTCCAGCGCCAGCCAGGCCTGGGCATTGCGCCGGGCCGCGTTGAGTTTGAGACGATTGCGGATGATGCCCGGATCGAGCATCAAATCATCGATTTCGGCGTCGCTCATCTGCGCCACGCGCTGCACGTCAAAGCCATACATCACCCGGCGATAGTGCTCGCGTTTACGCAAAACGGTGATCCAGGAAAGCCCGGCCTGGAACCCTTCGAGCAAAAGCAACTCGAACAATCCCTGCGCATCGCGTAGCGGCGTGCCCCACTCCTGATCGTGATAAGCCATGTACAGCGGATCTTCGGAACACCAAAAGCAGCGTGGCATAAGGCTCCAGGGGGCGTGCGCAGCAATGAATCGGGTATACTCCCGCTCTTTAAATCGCAGCCCAAGAAACAGGTGAATTCGTGAGCCAGCCTACGCCAGCCGTGCGTACCTTCCAAGACTTGATCCTCGCCCTCCAGCAATACTGGGCCGAGCAAGGTTGTGTGGTACTTCAGCCCTACGATATGGAAGTAGGCGCCGGCACTTTCCACACCGCAACATTTCTGCGCGCCATTGGCCCGGAAACCTGGAACGCCGCCTATGTGCAGCCAAGCCGTCGCCCGACTGACGGCCGCTATGGCGAAAACCCGAACCGTCTGCAGCACTACTACCAGTTCCAGGTGGTCTTGAAGCCGAACCCGGACAATTTCCAGGAGCTGTACCTGGGCTCCCTCAAGCACGTGGGCCTGGACCCATTGGTGCACGACATCCGCTTCGTCGAAGACAACTGGGAATCGCCGACCCTCGGTGCCTGGGGTCTGGGCTGGGAAGTCTGGCTCAACGGCATGGAAGTGACGCAGTTCACTTACTTCCAGCAGGCGGGCGGCATCGAGTGCTACCCGGTGACGGGCGAGATCACTTACGGCCTCGAACGTCTGGCCATGTACCTGCAAGGTGTGGACTCGGTCTACGACCTGGTCTGGGCTGACGGTCCGTTTGGCAAAGTGACCTACGGCGACGTGTTCCACCAGAACGAAGTGGAGCAGTCGACCTACAACTTCGAACACGCCAACGTCGAGAAGCTGTTCGAACTGTTCGATTTCTATGAAAGCGAGGCCAAGCGCCTGATCGAACTCGACCAGCCGCTGCCGTTGCCAAGCTACGAAATGGTGTTGAAGGCGTCCCATACCTTCAACCTGCTGGATGCGCGCCGGGCAATCTCGGTGACCGCGCGTCAGCAATACATTCTGCGTGTGCGCACCCTGGCGCGTTCCGTCGCGCAAGCCTACCTGCTGGCTCGCGCCAAGCTGGGCTTCCCGATGGCAACCCCGGACCTGCGTGATGAAGTACTGGCCAAGCTGGAGGCTGCACAATGAGTGCTCTGGATTTTCTGGTTGAATTGGGCACTGAAGAACTGCCACCCAAAGCCCTGAACACCCTGGCCGAAGCGTTTCTGGCCGGCATCGACAAGGGCCTGCAAGCGTCCGGCCTGAACTACGAGACCAAAACCGTTTATGCCGCGCCACGTCGCCTGGCCGTGCTGATCACCTCGCTGGCCACTCAGCAGCCCGATCGCAGCATCAACCTCGATGGCCCGCCACGCCAGGCCGCGTTCGATGCCGAGGGCAATCCGACCCAAGCGGCACTGGGCTTTGCCAAGAAGTGCGGCGTCGATCTGAGCGAAATCGATCAGAGTGGCCCGAAACTGCGCTACAGCCAAAACATCGCCGGCAAGCCGACCGCGAGCCTGCTGCCGACCATCGTTGAAGATTCGCTGAACGACCTGCCGATTCCCAAGCGCATGCGCTGGGGTGCTCGCAAGGAAGAATTCGTTCGCCCGACCCAATGGCTGGTCATGCTGCTCGGTGACCAGGTCATCGACTGCACCATCCTCGCCCAGAAGGCCGGCCGCGATTCCCGTGGTCACCGCTTCCACCATCCGGAAAGCGTGCGCATCGGTTCGCCGTCCAGCTACCTGGCTGACCTGCGTGCCGCTTATGTATTGGCTGACGCCAACGAGCGTCGCGACATCATCAGCAAGCGCACCGAAGAGCTGGCCACCCGTCAGGAAGGCACGGCGATCGTGCCGCCGGACCTGCTCGACGAAGTGACCGCGCTGGTTGAATGGCCGGTGCCGCTGGTGTGCTCGTTCGAAGAGCGTTTCCTCGACGTACCGCAAGAAGCCCTGATCACCACCATGCAGGACAACCAGAAGTATTTCTGCCTGCTGGATGCCGACGGCAAGTTGCTGCCACGTTTCATCACCGTGGCCAACATCGAGAGCAAAGACCCGCAGCAGATCATCGCCGGTAACGAGAAAGTGGTTCGTCCACGCCTGACCGACGCCGAGTTCTTCTTCAAGCAAGACAAGAAGCAGAAACTCGAAGACTTCAACCTGCGCCTGCAAAACGTGGTGTTCCAGGAAAAACTCGGCAGCGTCTATGACAAGGCCGAACGCGTTTCCAAACTGGCCGCGTTCATCGCTCAGCGCATCGGCGGCAACGCCGCGTGGGCGACTCGCGCCGGCCTGCTGTCCAAGTGCGACCTGGCGACCGAAATGGTCGGCGAGTTCCCGGAGATGCAAGGTGTCGCCGGCTACTATTACGCCCTCAACGATGGCGAGCCACAAGACGTTGCACTGGCACTGAACGAGCAATACATGCCGCGCGGTGCCGGCGCCGAGCTGCCGACCACCCTGACCGGTGCGGCCGTGGCCATCGCTGACAAGCTGGATACCCTGGTCGGTATTTTCGGCATCGGCATGCTGCCTACCGGCAGCAAAGATCCGTACGCCTTGCGCCGTGCCGCATTGGGCGTATTGCGCATCCTGATCGACAAGAAACTCGACCTAGACCTGAACGACGCCGTGGCTTTCGCCGTGAATGCCTTCGGTGCCAAGGTCAAGGCTGCCGGCCTGAACGACGCGGTGCTGGAGTTCATCTTCGACCGTCTGCGTGCCCGTTACGAGGACGAAGGCGTCGACGTCGCGACCTACCTGTCGGTGCGTGCCCTGAAGCCGGGTTCGGCCCTGGACTTCGACCAGCGCGTACAAGCGGTAGAGGCCTTCCGCAAGCTGCCGGAAGCCGCTGCCCTCGCTGCCGTGAACAAACGCGTTTCGAATCTGCTGAGCAAGGTGGAAGGCTCCGTGCCAACCGTCGTGGAAGCCAAGTACTTCGATAATGCCAACGAGTTCTCCCTGTACTCGGCGATCCAGCAGGCAGACCAGGCGGTTCAGCCTATGGCCGCAGCGCGTCAGTACAGCGAATCGCTGGCACGCCTGGCCGCCTTGCGCGAGCCGGTGGATGCGTTCTTCGAAGCCGTGATGGTCAACGCGGAAGACGCGAAAGTTCGCGCCAACCGTTATGCGTTGCTGGCACGTCTGCGTGGCCTGTTCCTCGGCGTCGCCGATATTTCGTTGCTGGGGTAAGACTGTTTGAAACTGCTGATACTCGATCGGGACGGGGTGATCAACTACGACTCCGACGCTTACATCAAGTCAGTGGAGGAGTGGATACCGCTCCCCGGGTCGATCGAAGCCATCGCGCAGTTGAGCAAGGCCGGCTGGACGGTAGCGGTTGCTACCAACCAGTCCGGCATCGCTCGCGGCTATTACGACATCGCCACCCTGGACGCCATGCACGAGCGCTTGCGCTCGCTGGTGGCAGAGCAGGGCGGTGAAGTCGGCCTCATCGTCTACTGCCCGCACGGGCCGGACGATGGCTGTGATTGCCGCAAGCCAAAACCCGGGATGTTGAAAAACATCGCCGCACATTACAACGTATCGCTGACTAATCTATGGTTCGTCGGCGATAGTCTCGGTGACCTGGAAGCTGCCAAAGCCGTCGATTCTCAGCCAGTTTTGGTAAAGACCGGAAAAGGCGTGAAGACTTTGGGCAAGACCCTTCCGGTAGGCACATTGATTTTTGACGATCTGGCGGCAATAGCCGCAGAACTTATCCACACATGCCCTTGAGTAAGTGTGCGCTTCGATTGGTCCTGACCAGGGATGAAAGGGAAGTGCGCTTTATATAGGACGGGCAGTTCCCGCAACGGTAAACGTCACCATGTCGATATTGCAGGCCATCAGAACCTTCCTCTTTTACCTGCTGCTGGGCACCAGTTCGTTGCTGTGGTGCAGCCTGAGCTTTTTTGTCGCGCCGTTTTTGCCATTCAAGGCGCGTTATCGCTTCATCAACGTTTACTGGTGCCGCTGCGCCTTGTGGCTGAGCAAGGTGTTCCTGGGTATCCGTTACGAAGTGAAAGGCGCCGAGAACGTGCCCGACCAGCCCTGCGTGATTCAATCGAACCATCAGAGCACCTGGGAAACATTCTTTCTCTCGGCCTACTTCGAGCCGTTGAGCCAGGTGCTCAAGCGCTCGTTGCTGTATGTCCCTTTTTTCGGCTGGGCCATGGCCATGTTGCGACCGATTGCAATCGACCGTGACAACCCGAAAGCCGCACTCAGGCAAGTCGCAAAGAGGGGCGATGAGTTGCTCAAGGATGGCGTCTGGGTGCTGATCTTTCCTGAAGGAACACGGGTCCCTTACGGCACCATCGGGAAGTTCTCTCGCGGCGGCACCGCACTGGCGGTCAATGCCGCACTTCCGGTGCTGCCCATTGCCCACAACGCCGGCAAGTTCTGGCCAAAAACCGGCTGGGCGAAGAAGCAAGGTGTCATTACCGTGATCATCGGCAAGCCGATGCATGCCGAGGGTAGCGGGCCGCGCGCCATTGCCGAGCTTAACGATCGGGTTCAGGCCTGGAACGAGCAGATGCAACGGGAAATGGGATCACTTCCACCCGCCCCACAAGCCCCGGTGGCCAGCGATCAAGTGGCTGTCTGAGCTCTGTGGATAACCTGTGTGCCGTTTTGCTGATACAGGCCACACTTTTCTGTTAAGACTATGATTTAACTATATATTTCTTAACTTCATAAAATTCTGAAAAATGTGCATAGGTTTTCCAGAAGGTCAAAAAAACCGGCTAATAAAGCCGGTTTTTTTATGCGCCACAACAGGCTGTCCGCCGACAGGAAATCAGCCTTGTAAATGACACCGCGCCCGCTGCCGCTCGTCTCCCTGCAGGACCTGGGGTTTGTCACAGCCAACGGTGCACAGGCTGCACCGATCTCGAAAGAAGCAGCCAGTCGGCAGATGACGGTTACCCGGCAATTCGGTAGGCGCCGCCACCTGCTCTTCATGCAGCGCAACGCCCAGTCGTGGAACTGCTTCGAGTAACAGGCGGGTATAGGGATGGCGTGGCTGATCGAGCACCTGGGCAGCTTGGCCCAGCTCGACGATTTGCCCCAAATACATCACCGCAACCCGGTCTGCCATATGACGCACGACGGACACGTTATGGGAAATCAGGATGTAGGTCAGGTTGCGGGCGCGTTGCAGCTCTGCGAGCAGGTTGAGGATCTGCGCCTGAACCGAGATATCCAGCGCCGATGTAGGTTCGTCGAGGACGATAATATCCGGGTCGGAGGACAGGGCCCGGGCAATGGCAATCCGCTGACGCTGGCCGCCGGAGAACTGGTGGGGGAAGCGATCCAGGTATTCCGGTCGGATACCGACCTGGGACGCGACCTTGGCTGCCACCTCACGCATCTGTGCCCGATCGCCATGACCCCGGGCGTACAGTGGCTCGGTGATGATTCGCCAGATCGGCAGACGCGGGTCGAGCGAAGACTGGGGGTCCTGGAACACAATCTGCACGTTGTTGCGGCCTTCGCTGCCGGTGCGACTGGCCCAGCTCAAATCGCCGCTGCTGGGCGCAATCAAGCCCATCAACAATTGCGCCAATGTGCTTTTTCCACAGCCTGACTCACCCACGATCCCCAGGGTTTCGCCCGCTCGTACCTGAAGATCAATGCCATTGAGAGCGTGAGCAAAGCCTCGCGGCCGACCCAGCCAGTCGTTACTGACGGGGAAACGCACACGAACATCGTTGAGTTGAAGAATCGGGGGAGCCATGTCGATAGCCCTATGAAGGACAGCATTGTTCATCACGAAAGCTCCTTGACGGGCAACCAGCAAGCGCTTTTACGTTGGTCGTTGATGGCATTGAGGGTAGGACGTTTGGCACAGACCGGCATGGCGTAAGAGCACCGCTCCTGAAACGTGCAGCCCTCGGGTAAAGAGGCGAGGTTGGGGACTTGCCCGGGAATGGTCAGCAACGGCTGGCCCGGCTCCACCATTTCCGGAAGGCCGCTGAGCAGCCCACGGGTATAAGGGTGTTGCGGATTGTTCATCACGTCGACGGTGCGGCCTTCTTCGACCACAGCGCCGGTGTACATGACATACACCCGGTCACAGAACTGCGACACCAATGCCATGTCATGGGTGATGAGCAAAATGGCAGTCCCCCGTTGCCTGGCCTTTTCTCGCAGCAGCAACAGCACCTGGCGTTGCACCGTGACGTCGAGCGCGGTGGTCGGCTCGTCGGCGATCAAGAGTTGCGGTTCACAGGAGAACGCCAGCGCAATCATCACCCGTTGACGCATGCCCCCGGACAGTTCGAACGGGTAGCTCTCCAATACGTGCTCGGGGCTGGCGATGTGCATGTCGCGCAACAGGGCAATCGCCTTGAGCCGCGCCTGGGCCGCACTGATTTTCTGGTGATGGATGATCACATCGAGCATTTGTCGACCGATGCGCCGGGTCGGGTTCAGGGCGGTCATCGGCTCCTGGAAAATCATCGCCGCATCGCGTCCGCGAATCTGCAGCAGTTCCTTTTCAGGCGTTGTGAGCATGTCGCGGCCGAGCATGCTGAGGCTGCCCGCGGTAATGCGATAGCTGCGCTCGGGCAGCAGACGCATGCTGAGCATGGCCGTGACCGACTTGCCCGACCCGGACTCGCCCACCACGCCGACGATTTCGCCGGGATTGACGTGCAACGTCACGCCGTTCAAGGCTTTCACATTGTTTTTGTAAGCCGGGAATTCCAGGCTCAGATTGTCGATGGCCAGCACTGGGCTCGAAGTCTGCATTGTCATTTCCCCTGTTGCCGTGGGTCGAGCAGGTCGCGTACACCATCGCCCAGCAGGTTGAAACCGGTTGCGGTGATCAGAATCGCCATGCCTGGAAAGGTCGAATACCACCAGTTATCGAGGATGTAATTGCGCCCGGTGGCGACCATTGCGCCCCACTCGGCGGTTGGCTGTTGCGCGCCCAGGCCGATGAATCCAAGGGCCGAGGCCATGAGGATGGCGCTACCGATATCCAGGCTCAGTTGCACCAGCAAGGGCGGCATTGCGTTTCGCGCCACGTGCCAGTGCACCACGTGCCAGCGTCCGGCCCCGAACGTATGGGCGGCCTTGACGTACCCCATCTGTCGAATACTCAAGGCCTGGCCACGGGCCAGCCGTACGTAGGATGGGATTCGCACCAGGGTAATGGCCAGCATGGCGTTGAATAGACTCGCGCCCAATGCGGCCGCCAATGCCATGATCAGCACCAGTGACGGGACCGAAAGCATGATGTCCATCAGGCGCATGATGAAGGCGTCGAAACGCCCACCGATCACCCCCGAAAAGCACCCTAGCAGCCCGCCGATGAAACAGGAGGCGAAAGCCACGAACAGGCCGACGCCCACCGACTGCTGGCTGCCGAACAGCACCCGGCTGAACAGGTCGCGACCCACTTCATCAGTGCCAAACCAATGGTCGGCGGATGGCGGCGCCAGGCGTTCGCCGAGGTTCAGTGCATTCGGGTCGTGGCTGGCGAGCCAGGGCGCGAAGATCATGCACAGCAGTACGATAGAAGTGATCAACAGGCCCGCCATGGTCAGCGGGCTCCGGCGGATCTGGTAAGCCAGGTAGGCGAGTTTTTCAGCCCTGCGCGGGCCACGTGCCGCCGTCAGAGTCACAGACATTTCAATTCACCTCGCCGATGCGTGGGTCGATCACGCGATACAAAAGGTCGATAGCCATGTTCAACAGGACATAGATGAACGAAACCAGAATCGCAAAGCCCATCACCGCCGGGAAATCCAGCGACTGGATCGACTTGACCACATAGGCCCCCATGCCGGGCCAGGCAAATACGGTTTCGGTCAGTACCGCGCCGTACAACAAATCACCCAGGGTCAACCCAAGGACGGTCACCGAAGGGATGAGGGCGTTGGGCAGGGCGTGACGCAGGATCACTGTCCACCGGGACAGGCCATAGGCGCGCGCGGTGCGGATGTAGTCCTCGCCCAATTGATCCAGCATGGCCGAGCGGATCTGCCGGGCGACTACCCCCAGGGTCACGAAGCCCAGCGTTGCGGCTGGAAGAATCAGGTGTTCGGCCGCATCGAGAAACAGTCGGACATCCCCCGCCAGCAGCGAGTCGATCAGGTAAAAACCCGTGATCGTCGGTGGCGGCGAGAGCCCTTCAGATAGCCGGCCACCACCGGGCAGCCAGCCCAGATGGCCGTAGAACAACACGATTGCACCGAGGCCGAGCCAGAAGGCCGGGGTGGAAATACCGGTGACCGCCAGGGTCCGGGCGATCTGATCGATCAGCCGGTTGTGGTAAACCGCTGACAACACGCCCAGCGGCACACCGACCAGAATCGCCAACGTCAGTGCGACCAACGCCAGTTCCAGTGTGGCCGGGAAGAACGCTTGCAAGTCCTCCAGGACGGGACGGTTGGTGCGTATCGAGGTTCCCAGGTCCCCGTGCAACAGATCCATCAGGTAGCGACCGTATTGTTGATACAGCGGCAGATCCAATCCAAGTTGATGACGGATGCCGGCCACGAGAGCGTCGCTGGCGCGGTCGCCGGCGATCAATCGGGCAGGGTCGCCCGGGATCAAGTGGGAAATTGAAAAGGTAATCAGCGAAACACCGAACACGACCAACATCAAGCCGAGCAGGCGCTTGCGCAACAATGTCAGGAAGGCCATCTGGCACCTCAGTTACACGAGCGACGAAATCAGAAGCCGCGCCAGCCGCCGGGGGCTGGCGCGAAGGAGCATGTTTACTTGCTCATGCTTCCCAGGTTGAACACCTGTTCGAGCATGGGGTTGAACACGTAGCCCTTGACCGAATCACGCATCGGCAGGGAGTAGCTCTTCTGATAGAGGTAGGCATAGACGCTGTCGTCGAGCACCTTTTTCTGCGCAGTCTGGTAAAGCTCGACGCGTTTGGCGGTGTCGCTGACAGCGGCCGCTTCGCGAATCAGCTTGTCGACTTCCGGGTTGCTATAGAACGAGCGGTTGCCTTGCAGGCCCTGCATCTTGGAGTCGAACCAGAAGTTCATGAACATGTACGGGTCAGCGAAGTCCGGGCTCCAGGTCCCCACCGCGATGTCGTAGTCGGCCTGGCCAACGCGTTCACGCAGGGTGGCGTTGGCGGTTTTCTCCAGTTTGAGGTTGATGCCCAGAGGGGCCAGGGCCGCCTGCAAGGTCAGGCCGATCGGTTCCCAGTTGGCGTCCTTGTCCGAGTACATGTAGTTCAGGTTGGTGATCTTCTGAGGGGCCTTGGCCAGGCTGTTCTTCGCGGCGGCCAGGTCCTGCTTCATCACTGGCAGCGAACTGTCGTAGCCCCACATGCCATCCGGTATCGGCCCGTTCAGCAGCTTGGCCTTGTCCTTGAGAATGCCCTTGACGATGCCGTTGTAGTCCACCGCTTCGGTGATCGCGCGACGGGCGTTGACGTCCGTCAGAGGACCCTTCTTGTTGTTCAGGTACAGGTAAGTGACGCGCAACGAAGGAAAATCTTTGACCACTACGCCGGGCTTGCCGCCCAGTGCGCCCAATTGGTCTTCGGGCATGTCTTCGATGATATCCAGGTCCCCGCGCTCCAGTTGCAGCCGACGCACGGAGGGCTCCGCAATCGTCTTGAGGATCACGGTCTTGAACGCAGGCTTGGGACCGGCGAAGTAGGGATTCGGCTCCATCGTGACGGACTGGCCCTTTTGCCAACTGGTCAGGCGGAAAGGACCGGAGCCTGCGGTGTGACTGGACAGCCAGGCATTGGTTTCGGCGCCCTTGTTGGCCACCAGCGGGTTAACGATCGAGGCGCCGTTGTGGGCCAGGACGAACAGGAAGGGGGCGAACGGCGTTTTAAGCGTAAAGCGGATAGTCTGCGGGTCGATCACCGCCACCACCATGTCCTCCGGGAATGCACCGGACGGCCCTTGCTTGAGGGTCATCAGGCGATCGAAGGAAAACTTCACGGCAGCAGCATCCACTGCGGTGCCGTCATCGAACTTGTTGCCAGGCTTGATCTTGAACTCCCAGACCAGGTTATCCGGCGACACGGTCCAGCTTTCCGCCAGATCCCCTGTCACTTCGGTGCTGCTCTTGTCACCGTCAGTTTTGTAGCTCACCAGACGCTGATAGGACGGGTAGGTGATGGTCCAGTCGTTGTTATCGAAGGTTACCGCCGGGTCGAGCGTTTGTGGGTCGGCGGGCTTGCCGATGACCAGAGTGTCCTGAGCCGTCGCTGCCGAAGCGGCTTGCCAGGCGCCCAGGCTCATCGCGCTGCACAGTAGACCAAGCAGCAGCTTGCTGGTGCGTGGAGAGGTTTTTCGGGTCACGGTGTTCATTGGGGTCATGCCGGTTTCCTTAATCATTCGATGTATGGAAGTACGTCAGGTTTTTTATAAAAGCTATAACCGGGCAGTTGCAGGTGAAGCAGGTAACGCTTGTTGTTATCGCGTTGCGTTGGCTGCGAAACTCTGTGGTTTCGTTATCGGTTTGTTGCGGTTTTAGTTGTTCGAGAACGTGGTCTGGTTGTCGTCCAGCAAGGGGTAATCATCGGCATCCGGAAGTTCGTAATGCCACCACTCAGTGGGAATTGCGCAGAACCCGGACGCGAGCATGATTCCCAGCAACAGCAGACGATTGCGTTGCACGTGAACGGGAAGGTCCGGGTAGAACTGATGGGACTTCTCTTCCATGGTGTCGAAGGCGCTGCCCATATCCAGCGGCTGTCCATCGCTGCCCACCAGGGTCAAATCCACAGCCACGCCACGGCTATGGTGGGAGCCCAAATGGGGATCGCGCACGTAGTTACCGTCAGGCAATGCCTCCCACAATAGAAACTGGGCGAAAGGTGGACGGTAGGCGTCATAAATCCGCAGTGTGTAACCTGCCAGCCGCGCCAGTTCACTGGCCTTGCCCAGGCAGTCGGCCGCTTGGCGATGCAGCAGGCAACGGGCACTCGGGTAAATCACCTTTCCAGCCAGATTGTCGGCACTGGCGTAGATCAGATCGATTTGCACCTGATATCGCTCGGCATCAATCTCTACAAGGGGGCTGTTGTTCACGCAAAAACTCCAGTTGGGATTGGATGGATCTAGCCTTCGAACTGGCCGAAAGCTTTTTGCAATTGTCGGTTTTTGCTCAGGCGTTCATCGAGGCGGTCGCCGAACTTTTCCGCTACGGCCGATACCATCAGGTTCAACAGGCAGGCCAGCGGGGCAGGGGAGTCCCAGAACTGCCCGACATCGGTTTTGAGTTGCAGCAGATCCAGCGGGTAGTCACGTGCCCACGGGCATTGCAGATCGGTGATCAGGGCCAAGGGCAGGTTGTTATCGATGGCGGCGTCGCAGAAGGTCCGGGTCACACTGGAATAGGCCCGGAAATCCGAAATGATTGCGTAGGGGTTGGCAAAGCCGGAATTCAGGGTTTCGGCGTAGATGCCGGACAAGCCGTCGACGTAATAAACCTTGGGCCGGATGTATTCGAGGTGGCTATGAAACGCGGTGAGAATCCCGCGGGTCGACTGGATGCCGAGAATGAATACCGCATCGGCTTCGTAGATGCGCTGCACGATTTCAGCGAAGGCACCGCTGCGCGCCAGGCCATAAACGTGCCGGATGGCCTCGATCTCGCGACTCATGGAACGGTCGAGTGCGTCTTCTCGAGTGCTTTCGGTGCGAAAGGCGCCGATCCGGTCGGTGATCAACCACGACGCCGGCGCTTCGCCGCGCAGACTCTGTTTGACCTCATCGATGTTCTGATAACCCAGCGAACGGAAAAAACGCCCCACGGAAATGCCAGTGGTGGAAGCCTGCTGCGCGATGCTGTCGGCCGACTCGAACGGTAGCTGATCCGGGTTTCCCAACAGGTAACTGGCAATGCGTTTGCCAGTCGGGGTCAGGTTCGAGAACTCTTGCTCGAGCAACTGAAGGAAGCTGTTCTTTTCTGTAGACATGTCAGCGCACCGATCGAGGGATTGTTATTGCGGTGTCATTATCGTTAAACATGTTATATGTATAACATCTATCATCAAGACAACACCACGTTTTTTTCAGGCGCGTTACGCCGAATCCCGAATCCCGGAAAAGTCCGAAAAAAAACCAGCGCAATGCGCTGGTTTTTTTGTTTGGAAAACGCTCGGGAGGGGAGAGCGCAGCGAGTGTTCGGCGACACTCGCTGCAGGGACAAAATCAGTTCCAGAACGGACGCTATTCCCAACCTAAAGAAAAACCCATGATCGCAGGCGTCATGCAGGCCTTGGCACCGAACAAATCATTTCATCCGTACCAATCTCAGGATGCTTTTTCGAGGACAAAAACAAAACCCCTACCTGCATGCGCAGATAGGGGTTTTGGAATTTAATCTTGACGATGACCTACTCTCACATGGGGAAACCCCACACTACCATCGGCGATGCATCGTTTCACTGCTGAGTTCGGGATGGGATCAGGTGGTTCCAATGCTCTATGGTCGTCAAGAAATTCGGGTACCGAACCGTCTTTCGACGCTTCAGCAAATTGGGTATGCGATAGTTTGTGCGGCTTTTGTGAATCGTTGCGAACTTTCGGTTCATTGCGTCTTCACACACCGCAATCTGGTGCCTTTTCAGGTCAGCAAATTGCTTGGGTGTTATATGGTCAAGCCTCACGGGCAATTAGTATTGGTTAGCTCAACGCCTCACAGCGCTTACACACCCAACCTATCAACGTCGTAGTCTTCGACGGCCCTTCAGGGGACTCAAGGTCCCAGTGAGATCTCATCTTGAGGCTAGTTTCCCGCTTAGATGCTTTCAGCGGTTATCTATTCCGAACATAGCTACCCGGCAATGCCACTGGCGTGACAACCGGAACACCAGAGGTTCGTCCACTCCGGTCCTCTCGTACTAGGAGCAGCCCCTCTCAAATCTCAAACGTCCACGGCAGATAGGGACCGAACTGTCTCACGACGTTCTAAACCCAGCTCGCGTACCACTTTAAATGGCGAACAGCCATACCCTTGGGACCGGCTTCAGCCCCAGGATGTGATGAGCCGACATCGAGGTGCCAAACACCGCCGTCGATATGAACTCTTGGGCGGTATCAGCCTGTTATCCCCGGAGTACCTTTTATCCGTTGAGCGATGGCCCTTCCATACAGAACCACCGGATCACTAAGACCTACTTTCGTACCTGCTCGACGTGTCTGTCTCGCAGTCAAGCGCGCTTTTGCCTTTATACTCTACGACCGATTTCCGACCGGTCTGAGCGCACCTTCGTACTCCTCCGTTACTCTTTAGGAGGAGACCGCCCCAGTCAAACTACCCACCATACACTGTCCTCGATCCGGATAACGGACCTGAGTTAGAACCTCAAAGTTGCCAGGGTGGTATTTCAAGGATGGCTCCACGCGAACTGGCGTCCACGCTTCAAAGCCTCCCACCTATCCTACACAAGCAAATTCAAAGTCCAGTGCAAAGCTATAGTAAAGGTTCACGGGGTCTTTCCGTCTAGCCGCGGATACACTGCATCTTCACAGCGATTTCAATTTCACTGAGTCTCGGGTGGAGACAGCGCCGCCATCGTTACGCCATTCGTGCAGGTCGGAACTTACCCGACAAGGAATTTCGCTACCTTAGGACCGTTATAGTTACGGCCGCCGTTTACCGGGGCTTCGATCAAGAGCTTCGCGTTAGCTAACCCCATCAATTAACCTTCCGGCACCGGGCAGGCGTCACACCCTATACGTCCACTTTCGTGTTTGCAGAGTGCTGTGTTTTTAATAAACAGTCGCAGCGGCCTGGTATCTTCGACCGGCGTGGGCTTACGCAGCAAGTGCTTCACCCTCACCGGCGCACCTTCTCCCGAAGTTACGGTGCCATTTTGCCTAGTTCCTTCACCCGAGTTCTCTCAAGCGCCTTGGTATTCTCTACCCAACCACCTGTGTCGGTTTGGGGTACGGTTCCTGGTTACCTGAAGCTTAGAAGCTTTTCTTGGAAGCATGGCATCAACCACTTCGTGTTCTAAAAGAACACTCGTCATCAGCTCTCGGCCTTAGAATCCCGGATTTACCTAAGATTCCAGCCTACCACCTTAAACTTGGACAACCAACGCCAAGCTGGCCTAGCCTTCTCCGTCCCTCCATCGCAATAACCAGAAGTACAGGAATATTAACCTGTTTTCCATCGACTACGCTTTTCAGCCTCGCCTTAGGGACCGACTAACCCTGCGTCGATTAACGTTGCGCAGGAAACCTTGGTCTTTCGGCGTGGGTGTTTTTCACACCCATTGTCGTTACTCATGTCAGCATTCGCACTTCTGATACCTCCAGCAAGCTTCTCAACTCACCTTCACAGGCTTACAGAACGCTCCTCTACCGCATCACCTAAGTGATACCCGTAGCTTCGGTGTATGGTTTGAGCCCCGTTACATCTTCCGCGCAGGCCGACTCGACTAGTGAGCTATTACGCTTTCTTTAAAGGGTGGCTGCTTCTAAGCCAACCTCCTAGCTGTCTAAGCCTTCCCACATCGTTTCCCACTTAACCATAACTTTGGGACCTTAGCTGACGGTCTGGGTTGTTTCCCTTTTCACGACGGACGTTAGCACCCGCCGTGTGTCTCCCATGCTCGGCACTTGTAGGTATTCGGAGTTTGCATCGGTTTGGTAAGTCGGGATGACCCCCTAGCCGAAACAGTGCTCTACCCCCTACAGTGATACATGAGGCGCTACCTAAATAGCTTTCGAGGAGAACCAGCTATCTCCGAGCTTGATTAGCCTTTCACTCCGATCCACAGGTCATCCGCTAACTTTTCAACGGTAGTCGGTTCGGTCCTCCAGTCAGTGTTACCTAACCTTCAACCTGCCCATGGATAGATCGCCCGGTTTCGGGTCTATTCCCAGCGACTAGACGCCCTATTAAGACTCGCTTTCGCTACGCCTCCCCTATTCGGTTAAGCTCGCCACTGAAAATAAGTCGCTGACCCATTATACAAAAGGTACGCAGTCACAGAACAAAGTCTGCTCCCACTGCTTGTACGCATACGGTTTCAGGATCTATTTCACTCCCCTCTCCGGGGTTCTTTTCGCCTTTCCCTCACGGTACTAGTTCACTATCGGTCAGTCAGTAGTATTTAGCCTTGGAGGATGGTCCCCCCATATTCAGACAAAGTTTCTCGTGCTCCGTCCTACTCGATTTCATGACTAAGAGATTTTCGCGTACAGGGCTATCACCCACTATGGCCGCACTTTCCAGAGCGTTCCGCTAATCTCAAAGCCACTTAAGGGCTAGTCCCCGTTCGCTCGCCACTACTAAGGGAATCTCGGTTGATTTCTTTTCCTCAGGGTACTTAGATGTTTCAGTTCCCCTGGTTCGCCTCTTAAGCCTATGTATTCAGCTTAAGATAACCATCTTATGATGGCTGGGTTCCCCCATTCAGACATCTCCGGATCAAAGTCTGTTTGCCGACTCCCCGAAGCTTTTCGCAGGCTACCACGTCTTTCATCGCCTCTGACTGCCAAGGCATCCACCGTATGCGCTTCTTCACTTGACCATATAACCCCAAGCAATCTGGTTATACTGTGAAGACGACATTCGCCGAAAATTCGCGCTGCTCAATAAAGAGCAACTCACAAATTTTACCTTAGCCTGATCCGTTACCAGTGAAAGTAACGTTCAGTCTATCTTTCTATCACATACCCAAATTTTTAAAGAACGATCTAATCAAAGACTAGAAATCAATATTCACACTGGAATATTCATTTCTAAACTCTAACGAAGCAGACCACCTTAAAAGCTGGCCTCTCGTCTTCTTCAATGAATCAAGCAATTCGTGTGGGAACTTATGGAGCAGCTGAGTCGTCGATTAAGGAGGTGATCCAGCCGCAGGTTCCCCTACGGCTACCTTGTTACGACTTCACCCCAGTCATGAATCACACCGTGGTAACCGTCCTCCCGAAGGTTAGACTAGCTACTTCTGGTGCAACCCACTCCCATGGTGTGACGGGCGGTGTGTACAAGGCCCGGGAACGTATTCACCGCGACATTCTGATTCGCGATTACTAGCGATTCCGACTTCACGCAGTCGAGTTGCAGACTGCGATCCGGACTACGATCGGTTTTGTGGGATTAGCTCCACCTCGCGGCTTGGCAACCCTCTGTACCGACCATTGTAGCACGTGTGTAGCCCAGGCCGTAAGGGCCATGATGACTTGACGTCATCCCCACCTTCCTCCGGTTTGTCACCGGCAGTCTCCTTAGAGTGCCCACCATTACGTGCTGGTAACTAAGGACAAGGGTTGCGCTCGTTACGGGACTTAACCCAACATCTCACGACACGAGCTGACGACAGCCATGCAGCACCTGTCTCAATGTTCCCGAAGGCACCAATCCATCTCTGGAAAGTTCATTGGATGTCAAGGCCTGGTAAGGTTCTTCGCGTTGCTTCGAATTAAACCACATGCTCCACCGCTTGTGCGGGCCCCCGTCAATTCATTTGAGTTTTAACCTTGCGGCCGTACTCCCCAGGCGGTCAACTTAATGCGTTAGCTGCGCCACTAAGAGCTCAAGGCTCCCAACGGCTAGTTGACATCGTTTACGGCGTGGACTACCAGGGTATCTAATCCTGTTTGCTCCCCACGCTTTCGCACCTCAGTGTCAGTATCAGTCCAGGTGGTCGCCTTCGCCACTGGTGTTCCTTCCTATATCTACGCATTTCACCGCTACACAGGAAATTCCACCACCCTCTACCATACTCTAGCTTGTCAGTTTTGAATGCAGTTCCCAGGTTGAGCCCGGGGCTTTCACATCCAACTTAACAAACCACCTACGCGCGCTTTACGCCCAGTAATTCCGATTAACGCTTGCACCCTCTGTATTACCGCGGCTGCTGGCACAGAGTTAGCCGGTGCTTATTCTGTCGGTAACGTCAAAATTGCAGAGTATTAATCTACAACCCTTCCTCCCAACTTAAAGTGCTTTACAATCCGAAGACCTTCTTCACACACGCGGCATGGCTGGATCAGGCTTTCGCCCATTGTCCAATATTCCCCACTGCTGCCTCCCGTAGGAGTCTGGACCGTGTCTCAGTTCCAGTGTGACTGATCATCCTCTCAGACCAGTTACGGATCGTCGCCTTGGTGAGCCATTACCTCACCAACTAGCTAATCCGACCTAGGCTCATCTGATAGCGCAAGGCCCGAAGGTCCCCTGCTTTCTCCCGTAGGACGTATGCGGTATTAGCGTCCCTTTCGAGACGTTGTCCCCCACTACCAGGCAGATTCCTAGGCATTACTCACCCGTCCGCCGCTGAATCAGAGAGCAAGCTCTCTTCATCCGCTCGACTTGCATGTGTTAGGCCTGCCGCCAGCGTTCAATCTGAGCCATGATCAAACTCTTCAGTTCAAACATCTTTGGGTTTTGAGAAAACCCTAAACTTGGCTCAGCAATCGTTGGTTACATCTTTGATTTCTCGCGGAGTAACTTGTGATGCTGATAATCTGTTGACTAGCAGTCTGACTCCACAAGCACCCACACGAATTGCTTGATTCAGTTGTTAAAGAGCGGTTGGCTAAGATCTTTCGTCTCAACCGAGGCGCGCATTTGACAGCGACCCCTCAGACAACACCCTTAAAAGCCACTGATTTTATTAATAAAATCAATTACTTAAGCTTCAAGCAACTTCAGGTTGCTCGTTAGCGGGAGGCAAATAGTACAGTATTAAAATATGCTGTCAACCCCCCCATCTATAATTCGTCCAGCGAGCTGGCCGTGCACACTGGCAGCAGATGTGGACTGACGGATTTGGCGAATACCCGATGGCCGTGGTGGTCGCCGACGATGCTGAGGCGATGTTGTGCAGGCCGGTTTCGCCTTGCTGCATTTCACCCGTATGGGCTCTTGGTGATTTCGTTCGCGAAACGTCGGCCAAGTACTTGGCCGAGGACTGACCATAGACCAGTGTGATGTGCATTTGCGCCAGTTGCGATGACAGGTTGCGGCGCTCGCTCTACTGTTCGAGCACGAAACCTGTGGTGTGCGCTGAAAGGTTGTTCAAGCACACCCACTGATCACCAATGTGTTGGGGCGCAGATTAGCGTGAGGCGTCTTAATACCGCTCTTCGCAACACATCAGAGATACTCATAAACTCAGCGCGCTAACCTGCTGTCAAAGCGAGCTCCTCACGATGTCAAAAAATCCTCAGGGAAAGCCTCGCGTATTCCCATCCACAGGCCTAACCAGCTGGTTTCGACGGAGTCACTCTTAGACTTCGCCCGGCGTCGGGTCAGAATTTTCAACTCACTTATTTCGTGCTGCTGAGCTTTCAGGGGTGAGACTTTCAACCACACAGGTTTCGAGTCACCCCAAGGGGTTTTCCACACATGCGGGGTTTCCAACTTGGCGGCCCGTACTGACACATGGGCAGGTGCGGAGTCTCGCCGGAGCACTAACCATGCCTGCAATGCCTTTCGACACTCAGCTTCAAGAGTCTTGTAGTTGTCGACTGTGAACTCAATGGCATAGTCATCCGCATCGCTTAAGCGAACACGAAACCGTCTCGTTTTTTTTTCGGCCAATCTGAGCTCACCAGTTTTGTCGGCAGCTTGCGAAATAGGTGGTTGATATTGCACTGCCCAGAGCAAACGCTCGCTACGGAGACGCAGCCGGTGGATATAAAGATAGCGGCCCAGAGTGATTGCTTGGTTACGAACCTTCCCTAGGTCACGCTGCTCGCTCTCGACCGATGCTTGGCTTTCCCGCAGCATGTCGCCCTGGATGGATAGATCTGGCGTTATGATGCCTGCTCTCTTGGCATCCGCCAGCAGTTGCAGTGCCCAAGCCGTATTGATCTGACCGACAAGCCCCACATGCAGTGGGAGCGCACCCGTCACGGCATGGTTTTCATGGCCTTCACAGGCCGAATAGGTGAAACAACCCGCTGCAGACAACCCTTTGACCAGCAGAGCAATATGCGTGTCCAGCACGGCGACAGAGATCTTCTGACCATGCGCACGGCGTTTGAAATTGCTTGGTCGAGCGTCGATCAAATTACCACCGGACTCCCGTTGCACATGCCATGAGCCAAACAGCTTAGCGACTTGCCAAGGCGCCAGGCACTGATCAACTGCTTCCAGGCGCAATGGCAGGCTGGTGGACGGCGTTTTTTTTAGGCCACCCAGATCGAGTTGCGCGAGCATTTCCCGAAGAAACTCACTGTCCGCCTGGTCATGACCGACTTGTTGACGGCGACGACTACCGCCATGGTCATCGCGTAAAAAAGCATTATCCGTCAAGTAGATATCTTGACCGTTGGTTTCTATTAGAAACCCTCGATCTAATAGTGCAGACGAGAGGAGGGTGGAGAGATCACTCATTGAAAGCTCCAGAAAAGCCTTATGCTGCAGTAGAGGGCATGGTCGTGAAGAACGAGCTATTCGTAGCTGTAGGCTAAGTACAGGCCTCTTGGCCCACCTCGTGACAACCCTCGTACTGAGCCGCCGCTTGTTTGAGTTTTGTGGCGATCTGCTCACGCAGATATTGCGGTGCTTCAACTATCAGAGCGTCGCCTTGGGAGAGAATCCACCACTGCAATTGCCACGTATCACTGATAGTTGCCCGCAGACGGTAACCCTCCGTGAGTTTTTCCAGGGTCATATCGGATGACAGAGGTGTCTCCCGAAGCAGGCGCACTAGGCTGTCACTGAGCCGTGCCTGCAGGCTGATTTTGGCAGTACTGCCAAACTGAAGAGCATTACTGGCCAGGTATTCCTGCAAATCGAAGCCATCCAGGCCCTGAGCGGGACTCGGCAGAGTTTCGGCCTGACGAAAACGATGGATAGCGTACTGGCGGACATCGGCATAGGGTGGCGCGGTACCAATCAGATAAGTGATGGGCCCCCGCTGCACCAAGGCGAGAGGATTGAGAACCATCTCCCGTTCTTTATCATTGTGGGCCGAGTAATAGCGGCATTGCAGTTGTTTTTCCTGCAGCAAAGCAGCCCGCAAGGTTTCCAGGATGTTGTCTGGCGTATTCGGTGGCAGAAGGCTCATATCGGGGCTGACACTCGCAACTTTGCCTAGCCAGCGTACTGTCTGGTTGTCCTCCGCCAGGCTTTCCAGTTTTTTCCTGGCGAACCGGAAGCGCGGTTCCAATGCCCTCAACATGCTACCTGGCAAGAGCGGTCGGATCGCATCTTCGACCAAGACGAGACTCAGGGCCTCGCCCATGCTTATGCCTGGCAAGCTCACACTGGCCCCCTCAGCCCAGTACCATCCATAAGGGGTGCCTTTATCGTTACACTGCAGCGGGAATAGTCTGGATAGCGCGACCAGGTCACGCTCGATGGTGCGCTTACTGATTTGGTATCCAGCCTCCTGCATTCCATCAAGCAATTCCGTCGTGGTAAGCCCTGGGCTACGAGAAGGGATTTTCTGCAGTAAATCCCATTGCCGGGTTGTGGCGTCGTGTACTGATGAAGATGGCAAGACTGGCTCCCTGTCAGTTGTAGTGAGGCAAGCATGATGATCCTCACCAATATATGTGGCAATTGGACATTATGGCGGCCTGGTGATGCGGACATCTGCTCGCTCTACCATTCAACCTTTTCCCAGTGGCAGGAGACCGGGTAGAAACAGCTAGTTCACGAAACCGATAGGGCGCTGCACGGGCATCTTGAGGCGGCTTTCCGCAAGCAGGGCTTGAGCAACCTCTTCTGCGCTGGCAAATGGCTTGAAGCGCGCGCGCCGAGCAATCACGGCGAAATCACCTGGAGTCAAATTAGCCTCCCTCGAGAGCCGCAAACCGCTGGCTTTGGCAGGGTCCTTGAGTTTTAGGGTTTGTAGATGTGCATTGAACAGCGTCTGGATCTGAAGGGGTTTCAGAAAGCCAAAATGAATCTTTAAATCGAATCGGCGCAACGAGGCTTCGTCGAGGTCGCACATCAGATTGGTCGAGGCGATGAACAGCCCTCGATAGCTCTCCATCTGCGTGAGCATTTCATTGACGGCCGTGACTTCCCAGCTCTGTGTGGCTTTTTTTCGATCCTGTAGGAAGCTGTCGACTTCGTCGAGCAGCAATACCGCTTGTTCCTCACTGGCCTTCTCAAAGGCCCTGGCCAGGTTCTGCTCTGTCGTGCCCACATAAGGTGAAACAAGATCGGACACGCGCTTCACCATCAGCGGTTTCTCCAGCTCTTGGGCAATCCAGTGGCCAAAGGCCGTCTTGCCTGTCCCTGGAGGGCCATAGAAGCAAAGGCGCGCCACCGGGTGCTTGCGTAGGCCGTCAATCAATCCGTCGACGGGAAAATCCGCATTGATCAGACTCGGGGAGTAGTAGCTCGGCAGCTGCTGCACATGGTGACGGCCCAGTTGCTCGAAGCCCTGGGCTTTTAGCGTCGCATCCACCAGGCACTCGACCGTGGCATCCAGGCGCTTTCCCGCGCGTGGGTGCAGGCTACGTGCGATGCGAGCCGCCCGGGCGATTACGGCGGGGGTCATCTCCTCATGCTCCGCCAGTTTATCCACCAGTACCTCGCTCAGACGATCGCCCCCGCACTCTCGGACAATCTGTTCCCGTTGACTCTTGGGTGGGTTTGGCAGTTCGATTACCACGTCAAAGCGGCGGATATAGGCGTTGTCCAAGCACTCAATGTCGTTGCTCAGCCAGAAGCAGGGCAGGCTGTTCTCTTCCAGCATGCGATTAATCCAGCCTTTCTGGGTTTTGCTCTTGCCAGAAAAAGGCAATGGCGAGGTGCCAAAGATGTCCTCAATTTCATCTAGTAGTAATAGGGTCTTCTGCGACTGCAATGCACTCATTGCCGAACGCAGGGCGCACAGACGCTGATGGGCGCTGACTGGGTCGCCGTCGCTGTCGGTACAGGCGATCTAATAGAGCGAAGCCCCTAGCAGGCGGGCAAGCAGGCGACTCAGTTGGGTCTTGCCGGTGCCGGGCGGACCGTACAACAGAATGTTCACGCCATGGCGACCTTCGGCTAAGGCTTTTTTCAGGTAGGTGGTGGCAATTTCAAGGGAGCGTCCCAGATGCTGGTAGTCCTTCTCGCTCAAATGGCCGAGCGGGCTGAGACGGAAGGCGTACTTGAACAGTTCAATGGGTTGCCCATGGCCGAAGCGCAACTGCTGGAGAAAGTCAGAGCTTTCAATGACCAAGCGGCTGCTCAGGGTGCTCACGGTGCAAGATCGCGCATTGACCTCAATCAGTCCGGCACGAGCTAACCGCCCCTCATTGGCCAGGTAGGGAAGAAGATCCTCTTGAGGGATGTCGATAAGTGTGGACAGTACCCTCATTGTTCGGTTGAAACCGAGCGCGCCAAGTTGGTCTGAGGCATCGTTGAGGCAGGGATCGGTATGCAGCAGTACGCAGAAAGCCAGTATGCGCTGCTCGACGGCATCCAACCCGATCAACTGGCCGAGCGCCTGTACATTCGCCTGCAGCCTGTCCGGGTAACCTACTATGGGGAACGCCAGGTCGAAGGCCAGGCGCTCGCGCTTGAGTCGGCGCAAAGCCAGCGCGGGGCTGAAATCGTCTGCATCGACCAACTCTTGCAGGCCAAGCTCTGCAGCGATTTCATCGTCGTTGAAATGATGTCGCTGAATGAAGTTTCGGTGTCCGCCGAGATCGAGCATCAGCATAAACACCCATTTCAGTGACAGCGCACACGTATCGGAGGAGTGTGGCCCTGATGCGCGGAGGGTGGTAGAACTGGCCGAACGACGACGTATGGACATGAGGCATTTCCTGTACCGAATGTAGCGTCATTCTGGCGCAGGAGCGCGTCATCTTATGTCGCAACCATATGGAAGCAGCCTCTAATCCCGTCTAGCGATAGCTGGAGATCAGGTCGCTTCGTTGCATAGTTAGGTGTAGATCAGCGCCTCGAAGTAGGCGCCTTTCTCGCGCTCAGTAACGGATGCAGAGCGGTAGGTGTTGAGCAGGGCTGCAAGGGCGGACAAAGAATTCCATTTGAATAATGGTAGGCGCCACGAGCGCCAAATCGCAGCAGTTTACCAACTCAAATAGAGGAGGGTAGCCAAAAGAAAACCCCGATAGACCAGCAGGTCTATCGGGGTTTTCTGTCCCAACTTGACGTCAGGGGCTTTGGCCAAGTCGCTTAACTTCGACCGAAGCAGCAATTAACTTTGACCACCTACAATCTGGATGTCGATGGGCATATTAAGTGTCATGGATACCCTAGGTGGAATCAGGGCTCCACGTGGAAAATGGGCACCATAAATGTCGCAGATGAGCCGTAATTAGTGTCGTTTTGCGGTTATTTGACCATATTAAATGTCGTTTCCGGAACCGGCATCCTTACCATACTGAAGGAGCTTGCTGCCTGCATCCAAAATCGAAATCCAAGGGACCGACTGTGCTGCTAGAGCAAGTCCATAGTGGCTAGAGAGTCAGCCATTCGGTATCCCATCGCTTTGTACCCCGCCTGCCGCTTATCCCACATCCTCATCAACGCGACATTACCCGCGTCTACAAAGTCAATCACTCGCACGTCGGCCTTATCGGCATGCGCTCGATGTAACCGGCCTGCGTATTGCTGAAGAATTCCTTTCCAAGAGATAGGCATTGCCAGCACCAATGTGTCCAATGCTGGATGGTCGAAGCCTTCACCAACTAGCTTTCCAGTTGCAACGAGGACGCGTGGAGCATCAGGTGGCAGCGAGTCAAGATCGTGCATGCGGGCGATTCGCTGCTTTTTTGGCACACGCCCATGAAGTGTAAAAAGGTTGTGCACGCGCCCCTTCAATTCAGTCTCAAGTGCATCCACATGTTCAGTACGCTCAGTCAGCACCAAAATCTTCCTACCTTGGCTAAAGGCTAGCTCAACCTCGGAGACAATTTTGGCTGTACGCTCGACATCGTCGGCTAAACGTCGAAATACATCCTGAATCCCTGAGCCATCGGGGACGACAATGGGCTTGGAAAGTAATCGGGGCACCACAGACAAATCATGAGGGGCACTTGCCGGTCGAGTAGCAGAGTGCCGGACCGGTCCGCATTGCATAAAGATGATAGGTTGCTGCCCATCACGTCGTATTGGAGTTGCTGTAAGTCCCACCACATACCTTGCAACAGCACTTCTCAGTAACGACTCGAACGAGACCGCTGACACGTGATGGCACTCATCAACTATGATCTGGCCGTAGTTTTTTACCGTATCGCTGACCTCACCTTTTCGCGATAAAGACTGCATTACAGCGATATCGATGACACCTGTGGGTTTAGCCTTTCCACCACCGATAGTACCCACGACTTCATTGCCAACACCCAGAAATGCATGCAAACGCTCTTGCCATTGCCGTAGCAGCTCAGTCCTATGCACGAGCACCAATGTATTAACACTACGCTTCGCTATCAACGCGGCGGCAGTTACGGTTTTGCCAAATGCTGTCGGCGCACACAGAATACCGACGTCATGACTAAGCATCGAGCTGACCGCAACTTCCTGATCAGAACGCAACGTGCCGAGAAAACTCACGTCGATGGGGTCACCCGCAAAGCGTTCATCTTGGAATTCAGCGGTGATTCCATTTTCCTCCAGAAGCTCCAGAGCTGCATCCAAGCATCCACGTGGTAAGGCGATGTGTTTAGGGAAATTTTGCGCGCAGCCAATGATCCGAGGCTTGTTCCAGACGGACATTCGCATTGCCTGGGCTTTGTAAAACTCAGGGTTTTGAAATGCCGCGAGTCGGACAAGCTGGTTTGCCAAGGGTTGCGGTAACTCCGATTTTTCGAAGTACACCAGGTTTGCCAATGTGATACGGAGAGACGCAGGTAACGGGCAAGTCAACTTATGCGATCTCGTATCGCGGCCTTTCCAAGGCTCTGCATCCCCCTCGTCCTCGACATACGCGACGCCTACAGGATCACGGTTACCCATCGCCCGGATAATAGCCGGCTCAATATCCCCAGGGCTCATCCGCTGAACGGAGGCTAGAAAGGCCCATTGATCGGAATGAGGTTCCAGTGACTCATCTACAAATACGCTGTTATTTTGCGCCCTTGCACGCTTTTGCAAAGGCAGAGCAATGAGGTTCCCAAAGCCACCCTTCGGCATATAGTCCTGGTTTGGAAACAGTCGATCATAGGAACTGAGTGCCAATTGGCGAGTACGCTCACAGGCATGACTGATGATCGAAGCACCTAGGCGGCGTGCATCAAAAGCAGAAACATTACGGTCGAAAAAAATCCACGCATGAGCACCATTGCCTGAGCGTGAAATCTCCAATGCCACTGGGACATTTAGCTCATGACACGACTGAACAAAAGCTCGGGCATCATCACGCCATTCAGCTTCATCGAAGTCGACGGCCAGAAAGTAACAGGTGTCATCAGGGAGCAAAGGATAGATACCAACCACCACGTCGCCTGCCAAGTGACGAAAAATCACCTCATCAGTCAGCGGCAGCAATTGACGATTGCCGCAATCGCCACATTTGATTCGCGGCTTCTCACAAACCCCAGGGCGCCATTCGTTAGCACAGGCTGGCGCGTATCCTGACTTGCCGGCCCTACTTTCCCAACGGATGGGATAAACGTCGGCTCTACCGCGAAACAGGTTTCTGAATAGGTCAACCTTGGCATCTGTATTGAGCAGCCGCGAAGCCTCAATTTGAGCAACCGGTATCTTCACCGGCTCAACAGGCAGGTGCCAATCAATCCCATGAGCGTCAAGCAAGGCAATTAGCCTCGCGTTCTCAGCTTGTAATGTCGCCAGCAGATTGGCGTCTGTCACAGCTTTCCACCTCTACCATGCAGAACCAGCGCACAACCCAGCGCTGCTGACCTCAATCCAACAGAAACATAGCGGTTATCAAAAGTCCAAGATTCTGATCTCGCATCCACGATGCTTGAGCGGCGTCTCTAATGTCCAACGACTTCAAGCAGTCCCTTAATCCACGCGATGGGCTCCGGCTTTCCTTTGGAGTCAAACACAAACTCTTGCCCTCGCGCTGCGCTTTTGAGAAGACAGAATTCCCCATCGGAAGTCCAACGATTCAGGTCTGGATGGAAGCTCAACATAGATATTCCGTCACTAGGGAACAACCAAGACGGCAACCGCCATCGAGTTGGATTCTTGGCACCTGGTGCTGTGAGCATCAGGGCTTCATGAATACGGGGAAACACCCCTGCACCAGGAGTATTCGTCAGCTGCCCATCAAAAACCAAACGGTCAGCTGCCAAATACAGTGTGTTCGCCTTGTCTTTACCATAAGAGAAATGGGGGTGATAGCGCGCCCAGGGAATGGCCGTATCAGCTAAATCATCCACTTTCAAAACTTCTCCGATTTGAAGCCATCCCCAAATAACGTGCCGAGCGGGTTCACTTCTAATGAATCGCCAGACACCATCAATTTTTTCGACGGTTCGGAAAGAACCAAAAAAAATGAAGATATCCCCAGCTTGTACCTTTTGATTGAGCAGGTGCCCCTGTGCACTACCAGTCTGACCGAGTAGAGGCCGCCATCCAGGCCGCCGTTTCAACGCTGTGTGACGCAAATCGGGATCCAGATGGGCGAAATGTCGCATACGCTTCGGATCATCTGTTAATTGCGCAACCAGCTCGCCCACATCAAGCCCATCGAACTGGATATCGGAATATCCAATAGACGAAGCTTTGTCTGGAATAGGTAGGGAAAACAAGCGTCCATCCGGTAGGATTGGACTGGGGCAACCACCGGCAGCTGAATCAAAACCCTTTCGACTTAAGATGATCCGCATCGACGTTCTCCACAGGGAGTTCTGGTCAGCACTTCGTCTTCCGGCCAATTCGTCGGGTTGCTATGTCGCCCTGGCTGATAGCAGTCTTTAATGTATTGGATGAAACGCAAGGCCTGTTCAGGTGGCGTCAAACGCCCGTGTGCTGACTGCCCCTTCGGTAACCATGGCCGACACTCGGCGGGAATGCTAATTGCGTGAGCGCCAAAGTAGTAAAACGTATCTGCCACCAAAACGTACTGACCTGAAATATCTCGTTTTAGGTCGAATACGCTAGGCCCAGAATCGGCCCAGTGGTTTGGATTCTTGAGTTGTTCGAAGTGTGAAAACTCGCATGCGCCAGTTACTAAGGGACGGTAGATATTGTCTCCTGCCTTGGGTACAGGCCCAGACAATTGCATGTCCGGAATCTTGTCTTGAAAACGAGGATCGTTGAAGTAATCACGCAAATGACGCTTCTCGCCAACCCGCATAAGGTAAATCAATCGCTCTTCACCGACGCGATCACCGGTCAGTGCCATTGACGTGAAACCTGCAATCCATTGACCTACATGCTTGGCCCGACGCATCATGGGTTTACAGGTCGCAAGGGTAAGTGTCCAACCAAACGGGTTAGGTGCGAATCCAGTGTCATGAGTCATCTTGTAGCTGAACAACTGCATCAGGGCCTCCTTACTCGATGAGTCCACAACCCCAAGGGTAACCAACGTCGCATCGGTAAACCGCTCTATCAACCCGGATTCGTAGTCGAGCTTCGGAGAGTTCTCAGACGGTCATGATCACGAGATGAGCTGGTCAATTCCGAAGCAAATGGCTGTTAGCCAATGTTGAGATTCTTCAGTCGGGCCAGGCCCTGCTTGATATGACCGGCGTTTTCACCTATCGCCTCCAGCGCACCTCGAACATTCCCTCCAACCTCCGCTGAGCCACGCTGCTCCACCCAGAGCGTTAGCTCCATCACAGCCGCCTCCAAGGCCAACTGGTTGTGGTAAATCCTTTCTAGAACTTCCTGTAACGAATACTCAGCTGCCATGGTTTCGACTCCTTCGAAAAAATTCAGCATAGCAGCGGGAATGCTCGCGATAGCGCTTCGTAGCTGCCACTTATATTTGAGAAGGACGACGGCTAGTGCTCAACAACATCTTGTCGTGAGTTGGTTGATGGCATGCTCGGAGAGCTTAGATGAGCAGGCCTCCATTAAAGTCCAAAACACAATCACTTCAGTCCGGCTCAGGTTCGGTCACCACCGACAAGCAGCAGTCAATCGCATCCACTGCCCGCATCAGATCAATCCTCAGTGACGGAAGCGTGGTGCGCATTACAACACTGTTACGCTCGGCCATCTCTAGGAAGCTAGCCAAGGCGGCATCGGAGTGTTGAACAAGACGCGCCAAGTGTTCGCCACGAGGGCCGCAAGTTCCTTTTAACCAGTTTTTGGCCGTTCGTTCGTTTGCGTTCGTCCACCTCATGAGTGTCTTCACGGCCTGGTGCGTCGAACCCAACTCACCTTGTAACGCTACCGCCAACCCCGACGCATACTCTTGTCTGTTCGGAAAAGTTTTGCCCTTTTTAGGAAACATTTTTCCCCCTTTGATCCTCTATGGTTGAAAGACACACCGCTTGCTTGAGTAGCAGCAGAACGGGTACGCCCCAACGGCGCACGTCCAGTGTGGATGCACGCAGGGGCTATTGCGTATGCGCAGTCGTAAAAGTGCTCACTCAGAAAACTCACACCAAGACCCAGGTTTGGCAGCGGCTTATGTCCGGATGTCCACAGAACATCAGCAGTACTCAACTGAAAACCAGCTCGACACCATCAAGCTTTACGCAGCGGCGCATTCTCTCGAAATCGTCAGAATTTATACCGACGCTGGAAAAAGTGGTCTTCGCTTGGAAGGACGTGATGCGTTGATTCAACTGTTCAGTGATGTTGAGAGCGGAGTAGGCGGTTATTCGACCATTCTTGTTTATGACGTCAGCCGCTGGGGCCGCTTTCAAGATCCGGATTTAGCTGCCAGCTTCGAAGTCCGTTGCCGACAAGCAGGTGTCTCGGTCCACTACTGCGCGGAACAGTTTTCCAATGACGGCTCACCCGTTTCTAACATCGTCAAAAGCCTGAAGCGAATGATGGCTGGCGAGTACAGTCGGGAGCTGTCCGTCAAAGTCTTTGCGGGACAATCCCGGCTTATCCAGTTGGGCTATCGGCAAGGGGGGATGGCAGGCTACGGGCTCAGGCGTCAGTTGGTGGATGCGGTTGGCAACCCCAAAGCAGAACTTGCGATTGGCGAACACAAAAGCATCCAAACCGACCGCGTAAGACTTGTTCCCGGACCGCCGGAGGAGGTTGCAACCGTTCATTGGATCTACCAACGGTTTGTTGAAGCCGGTTACTCAGAAACGGAGATCGCTCAACAACTGAACAGTCGAGGACTCCAGAATGAATTAGCCAGGCCGTGGACCAAAGGGGGCGTCCATCAGGTCCTGACCAACGAGAAGTACATCGGCAACAATGTCTGGAACCGGTCCTCCTTCAAACTTAAACAAGAACATGTGCGGAACGATCCAGACCAGTGGATACGCGCGGACGGTGTATTTCCTGCTTTAGTCGATCACATACTGTTCGCCGCCGCCCATGAAATCATCCAGTCACGCAGCTACCGCATGCCCGACGCCGAAATGCTGGAGCGGCTTAAAAAACTGTACGAAAAAGCCGGGTATTTATCCGGCCTGATCATCAATGAGTCTGACGACTGCCCCTCCAGCACGGCGTATCAATATCGATTTGGCAGTCTTCTGCGTACGTATTCGCTCATTGGTTACACCCCTTCGCGGGACTACGACTACGTCGCCGCCAACCATCAACTTCGACTGATGCACCCCCTGCTGCTGGCTCGAACGGTGGAGCACATACAGCAAGTCGGAGGACGAGTCGCCATCGACCCCATAAGCGACCTGCTCCAAGTCAACGAAGAACTGCTGATTTCTCTTGTCCTGTGCCGCTGCCAGCGCAGTGGCTCGGGAGCTAATCGTTGGAAAATACGCTTTGATCTTGGCCTCTCACCGGATATCACCGTTGCCGTCCGTATGGAGCCGGGGGAAGAGATCGCCCGCGATTACTACATCCTGCCAACCCTCGATATTCAACAGCCCAACATTCGTCTGAGTGAGTCCAACGCCTCCAACCTGGAAATCTATCGCTACGACAGCCTCGAAGCACTCGCGCAACTGTCTCGTCGCACTGTCGTGGGGAGAGCCGCATGAATATGCCGCAACACCCTCGAAGCCCACACCATGTAGGCGAAGCGACAACCGTCCAAATGGTCAGCCTGGATCGTATCCGCGTCCTCAATCCCCGTGCGCGCAACAAACAGGTGTTTGCCAAGCTGGTCGAAAACATCGCGAGCTTGGGCCTGAAGCGACCGATTACAGTCACCCCCAGCAGCGATCAAGACAATACTGGGTTTTTCGAACTGGTCTGCGGACAAGGCCGATACGAAGCCTTTTGTGCGCTGGGCGAGCGAGAAATTCCCTGTGTCGTCGTCAGTGCCAGTGAAGCCGACCGGTTTCTCATCAGCCTGGTCGAAAACCTCGCTCGCCGTAAGCACACGAACAAAGACTTGCTCTACTCCATTCAAATCTTGTCTGACCGTGGCTACACCACCAAACAGATCAGCATGAAGACAAGTCTGGACCCCACCTACATCAACGCCATTCTCCTGCTCTTGCGTCAGGGAGAGGAGCGGCTCATCGCCGCAGTCGAAAAGGGCTGGTTACCCATCACACTCGCGACAATGGTGGCCAGGTCGAGTGATACCGAAGTACAGGTCGCGATGGTGGAAGCCTATGAAACCGGTGTCTTAAAAGGCGAGCAGTTGATTAAGGTCAGACGTCTGATCGATAGGCGTCGATTTCTAGGAAAACACTACGGTCAACGACGATCAGCCGCCGAGCAACCGACAACGCCGCAAAAACTTCTGAGTACCTACCAGACCGAAGTCAGGCGTCAGCGAGTCATGCTCAAAAAAGCCGACATCAATGAACAGCGAGTCTTGATCATCGTCACCGCCATGCGCCGCCTGCTGGCCGACGACTATTTCTGCACGCTGCTGCGCAGCGAAAATATCGCGGACATGCCTAAGTCGCTGGCTGACCGTATTCAAGGGGAAGGGTGATCATGGGTCAGGTGAAACAAGGTTTTGAGCGGCAGATCATCCCGGTCCCCCTCGACCGAATTCTGCCGACCCGAGCTGTGGACAAGGATATCGAACAGACCAAAAAATACTTAACGATCCTGACCTCGATTCGGGAGTTAGGCGTCATTGAACCGTTGGCAGTGCATCGGCAGCAGACCAATGTGGAAGGGGCGGCAGCCTTCGTGTTGCTCGACGGTCATCTTCGCCTGCACGCACTTAAAGCGCTGGGCGCCACGGAGGCACTGTGCCTGCTGTCCATCGATGACGAAGGCTTCACCTACAACCGGCAGATCAACCGCCTAACTCCCGTGCAAGAGCACAAGATGATTCTCACCGCTGTGCGTAAAGGCATTTCCCCCGCCCTGATCGCCAAGGTCTTGGGCATCAACATTGAGCGCATCCATGAACGGCAGCGCTTGCTCGATGGCATTGCGCCCGAAGTGGTGGAAATGCTCAAAGTCAAAATGGTCAGCCAAGGCGTATTCCGCACATTAAGAAAAATGAAACCCATACGCCAAATTGAAACCGTGGAGCTGATGGTGTCCGCCAACTGCTTCACCCAGACCTACGCCGACATGGTACTTGCCGCTTCACGCCCGGACATGTTGATCGAAAAAAAAACCAAGCTCGCCGCCGAGGTCAGCGTCGAAGAACTGGCGAGGATGGAGCGAGAGATGGAAAAGCTCTTTCACGATTACAAGGTCGTGGAGGACACGCTGGGGGAGACGATGCTGTTTTTGGTGGTTGCCAAGGGTTATCTCGCCCGTCTGCTGCGCAATGAAACCCTATCGGGCTACTTAAACCGTTGCCACGGCGAACTCCTGGTTGAGTTGACTGCAATCATGGACGCGGTCAGCTCCGACGCCAGAAAGCCTGAACGGGAGTGACCGATTCAGGCGAGTGTCGAATCGTGTTTGTTAATCCTTGCGTAATTGCGGCGCAATTGACCAGACCAAGCGCTTGCAATCGACCTGACCGGTCATTTGCTTTGGACTTGACCGCCGATTGCAGGGGATTTGACCAACCAAAGATCGAAGCTGAGAGACTCATAACGACCCAAAGCTGCCCCTCACACAGGGCTGCTATTGACGAAGCCGGCACCTAGCTTAACCATTAGGCCCTACTCGATCACAGGCTCCCCCAAATGACTGAGCACTCGCTGCACTCTTCATATCGTGAAAAGCTAATCGAGCATTTGCTCATTGGTGAGTTACTGAAATTTTCATGGAAAACCAAAAATTTGAGTCTCGAAATATCTAAACCCGAGGTCGACAGATCTGGCTACGATATTATTGCCGAAGCAAATGGCATTATTAGACACATTCAACTCAAAGCCACATTTATAGGGTCGACTACGGCAACACATAAAATCCATATTTCGCTGGCAAAGAAACCATCTGGCTGCGTAGTTTTAGTTTACTTCAATAAAGAAACACTTGATCTCGGGCCATATTATTATTTTGGAGCTAGCCCCGGCCAGCCACTAGCTAGCCTAGAAAATCTAAAAACCGCCAAGCATACAAAAGGTGATGCTACCGGGTTAAAATTAGAAAGGCCAAATATCCGCATATTGAACAAAGGTAGCTTTGTTGAGTTGAAAACCATACATGAGTTATATAGCCAACTATTCGGAAGCGTATAATTGTGGTTAAAGTCATTCGCTTCGCCTCCTTAAGAGGGCGAAGCTGTCCCTTTAGGTTAACGTTCGTCAGCGACTGAATTGGCCGGTTTCTGCCTGTTACGAAGGGTCGCTTTTGGCCGTTCTCTGCCGATAGTCAATCGTGTCGAAGCCCCTCCGACAAACCAGTAAAATCGGCGCAGATGACGGCTCAGGACGCCAGAGAGTGAGGTAGATCAAGCGGGCGAATCATTTTCCTGCTGGAAGGCTTGGTATGCCTTGATATCGAACAGGTTGATGGTTTTAATTTCGCTTAAAGGAAAGGCCACCTCAAACAACTCGGGGTTCAAATGGTTAAGTGACTCATCCTTCTTGAATCGCTGATACACATTTATGTACCAGGTGGTGAAACAAAGCTTCATTTCCTCTCCAGCACGATAGCCGCTCACCACAGGCAAGATCCTAAGCATGTCGCGTTTGTCACCCGGATCAATCGCTCCGGTCACATAGCCTATGTATACCTTACCGTTCCCCAAGGTCACGGATACTGGAATGGTCAACTCTAATGACCTCATCAAGATAATCTCAAGATCAGCATTCAGCACACGCACTGCTGTCTTGAGCGCAGTCCGGTTGGAATAGGCATAAATCAGCCCAAAAAACTGGTGATCACGGTTTTTGATCCGACGTACGAGCAGTCGGAAAAATTCTTGTCCAGAAATGGTTTTGAGCGCTAACAGCCAGTTGAGGAAATAGCCACCAATCATCCCTAGAAACAATGTGGAAAACAGAACGAGGAGCCAAAACGCTGTATCTGTCGGCCGGTCACTGGGCTCCTGAAGTATTGCCAGGTCTGCCCACTCCCTTACGAATGCCAGATATGGCTCTATCTTTTGTTTGACCGAGGTGAGAAAAGCGAAAGCGAGAAGGAATAGCCAAATACCCCAGAATGCGGCCCTGATATAGACCTTCTGAGAGTCTTCACGTTTTATAAGGTATCTAGTTTGATGCCATGTGCTTACAAAAAGATAGCCAGCTATCAAGGGGAAAAACGCCAGCGCTGCTTTGAGCATCAACCTATCCTTAGGAGGCGATTAACGCCTGATTTAATCGCCTTGTGCACCGCACTTTCTAGGATCGCTCTTCTTGTCTTGAATCTCCGTCCTCAAAGATTCGAATGCTGAAAGCTGATTTTGCACAGCTTGCGAGCGAATCACCTCTTTTGGGTCAGCAAACATTACGCCATCTCCCGTGACGTAGAAAGGCGTTGTTTTTGCTGCTTCACGCTCGGCACCTTGGTAATAGCTTTTCAGTCTATCCATCAAAGTTTTATGTTCGCGATGTTTGCTCACCTGCCATTCTCCTCTAGCAAATTCGTCATCCGTTTTGACATAAAAACAGCTTCCTTATTGAACGCAACATAGGAGATAGCTCCTAGGAGCCCGAGCCCAGCCGACAATTGTCGATGTCGCGAGGCAGGGAGAATATTCCCCTACCTACTCAGCAGCAATAGCCTTGTATCGGCTGTGGGCCTTTATGGATCTACCTAGGGTTTAGCATATATTCGCCCTTGCCCCTGTTTATTCTGACCTCTGGTCGCTGGCTGTATTCCGCATTTGCGACCATTTTGAATGCCATTGGATTGATCGTGAATGGTGCCGTGATTCTCCTGGCCAGCAAGGTCGGGAGTAAGCTGGCCAGCAATGACAACATCGCGAAGAGACTTAATCAGCTATTCGCATCATGCGATCAGGATTAAACGTAAGCCCAGGCACAGGCTGGGTGGCTAGTCTACTGGCCAGAAGTGCAGTCATTCTTGCTTTTCTCTTCAGTGCATTACCTGGTGTACGAGCGTCCGCTCTTGGCCGCCTATCACCGCCGATTGCTCAGTGTCGGTGTCGGCCTGTCATGGCTACGATGCGTCCTGGTCAGTTCGAATGCAAATGGGTGGTCACGTCCGTGCAATTTCCCAATCCTCCGGTGGAAGGAGGATAAACCGCCAAGATCGGCCACTTGCGCCGCAATCTGCTGGGCGCGAGTGGCTAGCGCAGCGCCTACTTCGGCCTTTTGCAACGCATCCAACTTCTGATACCACGTGTTCCAGTGGCGCCTCGCCGCCGCCTGCTCAACATGCAGCGCCTGATTGCGCGGGAACATTTGCGCAAAGGCCGATGCCGCTCGAGGTTCGTTCGACAGGGGGCAGGTCCGTCATGGCCCTGTTTTCCTCAAGACGGCGGCGGCGTGTCTTCATCCAGGAAAGACGTGGCGCTGGGCGTGAGCGGATCCAACCAATCGGCCATACTTCGTCCCCAGTGCAGCAACGACCGCTGCTCAGCATCAATCTCGTCACCCTGGTGGTGTTCCAGCGCCGTAAGGTACTCCCGAATACGTGCGGCGCGCTGCCAGCGTAGCGCCTGGTCTTCCAATTCGGCTAAGCGCGCCCGCTCCAATGCTTGCACGTGCTGGCGTTGCACATGAGCTTGTCGGACTGCCTCGCGCTCAACTGCCTCCACCGCGTACCGCTCTTCGCGCACAAGGGCCTCGACCGCTCGGGTCACCATCAGCACGATCACGTGATTGAGCTGATCGTCGACCGAACGGGCGCTGGAATCACTGACTTTTCCGCCGAAACCGTCGCTAACAATCACCTGCAATTTGCCCGTGGGCTGAAACTGCCACTTCGGCCAATACCCCGCCTCACCAGCGGCGGCTTCCGCCTGTTCTGTGGCGCTGGGCTGATAGTCCAGGCGATGTGTGGGCTCATAAAAACGGACGGTCAACGCCACCCCCAAGACTTTCACTTCTATTCGCTGCCGCCCCGATGACAGCGCATAACCCCGCACGTCCAGGGCTTGCAACAGGGCATTGGCCACGCACAAGGTGCGCGGCAGCAACGCCGGCGAGACGGAAATATCCAAGGTGCCCGCGGTGGTTTGCGGCAACCCCCGCGCATCAATTCTGGGGCGTTGCAGCGACGCCTGGGCGGCCGCCACCACGGGGTGCCACCCCTGCACCGACGTCACTACGCGGATGCGGTTTTCCGCTCGCGCCTCATATTCAATCACCGCCGCCAACCGAGGATCGACGGCAGGAGGGGAATACGGAGTCGATGGGCGAGTGGGGCGTCGCAAGGCACTGGGTGCACCGGTGTACGCCGGCAAAGCGGGGACAGCCGGCACCGGTTTACCCGCCGCCCGCTTGGCCCAATGCCCTTGGGCGGGGCGCGGAATGTTTAAACGGGTACACAGTTTGGCAAGACCCACATTCGACAGGCCGTAGCGGTGAGCGATCACGGTCAGGGGTTCGGCCCAGACCTCCGCCAGCAGCTGCTCGCGATCATACAGTTGCCCCATTCGCTGATCCCCCCAGTGGATGAACCTACAGCTGATTGAACCGAAATCCGATTATGCGCAGTGCGGTTCGAATCCCCCTGTTCCGCGCCTAGCCACGCACCCGGGCGGCCGTCAGGCCCCCTCGGCTCCTGTAAGCGGGCCCAAGCCTACCTCGCCCGTCACAGGGGAAAGCTCGTATATCTGTAAACCAAAGTGTTGATAAACAGACGTTGACAGCCGTACATGGATCACGTACCGTACTGACTATATCAACCGTTTACCCAACAGGACATCCCCCATGGTCGACACCATCCAAGCCGCTCTAAACCAACTCACCACCGAGGGTGACCTGACCCACGGCACCGCCGCCTTGGTCGAGAGCATCAAAGCCCACACCCACCTGTCCTATAAAAAAATTGGTGAAGCGGCCGATGTGACCGAACAGGGCGTGCGCCGCTGGCGCGAAAACAACTCGGGCCAAGCCTCACGGGTTCAAGCCCTGGTGAACTTTGCCCAGAGCCTCCTCACTGCACCGGCGGGGGCGGCCGTACGACCCGCGGCTGGCAACGCCGCCGATGCCCTGCGCGCGGTCACCCCGCTGGCGGTCCAAACCTGCATCAAAGAGGGGCTGGAGACGCTGTTGGGCATCGGCCTCAGCGCGTGCACTATCGTAAAGCTTGAGACCCACAACGGTAAAGTCACCATAGAGCTGGCGCTGGAATAATCCTCGGCCTCACCAGCCCCTACCGTTTAATTCGAGGCGACGGCGATGGCGCCCTACCGCCCCGTAGCGCCTCACGTTACGCCCCTAAAGGAATGCACCATGGCTCGTACCTTGCTGGATGTCCAACTCGCCCGCCTGCTGTACCCGCTGCTCATCGAACTGGCCACCGCTCGCCAAACCCTAACCTACAAGCAACTGATCGAGCGCGCCCAGCGTCGCTACCCGGATGATCAACGCGTAGCCAATCTGATTCCGGTGCGCATGGGACGAATTCTGTGGGTGATCTACGACTTTGTGGCAGCGCGCGAGCTGCCGCGTTTGACCTTGATCATCGTCAGCGCCGGGGACCAGTACCCCGGCAGTGCCATGTGGCAGCACGATTGCCTCGCCGAACAACAACGCTGTTTTGCCTTTGACTGGTCGACGGTCGATCAAGCGTTTGACCTGTACGGCCAACACAGTGAAAAAGCGGTCACGCCTCTGCGCCGTGTCCCCCGTGAGCAAGCGAAACAGCTGATGGCCGCCCACTACCACGACCCGGCACACCATTACCCGAGCGACATTCGCGCCCTGCGCGAAGCCATTATCGAAAACATCATGAACGGCCTATCGGTGGAGGAGGCATTTCACATCGAAGCGCAACTGCTGACGCCGTCAACCCAGGCGTGAAGCCTCGCACTTTTTGCCGTCTAAATCCGCTTCCCACACCTGTTACCCCCTGAAGAGGAACTCCGCGATGAACACGCTCCAATGGACTGTTGACGCCCTCACTTTACTTGGCAAAATTTGGTTGGGCCGTGTTATGCAGAACCTGCCACCAGACAAAGGCGCGACCGTACAGTTCGGGACAATGGGGCAGGGCATACAACCCAACTACCAGGTGTGTTTCCCCAATGGCAACGTGAACACCTATCGCGGCGCCAATCACAAACCCTTTATGCCGCTAGGCGCCTTTAACCGGGAACACATTTCCCAACCGTTTTCATCTACGGATCTTCAGCGTGCCTTCGACGCCGCCGTCGCCACCCGCTAGAGGAGCCAAACCGCTGCGAAGCCTCATCACCAGACCCCGCAGCGTTAGTTCTTCCCCCGCTCGTGGCATGGGCCTAGGACGACCAACCTGGCACCCGTGCATCTGCCGGGGTATCTGCGATCAGCTCACCCAGCGTCAGCTGCTGGCGTACCGACCTGAGCACCAAGGTGTCGTGCTCGAACACGGCGCAGTGCATGGCTGAACCGGCCACCAGGTTGTTTTCCAACACAAACGCTTTTGGCACGGTAAAAACCAGCGCCCCGTACCAACGACGAAGAACAACTGTGCTCATGATTTAATCCTCAACAGGGGTGAACGCCGTCAGGCGCCATTCCATCCGGTGCCTTCAGGTCCACTCGCCGCAACGACCCAAGGCGAGGCAGGCGCAACATGAAATCACCGACTTCAGCTGAAAACCCCGTGCTCGATTTGCCCCACCAACGTGAGTAGCGCGTGTCGCTCCACCTCAGTGCCGAGCAGGTCGTTTGCGCAACGGCCACCGAGGCCATACATCGGCTTGCCCATCCATTCCTGGGCTTGAGCTACATTGCCTTCAAATAGGGCGTAGACGCGCGTGAGGACCACAACCAATTGAAAGAGCTGATCACTTTCGCCGGGCGTAAACCGTCCCGATTGACGTCGACGTCGCAGCGTTGAAGCGGGTATCGCCAGTCGCTCGCGTAGCTGCTTCGGCGTCAGCTGGAACTCATGGCCCACACGCTCAAGGATGCAGAAGGGAAAACCTGCTCGAATCAGGCTCAGCAGTGCATCGCCTTGTGCAGGGATTCCCAAGCGTACCCAGCCTGCTTCCTCGGCACAGCCGTCAACGCTCCAATAGCGCATGTTCACCCCCTGCCTGGATAGGCCGCGTCAATGCAGGCAGTAACGCGAGCCGAGCCTCGCGGCCGTTTTGAACAAAGTCAGCAAATGCTCCAACGATTGTCGCCCGCCATGAGAGTGAAAGCTCACCACCAAAAAACATTCGTGTTCACAGGTTTCGATCAGGTACCGGCGTGTGTACTCAACGACCTGAGTGATTGGCTCGGACAGGATCAAGGTCCCGTCGGGGTAGGTAGGGCTTTTATACACCCGTCCGACCACGCAATAGCTGCTGATGTAGGCGTCCAGCACGTACCCCGTAATGAGCGCTTCGGGGTAGTTCTCCAGCAGGGCGGTGAGCAACAGGCTTTTTTTATGCGGCGTCAACTTACGCAACCCTTTCATGCTGTCCCCTGACCTGATAATCGACCTATCACGGCGCGGCGCACTACCCTCAAGGCGGCTTCCCACCGCCGAATCAGCCATACACGGCGATACTGACGTGGGAACGGCCTTGAACCTTCAAACCTTCGCCCTCAATGACGGTGGCGAGCGGTCGGATGAAACCCCTTCTGCAAGATCTGGATGAACACACCCAACGATCGACGGCCACCCGCTGGGGCAAAACTGGCAATCACATACCGGCTGCCACTTTCCGTTTCACAAATCCAATGACGTCGGCATTCTTCGAGGCGGAAAATATCGGAGGTGCGGATGGTATGCCCATCTTGAAACCAGCCATCGGCTCTCGCTCTGACATGACCGTATACCTGCCCCACACAGCAACAGGCGACAATCCGCGCATTGATGATGTAACCCGTGACCGGCCCCTCGAATTCAGTACGCGTAGCGCGTGCCAACTGGCGTAAGGCATAACGGCTGGTGCTGAACATTGCTTGCCTCCTGAACGACCGGTTTAACCCAGGCCTCAGCGATCACAGGCTGGGCGATGTTGCGCAACCCGTTGCGCCCGACGCCCACCATCGCGTTACGCTGACCCGGTACAAACACTGGGTTGCGCGCGTTTGCTGGACTGCGCAGCGCTTACCAGATCGTCGATGCGAAGCAACATGCCACGGCGAGTTCCCTGACCCGTTCTGGGGGCCAGCGCAGGCTGAACCCCTACGGGCTTCAATCGATTCAACAGCCAAATCGACCGGGTGTTGGTTCGGCGGGCAAGATCGGCGAGCACTGCGAACTCCGACATGAACTTCAACAGATCAGCCAGGGGAATCACCCAATGCGGTTTGCCGTTGAGTGACTCTTGGCGAGCGCCCAGAAGGCCGGTCTCAATCCATTCCTTGATCGACTCATGCTTCCAACCTTGCAGACGTGCGAGCTGGGTGATGCTCAACAGCAGCTCTGGCTGTTCCTCTTCAAAGCAGGCTTTGAGTTCAGCCAGGTCGAAGCGAAGCCCAGAGATGCCGGGTACTCCGGCGATGACCGCCACGGGGAGGATCTCTTGATGCAGTATTTTTTGCAGGACCAGGCAAATAGCTCGATCCGGGATACCACGTCGGATTGAAATATCTTGGAGCCCAGTCCACGCCGACTGATCAACCTCCCGGTGCTGAATACCCTGATGAAGACGAACCACCAGCGCCTCGACATCCGCCGCCAGAAATTCTGCGGAAACCAGTGGCGGACGTTGAGACTTGGTTTGTCTGTCCAAGGCTCCAGATTGCATGAGCCGTTCAAAAACCAGCTTGCTGACACCTAGCCGACGACGGACTTCAGTGGTGGCCAGAAACCGCAGGCGGTCTTGGCGCACTTTCTGCACCACCTCGCGGTGAATCGACACGAATCGATTCTTGCCCTTAACGGTCACTTTGCCCTTGATCTCTCCTGTGGTGACGGCAGATCGCACCAGCTCCGAGCCTATGCCGATCAGGCGTCCAGCTTCTTCCGAAGACAGCCAGCACTTGTCCTGTAGGTGCTGGGGATCGATGGTGCTGATTCTCAGGTTAAGGTGCCCGTCAAAGTTGAGCGACAGGTGCTGGACCAACGCTTGCCGTAGGCAGTCATACGCGGGATCGGTATAGCGCTGATGCAGCTCGCGGTACCAACCGCCCAAGCGCTTGGCCAGACCGGGGCCTTCGGTACTAGCCAGGCGAGCGCCCAGGGCCTCATCAAAGCGCGTCGGCCATGACCAAAGGAGGCCAAAGCCGATTTGCACCGATACGATCAATGCACCGACCGACGCTTTGCCGCGCGAGGATTTGGTCACGGAAACCTCATCGCTCTTAGCCGTGAAGTGCTTACCAAGCAGGTAAAGGAGGTCGACCAGATCGGCGGGCGGTGAGCCCGTGCGCCATGCCGGTGGTAGCGAGTGCCGTGCCGGGTGCTCAATGCCCAGCAGGAAGGCTGACAGCGCCAGCGACTCCTCACTGGCCGCGACGGTTGGGCCCAGGGCGTAGGCCTGACCACACGCACAGCGATCAAGCGGACTGTCAGCATTGATACCTTGGCCACAGGCCATGCAACTGGCCACAAGTTGGATGTTGTGACGTGGGCAAGCGGTCACCAGTACATGGTTCCACCCGAGGCGTTGATAAGGCTTGTCCGCCATACACTGGGGACAGACTTTGTCGCCATTGCGACACTGGTATTTCGGTCGGAGCATCACGTTGCTGCTGTCTGGAGCCAGTTGGCGAATAGCCAAATCCACGGCATCGACGTCCAACTCCGCTGCGAGTCGGGCAAGCTCAGTCTCACTGTAGGTCAAACGGAATTTCATCCCGAAGCTGGCCAAGAGCGACTTAACCCCTGGCGCCCAATTATGCTCACTCACACGCCTCAGGAAGCCATGCAGGGACTCGTCAGAATGTGGTTGAAGGCGAACGATCAAACTCATGGCTTCACTCCTTGAAGTACGCCTTTAGGCATGGCCATGTGCGACTCGATCAGCATCTTGGCGAAGCCCTGTCCGAGGAGGCTTTCTACAGGCGGGTTGCCTTCAAACGGGTTGAACTCAAGAAACCGGGTATTCACCGCTTCGGCATAGGCGCGAACCAGGGTCTTCAGAGTGATGCAGTGATCTTTGGCCAAGTGCTCCGCAGCGTGAAACAACTTCACCAACATGCCAATCCGACCGAGGCAGGCCGCATACACACGTTTGGCATAGTCCAGATCCCTGGCATCGGGCACGCTCCAGCCTGCGTCGCTAAAGGCTTCACTCAGCGACAACAGAGCACCACGAAATGCCAATTGCTCACTGCTATCGTTCCAGTTGTAAGGCCGAAACTCGAACACGGCTTCAGCGCGGTCGCGCAATTGTTCATTGCGCGTCAAAACCTCGTTTGCCAAGGGCAATCCGGTGAGTACCAAGGTCAGGTTCATTTCTTCGCCCAGCACCTTCAACCAGTCCGCCGCTTCCCGGGCGGCGGTGCGAGAACCACGCTCGGCAAAATGCTGCATTTCGTCGAAGACCAGGACTCTCGTCTGGGTGATCTTGATCAGCTCGCAGGCCATCCGGGTCAGCTCCTCCGAGCTGGAACGGCTGTAGCGGGGGGAACCCAAGCCCTCCAGCAAGGCGATAGGCAACGAGCGACGGGTCGGATTAACCGGCGTCACCACCCGCACGATCGGCATCTGCCGAATCCCCCCAACAACATTTGGTGGATGGTCTGCCAACACTGTTTTGACCAATTCACTCTTACCCACCCGAGTCGGGCCGAAGATCGGCAGAATCAACGATTCGCCGGCCAGGCCGCGCCTGACCGTCGACTCCAAACGGTCCAATGCCTGACTGAATGTGGCGTGCTCGATCAACTCGTACTTCACCAGCGCATTCATTCGGCGTCTCCTTGGCCTGATTTCTTACGGCGCGGCGCAGCCGTGAGCGTGGCCACCGATGACGGTGTTTCAGTGATCGCCTCAACAACTGGCCGGGGCGGTTCTTGACGCTGCGCCTCAAGCCGCTTTTCTTCGCGCTCCAGACTTCGGGCAGCGCGATTCTGATCCTTCATGCGCCCCCCAGCTGCCCGTTCACGTATTCCCCGGAGCATTTGCATATGCTCGATCTGATAGTTCTCGCCCGACAGTTCGGCATCGGACTTCCTAAGTGCACGGCGGATCTTTCGAGCCTCTTCAAAGCTAATTAGAGGCATGCCCGTTAGGCGGTTGTGGGCTTCGATCAATACGCCAGCATCGCTGGGGTCGACCACAAAAACCGAGCGGCAGTCGAGCGGATTGAATCGCACCTTGACCTTGGTTTTTTGCCCCCTGCGTTGGTACAGCTTGCTCAATTCAGGGCTGTTGTACGTCATGGTTTGGTAACAGACACCCTCTCGGCTAAGCGTTAGTTCATCCACGTTGTAGCGCAAGCAAGCATTCCTAAACTCTTCAGGATCCGGTGGTGGTATCAGGACGTAGCGTTGTTTCAACAACTCCATGGCCCGTGCCGGCGAACAGCCCGGTTCAAAGCGGTACTCCAGACGTTGAGAAGGCGTCTGCATATACACGTCTGCGACCCACTTGATGATCAAGGCCTCCAACTCCTGGACGGTATACAAGCGCTCCTTCATCGCACGGCCAATCGGATCACGCTCGAATTTCGACTGGGACTTGGTGGAGCCTGGCAGCGTATTGATCAGGCCGGCTTTCAGCGTGCCGAAGAACCGCTCAATGAAGGGCTTGGCTTGGGGCTTTCCAGCCATCGGATAGTCGATGGTGGTATTCAAGTAGCGCAGTGCGCTCAACACCAGACCGCCGTGATGCTCTTGTGCATTGTCGAGCACCATCGTCTCGATCGCCGCCGGAACCAACCACGGGTGATTCAGGTCGTAGCGCTGGCTGAATGCCTCGCCTTTAGGCGAAAAGCAAAACTCCAACGCCGACAGCACAAAGTCCTGCGAGGGTTTCGCGATGCAACATTTCACCATGACTACCCCACCGGAGGCCACGTCGATACCCACATAACAGTTAGCCCTGCCAATCAGCTTGCCGTGAACATCACAGCAAAAAATGTCCAGGGGCGTAGCATCGACTTCCACCCGTTCGTAGGGGCGTTCCACCAACAACTTGCGGATGGCCGCTCGCATCTCCTGATCGTATGTGGCTTTCGAAACGCGGCCAGGGGCAATAAGCGTCTGCTCCAACTCACGAATACGACGAGAAACACTGCGGCGCGAAATCCCACGAAATCGAGTATTGCGTTGGGCTGCGCGTGCCCGACATTGATCATTCACCAACTTGGTGATCTGGGTGACGTTGAACTTGTCGGTGTGAAAATACGACCGCATGATTTCATCGACCACAGTTTCTTCGAAATCCAGATCATCCGGGGTCTGCATCCGACGTTTGTTACCACGGGCACTGAAACGGGGTGCCAGTTGGTCCGTTGAACCAGCAAGCGCGGACGATTTGCGCCAGCGCTGAATCGTCCGTATGGAGGGTAGGGGCAGGTTCTGCTCGACACAGTGGGCTTGAAGACGCTCAATCGTTGCCGTCCAAGAACAGCCATCACGACGCGCCTCTTTAATGTATTCGAGCAGCTTTAGTCGTTGGTCGAGTCCACCACGCTCCGTCTGCGTTAGGTTGCGCACCGGCATGGGCTGGACAGCGGATACTGTTGGACCGTAGCTGCGGCGATACTGACCCTGTGCGAACCGTTGCTGAAAATCGTCGATTCTCAACACGAACTCTTCGCCTAGCGACCCTTGCAAAACGATCTGGGAAATTTCGGGGCGAATGGACACCACCCGGCGCACTTGGTCGCGCTCCAAGATGATGCTATCGACCGCCAGCGCGCGACTCATGGGCGCACCTGCAAAAGCTGAAAGTGCGACAGATCGCCATAGGCCGCGTGCACCTCGCTGGTGGGCGAGAAGAGCGATTTGGAAAAGTCGGCGCTCAACAGGCCCGCCAGAAGGCCCGCAAGCACGCCGACGCGGCCAGACGTCAAGCGCAGGGCAAGCTCCTCAACCGACCAGCAGGTTGCGGAGTTGAGCAGGGCGCTGATCTCTCTCTCCGCTGTGGCACGAAGTGGCTCAAGATAGCCCGCTCGGAGCAAGTGCAGGCTAGGCAGCGCCTGCATGACCGTAGGAGAAACGGCGGTGTCCAACACGAGCATGAAGCCAATACCGTACGAATTCAGGCAGTTCTCGATCGCCTCACGCTTAGCTTCGAACGCTTCGAGGAATCGAGAGTGCTTGGCCTCAATGGCCAATACGCTTCCATCATCCAGCCGACACAGGAAATCGGGGGTGTAGAAGCGCGGTTTGACGCCTGGCCGTGGGCGATAATGCTGGCGAGAAGGCAGTACGGTGTTGCTCTGCAATTCGAGCGTGAAGGGTTGCGCGGCAAGTTCGGTTACACGTGGATCAATATCCAGCATCAGGCCAATGTCGCGTTCAAGCGCGCTCTCAACGCGCAAATCGCCACCCTTACTCTTCATGGACTTGAGCACAAGTGCACGTCGGCCGCGCCGAACTCTGCGGGCAACATCTCTGGCGAAAGTTGGACTATCGGTATCTCGGATCATGCGGGTGCTCCTACGATGCACAAAGTGTTAATCGCCGTAGGAGAAAGTCAAATGACTTAATATCTAAGTAACTATAAAATTTGAATACTGTAATACATACAAAAACAATCAAACAAAATTTCTATAGGCATTTCAACTGATTGAAAAAATCCTTAAATATCAATGCAATATAATAAAACCAAAACCACTAAAATCTTTAAGACCAGCGGTCATGCGTCCGCTGATATAAAACTCAGCACTTCGCAAAGATGCACTGAATAACAGCGTTAGAAAGGGCGCCATTCAAGTCGGGAAAAGCACCTACACCCCACTGGAAAACGCTAGCCGATCCTTCCCCGATGGCGAGAAGTGTAACCATCTCATAAAAAGTAGTCAATACTTTTTGACTGGCGAAGCGATTGCGACTAGCCTTGTGCGTCTATCTTCTCTACACGCATGTGACGTCTATGACCCGGGACGAGCAAATTTTCAACACATTGGTCGGCGGAGCTACGGCGTTCCCGGCGGCCGACGCGACCCTACTGGCTCTGCAAATCACGGCATGGGCGCGTTTGTCGCGGCTCGGTCAATTGCCCGCCGATCTCAGCTTGTCCAGTCAACGTGAGCTGTCCCCGAACGCGCAAGCAGACAACTTCAGACGTGTGCAACCGTTGATTTCCCCGCAACTGGGTCACACGCTTGCGAAGACCGAACCCACGCTCTCACAGCCCCTGCCGCGGCTGATCGAACAGGCCATGCGGCTGGAGGAGCAAGGGCAGCTGCGCGAGTGGAATGCGGATGATGTGCTGTACTGGTCGTCCGATCGGAACTTGGCACACAGCGCTTACGACCCCAGTCTTGCCAGGTTCCTGGTTTCACTCGCGACCTCAGACTCACCGGCCCAGGTCTACCTACCGTGGGAAAATTCCGGCCAACTGGCGGCGCGCTGTATCCGGAAAAACATTGATTGCTGGACGGAATCCTCCGCGCCAGTGGCGGCAGAACTGGTGCTGGCACAATTGAATGGTGCGCGTCCTGATGTTCACCGGAACGACCCCGTGTTAATGCCCACCTTGACTGAGCAGGGCCAACTCAAAACTTTCCCGGTCAGCCTGTGCATCCTCGAACACGGACGGCGTTACACCGCCACGGATGTGGAACATGATCCACACGCGCGATTTCCGGAAAAGACGCAGTCGAGCATTGTGTTGAACTTGCGGCATCTCCTCGCGCAGACCAGTGGCAAAATCATTGCGGTCGTTCCCAACAGTGTGCTCTTCAATGCGGGCGCTGAACGGTTGCTTCGAGCTGATTTGCTTCAGAAGCGCATGATCCACTCGGTCATTGCTTTGCCGGGCGGGTTGTTTGCCGGATCTGCCGCCGCCGCTTCAGTGCTGATTCTCGATACCGTGACACCGTCCAACACCATTCGATTCGTGAAAGTAACGGATGAGTTCACGGCCAGCGCGCCTAAAAAACGCACTGAGCTGGTCAGACTGCCGGAGCTGCTGCGAACGGTGAGAGATCGCGACAACAATGCCATGGCAGTGAAAATGGCCGTCAACGACATTCCACGGGACGAATGCAACCTGGAAGTGAGTCGCTACTTACTTGACGAGCAGACGCACAAACTGGACGTCCTGCTGGCCACTCAACCCACGACCAATTTGCTCGATCATTTCGAAATCGTTCGCGCCCGCCAGTACGCCACGACCCTACAAGGCGTACCGGTCAAAGAAATTCAGGCGGCGGATCTTCCGGACTACGGCCATGTGCAGGGTGCCAGCAAAGACTCATTGTTCGATCTGAGCACGCCTAAAGCATTGAGCTATTTTATTCAGCGCCACGACGTTCTGCTCTGCATCAAAGGCGCGGTGGGGAAGGTCGGCATCGTGAACTCCGCACCGGACAGCGCTGCCGGAGGCTGGGTCGCCGGCCAGTCGCTGGTTATTTTGCGCGCGCGATCCCCGGGAAAGTACGATCCTGGGGCGCTGATGGTCTACTTACGCTCGCCCATAGGACAAGCCCAACTCAGCCGACTGGTAGTGGGTAGTAGCACGCCCACCCTTCAGGGTTCGGCGCTTAAAGAATTGGTAATCCCGATGCTGAACATCGTGCAACAGGGCATGGCCAGCGAAGCGCTGGAGGAAGAGTCGGCCGTGCAAGGGGAGATTGACCGATTGCGTCAGAAGCAATCGCAAATCGCCTCGGCGCTTTGGTCGCTGTGAGTGCCGGTGGGTGTGAATCCGCCAGCGATGCACTGTACGGTTAACCCCCGTCATCCTGGCGGGGGCACGCTATCTGACACGCATGGGCGTCCGCGCCTCAACCCTCGCCGCAAAAATTTGACCAGTCGCGCGCGGTCTTCTGTGGCGGTAATTCCTATATTCGTAGCCGTAGCCATCCTGCTACTTCTGTAGGAGACACACCATGCAAAAGCACTCACTCGTGATTAACCGCCACATGGCAAAGGGCAACAGCAATAAACCAGCCAGTGGCGGTGCGAAAGGTGGTCCACGGCCGACGGACGCCAACCGGTTCCCAGGAGGAAACTGGCCCAGCAAGGTCCCTGGTGGAAAATCCGGTGGCAATCGTGGGCAGGGACCCAAGGCATAAACGCTTTAAGGATCGTCTTTCGCAGGGATGCGAACCGCCCATGCGTCTTCTGGAGCCTTTGCCCATGATCAGCCCCACCTTCCCAATACCTCCTTACCCACGACTGGGCGAATGCTACCGCTTACTGGCCCGAGCCCTGGATACCAAATCCAGCAACCGCCAGATAGACCGGCTGGCCAGGGAAGGAGATTTTGACTGGCAGCTTATTCCGCAGCTACGTGAAGCGTTCATCTGGGACCCCCTGTCAAAACGGGCCGGTGACACCTTTGCCCACTTCATCATGGCAGCGGTAGAGACCCTTCACGACCGCTATGTCCATTTGGTCAAGTCAATCCCCTTGGACGCGCTGACCCGGCAACAAAGTTTGCCCACGTTAATGATCCACCTGTATGCGCCCTATGCCGCTTCCTGCCTGCTCGCGATGCATAAAGCCCTGCCCAGTCCGCCGATGGTGGCCTTGCTGGACAGTCAGCGGCAAGTAGTCGATGTGGTATTTGATTGGTTTGAAAGCGAGTTGGGTATCCAGCCAAAGCAGCTCGGCCATCATGTATACCCGGACTCAATCGGCATCAACAAAAATGGTCGTCAGGACCTACAGCGTTGGCGAGCCGGGACACAGCTGCCCTCGCTCAACAGCATCGCCCTGATCACTCAAAAACTGTTGAGGCGCTACCCCCACCGAACGCAGTTTATACACGCGGGTCGTGAATGGTTGATCACCGCGCGAATGCTGAGCTATCTGGCCGGGGAGGCTGAGCCTTACGGCAATTTGCGCGACCTCATGTTGCGAGCGGTGCTCAGCAATTTCCCCACGGTGGATATTGGCAAGCTTCTGTCGATGCAAAATATCCAAGCGGCCAAGCAGCAACGCCCGGTGGTTGAAAGCGGGTTGTTGCTGCAAGCTACCTTGCAACGCACGTCCAATAAGCCACCCGGCGCCATGGCCAGTACTCGACGCGCCCTGGATGAGTTTAGGCAACTCTTGAATGCCACCGCTATGGTGGAGAGCAGCAGCTACTATATGGAATGGTTGGAAGGACGCTGGCATGTACTCGCCGGGCAACTGGAGTCGGCCAAAGTCCATTATGAACACGCCGCTGACCTCGCGCTGTACCGCTCGGGGCCCACGCAGAAGGACATTATCCGAGAGGCCCTGCTGCTGGCGGCCTTTCTGGGCGAGCTACCCCTGTATAAACGTCTGAAGCACCGGGCTTTGGCCTTTGACCACAGTTACTTCCCTGGCTGGGAAACGTCGGTGGCCGATGCGCACGAATTGAAGTTAATCGGCAGTAATTTTGAACTGCGTTTTCCGCCACGCGGGCATTTCGTCGAGTCGGCAGGCTGCGTGTAATTGGCAATTACGTTAAATCTGCCCCCATAAGGTGGGCGGGTGCGGTCGACCGTAGCAACGCTACTGGCGACCGAAACCCAGACCTACGCGATACCAGAAAGGTGTGGTCTGGCGTCACGCTGGAATGGGAGGAGCGACTGATGAGGAAAGCCATCGAGCAGGAAGGCCTGACTACGTTGGTCGAGACCGGCGCGGCGCGGGAGTTTCGCGTGCTGCGCAATGGCGAGGCCTGGCGGCTGGAATTGCGCCTTGGCAGCAAGTGGCTACCGGTGCGGTCAAGGCGTGAACCGGTCAGACTCTGGCGCTCACTGACCGCCGTCAGGCGATTCTGTGAAACATTGGGGATCAAGGTGTTGACGGTGGAACTCTAAAGGTATGGCGCCAGCGTATTTCTGACGTACTGACTATTCCTGTGCCTACACAACCAGTGACGGCCTAAACGTACAGACAGAGTAAGCAACACAACAACAAAAAAAGCAATAATTGCTTTATTGACACATGAAGAACTTTTTACTACATTAGGCTCATGGTCAGCCACCAAGAGCACTCTGCATGCACGCCACTCACCACTGCAAAGCCCACCAAGCTCAGAGTGGCATTCCGCTCAAAATGATTGATTGCGTGCTTGCTAACGGCACTGTGGATCAGGACAAGTTCATCATCGGTACCAAGGAAGCCAAGCAACGCCTGGCTGATTTAGAGAACGTAAAGCGCTTACTGATGAAGATCCAAGATAAGGGAGGTGTCGTGGTAGTGGCGGAAGGAGATGCGCTGATTACCACCTACAACTGCACACAACGCGCCTAAACGCCTACTCGACCTCTTTCAGGAAGCAGTATGAACGAAAAGATTTTCACCCAGCTGATGAACTCGATACGTGGACTGGCGTTGACGTCTCATGCCTCCCTATCGCTGATTCTTCAACTGCTGTGCTGGCAAAAGCTGTCCAAAGACCCAACTGTTCCAGTGCAACTCCGCTTCGAGACAGTGGCGGATCAAGGGCTCGTCGAACAAATCGCGGCACTGCGTCAATTACAGCCAGATGCGCCGTTTCCGTTCCTGGACGAAAGTGCCTGGCAGATACATGGGGTGCGTGATCTTTCACCCCTGATACAAAAGATTCGCGCTTTGGAGACTCAAGGTTTACTCGATACCCTGATGATGGATGACATTTCTTTCTGGGCAGCTGACGTTCACACAGAGTTTTTTGGGTACAACCCTACACTGTGTGACCTGCTGGTCGCTCTTTTGGAACTCACCCCACAGCAAACCGTGTACGTTCCTTGGGAAGGGGCTGGGCAGATTGCGGCACGTGTTGTACGACGTAACGCCATGGTTTGGGTTGAGTCCCAGATGCCCACAACGGCTGCGCAAATACTTAGTCTGATCAACACAACTGGCTGGAAGCTGCACCCCACCAACCCAATACAAGCGCCCGCTGCTCTTGAAAAAGGCAAGCTGATCCAGTTTGAAGCGGCAGTCTGTGCTCCCCCCATGGGGCTTCGCTATCCACCAGAGGTTGCAGGAAATGACCTATGGGGACGGTTTGAAGAGAAAACGCCGATTGGTAACGTTCTTCATATCCAACACCTCTTGGCTCAGACCAAGGGCCGTATCGTGGTCACTGTTCCAAATTCCGTGCTGTTCGGTAAAGGTGCGGAAAAACAACTGCGCGAGTATCTGCTTAAGCATGGCTATCTAGACGCCGTCATCGCATTACCTGGCGGCCTCTGTAGCCATATCTCAATCCCACTAACCATTCTTGTATTGAGTAAAAGTCGTCGGACTGACGTCATCCGCTTCGTCAACGCGGACACTGACGAATTCCGTGAGCTTTCGGCGAAAAAGCGTTGTGCGCTGAAGAATATTCCTGATCTGCTGGCATTGATCGCGAACCAGAACACTTCTGCTATTTCGGCCAGCATTCCGATCAGCCAGATTGCTGATAATGACTTCAGCCTTGAGGTCAACCGTTATGTATTAGATGAGTCGGCGCGCAAGCTAAACGAGACACTGACACGTTATGAAACCCGTAAACTGGGCGAACTGTTTGACATCATCCGTCCGCGCCAGCACACGACTGCTTCACGCGGTGTGCAGGTGTGGGAAGTACAGGCTCAAGACATCCCGCAGTACGGCTACATCCAACACGCCAGCAAAGAAACGCAATTTGACCTCGATTCCCCCAAGGCAAATTCATACTTCATCAGGCCTAATGATGTCCTGATGACATTCAAAGGGGTCGTTGGCAAAACAAGCATCGCCGGCATTGTCCCAGACTCAGGGAAGGATGGCTGGATAACAGGTCAGTCTCTGGTGATTTTGCGCAGCCGATTCCCCGAAATCTATCCGCCAAAAGCACTGTTAATTTATCTGCGGTCAGCCATGGGCCAAGGGCTACTGAGCCGCATGGCAGTCGGTGCCTCGATTCCATCACTTCAGCTCTCGGCACTCAAGGAATTGGAAATTCCCATGCCCTCAGTTGAGGTTATGCAGCCGATGGTTCGGGCGTTCGACGAGGAGGCTGAAATCCAGGCTGAAATAGAGCGGCTGCGCACCCGGCAGACTGAGTTATCTAGCGACTTCTGGTCACTCTGATTCGCGCCCGACAAGCGGGAACACTCTTCCTGCTGCGGAGCAGCTGTAGTGCCGAACTTACAAACTTATTATTAAAAACGGACGCAACGAACCATATGGCCATCAAGAAATCCGAACTCTATTCCTCCCTTTGGAAATCCTGCGACGAGCTGCGTGGGGGGATGGATGCCTCGCAGTACAAGGACTACGTCCTCGTGCTGCTGTTCGTAAAGTACGTGTCGGACAAGTACGCCGCTGACCCCAACTCGCTGATCGAGGTGCCGGAAGGTGGCAGCTTCGCCGATATGGTGGCGGCAAAAGGCAAAACTAATGTCGGGGAGAGGCTCAACGAGATCATCGCCAAGCTGGCAGAGGCCAACAACCTCACCGGCGTCATCGACGTGGCTGATTTCGACGATCAGGAGAAGCTCGGCAAGGGCAGGGACATGGTTGACCGCCTGTCCAATCTGGTCTCGATCTTCCAATCGCCCGGCCTGGATTTCCGCAATAACCGCGCCCAAGGCGACGACATCCTCGGTGACGCCTATGAATACCTGATGCGCCACTTCGCCACCGAGTCCGGCAAGAGCAAGGGGCAATTCTACACCCCTGCCGAGGTGTCACGGATCATGGCCCAGGTGATCGGCCTGGCCGGTGCCATCGACAGCAAACAGAGCATCTACGACCCTACCTGCGGCTCGGGCTCGCTGCTGCTCAAAGCCCACGACGAAGCCAAGAGCACCACTGGCCTCGACTTGGCCATCTACGGCCAAGAAATGGACAACGCCACCTGCGCCTTGGCCAAGATGAACATGATCCTGCACGACTGCCCAACGGCTGAAATCTGGCAGGACAACACCCTGTCCGCTCCGCAGTTCAAAGACCCGATGGGCAACCTCAAGCTGTTCGACTTTATCGTCGCCAACCCACCGTTCTCCACCAAAGCCTGGAGCAATGGCTTCAACCCAGCCGAGGACGAGTACAACCGCTTCAGCTACGGCATTCCACCAGACAAGAACGGCGACTACGCTTTCCTCCTGCACATGCTCACCTCACTGAAGAGCACCGGCAAAGCAGCGGTGATTCTGCCCCACGGCGTATTGTCCCGTGGTGGGGCCGAAGGTGTGATCCGCAAGCGCATTCTCCAGCAAGGCTATATCCAAGCCATTATCGGTTTGCCGGCCAACCTGTTCTTCGGCACTGGTATTCCGGCGTGCATCATCATTCTCGACAAAGCTGGCAGCGCTGGGCGCAAAGGGCTGTTCCTGATCGACGCCCGTAAGGGCTTTATCAAGGACGGCAACAAGAACCGCCTGCGCGAACAGGACATCCACAAGATCGTCGACGCTTGCACCCAGCAACGCGAATTGCCCAAGTTCTCACGCCTGGTGCCGCTGGCCGAGATTGAGGCCAACGACTTCAACCTGAATATCCCGCGCTATATCGACACTAGCGAAGCAGAAGACCTGCAAGACATTGACGCCCACCTGTACGGTGGCATACCCGAGCGCGATGTAAATGCCCTGCAAGCCTACTGGGAGGTGATGCCTAACCTGCGCAGTGCACTGTTCGCGCCGCAGCGCCCCGGCTTTCTGCAACTTAAGGTGACGCAGACCGAGATTAAGTCCGGCATCTTTGACCATCCCGAGTTCACCGCCTTCAACCAGACCATCAGCGGCCTGTTCGATGCCTGGCGCAACGAGCACCAGTCACGTATGCAAAATATTGCTGCTGGCGACCGGCCCAAGGCACTGCTCAAAATTTTGGCTGAAGACCTACTACACCGCTTCGAGGCTGCGCCCCTGTTGGATGCCTACGACGTGTACCAGCACCTGCAAGATTACTGGTACACCACGTTGCAGGATGATGTGTACCAACTGGTGATCGACGACTGGCAGTCGCTGATTACGAGTGGCTCTAACATAGGCGAGCCCAATACTGACCTGCTGCCACCTGAACTGATTGTACATCGCTACTATGCCGCTGAAGCAGCAACCATTGCCGAGCTGGAAAACAAACGCGATGCCATTAGCCAAGAGTTGGAAGAGCTGGACGAAGAGCAGGGCGGCGAAGACGGCCCGCTCGCTGAAGGCAAAACCGACAAGGGTAAGCTCACCGCCGCCAGCGTCAAAACCCGACTGAAAACCATCCAAAACGACCTCGACGCAGAAGAGGAACGCCAGGCGTTGGAAAACTGCCTAGCGCTGATAGAGCGCGAAGCCGAGGCCAGCAAAAAGGTCAAAGCCGCACAGAAAGCGCTAAACGCCAAGGTGAAGGCCCACTATGCCCAGCTCAGTGAAATCGAACTGAAAACCCTGGTGGTGGGTGATAAATGGCTCGCCACCCTGCAAGCCGATGTGCAGACCGAACTGAATCGGGTATCTCAGGCCCTAAGTGGCCGTATTCGCCAACTCGCCGCCCGCTATACCACGCCGCTCCCGGCGCTGAATGCTGAGGTAGAAGCACTGACCGCTAAGGTCAATGGGCATCTTGCGAAGATGGGGTTTGTGGTATGAGCGCCGAAATAAAGCCGGGGTACAAACAGACTGAGCTGGGTATGATCCCTGAGGATTGGGATGTCAGGCCGCTCGGGCAATTGGTTCATTCCGTCGAGTATGGCTCCTCAGCCAAATCCTCTTCTACGGGAAAAATTCCTGTCCTCAGAATGGGAAATATACAAGAAGGCAAAATAGACTGGAGTGATCTCGTTTTCACGGACAACGAAAACGAGATCACAAAATATCTTCTTAATCCAGGGGATGTCCTGTTCAACAGGACGAACACTGTTGACCTCGTCGGAAAGACCGCGATTTACAAAGGCGGGAGGCCGAGCATTTTTGCGGGCTATCTAATCAGGATAAAAGAGAAAAAAGATCAGATTGACTCCCGCTATCTGAACTACTTTCTTAACTCTGAACCAGCAAAAAATTATGGCCAGAAAGTACTAAGCGTTGCTGTGGGACAGGCAAACATCAATGGCCAAAAACTTAAGACCTATCCAATTGCACTGCCACCTACAGTTGATGAACAAAATTCTATCGCAACAGCAGTATCTGAGATGGAGGAATTGATCAGCCACCAGAATCAATTGATCACCAAAAAGCGTGATATCCAGCTAGCCGCCATGCAACAACTCCTCACTGGCAAACGCCGTTTGCCGGGGTTTAGTGGTGAATGGAAGGTCAAGCGACTCGGAGACCTTGCTTCATTAAATCGTATCAACGTAACCCCTTTCTCAACGCCGGATAAAGCATTCACGCATTTCAGCTTGCCCGCTTTCGATGAGGGCAAGAGGCCTGTCAAAGAATCAGGAGCGACAATCGGTAGTAACAAATTCGCAGTCCCAGCTGGCGCGGTTCTGGTTTCAAAGCTTAATCCTAGAATTCCTCGTGTATGGCTACCAAAAAACATACCGGCTAATTCCGTAGCTTCAACAGAGTTCTTGGTACTAACACCCAGAGACGGCGTGGTACGCGAGTTTCTATACGTCGCTTGCAAGTCATCGAGCTTTTGCGCACAGATGGAGCTTTCTGCAACAGGAACCACGGGTAGCCATCAGCGCATTAGCCCTACGAGCACCCTTGGCATATTAGTGAACGTGCCTTCTGACAATTCTGAGCAAACCGCCATCGCTGCCGTTCTCTCCGATATGGACACTGAACTCGCCGCCCTCGAAGCCTACCGCGATAAGGCCCGCCAGCTAAAGCAGGGTATGATCCAGGAACTATTAACCGGTCGAATTCGGCTAGCCTGACAGGTGTTGCAAGCATGCTGAATCAGTTAGCCAATTCGAAGCGCATTGTGGATTCATTGCGCCAAAACTCTCGCTAGGAAAAGGATGCGGCCTCAATGAGCACCGTTGGCCAGATCGAAAAAAAGACCCAGCAACGCGTGGCCAAGCTTTTTCAGCAGGCACTTGGCTATGAGCACCTCGGCGATTGGGCCGAGCGCCCGAACAACGCCAATATCGAGACCGACCTGCTGCGTAGCTGGCTACTTGAGCAGGGCGTGGAAGCGAATCTGGCCAGCCGAGCCATCTTCGAGATAAACAAAGCAGCCAATAATGTTAGTAAGGGCCTGTATGACCGAAACAAGGCGGTGTACGAGCTACTGCGCTATGGGGTGAAGATGAAGCCTGAGGTGGGCGAAAACACCCAAACGGTATGGCTAATTGACTGGAAGAATCACAAGCGCAACCACTTCGCCATTGCCGAGGAGGTTACGGTCAACGGGGCTGATGCCAAGGCCCATAGCAAGCGCCCGGATATCGTGCTCTATGTTAATGGCATCGCCTTGGGTGTGCTGGAGCTTAAGCGCTCGAAGGTAGCAGTAAACGAAGGTATCCGCCAAAACTTGGATAATCAGAAGTCCGAGTTTATTCAGCCGTTCTTCTCGACCATACAGTACGTGATGGCCGGCAACGATACCCAGGGCCTGCGCTATGGCACCATCCAGACTGGTGAAAAGTACTACCTCTCCTGGAAGGAAGAAAGCTCGGAGAGCGATACTGCTGAGAACGTGCTGGATCGGCACCTGTTTCAGCTATGCAACAAGGCTCGCTTCCTGGAGCTTATCCACGACTACATCGTGTTCGACAGCGGGGTGAAGAAGCTCTGCCGGCACAACCAGTACTTCGGCATCCGCGAGGCGCAGCGTTACCTGCGCCGGCGCGAGGGCGGGATCATCTGGCATACCCAGGGTTCGGGCAAATCTCTAACCATGGTCTGGCTGACCAAATGGATTCGGGAAAATATCCTGGATTCGCGGGTGCTGATCATCACCGACCGCACCGAACTGGATGAGCAGATCGAGAAGGTGTTTACCGGCGTCAACGAACAGATCGTGCGCACCACCAGCGGCGCTGATCTGATCGACAAGCTCAATCAGCCTTCGCCCTGGCTGTTGTGCTCGCTGATCCACAAGTTCGGTACCCGTGAAGATGCCGATGTGGAAGGTTTTGTAGAAGAGTTACGCAAGAACCTGCTGCCTGACTTCCGGGCTAAAGGCGACATCTACGTGTTCGTCGATGAGTGCCACCGCACCCAGTCCGGCGAGCTGCACAAAGCTATGAAAATGATCCTGCCCAATGCGGTGTTTATCGGCTTTACCGGTACGCCTCTGCTCAAGGCAGACAAGCAGAAAAGCATTGAGGTGTTTGGCCGCTACATCCACACCTACAAATTCAATGAAGCAGTGGCCGATAGCGTGGTGCTCGACCTGCGCTACGAGGCTCGCGACATTGATCAAAACATCTCTTCACAAAAGAAAATTGACCAGTGGTTTGAGGCTAAAACAAAAGGCCTGAACGACGTGGCCAAGGCTCAGCTCAAACAGCGCTGGGGCACCTTGCAAAAGGTACTGTCTAGCCAGTCGCGGCTAGAGAAGATCGTCGCCGACATTTTGCTGGATATGGCCACCAAGCAGCGTCTGGCAGATGGCCGAGGCAATGCCATGCTAGTAACCAGCAGCATCTTCGAAGCCTGCAAGTGCTACGAGCTTTTCAGCAAAGCGGGGATGGGTGACAAATGCGCTATCGTCACCAGCTACAAGCCATCGCCTGCCGACATCAAAGGTGAAGCCACCGGAGAGGGGCTGACCGAGAAGCTGCGCCAGTACGCCATCTATAACCAAATGCTGGGCGGCAAAGACCCGGAGGCTTTCGAGAAGGAGGTCAAGCAGAAGTTCGTAAAAGAACCAGGGCAGATGCGCCTGCTTATCGTGGTGGACAAGCTACTGACCGGCTTCGACGCACCTTCAGCGACCTACCTCTACATCGATAAGCAAATGCGCGACCACGGCCTGTTCCAAGCCATCTGCCGGGTCAACCGCCTAGATGGGGAGGACAAGCAGTACGGCTACATCATCGACTACAAGGACTTGTTCAAGCAGCTAGAAGGAGCCATTGGCGACTACACCAGCGGCGCGCTGGATGGCTACGACGAGGCCGACGTGGCTGGCCTATTGGGAGATCGCCTAAGCAAGGCCCAAGAAGACCTGGAAGATGCCCGCGAGGCGATCAAGGCACTGTGCGAACCGGTGGAGCAACCGAAGGATACGCCAGCTTATATGCGGTTCTTCTGCGGCACTGAGTCAGGTAACACCGAGCAGCTCAAGGCCAACGAACCCAAGCGCCTGAACCTGTACAGGATGACTTCGGCGCTGATCCGCTGCTTCGGCAATATCGCCAATGAGCTGGAAGAGGCGGGCTATACCGCCAAGGAAATTGTAGAGATCCAGACCGAGGTTGATCACTTTTCCAAAGTACGCGATGAAGTGAAGCTCGCCAGCGGCGACTACATCGACCTCAAGGCCTATGAGCCAGATATGCGCTTCTTGATCGACACCTACATTCGCGCCGAGGACAGCGAGAAGATCTCCGCCTTCGACGATATGTCGCTGATTGAACTGATCGTCGAGCACGGTGTGGGTGCAATCGACGCGCTGCCCAAAGGTATCCGCGAAAGCCAGGAGGCCGTGGCCGAGACCATCGAGAACAACGTGCGCAAGTTGATCATCGACGAGTCACCGATCAACCCGAAGTACTACGAGACCATGTCCTCACTGCTCGATGCGCTGATCGCTAAACGCAAGGAGGATGCCATCAGCTATCAGGAGTACCTGGCAGAGGTAGTGGAGCTGACCAAGCAGGCGAAGAATCCCACCAGCGCCAACAGCTATCCTGGCTCTATCAACAACATTGCCCGCAAAGCGCTGTATGACAACTTGGGACAGAATACCGTCCTCGCATTGGCCGTGGACGCTGCCGTGTTGGATAGCCGGCAGGACGACTGGCGCAGCAATGCCATGAAGATCAAACGTGTGCGCCTAGCGATCAAGCACGTGTTGGATCAGTGGGACAAAGACTCCGCTGAAACCCCGGGCGACTACACGGCAGGAGAGGACAACGAGTGGCTGGACGGCTTGTTGGAACTGGTCAAGCATCAGCATGAGTACTGAGTCGCGCAACATCACGGTCAGCGGTTTGATCGTGGAGGTCGTGCGCAAGCCGATCAAAAATCTGCACCTGGGCGTATACCCGCCGCAGGGGCGTGTGCGTGTGGCGGCACCGTTGACGGTAGATGACGAAGCTGTACGCCTGGCAGTGGTCGGTAAGCTCGGCTGGATCAAACGCCAGCGCGCAAAGTTTCAGGCCCAGCCCCGACAATCAGCGCGGCTGATGGTCAGTGGTGAAAGCCACTACTTCCTAGGCCGTCGCTACCGCCTGCGTGTTCATATAACTACTGGGTCACTGCACATAGCTCTCCGCGGTAAGGCCACCATGGATCTGTTCGTGCGCACCGATACCACGGTCGAACGCCGTGAGCAGGTGCTACAGGATTTCTACCGTACCGAACTGAAACGTCTTGTGCCGGATCTGATGGATAAATGGCAGCCGAAGTTAGGAGTTGAAGCGCGCGCTTGGGGCATCAAGCGGATGAAGACGAAGTGGGGCACCTGCAACATTGAAGCCCGGCGCATCTGGCTCAATCTGGAGCTAGCCAAGAAGCCGGTGCAGTGCCTGGAGTACATTCTGGTGCATGAACTGGCTCACCTGCATGAACGCCACCACAACGACAGATTCATCAGCCTGCTAGATCAGCATCTCCCTCAATGGCACCTGTTGAGAGAGCAGCTCAATAGCTCTTACCTTGCTGAAGAGCGCTGGTAACTCCTACTCCCTTGAAACGAAAAGCCCCCGGTGGATTGATCCACCGGGGGCTTTTCGTTTCAGTTTACTTTGTCCGAAAGCGCAAATAACTTTGCCCACCTACAACCAACCAACCAACCAACCAACCAACCAACCAACCAACCAACCAACCAACCAACCAAGGATGCGGTTCCTTTCGATGAAGCCGCAAATGTGTTCCGTCACATCGCCCATAAAAACCCAACAAGGGCTTGGAGCATGGTGTGTATCACTTTGACTAGGCTAGGCCACAAAGAAAAACCCTGACACCAAGGCCAGGGTTTTCTTTAGAAGGCGACAATAACCCGCCCACTTGCGACACTTAATGTGCCCATCGACACTGGATCAGAAGTCCAGGTTGGAAACCGCCAAGGCGTTGCTTTCGATGAAGTCACGGCGAGGTTCGACCGCATCACCCATCAGGGTGTTGAAGATCTGATCTGCACCAATGGCGTCTTCGATGGTGACTTTGAGCATACGGCGCGAACTTGGGTCCATAGTGGTTTCCCACAGCTGATCCGGGTTCATCTCACCCAACCCTTTGTATCGCTGGATGGTGTGGCGCTTGGTGCTTTCAGCCATCAACCACTCAAGGGCTTCCTTGAACTCGGTGACCTGCTTCTTGCGCTCACCACGCTGGATGTACGCGCCATCGTCCAGCAAGGTGCTCAGTTGGGCGCCCAGGGAAACGACGGTTTTATAGTCATTGCTGCCGAAGAAGTCGCGGTTGAAGGTGACGTAGTTCGACAGGCCGTGGGAGATCAACTCGACCTCTGGCAGCCAGACGTTACGCTCACGGTCTTCACGCAGGCTGGCCTTGTAGACCAGGCCGGACTTCTCGACGGTGCGCAAACGCACCTCGTACTGAGCCAGCCAATCCTGCATCGCTGCGTGATCGGAGAGCTGCTCCAGGCTGACGGCCGGCAGGTAGATGAAGTGCTCGGTCAGTTCCTGTGGGTACAGGCGCGAAAGACGCTTGAGGGTCTTCATCACCAGACGGAAGTCATTCACCAGACGCTCGAGGGCTTCGCCGGAGATACCCGGTGCTTCCTCGTTCAAGTGCAGGCTCGCATCCTCCAGGGCCGACTGCGTCATGTACTCTTCCATGGCGTCGTCGTCTTTGATGTATTGCTCTTGCTTGCCTTTCTTGACCTTGTACAGCGGCGGTTGAGCGATATAGATGTAGCCACGCTCAATCAGCTCCGGCAACTGACGGAAGAAGAAGGTCAGCAGCAAGGTACGGATGTGCGAACCGTCGACGTCAGCATCGGTCATGATGATGATGTTGTGATAGCGCAGCTTTTCGATGTTGTACTCGTCGCGACCGATGCCGCAACCCAGCGCAGTGATCAAGGTGCCCACTTCCTGGGAAGAGATCATCTTGTCGAAACGCGCCTTCTCAACGTTCAGGATCTTGCCCTTGAGGGGCAGAATGGCCTGTGTCTTGCGGTTACGACCCTGCTTGGCGGAGCCGCCAGCAGAGTCACCTTCCACGAGGTACAGTTCAGACAGGGCAGGGTCTTTTTCCTGGCAGTCAGCCAGTTTGCCCGGCAGGCCGGCGATATCCAGCGCACCTTTACGACGGGTCATCTCACGAGCCTTGCGCGCCGCTTCACGGGCACGGGCGGCGTCGATCATCTTGCCGACCACGAGCTTGGCTTCGTTCGGGTTTTCCAGCAGGAAGTCGGAGAAGTACTTGCCCATTTCCTGTTCGACCGCGGTCTTCACTTCGGAAGACACCAGCTTGTCTTTGGTCTGGGAGCTGAACTTCGGATCCGGCACCTTCACCGAAATGATCGCCGTCAGGCCTTCACGGGCATCGTCGCCAGTGGTGGCAACTTTATGCTTCTTCGCGAGGCCTTCGGCTTCAATGTAAGTGTTCAGGTTACGCGTCAGTGCGGAACGGAAACCCACCAGGTGAGTACCGCCATCGCGCTGTGGAATGTTGTTGGTGAAGCACAACAGGTTCTCATTGAAGCTGTCGTTCCACTGCAGGGCGATTTCCACGCCGATGCCGTCTTCACGCTGGATGTTGAAGTGGAACACCTGGTTGACCGGAGTCTTGTTGGTGTTCAGGTATTCAACGAACGCACGCAGACCACCTTCGTACTTGAACAGCTCTTCCTTGCCGCTACGCTCGTCCTTGAGGACGATGCCAACACCAGAGTTGAGGAAGGACAGTTCACGAATCCGCTTGGCCAGGATGTCCCAGCTGAAGTGGATGTTCTTGAAGGTTTCGCTGGAAGCCTTGAAGTGGATCTGGGTACCGGTGCTTTCACTGTCACCGACAATCTTCATCGGTTCCTGCGGAACACCATGAACGTAAGTTTGTTCCCAGATCTTGCCACTGCGGCGTACGGTCAGGACCAGCTGTTCGGACAATGCGTTCACAACCGACACACCCACACCGTGCAGACCGCCGGATACCTTGTAGGAGTTGTCGTCGAACTTACCGCCGGCGTGCAGTACGGTCATGATGACCTCGGCTGCCGAAACGCCTTCTTCTTTGTGCACGTCTACCGGGATGCCACGGCCGTTGTCGCGAACGGTGATGGATTCATCCGGGTGGATGATGATGCTGATGTCGTCGCAGTGGCCGGCCAGCGCTTCGTCGATCGAGTTATCGACCACCTCGAACACCATGTGGTGCAGACCACTGCCATCGTCGGTGTCACCAATGTACATACCGGGACGTTTGCGTACGGCATCCAGGCCTTTCAGCACTTTAATGCTCGTTGAGTCGTACGTATTTTCTTCGCTCAATGCCTTCACTCCCGATGGTCGTGGGTCTGGGTGATACGGCCCTGTTCCACGTGGAACAGAGCGACTGGCGTTTCCGTCTGCCAGCCTTCCCTCAATAATTCGTGATCTACACAGGTGATAAACACCTGGCAGCGTAAGTCTTCCAGCAAGCGGCAAAGCGCGCGGCGGTGCCGCTCGTCCAGTTCGGACGGCAAGTCATCCACCAGATAAATACACTGACCGCGACGGGCCTGGCTGACCAGGTGCCCCTGGGCAATCCGCAATGCACAGACCACCAACTTCTGCTGGCCGCGGGACAATATATCCGCGGCATTATGAGCGCCCAATCTGAGGCGCAAATCAGCGCGTTGTGGTCCGGCCTGGGTATGCCCTATTTGCTGATCCCGCTGAAGGGACCCGGCGAGCACAGCGCTCAACTCACGGTCCTTGTCCCAACCCCGGTAATAGCTGAGCGTTAAGCCCTCGAGCTCAACCAGTTCGCTCAAGGTCTGTTCAAAGACTGGTTTCAAGGCTTTGATGTAAGCGCGGCGGTATTCATCAATTTCAGCGCTGGCCTGGCACAGCTCCCTGTCCCAAACCGCTTGCGAAACGGCGTCAAGTGTACCATGCCGCAGCCAAGAGTTTCTCTGGCGCAGGGCCTTCTGCAAGCGCTGCCAGGTGGACATGAAACGGGGTTCCACGTGGAACACGCCCCAGTCGAGAAACTGTCGACGAATCTTCGGCGCGCCTTCAAGCAAGCGAAAGCTATCAGGGTTGATCAACTGCAATGGCAGGATTTCCGCGAGCTGAGCTGCGCTACGAGCGTTCTGCCCATCGATGCGGATCTGAAACTCCCCTTGGCGGTCGCGCGAAATGCCCAACGCACTATGCCCACCCTCGGCCAGCTCGACCTGCCCGAACACCGTGCACGCCAATTGCTCATACTGAATGACCGGTAACAGACGGGTGCTGCGAAACGAACGGGCAAGCCCCAGCAGGTGTATGGCCTCCAGAACACTGGTTTTGCCGCTGCCGTTGGCGCCGTAAAGAATATTGATTCGGGGGGAGGGGGAGAAGGTCACCGGGTGCAGATTGCGCACCGCGGTGACCGAGACGCGACTTAAGGACATCTAGCTTCTGCTGAGCATGATTACAGACGCATCGGCATGACAACGTAGGCCGAATCGTCGTTGTCGGACTCTTGCACCAGCGCACTGCTGTTGGAGTCGGACAGGATCAGACGAACCTGCTCGGTAGTCATTACGCCCAGCACATCGAGCAAGTAGCTGACGTTAAAGCCGATCTCGAGGGAGCCACCGTTATATTCAACGCCGACTTCTTCTTCCGCCTCTTCCTGTTCCGGGTTGTTAGCCTGGATCTTCAACTGACCATTCGCCAGTTGCAGGCGGATACCGCGGTACTTCTCGTTGGACAGAATCGCGGTGCGGCTGAACGCTTCGCGGAGCGCCTGGCGGTCACCGAGTACCAGCTTGTCGCCGCCTTTGGGTAGAACGCGTTCGTAATCCGGGAATTTACCGTCGACCAGTTTCGAGGTGAAGGTGAACTCGCCGGTGGTGGCGCGAATGTGGTGCTGACCCAGGACAATGCTGACGATGCCGTCCGGTTCGGTCAGCAGTCGGGCAAGTTCAAGGATACCTTTGCGCGGCACGATGACCTGATGGCGATCCGGCTGACCGATGTCGGCCTGCATCGAGCACATGGCCAGACGGTGACCGTCGGTGGCGACAGCGCGAATGACACCGGCAGAGACCTCCAGCAGCATACCGTTGAGGTAGTAACGCACGTCCTGCTGGGCCATGGCGAAACTGGTGCGCTCGATGAGGCGACGCAGTTTGCTTTGCTCAAGGCTGCAGGTCAGCGAACCCGGACCTTCTTCGACCGTCGGGAAATCGTTGGCCGGCAGGGTCGACAGGGTGAAGCGGCTACGACCGGCCTTTACCACCAGCTTCTGCTCGTCGAGCTTGATGTCGATCAGCGCATCGTTCGGCAGGCTTTTGCAGATATCCATCAGTTTGCGCGCAGGCACGGTGATGGAACCTGGTTCGGCAGGCTCTTCGAGTTGAACACGACCGACCAGCTCGACTTCCAGGTCGGTACCGGTCAGCGACAGTTGCTGGCCTTCGACAACCAGCAGCACGTTGGAGAGCACCGGCAAGGTCTGGCGGCGCTCGACGACGCCTGCGACCAGTTGCAGGGGTTTCAACAGGGCTTCGCGTTGAATGGTGAAATGCATGGTCTAGTCCCTTGCCTTAATAAGCTGCGCTGGTGTTCATCAAGTGGTCAGTGTACGCAGCAGGTTCTTGTAGTCCTCGCGGATGTCCGCGTCGGATTCCTTAAGTTCGTTGATCTTGCGGCAGGCGTGCAAAACCGTCGTGTGATCGCGACCGCCAAACACATCGCCAATTTCCGGCAGGCTGTGGTTGGTCAGTTCCTTGGACAACGCCATGGCGACCTGGCGTGGACGGGCGACCGAACGCGAACGGCGTTTGGACAGCAAGTCGGAGATCTTGATCTTGTAGTACTCGGCGACCGTGCGCTGAATGTTATCCACAGAGACCAGTTTATCTTGCAGCGCCAACAAGTCCTTGAGGGACTCGCGAATCAACTCGATGGTGATGTCGCGGCCCATGAAGTGAGAGTGGGCAATCACGCGTTTGAGTGCGCCTTCCAGTTCCCGGACGTTGGAGCGAATGCGCTGGGCAATGAAGAACGCCGCATCGTGGGGCAGTTCGACTTTGGCCTGGTCGGCCTTCTTCATCAGGATCGCCACACGGGTTTCCAGCTCCGGCGGCTCGACGGCTACCGTCAGGCCCCAGCCGAAGCGGGATTTGAGGCGCTCTTCAAGGCCTTCAATTTCTTTAGGGTAGCGGTCACTGGTGAGAATGACCTGCTGACCACCTTCTAGCAGAGCGTTGAAGGTGTGGAAAAACTCTTCCTGGGAACGTTCCTTGCGGGCGAAGAACTGAATATCGTCAATCAGCAATGCATCCACCGACCGGTAGAAGCGCTTGAACTCGTTGATCGCGTTCAGTTGCAGGGCCTTGACCATGTCAGCCACGAAGCGCTCGGAATGCAGGTACACAACCTTGGCGTTCGGGTTCTTCTTTAATAGATGGTTACCCACAGCGTGCATCAAGTGGGTTTTACCCAAACCGACACCGCCATAAAGGAAGAGCGGGTTGTAACCATGCTTGGGGTTGTCCGCCACTTGCCAGGCCGCGGCCCGGGCCAGTTGGTTGGACTTGCCCTCAACGAAGTTTTCGAAGGTGAAGGTACGGTTCAGGTAGCTGGTGTGCTTGAGCGCGCCTTCGACCTGCACGGTGCGTTGTTCGGAACGAACCGGTGCCTGCTGGGAGCTGGCGCCCGCCATAGGATCGAAGCTGTCGCGCGAAGGCTCTTCTTCAGTAACTTCGGCGACTTTTTGCGTCGCACGCTTGGTCGGTGCCAACGCCGGCGGTGCAGTGCTGACCGGTGCAGCCGCAGCCTGAGCCTGGGATGCTGCAGCCGCCAGCGGAGCATTCGGTGCGGCACGCGGTGCCGAGCTGCGTTTGCTGCCTATTAATAAGGAAAGCGCTGGCGCCATGCCATTGCCATGCTCGTCCAGCAACTCCAGGACGCGGCCCAGGTATTTTTCATTGACCCAGTCCAGCACAAAACGATTGGGCGCATAGACACGCAACTCGTCGCCTTCGGCTTCGACCTGTAGTGGACGGATCCAAGTGTTGAATTGTTGGGCAGGCAGCTCATCGCGCAATAGCTCCACGCACTGCTGCCAAAGTTCCACTGACACGGATATCCCCTAAGTTGAAAGCCGGTGAGGCAAAAACAAGCGGCCATTGTAGCGACCAGACGCTGACTTATCCACATGAAGCTTGATCACCGGCCAAGAAGAATCAACGCTTTATACGCAAAAAAGACGACCAATGGTCTGTGTATAAGGTCTGTGGATAACCGGGTCTGAGCTCATTGCACAACTGGGGGGGAAACTCGGTGGATAACCGGCCTGTGGATAAGACGCCCTTTCGCACACAGGTTATCCGACAGTGCAGCACAGGCTTAACACGGTTTTCCACTGTAGTTGTCATTCTCTGTACATCAGGTGTTAAAAGGGCTGAAGCCAGTTATCCACAGATGACCGTGGCCCTAGCTTTTATAAGCTTTACAGAAAAGCTTTAAATACTTTCCTTCTTTAATTTTATGTTTGGCTAAGGGCGGTCGCACCGCAAAACGTCCAGAGATCTATTTATAAGGAAACGTTGGTTGGAAATTGACCTAGAGGCTTGCTTTCTCTAGAATCCCCGGTCTCTTAAAACGGGGGCCATTCCGGCCCGTTGTGGACGAACCAGGTAACACGACAATGAAACGTACTTTCCAACCAAGCACTATCAAACGCGCTCGTACCCACGGTTTCCGTGCTCGCATGGCTACCAAGAACGGTCGTGCCGTCCTGTCGCGTCGTCGCGCCAAAGGTCGTGCGCGTCTGGCCGTTTGATAATCCGGCACTGGAGGTGAGTCAGGACTTCAGTCGGGAAAAGCGTCTGCTTACTCCCCGGCATTTCAAGGCAGTCTTTGACTCCCCTACCGGCAAGGTTCCGGGGAAAAATCTCCTGCTCCTTGCGCGCAACAACGATCTTGATCACCCCCGTCTCGGGCTGGTTATCGGGAAAAAGAGCGTAAAGCTCTCCGTCGAGCGCAATCGCCTCAAACGTCTGATGCGCGAATCGTTTCGCCTGCACCAGGATTCACTGGTCGGTTGGGACATTGTTATCGTCGCGCGCAAAGGTTTGGGTGACGTAGAAAACCCCGAATTGATTCAGCATTTCGGAAAGCTCTGGAAACGACTGGCACGCAGCACGCCGGTACCAGCAGTCAAAACCGAAACTGTAGGGGTAGACAGTCCAGATGCGTAAACTGGCACTCGTTCCGATCCAGTTTTATCGCTATGCCATTAGTCCCCTGATGGCCAATCACTGTCGTTTCTACCCCAGTTGTTCCTGCTACGCGTTAGAAGCCATTGAAAATCATGGCCTTCTGCGCGGTGGCTGGCTGACCTTTCGTCGTTTAGGTCGCTGTCATCCGTGGACTCCCGGTGGTTATGACCCGGTTCCACCTATCCCTACCTCCCGTTCTTCTTCGATGGCCGAGTAATCATGGATATCAAACGCACGATCCTGATCGTCGCCCTGGCAATCGTGTCCTACGTTATGGTTCTTAAATGGAACCAGGACTATGGCCAGGCTGCCCTGCCGACTCAGAATGTTGCTTCCAGTACTTCCGCACCGGGCCTCCCGGATACGGCAACTGGCAATAAAGCGTCCGTCAGTGACGACATTCCGCACGCCGCAAACGATACCAGCGCACCTGCCGAAACTCCGGTAGCGGCGAGCACCGACCTCATCCAGATCAAAACGGATGTGCTCGATCTGGCCATCGATCCACAAGGTGGTGATGTCGCCCAACTGAAGTTGCCGCTGTATCCACGTCGCCAGGACCATCCGGAAATTCCATTCCAGCTGTTCGATAACGGCAACGAGCGGACTTATCTGGCTCAGAGTGGCTTGATCGGCAGCAACGGCCCGGACGCAAGTCCTGCCGGTCGTCCGGTTTACTCCTCGGAGAAGAAGATCTATCAACTGGCTGACGGTCAGGACCAATTGGTCGTGGACCTGAAGTTCAGCAAGGATGGCGTCAACTACATCAAGCGTTTCACTCTGAAACGCGGCCTGTATGACGTAACCGTTTCCTACCTGATCGACAACGAGAGCACTCAGCCTTGGTCCGGTGCAATGTTCGCGCAACTGAAGCGTGATGCCAGCTCCGATCCGTCGTCCAGCACCGCCACCGGCACTGCGACTTACCTGGGCGCCGCCCTGTGGACAAGTTCCGAGCCGTACAAGAAAGTGTCCATGAAGGACATGGACAAAGGGCAACTCAAAGAAAACGTGACCGGCGGTTGGGTAGCCTGGCTGCAACACTACTTTGTGACTGCCTGGATTCCGGCCAAGGGCGAAAACAACGTCGTCCAGACCCGTAAAGACAGCAAAGGCAACTACATCATTGGTTTCACCGGTCCGTCCTTGACCGTTGCGCCAGGTGCCAAGGCTGAAACCAGCGCTGTTCTGTACGCCGGTCCGAAAAGCCAGGCTGTACTGAAACAGTTGTCCCCAGGTCTGGAACTGACCGTTGACTACGGCATCCTGTGGTTCATCGCTCAACCGATCTTCTGGCTGCTGCAACATATCCACGCCATTGTGGGTAACTGGGGCTGGTCGATCATCTTCCTGACCATGCTGATCAAAGGGATTTTCTTCCCGTTGTCGGCCGCCAGCTACAAATCCATGGCTCGTATGCGTGCTGTGGCTCCGAAACTGGCCGCGCTGAAGGAACAACATGGCGACGACCGGCAGAAAATGTCGCAAGCCATGATGGAGCTGTACAAAAAAGAGAAGATCAATCCGCTGGGTGGTTGCTTGCCAATCCTCGTGCAGATGCCGGTTTTCCTTTCCCTGTACTGGGTTCTGCTGGAAAGCGTTGAAATGCGCCAAGCGCCGTTCATGCTGTGGATTACTGACCTGTCGATCAAGGACCCGTTCTTCATTCTGCCGATCATCATGGGTGCAACCATGTTCATCCAGCAGCAGTTGAACCCGACTCCTCCGGATCCGATGCAGGCCAAAGTGATGAAGCTGATGCCAATCATCTTCACCTTCTTCTTCCTGTGGTTCCCGGCTGGTCTGGTGCTGTACTGGGTAGTGAACAACTGCCTGTCCATCGCCCAACAGTGGTACATCACTCGTAAGATCGAAGCAGCTACCAAAGCGGCTGCCTGACTTACACTGTGGATAACCACTCAAGACGCCCCCTAGTGGGGCGTTTTGCTATCTGTCACTTTTGTCTGGATACCGGTTTATGAGCGCTCCTCGTGAAACCATCGCCGCCGTCGCCACCGCCCAAGGTCGCGGAGGCGTTGGCATCGTCCGCATTTCCGGGCCGTTGGCCAACGCTGCAGCCAAGGCCTTCAGTGGTCGTGAGCTCAAGCCAAGATTTGCTCATTACGGGCCGTTCCTCGGCGCCAATGACGAGGTGCTGGATCAAGGCATCGCGCTGTATTTCCCGGGACCCAACTCGTTCACTGGCGAAGATGTCCTGGAACTGCAGGGGCATGGCGGCCCTATTGTTCTGGATATGCTGCTCAAGCGCTGCCTGGAGATGGGCTGTCGTCTCGCGCGGCCGGGTGAATTCAGTGAGCGCGCTTTCCTGAACGACAAACTCGACCTGGCCCAGGCCGAAGCCATTGCTGACTTGATCGAAGCCAGTTCGGCTCAGGCGGCGCGAAATGCTCTGCGTTCCCTGCAAGGTGCGTTTTCGGCACGTGTACATCACCTCACCGAACAACTGATCGGCTTGCGGATTTATGTCGAAGCCGCGATCGACTTCCCGGAAGAGGAAATCGATTTCCTAGCCGATGGCCACGTGCTAAGCATGCTCGACAAAGTTCGTGACGAGTTATCCACCGTGATGCGCGAAGCCGGGCAGGGCGCATTATTGCGTGACGGCATGACGGTCGTGATTGCCGGTCGACCGAATGCCGGTAAATCCAGCCTGCTCAATGCCCTGGCTGGTCGTGAAGCGGCAATCGTCACCGAGATTGCCGGCACTACTCGTGACGTCCTGCGCGAACATATCCACATCGATGGCATGCCCCTGCATGTCGTCGACACCGCGGGACTGCGTGACACCGACGATCATGTGGAAAAGATTGGGGTAGAGCGGGCATTGAAAGCCATTGGCGAGGCTGATCGCGTGCTTCTGGTCGTCGATGCAACGGCCCCGGAGGCTATTGATCCCTTTGCATTGTGGCCGGAATTCCTCGAGACCCGCCCCGATCCGGCCAAGGTCACGCTGATCCGCAACAAGGCTGATCTCACGGGTGAAGCGATCGCCCTGGATATCAGTGACGATGGCCATGTCACCATCAGTTTGAGCGCCAAGTCCGCCGGCGCAGGACTGGAGCTGCTGCGTGATCACCTCAAAGCCTGCATGGGTTACGAACAGACTTCGGAAAGCAGCTTCAGCGCACGCCGGCGACATCTCGAGGCATTGCGACATGCCAGTGCTTCCCTCGAGCACGGTCGCGCTCAACTGACATTGGCGGGCGCTGGGGAATTGCTCGCCGAAGATTTGCGCCTGGCTCAGCAATTTTTGGGCGAAATCACTGGCGCATTCAGCTCCGATGACTTGTTAGGCCGGATCTTCTCCAGCTTCTGCATCGGCAAATAGCCACCTCGTTGTCCACAGACAGGCCATTCGTGCCTGTCTGTTCTCTCCCTTTTTCACACTAGCCTGCTATGCCGAGCGGAATTCTTTCTGCTCAGGCGGATTTTCTGCGCCCTGGATTCCTTCAATCCGCAGTTTTCTGTGGATTAAGCCCTGTGAATAACCACCGCTAAGGGCGGTTGATAACAGGGCCTCAAAACTGAAGATAACCGCCTCTGTGGATAACCACCACTTTAATCCACAGGCTTACACCGGTTATCCAAGGGCCTCCTTGGCACATGACCACAGGGTTTTGAATCTCTGTACACATTGAAAATAAAGGCCTGTATCAATCTATCCACAGAAAGGTCGGTCAGTAGAAATAAACATAAAAACAAAGATTTAATAAATTTCTCTCTTTTTAATTTCTATAACTCCGACTTCTCCACAGCTGGTTAAATTTTGTGCAAAGGGTTCTTTAGGAAGGGCGAAGTCCCTATACTTGTCGACCAGGTCCGAAAACCTGAGCTCAAACTATTCCTGAATTACCTACTTAAGCAGGCACGAGGTGCGTGGTGGATTTCCCTTCCCGTTTTGAAGTGATCGTCATCGGCGGCGGTCATGCCGGTACCGAGGCAGCACTGGCCTCAGCACGTATGGGGGTCAAAACCCTGTTGCTGACGCATAACGTGGAAACCCTCGGTGCCATGAGTTGCAACCCGGCCATTGGCGGGATTGGCAAAAGCCATCTGGTCAAGGAAATCGACGCCCTCGGCGGCGCGATGGCCATGGCTACCGATAAAGGCGGCATCCAGTTTCGCGTGTTGAACAGCCGCAAAGGCCCGGCGGTGCGTGCAACCCGCGCTCAGGCGGATCGGGTTCTTTACAAGGCGGCAGTGCGCGAAATCCTGGAAAACCAGCCGAACCTGTGGATATTTCAACAGGCTGCGGACGATCTGATCGTCGAGCAGGAGCAAGTGCGCGGTGTTGTCACGCAAATGGGTCTGCGTTTCCTCGCCGATTCCGTGGTGTTGACCACCGGTACCTTCCTCGGTGGACTTATCCACATCGGTTTGCAAAATTTTTCCGGCGGTCGAGCCGGTGATCCGCCGTCGATCGCCCTGGCTCAACGCCTGCGTGAGTTGCCGCTGCGTGTCGGTCGCCTGAAAACCGGAACGCCGCCGCGTATCGACGCCAGGTCTGTGGATTTCTCGGTGATGACCGAGCAGGCCGGCGATACGCCGATTCCAGTGATGTCGTTTATGGGCTCCAAAGAGCAGCACCCACAACAGGTCAGCTGCTGGATTACCCACACCAACGCGCGCACCCACGAAATCATCGCTGCGAACCTCGACCGTTCGCCGATGTATTCCGCTGCGGGTGAAATCGAAGGCATCGGCCCGCGTTATTGCCCGTCGATCGAAGACAAGATCCATCGCTTTGCCGACAAGCAAAGCCATCAGGTCTTCATCGAACCGGAAGGCTTGACCACCAACGAGCTGTACCCGAACGGGATATCCACATCCTTGCCGTTCGACGTGCAGTTGCAGATCGTGCAATCGATTCGCGGCATGGAAAACGCGCATATCGTGCGTCCTGGCTACGCCATCGAGTACGACTACTTCGATCCGCGGGACCTGAAATACAGCCTGGAAACCAAGGTGATCGGCGGTCTGTTCTTTGCTGGACAGATCAATGGCACCACCGGTTACGAAGAGGCCGGCGCCCAGGGTTTGCTGGCCGGGACCAACGCAGCACTGCGTGCGCAAGGCAAAGATGCCTGGTGCCCGCGTCGCGATGAGGCCTACATCGGCGTGCTGGTCGATGACCTGATTACACTCGGTACTCAAGAACCGTATCGGATGTTCACTTCTCGTGCCGAATACCGTTTGATCCTGCGCGAAGACAACGCCGACCTGCGCTTGACCGAAAAAGGTCGCGAACTGGGCCTGGTGGATGACGTGCGCTGGGCGGCCTTCTGCAAAAAACGCGAAAGCATCGAACTGGAAGAGCAGCGCCTGAAAAGCACCTGGGTACGTCCGGGCACCGAGCAAGGTGATGCGATTGCGGAAAAATTCGGCACTCCGCTGACCCACGAATACAACTTGCTAAACCTCTTGAGCCGTCCGGAAATCGACTACGCTGGTCTGATCGCCGTGACCGGTGGGGGTGCAGAAGATCCACAGGTCGCCGAACAGGTCGAAATCAAGACCAAGTACGCCGGTTACATTGATCGCCAACAGGATGAAATCGCTCGTCTGCGGGCCAGTGAAGACACCAAATTGCCTGTGGATATCGATTACACGAACATTTCCGGTCTCTCCAAAGAGATCCAGAGCAAGCTCGGCGCGACCCGCCCTGAAACCTTGGGTCAGGCCTCGCGTATTCCGGGCGTCACGCCGGCAGCCATTTCGCTGTTGATGATTCATTTGAAAAAACGCGGCGCGGGCCGTCAGTTGGAGCAAAGCGCTTGAGTTCGTTGGTCACCTCGCAACATGCAGAAGAGTTATCCACAGGTGCTCGCCAGCTCGGTGTCGCTCTGACTGAAACCCAGCACGCGCAGCTGCTGGGATATCTGGCCCTGTTGATCAAATGGAACAAGGCTTACAACCTGACCGCCGTGCGCGATCCGGACGAAATGGTGTCCCGGCACTTGCTCGATAGTCTGAGCGTGATGTCGTTCATCGAAAACGGTCGCTGGCTCGACGTGGGCAGTGGCGGCGGTATGCCGGGCATTCCATTGGCGATCCTGTTTCCAGAGTCCCAAGTGACCTGCCTGGACAGCAATGGCAAGAAAACCCGCTTCCTGACCCAGGTCAAACTCGAGCTCAAACTGGATAACCTGCAAGTTATCCACAGTCGTGTCGAAGCCTTCCAGCCTGCACAGCCATTTAACGGGATCATTTCTCGGGCGTTCAGCAGCATGGAGAACTTCACAAACTGGACTCGCCACCTCGGCGACACCGAAACACGTTGGCTGGCAATGAAGGGCGTTCATCCCGCCGATGAGCTGGTAGCATTGCCGGCAGACTTCCACCTCGATAGCGAACACGCCCTGGCCGTACCCGGTTGCCAAGGCCAACGCCATCTGCTGATACTGCGCCGCACGGCATGATTGGGAACACAAGCAAGAATGGCTAAGGTATTCGCGATAGCGAACCAAAAGGGTGGTGTGGGCAAGACCACCACCTGCATCAACCTCGCAGCATCCCTGGTCGCGACCAAGCGCCGGGTATTGCTGATCGATCTCGATCCACAGGGCAACGCCACCATGGGAAGCGGTGTGGATAAACACGGTCTGGAAAACTCGGTCTACGACCTGTTGATCGGTGAATGCGACCTGGCCCAGGCCATGCATTTCTCCGAACACGGTGGTTACCAGTTGTTGCCGGCCAACCGCGACCTGACCGCCGCCGAAGTGGTTCTGCTGGAAATGCAGATGAAGGAAAGCCGCCTGCGCAGTGCGTTGGCGCCGATCCGCGAAAACTACGATTACATCTTGATCGACTGCCCGCCGTCGCTGTCGATGCTGACGCTGAACGCACTTGTCGCGGCCGATGGGGTCATTATCCCCATGCAGTGCGAGTACTTCGCGCTGGAAGGGTTGAGCGACCTTGTGGATAACATCAAGCGTATCGCCGAGTTGCTGAACCCCGATCTCAAGGTCGAAGGACTGCTGCGCACGATGTACGACCCGCGCCTGAGCCTGATGAACGATGTATCGGCGCAGCTCAAGGAACACTTCGGTGATCAGCTTTACGAGACCGTCATTCCACGCAATATCCGTCTGGCCGAAGCCCCAAGCTACGGCATGCCGGCGCTGGCGTATGACAAATCATCGCGTGGCGCCGTTGCCTACCTGGCTCTGGCGGGCGAAATGGTTCGTCGTCAACGCAAAAACTCACGCATCGCCGCTGCCCAGCCAACTTAAGGAATCCCCATGGCCGTCAAGAAACGAGGTCTCGGACGTGGACTGGATGCACTGCTGAGTGGTCCGACTGTCAGCGCGCTGGAAGAACAAGCGATACAAGCCGATCAACGCGAGCTGCAACATCTGCCGCTGGATCTGCTCCAGCGTGGCAAGTATCAGCCTCGCCGCGACATGGATGCACAGGCGCTCGAAGAGCTGGCGCAGTCGATCAAGGCCCAGGGCGTCATGCAACCGATCGTGGTGCGCCCGATCGGGGGGGGGCGCTTCGAAATCATCGCCGGTGAACGCCGTTGGCGCGCCAGCCAGCAGGCCGGTCAGGAAACGATCCCGGCAATGGTCCGCGATGTACCGGACGAAACCGCGATCGCCATTGCGCTGATCGAGAACATCCAGCGCGAAGACCTCAATCCGATCGAGGAAGCGGTAGCCCTGCAGCGTTTGCAGCAGGAATTCCAGCTGACCCAGCAACAAGTGGCCGAAGCTGTGGGCAAGTCCCGAGTGACGGTGGCCAATTTGTTGCGCCTGATTTCTTTGCCGGAAGTCATCAAGACGATGCTGTCTCACGGTGATCTGGAAATGGGGCATGCACGCGCTTTGCTCGGTTTGCCGGACAATCAACAGGTTGAAGGGGCGCGACATGTTGTCGCACGCGGGCTGACAGTGCGCCAAACTGAGGCACTGGTTCGCCAGTGGTTGAGTGGTAAACCGGAGCCTGTTGAACCGGTAAAACCGGACCCGGATATCGCTCGTCTGGAGCAGCGTCTGGCCGAGCGCCTAGGCTCTGCGGTGCAGATTCGCCACGGTAAGAAGGGGAAAGGGCAGTTGGTAATTGGCTACAACTCCCTGGATGAGCTACAAGGTGTACTCGCTCATATTCGCTGAAACATTTCCTCATGTAGCGCGCAGTCGGAAATCACTACCTGATAGTTGAATAGGTGCTGAACCGCCCCTATACTCTGCGCGCATTTTGTCGGCACAAATTATGCCAAGTTGTTGCATTTCGGCAGCCGACCATTGGAGAGCAATAGTGATGGAAACCCGCACGCCAAACCGCTTGCCGTTCCATCGTTTGGCAGTTTTTCCGGTGTTAATGGCTCAATTTGTCATTTTGCTCATTGCTGCTTTGGCGCTCTGGCAATGGTATGGAGTCGTTGCCGGGTACTCGGGACTTTGCGGAGGCCTGATAGCCTTGCTGCCCAATGTTTATTTCGCTCACAGGGCATTTCGGTTTTCCGGCGCCCGAGCAGCTCAAGCCATCGTCCGGTCTTTTTATGCCGGCGAGGCGGGCAAACTGATTTTGACGGCAGTGCTCTTTGCATTGACGTTTGCAGGTGTGAAGCCATTGGCGCCGCTAGCTGTATTCGGCGTCTTCGTGTTGACCCAACTGGTCAGCTGGTTCGCGCCCCTGCTGATGAGAACAAGACTTTCGAGACCTTAGGGCGTTTGAGGCAACCATGGCAGAAACAACCGCTTCGGGCTATATCCAGCACCACTTGCAGAACCTGACTTTCGGTCAGCACCCTACCGGCGGCTGGGGCTTTGCCCACACCGCAGCAGAAGCCAAGGAAATGGGCTTCTGGGCTTTCCACGTCGATACTCTCGGCTGGTCGGTCGCACTGGGTCTGATTTTCGTTCTTCTTTTCCGCATGGCGGCCAAGAAGGCGACTTCCGGTCAGCCAGGGGCTTTGCAAAACTTTGTTGAAGTATTGGTCGAATTCGTCGATGGCAGCGTGAAAGACAGCTTCCATGGCCGTAGCCCGGTGATTGCGCCGCTGGCACTGACCATCTTCGTCTGGGTGTTTCTGATGAACGCCGTCGACCTGGTACCGGTCGACTGGATTCCTCAGTTGGCCATCCTGATCACCGGCGATCACCACATCCCGTTCCGCGCCGTGTCGACCACCGACCCGAACGCAACTCTGGGTATGGCGTTCTCGGTTTTCGCACTGATCATTTTCTATAGCATCAAGGTCAAGGGCCTCGGCGGCTTCATCGGCGAGCTGACCCTGCACCCGTTCGGCAGCAAGAACATCTTCGTTCAGGCCCTGCTGATCCCGGTGAACTTCCTGCTGGAGTTCGTGACCCTGATCGCAAAACCGATCTCCCTGGCTCTGCGTCTGTTCGGCAACATGTACGCCGGCGAGCTGGTGTTCATTCTGATCGCCGTGATGTTCGGCAGCGGTCTGCTCTGGCTCAGTGGCCTGGGCGTAGTTCTGCAGTGGGCGTGGGCTGTGTTCCACATTCTGATCATCACCCTGCAGGCGTTCATCTTCATGATGCTGACCATCGTTTACCTGTCGATGGCGCACGAAGAAAACCATTAAGACCAGTCTCGACTAGTCTGATGTCCCTCCCGGTCAAACGGGAGGGTGCTCCTCACGGGGCATCTGAAACGATTTGTTTTACCGCTTTAATCTAAAAAACCTAAACCATACGACGTAAAAGTCGGGAGGAAAGATGGAAACTGTAGTTGGTCTAACCGCTATCGCTGTTGCACTGTTGATCGGCCTGGGCGCACTGGGTACCGCAATTGGTTTCGGCCTGCTGGGCGGCAAGTTCCTGGAAGGCGCAGCGCGTCAGCCAGAAATGGTTCCAATGCTGCAAGTTAAAATGTTCATCGTTGCCGGTCTGCTCGACGCCGTAACCATGATCGGTGTTGGTATCGCTCTGTTCTTCACCTTTGCGAACCCGTTCGTTGGTCAGATCGCTGGCTAATTACTCGGATCTTCCGAGTAATTTGGTGTGATGGACAACGTAACTGCGAGGTGTTGGCGTGAACATTAATGCGACCCTGATTGGCCAGTCCGTTGCGTTCCTGATTTTTGTACTGTTCTGCATGAAGTTCGTATGGCCTCCGGTCATCACGGCACTGCACGAACGTCAAAAGAAGATCGCGGATGGACTGGACGCTGCCAGCCGAGCAGCTCGCGACCTGGAGTTGGCCCAAGAGAAAGCGGGTCAACAACTGCGCGAAGCGAAAGCTCAGGCAGCTGAAATCATCGAGCAAGCCAAGAAGCGCGGTACTCAGATCGTCGACGAAGCCCGTGAACAGGCTCGCGTCGAAGCTGACCGTGTGAAGGCTCAGGCTCAGGCCGAGATCGAACAGGAACTGAATAGCGTCAAAGACGCGCTGCGCGCCCAAGTGGGTAGCCTGGCCGTTGGCGGTGCCGCGAAGATCCTGGGTGCCACAATCGATCAAAACGCGCACGCAGAGCTGGTTAACCAACTGGCTGCTGAAATCTAAGCGAGGGCGATCATGGCAGAACTGACCACGTTGGCCCGACCTTACGCTAAGGCGGCCTTCGAGCACGCTCAGGCCCACCAGCAACTGGCCAATTGGTCAGCCATGCTCGGCCTGGCAGCAGCGGTGTCGCAAAACGACACCATGCAGCGCGTGCTCAAGGCCCCGCGACTGACGAGCGCAGAAAAGGCCGCCACGTTCATTGACGTGTGCGGCGACAAGTTCGATGCCAAGGCACAGAATTTCATCCACGTCGTTGCCGAAAACGACCGTCTCCTGCTACTGCCGGAGATCGCCAACCTGTTCGACCTGTACAAGGCCGAGCAGGAGAAATCGGTAGACGTAGAAGTGACCAGTGCTTTTGCATTGAACCAAGAACAGCAAGACAAACTCGCCAAGGTTCTCAGTGCACGACTCAACCGGGAAGTGCGCCTGCAAGTCGAGGAAGATTCATCCCTTATTGGGGGTGTTGTCATCCGCGCCGGCGACCTGGTTATCGATGGCTCGATTCGCGGCAAAATCGCGAAACTAGCCGAAGCATTGAAATCTTGAGTTTGAAGGGGCAGCAGAGCAATGCAGCAACTCAATCCTTCCGAAATAAGTGAAATTATCAAGGGCCGCATCGACAAGCTCGATGTGACCTCCCAAGCCCGTAACGAAGGCACTGTCGTCAGCGTATCTGACGGTATCGTGCGGATTCACGGTCTGGCCGACGTCATGTACGGCGAGATGATCGAGTTTCCGGGCGGCGTCTTCGGTATGGCACTCAACCTGGAGCAGGACTCCGTAGGTGCCGTTGTATTGGGCGCATACCAGTCTCTGGCTGAAGGCATGAGCGCCAAGTGCACTGGCCGCATCCTGGAAGTTCCGGTTGGTAAGGAACTGCTGGGTCGCGTTGTCGACGCACTGGGTAACCCAGTTGACGGCAAAGGTCCGCTGAACAACACCGAGACCGATGCGGTCGAGAAAGTTGCTCCAGGCGTGATCTGGCGTAAGTCGGTAGACCAGCCTGTACAGACTGGCTACAAGGCTGTCGATGCCATGATCCCGGTCGGCCGTGGCCAGCGTGAGCTGATCATCGGTGACCGCCAGATCGGTAAAACCGCTCTGGCGATCGACGCGATCATCAACCAGAAAGACAGCGGCATTTTCTGCGTCTACGTAGCGATCGGTCAGAAACAATCGACCATCGCCAACGTGGTTCGCAAGCTGGAAGAAAACGGTGCACTGGCTAACACCATCATCGTTGCTGCCAGTGCTTCCGAATCGGCTGCACTGCAGTTCCTGGCACCGTACTCCGGTTGCACCATGGGCGAATACTTCCGCGACCGCGGTGAAGACGCGCTGATCGTTTATGACGATCTGTCCAAGCAAGCAGTGGCTTACCGCCAGATTTCCCTGCTGCTGCGCCGTCCACCAGGCCGTGAAGCTTACCCAGGCGACGTGTTCTATCTCCACTCCCGTCTGCTGGAGCGCGCATCCCGCGTTTCGGAAGAGTACGTAGAGAAGTTCACCAACGGCGCAGTGACCGGCAAAACCGGTTCCCTGACCGCACTGCCGATCATCGAAACCCAGGCTGGCGACGTTTCCGCGTTCGTTCCGACCAACGTGATTTCCATCACCGACGGTCAGATCTTCCTGGAATCGGCCATGTTCAACTCCGGGATCCGTCCTGCAGTGAACGCCGGTGTTTCGGTATCCCGTGTGGGTGGTGCCGCTCAGACCAAGATCATCAAGAAGCTGTCCGGTGGTATCCGTACCGCTCTGGCTCAGTACCGTGAACTGGCGGCATTCGCCCAGTTCGCTTCTGACCTGGACGAAGCGACCCGTAAGCAACTTGAGCATGGTCAGCGCGTTACCGAGCTGATGAAGCAGAAGCAATACGCGCCAATGTCGATCGCCGACATGTCGCTGTCGCTGTATGCCGCTGAGCGTGGGTTCCTGACTGACGTCGAAATCGCCAAGATCGGCAGCTTTGAACAAGCGCTGATTGCTTACTTCAACCGCGATCACGCCGACTTGATGGCGAAGATCAACGTGAAGGGTGACTTCAATGACGAAATCGATGGCGGCCTGAAAGCCGGTATCGAGAAGTTCAAGGCCACCCAAACCTGGTAAGCCGCAGCGGGAGCCGCAAGGCTCCCGCTTGCTAACCTGATAGGTGTTACATGGCAGGCGCAAAAGAGATTCGCAGTAAGATTGCGAGCATCAAAAGCACGCAAAAGATTACCAGCGCCATGGAAAAAGTGGCGGTCAGCAAAATGCGCAAGGCACAAATGCGCATGGCTGCTAGCCGTCCTTATGCGGAGCGCATCCGCCAGGTTATTGGTCATCTGGCCAACGCTAACCCGGAATATCGCCACCCGTTCATGATCGACCGTGAAGTAAAGCGCGTCGGTTATGTCGTAGTGAGCAGTGACCGTGGTCTGTGTGGTGGCTTGAACACCAACCTGTTCAAGGCTTTGGTCAAGGACATGGCGGTAAACCGCGAAAAAGGCGTCGAGATCGATCTGTGTGTAGTTGGTAGCAAGGGTGCGGCTTTCTTCCGTAACTTCGGCGGTAACGTCGTTGCAGCTATCAGCCACCTGGGTGAAGAGCCGTCGATCAATGATCTGATCGGCAGCGTCAAGGTGATGCTGGATGCCTACCTGGACGGCCGTATTGACCGCCTGTCCGTGGTATCCAACAAGTTCATCAACACCATGACACAACAGCCTACCGTGGAGCAGTTGGTTCCGCTGGTGGCAACCCCGGATCAAGAACTCAAGCATCACTGGGACTATCTCTACGAACCGGATGCCAAGGAGCTGCTCGACGGCTTGATGGTCCGTTACGTGGAGTCGCAGGTCTACCAGGCGGTGGTCGAGAACAACGCGGCTGAACAAGCTGCGCGGATGATCGCGATGAAGAACGCTACCGACAACGCCGGTGATTTGATCAGCGATTTGCAGCTGGTCTACAACAAGGCGCGTCAGGCTGCGATCACCCAAGAGATCTCGGAAATCGTCGGCGGCGCTGCCGCGGTTTAACGGTTCAAATATTCAGAGGATCCAGCTATGAGTAGCGGACGTATCGTTCAAATCATCGGCGCCGTTATCGACGTGGAATTTCCACGCGACAGCGTACCGAGCATCTACGACGCCTTGAAAGTTCAAGGCGCCGAAACCACTCTGGAAGTTCAGCAACAGCTGGGCGACGGCGTGGTTCGTACCATTGCGATGGGCTCCACCGAAGGCTTGAAGCGCGGTCTGGACGTCAACAACACTGGCGCAGCCATCTCCGTACCGGTCGGTAAAGCGACCCTGGGCCGGATCATGGACGTACTGGGCAACCCGATTGACGAAGCTGGTCCGATCGGCGAAGAAGAGCGCTGGGGTATCCACCGCGCCGCTCCTACCTTCGCAGAACAAGCCGGTGGCAACGAGCTGCTGGAAACCGGCATCAAGGTTATCGACCTGGTTTGCCCGTTTGCCAAGGGCGGTAAAGTTGGTCTGTTCGGTGGTGCCGGTGTAGGCAAAACCGTAAACATGATGGAACTGATCCGTAACATCGCCATCGAGCACAGCGGTTATTCCGTGTTCGCCGGTGTGGGTGAGCGTACTCGTGAGGGTAACGACTTTTACCACGAGATGAAGGACTCCAACGTTCTGGACAAAGTGGCACTGGTTTACGGTCAAATGAACGAGCCGCCGGGAAACCGTCTGCGCGTGGCACTGACCGGCCTGACCATGGCCGAGAAGTTCCGTGACGAAGGTAACGACGTTCTGCTGTTCGTCGACAACATCTATCGTTACACCCTGGCCGGTACTGAAGTATCCGCACTGCTGGGCCGTATGCCTTCCGCAGTAGGTTACCAGCCGACCCTGGCTGAAGAGATGGGCGTGCTGCAAGAGCGCATCACTTCGACCAAGCAAGGTTCGATTACTTCGATCCAGGCCGTATACGTACCAGCGGACGACTTGACTGACCCGTCGCCAGCGACCACCTTCGCCCACTTGGACGCCACCGTCGTTCTGTCCCGTGACATCGCTTCCCTGGGTATCTACCCAGCGGTAGACCCACTGGACTCGACTTCGCGTCAGCTGGATCCGAACGTGATCGGCAACGAACACTACGATACCGCTCGCGGTGTTCAGTACGTGCTGCAGCGCTACAAAGAACTGAAGGACATCATTGCGATCCTGGGTATGGACGAGCTGTCGGAAGCCGACAAGCAGTTGGTAAACCGTGCTCGTAAGATCCAGCGTTTCTTGTCGCAGCCGTTCTTCGTGGCTGAAGTCTTCACCGGTGCTTCGGGTAAATACGTTTCCCTGAAAGACACCATTGCTGGCTTCAAAGGCATCCTCAACGGTGACTACGACCACCTGCCAGAACAAGCGTTCTACATGGTTGGCGGCATCGAAGAAGCGATCGAGAAAGCCAAGAAACTGTAATCCCAGCGCCCGGCAACGGGCGCTAATTTAGGTTGAGGCAATCATGGCTATGACAGTCCATTGCGATATCGTCAGCGCGGAAGGGGAAATCTTTTCCGGCCTGGTCGAGATGGTGATTGCGCACGGTGCACTGGGTGATCTTGGTATCGCTCTGGGTCACGCGCCGCTGATCACTAATCTGAAGCCAGGTCCGATCCGCTTGGTCAAGCAGAACGGGGAAGAGGAGGTGTATTACATCTCCGGTGGCTTCCTCGAGGTTCAGCCGAACATGGTCAAGGTTCTTGCCGACACCGTGCAACGTGCTGCCGACCTGGACGAAGCCTCCGCTCAGGAAGCCGTAAAGGCTGCCGAGAAGGCCTTGCATGAGCGGGGCGCGGAATTCGATTACGGTTCTGCTGCCGCACGTCTGGCCGAGGCTGCAGCTCAGCTGCGCACCGTCCAGCAGATCCGCAAGAAGTTCGGCCACTAAGGCCTCGCTTGTTGTGTGATTGATCAAAAAGGGTAGCCTCGGCTACCCTTTTTTCTTTTCTGATGTTCACCATTATGGTCGCAGCCGCTGACCACCCAGGATTGGTAGCCAGTCATGTCTCTTGAAATCGTTATTCTCGCCGCCGGTCAAGGCACGCGTATGCGCTCGGCGTTGCCCAAAGTTCTGCACCCGATCGCCGGCAATTCGATGCTCGGCCATGTTATCCACAGCGCCCGGCAACTTGATCCACAACGCATTCACGTGGTGATTGGCCATGGAGCCGACGCGGTGCGTGAGCGTCTGGCTGCGGATGACCTGAATTTCGTTCTTCAGGACAAACAACTCGGCACAGGCCATGCGGTGGCCCAAGCGGTCCCTTTCATAAAATCCGACACCGTGCTGATTCTTTACGGTGATGTGCCACTGATTGAAGTGGAAACCCTGCAACGTCTGCTCCAGAAGGTTGGGCCGCAGCAGCTGGGCCTGCTCACCGTGAACCTGGACGATCCGACCGGTTATGGCCGCATCGTGCGTGATGCGGCGGGCAACGTTACCGCTATCGTTGAGCAGAAGGACGCCACTGAAGCCCAGCGCGCAATCACTGAAGGTAATACGGGCATTCTGGCCCTTCCTTTCGAAAGCCTGGGTGGCTGGATGAGCCGACTGTCCAACAACAATGCCCAAGGCGAGTATTACCTCACGGACGTCATCGCCATGGCGGTGAGCGACGGATTGGTGGTGGCGACCGAGCAACCTCAGGATGCTATGGAAGTGCAGGGCGCGAATGACCGCAAACAGCTGGCTGAACTTGAGCGTCATTATCAGCTGCGTGCCGGTCGTCGTTTGATGGCCCAGGGTGTGACGCTGCGAGACCCTGCTCGTTTCGACGTCCGAGGTGAAGTCAGCGTCGGCCGTGACGTGTTGATCGATATCAACGTGATTCTCGAAGGCAAGGTCGTCATCGAAGACGACGTGGTGATTGGTCCTAACTGCGTGATCAAGGACAGCACCTTGCGCAAAGGCGTGGTGATCAAGGCCAACAGCCATATCGAAGGCGCGATTCTGGGTGAAGGCAGCGATGCAGGTCCATTCGCACGTTTGCGCCCAGGTACGGTGCTGGAAGCTCGGGCGCATGTGGGTAACTTTGTTGAACTGAAAAACGCCCACTTGGGCGAAGGCGCCAAGGCCGGACACCTGACCTATCTGGGGGATGCCGAGGTCGGTGCGCGTACCAATATCGGCGCCGGCACCATCACCTGCAATTACGATGGCGCCAACAAATGGAAAACCGTGTTGGGCGAAGATGTGTTCATCGGTTCCAACAATTCGCTGGTCGCGCCTGTGGATATCTCTTCCGGTGCAACCACGGCGGCCGGTTCGACCATTACGCAGAATGTGGATAACGCGCAGTTGGCCGTGGGCCGTGCGCGCCAGAAGAATATCGATGGCTGGAAGCGACCCGAGAAAATCAAGAAGAGCTAAGTTATCCACAGATCGCTGAAATCTAAGGATCGCAGCCTGCTTCAGCGCCTACAGGGCAATATAAATATTCTGTAGACGTTGAAGCAGACTGCGATCCTTTGTGTTTTATCCACAGATAAATTTTCTTTGCACAGCTTGACGAAGTTTCGCCGATAGGTTTTGATTGGTTACGTTATCTTTCGAAACGAAACTTACTGATTATGTCGAAGCGCAATACACCCCAGCGTCGCCACAACATCCTTGCCTTGCTCAATGAGCAAGGCGAAGTCAGTGTGGATGAGTTGGCCAAGCGCTTTGAAACCTCCGAAGTTACGATTCGCAAGGATCTGGCAGCCCTTGAAAGCAATGGTCTGCTGCTTCGCCGTTATGGTGGTGCGATCACCATGCCCCAGGAGCTGGTGGCCGATATCGGTCAGCCGGTCTCCAAATACAAACAGGCCATTGCCCGTGCTGCGGCGACACGAATCCGCGAACATGCGCGGATCATCATCGACAGCGGCAGCACTACCGCTGCGATGATCCCGGAACTCGGTCAACAACCGGGCCTGGTGGTGATGACCAACTCACTGCATGTGGCCAATGCCTTGAGCGAACTTGAGCATGAGCCGGTGCTGTTGATGACCGGCGGGACCTGGGATCCGCATTCCGAGTCCTTTCAGGGTCAGGTTGCCGAGCAGGTATTACGCTCTTACGACTTCGATCAGCTGTTCATTGGAGCTGATGGCATCGATCTGGTCCGCGGTACAACCACCTTTAATGAATTACTTGGGCTCAGCCGGGTCATGGCTGAAGTCGCCCGAGAAGTGGTTGTCATGGTGGAAGCCGACAAAATCGGTCGCAGAATTCCCAATCTGGAACTGCCCTGGAGCAGTATTCATACCCTTATTACCGATGATCGCCTGCCGCTTGAGGCACGGGATCAGATTCAGGCGCGCGGCATCACGTTGATATGCGCCGCTATCAGTCAGGAGAAATAGCATGTGTGGAATTGTCGGCGCAGTCGCAGAACGTAATATCACCGCCATCCTGGTCGAAGGCCTGAAGCGTCTGGAATACCGTGGGTACGACAGTGCCGGCGTGGCGGTCTACACCAACGACGCGAAACTCGAACGCCTGCGTCGTCCGGGTAAAGTCAGCGAGTTGGAACTGGCGTTGGCTGAAGCACCATTGATGGGGCGCCTGGGTATTGCCCATACCCGTTGGGCGACACACGGTGCGCCGTGCGAGCGCAACGCGCATCCGCATTTTTCCGGTGACCTGGCGGTGGTGCACAACGGCATCATCGAAAACCACGAAGCCCTGCGTGAACAACTCAAATCCCTGGGTTACGTGTTCACGTCGGACACCGATACCGAGGTGATCGCGCACCTGCTGGACCACAAACTCAAGGACCTGAACGACCTGACCGTCGCGCTCCAGGCAACGGTCAAAGAGCTGCACGGTGCCTACGGCCTGGCAGTGATCAGCGCTCGCCAGCCAGATCGTTTGGTCGCTGCCCGTAGCGGTAGCCCGCTGGTGATCGGCCTGGGTCTGGGTGAAAACTTCCTGGCGTCCGATCAATTGGCACTGCGCCAGGTCACTGATCGCTTCATGTACCTGGAAGAAGGCGACATCGCCGAAATTCGTCGCGACAGCGTGCAGATCTGGGACGTTGACGGCAAGGTGGTCGAGCGCGAAACCGTGCAGTACCGTGATGGCGCAGAAGCGGCCGATAAAGGTGAGTTCCGCCATTTCATGCTCAAGGAAATCCACGAGCAACCGTCCGTTGTACAGCGCACCCTGGAGGGGCGTTTGAGTCAGACTCAAGTCCTGGTGCAGGCATTCGGTCCACAAGCGGCCGAGTTGTTCGCCAAAGTTCGCAACGTACAGATTGTCGCTTGTGGCACCAGTTATCACGCTGGCATGGTCGCTCGTTACTGGCTTGAAGAGCTGGCCGGTATTCCGTGCCAGGTCGAAGTGGCCAGTGAGTTCCGCTACCGCAAAGTAGTGGTGCAGCCGGACACGCTATTCGTGACCATCTCCCAATCCGGCGAAACCGCCGACACCCTGGCCGCGCTGCGCAACGCCAAGGAGTTGGGGTTCCTCGCCAGCCTGGCAATTTGCAACGTCGGCATCAGCTCGCTAGTACGTGAATCCGATCTGACCTTGCTGACACAGGCCGGTCGCGAAATCGGCGTGGCCTCAACCAAAGCCTTCACCACACAATTGGTCGGTTTGTTGTTGCTGACTCTTTCTCTGGGGCAGGTTCGCGGCACGCTGGCCAAAGGCGTTGAAGCAACGCTGGTCGAAGAGTTGCGTCGCTTGCCAACCCGTCTCGGTGAAGCGCTGGCCATGGACAGCACCGTGGAGAAAATCGCTGAGTTGTTCGCCGAGAAAAATCACACCCTGTTTCTCGGGCGTGGTGCGCAATTCCCGGTAGCGATGGAAGGGGCGCTCAAGCTCAAGGAGATTTCCTACATTCACGCCGAAGCCTACCCGGCTGGCGAGTTGAAGCATGGTCCGTTGGCGCTTGTGGATAACGACATGCCAGTCGTGACCGTGGCACCGAATAACGAGCTGCTGGAAAAGCTGAAGTCCAACCTTCAGGAAGTCCGCGCCCGTGGTGGCGAGCTAATCGTCTTCGCGGATGAAAAGGCAGGCATGACCAACGGTGAAGGAACGCACGTCGTACAGATGCCACACATCCACGACATCCTGTCGCCGATCCTCTACACCATTCCGCTGCAGCTGCTGTCGTACTACGTGGCCGTGCTGAAAGGCACCGACGTTGACCAGCCACGCAACCTGGCGAAGTCGGTGACTGTGGAATAAGTTATCCACAACGGATCGAGTCCTTGGCTTTAGAGAATGGAAACTGTCGCGGGAGCTGGAAGGGTTATCCTCCAGGCTCCCGCTGTTGCTTCAGGCCCGGATTTACACCTATCCCCCCGACACATCACCCTATCCGCCGTTAGATGCTGCCGCGAAAACAAAGTAGTGAATCTCTGCGCTCCTCTGTAGAGCGGAATTTCCTGAAAAAAGTGCTATTGCGTAAAACAACAATGAACTAACGGAAGGGAAGGCCTGATTTCGATTAAGCAGCTGTTTTTGAACTTCAGACACGAGGTCGTTAAAACGGCTGCTGACTTCAGACCTTTATTGGGCAAAACCTAAAGTTTGAACTGACGCACAATCTGCAACAACCGCTCAGCGTCTCCACCGCTCGCCCGGCCACGGCTGAGGGTGCTCTGCGCAAGTACAACGGTGGTGTTCGCGACTACCGAAACACTACTGATCCGCCGATTGATTTCATCGGTCACCATGGCCTGCTCTTTGGCAGCCTCAGCAATGTGCAGGCTCATATCGGACACTGAAGACACCAGTGCACTTATTCGCTGTAATGCTTCGCCAGCGCTAAGAGCCTGCTGCACTCCACGTTCAGCAAAGTCACGACTGTCGTCCATTACTTTAACCGCATGCTGTGAAGCATTTTGCAGCCGTTCGATCATATCGTTGATTTCTTGCGTAGATTTTTGCGTACGACTAGCCAACGTGCGGACTTCATCTGCCACTACCGCAAAACCACGACCTTGCTCACCGGCGCGAGCAGCTTCGATGGCGGCGTTAAGCGCCAGCAAGTTGGTTTGTTCGGCGATGGTGCGAATCACCTCCAGCACCCCACCGATTTCGCGTGAATGGCCTTCCAGATCAGCGATCACTTGGGCAGCTCGACCCACTTCTTCTGCCAAGGAGCGAATATCAACGATGGTTTTATCGACGACGGCAATCGCCTCTTTTGCCTGTGTAGAGGCGTCACGCGTTTGAACAGAGCTGGATTCGGCGTTGCTGGCAACCCCTTGCACGTTGGTAGCCATTTGATTGGCCGCCGCCGCCACTTGTTCAACTTCAATTTGCAAATCCGTAGCACTTTGCTGAGAGGCACCGGCATCACTTAGCAATTGTTCGGCCGATTGCTCTAGCCCCTTCGAAACATCCGAAACGGTCGAGATTTTGCTGCGCAAGCCGCCTAAAAATGTATTGAATAGCCCAACAACCTGACCTATTTCATCATCTCGCTTTGACTGGATGCTGCGGGTAAGGTCGCCGCTCCCGTCATTTAATGCGCTCAGTGACCTGCTCAGTTGCTGCATCGGCGGTAGCACTCGACTAGCAATCAGCCACAACACCCCGAGCATAATTAAAAGTACGGTTCCCCATGCGACGAGGCTGGTGACCTGGATTTTTGTGCGCTCGGCTTCACTGTCATCCAACTGCTGACGATACAACTTGTCCAATGGCTGACTAAAAGTAGCAAACTCGGAAATAACTTTCGCCGAACGCTGGTCAAAATCTTCCATAACTTTATCGCCGTCAGCTTTGTTACTGGCATAGGCCTGTACCATTAGCTTGCCGGTGCTGTTGAGTTGGTCCAGTGGCGTACGCAGGGCCTGAAGTCGGCTGGAAAGACTTGGAACGATTTTCTCTATCTCCTCCAAAAGCTGTAGCGAAGCTGCGTAATGCTGCTGCGCTTCCTCCATCGGCTCATGGTCTTGAGTAAGGCTTGCATCGGTATAGAACTGTTGAATTTGCGCGCTCTCGTAGCGCAATTTTTGAGTCGACTCAAGAGCGTTTCCCAGTCGCTCGATTTCGGATCCAATGGCATCTAGGACGTTAAATTGGGTTTGCATCAATGTAGTTAAACCCATTGCTATAACGATCAAACCAGCAGCACAGAAAGTCATCAAACGAGAAATACTGAATATCATAAGGTAGTCCGGCAAAAGGGAACGCAGATCAAAAAAATCGTGTGTTTTTAACGATTAACAGTAGAGAACCACCGATTTTTCAAAGTTCTGTCTTGTTTGGTTGAAAGTAACTGATTTTTTGAGCAACAGATTTCCATTTTACTCTCAACGCACCACTACTTTAGGGATCCAATAGTCGTAGTGGAGGTGGGGAAGCTCCTGGCAACTTGCTGCAATCGCGCGGCAAGTGGAAAATGTCATGGCGTTCGGCGCTATATCTGGAGAAACATCCGGGGCGCTCCCCCAAGATGTGAGTTGGCCAATGTTCTCGGGGCCCTTTGTGACAAACTATGTTGTAAGCCAGCACCCTCTGAAAAATCGCAGCCAATGGTTGCGATTTTTTTATCCGAATCCAGGACATGCTCATGGACCGCTTCCAGGAAATGCAAGTCTTCGCCGCAGTCGCACAAGATCAAGGATTTTCGGCGGCCGCGCGGCGTCTGGGCATGTCGGCCGCCAGTGTCACGCGCGCGGTCGCGGCGCTGGAGAAGCGTATTGGTACGCAGTTGCTCACGCGCACCACGCGCAGCGTTCATCTGAGCGAGGCGGGCCAGCGTTATCTTGAAGATTGTCGGAGAATTCTCGCCGAGGTGCAGGAAGCCGAGGACTCGGCGGCGGGCAGTCACGCCCAACCCCGTGGGCAACTGACGATTACCGCACCGGTATTGTTTGGTGAGCTGTTTGTCACGCCATTGATGGTGAATTTTCTGACGCAATTCCCCGATGTCACGATCAATGCGTTGTTGGTGGATCGTATGGTCAGCGTGGTGGAGGAGGGCATCGACGTGGCCGTGCGCATCGGGGAGCTGCCCGACAGCAATCAGCATGCAATTCGGGTGGGGGAGGTGCGACGGGTGATTTGTGCGTCGCCACGGTTTCTTGCCACTTTCGGACGGCCAAATCACCCGCAAGACCTGGCCCAGGCACCGGTTATCGCGACGTCCTCGATCGGACAGTTAAGAAGCTGGCCGTTCCTCGTGGACGGTGAACCACTGAGTGTCCGGCCTGAACCACGGCTGGTGGTCACGGCGAATCAGGCGGCCATCGCCGCTGCCGGCCTCGGCCTGGGTTTCACACGAGTCTTGTCTTATCAGGTTGCAGGCAAAATAGCGGCCGGTGAACTGGAAATTATCCTGGCCGACTTCGAAATGCCGCCATTGCCCATCCATGTGGTTTACCAGGGCGGACGTAACGCCCCGGCGCGGGTTCGCAGTTTTGTCGATTTTACGGTGAAGGCCCTCCGGGAACACCCGGCCTTGCGCAGCTGATGCATTATTGCTGCAGATGAAATAATGGATTCCACTTGCTGGTTATTCTGTTGCTTTCGGGACTGGTAGAAGATGGCTGCCATCGGTGCTGATCTTCCGAAGCGCCACTTACCCTGCGGAGTCGACCATGCAAGCCATCAAACTCTACAACTTTCCCCGTTCCGGCCACGCTCACCGTGTGGAGCTGATGCTTTCGCTGCTGCACTTACCCACCGAGTTGATCTTCGTTGACCTGGCCAAAGGCGAACACAAACAACCGCAATACCTGGCACTCAACGCTTTCGGACAGGTGCCTGTACTGGATGACCAAGGCGTGGTGCTGGCGGATTCCAACGCGATCCTGGTTTATCTGGCACAGAAATACGGCAAGGGTCGTTGGCTGCCAACCGATCCGGTCGGTGCCGCCAAGGTACAGCGTTGGTTGTCGGTGGCTGCCGGGCCGATTGCCTTTGGTCCGGCCAGGGCCAGGTTGATTACGGTGTTTGGTGCACCTTACAACGCTGAAGAAACGATCGCTTATGCCCATACCGTGCTGAGGGTCATCGATCACGAACTGGCCAACACACCTTGGCTGGCGGGCGGCGAGCCGACCATTGCTGACGTCGCGGCCTACAGCTACATCGCCCATGCACCTGAAGGCAATGTCTCGCTGGACGACTACGCCAACATCCGCGCCTGGCTGGCACGGGTCGAAGCCTTGCCAGGATTTGTCGGCATGCCGCGCACTGTCGCCGGCCTGCAAAAAACCGCCTGATGCTTGTGGCCCGACGCTGTCGGGCCGTTCACGCTGCGCCGAGGGTGCAGGGGGAGTAGCCGTAATGGACCGTTCACCGTGGCATGCTGGCGAGAAACAGATGCAGGCGCATGTCGGCGTCGCCGAGCGAATGGAGGTGTTGGGGCGTCGGGTGATTCGCAGCGAGATGCCGGACCAGCACCGCACGTTCTATCAGCAACTGCCGTTCATGCTTTACGGCGCGGTGGATGCCGAGGGCAACCCGTGGGCCAGCGTGCTTGAAGGTGAACCAGGCTTCGCCCATTCACCTGAATCAGGGCTATTGCAATTCAGCAGCCTGCCGACTGCCGATGATCCGGCGCAATTGACTGACGGCGCTGCGATCGGTCTGCTGGGGATCGAACTTCACACCCGGCGCCGCAACCGTATCAACGGTCGTATCGGTGCTACATCGGCGAGCGGCTTTAGCGTGACGGTGCAGCAGTCCTACGGTAATTGCCCGCAATACATTCAATTGCGCCAGTTTCGATCGGTGCCGCTGGAAGATCCGGCAACGCGACGCGCGCAGCATGACAGCGAGCTGGATGATGCGGCCAGGGCGATGATTGCCGAGGCAGATACCTTCTTTGTCGCCAGCTATGTGGACGTCGAGGGTGAGCGTTCTGTGGATGTCTCCCATCGCGGCGGTCAGTCCGGTTTTGTACAGGTAGAAGGTAATCGCCTGACCATCCCGGATTTCGCCGGCAATCTTTTTTTCAACACGTTGGGCAATCTTCTGGCCAATCCCAAGGCCGGTTTGTTGTTCATCGATTTCAATTCAGGTGACCTGCTGCAACTCAGTGGGCGCACCGAAATCATTCTTGAGGGCCCACAGGTCGAAGCCTTTCAAGGCGCCGAACGTTTATGGACGTTCCACGTGGAACATGTGGTGCGTCGGCCTGCAGCTTTGGCGTTGCGCTGGCGATTCGACGGCGTCTCTCCCACCAGCTTGCTGACCGGCACTTGGGCGCAGGCCAAGGCTCGTCTGCAAGCGCAGGCCCTCGGCGATAGCTGGCGGCCGCTGCGGGTGGTGCGGATTGAACCGGAAAGCCACAACATTCGCTCGATCTATCTGGAACCCGCCGACGGTGCCGGGTTGCCATTGTTCCACGCCGGGCAGCATTTGCCTTTGCGGTTCAACATTGATGGCGAGGTGCATATCCGCACGTACAGCCTGTCGAGCGCACCGTCGGGCGATTTTTTCCGCATCAGCGTCAAACGTGATGGACGGGTGTCTTCGCACCTGCACGAACAGATTCGCGTCGGGGATCTGCTGGAGGCGCGTGCGCCTCAAGGGCATTTCACCGTGGCACCCCATGAGCGTCGGCCTTTGGTGTTGCTGGCTGCCGGAGTTGGCATCACGCCATTGCTGTCGATGCTGCGTGAAGTGGTTTATCAAGGTTTGCGCACCCGCCGCATTCGGCCGACCCTGTTCCTGCAGAGTTCGCGTACGTTGGGTGATCAAGTGTTTCGCCGTGAACTGGACCGCTTGCTTGGTGACGCTGGTGATGCCGTCAGGGTGGTGCGGCTGCTGAGTCAGCCAGAACCTTCGTCGCGGGAAGGTGAAGATTTCGACCTGACCGGACGGATTGACGTCGCACTACTCAAGGATCTGCTTGAGGCCGACGACTACGATCAGCTGGATTTCGTCCTGTGTGGCCCTGGAAGTTTTACCCAAGCGATGTACGACGGATTACGCGAGTTGGACATCCGCGACGCAAGGATTCACGCCGAAACCTTCGGGCCCTCCACATTGCGTAGACAGCCAGACCCCGACGCCGTGGTTATCGAACAGCCGCCAGCCGCTACCACCTCGGTGCCGGTGGTGTTCCAGCGCTCCGCCAAGGAGGCGCGCTGGCAACCCGATGGCGGCAGTCTTCTGGAGCTGGCGGAGAGTCGCGGGTTGCGACCGGAATTCAGTTGCCGAGGGGGTTCCTGCGGGACCTGCAAAACTCGCCTGATCAGTGGCCAGGTGCATTATCCACAGCCGCCCGCCGAAGTGCCGGAGGAAGGACAGGTGCTGATTTGTTGTGCGATTCCGGCTCAGGGCGAGCAGCCTTTGGTGCTGGATATCTGAAGGATCGTCGCACGCCATCATTGCCCGTGGATCGATGGCTCAGTAGGGTAGAGCGCAGAACGAAAGGGCCGTCACTGGCCCTTTCTGCATTTTCAGGCATAGGCGCTTTCATGGTTTTTCTCACTCGCAGGATCCTCCTGCTGACGTCGCTCGCCCTGTTCAGTGGTTGCGAACGACAGGACGCTCCGCCACTCGATCAGCAGCTCTACGTCTGGCAACGACAATGGACATCCGACCATGACGTCGCACTGAGGGACAGCCGCACAGACTTTTCCGCTTTGCGGGTGCTGGCGCTACAAGCCTTTCCCCAGGCTGGCTGGAGTCGCGCACGAATTGATCCTGCATTGCTCAAGCGAGACGGGCGGCCACTGATTGCGGTGATTCGCCTCGATGGTCAGCTCAAGTCATTGGATCAGGATGAGGTCACGACACAGATTCAACAGGTGATCAGCGATTGGCAGGCGCTGGGACTGAGCCTCTGCGGTGTGGAAATCGACCACGACGCAGGCAACGCTCGGTTACCGGCCTACCGCGAATTTCTTCAGCAGCTGCGCGCCCGTCTACCGGCCTCATTACCCCTGAGCATTACCGCGTTACCGGCGTGGCTCGACAGTCGCGAATTGCCTGCGTTGTTATCCACCGTCGATAGCAGCGTGCTGCAAGTGCATGCCGTCAGCGACCCGCGTCGTGGGTTGTTCGATCCGGTCCAGGCCCGGCAGTGGGCGAACGCCTGGAGCCGTATCACTTCGAAACCCTTCTATTTGGCGTTGCCGGCCTACGGCGTGGCCTTGTTGCCGGGTGATGGCGGTGCGCCGATCGTGGAAAGTGAGGTACGCCTCGAACGTGAGGGTAAGCGTCAGGAATTGCTGGCCGATCCACAGCAACTCAGCCAGCTCAGCGCCAAGTTGCGCGCCGATCCACCGGCACATCTGGCCGGCCTGATCTGGTTTCGCCTGCCACTGGCCAACGACCGTCGAGCCTGGAGCCTGACGACGTTGCGCGCGGTGGTGCGAGGTGATGCTCTGAGCAGTCGGTTGGCGCTGAAACTCTCGGCTCAGGAAGGCCTCTATGACATCGGCATCAGTAACGAGGGCAACCTCGACAGCGCCTGGCCCGAACGTGTGACATTGGCGGTGCGAGGGTGTGAGGGGGCGGATGCGCTGGCCGGTTATGCGTTGCAACAAGGCCCGGATCTGCTTACCTTCACCCGCCTGCATGACGGTCGAATAGCGGCTGGCGGACAGCGTGCCATGGGTTGGGCACGCTGCGCACATATTGATCAAGGAGGTTCGAATGTTTACCCGTAATTGGCCCCGCCATCTGCTTTGCCTGAGTCTCAGCCTGCCGCTGGGTTCGGCGTTGGCGTGCGGGCCGGATTTCCCCATGCGCCTGCTGGACAACCGTGGCCAGTCGCTGGCGGAACTGCCTGAGGGTAACTTCAATTTCGAGGTCAATCGCCTCGGGCATGCCATTGCCGGGCTGAAACACGTCACCCAAGCCGTCAACAGCATGGAAGCAACCGACTATGCAGAACAGCGCAGTCAGGCCGAGCAGGCAGGTTTGACGGCCGAGCAGCAGGCGCTGGTGCAACAGTTGCGTGATTTGACCAATGCCCGGCGGGTTGAGGTTGAGGGTGAAAGTCTGCCGGCTGAGCTCAAGTTCTATCTGGCCGGTGCCGTGGCATTTGCTGGCGGTGATCATGGTCTGGCGGCGGAATATTTTCAGAAAGTACTGGCGCTGCCGGCCGATCAACGGCCGTTACGCAGCACCTGGGCCGCTTATTCGTTGGGCCGGGCGTTGTTTGCCATGAGCTCGGAAGCAGGCGCCGGTTCCGATGTGCTGGCGCAGTCGCGCAAGGCGTTCGAACAAACCCGGAAACTGAGCATCGATGGCTTCAGCGATCCGCTGGAACTGGGTGTTGCCAGTCTGGGTGAACAGGCCCGCGTTGCCCGGACCGAGGGCGACTGGAACAGCGCCATCGAGCTGTATGCCACGCAAAACCTCCAGGGGTCGGCGGTCGGCTACACCTCGCTGAAGCTGTTGATGGCTGATCTGTCAGCGATGCCGGACGATCAACTGGCCGAACTGCTCAAGGGCAAACCGGTGCAGCAACTGATCACGGCGTCCTTGATCAGTCGACTGGGTTGGTCATTCGGTGATCAGCCGCCCAACGAACAGAAATTGATCAAGCTTTTGCAGAGCAGCACGCGCGGCACACTCGATAACGCGGATCGCCTGGCGGCGGTCAATTATCAACAGGGTGACTACACCCGTGCCAAGGCCTTCCTCGAACACGCGGGCGATGGCGGCCTGGCTTGGTGGCTGCGGGCCAAACTGGCGGTGCGCGAGGGTGATAAAAGCGCCGCGGCTGCCGCTTATGCGAAGGCCGCCCAGGCTTTCCCGCAGAATGAATCCTGGGGTGAGCGCAGAACGCCGGACTACGACTACGAAACGCTCCAGCCCAAGTGTCGGGTCGATGGCGAAAGCGCGATTCTGGCCTTGCAGCGCGGGGATTATCTGCAGGCTTTTGATCAGCTTTATAGAAGCAACGACATTTACTGGTTCGATGCGGCAACAGTCGCCGAGCGTGTGCTGACCGTCGATGAGCTCAAACATTACGTCGACACTCAGGTGCCGGCGCCACCCCCCCTGACTCAGCAGGATCGCGATAACTATGTACCGCTGCCGGTGGCAGCCAAGTTGCGCAATCTGTTGGGTCGACGCTTGCTGCGAGAAGGGCATTACGAGCAAGCGCCTGCCTATTTCGATAACGACGGATTGCGCCACAAGGCCAGGTTGTATGGCCAGCAACGTCTGGCTGCCGATTCGGCGTGGTGGCCGACGCGTCGTGCCGCTGCACTGTTCAACGCGGCATGGACCGCTCGCGAATGGGGAATGGATATCCTCGGCTATGAAATGGCCCCGGATTACGCCACGTTCGGTGGCAATTACAGTCTGGAAAACAGTGAGCTGAAGGTCGGGCCGCTAGTGGCCGAGGATGAAGTGAGGCGCCAGCAGGCCAGTGCCGCTCAGCCCGATCAGCGATACCACTATCGTTTTGTCGCGACGGCGTTGGCCAGTCGCGCTGCCGACAACTTGCCTCACACCAGCCAGGCGTTTGCTGCGGTGCTGTGTGAAGCGGCCGGGTGGAACAGCAGCCTTGAAGAGCAAAGCGCGCTCTATCAGCGTTATGTTCAACATGGCCCATTTGTGGAGTGGGCGACGGATTTCGGTCATCAATGCCCTTATCCAGACTTCCAGAACGCCGACAAGCGCTACGTAACGCAGGTCACCGACGCAGCTCGTTCGGCGCTGCGGCCGTATAAGGTGCCGTTGCAGATTGGCAGTGTGCTGGCGGTCGTGGCGGCGGCCCTGTTGTTGATCAATCGCCGCCGCAAAACTCAGTAGGATTCAGGCCTGCTGAATAAAAGTCAGTCGCACGGCGAAACCAATCAGCAGGCTGCCGAACAGCCACTGCTGCAGGCGTTGGGCGGATGGACTGCGTTGCAGCCATCGGCCAAGCGCCGCACCGACCAGCGCATAAGCACTGTCGAACAGCAAACCGACGGCCACCAACAACACGCCCAAGGTCGCGAATTGTGCGAGTACCGGCCCGGCGTGGGGATTGATGAACTGGGGCAACAGCACAGAGCAGAACAACAACGCCTTGGGGTTGAGCAGGTTGGTCAGCAAACCGCGCTGGATCGCCTGCGCCCAGTGCGGTTTCCCGCTGGTTTGATGGGCACCATTGAGGTTCGGCAACAGGGTGGTGCGCAGGCACTGAACACCGATCCACAACAGGTACGCGGCGCCGGCCAGACGCACCACGTCGAAGGTCCAGGGCGCCGCCTTGAACAGTGCCGCCAAACCCAATGCTGCCAGCGCCACATGGCAGGCTCGGGCGATGGCCAGGCCCACCGCCGTGGCCAGCGCCGAGCCTTTGCCCTGGCGAGCACCGGTCTGCAACAGCAGGATCATGTCGGGCCCGGGCAATAAATACACCACCGCCAATGCCATGAAAAACAGCCAGAGACCCGCCATGTCGCACCCCATTCGTTGTCGATTCGGTAGGGCCAGTCTAGGGCGCAAGGGCGGGGCAGGTGGTTGCGTAGTTCGCTTCTAAAGCGGCCAGCCTTGGCATAATCTGCCAGGCTATGACCTCTGTGCTATCGGGATCTGCCAAACCATGAAACTGGATGCCTACGACCGCAAGATTCTTGCCGCGCTGCAACGGGACGGTCGCTTGAGTAATGTGCAGCTGGCTGACGAAATCGGACTGTCTGCGTCGCCCTGTTTACGGCGGGTGCGGATGCTTGAAGAGGCCGGGGTGATTCGTGGCTACCAGGCCAATCTGGATCGCGACGAAGTCGGGCTTGGCTTGACCGTGTTTGTCGGGGTCAAGGTCGAGCGCCACAACGACGAGCAGGCAGAAGCGTTTCGCCTGTCAGTGACGGCATTGCCCGAAGTGATTTCGGCGTTTCTGGTATCAGGAGAATCGGATTTTCTGTTGCAGGTGGTGGTCCCGGATTTGCGCGCCTATGACCGTTTTCTCACGGGATGCTTGTTGAAATTGCCGGGGGTGAGCGATATCCGTAGCAACTTTGCCATTCACACGGTGAAGACGCCGGGGGCTTTGCCCTTGGGGCATTTGCCGCTTTAGCTCAGGCGATCTTTTCGCGAGCGGGCTCGCTCCCACAGATGAACGCATTCCAATGTGGGAGCGAGCCCGCTCGCGTAAGCGATGGACTCGCCCCAGAACACTCAGGCGCCTTACATCTGCGTCGCCATCCCCTCCACATTCATCGCGGCCTGGCGCAACGCCTCGGAGCGAGTCGGGTGCGGGTGACAGGTCAGGGCGATGTCTTCGGCGGACGCGCTGAACTCCATGGCCACGCAATACTCGCCAATCATTTCACTGACGCTCGGGCCCACCAGATGCACGCCGAGGATTTCGTCCGTGCGCTCATCGGCCAGTACTTTGGCGAAGCCTTCGGTTTCGTGATTGATCTTCGCCCGGCTGTTGGCGGTGAAGGGGAATTTGCCGACTTTGAATGCCCGACCTTCGGCCTTCAGTTGTTCTTCGGTCTTGCCGACGCTGGCCAGTTCGGGTTTGGTATAGATCACGTTGGGGATCAAGTCGTAATTGACCTCGCCGGCCTTGCCCACGATCTGCTCTACGCAAGCCATGGCTTCGTCTTCGGCCTTATGGGCGAGCATCGGGCCGGAGGTGACATCGCCAATCACCCAGACGCCGGCGGCCTCGGTTCGATGGCCCTTGTTGGCGAGCATGCCGCGTTTGTCCGTGGTGAGGCCGACGTTTTCCAGCCCCAGGCCCTGTGTATAAGGTCGGCGTCCGATGGCCACCAGCACGTAATCGGCGTCAATCAACTCTGCGGTGCCGCCTGCGGCGGGCTCGACGCTGAGTTGAACGCCAGCTCCGGACGTTGTGGCGCGGGTCACTTTTGAACTCAGCTTGAAGCTGATCCCTTGTTTGCTCAATGAGCGCTGCAGGGTTTTGCCCGCTTCGCCGTCCACGCCCGGGCAGATCCGGTCCAGGTATTCGACCACGGTCACCTGAGCTCCCAAACGCCGCCAGACCGAACCCAGCTCCAGGCCAATCACCCCAGCGCCGATCACCACCAGGTGTTTCGGGACTTCGGCCAGTGACAGGGCGCCAGTGGAATCGAGGATGCGTTGGTTATCGATGTCCACGCCGGGCAGGGGAGTGGGTTCGGAACCGGTGGCGATAATGATGTCTTTGGCGCTCAGTTCGGTCTTGCCACCGGCACTGTCCGTTACCGTGACTTTGCCCGGCCCGTCGATATGGCCCCATCCCTTGATCCAGTCGACCTTGTTTTTGCGAAAGAGGAACTCGATGCCTTTGGTCAGACCGGTCACGCTCTCGTCTTTCTGTTTCATCATTTGAGCCAGATTAAGCGTGGGTTTGACCTCAATCCCCAGGTTGGCGAATTCCGCGCCCATCGCCGCGTCGTAAAGTTCGGAGGCGTGCAGCAATGCCTTGGATGGCATGCAGCCGACGTTCAGGCAGGTGCCGCCCAGCGTGGCGCGTCCTTCTACGCACGCGGCTTTCAAACCCAGTTGGCCAGCGCGGATCGCTGCGTTGTAGCCACCGGGGCCACCGCCAAGTATCACAACGTCATAAGTGCTCATGGATTACTCCTGGAATGAAAGCGGTTGGGGAAGGGGTAAACGTAGTCTTTGATAAAAAATTACGATCATAATATGAGCGTTTTAGTGCATTTCGGTCAAGGCTTCAGGCTAGCGACAGGTTGAGCCTTTTTAGATAGCGCACATATGTACGGAAATTTCACTGGTCGCGTTATATCGTAACGAAATGTGACGCTGGCCAATGTAAACACTGGGGTGGTATGCAAGTCGATCTCGATGAGGAAGGAGCGCAGGCAGCCGGATTGCCGCGCTTTCAGCAGGCCGTTTTTCAAGGGCGACGATTGCGCCTGCTCGCCATCGGTCTGGGCGCGCTCGCGGCGATGGGCCTGGTATCTGGTTTTTTTGTCGGGCTGTTTGCGCCGCAATCCCTTTGGCCTGCCCTGTTGTTCAATCAGAGCGCCGCGTTGCTGGTGCTGGTTGCGGGCTTGCAATCCGCCGGGTGGGTGACGCGATGGCGCGCGCAGGCAATGAGTCCGCTGGCGCCGTTGGTGGTCGCCTCGGCAGAGGCAGAAGCCCCGTTGGGCTGGTATGAACGGCTGCTGGAGCGGATCAGTCAGCGCTGGCTGAATCTGCTCGGGCAAATCGGTGCGCCAACACTGTGGTTGGGTGGTTGGGCGCTGCTGGCATTACTCAGCGTCGAGCAAGCCTGGAACCTTGATTTACCGCCCGCCGCTTTGGGGGTGTCGGCCACTGTCGGCGCTGCCATGGCGCTGTTGCTGGGCTTCGGCTTGCTGGTTCTTGAGCGTCAGCTGACGCAGGAAGGCAGCGCCCAATGGCCCGAAGCCGGCGCGTTGGCACAGTTGATCCGGGTGGCAATCATCAGCCTGATACTCGGTGCGTCATGCCTGTTGTTTGGCAATGAAACCTCGGTCTGGCCGGTGCGTCTGGCTGTACTGATCGGCCTGTTGCCGGGGCTTGTTGCATCCGAATTGTTGCTGCGTGCCGTGTTGTCATTGTTCAGCCCTCGTCGAGATCAACTCGAACCTGCTTTGCTGGCGCGCAGTTTTATCGCCGACATGCTGCGCTGGCCGCCGCAACCCTTGCTGGCCCTGCAGCACGAATTGCACAACCGCTTCGGCATCGACCTGCGACAAATCTGGGCCTTCACTTACATGCGTCGGGCGTTTTTGCCGGTGCTGGGCGTTGTCGCTCTTGTCGGATGGTCGCTGACCGGTATTCATGAAATACCGTTGCAAGGGCGGGGGATCTACGAGCGCTTCGGCCAACCCGTGGCGGTATTCGGTCCTGGATTACAGGCAGGTTTACCCTGGCCGTTGGGCAGGGTGGTGAGTGTCGAAAACGGTGTGGTTCATGAATTGGCCACCAGCGTGGGTGAAAAATCAGCACCCGTGCAGGCCGACCCCGCCGAAGGCCCGGCGCCCATAGCGGCCAACCGGTTGTGGGACGCCAGCCATGTGAATGACAAATCCCAGGTGATTGCCAGCAGCCGTGCCGACAAACAGAGCTTCCAGATCGTCAACATGGACGTCCGGTTTGTCTATCGCATCGGTCTGGATGATCAGGCCGCGCTGGCGGCGACTTATAACAGCGCGGACGTGCCGACCCTGATCCGCAGCACCGCCAGCCGCATTCTGGTCCACGACTTCGCCTCGCGAACCCTTGACGGCTTACTCGGTGAGGACCGGGTCGGGCTCGCCGAAGAGATTGGTCGGGCCGTGCAGGCCGACCTGCAGAAGCTCGACAGCGGCGTTGAAATTCTCGCCACGGTGGTCGAGGCGATCCATCCACCGGCAGGGGCGGCCAATGCTTATCACGGCGTACAAGCGGCGCAGATCGGCGCGCAGGCCCTGATCGCCCGTGAACACGGTGCCGCCGCCGAAGCAACCAACCAGGCCCGGTTGCAGGCCAGCATGGCCCGCGATCAGGCCACGGCGAGTGCCCAGGAAATCAATGCGACGGCCAAGGCTGCCGACCTGAAATTTGCCGCCGAGAAAAAGGCTTATGCCAGTGCGGGCCAGGCCTTCGTGCTTGAGCAATACCTCGGCCAACTTTCCCAGGGCCTGGCCAATGCCAGGTTGCTGGTCCTCGATCATCGCCTGGGCGGCAGCAGCAATGCGCCGACCATCGATCTCCGTACGTTCACGTTGCCGGCTGACCCTGCGCCGTCGCGTCCGTCCGCTCAGCCAGGAGCCGCCCATTGAGCCAGTCGCATACCCACGATCATGATGACCACAGTGGCCACGATCACGGCCATGGCGGGCATCACCACCACGGTCATCACCATCATCACCACGGCGATCCACAAGAGGCCGGCCCTTTCCCTTGGCGACGCATGGGGTGGGCCGCGTTGCTGGTGGCGGTTGCGGTAGCGGCCGCGAGCCTGGTGCAAGTGCGCTCGGGTGAAGCGACGGTGATTACCCGTTTCGGCAATCCGTCGCGGGTCTTGCTTGAACCCGGTCTGGGGTGGCGTTGGCCGGCGCCGTTCGAAGCGGCGATCCCGGTTGATCTGCGGTTGCGCACCACGTCCAGCGGCTTGCAGGATGTCGGCACGCGCGACGGTTTGCGCATCATCATCCAGGCGTACGTGGCCTGGCAGGTGCAGGGTGACCCTGACAATGTGCAGCGCTTTATGCGTGCTGTGCAAAATCAGCCGGACGAAGCGGCGCGACAAATCCGCACCTTTGTCGGCTCGGCGCTGGAGACCACGGCCAGTAGTTTCGATCTCGCCAATCTGGTGAACACCGACGCCAGCCAAGTTCACATTGCTGATTTCGAAGCGCAACTGCGTAAGCAAATCGATCAGCAGTTGCTGACCACCTATGGCGTGCGGGTACTGCAAGTGGGTATCGAACGCCTGACCTTGCCTTCAGTGACGCTGACGGCGACGGTTGATCGTATGCGCGCCGAGCGTGAAACCATCGCCACCGAACGCACAGCTATCGGCAAACGCGAAGCGGCGCAAATCCGCTCCGCGGCGGAACGTGATGCGCGGATCGTGCAGGCCGATGCGACGGTGAAAGCGGCGGACATTGAGGCGCAATCCCGGGTCGAGGCCGCGCAGATTTATGGCCGCGCGTATGCCGGTTCACCACAGCTCTACAACCTGCTGCGCTCGCTCGACACCTTGGGCACTGTAGTCACGCCGGGTACGAAACTGATTCTGCGCACTGATGCCGCGCCTTTCCGGGTGTTGGTTGATGGCCCGCCAACCCTCGATAACAAGTCCGGATCGCAGCCATGAGTTGGGTTCCACGTGGAACAAATGAGTTGAGCAGCCCCTGGATACAGGCCGGGCGCCTGGCATTTCTCGCGCTTTACGCGGTAACGGTCTTGGCTGCTTTGGCGTGGGCGTTCTCCAACGTGCGGCAAATAGACCCACAAAATCGTGCGGTGGTGTTGCACTTCGGCGCCCTGGATCGCATCCAGAATGCTGGTTTGCTATTGGCCTGGCCGCGACCGTTCGAGCAGGTGATTTTGCTGCCGGCGGCGGACCGGGTGATCGAGCGTCGCGTGGAAAACTTGCTGCGCACCGACACTGCCTTGCAGGCCGATCGCGTGGCCAGTTTCGCAACGCCGATCAGCGATGCGCTGGCAGGTTCCGGTTATCTGCTGACGGGGGATGCCGGTGTGGTGCAACTGGATGTTCGGGTGTTTTACAAGGTTACCGAGCCCTATGCCTTCGTGCTTCAAGGCGAGCATGTAATCCCGGCACTGGACCGCATGGTGACCCGTAGCGCGGTGGCACTGACCGCCGCACGTGACCTGGACACTATTCTGGTCGCCCGACCGGAACTGATAGGTGCCGATAATCAGGCAGCCGAAAGACGTGAGCGCCTGCGAGGTGATCTGGTGCAAGGCATCAATCAACGCTTGGCTGAATTGGCTGCGACGGGGCAGGGATTGGGGATCGAGGTGTCGCGGGTCGATGTGCAATCGAGTCTGCCAGACCCGGCGGTCACCGCCTTCAACGCGGTGCTGACGGCCAGCCAACAAGCCGACAAAGCCGTGGCCAACGCGCGCACGGAAGCGGAGAAGCTGACCCAGACCGCCAACGAACAAGCCGACCGCACACTGCAGGTCGCCCACGCTCAGGCCAGCGAACGGCTGGCGAAGGCCTCTGCGGATACGGCCACGGTGTTGAGCCTGACCCAGGCGCAACAACAGGGCACCGACCCGCAAATGTTGCTGCGTATCTACCGCGAGCGGATACCGAAGATTCTTGGCCAGGCTGGCTCGGTCACCACGGTTGATCCGAAAGACGATACCCGCCTGATCATTCAGGGAGCTGCACAATGACCGCTCAAACTGCTGCGCCGAGCATGTTGTCCTCGGCAGAACAACGCAGCGCTGCCCGTCAGTTGACGCTGGCCATGCTTGCACTCGGCTTGCTCGCGCTGGGCCTCTCGTGGCGCTGGTGGTCGCCGGATCAGATCGGTGTCAGCCAATTGCTCCTGGGTTTTGCTTCCGTATTGGTGGCCGTGCCGGTCATGCGGTCGGCCTGGTACAGCCTGCGGTATCCGAGTTTGCACGGGATTACCGATCAACTGATCGCCCTGGCCATGCTGGGGGCTTGGGCGACAGGCGATCTGCTGACGGCGGCGTTGTTGCCCATCATCATGATCTTCGGTCACGTGTTGGAAGAGCGCAGCGTCATTGGCTCGCAAGAAGCCATTCACGCCCTCGGCAAACTGACTCGCAGCCATGCACGCAAGGTTCAGGCGGATGGCTCCATCGTCGAGGTGGACAACGGTACGCTCAAGGCTGGCGATCGGGTGGAAGTTCGCGCCGGTGACCGGGTGCCGGCGGACGGTCGAGTGTTATCCGGTCAGGCGAGTCTGGACACCGCGTCCATTACCGGCGAATCGGTGCCGATGGAGGCCGGCGTCGGCATGCCGGTGTTCGGTGGCGCGATTAATCTCGATGGCCTGCTGCGCATCGAAGTCACCCGAACCGGCCGCGAATCGACCCTCGGCAAAGTCATCGCGCTGATGCAAAACGCCGAACGTTCCAAGCCGCCGATCACCCGGTTGCTGGAGCGTTACGCCGCAAGCTACATGGTGCTGGTATTGCTACTGGCCGCCGTGACCTGGTTCATCACCAACGATGCTCAAGCCATGCTTGCGGTGCTGGTGGCGGCTTGTCCTTGTGCGCTGGTGTTGTCCGCGCCAGCGACTGCGATTGCCGGGGTGGCGGTGGCGGCGCGGCACGGCATTCTGATTCGCAGCTCGGCGTTTCTTGAAGAACTGGCCGACCTGACATCTTTGGTGGTCGACAAGACCGGAACCCTGACCTTCGGCACCTTGCGCCTGCAAGCCATCGACAGCCCGCTGGAGGACCACAGCCATGTCCTGAAACTCGCCGCCAGCCTCGGTTCCGCCAGCAGTCATCCGGTCAGTCGGGCGCTGGCCGGGCTGGTGACGCAGGATCATTTTTTGCTGTTGTCGAACATTCACGAGCGTCAGGGTTTGGGCGTGGTGGCCATGACGGAGCAAGGCGAAGCCGCGCTGGGGCGACCGGAGTTGTTCGCCCAATTGGGCATCGCCACCTCAGACGTTCCAGACCACGACGGTCCGATTGCCGGGCTGGCGCTAAACGGTGAATTCCTCGCCTGGCTGTTGTTGGCCGACAGCGTTAAACCGGAAGCGAAATTTGCCTTGAATGAATTGCGCGAGCTTGGATTGGGTCGGCAGCTGTTGCTGACTGGCGACCGACAAAGTGTCGCGCACTCGCTCGCTCGGGATGTCGGCATCAGTGACGTCGAGGCACAGGCCTTGCCTGAGGATAAGTTGAACTGCGTGCTCAAGGAGATCGGCAGCGGTTTCCGGCCAATGGTGGTGGGGGATGGAATCAACGATTCGCTGGCGCTCAAGGCGGGTGTGGTCGGTGTTGCAATGGGCGCGGGCGGGGCGGATATCGCATTGGCGTCGGCGGACGTCGTGTTGATCGGCAGCGACCTGCGTCGCCTCGGTACCTGCGTGCGCTTGAGTCGGCAATGCCGGCAGACTTTGCAGGTCAACGTGATCATCGGCCTGGGTTGGACCCTGGCGATTGTGGCCTTTGCCGCGTTCGGCTGGCTCGGTGCGGCGGGCGCGATGATTGCGGCGGTCTTGCATAACCTCAGTACATTGTTGGTTTTGGGCAACGCAGGGCGGCTGCTGCGCTTTCAAGAGCCGTTGCTGAAGCTAAAGGATGGGGACTGAGTTCAATTCGGCGGCGGCTCTAGCGCGCTGGATGCCCGCTTGAAAGATTTCAGAACTGCGCGCGCTGTACGCAGTCATCTAAGGTGAGGGCACGGCATTTTGTTTTTTCGCGGCAACTGGGCATTTCGCCGCGAATTATAGAAAACGGCTATTAATTCGATAGCCAGCTATTTTTTCAGGATGGTCTACCCTCTGATCAGACGTCTGAAACAAGGGGGGATTATCCATGCTCGCGCAACTTCCACCGGCCTTACAGAATCTGCAGTTACCGCTACGCCTGCGACTCTGGGACGGCCATGAATTCAATCTGGGGCCGTCACCCAGCGTCACGATTGTGGTCAAGGACCCACAAATGGTGACCCAGTTCACCCATCCCAGCCTGGACGCGCTAGGGGCAGCGTTTGTCGAAGGCAAACTGGAGCTGGAGGGTTCCATCAGCGACGTCATTCGCGTGTGCGATGAATGGAGTCAGGCGCTGCTAGCGGAGGACGACGGCAGTCAGCCTGTACGTACTGTCCACGACAAGGAAACCGACGCCAAGGCGATTTCCTACCACTACGACCTTTCCAATGCGTTTTATCAGCTGTGGCTCGACAGCGACATGGCCTATTCCTGCGCTTATTTCGAGACCGGCAGCGAGAGCCTTGAGCAAGCCCAACAAGCGAAATTCCGCCATTTGTGTCGCAAGTTGCGCCTGCAACCGGGTGACTATTTACTGGATGTCGGCTGCGGTTGGGGCGGATTGGCTCGGTATGCGGCCCGTGAATTCGGCGCGAAAGTTTTCGGCATTACGCTGAGCAAAGAGCAACTGGCCCTGGCCCGCGAGCGCGTTAAAGAGGAAGGGCTGGAGGACCTGGTCGAGCTGCAGTTGCTCGACTACCGCGATTTGCCGCAAGACGGTCGGTTCGACAAGGTGGTCAGCGTCGGAATGTTCGAACACGTCGGTCACGCCAACCTGGCCGAGTACTGCAAAACCTTGTTCGGTGCGGTGAAGGAGGGTGGCCTGGTGATGAACCACGGGATCACGGCCAAGCACACCGACGGTCGTCCGGTGGGACGTGGCGCTGGGGATTTCATTGAGAAATACGTATTCCCCAACGGCGAGCTGCCGCACCTGTCGATGATCTCTGCCGAGATCAGCGAGGCAGGGCTCGAGATCGTCGATGTCGAGAGCCTGCGCCTGCACTACGCACGCACTCTGGACCACTGGAGCGAACGCCTCGAAGACAACCTTGAAGCCGCCGCCAAAGAGGTGCCGGATCAAGCGTTGCGGATCTGGCGGTTGTACCTGGCAGGATGCGCCTACGCGTTCGCCAGGGGCTGGATTAACCTGCACCAGATCCTTGCGGTGAAGACCCACCCCGATGGCAGCCATGAATTGCCGTGGACCCGCGACGACATCTATACGCCTTAAAGAATCGGCGAAATAAGCCGGGCAACCCGCATGCCGACCTGTTGCAGGCGGTGGGTTTCCCGGCTTTCTTCTTTGGCGATTTCGTGCGCCTGGGCGAAGTCGTCGTTGAGCATGCGCTCCACCTCGGCAGCAAAGGCGCTATCGACCGTCAGCAACATCACTTCGAAGTTCAGCCGGAACGAACGGTTGTCCAGGTTGGCGCTGCCAATGGCGCTGATTTCACTGTCGATCAAGACCACCTTCTGATGCAGGAAACCGGGCTGGTAGCGGAACACGCGTACCCCGGCACGCACCGCTTCGAAGGCATACAGGCTGGAGGCTGCATAGACGATTCGGTGATCGGGTCGTGATGGCAGCAGCAGCCGCACATCCACCCCACGCAATACCGCCAGGCGCAAGGCGGCGAACACCGCTTCGTCCGGGATGAAATACGGACTGGTGATCCACACCCGCTCGGTCGCCGCATGGATGGCTTCGACGAAAAATAACGAACAGGTTTCGTAGGAATCCGCTGGCCCGCTGGCCAGCAATTGGCAGAGCACTCCGTCATCCGGGTACACATCCGGCAGAATCAGGGGCGGCAGTGCGCGCGCGGCCCAGAACCAGTCTTCGGCAAAGGACTCTTGCATGCACGCCACCACCGGGCCACGGACGCGCACATGGGTATCACGCCAAGGGGCCAGGGGCGGTTTCTCGCCCATGTATTCGTCGCCGACGTTGTGCCCGCCGACGAAGCCCAGCATCCCGTCCACGACGACGATCTTGCGGTGATTTCGAAAGTTGACCTGAAAGCGGTTAAGCCAGCCGCTGCGGGTCGCGAAGGCTTTGACCTCGACGCCGCCCTCACGCAACGACTGCACATAACTGTGGGGCAGGGAGTGACTGCCAATCCGGTCGTACAGCAAGTAAATCGCCACGCCTTCAGCGGCTTTGTGCAGCAGCAAATCTCGCAGACGCTGACCGAGGCGGTCGTCGTGGACGATGAAGAACTGGATCAGGACGGCTTCCTTTGCCTGACTGATGGCGTCGAAAATCGCATCGAACGTGACTTGACCGTTGATCAACAGTCGCACTTCGTTGTTGGCCAGGCACGGCATACGGCCCAACTTCGGCATGGCTCTTAATGAGGCGTATGCGGTGGAGGCGCGAGCCGTGAGCGCTTCTTCTACCCATGGCCGCCAATTGAGCTCGGAGATCGCCCTGCGCATTTCTTCGTTGGCCTGGCGCCGGGCCTTGACGTAAGCGTTGAACGTACTGCGGCCAAACACCAGATAAGGGATGAGCGTCAGGTAAGGTATAAAAACCAGGGACAGGGCCCAAGCGATCGATCCCTGGGCGGTGCGTACGGTCAGCACCGCGTGTATCGCCGTGATCATGCCCAGAAAGTGCAGCAGAGCAATCGTGTAGCCAAAAATATGGGGGCCAAAATAATCCATGGGGGGCAGCCTTGCTCCTGAAGATTCAATGCGTAACAGACCATGTTCCGGGCAGAATGTCGCTATTTAATTGACCCATGAACCGAAGCCCGTGGCTGACGTCTAACGGCCACTACTGATCAGGAGTTACACGATGAACGTTCGTCTGCTGGGTTTGGCCATTGCACTGGGTTTGGCGCTTCCTGTGGCCGCTCAGGCGCAAATGCTTCAGCCAGGCTTGTGGGAATTGACCTCAAGCAATATGAAAGTCGATGACCAGAACCTGCCGGATCTGCAATTGATCCTCGGTCAGCTTCAAAGTCAGATGACCCCTGAACAGCGCGCGCAGCTGGAAAAGCAGGGCATCACCATGGGCGGTAAAGGAATCCGCGCGTGCTTGACCCCGGAGCAGGTCAAGACTGACAACATTCCACTGACGGACCCGCAATCGGGCTGCAAGCAGGAAATCACTGATCGCAGCGGCAACCAGTGGAAATTCCGCTTCAGTTGTCCAAAGGCGCAAGGTGCAGGTGTCGCCACGTTCCTCAGCGATCGTGAGTTCACAACCAAGGTTAACGGCACCTTCAATGCCACCGGTATTCAGCAGAAGGGCAGTCTCGATACCCGCGCCGTGTGGTTGGGGCAGGATTGCGGAACCGTGAAGCCCAGGGCTTAAAAGCTTCGCGGGCCAGCCTCGTTCCTGCAGATGTCACCGACTGACAGGGAATGAGGCGGGTTCGCGAGGGTGCTGCGTTTACACGTGCTCATTTCCCGGTTGCTTCAACCATTCACACGCCGCCTCAACCTTCATCCTGCCGAAATCCTCACCGGTGCGACTGCGTACACTGACGAACCCACCCGCCTGCTCTTTCTCGCCAATCACGATCAGGTAGGGCACCGTTTGGCTGTGCTGGCGAATCTTGTAACCGACTTTTTCATGTCGCAGATCCGCCGCGGCGCGCACGCCAGTGCGGCGCAAGGTTTCGGTCACCGATTGTGCATAAGTCGCCTGACGTTCATCGATGCTCACGACCATCACATGGGGAGGCAGGCGCCACTGTTGCAGCTCCTGGTGGCTGGACCAACACGTACCGTAGATCCGTTGCTGCAAGGTCCCGCTGATGTGATCAAGGGCGAATGCTTGCAGGACCTTGGTGGTGGGCACGTGCGGTCCAGTCGTTAAATACTCGGAGTCACCCAGGCGGTAGACCGACAAGTGCTCAGGGTGCATGGAGGGAGAGGGCGTCTCGCGGCGACGTATTGAGTGGTTGGTCGCGGCCAGTGACTGCATGCGCGCTTCGATCAGGGGCAAATCGGTCGAGGTCAGGGGGCGCTCGACAGCAAACTCGCAAAAGAATCCGTCACCCAGCACCGAGCCCGTGCGCATTTGCGCGTGGGAATGCAGTTGCTTGACCGCCATGGCCAGCATCAACGAGCAGGACCGTCGCAGGATTTCCAGCCCATCGGGCTCGCGCGGCGTCACAATGCTGACCCTGGCGTTCGCCTTGATCATGAATTCGCAGTCCACTAGCGCACCTTCCACCCGGCCTGCTACTGCCGCATTGGCCAGCCCTGGACCGATACTCGCGGCAACCTCATGGACGGATAGCGGTTGATCGTATTCACGCAATGAACCATCGGGGAGGGTGATCTTGATCATGGTTATTGTTCTCAAATGCTTCGATCACACGCATGAACATTAGAGGTAAAGGTTATCGTTTGTCATTTAGACCTTCTTCCTATTCGACCACTGCCCCCGACGGCCATGTTCAGAACTCGTTCTTCAGGGCCTTGTAGCCAGGCGCCAGAACGCGGTAGGTCACCGGATCATGGTTTGCTCAACGCGTTGTAGAGGGTATTGAGGTTGTGTTCGAACAACCCGGCAAACGTACTGGCCTGACCGCTCGACGCGAGCGCGTCGGAGTACAGGGTGCCGCCGATCTGCGCCCCGCTTTCGTCGGCGATCTGCTTGAGCAGGCGGGCGTCCTTGATGTTTTCCATGAACACCGCTTTGACCTTGGCCTGACGAATCTGGGTGATCAGCGCAGCGACTTCGCTGGCCGAAGGTTCGCGTTCGGTCGACAGGCCTTGAGGCGCCATGAAGTCGATTCCATACGCCTGGCCGAGATAGCCGAAAGCGTCATGGGACGTGACGATCTTGCGATGGCCCGGGGGAAGCGAGCCGAGCTTGGCCTTGGCTTCGGCCAGCAGTGCGTGGATCTGCTTCAGGTAGGTTTGGCTGTTGCGTTGGTAGTCGGCTTTGTTCGCGGGATCGGCGGCGATCAGCGCTTTGGCGATGTTGTTGATGTACAGCTCGGTGTTCGCCAGGTTGTGCCAGGCATGGGGGTCTGGAATGGATTCGCCGTCCTCCTCCAGTGAGCGCGGAATGACGCCGTGGCTGGCGCTGATCAACGGTGCTTTGGTTTCACTGCTGGCCACCAGGCGATCCAGCCACGGTTCGAAACCCAAGCCATTCTTGATGATGAGTTTGGCCTTCAACAGCGCTTTCGCGTCATCTGGCGTCGGTTCGTAAGTGTGGGCATCGGCGTCCGGGCCGACCATGTTGGTGATCTGGATATGTTCGCCACCGACCTGATGCGTCATGTCGGCGAGGATGCTGAAACTGGTGACCACCTGAAGTTTTTCTGCAGCGGACAGCGACATCGACACCATCAAACTGAACAGCACGAGTAAAGCGCGCGTCGGGTAATACCTCATTGGGATGTGAGCAAAGGAGGGCGGCGCAGCAATCCGTGCACCGGTCCGAACACCACGGACACCAGATAGAAACCGCCGGCCACCAGCACAATGGCGGGACCGCTGGGAAGCGAGTCATGGAACGACAGCAGCAGACCGAGCCACACCGAGACGCTGCCGAGCAACGCCGCAATGGCGATCAGCACCGGCAGTCGACGGCTCCAGAAGCGCGCAGCGGCGGCGGGCAGCATCATCAAGCCAACCACCATCAAGGCCCCGATCGCCTGGAAACCAATAACCAGATTCAGCACCACGAGCGTCAGGAAGACGCCATGGACCAGTGGACCGAGCCGGCTGACGATTTGCAGGAAAAGCGGGTCGAGGGTGTCCAGCACCAGCGGACGGTAGATCAACAGCAGGGTGATCAGGCTGAAGCCGCAGACCCACAACATGCCAGTCAATGTCGGAGCATCGACCGCCAGCGCGGAGCCGAACAGCAGGTGCAGCAAGTCCAGGCGTTTACCGGCCATCCCGAGGATCAGTACGCCGCTGGCCAGTGAGATCGGGTACACAGCGGCGAGGCTGGCGTCTTCCCGCAGGCCGGTGCGACGGGTGACCCATGCGGCGAGACCCGCCATGCCAAGGCCTGCGGCAAGACCGCCGATGGTCAGTGCGCCGAGGCTCAAACCGGCGAGCCAGAAGCCCAGTGCTGCACCGGGCAAGATGCCATGGGCCACCGCGTCCCCCATCAGGCTCATGCGTCGCAAGATCAGAAATACGCCAAGCGGCGCTGTGCTGCACGCCAGCGTCAGGCCACCGAGCAACGCTCGGCGCATGAAGACGAACTCGTGAAAGGGTTGCCAAAGATCGACGGCAGCGAGCATCAGGCCACCTGCGTTTGCGGTTGTTGATGGATCAAGTCCACGCTCTGCCCGAGGACACACCCACTGCTTTTGATCAGCAGGGTTTGAGGCATGTGTTCGCGAACGGCGGCCAGGTCGTGGCAGACGACGACCAACGTCCGGCCCTCGGCATGCCAGGCGTGAATGTGTTCCCAGAGCAGCGCCTGACCCGATTCATCGAGGGCCGCATGAGGTTCATCGAGCAACAACAAGGGCGCGTCCGCGAGGCTCAAGCGGGCAAGCAGGGCACGCTGCAGTTCGCCGCCGGACAGTGCCATTAACGGGCGTTGTTCCAAACCGATCAGGTGCCAACGTTCAAGCACGGCTTCGAGGCGTTGCTTGCGTGTCTCTGCCGCTTGCTTGCTGCCCCAGAAACCGGCGGCCACCAAGGCTTCCAGGTTGATGGGAAATTGCCGGTCCAGATGTTGTTGCTGTGGCAGAAATGAAAGGGCGCCCCGACGTGGAACCCCTAGCACAACCTTGCCAGCCAGGGGCTTTTGCAGGCCTGTGATGACTTTCAACAGGCTGCTTTTACCTGAACCGTTCGCCCCGACGATGGCGGTCAGGCTGCCCTTGGCTAATTCGAAATCTATCGGTGGCGTCAGCGGTTGTCCGGGCGCTCCCCATTGCAAGGCTTGGCAGCGGATCATGCGGCCTCCCAATTCCAGCGACTGTCAGCCACGGCATCGTGGGCGTGCAGGCTTTCCGCGTGGACGACTCGAATGTGGAAGGCATTAATGCCCGGGGCGCGTTTCAGGGCCTGGTTCAAACGGCGCGCGGCGTCTTCACAGAACATCAAGTTCTGACCGTTGGCCAAGGCGAAGGCTTGCTCGTCTGCGCGCTTTACTGCGGTTTGCACGGCGGTACCGAGGGCCGCTTCGGCGTCGTTGATGATTGCAACCAGCGGCAGTTCATCCAGATAGTCATCCAGACGAAGACGCAATTGGGCACTGCTGCGTTGACTGTGCGGCGTCGCGACGATGCCGTTTGTTGACCCGAGCCACGCCAACACGTCGGCATGTTGCAGGGAGGTATTGGCGAAGTCAGTGATGAACTGTTGCTGAATTAATTGCCGGGCCAGTGCCGCTGAACAGGGACAGGTTGAGGAATACGGCAGGTCGATTTTTAGTTCCACGTGGAACATTGCGTTTTTCAAACGCGCTTCGATGGTCACTGGGTAGCTTTTCCAGCCGGCCAGCGGGCTAATCAATGCGGGTCTTTTTAGCAGTAAATCGGTGTGAATTTTTATCGATGCGCTGCTGGAAAGCCCTCGGTGGCTGTCGAGAAAACGCTGTAACACTCGCTGTAGAACAGGGGGCGAGAGCGTTTCCTGTGCCAGTTGTTCCAGCGCCAGATAAAGACGCGACATGTGGATGCCGCGTGCTTCTCCATCGTCAAGGCTCACTCCGGCATCAGCGGTTGCCACCAAGCGTTGGCCATCGAACAAAACAGGAAGAGCAATGCCGCACATGCCCACCCACTCCAGTGGCAGGGCTTGGCGTGCGGCCTGCGCGGCGATATCCGGCAGAGTCAGCGCATTCATGGGCAGGTCCATCGTGGGAGTTGATTCGACATGTTATATTATAACAATGAAATCGACGATGCCTTTTTCACGAGCGGGCTTTCACCCTGCACAGAGGCAAGCACAGCAGTCTCCGGACGTGCTGTCGCTCTTGGAGGAAACCGGCTTCATTTCCAATGCCCGCGATAGTCAGCGATTGGTCACGGCACGCCATCAGCAAGCATTGGCTGACGGCTTGTTTGAAGGTTTGCAGCGCAACTTTCAGAAGAACCCGCCGGCCCACAGCTACATCGCCTGGCGGCAGGCGCAGAAAACGTCCCAAGCCTGGCTAGCATCCAGCAACTCGGCTGCAGGTGAACCTGGCACTGCTACCGCCGGAGCTGGAAAACCGATTGATCGTGGTCCAGCCGACGCGCCGGTTATAGCCGACCCAGGTTTCGCCGTCAGACGCGATGCCAGTGAAAAACGTCAGTTGGCCATAACGACTGTTGGTCTGTGCCCAGTAGCGTTTTCCGGCCGCTTCGAACCCGCGCAGATAAATCGTGCTGCCGACCGTGTTGACGCTGTAGGCATTGCCATCGGCGTCCACGCAAGCCAGCAAATTGGCGCTGCGGGTGCAGGTGGCCAACGTCGAAATTTGCCCCCAGGCATCGACAGCGACCAACAATGCAGCGCTCATCAGCGCCAATTTCAGGGCATTAGGCATGGCGTTTCTCTTGGCTGGAAGGGACTTGAGCATTCTGCCTTTTGTCATCGCGGGCAAAAAGGGAGTGGTTCGACTGATTGGTTATATTATAACATTTAATCAGGCCCGACGATTTGACCGGGCATTCCTTGTGAGGAGCACCTGATGCCCGATCGTCTTCCCGTCACCGTGTTGTCCGGCTTTCTCGGTGCCGGAAAAAGTACACTTCTTAATTACATACTACGTAATCGCGAAAACCTTCGGGTCGCTGTCATCGTCAACGATATGAGCGAAATCAACATCGACGGTAGCGAGGTGCAACGGGATGTGCGCCTCAATCGTGCTGAAGAAAAACTCGTGGAAATGAGCAACGGCTGCATTTGCTGCACCTTGCGCGAAGACTTGCTTGAGGAAGTGAGCAAACTCGCGATGGACGGTCGCTTTGATTACTTGTTGATCGAGTCCACCGGCATCTCCGAACCGCTTCCCGTCGCGGAAACCTTCACCTTCCGCGACGAAAGCGGCCAAAGCCTCAACGACATCGCCCGGCTCGACACCATGGTCACCGTGGTCGACGGCATGAACTTCCTGCTCGACTACCAGGCCGCCGACAGCCTCGACTCCCGTGGTGAAACCCTTGGCGAGGAGGATGAACGTTCGATCACCGACCTGTTGATCGAGCAGATCGAATTCGCCGACGTCATCCTGATCAGTAAGATCGACCTGATCAGCCGCCGCGAACGGCAAGAGTTGATGGCAATCCTCGAGCGGCTCAACGCCCGCGCGGAAATCATCGCGATGGTCATGGGCGAAGTGCCGCTGAAAAAAATCCTCAACACCGGTCGATTCGACTTCGAAAAAGCCGCCGAGGCACCGGGCTGGTTGCAGGCGTTACGGGGTGAGCATGTGCCGGAAACCGAAGAATATGGCATCGCGTCTGCGGTTTATCGTGCGCGCCGACCCTTTCATCCGCAGCGTTTCTTCAGCTTTATCGATCGTCCGTGGGTGAACGGCAAACTGCTGCGTTCCAAAGGTTTTTTCTGGCTGGCGAGCAAGTACAAGGATGCGGGCAGTTGGTCCCAGGCCGGGGGGCTGATGCGACACGGGTTTGCCGGACGCTGGTGGCGTTTCGTGCCGAAAGACCAGTGGCCTCAAGAGGAAGAAAGCACGGCCGGCATCATGGCGCACTGGACTGCCGCCACGGGTGACTGTCGACAGGAGCTGGTGTTCATCGGCCAGAACATCGATTTCGCGCACCTCACCGACGAGCTCGATGGCTGCCTGCTGACCGAAGAAGAAATGGCGCTCGGTGTCGAGGGCTGGCAACGTCTGCCAGATCCATTCGGACCCTGGCATGAAGAGGCGGCCTGATGTTGACGCTGACCCCCGTAGGCGTGAGCCCGGTCGCGACGCGCGCCTTGTATCAATATCAGGCTGCCACTCCAGAGTCCTTGACCCGCATTCTCGACGATGATGTGAACCTCGCTGTCTGGAATCGCCAGCTCCCGGCCCATATCGCGGATTTCTCGACCCTGCTGCTGTCCCTGAGCGAGCCGCTGGCCGAGTCGTTGTCACTGGAAATGCCCGATGACGAAGCAGAGCCCGATCTCCACGGATTGGCCTCAGGTTTCAGACAACTCGCTGATCGGGCAGATCGCCAGCGGCGACGTGGCGTTGCTCAAGGGGGAGAAATGGCACGGCAACGAAGGTTTCGGGTTGATTCACCGCTCGCCGCAACTCGCTGCAGGCGAGCGTCGTTTGATCCTTACCCTCGACTGGTTGAGCTAGCGGCTCAGGGTTTGACCCAGGTGCCCTGGCTCTGCGCCTCGCAAAACGGCTTCAGATACGCCGCATCGGTGGCCACGCCGTAATAGTGAATATCCTGCCGGTAAGGCATATTGGCGACTTGAGCGTTGCTGCAGACGCCGAACGCCCCCGCAGGGCATTGGTCGAGGTACTGGACCTCGACTTTCTGTCCGGCCAGATTCGGTTGGCAAAAGCCGTCGGCGAACAGTTTTTCCGGGATGTTGCGGTTCTGCTGACAGACTTTCACGTCGAGCCTTTCAGCCTGACTGTGGACGACGCAGGCTTCAGCCAGCGCCTCGCCGCAAGTCAGCGTCAGGAGCAACGACAATCCCCTCAACCGCATCCTTACCTCCTCAGAAAACCTCGATCATGTTGCAGAACATTCCCACCCACGTCATCGCCGGGCCCTTGGGTGCCGGCAAGACCAGTCTGATCAAGCACCTGCTGGCGCAGCGCCCGGCCGGAGAGCGCTGGGCGGTATTGATCAACGAGTTCGGCCAGATCGGTCTCGACGCCGCGCTGCTGACACAGGACGCCGATGGTATCGCACTGGGTGAAGTCGCCGGGGGCTGTTTGTGTTGCGTCAATGGCGCGCCGTTTCAGATCGGGCTCGGCCGCCTGCTGCGCAAGGCGCGACCGGATCGATTGTTCATCGAACCGTCCGGGCTGGGGCATCCGGCGCAGTTGCTCAGGCAGTTGAGCGAGGCGCCGTGGGTCGGCGTGTTGGCGGTGCAGCCCTGTGTGATGGTGCTCGATGCCCAGGCTCTTGCCAGCGGCAAGGCGTTGCCCGAGTCGCAACAGGACGCGTTGGGCAGCGCCGGTTTGTTGCTGCTGAACAAGGCGGAAGGCCTGGATGCCAGTGATCGCCAGCGAATCGCTGCGCAGTTGCCTGCTCGTTCGTTGTATTGGACGCAGCAAGCGCTCTTGCCACTGAGCGAACTGCCAGGACTGGCGGCTCAGGGAACGGCGGGTGTGGATAACTTTGTGATGCCCAGGGGGCTGGCGCAAATACCGGCAATCTGGAGCGATCCGGCGCTGCCAATTTGTTTGAGTCAGGAACAGGAGGGCGGCTGGAGCATCGGCTGGCGCTGGCATCCGAGCCAGACATTCGATGTGACGCTTGTATCCCGGTGGCTTACCAGCCTGGACTGGCGGCGGGCGAAGTTGGTTATCCACAGTGTCGAGGGGTGGGTCTCGGCAAATGCGCTGGACAATGCCGAATTGCAATGGCTGGCCAGTGAGTGGCGGCAGGATTCGCGGATCGAGTTGATTTTCAGTGCGCCGCAGGATGTCGACTCACTGCAGCAAAGCCTCGCCGGGTGTCGGTTGAGCGGGAATTAACTCGCCCGCGCTCAAGGCCGCCATTTGCTGTGTTCTTGCCGCCAATGGCTCAGTTCGATCACTTCGGCACTGGGCCTCGCTACATCGACCACCGGTGGCGTGTCGTCGAACGGTGCCGGGTAGGGCGCCAATTCGATCTGCGCACTGTGGGCGCCGAACTGGGTGATGGTGCCGTTGTGGCGAGTTTCGCCCGTCACGGTGAATTCGAAGTTATACACACGGGCCAGGCGCCGACGACCACTGGCATCCTTGATGAAGCCGATTTTTTTCAACGCCACGTTGCCATCCAGCAACTCGATTCCGAGTTTGCCGCAATGCTGCTTGACCCGCTCCAGCGCTCGTTCGCGCAGGCCGTGGTTGTGCCAAAGCCAAGCGCCCGCCGTGGCGAACAACATCAGCACGAAAATATTTCCAAGGGTCAGCATCAACAGGGTGCTCCAACAAGATAGTGTCAGCTTAACTGCGTCGCCGGTCTGTCGTACAGGCTGCGTTTAGTCGCATACTGCGCGGCTCGAATTTCAATCGTTTTACGGATAACTCACCGCATGAAACGTACACCCCATCTGCTCGCTATCCAGTCCCACGTGGTGTTCGGCCACGCTGGCAACAGTGCCGCGGTTTTCCCGATGCAGCGGGTCGGGGTAAATGTATGGCCGCTCAATACCGTGCAATTCTCCAACCACACCCAGTACGGCCAATGGACCGGCGAAGTGCTGGCGCCTCATCAGATCCCCGACCTGGTTGAAGGTATCGCGGCGATTGGCGAACTGGGCAATTGCGATGCGGTGTTGTCGGGCTATCTCGGCAGTGCGGCCCAGGGCCGGGCCATCCTCACGGGTGTGGCGCGGATCAAGTCGATGAATCCCAAGGCCTTGTACCTGTGTGACCCAGTGATGGGGCATCCGGAGAAAGGTTGCAGCGTGCCGGCGGAAGTCAGTGATTTCCTGCTGGAAGAGGCTGCCGCCGTGGCGGACTTCATGTGCCCGAATCAATTGGAGCTCGACAGCTTTTCGGGGCGCAAGCCGCAGTCGCTGTTCGACTGCCTGGCGATGGCGCGAGCGTTGCTGACGCGCGGTCCGAAGGCGGTGCTGGTCAAGCATCTGGACTATCCCGGCAAAACGCCGGACGTCTTCGAGATGCTCCTGGTGACCGCAGAAGGCAGCTGGCATTTGCAGCGTCCGCTGCTGGCGTTCCCGCGTCAGCCGGTGGGTGTTGGCGACCTGACCTCCGGGCTGTTCCTGGCCCGCGTTCTATTGGGCGACAGCCTGGTGGCCGCTTTCGAGTTCGCCGCGTCGGCGGTGCATGAGGTGTTGCTGGAAACCCAGGCCTGCGCCAGTTATGAACTGGAACTGGTGCGGGCGCAGGACCGGATTGCCCATCCGCGGGTGCGGTTTGAAGCGACTTCGATCAGTTTGTAAGCGGATCGCGGCAAAAAAGATCGCAGCCGCCTCAGGCTGCGATCCTTCGGCTTAGGCGTCGCCCTTGATTTCCTGATAACGCTTTTCCAGTTCCTGGCGAATCTGCCGGCGCTGTTGAGCCTGCATGTAGCGACGCTTGTCTTCACTGTTTTGCGGTTGCAGGGGCGGCACGGCTGCGGGTTTGCGCTGGTCATCCACCGCGACCATGGTGAAGAAGCAGCTGTTGGTGTGGCGCACCGAGCGCTCACGAATGTTTTCGGTCACGACCTTGATGCCCACCTCCATCGAAGTGTTGCCGGTGTAGTTGACCGAAGCGAGGAAGGTCACCAGTTCGCCGACATGAATCGGCTCACGGAAAATCACCTGGTCTACCGACAGGGTCACCACGTAACGGCCGGCATAACGGCTGGCGCAAGCGTAGGCCACTTCATCGAGGTACTTGAGCAAGGTCCCGCCGTGAACATTGCCAGAGAAGTTGGCCATGTCAGGGGTCATCAATACCGTCATCGACAGCTGGGCGTTTCCGGGTTCCATAGCATTCTCACGGGTCAAGGCAAGGTCTGAGGGGACGCACCTCTGCGGGTGCCTGTACGGTTTTTTCAAACCAACGTTATCGGGACGCCGCAGCGTGCGCCGCCGTCACGCCGGATCGATCTGTTTCCTTATATTGCACTGCCTTTCTGCCGGAAGTCGCGGTGTTACCCTTCAAAAGCCCATATCCAAGGGCAATTCCTACGCGGAAAGCGGATTTATTACCCTGCTTGATCAGACTTTTCCTGCGTCCGATTGAGCGATGTCAGTCAAGGAGCCTCACACCATGCATGCCATCAGTTTCATTCAGGATTTGGCAGTCATCATGCTGGTCGCAGGTGTGGTGACCGTGCTTTTTCATCGGTTCAAGCAACCGGTGGTTCTGGGCTACATCGTCGCCGGCTTCATCATTGGCCCACACACCCCGCCGTTCGGCTTGATCCACGACGAAGAAACCATCAAGACCCTGGCGGAGCTGGGGGTGATTTTCCTGATGTTCTGCCTGGGTCTGGAGTTCAGTCTGCGCAAGTTGTTCAAGGTGGGCGCCACAGCGTTTATCGCGGCGTTCCTGGAAATCGTGCTGATGATCTGGATCGGTTACGAGATAGGCCGATGGTTCGACTGGAACACCATGGATTCGCTGTTCCTGGGCGCGATCCTGGCGATCTCCTCGACCACCATCATCGTCAAGGCGCTCAACGATCTGAAGATGAAGAACGAGCGCTTTGCGCAGCTGATTTTCGGGGTGTTGATCGTCGAGGACATTCTGGGCATCGGCATCATCGCTTTGCTATCGAGTATCGCGGTCAGCGGCACGGTCAGCTCCGGCGAAGTGTTCTCCACGGTCGGCAAGCTCTCGCTGTTCATGATCGTCGCGCTGGTCATCGGCATTCTGTTGGTACCGCGATTGCTGGCCTATGTGGCCAGATTCGAGAGCAATGAAATGCTGCTGATCACGGTGCTGGGCCTGTGTTTTGGCTTCTGCCTGCTGGTGGTCAAACTCGAATACAGCATGGTGCTGGGCGCGTTCCTGATCGGTGCAATCATGGCCGAGTCCCGGCAGTTGCTGAAGATCGAACGCTTGATCGAACCGGTTCGCGATTTATTCAGTGCGATTTTCTTCGTCGCCATCGGGTTGATGCTGGACCCGATGATCCTGCTGCAATATGCCTGGCCGATTGCGGTGATCACCGTCGCCGTGGTGCTCGGCAAGATGTTGTCCTGCGGTCTTGGCGCCTTTATCGCCGGCAATGACGGACGCACCTCACTGCGGGTGGGGATGGGGCTGTCGCAGATCGGCGAATTTTCTTTCATCATCGCTGCCCTGGGCATGACCCTGCAGGTGACTAGCAACTTCCTGTATCCGGTGGCGGTGGCGGTATCGGTGATTACCACGCTGCTGACACCCTATTTGATTCGCGCGGCCGATCCTTTGTCGATCAAGCTGGCCGCCGTGATGCCGCAGCGTCTGGGGCGAGTACTGGGGATGTATGGCGAATGGCTTCGCAGCATCCAGCCGCAGGGCGAGGGTGCGCTGCTGGCATCGATGATTCGACGAATTCTGCTGCAAGTTGGGGTCAATCTGGCATTGGTGATCGCGATCTTCTTCGCCGGCGCTTATTTCGCCGAGAAAGTGTCCGCCTATGTGCAAGATCTGATCAGCGATCCGAGCTGGCAGAAGGCGCTGATCTGGGGTGGAGCGCTGCTATTGTCGCTGCCCTTCCTGATTGCCGCGTATCGCAAGCTCAAGGCACTGTCGATGTTGCTGGCGGAAATGGGCGTGAAGCCGGAGATGGCCGGGCGCCACACACAGCGAGTGCGTCGGGTGATTGCAGAAGTCATCCCGATCCTCTCGCTGTTGGTGATCTTCCTGCTGTTGGCAGCCTTGTCGGCCAGTATTCTGCCGACCAACAAGTTGCTGATGCTGATCGTCGTGGTCGCAGCTGCCGTGGCGGCGCTGCTGTGGCGCTGGTTTATCCGTGTCCACACCAGGATGCAAATTGCGTTGCTGGATACTCTGGACAATCACAAGGATTCATCCGGGCACTGACCCGTTGGGGGCGTCTGCGCACTCAGCTTTCCAGCCAGACGTCCCGCGCCCAGTGCCAAACCGATTCCCAGGTTTCTTCGGCGAGCAGCTCGTCTTCGGCCTGCCAAAGCGCCACGGTGCCATCCTCTTCGACCACGTAGTAGTCATCACCGTCCTGGCAGATTGGAATCATGCTGCGATCAACGCCGGCGTCCCAGGCGTTGGCGGCAACGTCCGGCAGGTAGGTATGGGATTGTGGGTCGGTGACGGTCACCGGCTCCAGGCTGCCGTAGACAACATCGCTGACGGTCAGCAGAAACTCTCTGAAGACGAAGGGAATGTCGATGAACAGCTGTTCTTCGATTTCCACCAGCAGATCTTCGTCCGGCAACTCCAAGGGGACCGGTACCGGTTCATTGGCTTCACGCAGCTGTTCGATGATTTCTTCCACGTCCGGGATCCTCTTGCTTGAATGGCGCGGTTTATATGGGGCGGTTTATACAGTAGCTCGCTATAGATGCAACCGTGAAATAGAAAACCCCGGACGAGTCCGGGGTTTTTTATTACTGCACGTAAGGCGCGTAGGTCAATCAGCCGTTCTGGCGGATACCGGCCACCAGCCAAGGCTGGTTTTCGCCCTGGGCACGTTCCATGTTCCAGCTTTCGCTGAACACTTCGCCCTGGTCGAAACGCGAGGTTTTCGACACGCCGCTGAAGGTCAGGGTGGCGATGGTCTTGTCGGCGCGATCGTCCACACCGTCCAGTTGTACAACGAGGTTATCGATGTAGGTGGACTGGAAGCCGTCGCCCAGATCGGCACGTTCGCGCTTGAGGAAATCCAGCATTTGCGGGGTCACGAACTCGGCGATCTTGTCCATTTCGTTGGCATCCCAGTGTTGTTGCAGGGACTGGAAATGGTTGCGGGCCGCTTCGATGAAGTTCTTTTCATTGAACCAGGCTGGCGCATTGATCACCGGACGTGCAGCAACCGGTGCGGTCGAACCGCCGAAGATCGAGCCGCCGGCAGGCTTCTGCTCGAACACTTCACGCTGCATGGGTGCGTAACCTGCCGGAGCCATGTGCTCCTGCTGCTTGCGACGACGAGCGGCAATAAAGCGGAAGATCAGGAAGGCGATGACCGCCATGATCAGGATGTCGAAGATCTGCATGCCCTGGAAGCCACCGCCCATGAACATGGACGCCAACAGGCCACCGGCGGCGATACCGGCCAGAGGGCCGAGCCAGCGCGAAGCACCGCCGGCCTTGGCTGCGGCACCCGCGGCACCTGCAGCGCCAGCGGTCGCAGCAGCGCCGCCCATGCCTGGAGAAGAAGGTGCCATCTGGCTGGTTTGGTGCGTCGGCGCCGCGCCGGCGCTTTTGCCACCACCGAAGCGCTTGGCGGCATTGACGTCGAGACTCATCGTCAGGCCAATGCACAGCGCCATGGCGATGCTAAGAAAACGTTTCATAAAGGGAATTCCCGTTTGTGGAGGGCACGCGCGCCATGTTGCACAGCTGAAGTGTTACTGGCTAGCGGCAGAGTGTTTCGGGCTTTTGCTTGACAGGTTTCATTCAGCTTTAGTCAACGCAATAAGGCCTGTTAACTTTGGTCTGTAGGATAAGTGGATAAGTTCTGTAGGGAAGATCTCTAGCGTCGCAACGCCAGCATGACAACGCCGGCCGTGATCAGACCGATTCCGCCCCATTGGCGCAGGTCGAGTTTTTCACCCAGCAGGATCACGCCGAGCACCGCGACCAGCACCACGCTGAGTTTGTCCACCGGAGCGACCAGTGAGGCAGGGCCGACCTTGAGCGCGCGGAAGTAGCAAATCCACGATGCGCCAGTGGCCAGTCCCGACAGCAGCAGGAACAGATAGCTTTTGGTGGAAATCGATCCCAGTGACTGATATTGGCCCGTGGCGCACAAAATCAAGGCTAGGCTGACCAGGACCACGATGGTACGCAACAGGGTGGCAAAGTCGGAATTGACGTTTTCAATGCCGACTTTCGCGAAAATGGCCGTCATTGCCGCGAATGCCGCCGATAACAGGGCCCAGAATGTCCAGGAAGAAAAGAAGCCTGAGCCCATCTCATCGCACCTTAAATTCAAATGTCGGCCTGCTGAAAAGCTAGATCGCTTCCAGCTTCGCATACCCCAACATCAGCCACTTGCTGCCTTCGCTGAAGTTCACTTGCACGCGGGCCTGGGCCCCGGCGCCTTCGAAGTTGAGGATTACGCCATCGCCAAACACTGAGTGGCGTACGGTCTGCCCCAGGCTGAAGCCGGTCTGCGGGATCTCGCTGCCGCTGAACAGGTTGCTGCCACTCATCGACTGGTTACCACCGAAAGGACGGCTGACACTGTTGGAAAGTCGCACTTCCTGAATCAGGCCTTTCGGCACTTCGCGTACGAAACGCGAGACTTTGTTGTAGGTCTCGCTGCCGTACAGACGTCGGGTTTCAGCATAGGTCATCACCAGGTTCTGCATGGCCCGGGTGATGCCGACATAGGCCAGGCGACGTTCCTCCTCAAGACGGCCGGGCTCTTCCAGACTCATCTTGTGCGGGAACAGGCCTTCTTCCATGCCCACCAGGAACACATAAGGGAATTCCAGGCCCTTGGCGCTGTGCAAGGTCATCAACTGAATGCTGTCTTCGTGCTCGTCGGCCTGGGTATCCCCGGCCTCCAGCGACGCATGACCGAGGAACGCCGCCAGTGGCGTCAGGTCCTCGTCTTCTTCGCTGTTTTCGAAGTTGCGCGCGGCGCTGACCAGTTCCTCAAGGTTTTCGACCCGGGCCTGGCCTTTCTCGCCTTTTTCCGCTTCGTGATACGCAATCAGCCCGGACTGCTCGATGACGGTCTGGGTCATCAGGTGCAGCGGCATCTCCATGCATTTGGCGGCGAGGTTTTCGATCAGCTCGACAAATGCGCCCAGAGCGCTGGCCGCGCGACCGGTCAGGCCCTTGTTGGCCACGAGCTGACGCATGGCTTCCCACATCGACACATCGCTGTGGCGCGCGTGGTCGCGAATCGCTTCGACGGTTTTCTCGCCAATGCCACGGGCCGGGACGTTGATCACCCGTTCCAGTGCCGCATCGTTGCCTCGACCTTCAAGCAAGCGCAGGTAGGCCATGGCGTTCTTGATTTCCGCGCGTTCGAAGAAGCGCTGCCCACCATAGATGCGGTACGGGATGCGCTCACGCAGCAAGGCTTCTTCCAAAACGCGCGATTGGGCGTTGGAGCGATACAAAATGGCGATATCGCTACGGGCCAGGCCGGTTTTCAGCGCGCTTTCGATGGTTTCGACAACGTAGCGGGCTTCGTCGTGTTCGTTGAATGCAGCGTACAGATTGATGGCTTCGCCTTCGCCGCCGTCAGTCCACAACTCTTTGCCCAGGCGCCCGGTATTGTTGGCGATCAAGGCGTTGGCGGCCTTGAGAATCCCGGCGGTGGAGCGGTAGTTCTGCTCCAGGCGAATGGTTTCGGCGTCCGGGAAGTCTTCGGAGTACTGATAGATGTTCTCGATTTTCGCGCCACGCCAGCCGTAAATCGACTGGTCGTCGTCGCCAACCACCATCAGGCTGTCGCCACCCTTGGCCAGCAGACGCAACCAGGCGTACTGAACGGCGTTGGTGTCCTGGAACTCGTCCACCAGAATGTGCCGGAAGCGCTTCTGATAATGCGCCAGCAGTCCCGGGTGATCGCGCCACAGGTCCAGTGCGCGCAACAGCAGTTCGGAGAAGTCGATGACGCCGGCGCGCAGGCACGCGGCCTCGTAGGCTTCATAGATGCTGCGCATGGTGGCCAGAAACAGGTCGCCGCTGGCTTGAATGTGTTGCGGACGCAGGCCTTCGTCTTTCTGCCCGTTGATGAACCATTGGGCCTGACGGGCCGGCCATCGCTGTTCGTCCAGGCCGAGCTCGCGGATGACCCGCTTGACCAGTCGCTGCTGATCGTCGCTGTCGAGAATCTGGAAGGTCTGGCTCAGCCCGGCTTCCTGCCAGTGCGCCCGCAACAAGCGGTGGGCCAGGCCGTGGAAGGTGCCGACCCACATGCCGGCCGGGTTGATACCCATTAACTGCTCGATGCGATGACGCATCTCGGCAGCGGCCTTGTTGGTAAAGGTCACCGACAGAATGGAGTGAGGCGATGCGTTTTCGACCTGTATCAACCAGGCGATACGGTGCACCAGCACTCGGGTTTTACCGGAACCAGCACCGGCCAGGACCAACTGACGACCCACGGGGGCTGCTACGGCCTGCCGTTGGGCATCGTTGAGGGAGTTCAGCAGAAGGGAGAGATCATCGCGCATCGGGGCATTCTAGGGGGCTGCGTCACACCGGGCAAACCCCGCTTTGTTTTTGCCGATGAAAGAGGCGCGCGGGACGACCGGTCAGTCATTGTCCGCAGGCGCTGGCCGGCCTTGCCCAGCGGCTTTTACTCCCGAGACGGGTGGTCGTACTTTTGACTGTTTTTTAACCTGTAGCTGTTTGGTCCGGGCATTTGCTTGTGTATGCTCCGTTCACGTTTCGGGCCTGTGCTCGTCATTATAAGAACAAGAATATTGCCTATGATCTTCAGCTCCCACCTGTCGGGCCCCACAGTGGAGCCTCGGGTTATCCGTAAACAATACGCCATGGAAATGGCGGTCGAACGCACGCGTCTGCTTTATCAGGGCTCTTTGCTGCCGACATTGTTCATGTTGATCAATGGTCTGGTCTGCGCCGGGTTGCTCTGGAGCCCGCAGCGGTACTTCCTGGTCAGTGTCTGGATGGTGTGGTTGCTGTCCCTGGTGGCCTTGCGCGTGATTCAGGTCGCCGCCTTCGATTCGGCGATTCCCAACCGTCAGGCGCATCCCGTCTGGCGACGCATGTTTTTGCTGGGCTCCGGTCTGACTGGCTTGACCCTCGCTGGCGCGGGCATCGCGCTGGTTCCCGCCGATAACTTCATCCAGCAGGCCTGGGTTTTCGGTCTGATCGGCGCCGCGGCACTCTCAGCCAGTGTGGCCTATGCGGTCAGCCTGCCGGGGTTCCTGTCGTTCACTTTGCCCTGTTTGTTGCCGGCCATCGCCTATCTGTTCTGGGGCGGCGATGAGCAGGCGCAAGGCTGGGGCTGGTTCGGCCTGATTTTGTTGGGCGCCCTGAGCGTGGTGGCCTGGCAGGTCAACCGCCTGATCGATCGAGAGTTATTGCGACGCTTCCAGAATCAAGCGTTGATCGAGCATTTGCAGCAGGCGCAAAACTGCAGCGACCAGCTCAATCAAAAGCTGGCTAGCGAAGTTGAGCAGCGCCGTCGCGCCGAAAACGAACTGCGTGAAATTCAGGCCGGCCTGGAAAGCCGTGTTGCACAACGCAGCCTTGAGCTGGACGCCGCCAACCAGGCGCTGAGCAAGAGTGAGGCTCGACTGGCCCTGGCATTGGAGGCCAGTGAGCTGGGGCTATGGGACTGGAACCTGCAAACCGATGAGGTCCATCACACCCAGATTCAGGAGCTGTTCGGCCTGGAGCCGGAATACGTGACGGCCATGCTGCGTCATCTCAAGCCACGCCTGCATCCCGACGATCTTCCGGCGCTGAGAAAGGCGTTGGTCGAACATTTGAAGGGACGGACCGAGGATTACCAGATCGAATACCGGGTGCGTCATGCCGACGGCCACTGGGTTTGGATCGAAGATCGCGGGCGAGCGGTGGAACGCGCTGAAAACGGCCGGGTGATCCGCATGGTCGGCACCCGTCGCGACATCAGTGCCAGCAAGGCGCTCGAAGAGCAGCAGCAACTGGCGGCGACGGTGTTCGAGGCGGCCAGCGAGGGCATTGTGATTTTTGATCCGAATTACGCCCTGATCGCCATCAATCAGGCCTTCAGCCGCGTGACTGGCTATGAGATCGAAGACATGCTGGGGCGCAACGTCGTCGAGTTGCCCTGCAGTCGCGATGCGCGCCGACACTACGGAGCGATTCACCAGGCGCTGGAGCAATACGGCAGCTGGCAGGGTGAACTGGTGGAAACCCGCAAGAACGGTGAGATGTACCCGCAATGGCTGCAATTGAGCACTGTGCGCGATACTCGGGGAAAGGTAAGCCATATTGTCGGCTTCTTCTCCGATCTCTCGGCGCGGCGAGAATCCGAAGAGCGCATGCGCTATCTGACCCATTACGACGAACTGACGGGCCTGGCCAACCGGGCGATGTTCCGCGAACGGCTCAGCGAAGCGCATCAGCGAGTGCGCCAGGGCGGCTATCGCAGCCTGGCACTGCTGCATATCAATCTGGATCGCTTCAAACAGCTCAACGATAGTCTTGGCCACGAAGTCGCCGATCAGTTGCTGCAGAAAATGGCTCGGCGGTTGGTCAACGCGCTGCCCGAGGCGGACACCATTGCGCGTTTGTCGGGCGACGAGTTTGCCGTGTTATTCAATTCCTACGGCAACCTCTCGAGCCTGGCGCGGGTAGCGACGCGCTTGTCGAATAAGTTGCGTTTGCCGTTGACCATCGATGGCCATGAACTGGTGGTCAGCTCATCCATGGGCATCAGCCTGTTGCCGGACAACGCCCGGGAGATTTCCGCGCTGGTCAGCCAGTCGAACATGGCCATGCAACATGCCAAACATCTGGGCGGCAATAATTTCCAGTTCTACACCGACAGCCTGCAAGCCAGCACGCTGGAGCGCTTGCAGCTGGAAAACCAGCTGCGCAAAGCCATCGATGAGAATCAGTTGATGGTGTTCTACCAGCCGAAGCTGTGTCTTGCCACGGGCAAGCTGAATGCTGCCGAGGCCTTGGTGCGCTGGGACCACCCGACCATGGGCCGCGTGCCGCCGGGAGACTTCATCGGGCTGGCGGAAGAAACCGGGCTGATCGGTCCAATTGGCGAATTCGTGTTGCGTCAGGCCTGCTGGCAGGCCTGTGAGTGGCAGCGACAGGGGCTTGAGCCTATTCGGGTGTCGGTCAATCTGTCGGTGTATCAACTGCGTCAGGGCAAACTGGTCAGCCTGGTTCGGCAGGTGCTGGAGGAAACCGGTCTGGCGCCGCATTACCTGGAGCTGGAGCTCACCGAAAGCCAGTTGCTGGACAGCGTCGAGCACATCATCGCGAATTTCCAGCAGCTGCGTGATTTGGGCGTGAAGCTGGCGATCGATGATTTCGGTACCGGCTATTCGTCACTGAGCTATCTCAAGCGCATCCCGGTGGATTACGTGAAGATTGATCAGGCGTTCATTCGAGGCCTGGGGGAGGGTAGCGAGGACGCGGCGATTACCCGGGCGATCATCGCCATGGCTCACGGCTTGTCGTTGAAGGTAGTGGCGGAAGGGGTCGAGCGTCAGGAGCAACTTGAATTCCTCAAGCAAGAGCACTGCGACGAGGTGCAAGGGTATCTGATCAGCCGGCCCATCGAGGCGGAGAGCCTGGCGATCCTGTTGCGGGAGCAATTCGTCGGTTGAATGGCAAGATTTCCCGTCGGGCAGGTTTGAATGCCGACGGGAAATCGGGAATATGATGTTTTTAGTGGGTCATCAGAACTTCATCGATATGGTGAATTAACTTTCCGTCGTGAAAGATACTGACGCCGGTGACATAGGATTCGCCAGATACTTTATATTCGACAAGTTTGTCGGTCTCGACCTGTAAAGAAATCTGATTGGAAGTTTCAAGTTTCAAATCCAGGCTAAGGTCATAGGATTTGTCCTGTATCGGACTGAGTTCAAGCTTGGGTGTGATGCCCGTATGGGCAACGGTCACAGTGCCGAAGGTGCGGAAAGATTTGGCGCCAGGCATGCGATCGATTTGTGCGGTCCAGTTCTTGGTTTTAATGCTCATGATATAGAGTTCCTTTAATTAATTGTTGTTGCTTCCTGCGGAGTTAATATATCGAGCAAAGTTTGATTGCGGGTAATAAAATAAAGTTGTGTTTGTAAGGTTATGTATATTGTTTTTATTGTTCTGGCGAGTCGGGATGAACCATCACTTAGCCGGCTGAAGACCGTAGTGAGCGCGAAAAGGGGAGGCAAGGGGCTGCTTCAAGCATCAGGCAGGACTGCTACATGAAGCGCAGGCACGTGAAATCGAGGGATCTGGTTACGCATTGAGCAGGCAAAAAGCCGTTTCATGTAGTATAACTACAAGCTTGCTACATCCCCCGGCGCTTGCCCATAACAAAGAGTCCACCCCTTTGAATCTGCTGCAACACATCGCCCAGTCTCGCCACCTGTTACGCAAGTCGGAGCTCAAGGTCGCCGACCACGTGCTGCTTGATCCTGCGGCCGTGATGCACAGTTCCATGGCTGATCTGGCCCATAGCGTGGGCATCAGCGAGCCGACCATCGTGCGCTTTTGCCGCGCCATCGGTTGCTCCGGGTTCCAGGACCTGAAGCTGAAGCTGGCCCAGAGCCTGGCGGCTGGCGCGAGCTTCGGGCAGTTCGCGATCCACGAAGACGATTCGGTCGCTGATTACAGCCTGAAGATTTTCGACACCACGTTGCACACCTTGATGGAGGTTCGCGAGAAGCTCGATCCCCTGGAGTTGCAGCGAGCCGTGACGCTGATGTCACAGGCTCAGCGCGTGGAATTCTATGGTTTCGGCGCATCGGGTGCGGTCGCGGCGGATGCCCAGCACAAGTTCTTCCGTTTGCTGCTCACGGCTGCGGCCTATTCCGACCCTCACATGCAGGCAATGTCGGCGGTGACCCTGAAACCGACCGACGTGGCGATCTGTATTTCCCAGTCTGGACGTTCCAAGGATTTGCTGATCACCGCCAACCTGGTGCGTGAAAGCGGTGCGTCATTGATCACGCTTTGCCCGAGTCAGACGCCGTTGGCCGAACTGTCGACCGTCAACCTGGCGATCGATGTGCATGAAGACACCGAAATCTACACACCGCTTACCTCGCGTATTGCTCACCTGGTGGTGATCGATGTCCTGGCGATGGGGGTGGCCATGGCCCGTGGCCCGAGCCTGGTCAATCACCTCAAGAGCGTCAAGCGCAGCCTTCGCGGCTTGCGGTTATCGCCCAAGTCGGTGAAAGCACTGGACGAATGATTTCAAGGTTGGCGTGGACTTTGTGGCGAGGGAGCAAGCTCCCTCGCCACGGGTGCCGCGGCGACCGACAAATTTTCATCAGTCTGTAACTTCAGAGCCGCCAAAGCGTCATCCCCCGCGCCTATCTTGAAGCTCCCGTACTCGCCTTGGGAGACTCGAAATGGCCCTGCCTTACGAAGAACGCAACAGCGCTGTCAAAACCCGTCGCCAGCAAGAAGATCAGCGCCGCATGGAATTTCGCCGCGCCATCGAAGATCGCTGTGAACGCCGTCAGCTTCTGGCCGAGATTGGTGATTTTCCTGAAGATCCGGAACTCAACTTTTGGCAGGCTGCATCGACAGCTTCCCGTCGAAACGCTCAACCAGCGCGCTGATCTGTACGCGTTCGCTGCGAATGAACGCAAGGAATGCGTGAGCCACCGGTGACAGCCGTTTAGCCTTGGCCTGCACCAGGCACCAGCTGCGATACAGCGGCAGCTCCTCGACCGGTAACTCGATCAATCCGCCGGTCGCCAGTTCAAGGTTCAGGGCGTGGCGCGTCAACAGCGCCACGCCCAGACCCGCCAATACGCATTCACGCTGGGCTTCGGCTGACGAGACTTCCTGGGTCTGGTTGAAGTGCACGCGCTTCTCTTTGAAATACTCTTCGCAAGCCAGTCGCGTCCCGGAGCCGGACTCGCGCATCAGCAGTGTGTAGGGCTCAAGATCCTGCAATCGCAGCGGCCCCATGTGGCACAGCGGATGATCCGGCGGCGCCACGGCGACGATGGGATTGTTGAGGAACGGCAAGAACTCCAGGCCCATGTCCTGCGGCACCATCGACATGATCACCAGGTCGTCGCGGTTGTCCGACAGGCGTCGAATCACCTGTCCGCGGTTGACCACCGTCAGTTGTAGGTTCACTTCCGGGTGCTGGCGCTTGAAGGCGGCAAACAGGTGTGGAACGAAATACTTGGCGCTGGATTCCACCGCCAGCTTCAATTGCCCCTGCAGCGAGCCCTGCATGTCCGAGAGCTGCATGTCGAGGTTTTCCAGGCGCCCGAAAATGTCCCGGCTGGCGCGTTGAAGGGCTTCTGCCGCTTCCGTCATGTAGAGTTTCTTGCCGACGTAGTCGAACAAAGGTTGACCAATCAGTTCCTCAAGTTGCCGAATCTGTAGGCTAACGGCCGGTTGTGTGAGCGACATTTCGTCGGCTGCACGGCTGTAGGACCTCAGGTCACAGACTTCATTGAAAATCTGCAATTGACGCAATGTCATACGCATCAATGACTTACGCATTTTTTTGTCGCTCTCTTCGCCGGCAGATGTTTCAACTATAAGTCTTTACTTATGCATGACCCAATAATTATTCATTTTTGTTAATTCCTTGCGAGGGCTAGTGTGGGGCCGCGACCAGATTGAAACATTTGGTCACGCGTCGACCTGGTCTAGCAGGTCGTGGGTACCACCGGCTCATGGGAACCTCCAAGTGATAAAAAAGATCCTGATCGCCAACCGTGGTGAGATTGCCGTACGAATCGTGCGTGCTTGCGCCGAAATGGGCATTCGCTCGGTCGCGATCTATTCCGACGCCGACCGCCATGCCCTGCATGTGAAGCGTGCGGACGAAGCCCACAGCATCGGTGCCGAGCCGCTGGCCGGTTACCTGAACCCGCGCAAGCTGGTGAACCTGGCTGTGGAAACCGGTTGCGATGCGCTGCACCCCGGCTACGGATTCCTTTCGGAAAACGCCGAACTGGCGGACATCTGCGCCGAACGCGGGATCAAATTCATTGGTCCATCGGCTGAAGTCATTCGTCGCATGGGTGACAAGACCGAAGCGCGCCGCAGCATGATCAAGGCAGGCGTGCCGGTGACTCCAGGCACCGAAGGCAACGTGTCGGGCATCGAAGAGGCCCTGCTCGAGGGTGATCGTATCGGTTACCCGGTGATGCTCAAGGCCACTTCCGGTGGTGGCGGTCGCGGCATTCGTCGTTGCAACAGCCGCGAAGAACTCGAACAAGCCTTCCCACGCGTCATTTCCGAAGCCACCAAGGCTTTCGGTTCTGCGGAAGTGTTTCTGGAAAAGTGCATCGTCAACCCGAAACACATCGAAGCGCAGATTCTTGGCGACAGCTTTGGCAACGTGGTGCACCTGTTCGAGCGTGATTGCTCGATCCAGCGTCGCAACCAAAAGCTGATCGAGATCGCCCCGAGCCCGCAACTGACCCCTGAACAGCGCGCCTACATCGGCGACCTGTCGGTGCGTGCAGCCAAGGCTGTGGGTTACGAGAACGCCGGCACTGTGGAGTTCCTGCTCGCCGAGGGCGAGGTGTACTTCATGGAAATGAACACCCGGGTGCAGGTGGAACACACCATCACCGAAGAAATCACCGGCATCGACATTGTTCGCGAGCAGATCCGCATCGCCTCCGGGCTGCCGCTTTCGGTGAAGCAGGAAGATATCCAGCACCGTGGTTTCGCCCTGCAGTTCCGGATCAACGCCGAAGACCCAAAAAACAATTTCCTGCCGAGCTTCGGCAAGATCACTCGTTACTACGCTCCCGGCGGCCCGGGCGTGCGGACCGACACGGCGATCTACACCGGTTACACCATTCCGCCGTTCTACGATTCCATGTGCCTGAAACTGGTGGTGTGGGCGTTGACCTGGGAAGAAGCGCTGGACCGTGGCTTGCGTGCCCTCGACGACATGCGTCTGCAAGGGGTCAAGACCACCGCCGCGTACTACCAGGAAATCCTGCGTAACCCGGAATTCCGTAGCGGCCAGTTCAACACCAGCTTCGTTGAAAGCCACCCTGAACTGACCAACTACTCGATCAAGCGCAAACCCGAAGAGCTGGCCCTGGCCATCGCCGCCGCCATCGCCGCACACGCCGGTTTATGAATAAACAGCTGCAAGTTGTCAGCGGCAAGCTTCAAGTAAAAGCAGATTGGCTTTTTCTTGCAGCTTGTAGCTTGAAACTTGTCGCTATGAGGAGATACCAATGACTAAAAAGATCTTCGTTACCGACACCATCCTGCGCGACGCCCACCAATCGCTGCTCGCCACGCGCATGCGCACCGAAGACATGCTGCCGATCTGCGACAAGCTCGACAAAGTCGGCTACTGGTCGCTGGAGTGCTGGGGCGGCGCGACTTTCGACGCCTGCGTCCGCTTCCTCAAAGAAGACCCGTGGGAGCGTCTGCGTCAACTGCGCGCCGCGTTGCCTAACACCCGCCTGCAAATGCTCCTGCGCGGCCAGAACCTGTTGGGCTACCGCCACTACAGCGACGACGTGGTCAGGGCGTTCGTGGCCAAGGCGGCGGTCAATGGCATCGACGTATTCCGTATCTTCGACGCCATGAACGACGTGCGTAACCTGCGCGTAGCCATCGAAGCGGTGAAAGCCGCCGGCAAACACGCCCAGGGCACCATCGCCTACACCACCAGCCCGGTGCACACCATCGACGCGTTCGTGGCGCAAGCCAAGCAAATGGAAGCCATGGGCTGCGACTCGGTGGCGATCAAGGACATGGCCGGCCTGCTGACGCCGTACGCCACCGGCGAATTGGTCAAGGCCTTGAAATCCGAGCAGTCGCTGCCCGTATTCATTCACTCCCACGACACCGCGGGTCTGGCCGCGATGTGCCAGCTCAAGGCGATCGAAAACGGCGCCGACCACATCGACACCGCGATCTCCAGCTTCGCCTCTGGCACCAGCCACCCGGGCACCGAGTCGATGGTTGCCGCCCTGAAAGGCACCGAGTTCGACACCGGCCTGAATCTGGAACTGCTGCAAGAGATCGGCCTGTACTTCTACGCCGTGCGCAAGAAATACCACCAGTTCGAAAGCGAATTCACCGCCGTCGACACCCGTGTTCAAGTCAACCAGGTTCCGGGCGGGATGATTTCCAACCTGGCCAACCAGTTGAAAGAGCAGGGCGCTTTGAACCGTATGGGCGAAGTGCTGGCTGAAATCCCGCGCGTTCGCGAAGACCTCGGTTTCCCGCCGCTGGTGACCCCGACCTCGCAGATCGTTGGCACCCAGGCGTTCTTCAACGTGCTCGCCGGTGAGCGTTACAAGACCATCACCAACGAAGTGAAGCTCTATCTGCAAGGCGGTTACGGCAAGGCGCCGGGCACCGTGAACGAGCAACTGCGTCGCCAGGCCATCGGCAGCGAAGAGGTTATCGACGTTCGCCCGGCCGACCTGCTCAAGCCGGAAATGGCCAAACTGCGTGCCGACATCGGTGCCCTGGCCAAGTCTGAAGAGGATGTGCTGACCTTCGCCATGTTCCCGGACATTGGCCGCAAGTTCCTTGAAGAACGTGCCGCTGGCACCCTGACGCCGGAAGTGTTGTTGCCTATTCCAGAAGCCGGCGGCATGGCCTCGGCGGGCGGCGAAGGCGTACCGACCGAATTCGTCATTGACGTCCATGGCGAAACTTACCGCGTCGACATCACCGGCGTGGGCGTGAAGGCCGAAGGCAAGCGTCACTTCTACCTGTCCATCGATGGCATGCCGGAAGAAGTCGTGTTCGAGCCGCTCAACGAGTTCGTCAGCGGCGGCAGCAGCAAGCGCAAGCAAGCCACTGAGCCGGGACACGTCAGCACCACCATGCCGGGCAACATCGTCGACGTGTTGGTCAAGGAAGGCGACACCGTCAAGGCTGGCCAGGCTGTGCTGATCACCGAAGCGATGAAGATGGAAACCGAAGTCCAGGCCGCCATCGCCGGTAAGGTCACTGCCATTCACGTGGCCAAGGGTGACCGGGTGAATCCGGGCGAGATCCTGATCGAGATCGAAGGCTGATTTAACAGCCTCGATAAAACGCTTTAAACCTCGGGGGGGCATGTGCTCCCCTTTTTTTTGCGTTGTTGGCCGAGTCGTATTTATGAAGTCACCACACTTCAAGTGAACTCATCGGTTATGCAAATACGCCTTCCCGTAGTGCCGCTCCATTCTTGCCTGAATCAACTCCAATCCAATCGACATCAGCCAGTAAATCACCGCCGCAGTCGTCAGCATCTCAATGTACCGATAGCTCGACCGCCCATAGGATTGCGCCAAAAACATCACTTCCCAAACCCCCATCACCGAGATCAGCGACGAGTCCTTGAGCATGGAGATGAACTGGTTGGTGGTCGGCGGGATGATGGTGCGCATGGCTTGGGGCAGGGTGACGCGCCAGAAAATCACGGTTTCGCGCATGCCCAGGGCCAGTGATGCTTCCCGTTGGCCATGGGGAACGCCGAGGATGCCTGCGCGAAAGATTTCGCTCAGGTAGGCGCCGTAGTTCAGCGACAGGGCGATGATCCCGGCCGCGATGGCGCCCGGTACGACGCCCAGTTGAGGCAGGCCGAGGTAGATCAACAGAATCTGTATCAGCAAGGGTGTGCCGCGAAAGAACGAGGCGTAGAAACTGGCGATGCCGAACGCCACGGCGCTTTTCGACAGCCGCCCCAGGGCGGTGATGAAACCCAGCAGCGATGAGGCGACGATAGAGCACAGGCACAGAAACAACGTCAGCGCCGCACCTTGCAGGAAGCCGTTGGGCGCCAGGTGCAGGCCGACGAGGTTGGGCAGTTTGTCGAGGATGATTGAGAACTTCAGGTCGAAGCTCAGGAAGAAGCTGGTGAACAACCCGAGCATGGCCGCCCAGGTCAGGTACAGCCGCGTGCGGAAACTGAAGATCCGTTGCAGTCGTGACTCAGCCACCGGTTGCGGTGGCTGGAGAGGTTGCTGGAAAGAAGTCATTTACTGATATCGGCGCCGATCCATTTTTGCGAGAGCTTGCTCAATGTGCCGTCCTGTTTCAACTGGGCGAAGACTTCACGTACTTTGCTGTCCCACTGGGCGTCACCCTTTTCAATGGCGACCGAGTTCGGCTCCGAGTACAGCGGGTCGCCGGCCAGTTTGAAGCGCTTGTCTTCGTTCAGGCGCGGTTGGGCGGTCACCAGGTTAGTGAGAATCGCGTCCAGTCGAACCCCGGCCCCCAGGCCCAGGTCCTGGAAGGCGACGTTGTCGGTGTCATACGGGGCGATCTGCACGTCTTCGAACGGGTACTGCAATTGCGTGTCTTCGGCGCCTTCGATCACCAGGTTTTTGTTCAGGTAGCTTTCGTAGCTGGAGGCGCTGGTGAGGCCAACTTTCTTGCCGCTCAGGTCCTTGGCATTGTGAATGCGTTCATCCTTGGCGTTCACCACGATCACCGCCGGCGAGGCGTAGTACTCGACCGGGAAGTCGAAGACCTCGGCGCGGGCTTTGCTCGGGGTCATGGAGCAGATACAGATGTCGTAACGACCACTCCAGCGGCCAGCGGCAATCACATCCCAGGACGGGGTTTCGAGGCGCAGTTTCACACCCAGCTTCTCGGCCACGGCTTTAGCCACGTCGACGTCGAAACCGTCGAGTTGGTTCTGGTCGTTGAGGAACGAGAACGGTGGATAACTTTCCATCAACACGCCCACCAGTTCTTTCTTTTGTTCGATGCGATCCAGCGTGGCGCCGCCAAAGGCTTGGGTGGAGGCAGCCAGAATCGTCAGGCCCAGGGCCAGTAGCGGTTGGAATTTCACAGTCGATCCCTGATAAAAAAATGATTGTTATTAACCGATTGGTGCGTATTAAATAGTTATAACAACGACTCTGGTAGTGAGTTATTTTCATAAGCTTATGAGTGAATAGCATATGGGCGCAGCAAGCACAGTGATTCTGGATGGTGGCATGGGCCGCGAGTTGCAGCGCCGAGGGGCTCCATTCAGGCAGCCCGAATGGTCGGCGCTGGCCTTGAGCGAAGCACCGCAAGCGGTAGAGGCGGTGCACGCGGCTTATATCGAAAGCGGCGCGAATGTGATCACCAGCAACAGCTACGCGGTGGTGCCGTTCCATATCGGTGAAGAGCGTTTCGCCGCTGAAGGTCAGGCCCTCGCGGCATTGGCCGGTGAGCTGGCGCGGCGAGCAGTCGATGCGGCGGGCAAACCGGTGCGCGTGGCAGGTTCATTGCCTCCGCTGTTTGGTTCTTATCGTCCGGACCTGTTCGACGCCAAACGTGTCACTGAATTGCTGACGCCACTGGTGAAGGGGCTCGCGCCGCATGTTGACCTATGGCTGGCGGAAACCCAGAGCTCGATCGTTGAGGCGCGAGCGATACACGCCGGTCTGCCGAAGGACGGCAAGCCGTTCTGGCTGTCGTTTACCTTGAAGGATGAAGACGTCGACGAAGTTCCGCGTTTGCGTTCTGGCGAGCCAGTGGCCGAGGCGGCGGCAGTGGCGGTTGAGCTGGGCGTCGAGACGTTGCTGTTCAACTGCAGCCAGCCGGAAGTGATCGGCGCGGCGATTGATGCGGCGCGGGAAGCGTTTGAACGGTTGGGGGTGAACATTCAAATCGGTGCGTACGCCAATGCCTTCCCGCCGCAACCGAAAGAGGCGACGGCTAATGATGGGCTGGACCCGTTGCGCGACGATCTCGATCCGCCAGGTTACCTGCAATGGGCGGCGGATTGGCGCAAGCGTGGGGCGAGCCATTTGGGCGGGTGCTGCGGGATCGGGCCGGAGCATATTGCTGTGCTTGCCCAGAAACTGGCGTGAAGCCATTCGCGGGCGGGCTTGCTCCCACAAGGTTTGGACTGGCCACGATAATGTGACCATCGCAAGACCCTGCAGGAGCGAGGCTTGCCCGCGAAGGCGCCCGTCCAGGCACTAAAGATCTACCCGCGGCACTCTGCCAGGGTTTTCACCTGCCCCGATTCCGTCTGGTTCTCATCGCTCAACCAGCGCGCGAACCCGGCACCAATCGCCGGCCATTCCGAATCGAGGATCGAGTACCACGCGGTATCGCGGTTCTGTCCCTTGACCACCATGTGCTGGCGAAACACGCCTTCAAAACTGAATCCCAACCGCTCGGCCGCGTATTTGGAGCGGGCGTTGGCGTTGTTGCATTTCCATTCCAGGCGCCGGTAACCCAGGGCGAATGATTCCTTGGCCAACAGGTAAACCGCCTCGGTACTCTTTGGCGAGCGTTGCATCGGCGCGCCGAAGGTCACATGGCCGATTTCGATGCGACCCTGGGCCGGCACGATCGACATCAGGCTGAGAATGCCTTGAACCTCGCCTGTGGCTTTATCGATCACGCTGAAGAAGTACGGGTCGCTATTGGCCGCATGGTTGTTCAGCCAATCATTGAACGCGCTGCGCTGGGGGAAGGGACCGTAAGGCAAGTAGTCCCAGAGTTTGGGGTCGGCGCCCGGGCCTTGCAGGACTTCGAACAGACCGTCGCCGTGGCGCGCCGGGTCGAGTTTTTCCAGGCGGATGAAACGCCCTTCGATGAGTTGGACCGAGGGTGCCGGGACGCCTTTCCAGTCCGCGAGTGAAATCGACATGTTGTTCTCCTTGAACCTTAAATGGCTTTGCGAAACTGGATGAAACCGGGACGTTCGGCGATGCGCTCGTAGAGCTGGATCGCGGTGGCGTTGGTTTCGTGGGTCAGCCAATGCACCTTGCAGCAACCGTCGGCCTTGGCTGTGGTGTAGACGAATTCAATCAACTGGCGGCCCACGCCCGTGCCGCGGGTTTCTGGCACTACCAGCAAATCTTGCAGGTAGCAGGAATTTTCGATGCTCCAGTTTGAACGATGGTAGATGAAATGCACCATGCCCACGGCTTTGCCGTCGGCCCAGGCCAGAGCGGCGTGGGTCGGTTCGTTTGTGGCGAGGATGCGCTGCCCGGTGCTTTGGGTGACGGCATCCGGCAATTCGGTGTTGTAGAAGCGCAGGTAGGCCTGCCACAACGGCAACCACGCGGCGTGATCATCGGCGGTGACTGGGCGAATGTCGATTTGACTCATGGCGAATTCCTTAGCGCATCAATTGGGCAAGGGTTTGGTCGTTGACTTCGGGGCTGGCGGCCAGGCCTTCACGTACGCCGGCGATGTCGGCGGCGCTGCGGTTCTGGCTGAGCTTGCGCTTGCCTTCCAGACGGTCGATGGGAATGGCGAAACCGACGATGGCCTTGAGCATGCCGTCGATGTAATCGGCGGGGGCATCGGCCACTGACCACGGTTGAGTGCGGCCAGCTTCATGGCGGTCGGTGAGGGTGCTGACGATGTCCAGCAGCCGCCCGCCATCGCTGAACGTTTCGGCTCGGCCATAGGCGTGTACGGCGACGTAGTTCCAGGTTGGCACGACTTTGCCGTGTTCGGCCTTGCTCGGGTAGAAGCCGGGGCTGACGTAGGCGTCGGCACCGGCAAAAATCAGCAGGGCTTCGGCACCGTCGCGCAGGTCTTTCCACTGTGGGTTGGCTTTGGCCAGATGCCCGTACAACGTGCCGTTCGAGCCTTGTTCGCAATGCAGCAGCACCGGCACATGACTGGCTTGCAGACCGCTCTCGCCCTGGGTAACCAATATGGCGAGGCGGGTGGCGAGGATCAGTTCATGCAGTTGGGACAACTCGTCGATGGCAAAAGCGCGCGGCGTGTACATGGGGATATTTTCCTTGGCGAATGTCTGCATCCTAGGCAGGCTATTGGTCTGTTGTAAGAGCCATTAACGACCAATTTCATAGGTCCATTGCCATGACGGACGCGCCGCTTTCCTTGTCGTTCAATCCCGCTGGTATCGAACTCGACCGCCGCCAGGGGCTGAGCCGCCAGCTCTATCAGGCTTTGCGCCTTCGCGTCCTCGATGGGCGATTGGCCAGCGGTACGCGACTGCCGGCCAGTCGTGATCTGGCCGCAGCGTTGGCGATTTCCCGTAACAGCGTGGTGCGTGCCTACGATCAGCTCTATGCCGAAGGATTTATCGAAGGGCGCGTTGGTGACGGGACCTATGTGGCTCAGCTACCGCAAACCGCAATACCGGCAAAAAAACTATCCACAAAAGTATCCACAGGGTTGTCAACAGGCTTACCCACAGCCTTATCCACAAATTGGCTGGATTTACCTGTGGTTTCATCCAGCAAAGTTATCCACAGCGATGCGTTGGCGCGCGTTGAAAAGAACCATCTTGCGATGCCGCCGAGTGGTCCGCCGCGAGCATTTCGGGTCGGTGTTCCGGCGTTCGATCTGTTTCCCTTTGAGGTCTGGGCCAAGCTGAATGCGGCTTTCTGGCGTAAACCCGATCTGCAGCAGTTGTGTTACGGCGACCCGGCAGGCGATGCCCGATTACGCGGGTTGATTGCGGCCTACTTGCGCAGTTCGCGAGGCATGCAGTGCACGGCTGAGCAAATAGTGATCACCAGTGGTGCGCAGCAGGGGATCAGCCTTTGTGCACAGTTGCTGGTGGAGCCGGGTGACGGCGTGGCGATTGAAAATCCGGGGTATCGCGCGGCGGGCCATGCGTTTGCCGTCGCCGGTGCGCGGTTGCACGGGGTCGCCGTGGACAGCGAGGGCATCGACTGCGACGAGCTGGCCATGCTCAGTGACTGCCGGCTGACCTACGTCACGCCCTCGCATCAGTACCCGACAGGGGTGGTCATGAGCCTGGCGCGTCGTCTGGAGTTGCTGGCCTGGGCCGAGCGCACGCAGGGCTGGATCGTCGAGGATGATTACGATGGCGAGTACCGCTACAGCGGCGCACCGCTGGCTCCCTTGGCGGCATTGGACCGGCAAGGCCGGGTGCTTTACGTCGGCACGTTCGGCAAGGTGGCGTTCCCTGCCTTGCGTCTGGGGTATCTGGTATTGCCGACAGGGCTGGTGGATGCGTTTTCCCAGCGCCGTGCCGTTGATGTTCGCCATTCCGAAGTCAGCACCCAGGCGGTGATGGCCGAGTTCATGGCGGCGGGGCACTTCCAGCGACATATTCGCCGCATGCGCCGTGCGGCGTTGAGTCGGCGCAACACGCTGCTCAATGGTTGGCCGCTGGACATGCCCGGCGTCGGCCCGTTACCCACGGTTGCCGCCGGGCTGCACATGACCGTGCCGGTCGAGAGTGTGGCGCGCGAGCAGGAACTGATCGAATGGGCACGTGGTGTCGATGTCGAGATCAATGGCCTGAGCAGTTATTGGCTGCCGGACTCCGCCACCCCGATCGATCAGCGTGCCGGGCTGGTGCTGGGCTTTGCCGCGGTGCCCGAGAAATCGATCGAAGCGGCGCTGGCGCGATTACGCACGGTGTGGCGTGCCGGCTGAAGAGGGCGGCCAGTCGTGCCGCCCACGCGCACGTCAAGGTTGCGTCTCGAGTTTGAAGAACGGGGACGGATCGTTGATGCGCCGCAGCACGTAGTCCAGTGGCGTCAGAGTGGTCAGTGCCTGGCGCCGTTCGGCCGAGAATTGCTGCAGGTGCGGTTCGGCGATTTTCAGGTGTGCGGCGGTGTATTGCTCCAGCGGCGCATCCACGGACGCATAGTGAAAATGCGCGAGCCACAGCGGCTTGTCGTGGCCGGCGATGTCCAGCACCTGGTACTCCTGAAAGTAGTCCCGGCGTTTTTTGGTCCTGATCCGGCCTTGGCCGTTCTTGACGATGCGCACCTGGTTGTTATCCAGCAGCCACTGCAAATACGCCTGTCGGGGCTGCCGATCCTTGAGCAGGCTGGCGCGGATACTGACGCCCTGAGCACGTAACCGGACGGCTGCACTCTTGAGCTCCCCGCTCAGGTTGCCCACAGGAAGCCGCGCTCCGCCCGATGCGCGTATGCGCTCCAGTGCCTGCTCGACATTGATCGCTGCCTGCTCCAGTCGTTGAGCCTGATGATCGAAAAGATCCTGCATGTCCGCTGGAATACGATTGGGCTTGAAGGCATCTTTGCGGGTTCGATCAATGAACGCCTGTACGTCCTCATTCAGGGTCAAGGCATCGTCGACTGTGTCGACGTCATCCAGCACGGGCTGTAGACCGGGGGCCGGCCTGGCGGGAAGTACTTCCCTCAGGGGCAGTTCGTCCGCTGTGGAAGCCTTGGCGGGCGCAGAGTCACGTGGTCGAGTCTTGGTGACTTTGCCAATAGGGCGGGAGGGACCGGCAACGGCGGGTTTGGGCATCACCGGTGGATCGTTTTGTCTAACCTCGGGCAGTAGCGTATTCAGTTGCGTCTGAGCCAGTTGCTTGAACTCGCCGATCAATGCGCTGACCCGTTTAAGCTCGGACGCTTCCACCTTGTCGGGGTATTCGCCGGGCAGGTCTTCGAGACGCTGATTCACATCGGCGTAGACATCGATCAGCCGGCTCAGAGTGTCGATGCGCTGTGCGGTGGCTTCACCGCTGTCGTGCGTTCTGATCAAGGCGGCATGCTGGTGGGTGGCGGTTGCGGCCTCGATAATCAACGAGCCGACCGCTTCACGCGCCGGCTCGTCGTTATCGGAGGCGGTACCGCGCACGCACAACTCGTGGGACATGCCGATTTCGTTGGACTTCAAGTCCCACTGATTAAAAGCGGGAAGCAGCTCTCGCAGGCTTTGCGAGGTGGTCATGCCCGCGTGACCAGCCGCCTCCAGGTTCTCAAGCGATGCCTGGGAAAGCTGCAGGCGGGCGATGATCTCCTGGCTCAATGCCAACGCCTGCCTGACTCCCTGAACATGCGTCTGCAATAAAGCGTTGGAGTCGATGACCGTGTCTTGCGCCAGTATTTCGGTGAGTTTGGCGTAGTCGTTGCGCTTGAATACGAGCCACAGGCAGATGTTCTTTTGCAGCACGATGGTCATGCGCTCTAAATCGTTGAGATAGCCTTTGGTTCCTCCTGTGAGACGCCATTGCTCGAGATTTTTCAATGCCTGATCGTAATCATCGATCAGCTTTTCCAGACGAGCGACGTAACGCTGTGTCGCCTGCTCGTGCGCGAGCCCGGTTGCGCCCAGCATTTCTGTATAGGCCTCCTTCAACTCGGCATTGTTGGCGACCTCCTGGCCTTTGAAAGTCTCCAGCGCAACGCCCAGTCGTTTCTTCTGCTGCTCCTTGGCCTTGCGTTGTGCTTTGAGCTGGCTTTGCAGACTGGTGCCCCCGGCGCCCCCGCGCAAGCGCAATCGGGTGTCGACAAACCACTGTCCTTGCGTGTTATGAATCAACAGCGGGCCGGTTTTCGAGGGGGTCTGCGGATCGACGATTTGCACCTGCTCGTTGTCGTTTTCCACGACACGGAACCAGCGCTCGCCAACCTGTGCGTAGGTGTTGCCGTCCAGGCGATACAAGGGCGCGGTATCGTGCGAGAGGGTTTCCAGCGACGGAGTCGTGAGGTCGACAGTCGGCACTTTCAGGCCCTCCAGATACAGCGCCAATGCCGTGCCTGAGCGATGGGGCACTGAGCCGCCGGGCTCAAGTGACGAGTAATGGCTGGACGCAAGTTCGCCGGTCAAAGGTGTCGTCATTAACGTCACGGTGGGCTTGGCAAGTGCAGTCGATGGCGTGACGCCGACCTTGAGCCGCCTGTCGTGCTCGTCCCGTGGCCCAGCCTTAAGCCTGGCCCTGCGTCGAGTGGCGGCATGTTGCGCCAGGAGCATGCCCAGGTTCAGAAGCATATCGGCGATGGCGCTCCATTGAGCATGAGCATCACCGCGATTGTGCGCGTCCAGAACTTGCTCGATTTCGCTGATGCTTTGCCAGACCCAAACCGCAGCCCCTGCCGGGCCACTGAGAAAATTCGAGGCAATGTTGAACAGCGCCCAACCGCTGTTCCGAAGCAGGGCCCAGCGTCGTTGTGCATTGGATAACGATTGGCGGTCGGCGAGTTCGGCCATGGCCAGGGCATGGTTCTTGAACAGGGTGGGGAATACATCGCCGCTCAGTTCCGTTGAAGAAAGTTCGACGGGACCGGCCCAGCCCGAGGATGTCCAGGGTTCGGAGAGCAGTTGTACGCTCAGCCACGGGTTGGGAAAGCCGATGGGAAACGTGTATTGGGCGTATTTGAAAGCGAGGGTGGAATCGGGCAGCCACGCCAGCACCGAGTCCCTCAGTTCGCCTGGCTGGTGCAAGGCGTACAGCAGGTTTTGCGCTGACGGGAATTGCAGCAACGGTTGTTCGAACAGCGGGCGATAGAGCAGGCAAGGACCCTTCTCTGGCTGGCGCGCAGCGATGATGAACATATTGGCAACGGTGTCGCCGGCGGTTTCCCCGGCCCGGATGAAGGTCAGGGGACGAATGACCACCGGTTGAGCGTGACCGGGCATCGGCTTGAGCCATTCGCGCACATAGCGACACCCCAATTCGTCTACGCCGCCAATGCGCCGGATCTTGCACTCCAGCGCAATCAGCGGCAGCAAAGCGCGCAACTGGCTGATGTAGAAGTGCTCCTGCAAGGGTGCCTGCACCGGATCGTCAATCAATTTGTCCTTGATCAGGCGCGGATACGCCTCGCCAATATCGACCTTGCTCGCGATCTTCGTCAGGTAGCCTTCATCCAGCCATTCGGGGACCGTTTGCGGCGGGTTGAATCGAAGCGTTGCCTGATACGGCGCGGAGTTTTGAACGGCGTATTCGCCGAGCGTTTCGGTATGAACATCGAGCGGGTTGGGCAGCGTCAAACCACCTGACTCGAAGCTGTTGGTGATGGTGATCTCGAGGCTATCGAGCGGCAGTCCGGTTGCGGATGGTTTGTCAGCCACGATCGCTTCGCGCATGCGCTGCTGGGCGAAGGTGGTCATGGGCGGAATCCGGAACAGTTGTTTGTCCGTCTGCCTGTACAGCTTGCCCAGCGCATTGATCGATTGGCTGTAGTGATCCAGGTCCGTCACCGAAGCACCAAAAAGCCAGTCGGGTATTGCGTCGGCCAGCTCGACGAGCGCGTTTTGCTCCTGGATATTGGCGTTTTCTACCTGAGGAGCCGAAGCCAAAGGGGTATCCAGTTCGGCGGCAAGGCCTTGAGCTGTAATCGCGGCAATGGAATCGAGTTGGTTGGCGATCAGGGCCCAAGCCATGTGGTCGAAAATATTGCCCTCCGGTTCAAACAGTTGCCATTGCAAATTTTGTCCGGGCGGCAGCTTATCGAGGCGGGCCGGCAACGAAGCACCTAACTGTTCCAGTGAATTGAAGGTTTCGTAGCCATATCCCACGGTGTACATCATGACCAGATCGCGCTCTTCATAGCGCCCTGTAATCACCGCGGCTCCGGCCAGTGTCTGGTGTCGGGTGATGCCTTGTGCGTCGATGGTGTCACAGTCGACGAGGCTGACCTGAATAGTCGAAAACGTCGGGTCATGAGCCAGGCGCGACTGTTTATCAGGATGACGCGAGATGGCGCGAGCCACCCGACACTGATCCTTATCCCAACCGTTGACACTTTGAACATTGAGGGCTTTGCGCAAGGCTGCGGAAAGCTCCAGCCAGTGCGGTGCCAGCTGCCCCTTGAGGTTCCAATAGGCCAGTTGCTGTTCGCCATAGGCAACCAAGAGCAGGGGTGAATAGTCATTGAGCAACTCGGCGATGGCTTCGATATCGATATCCAGATGCACGACAGGCGTGGCCAAGGGATTCAATGTCAGGAAGTGCTCGCCTTCGAGATAGTTGACGCTTGTTGAGGTAGCGAACAGGTTTATCAACGTCTGGGTCAGCGATTCAAACTGTGTGGGCCTCGCCTCGAGCACGCCGTCCAGGATTTGCCATTGAGGCGTGCCGATCATGGTTTGGTCGGGGTCGATATCGCGCTCGGGATACCGCGCCTTCAGCGCTTGGCGCAGTAGCAGGGCGGCGACCTCATCGACCGTGGGGCCTCTGCTGGTCTGGTGAATCACTTGGCTTTTTTTTAGCAGTGCGGGCGTTTCGGTATCTTCCAGGTGTTCAGTCATCGCCAACTTCCTTCTTGACGTTCGAGGCTTTTGAAAAGAACAGTGAATTGGCCAGCGGCGGGCTGATTTCGCTGCGATAGATGGCGATCAGCTGGCTGCTGGAAGCCGAATTCAGATCGAATGCCCCGGCCATCAGTCGTTGATTACGCAGTTTCAGGTGGGCGGCAGTAAACGCTTCGGCGGGGCTATCGGGGCCGGCATAGTGGAAGTGGGCGTACCACAACGGTCGGCCGGTGCCTGCCTCGCGAATCTCGTATTCCTGCAGGTAATCCTTGCGCGGGCCTTTGAGTCGACGCCGTTCACCATTCGGCACGATATCGATTTCATTTTTGCCCGATAGCCATTCGACGCGAGCGGCCGTGGGCGGCTGTTGCTTGATCATCTCGACCCTGATTCGGTAGCCCTCGGCATAGAGTCGATCGCGCGCTGCGCTCAATTGCGTCACCAGCGCTGTCGTGGAGGTCGTTGTATTCGAACCGGTCGGGGTCTGTTCCAGTGTCCTGGCGCTTTTGTCGAGTTGCTCGGCTTTGTGCTGGAACAACTCCTCGATTTCCACCGGTATACGGCCAGGCTTTTTTGCGCTCGCTTCGGTTTGCCGAATGAAGGTTTCCACGCCCTCGAGCAACGTCTGGCCTTGAGCAATTTGCATCTGGAGTTCGGGCACCTGGATGGCTGGATGCCGCTTGGGTTGCACGCGCTCGACCCACACGCCTGGTGTCTTCTCGTGGAAGGTGGCGATCACTTTGCCGGTCATGGGCGATTTCACATCCAGCAGGACCGGTTGTCCCGATGCCGAGGGACGAACTTCGCCAACGACCGTACCCTTGAAGCGCGTTTTGACGACCCGTTTGCGCGATGCCGGTGCGGGCCTTGAAGGGCCGGGACGGGGCTCCACCGGCAGTTGTTCGCGCAGCAGTTGCGCCAGATAGGCTTCGGTCTCTTGCTGGAATTCGCTGATCCGTTTACGTACGTGTTTGAACGGTTGCTCCAGAACCGCTTCCTTGTGGCTGAGGCTGAAGTCTTCGAAGGATTGGTCGATGGCGGCAAACTGTTCGAGCATCCCGTTGAGGCCTTCGATGCGGTCGCCCTCAGCCCATGTACTGTCTTTGAGCATCAACTCCTGCGACGTCTGGATAACCAGGTTGGTGGTATCGAGCAGGCGTTCGAATGCGCTTCGAGCATCAGTCAACCCAGCACTGTTTCCTTCTTTCAGACAGACGTCGCGAGCCAGCGAAACCTGGAGTGCCTTGAGATCGTTAAGGCTGAAAGCAGGCAATTTTGCCCGATAGGTGCTGGCCACCTCGGCAGCACTTCTACCGAGTCGGCTCAACGCCGGGAACTGCGATTGTGCAAACTCGATTTTGCCGATCATGCCCTCGGTCAGGTCGGTCATTTTCTGGTAGGTGGCGCGATCGCCGGCACCCCCTGCCGTTTCTTCAGCTTCCAGCAACGCCAGGGTTTCCCTCAGGGTTTGAGCGAACGTTGGACTGCGTTGGTCAAGCCACGTCTGGTTGAAGAACAGCTGAGTGCCGAGCATCTCGATCATGGATGCCCGGTAGTTGGGCACTGTTTCCAGCAGGCTCAGGGATTTCATCTGTTCGATGGGAGCGGCGTAGTCTTGGGTGCGTCGCTCGAGCTGCTCGAGGAATTGCGTTTGCGCGGTGAGCAGAGCCTCGTCGCCGACCGAATTTTTCATGGCGTTGTGGGCGTCCGTCAGCTCCTTGCGTGCCTTCTCGCGTCCGTCGTTAAACTCGGCCAATTGACTCTTGAGTTCGGTGATGCGTGCACGGTTTTGTTGCTTCAGTGCCTTGCGTTGGCTCGACAGCCCGCCGCCCCGCAAGCGCAGGCGCGTGTCGACGAACCATTCGCCGCGGTTGTTGCGGATCAGCGCCGGACCGCTGCGCACAGGCTGCTCCCGTGAGTCGATGATCGACACTTCGCCCGTGTCCTCGACCGCGACCTCGAACCAGCGCTCGCCCACCGGTGCGTAACAGGCGTTGCCCTTTCGATAGAGGTGACGATACAGGCCGCTGTCGTTGACGGGCGCTGATAGCTCTTCGGGTGGCGTGATATTGAAGCGGTCCAGGGTTCTGGCAAGGTCCAGGGTCGTATCGGTCGCCACGGACTGGCGATGTTGCGCGGGAGGGTGTTCGCTGGGAATGTCGGGCAACTGCACGACGGACACCGGTTGCGGGGCCGGTTTTTCGGGGGGCTCGATCGCTGTTGCTATCGGCTTTTCCTCGGCTCTGCGCACAGGCGAATTACGCGTACTGGCGTGATGGGCCAGCACCATGGCCAGGGTCAGCAACAGATCGGTCATGGCGGATGTCCGTTGCTGATCGCCACTGTCGGCAGCGTCGAGGGTTTGCTGCACGTCATCCAGCACTTGCCAGATCCACGCGGCCGTCCCGACGGTGCGACCGAGAAAGGGCAGTGCGGCATTGAGCAGCGTCCAGGCTACGCGTTTGAAAGTCTCCCAGCGATATTGCGCATTGGACAACGATTGCCGTTGCGCCATTTCAACCAGCGCATTGACGTTGGCCTTGTACAAGGTGGCCAGGTAAACGCCGCTGAGGACCCGTTGGCCAAGGGTGACCGGGCCGCTCATTTGCAGGGAGGTCAACGGGTCGGCCAGCTGTTGGGAAATGCTCCAGACCGAAGGTCGGTCGCCGGTGAACGTATAGTTGGCGTAGTTGGCGCGGGCGTCGTCCGGCAGCCAGGCGAGTACCGATTGGCGCAACATCGGCGAGTGTTTGATGGCGTAGATCAGGTTGGCCGGCGTCGGGTACTGGCTCAACGGTTGCTCAAGCATTGGCCGGTAAAGCAAGCATGGTCCCTTGTCCATCTGCCGGGGGCCGATCACGAACATGTTGGTCACTTCATCGGTGGCGCCCCCGACACGCCAGCCAGGCGTGAAGGCCAGTGGGCGAATCACGATCTCCTGGCCGTCCACCCAGCGATTGGCGTCGAGCACCTGGACCACTGCGGCGACATAGCGATAACCGGTCTCATCGATGCCGTTCTGGTTGCGAATCTTCAACTGTAAGGCCTGCAGCGGTAACTCTACGCGCAAATGACTGGTGAACAGGTTCTGGCGCCGCAGGCTTTCAACGGGGTCGGCGAGCAGCTCGCTTTTGATCAGCGCCGGGTACTTCTGGCCGATGTCGACGCGAGTGATCAGCGCCTCCAGATAGCTTGGCGTCATCCATTGCGGCACTGCTGTGGCGCTGGTGCTACGTACGGATTTGTTGCCCTGGGGCAGGGCAATCAGGTTTTGCAGTGCCAGGTCGACCAGGCTTAGGGTCGTGCGCTCGGGCTCCACCATCGGCACAAAGCTGCCCCAGACCACCACGCTGTCGACCACGATCTCGATGTCCGCCAGGTTCAGTCCTGCCGCATCGGCATGATCGTTGAGCATGGCCTCGCGCAGTTGATCCAGCGCAAATTCGCGGATCGGCTTGAGCCCGTCCTGAAAGGACTTCCCGGCGTTCTGATTACGCACGGTCACCAGGTCCATCAGATGCCGACTGTAGGCGGTGAGATCAGTGGGAGAAGCATCGGCCATCCAGTCAGGCAGCGACTGCTCGACCTGATTGAATCGCGAGGATGACTGCTTGTCCGTCGGGTCGAGCTCACTGGTGGTGCGGCTGACGTGGGGCGCCAAGTCTGGATTGCTTGCAGCGGGTTCGTTGGCCAGCGCACCGATGGCGTCGGCTTGCAGGGCGATGAGGTTGCACGCCAGGCGGTCGAAATAATTGCCCTGGGGTTCGATCAGGCGCCAATGCAGGACGTTGCCCGGTGTTTGCCCATCGACGTCCGCCACCAACGACGCGCCCAGTTCCTCCAGGGAGTCGAACGTCTGGAAGCCACGGGGGATGGTGTGAGTGATAACCAGGGTTCGAGTGCCCAGGGTTCCGATCAGGACTGCCATGTCGAGGATGTTGACGTGAGTCGAGGCAGCACCGCTCATGGCGTCCAGGTCGATCAGGCAGGCGCGTGACTGATAGGGGTCATGGGAACGGCGTGTGCTTTTTTCCGGGTAGGCGAACAGTTTGCCGGCCATGGCGTGTTGGTCGCTGTCCCAGTCCGGGTTGGCCTCGATGTTCCATAGATCGCGCAAGGATTTGGACAGCTCCTGCCAGCGCGGAGTCGACGCGCGGGTGTACTGGTTCCAGTAATCGACCTGCTGTTCTTGAAACGCGACAAACAGCAACGGCGCCAGCTCATTGAGCAGGCGCCCGATGGCCTCAATGCTGACTGGCAGTTGTACGGGCGTCTGCTCCTGAGGCTGCAGCGTGAGGTAGTGTTCACCGTCGAGGTAGATCACTGGCGTGCCCGCTACACCATGGTGCACCAGCGTGTCGGTCAGCGATTTGAAGTGCCGTGGCCCGGGTTCGACGCGCCCATTGTGATAGGCCCAGGTTGGCATCACCACCATGGCCAGGCGCGGATCGATATGTAGATTCGGGTACAGCGCTTTCAGGGCAGGCTGCAGCGCGTGGGTGGCGACTTCCCTGATCGAGGGGCCGGTGACCAATTGGGTGAGCAGCGCATTCTGGTCGGAGGAAAGGCCGGGTAAAACGGGAGGGCGGGTGGCGTCGGTCATGGTCACATCCTTTGTGTGGTTAGCGGGCACCGCAGAACATTCGGTGCGCGAAGCGTTGCAAGGTAGTGACGGGCCGTTGGGCGATGGCGGTAAATAAATATCGCGGGCAAAAAAAGACCCGCGCATGCGCGGGTCCGGGGAAGCGGTTGAAGCGATACGGGTCAGGTGCCTGACTTGATTTTGGTCCAGGCCCGGGTCCGCGCACGTTCGGCATCGCGAGGCAGCGGTTGCAGGGTATAGAGCGTGCCCATCGCCGTGTCGGTCGGGTACAGGTTCGGGTTATTGCGGATCGCCGGGTCGACCAGCTCGGTGGCGTCCTTGTTCGGGTTCGGGTAGCCGACGAAGTCGCTGACCGGCGCAATCACCTGCGGTTGCAGCAAGTAGTTGATGAAGGTGTAGGCGTCTTCCGGGTTCTTCGCACCCTTCGGAATGGCGAGCATGTCGAACCAGATCGGCGCGCCTTCTTTTGGCAGCCGCATGTCGACGACGACACCATTCTTGGCTTCCTTGGCGCGGTTGGCGGCCTGGGAAAAACTGCCGGAATAGCCCACGGCGACGCAGATGTCACCGTTGGCGATATCAGCCATGTACTTCGATGAGTGGAAGTAGGTGATATACGGGCGAATCTTCATCAGCAGCGCTTCAGCCTTGTCGTAGTCCGCAGGCTTTTTGCTGTTGGGGTCCAGGCCGAGGTGTTGCAGGGCCAGGGGCAGTATCTCCGACGGCGAGTCGAGCAGGGCTACGCCGCACTGCTTGAGCTTGCTGATGTTCTCTTCCTTGAAGATCAGGTCCCAGCTGTCCACTGGTGCGTTATCGCCGAGGACTGCCTTGACCTTGGCCGGGTTGAAGCCGATCAGGATGGTGCCGTACATGTAAGGCACCGCGAATTTGTTCCCCGGGTCGTTGGCTTCGATCAGCTTCATCAGCTTGGGATCGAGGTGGTTCCAGTTCGGCAGCTTGCTGCGGTCCAGTGGCTGGAACACGCCAGCCTCGATCTGCTTGGCGAGAAACACGTTGGACGGCACCACCACGTCGTAACCGGAGTTGCCGGTCAGCAGCTTGGCTTCGAGGGCTTCGTTGGTGTCGAAAATGTCGTAGACCAGTTTGGTCTGGGTGTTCTGCGCCTTGAAATCTTCCAGGGCTTTGGGGGTGATGTAGTCGAACCAGTTGTAGACGCGCAACGTTCGTTCTTCGGCGTGCGCGGCGCCACTGAGCACCAGGGCACTCAGGGCCGGCACGATAAAGCGCTTGAGCCTTTTCATTGTTTTAATTCCTCACTGAGCGCTTTCAAAACCTTCAAGGACGTTCACCGCGTTGATGCCGATTTCCTCGACCGCGTAACCGCCCTCCATCACGAACAGCGTTGGTTTGCCCAGGGCTGCGATGCGCTTGCCCATGGCCAGGTAATCCGGGCTGTCGAGCTTGAATTGTGAGATCGGATCGTCCTTGAATGTATCAACGCCCAAGGACACGACAATGATGTCCGCGCCGTAGCTTTCGATCTCTTTGCAGGCCTGTTCCAGCGCCGCGCTCCAGGTGTCCCAGCCGCTGCCGGCGGGCAACGGGTAGTTGAAATTGAAGCCCTCACCGGCGCCTTCACCCAACTCATCTTCATAACCGAGGAAGAACGGGAACTCGGCTTCCGGGTGGCCGTGGATCGAGGTGAACAGCACGTCGTTGCGTTCATAGAAAATCGACTGGGTGCCGTTGCCGTGGTGGTAGTCCACGTCGAGGATCGCGACCTTTTTGTGACCCTGGTCGAGGAAGGCCTGGGCGGCGATGGCCGCGTTGTTGAGGTAGCAATAACCCCCCATCAAGTCGCCAGCGGCGTGGTGTCCTGGTGGACGGCACAAGGCAAAGGCACTGCGCGCGCCAGCCTGGATTTCTGCCTGGGCAGTCAATGCCACTTGCGCTGCGCTGTACGCTGCCTGCCAGGTTCCGGCAGTGATCGGCGCACCGCCGTCGAAGCTGTAGTAACCGAGCTGGCCGTGCAGGCTGGTCGGTTTGATTTGGCGCAGGGTGCGGGCCGGCCAGGTGTAGGGCAGCAGGTCGCCGTCAGTGTTGAATTCGGTCCAGCGCGCCCAGGCGCCTTTGAAGAAGTCGAGGTAGTCGCGGCTGTGTATGCGCTCGATGGGGCCGAGGCCGAAATCCTTGGGCGCTTCTACCGGGCCCAGGTTCTGGTTTTGCACCCGGGCCAGCACGTGGTCGGCACGCGAAGGCATTTCGAAGCAGGGCTTGAGTTGCCCATCTATCAATTCACAACGGCCGTGGTGCAGATGGTGATCATTCGAGTAGATCGTCAGCATTTCTTGTTCTCCGCAGGCTGATTCGGTTGAGCACAGTCTTGCGGCATGGACGATTTTGGAAAACGGCAGGAAAGGCCAAAAGGGGATCGATATGGCCAAAAAATCTGACCGAAATTCGCCCCTTTTTAATGCGCCACGCCCTGGCATGGCGCGTGGAATTCAGACGCTGTGGAAGCGGGCTTGCCCGCTCCCCCAGGGTTATCCATGTGGGCGGAACTGGCTTGGCGCTACACCACTCCAGCGCACGAAGGCATGGCGAAAGCTCGCGGTCTCGCTGAAACCCAGGGCCTCGGCAATCTGATAGATCGGCAACTGATCCTCGCACAGCATTTGCTTGGCCTGTTCGAAGCGCAATTCATCGAGCAATTCCTGATAGCTGCAGCCCAGGTCCTTGAGATGCCGACGCAGGGTTCTCGCCGAACAGTTCATCTGCTCCGCCAGGCCCTCCAGCCCAGGCGCCGCATTCAGTTGCGCACTCAGCAATTGGCGGATTCGCCCCAGCCACGCCTGGCGTCCGGTGAACTCGGTATTCTGCTTGCGGCAACGTTCGGCCATGGCTTGATGGGTAATCACGTCGGCCAAGGGCAAGGGTTGATCGAGCCAGTGCTTGTCGAAGGCGAAGGCGTTGTCCCGTGCCCCGAAATGCAGCGGGCAGTTGAAGTGTTCGGCATAGGTCGCTTCGTAGTCGGGTGCGGCATGTTCGAAGCGAGCGGCGAGCAGTGGCAGCGGATGACCGAGCAGGTCGTCGCAGATGACCTTCAGCGAAACCAGGCAGAACTCGGCGTTGAACACCGCCATCGCCGGGCTCTCGCGATAGTCGGCCGCGACGAACCAGACACGCTCGCCATCTTCCTCCAGGCTCAGTTCGAAAAGTGTTCCCAGCAGCGCCGGATAACGCATCGCCAGACGCAAAGCGTCACCGAAGGTGGCACTGGTGAGCAGTGCATAACCGAGAATGCCATAGCAGGACACGTGCATCCGCCGGCCCAATTCCAGGCCGATGTCACGCTTGAGTGCGACAGCGTTGGCACAGACTTGCATCTCTTGATTGGTGGTGATGCGCGTGTCGGCGCGGTTCAGATCCGCCGCACTGATGCCGCTGCCGGCCAATAGCGCCTCACTGGACAAGCCTTCAGCCTTGAAGGTGTTGAGGATCAGCGAGACGGCATTGAGGGTCGTGAGATGAGAGTGGAGCATGGCGACTTCCAGTCTTGATTTGCTGGATGGGAGCAAGTTGTGTGCCGGGCCCGGAGTAATGGGGGGGCGGCACGCCCGGTGAAGCCAACGGTTACAGAAGCTATACGTGGATACCGCCTTCCCGTGTCTGCAAGGTTATTACCTTGGTCATGACGGTCACACGCCCGAGTGTTGGCTGTCGTGACGACATTTCATGTACCCAGGGATGGACTTTAATCATGACCTCTTCAAACACGACCTCAACCGATACCCGCCTGCTGCGTCCCCTGCGGCCGGATGCTGAGGTGGCTTCACAGGCCTTGAGCATTTTGCACCTGTTTGCCAATCGCCCCACCTTGCGAGAAACGGCCCGAAGGACCTTGCAACAAGTCCTGGATGACCTGTTTCCTAGTCTCGATATCAAGGTTGCAAGCGCTGCCGTACTCGAACCTCGGTGGAATGAAACCCCGGGAGGGTCAAGCTTTGCGGGTTATCTAAGCTACGGACTGACGGATCTGTTGCTCGAAAGTTACTGGAAGGGCAGTTGCAGGGTTTTCAGTGACAAGAGCTTTCTCTCACGGTACTCCAACGTAGAAACGCCTCCAGCCATTGACGTTGAATTGAGCGAAATCAGCGAGGTGCTCGATGAATGGGGGCCGCAGTTGCTGCAGTGCTATCAACAAGAGCTGGTCGACTTCTGGAGCCAATCGAGCGGGAACGACGCCGGTCTCTGGCAGCGACTGCGCGATCTGTTCCGAGAGCAACTGCGGATAGCCTCCCAAGCACTTGCCGGTGAAGCACTGCTGGCGGTCCAGGGCGTGCTTGATTACCCCGATAACACCCAGCGCGAAAGGGTCCAGGGCGATGCGGCGACCCAAGCTGCCGTGACATTCGTGTATGAGGACGTCAGCACCGCCACTGCGGATGATGTGCTGGTCCTGTCGATGACCCGCAATGTGGGTGGGCGAACCATTGCGTTACTGTTCACATTGTCCGGCGGAATCGAAGTATTCAGCTCCGAGGAAGCCATGACGCGATCCTGGTTTGGTGTGCGCCGTGCGGGACCCCTGTCGCTAAGAAACTACAGGCCTGAACATGACATTTTCGACGCGCTGACCCTGAGTCTTCTCGAGCGTCAGCTGCAGGTTATTGCGGCAATCAAACCCGAAGTATTCGCCGACTTGCCGACGCTCGAACGACGGCTGGAACAGGTCAGTAGTCCCTCGACGTTACTGGGTGCCTTTCATTCAGGTCATGAAGCCAGGTTGTCGACGCTGGAAGACTTGTTGCCATCATGGCTAAAGCAAGCCAGTCCGGCGGATCGCGTTGCTTACAGCAAATTGCTGGCCTCGCAGGCGGGCCAGAATCGAACCGGTACCACATTCCTGTCGGACATCGCGCCCATTCATGAGTATGCCGAGCAGGCATTGAAGGCGCTGATGGTCGCAGACGATCCGACCCGTGAGCCTATCAATGTGCGCGATATCGAGGTGACGCAGCAGCGGTTGGAGAACACGGCGTTCGAAATCATTGATCCGCCATTTCCCGAGCCTCGCTACCAGACAACCCGCTCGGCATTTTTGCAACTGGCCGTGAAAAATATCGGCGCGTTGCCCCTGGTTCCATCGCAGATCCATTATCGCAACGGCGAACCACCGGCGTGGCTGACCTATGACTATCTGAGGGACCTGACCACTCGCGCCGACATCGGCCAGCGTTATCCCGACCTGTTGCAGCGCAAATTGCTGGGCGACTTCGACGAGTACAAAAAGCGACGAGAACAATTTCGCGCAAGCATGAGCATTCAATTGCCGCTGTTGGCACTGGAACTGAAAATCCGCAAGCGCTTGTCCGATCCGGCTTATCGACAGGTTGTCGCCGCCCTGCAAACGGCCGCGGTCGATCGTCAGGTCGAGGGACATGCCATGGTGGTCAGACCGCTGGGATTCCAGGCTGGAGCCGACTCCAGAACGGACTACGTCTTGAACATGTTTGTGATCGGCCCGCAGGAGCTTGGACGCGGGCCACACATTCTCTACCGACCTGCTTCGGACGAACCAATGCTCGAGTTTGTCTCGTGGGCAGATTTGTTGAGCGCCATTCAGGAGGATGAGTCATTGCAGCGCAGCGTGCTTGCCGGGCTGGCACCCTCGATTCGCCACATCTATGCCAACGGCGGCTTCGTGGAGCCCCATGTAGGAGGGGTCATTCTCGGTGAGTTCGACGTGCTCCAGTTGCAACGCGTCTCGCTCGCCAGCGCGGTCTCAGTGGACGTGTTCAGCGCGCTGTACCGGGCTTGCGCCCAGGCACTGATCGAGCAGGCCAAAGGTGATTCCGTATCGAACTCAGAGGCCCGCTGGGATCAACTCAAGGACTTCGGGTGGGCATTGTTCAACCTGTTACAACCATTGTTGGACGGCCCATTGGCTACTATCGGCCTTTTGGTCCAACTCACCCAAAGCATTGAAGGGCTTGTTCAACGCGAAAATGCCGAGCATCGATTGGAAGCAGCGGCAGATGTGTTGATGAACCTGGCCTTGATACTGGTGCACTCGGGTTCGCCCGTGCCTGCGATTGCGCGCACCGAAGCGTCTGGCGTTGTCGGCGAAACCGCGCTCGATCTGCGCATCCTGCTCGACAATAAAATTGACAGGCGGCCTGTCGGCCCTTTCGGGGGAGAGCCGAAGCTGTCTTTTGGCTGGAACAGCGCGCGAGGCCAGTTGTCAGCTCCACAGCTGGCCAATCTCAACTCATTCAAGCTCTCGGTGCCGCTGCGCGGAGATTCGTTGGTCAAATCCGGCGAGTTTCGCGGGCTATATAAGCAAGGCGGCTACTTGTATGCCTGCGTCGAAGATGACTGGTTTCGGGTGTCGCCTACATTGGATGGGGTTGTGATCACCGATCTGACGAGGGCGTCGCGCAGGGGGCCCTGGTTGAAAAGCGATGAGCAGGGTCGCTGGAGTTTCGATTTCCGCCTACGGCTGCTGGGAGGCATGCCGCTTAGTGTTCGGGCCACAAGGAAGCTTGGAAAACTGGAGAAAAATGCGCGAGATCTATTGGCCGGATACGACGGGCAGGTGGCTGAGGCCAAGCGGATGGCCAAATCCGATCGTCCGCCGGCCGATGTAGAAAGTCTCATCATGAACCAGGCTGACCCGTTTGACGCTGCCGCCAACAACATCGAGGCGTTGACCCGGTCGGCGGGTGAAGTGTCATTAGAGCCAGTCGTCGATCAATTGAGGAATACAGCCACGCGCCTTCGGAAGCTGGCACAGCAAACACGCATTGAAATGTACAAGTCGCGGAATCCGACCGCGGGGGCGGTGGAGTATCTGTTGGAGGCAGAAGAGATAAGCATCCGCAAGGTCGGCGGGAGAACCGATAGCTCTGGGGGTAAAGGCACTGACTTTTTGCAGGAATACGAGATCCGCGATACCGACAACAATGTGCTGTGGTATGCCCATTTTCACTACCCGACAAAAGAGGCTGCTCCAGATTCCTTTGCCAAGGCGCATTTGAAAACGGTCGCGCAGCGCCGCCTGGGCCTGAATTTTCAGAAGGATCAACAGGCGGCTGGACACGCAGTGACCAGCATATGGCGTGGCGACATTAGCCGAACGACGGCCAGGCAGGTGTTTTTCCATCAATAGACTGAAGTGACAGGGCAAGCCTTCCTGACGGCGACGGACAGGAGGGCTTGCTAAGTTGCAACCGGCCCTGTTTGCCTCAGACCAGCTCGCCACAGAGGTCGAGTTCTACAAGTCGACGGACTTCGCTCGTTTCCAGCCCCGCCCCCAACAACCCGTGCAACTTGCCGAACGCCGCTTCACGGGTCATGCCGCCGCCGGACAACACACCGACCCCGCGCAAGCGACTGCCGGCCTCGTATACATCCAGCTCGACGCCACCTTCATGGCACTGCGTAACCGCCACCACCACCACGCCTTTGTCCCGCGCTCGCCCCAGGCTGGCGAGGAACGCCGGATTGTCGCTGGGCCCGGTTCCACTGCCATAGCACTCCAGCACCAGCCCCTGAATGCCGCTGGCGAGCAAGCCGTCCAGTACCTCGGCGCTGATGCCGGGGAACAGGGGCAGTACCGCGACATTCGCCAGTTGCCTGGGTTGGTTGTAGTTCAACTGCGGCGCAATCGAAGGCGCTTTCACGCCGCCGCCCTGACGTTCCAGACGCTTGAAGGGATGGCGGCCGAAACTGCGTACTTTCGCGCAGCGGGTCGGTGCCAACAGCTCGCCATGGAAGTACAGGTGCACACCCGGTGCCAGGCCTTGGCCCAAGGCAACCAGCGCGCCGCTGAGGTTTTCCCAGGCATCGCTGTCGGTGACGCCGGCCGGCAGCATGGAGCCGGTGAAGCACACGCGGGCCTGCAGGCCGAGCAACTGGAAGCTCATCGCCGCAGCGCTGTAGGCCAGGGTGTCGGTGCCATGCAGGATCAGCACACTGTCGCAGCCTTGCACGTCAACGGCATCGACCACGGCTTCACGCAGTTGCTGCCAGTAGGCCGGGGTCATGTTGGCGCTGTCGATCAGCGGCGACATCTCGCGAAAGCGCCACTGCGGCACGACCCGTTCCGGTTGGCTGTGCAGGTACTCGCGCATGCGCGCTTCGAAACCGGAGGCCGGGGCCAGACCATGGGCGCTGGCTTGCATGCCGATGGTGCCGCCGGTGTAGAGCACCATGACGTGCTGGGCGGCAGGGTAGTTCGAGGAATTCATGGGGATTCTCCGGAAGGAAGAGTGCCTGTGGAAGTGAGCTTGCTCGCTTCCACAGTTTTTCGAACTTTAACTGACGGGCGCGGAGTATGCGCCCGTCATCTACCCGTCAGCGTTGCGCTGCAGGTACGCCATGCGGTTCGGCTTGGGCCTTGGTGGCGGCTGGCGGATTGGCCGGCCACGCCTGGCGATCCAGATCCAGGTCCGGGAACTTGGCGGAATCGAACACCGGCGTCTTGATCCCGGCGGCGCGCTGGTCGTCGTAGTCGCGCAGGATGCGCATGCCAACCTTGAACAGCAGGAACAGCGCGATCAGGTTGACGAACGCCAGCATGGTCATGGTGATGTCGGCGAAGGCGAACACGGTGCCGAGGTTCTCGATGGCGCCCCAGAAGATCAATACCAGCACCAACGCACGGTAGCCCATCAGCGCCTTGCGGTTTTCGCCGATCAGGAAGCGCAGGTTGCTCTCGCCCAGGTAGTAGTTGTAGAGAATCGAGGTGAACACGAACAACGCCAGCGCCACGGAAATGAACATCCGGCCCCAGTCACCGACCACGGCGGCCAGGGAGTTTTGGGTCAGGGCGATGCCGTCGCCTTCGAAGCCCGGGGTGTAGAAGCCCGAGAGCAGGATCAGCAACGCCGTGCAGGTGCAAATCACGAAGGTGTCGAGGAATACGCTGAAGGCTTGCACCACGCCTTGTGCCACCGGGTGCTCGACCGACGCGACAGCGGCCACATTGGGCGCGCTGCCCAGGCCCGCTTCGTTGGCGAACACGCCACGCTTCACGCCCATGACGATGGCGCTGCCGATCAGGCCGCCGAAGGCCTGGTCCAGACCGAAGGCACTTTTGACGATGGTCATCAGCATGGCTGGAACGTGATCGAACTGCAGCACGATCACGTAAAGGGTCACGCCGATGTACACCAGGGTTTTCACCGGCACCAGCAGGTCGGCGACCTTGGCGATGCGCTTGATCCCGCCGATGAACACCAGGCCCAGCAGCACGGCCAGGCCGATGCCGGTGTAGGTCGTGTCCAGACCGAAGGCATTGTTCAGTGAGTGGGTCACGGCGTGGGCTTGCAGGCCGTTGAAGGCGAAGCCGAACGTCACCAGCAGCAGGAATGCCATGAGCATGCCGAGCCCGCGTTTTTGCAGGCCATGCTGGATGTAGTAGGACGGGCCGCCCCGGTAGGTGCCGTCGGCATCGGCGCGTTTGTAGAGCTGGCCAAGGGAGCATTCAAAGAAGCTGCTGGACATGCCGACCAGCGCGGTCACCCACATCCAGAACACCGCGCCTGGCCCGCCAAGGGTCACGGCGATGCCGACACCGGCGATGTTGCCTGCACCGACGCGGCCGGCAAGGCTGAGCATCAGGGCCTGGAACGAGCTGAGTTGCCCGGCGCTGCTTTTAAGGCTGTCGCGGAACACGGCGAACATGTGGAAGAAGTGACGCAATTGAACGAAACGCGAGCGGATCGTGAAATAGCTACCGAGCCCGACAATGAGCACGATCAGTACTTTCCCTGAGAGGAAGTCGTTAATGACTTCGAGCATGGATTTTTCCTCGCTGTTTTTTGTTTAGGCAAATGCTGGCCAGACGGACACATTGCGTTACACCCGTTGGCGCTCGGCACAACAGGCGGGTCGATGTTCGTCCCGGTTTCATATCGCGGGTTTGTTGTTAGGTCGGGTTTCGCAGGGGTTGAGCTTTTGCTTCTGTCGCGGATAAAAAAAGGGCCTGGAGAATGATCTCCAAGCCCTCAAAAGGTGAGAGGTGTCTAGTCCCTCGACCTGGTGAGCGGTGCTACAGGTAACGCGTCGGATCAGGCCTTAAGCGGAACCAGACGCGGAGCAATCATGTTTTCCGGGCGCAGGATGTCGGCGAGCATGGCGTCGTCGAGCAAGCCTTCTTCGCGCACCAGTTCCAGCACGCCGCGGCCGCTTTCAAGTGCGATACGGGCGATGCGGGTGGCGTTTTCATAGCCGATGTACGGGTTCAGTGCGGTGACCAGGCCGATCGAGTGTTCGACCAGTTCACGGCAGCGCTCTTCGTTGGCGGTGATGCCGACGATGCAGTGCTCGCGCAGCATGTCCATGGCGCGTTGCAGCAGGCGGATCGAGTCGAAGATCTTGAACGCGATCAGCGGCTCCATCACGTTCAGTTGCAGCTGGCCGCCTTCGGCCGCGATGGTCAGCGCCAAGTCGTTACCGATGATCTGGAACGCGACCTGGTTAACGGCTTCCGGGATAACCGGGTTGACCTTGCCTGGCATGATCGAGCTGCCCGGCTGACGCGCTGGCAGGTTGATTTCGTTGATGCCGGTGCGTGGACCGCTGGACAGCAGGCGCAAGTCGTTGCAGATCTTCGACAGCTTCACCGCGGTACGCTTGAGCATGCCGGAGAACAGCACGAACGCGCCCATGTCGGAAGTGGCTTCGATCAGGTCGGCTGCCGGTACCAGCGGATGACCGCTGATGGTTGCCAGGCGCTGAACGGCCAGGTGCTGGTAGCGCGGGTCGGCGTTGATGCCGGTGCCGATCGCGGTGCCGCCCAGGTTCACTTCGGTCAGCAGTTCAGGTGCCAGCGTTTTCAGGCGTGCCAGGTCTTCGCCCAGGGTCGTGGCGAAAGCACGGAATTCCTGGCCGAGGGTCATCGGCACGGCGTCTTGCAGCTGGGTACGGCCCATCTTCAGGACGTGGTTGAATTCTGCACCTTTGGCGGCAAACGACTGAATCAGGCTGTCGAGGCTGGCCAGCAGCGCATCGTGACCCAACAGCAGACCCAGGCGGATAGCCGTCGGGTAAGCGTCGTTGGTCGACTGCGCCATGTTCACGTCGTTGTTCGGGTGCAGGTACTGATATTCGCCTTTCTGGTGACCCATGGCCTCCAGTGCGATGTTGGCGATCACTTCGTTGGCGTTCATGTTGGTCGAAGTGCCAGCGCCGCCTTGAATCATGTCCACCACGAACTCTTCGTGGAAATCGCCGCGGATCAATCGTGCACAGGCTTCGCTGATGGCCGCGTGCTTGGCTTCACTGAGGTGACCCAATTCACGGTTGGCGTCAGCGGCGGCTTGTTTGACCATGGCCAGGCCGACAACCAGCTTCGGGTAGTGCGAAATCGGAACGCCGGAGAGACGGAAGTTGTTCACCGCTCGCAGGGTCTGGATGCCGTAATACGCTTGAGCCGGTACTTCGAGTACGCCAAGCAGGTCTTTTTCTGTGCGGAAAGATGCAGCGGAGGACATGATAGAAATCATCTCGATATGGACCCGGTCTGTGCCGGAACACTGCAAATGCTAGGCTTGTGGAGAAATTTGGGCCAATGCTGTTAAACACTGGCCTATGCACATTCGGCATAATGCCTGTGTGACGCCGTGTGTGCGGCGAGCGTGTGACCTAAATTGGTGCGTGTCCGGGAGGACGTGATGAATCTGGAAAGCAAATGGCTGGAGGACTTCAGTGCTCTGGCTGCCACCCGCAGCTTCTCCCAGGCGGCGGAACGGCGTTTCGTGACCCAGCCGGCGTTCAGTCGGCGGATCCGCAGCCTGGAGGCCGCGCTGGGCCTGACGCTGGTCAACCGCTCGCGCACGCCGGTGGAGCTGACGGCGGCGGGGCAGTTGTTCCTCGTCACCGCACGGACCGTGGTCGAGCAACTCGGTGAGGTGTTGCGTCATTTGCATCATCTGGAAGGCGGGCAGGGTGAAGTGATGCAGGTCGCTGCCGCTCACTCGCTGGCGCTGGGGTTCTTTCCACGCTGGATCGCCCAACTGCGCAACGAAGGCCTGAACATCGCCACGCGATTGGTGGCAACCAACGTTGGCGATGCGGTGCATGCCTTGCGGGAAGGCGGCTGCGACTTGATGCTGGCGTTCTACGACCCGGATGCGGCCATGCAGATGGACCCGGAAATCTTCCCTTCGCTGCACCTGGGCCATACCGAGATGCTCCCGGTTTGCGCGGCGGATGCAGAGGGCAAGCCGCTGTTCGATCTGGAAGGTGAGGGCAGTGTGCCTTTGCTGGCCTACAGCGCGGGCGCGTTTCTCGGTCGCTCGGTGAACATGCTGTTACGTCAGCGAGCGTTGCGCTTCACTACCATCTACGAAACCGCCATGGCCGACAGCCTCAAAAGCATGGCGCTGGAGGGACTGGGCATCGCCTGGGTGCCGCAACTGAGTGTGCGCGCCGAACTGGCGCGCGGTGAACTGGTGGTCTGCGGCGGTCCGCAATGGCATGTGCCCCTGGAAATTCGCCTGTATCGCTGCGCCCTGGTGCGCAAGGCCAATGTGCGGTTGTTGTGGCGCAAGCTGGAGGGCGGAGCGGCGGGCTCGACCATCTGACAGAAAATAAAGAGTGAAAGCCGATGATGCGTTCACTCTTTTACAGTGGCGGGGTTAATCGGGTTTTTATTGTATCTCTTCGAGATATTTGAACGGATTGAATCGACCTGTCATGAAACTTTCCTGATGAATAATCCAGTCGTTATCAGTCTATGCTCGCCAAATAATTCTTTATGTTCTGTCGGTTGGCAGGGCTGAAGAGATAACAGTTGGATGTAATGCCTCCAGGTTTTGGTGTCATGTAAGTTTCACACCACCAGCCGTTGTATTGGATTTCCGAATCTTCATGCCTGGCCCCTAGTAAATGGCCAATTTCATGGGCGGCATAGTTGTAGCCGGTCAGCGATGCGATTGCGCTTATTCCGGTAAATAACGGTGGGTGGACACGAGCTATACCTGCGATCCTGTTGTTCATGTCTTCGTTGGTGACCAGGAGCACTTTGGTCGGTCGGTCAATTATGAAACCTTCTGCGAGTCTTTTCTCCAAATAGCTGACGCACATGTTTTCCCAGCGCGATGAGGTGATTTGTTCGTTTTCGTTTTTATAATCAAAGTTGCTGTAGGGCGCGAGGCGGCCAAAGATCACGTAGACTTTACGCTCGGTGAAACTTTCCAGCTCGGATATGAGCGGCTGGAAGTAGTCGGCATGAAGGTTTTTTCTTGTTGATTCCGGTACGTCATCGTGAATGACCACGAAAATAGTAATTGGTTTCTTCTTGGTGGAGTCGGCAGTTGGGCTCATCCTTGAATCCTTTAGTTGTCTTGTGAATGTTGCAAGCTGTGTTTGCTTTTAAAGTCCAGCGGATTAAATCTAATGATGATGTATTGTTTTTGCGAGTTGACGTCTGTTGCTTTGTATTGCGTTGAATTAATAGTGCCAACTTTTGGCGGTTAGAAGTTTGGGTTCTCGAGAGTAATTAAGTTGTCATCTGAAACAGCTGTCCCAGCTGACTTTGGAGTCAGTTTAAATTCCGGCAAGGCGAATGACAGATGGTCGCAAGAGGGGCTGTTTATCTGGCGTATTGCGGTATACTGCGCGGCCTTCGGCCGGTTCGCCCGGCCATAATTCGTACAATCAAGCCACGCATTTTGCGTGGCTTGTTGTTTTTTGATGCGCCTGCGGGCGCCCAGAGAGAAGAGGCACGACGATGAGTGCATTGGTTGGCGTGATCATGGGCTCCAAGTCCGATTGGTCCACCCTTAGCCACACCGCCGATATGCTGGAAAAGCTCGGCATCCCCTACGAGGTGAAAGTGGTCTCTGCCCACCGCACCCCGGACCTGCTGTTCCAGTACGCTGAAGAAGCCGAGGCGCGTGGCATCGAGGTGATCATCGCCGGTGCCGGTGGCGCGGCCCACTTGCCTGGCATGTGTGCGGCCAAGACCCACCTGCCGGTGCTGGGCGTGCCGGTGCAGTCGTCGATGCTCTCGGGTGTCGATTCGCTGCTCTCTATTGTGCAGATGCCTGCGGGCATTCCGGTCGCCACCCTGGCCATCGGCAAGGCTGGCGCGATCAACGCCGCGCTGCTGTCGGCGAGTATCCTGGGCGCCAAGCACCCGCAGTTCCACGCGGTGTTGAAAACCTTCCGTGCTGAGCAGACAGACAGCGTCCTGGAAAATCCAGACCCACGCATCGCCTGAGGTTGTTGACGATGAAGATCGGTGTAATCGGTGGCGGCCAGTTGGGCCGCATGTTGGCGCTGGCGGGCACTCCGCTGGGCATGAACTTCGCTTTTCTGGACCCGGCGCCGGACGCCTGCGCTGCGGCATTGGGTGAACACCTGCGCGCCGACTACGGTGACCAGGATCACCTGCGTCAGTTGGCCGATGAAGTCGATCTGGTGACCTTTGAATTCGAGAGCGTCCCGGCCGAAACCGTGGCGTTCCTGTCGCAATTCGTTCCGGTTTATCCGAGTGCCGAAGCCTTGCGCATTGCCCGCGATCGCTGGTTCGAGAAGAGCATGTTCAAGGACCTGGGGATTCCAACCCCGGCGTTTGCCGACATTCAGTCGCAAGCCGATCTCGACGCCGCTGTGGCCTCCATCGGTCTGCCGGCCGTGCTCAAGACCCGCACCCTGGGTTACGACGGCAAGGGCCAGAAAGTGCTGCGCACCCCTGAAGATGTGGTCGGCACGTTTGCCGAGCTGGGCAACGTCGCCTGCCTGCTGGAAGGCTTCGTGCCGTTCACCGGTGAAGTCTCGTTGATCGCCGTGCGTGCCCGAGACGGTGAGACCCGCTTCTACCCGCTGGTGCACAACACCCACGACAGCGGCATCCTCAAGCTGTCCGTGGCCAGCACCGATCATCCGCTGCAAGCCCTGGCCGAAGACTATTCCAGCCGCGTGCTCAAGCAACTGGATTACGTGGGGGTGATGGCGTTCGAGTTCTTTGAAGTCGACGGTGGCCTCAAGGCCAACGAAATCGCCCCGCGCGTACACAACTCCGGGCACTGGACCACCGAAGGCGCCGAATGCAGCCAGTTCGAAAACCACCTGCGCGCCGTGGCCGGCTTGCCGTTGGGTTCGACGGCCAAGGTCGGCGAAAGCGCCATGCTCAACTTTATCGGCAAAGTGCCGGAGACCGAGAAAGTCCTGGCCATCGCCGATTGCCACCTGCACCACTATGGCAAGGCATTCAAGGTCGGGCGCAAGGTCGGTCACGCCAACCTGCGTTGTGCAGACCGCGAGACGCTGGCCGCGCAGATCCTCAAGGTCGAAGCGCTCATCGCCGAATAGTTTCATGTGGCAGCGGCGGAACCATTCAGGGGCGCCGTTCTCTCATGGCAGGATGCGAAAGTCTGGCTAGGCTTTCGCATGACTATCCATTCAGAGGGAAATGCCATGGGAATTATCGGAACCATCTTTATCGGCCTGATCGTCGGCCTGCTGGCGCGGTTCCTGAAACCGGGCGATGACAGCATGGGCTGGATCATGACCATCCTGCTCGGTATTGGCGGTTCGCTGGCGGCTACTTATGGCGGCCAGGCATTGGGCTTTTATCAGGCCGGCCAAGGTGCGGGTTTCATTGGCGCACTGGTGGGCGCCGTCGTGTTGCTGGTGATCTACGGCCTGATCAAAAAGAACTGATTTAAGCGACAAAGCCCTCTCGGCCGCGTACGCCGAGAGGGCTAGAATGCTCGGCGTCTCACCGTCCTCCCTTTACCGAGCACTTTCATGCGCCGTCTTCTTTTGACTCTTCTTTTCCTGGGCACGGGCCTGGCTCATGCCGCCGAACTGCCGGAAACCGACTGGCTCGAACTGATGCCCAAGTCGGACCAGAAAGCCCTCGAGGCCATGCCCGAAATCGACCACAACTCCCCCGAGGCCAATGGCACCTTTACCGAAAAGGGTGGCATGAAGCAGAGCAAAGGCCTGCCGGCGGTGATGTATTCAACCAAAACCGTAGCGTCGATGAACGACAAGAACATTCGTATCGGTGGTTATCCGGTGCCGTTGGAGACCGACGCGAAAGGACGCAGCACGCTGTTTTTCCTGGTGCCGTACCCGGGTGCCTGCATCCACGTGCCGCCACCGCCACCGAATCAACTGGTGCTGGTGCGTTATCCGCAAGGTTTGAAACTCAACGACATCTACACACCGCTGTGGGTGACCGGCACGCTGAAGATCGAGAAGGTCAGCAATGACCTGGCCGATGCGGCGTATGCACTGGATGCGGCGAAGGTGCGTGTGGTGAAAGAGTCGGATCTGTAGCGGCAACACTAAAACACTGTGGGAGCGAGCTTGTTCGCTCCCACAGTGTTTTTGTAGTGCGGCTTAGAGCGGCTTGCTGGCGATGCTGACGCCCAGGGTATGGCTTGCACCCGGCGCCAGCGAAACCACATCACCCATCACATTCGCCGTCTCGATGCACAGCATGCGCTGCCAGCCATCGTTGGCCATGTCGCTGAACGCGGCGGCGCGCTCGATCCATGGGTTCCAGATCACTGCGGAGCGTGAACCACTGCTGGTCAGCGCGATGCGGCGCTCCCAGGCTGGATCGACGATGCTCAGCGTCGCCGGGGTATTCAGGTAGATGCGATCGGTCTCGCCGGTAAAGCGCAAGTCGCCGGACTGAGTGACGGTTTTCCAGTCGTCCAGCGTCTCGATGTAATCCAGGCCATCCAGCCCTTCGACATGCACGTTGCGCACATCGCTGACGGCGAAATAGCTGTGTAGCGCCTGGCTGATGGTGACGTTTTCAGCGCCCTGGTTGTGGCTGGTCAGGTGGATATGCAACTGTTCATCCAGACGAATGCTCAGCTTCAAGTCCACCTGATGCGGCCAGCCCGGCAGACCGCCTTCGGGGTAGGGCAGGAGGAATTCGATCTTGAGGCTATCGCCCTCTGCTTCTATGCCGCCCAGTTCCCAGTCCATCGCTCGCACCAGACCGTGAGCTGCGGCCGGTTCGTGGCTGACGCGCATCGACTGAACGCTCTGTGGGTTGCGCGCCAGGTTGCCGAACCACGGCCAGCAAACCGGTACGCCGGCACGAATGCTCTTGCCCGTCTTGAACACCGCCTCGTCGTTGAGCCAGATCAACGGTGGCCGGCCGGCCAGTTGATAACTGAGGATCTGCGCACCTTGCTGGGCGACCAGCAATTCGGCCTGGCCGTGGCGGATGCGCCAGCAGTTCAGTTCATCCAGTTTCACGGCTTCAACGTTGGGCGTGTTCATGGGGCAGCTCTCGATCGGGAACAATGACGACTACAGACTGCAAAAAGATCGCCGGGTTTAACGAAGCGTTTTATCAACGAGCTCTGGGCGGAACCGAACGGGTGCGGCCGCTGCCATCGATGGCGACGAACACGAACACCGCTTCAGTGACTTTACGCCATTCGCTGGACAGCGGATCGTCGCTCCAGACCTCGACCATCATCTTGATCGAGCTACGGCCGATTTCCAGTGCCTGCGTATAGAAGGAGAGCTGAGCACCCACCGCCACCGGTACCAGGAACGCCATACGGTCGATCGCCACCGTGGCCACGCGCCCACCGGCAACCTTGCTGGCCATAGCGGTGCCAGCCAAGTCCATTTGCGAAACCAGCCAGCCGCCGAAAATATCGCCAAAGCCGTTGGTTTCGCGAGGAAGGGCGGTGATTTGCAGGGCCAGGTCGCCTTGCGGAATCGGATCTTCTTGTTCGAGCTCTATCATGCCGGGGGGCCTCTGACCCGTGACTCTTCGTTGGTATTGCTGGTGGTAGCCGTCTTCGCGAAAAACGATCCAAGCACCGAACATACTACGTTCGTCACGTTTTTCTTAAGGCGCCTAAAGGGAAACTCTGCGAAATCGCCTATGAACCTGACAGGCGTTTTCGCACAGCAACCCTTTCGAACTGCAGCGAGATTGCGAGTATATCGGTCGGTAGACTCCGAGACGACCGTCCGGTTCTCATTTTGACTGTCAAAAACGCGCCTCTATGTGCTTTTTCGAACAATTTGTTATGGTGCCGGTCCTGCCCGAGCCCTTGCCAGCGTTGTTGGGGCGGCAGATTTGACTATAAGAGAAGCCCTTGCCATGACCACAGCGCCCTCGAGTATCGCGCAGCCAAGCCAACCTGCACGTCCGCTGACCCGCAACGACTACAAGACCCTATCGCTGTCGGCCCTGGGCGGCGCGCTGGAATTCTACGACTTCATCATTTTCGTGTTCTTTGCCACGGTGGTGGGGAAACTGTTCTTCCCGGCGGACATGCCTGAGTGGCTGCGTTTGATGCAGACTTTCGGCATCTTCGCCGCCGGTTACCTGGCGCGGCCGCTGGGCGGCATCGTGATGGCGCACTTCGGCGACCTGCTGGGGCGCAAGAAAATGTTCACCTTGAGCATTTTCATGATGGCGGTGCCGACCCTGATCATGGGCCTGCTGCCGACCTATGCGCAGATCGGCATGTGGGCGCCTATCCTGTTGCTGCTGATGCGGGTGATCCAGGGCGCGGCCATTGGCGGCGAAGTGCCGGGCGCCTGGGTCTTCGTTTCCGAGCACGTACCGCAACGGCACATCGGCTACGCCTGCGGCACGCTGACCAGCGGTCTGACGGCGGGCATCCTCCTGGGATCTCTGGTGGCGACGGCGATCAACAGCCTTTACACCCCGGTGGAAGTGGCGGATTACGCCTGGCGGATTCCGTTCCTGTTGGGCGGTGTGTTTGGCCTTTTCTCGGTGTACCTGCGCCGCTGGTTGCACGAAACCCCGGTGTTCGCCGAACTGCAATTGCGCAAGGCCCTGGCCGAAGAAGTGCCGCTGCGTGCGGTGCTGCGTGACCATCGTGGTGCCATCGCGATTTCCATGCTGCTGACCTGGCTGTTGTCCGCCGGGATCGTGGTGTTGATTCTGATGACCCCGACCGTGTTGCAAACGGTCTATCACTTCTCGCCAACCACATCCCTGCAGGCGAACAGTGTGGCGATCATTTTCCTTAGCGTTGGTTGCATCATTGCCGGCGCATTGGCCGATCGTTTTGGTGCGGGGCGGGTGTTCGTATTCGGTTGTGCGGCCCTGCTGGCCAGCTCCTGGACCTTCTACCACAGCCTGGCTGACCATCCTGACTGGCTGTTCCCGCTGTATGCCCTGACCGGCCTGCTGGTCGGCACCATCGGTGCGGTGCCGTACGTCATGGTCAAGGCGTTCCCGCCTGTGGTGCGCTTTAGCGGCTTGTCCTTTTCCTACAACGTGGCCTACGCCATTTTCGGTGGCCTGACGCCGATGATCGTCAGTTTGTTGCTCAAGGAAAGCCCGATGGGGCCGGCCTATTATGTGGCGGTGCTGTGTGGCGTCGGGATTGTGGTGGGCGGTTATCTCTGGAAGAAAGGGCGCTGATCCCGCGGTCCTCTGTGGCTGTACCGGTCCTATCGCTAGCAGGCTAGCTCCCACATTGAAATGCATTCCAATGTGGGAGCTAGCCTGCTAGCGATTTGGGGCGCCCCGAATCACCCGGTAAAAACGCGATGCTGGCCTTTCATCTAATTGTCATATTTCAGCCATAGAGTGTTCACACGGCCTGCTGATACTTGGCCCCGACTAACACACCCTATCTGCTAGGAGTAAGGCATGAAACTGAAGCGTTTGATGGCGGCAATGACTTTTGTCGCTGCTGGCGTTGCGACTGCCAACGCGGTTGCCGCTGTTGACCCGTCGATCCCGAGCTACACCAAGACCACTGGTGTGTCGGGCAACCTGTCCAGCGTCGGTTCCGATACCCTGGCCAACCTCATGACCCTGTGGGCTGAGAACTACAAAAAAGAATACCCGAACGTAAACATCCAGATTCAGGCCGCTGGCTCCGCCACCGCGCCACCTGCGCTGACTGAAGGCACCTCTAACCTGGGCCCGATGAGCCGCAAGATGAAGGACACCGAACTGGCTGCCTTCGAGCAGAAGTACGGCTACAAGCCAACCGCTATCCCGGTTGCCGTGGACGCCCTGGCGGTGTTCGTGCACAAGGACAACCCGATCCAGCACCTGACCATGGAACAAGTCGACGCGATCTTCTCGTCCACTCGTCTGTGCGGCGCCAAGACCGAAGTCAAAACCTGGGGTGACCTGGGCGTGACCGGCGACCTGGCCAACAAGCCGGTTCAACTGTTCGGTCGTAACTCGGTATCCGGCACCTATGGCTACTTCAAAGAAGAAGCCCTGTGCAAAGGCGACTACAAACCAAACGTCAACGAACAACCAGGTTCGGCTTCGGTCGTGCAGTCGATCAGCTCCTCGCTGAACGGCATCGGTTACTCGGGCATCGGTTACAAGACCGCCAGCGTGAAGACCGTGGCCCTGGCCAAGAAAGGCAGCACCGACTTCATTGAAGACAGCGAAGAAAACGCCCTGAACGGCAAATACCCGCTGTCCCGCTTCCTGTACGTATACGTCAACAAGGCCCCGAACAAGCCTCTGGCCCCGCTGGAAGCCGAGTTCGTGAAACTGGTTCTGTCGAAACAGGGTCAGGAAGTGGTCGTGAAAGACGGTTACATCCCACTGCCAGCCAAGGTTGCTGCAAAAGCACTGGCTGACCTGGGGCTGTCGGAAGGCGGCGCTGAAGTCGCAAAAAAGTAACAAATTGAGTCCGGTGTGAACTTCACCGGATTCACATGGGGGCGGCAGGAGCTGCCCTCATACACCTCTAATTCTCTATCCACTGCCAGCCACCGCTGGCGGCGGATTTGTTGCGTCACTGCATTGTCATCTTTCTGTCATACAGGATCGCTAGGGTGTGCGCATGAATGATCTGGCCAATTCCAACATGACTACAAATCCCCCCAAGCGGATTGATTTCAATACGCCTGAGCTGCAACGCAAGCGCCGCATTCGCGCGCTCAAAGATCGCCTGACCCGCTGGTACGTCCTCGTGGGTGGCCTGGCCGTGCTGGGTGCGATCACGTTGATCTTTTTCTTCCTTGCCTACGTCGTCGCGCCCCTGTTCCAGGGTGCCAGCCTGACCGCCAAGGACGCCATCACGCCTGCCTGGATGCAAGACGCCGGCAAGCCGCTGATGATCTCCCTGGAAGAGCAGAACCAAGTGGCCATGCGGGTTTCCGACAAAGGCCAGGCGCTGTTCTTCGATATCGACAGTGGCGCTGAACTCAAGCGCGTCGATTTGCCTGTTCCGGCCGGCGTCACCGTGACCTCCATCGGAGAAGACCAGCCAGGTCACCCGTTGGTGGCCGTGGGCCTGTCCAACGGTCAGGCGCTGGTGTTCCGTCACACCTATAAAGTCAGCTACCCGCAAGGCAAGAAAACCATTTCGCCAGCGGTCGAGTACCCGTACGGCGAAGCACCTATCGTGGTGAACGAGGCGGGTGGTGCGCTTGAGCACGTCAGCCTCAATGCCAACGATTCGACCCTGATGCTGGTTGGCGCCACCGGTTCGCAACTCAATGTGTTGTCGCTCACCAGCGAAGAAAACATGATGACCGGCGAAATCACCAACGAGCAGAAGCGTATCGATCTGCCGCAAATGACCGAACCGGTGAAAAACATCTTCGTCGATCCGCGTCAGCAGTGGCTGTACGTGGTCAACGGGCGTGCCCAGGCCGACGTATTCAGCCTGCGCGACAAGAGTCTCAACGGTCGCTACAAACTGCTGGAAGACGGTGAAGCCCAAGTCACGGCCAGCACTCAGTTGGTTGGCGGTATCTCGCTGATCATCGGCGACTCCAAAGGTGGCCTGGCTCAATGGTTCATGGCGCGCGATCAGGACGGTGAACAACGCCTCAAGCAGATCCGTACCTTCCAGATGGGCACCACGCCTATTGTTGAAATCACTGCCGAAGAACGCCGCAAGGGCTTTATCGCCCTCGACGCCTCCGGCAAGCTCGGCGTATTCCACAGTACGGCCCACCGCACCTTGCTGGTGGATCAAGTGGTCGAAGGCCAGGGCATTTTCGGCCTGTCGCCACGGGCCAACCGCGTGATCGTGGAAGCCGGCGGCAAGCTGCAACCGTTGCTGCTCGACAACCCGCACCCGGAAGTCTCGTGGAGCGCGCTGTGGAGCAAGGTCTGGTACGAGAACTACGACGAGCCTAAATACGTCTGGCAATCGACCGCCGCCAACACCGATTTCGAACCCAAGCTGAGCCTGTCGCCGCTGACCTTCGGTACCCTCAAGGCCGCGTTCTACGCGATGCTGCTGGCGGCTCCACTGGCCGTCGCCGCTGCGATCTACACCGCGTACTTCATGGCACCGGGCATGCGCCGCAAGGTCAAGCCGGTGATCGAACTGATGGAAGCGATGCCGACGGTGATCCTCGGTTTCTTCGCCGGTCTGTTCCTCGCCCCGTATGTGGAAGGGCACTTGCCGGGCATCTTCAGCCTGCTGATGCTCCTGCCGATCGGCATTCTGGTCGCCGGTTTCGTCTTCAGTCGCCTGCCTGAATCCATTCGCCTGAAAGTGCCCGATGGCTGGGAAAGCGCGATCCTGATCCCGGTGATCCTCTTCGTTGGCTGGCTCTCGCTGTACATGAGCCCGTTCATGGAGAACTGGTTCTTCGGCGGCGACATGCGCATGTGGATCTCCCACGACCTGGGCATCACCTACGACCAGCGCAACGCACTGGTGGTCGGCCTGGCCATGGGCTTTGCGGTCATCCCGAACATCTACTCCATCGCCGAAGACGCCGTGTTCAGCGTACCGCGTGGCCTCACCCTCGGCTCCCTGGCCCTCGGTGCCACGCCGTGGCAGACCATGACGCGCGTGGTGATCCTCACCGCCAGCCCGGGCATCTTCTCGGCGCTGATGATCGGCATGGGCCGTGCGGTCGGTGAAACCATGATCGTGTTGATGGCCACCGGTAACACCCCGGTCATGGAGATGAACCTGTTCGAAGGTCTGCGCACCCTGGCCGCCAACGTCGCGGTGGAAATGCCCGAATCGGAAGTCGGCGGCAGTCACTACCGCGTGCTGTTCCTCTCGGCGCTGGTGTTGCTGTTGTTCACCTTCGTCATGAACACCCTCGCGGAACTGATTCGTCAGCGTCTGCGCAAGAAATACTCGTCGCTTTAAGAAAGGTAGAAGTCTGTGAAACAGAACTCCCTGAATGGATGGTTCAAGAGCGGCGCCCCCGGCGTCTGGATCAGCGGTGGCGCGGTGTCCATCGCGGTCATCATGACCATTGGCCTGCTGGCGGTGATCGCCGTGCGCGGCCTGGGTCACTTCTGGCCGGCGGATCTGATCCACGCCAACTACGACGTGCCGGGCCAGGCTAATCACCTGGTCATTGGCGAAGTGGTACAGAAGGAAGAAGTGCCCCGCGCACGTCTGAAGTCCGCTGGTTTGCCGGTGCCGGATCAAGGCCCGGAATTCATGACCCGCGAGCTGATCAAGGTCGGCAACCGCGACCTGAACGGCAACGACTTCACCTGGACCGTCGGCGAGTGGCTGACCAACCAGACGACGCCGCCGGAGCTGATGGCCATCGAGCGTCGTGAGTGGGGCAACTTCTACGGCTACCTGGTCAACGTCAAACAGGATGGCAAGGTCATCGCTGAAGGCGAAGCCGCATGGCCTGAGTTGCAGGCCCGTGTCGATCGCGTCAACAAGCTGGCTGCGCAGCTCAAGAGCCTGGAAAAAACCGACATCGGCGCGATCAACGCCGGTCTCGAGCGCATCCGCTTGCACGGTCGCAAGCTGGAGCTGGAAGGCAAACTCGACCCTGCCGCGCAAGCGGACATGGAATCCGAGCGCGCTGAGCTGAACGCTCGCTATCAAGAGATCGAAGCACGTCTGGCCGATCTGCACGCGCAGTTCAACCGCGACAGCCTGACGGCCCGCGATGCCAACGGCAAGGAAGTGGAAATCGGCATCGGCAAAGTGGTTCACGCCTATCAGCCGAACGCGATGAGCACCCTGACCAAGATCGGCTTCTACTTCAGCAAGGTCTGGGAATTCCTGAGCGACGACCCGCGTGAAGCGAACACCGAAGGCGGGATTTTCCCGGCGATCTTCGGCACCGTGATGATGACTTTGATCATGGCGATGATCGTCACCCCGTTCGGCGTGCTGGCGGCGGTGTACCTGCGTGAATACGCCAAGCAGAACACCCTGACCCGCGTGATCCGCATCGCGGTGAACAACCTGGCGGGCGTTCCGGCCATCGTGTACGGCGTGTTCGGTCTGGGCTTCTTCGTCTACGTGCTGGGTGGCTCGGTCGACCGGTTGTTCTTCCCGGAAGCCTTGCCGGCACCGACCTTCGGTACGCCGGGCCTGCTCTGGGCTTCGCTGACCCTGGCCCTGCTGGCGGTGCCGGTGGTGATCGTGGCCACTGAAGAAGGCCTGGCGCGGATTCCTCGCACCGTTCGCGAAGGCTCGTTGGCCCTCGGCGCGACCAAGGCTGAAACCTTGTGGAAGATCGTGCTGCCGATGGCCAGCCCGGCGATGATGACCGGCATGATCCTCGCCGTGGCACGCGCCGCCGGTGAGGTGGCGCCGCTGATGCTGGTGGGTGTGGTGAAACTGGCGCCGTCGCTGCCGGTGGACGGCAACTACCCGTACCTGCACCTGGACCAGAAGATCATGCACTTGGGCTTCCATATCTATGACGTCGGCTTCCAGAGCCCGAACGTCGAGGCCGCGCGGCCGCTGGTATACGCCACGGCGCTGCTGCTGGTACTGGTGATCGCGACATTGAACCTGTCGGCCGTGTGGATCCGTAACCACCTGCGCGAAAAATACAAAGCGCTGGATAGCTGATAAATAAGCCACAAGCGGCAAGTTCCAAGCGGCAAGCTTTAGGCCGCAAGCCGCTTTTGCTCAAACTTGCAGCTTGCAGCTAGAAGCCTGCAGCTACGAACGGAGTGAGACCCCATGCAGCACGAAGCACATACTCACGGCATCAACATGTCGGCCCTGGGTCGCGACAAGCAGAGCCTGAATCTCGAGCAGGAAACCGTGGCCATCGAGGTGCCGAGCCTGAGCCTGTTCTACGGTGAGAAACAAGCGCTGTACGACGTCAGCATGAACATCCCGAAACAGCGCGTGACCGCCTTCATCGGCCCGTCCGGCTGCGGCAAGTCCACATTGCTGCGTACGTTTAACCGCATGAACGATCTGGTGGACGGCTGCCGCGTCGAAGGCGCGATCAACCTGTACGGCAACAACATCTATCGCAAGGGCGAAGACGTGGCCGAGCTGCGTCGTCGCGTCGGCATGGTGTTCCAGAAGCCCAACCCGTTCCCGAAAACCATCTATGAAAACGTGGTTTACGGCCTGCGGATCCAGGGCATCAACAAGAAGCGCATCCTCGACGAAGCGGTCGAGTGGGCGTTGAAAGGCGCGGCCCTGTGGGATGAAGTCAAAGACCGTCTGCATGAATCGGCACTGGGCCTGTCCGGTGGTCAGCAGCAACGTCTGGTGATCGCCCGCACCATCGCCGTGGAACCGGAAGTGCTGCTGCTCGATGAACCGTGCTCGGCACTCGACCCGATCTCGACGCTGAAAGTCGAAGAGCTGATCTACGAACTGAAATCCAAATTCACCATCGTCATCGTGACCCACAACATGCAACAGGCCGCTCGGGTATCCGACTACACGGCGTTCATGTACATGGGCAAACTGGTGGAATTCGGCGACACCGACACCCTGTTCACCAATCCGGCGAAGAAGCAGACCGAAGACTACATCACCGGTCGTTACGGCTAGCCCCTACAGCCGCAAGCGTCAAGCTGCAAGCGGCAAGAGAAGCGGTGCGATATCAGGACTTATACATAACTGCTTGAAGCTTGCAGCTTGAAGCTTGCAACTTTCGCGGAGCGAAACAGATGATTAGCAAAGAAGGCCTTACCCACCACATCTCCCAGCAGTTCAACGCCGAACTGGAGGAAGTGCGCAGCCACCTCCTGGCCATGGGCGGTCTGGTGGAAAAACAGGTCAACGACGCGGTCACCGCGCTGATCGAGGCCGATTCCGGCCTGGCCCAGCAGGTTCGCGAAATCGACGACCAGATCAATCAGATGGAACGCAACATCGACGAAGAATGCCTGCGCATTCTGGCCCGTCGTCAGCCGGCGGCGTCTGACCTGCGTCTGATCATCAGCATCTCCAAGTCGGTGATCGACCTGGAGCGCATCGGTGATGAAGCGACCAAGATCGCCCGTCGTGCCATCCAGTTGTGCGAAGAAGGCGAAGCGCCACGCGGCTACGTCGAAGTGCGCCACATCGGCGACCAGGTCCGTAACATGGTTCGTGACGCGTTGGACGCCTTTGCCCGTTTCGACGCCGATCTGGCGTTGTCAGTGGCGCAGTACGACAAAATCATCGACCGTGAATACAAGACCGCTCTGCGTGAGCTGGCGACCTACATGATGGAAGACCCGCGGTCTATCTCGCGCGTCTTGAGCATTATCTGGGTGCTGCGCTCGCTGGAGCGCATCGGCGACCACGCGCGCAATATTTCCGAGTTGGTGATTTACCTGGTGCGCGGCACTGACGTACGTCACCTTGGCCTCAAGCGCATGAAAGAAGAAGTTGAAGGAACCGCCGGCGAAACCGCTAATGTTCCGGGCAAACCTGACGATAAGTAAGATTGCCCAAGTAAAGCGCCCGGCCTGTTGGCCGGGCGTTTTTGTTTGCGGCTCTCGAATTCGAAAAGCAGCACCCGCGAACGAAAAGTCCCGGCGTGACTGAAGGTTTTGGCAATGTGCCATCAGCAAAGCGGTATGCTTGCCGGGGTTTTTTAAGGGGTTATGGATGAGTAAGGTCAGTGTGTTGGTCGTGGACGATGCCTCGTTTATTCGTGACCTGGTGAAGAAATGCCTGCGTAACTATTTCCCGGGCATGCGGATCGAAGACGCAATCAATGGCAAAAAGGCCCAGGCATTGCTGGCCCGGGAAGCGTTCGACCTGGTGCTGTGCGACTGGGAAATGCCGGAAATGTCCGGCCTGGAACTGCTGACTTGGTGTCGCGCGCAGGACAGCCTCAAAACCATGCCGTTTGTGATGGTGACCAGCCGTGGCGACAAGGAGAACGTCGTCCAGGCAATCCAGGCCGGGGTTTCTGGCTATGTCAGCAAGCCGTTCACCAACGAGCAATTGATCAATAAGGTCAGGCAGGCACTGCACAAGGTCGGCAAGCTCGACGCGTTGGTGAACGTTGCATCGACCAAAACGACTTCGGCGTTCGGCAACGACTCCCTGAATGCATTGACTGGCGGCAAGGCCACCGTGGTCGCGCCATCGCCTTCTGCCCCGACTCCTGCTGCCGCGCCATCCCGTGGTTTGCTCAACAGTCCGCCGGTCAAGGCGCCCGCTCCGGCTGCCTCTGGGGCGGGTGGGCGTGGTCAGGGGCAATTGCGCCTGCCCAACGGTATCCAGCAATGCGTGATCAAGGCGCTGAGCCTCAAGGAAGCGCTGCTGGTGGTGAAGCGCTCCGAAACACTGCCACAAGTATTGGACAGTGCCGTGCTCGACCTGGAGCAGGGCGACAACGCCGAGACGGCTCGTCTGAATGGCTATTTGCACGCCGTCGTCGCCCATGAGCCCAAGCCGGACAGCGACTGGTTGCAATTGACCTTCCGTTTCGTCGATCAGGACTCGCAGAAGCTCGATTACATTTCCCGCCTGATCGCCCGTGGCACCGCACAGAAGCACTTCGTTCCGGGCGCGTAAGTCAGGCGTCGCCTGTCAGCCAGCCATCGCGGGCGAGCCCGCTCCCACAGGTACAGTGCAGAACCTGTGGGGGCGAACTTGCCCGCGATGACGCTAGAGCAATCACCACACATCTGCTAAACCATCCACTTTGAAACATCTGCCGACAACACAGGTCAATTCCGACTGCTAGGCTCATTCCAGGCCTCACACGACAGAATCCTGCCCATGCTCGCGCGCCTGCTGTTTTTATGTGGTCTGTTCATGGCCGCCACCCCGGCGATGGCCGTGACTATCTACAAGTCCACCGACGCCAATGGCGTGGTCTCCTACAGTGACCGCCCCACGAAAGGCTCCAAGGTGTTCACCTTCCGCGATCGCATGGAAGAGCACCTTGAGCGTCAGGTGTACCTGGTGATCATGAAGAAGGAAGGCGTGGACAGCGTATACGTGCGAAACGACCTCTATGCGCCGGTGGAAATCGAATTGAGTTTCGATGGCTTGAAGAACGTCAGTGGCGCGCCGAGCCGGCCGATTCGTCGGGTGATGCCGTCACGCAGCAGCATTCGCCTGGCGATGCTCACGGCCACAGAGGCCACAAGGCCGATCGCCTATATCCCCAGGTTCGAATACTCCCTGGGCGACCCCGCAGGTGCCTCCATGGCCTATCGATACCCGTTGCCCTGGCGTGGCGGGCCGTTTCGGGTGAGTCAGGGTGCCGAGGGCCAATACAGCCACTTTGGGCCGAAGAACCGTTACGCCATCGACATCGCCATGCCCGAAGGCACACCGATCATTGCCGCACGTGGCGGAGTCGTGGTGAAGATCGAAAACGGACAGACCGGACGCGGCACCAATCCATCGGGCAATTTCGTGCGGGTGTTGCACGATGACGGGACCATGGGCGTGTACCTGCACCTGAAAAAAGGCTCGGTCAGCGTTCGGGAGGGGCAAAGGGTCATGGTGGGCACCGCGCTCGCGCTGTCGGGCAATACCGGCAACAGCAGCGGGCCGCACCTGCATTTCGTGGTGCAGCGCAATACCGGGATGGGCCTGGTGTCAATTCCGTATCAGTTCAACCAACCGGTGAGCTCATTGCCCAACTTTGCGTTGGGCAAGCAATAACGAGGGCTTGCGAAAACTAATTGTGGCGAGGAAGCAAGCTCCCTCGCCACAAGCGACGGGTGCTGCACTCAGTCCAGCATCAAGACCTTGGCCAGAATGATCTTCGGCCCTTTCATCTTCTTGATGATGATGCGCAGGCCTTCGACTTCCAGCACTTCTTCCTCTTCCGGTACGCGTTTCAGGGTTTCGTAGACCAGCCCTGCGAGGGTTTCGGCTTCAACGTGGTCCAGGTCGATGCCCAGCAGCCGTTCGACCTTGAACAGTGGCGTATCGCCCCGTACCAGCAGTTTGCCCGGCTGGTAGGCGAGGATCCCGCGTTCGGCCTTGCGGTGTTCGTCCTGAATGTCGCCCACCAGCACTTCCAGCACGTCTTCCATGGTCAGGTAGCCGATGATGTTGCCGTCGGCCTCTTCAACCACGGCGAAGTGCGAGCCGCCCTTGCGGAACTGTTCGAGCAGTTGCGACAGCGGCATGTGCCTGGACACGCGCTCCAGCGGACGGGTCAGTTCGGCCAGGTTGAACGACTCGGGAATATGATCCAGTGCCGCCAGTTCAAGCAGCAGGTCCTTGATGTGCAGCAAGCCGACGAACTCCTGGCGCTCGCTGTCGTACACCGGATAACGGCTGAACTTGTGACGACGGAACATCGCCAGGATTTCCTTGAGGGGGGCGTTGAACTCCAGTGTCACCAGGTCTTCGCGGGAGTTGGCCCAGTCGACCACCTCCAGTTCGCCCATTTCCACCGCCGAAGCCAATACGCGCATGCCTTGGTCGCTCGGGTCCTGGCCACGGCTGGAGTGCAGGATCAGTTTCAGTTCTTCGCGGCTGTAGTGATGCTCGTGATGCGGGCCGGGCTCGCCCTGGCCAGCGATGCGCAGGATCGCGTTGGCGCTGGCGTTGAGCAAGTAGATCGCCGGGTACATGGCCCAGTAGAACAGGTACAGCGGCACGGCGGTCCACAGCGACAGCAGCTCGGGCTTGCGGATGGCCCAGGATTTCGGGGCCAGTTCGCCGACCACGATGTGCAGGTACGAGATGACAAAAAACGCAGCGAAGAACGAAACGCCTTTGATCACTTCGGCCGACTGCACGCCGACGGCGTCGAGCAGCGGTTCGAGGATGTGCGCGAACGCCGGTTCGCCGACCCAGCCGAGGCCCAGGGAGGCGAGGGTGATGCCCAATTGGCACGCCGACAGGTAGGCATCGAGCTGGCTGTGCACGGTCCGCAGGATCTGCCCGCGCCAGCCGTGTTGTTCAGCGATGGCTTCGACCCGGGTCGAGCGCAATTTGACCATGGCAAATTCCGCCGCAACGAAAAAACCGTTGAGCAACACCAGGATCAGAGCAAAAAGAATCATGCCGAAGTCGGCGAATAGTGTGGCGAGGGTCAAACCAGGGGAAGGGTCCATGATGGAGTTTTGCGGGTTCCGTGTATTCGAAAGGAAAGAAAAAGTGGGCCTGAAAGGCAGGCACAAGTCAGCCAATGTAGCGGCTGACTCAGCGATTGCCTAGTACTGCCATCAGTCCGTTGGACTAATGACTCTGGATTTGCTGACCTGGGCGGGGGCGAAATGGCAGGTAAAAGTGCTCCCGTGCCCCGGCACGCTGCTGATTTCCATTCGTGCGCGGTGCCGCAGCAGCACGTGTTTGACGATCGCCAGCCCCAACCCGGTGCCGCCGGTATTGGAGTTGCGACTGGAGTCAACGCGATAGAAGCGTTCGGTCAGGCGCGGCAAGTGTTTGCTGTCGATGCCGATCCCGGAGTCCTGCACGCTCAAGTGTGCGCCTTGTTCATCGCCCCACCAGCGTATGCGGATGTTGCCTTCGGCCTGGGTGTACTTGACCGCGTTGAACACCAGGTTGGAAAAAGCGCTGCGCAGTTCGGCTTCGCTGCCCTTGAGCAGAATCGTCGGGTCGGCTTCCAGGGTGATGTGCTGGTTTTTCTGGCCGGAGAGCTGCTGAGCGTCACTCTTGATCGACTGCAACAGGCCATCGATGGCCACTGGCTGGTTATCCGATGGGTAATCGGTCGCTTCGAGCTTGGCCAGCAGCAGCAAGTCATTGAGCAGCGTCTGCATGCGCCCGCCTTGTTGCTGCATTTGCTGCAAGGCGCGACTCCAGCGCGGGTTCACGTCCTCGACGTTGTCGAGCAGGGTTTCCAGGTAGCCGCATATCACCGTCAGGGGTGTGCGTAATTCATGGGAAACGTTGGCGATGAAGTCTTTGCGCATCTGTTCGAGCTGATGGATGCGTGTGACGTCGCGTACCAGCATCAGGTGCTCGTTGTTGCCGTAGCGGGTGATGTACAGCTGAATACGCATCCGGTCGTTGGTCGGCGAAGGGATTTCCAGCGGCTCGGCGTAGCTGTCCTGCTCGAAGTATTCCTTGAAGCGCGGGTGGCGCACCAGGTTGGTCACCGGCTGACCGCTGTCCTGTGGCGTCTTGAGGCCCAGCAAGGTTTCGGCGGCGCGGTTCCACCATTCCAGGTTGCCGTCGCTGTCGAGCATGACCACCGCATCTTTCAATGCGGCGGTGGATTCCTGAACCCGGTCGATCACCGCTTGCAACCGCCCGCGCACTCGCTGATCGCGACGCTGCAGGTGATAGATGCTGTCAAACACTTCGCCCCACAGGCCATAGCCATCGGGCGGGGCTTCATCGGGTTGGTGCAGGCGCAGCCACTCGTGCAGGCGCAGCAGTTGCTTGAGGGTCCAGGCCAGGTAAAGGCCCAGGCCCGCGGCGAGGCTCCAGCCGTAGTAGCCGCTGATCAAACCGATCACCAGGCAGGCGGTGACCAGTAGCAGCATGTGGCGAATCAGGGTTCCATGCCAGTTTTGGTTCAAGGGGGCGTCCTAGCGCAGCTTCAAGTTTCTAGCCGCAAGCTGCAAGTTATAGCGGGCTGTGCTTCTGCTTGCCGCTTAAAGCTTGGCGCTTGCAACTGCTTTTATGCCTTTGTAGAGAACCGGTAGCCGGTTCCGCGCACGGTTTGTACCAGGTTTTCGTAGGCGTCGCCGAGGGCTTTGCGCAGGCGGCGGATGTGCACATCGACGGTGCGCTCTTCGACATAGACATTGCCGCCCCAGACCTGATCCAGCAACTGGCCGCGCGTGTAGGCGCGTTCCTGGTGGGTCATGAAGAATTGCAGCAGGCGGTATTCGGTCGGCCCCATTTCGGCCGGTTTGCCGTCGATGGTCACGCGGTGGCCGATCGGGTCCAACAGCAGGCCACCGACTTCAATCGGCGCTTCGCCATCGGTAGGACCGGCGCGGCGCAGCACGGCTTTGAGGCGCGCGACCAACTCACGGGGGGAAAAAGGTTTGGTGATGTAATCGTCGGCACCGACTTCCAGGCCCTGGATCTTGTTGTCCTCTTCGCCCTTGGCGGTGAGCATGATGATCGGGATATCACCGGTCAGTTCATCGCGCTTGAGGCGGCGGGCCAATTCGATGCCGGAGGTGCCGGGCAGCATCCAGTCGAGCAGGATCAAGTCCGGTTTGCGGTCGACGATAATGGCGTGGGCCTGCTGGGAGTTCTCGGCCTCCAGGCAGTCATAGCCGGCCATTTCCAACGCAACGGCGATCATTTCGCGAATAGGCGCTTCGTCGTCGACGATCAGAATGCTCCTGCCAACCATGCCTTAATCCTCTTGTCATTTAACTGTCTTGCGCCGCATTAGATAACGGAATTATTGCAGTCGTGTGACAGTATTTTAGTCGCCCGGCGATCGTCGTGAACCTGAACTAAGCTCTAAGTCCGAATCCTGACAACCGCAAAAGGAAGGTTTCCATGAATTACATCGCTCAATCCTGGAAGGCGTTACTGGTAACGGCCGTGCTAACGCTGCCGACCCTGGCGCTCGCCGCTGAACCGGTGATGATGAAAGACGGCATGATGGTCGACCATAAAGGCATGACCGTGTACACGTTCGACAAGGACTCAGGCGGCAAGTCGATGTGTAATGGTGACTGCGCGAAGAACTGGCCACCCATGATGGCTCCGGCCGGCGCCAAGGCCGAAGGCAAATTTACGCCCATCAAGCGCGATGACGGCATGATGCAGTGGGCGTATGACGGTAAGCCGCTGTACACCTTTGTGAAGGACGAAAAACCTGGAGAAATGAAGGGTGACGGCATGAAAGACGTCTGGCACGTCGTTCACCAGTCGCAGAAGTAACCAACGTGATCCGCCCCCGCATGAATGCTCTGCGGGGGCGATATCAATCCTGTCTCAGCGCAACCCGTAATCCAGCACGATCCCGACGAAAATCGCCAGCCCGGCCCAGTGATTGTGCAAAAACGCCTTGAAACAGCGCATCCGGTCCTTGTCGCGGGTGTACCAGAACTCCCAGGCGAAGCAGGCTGCCGCCACCGCCAACCCGAGGTGGAACCAGCCACCGAGCTCGAATTTCGAACCCGCCAGCAACAGACAACCCAGCGCCAATCCTTGCAGGGTCAGGATGATCACCCGGTCCGCTTCGCCAAACAGTATCGCCGTGGACTTCACGCCGATCTTCAGATCGTCGTCGCGGTCGGTCATTGCGTAATAGGTGTCGTAGCCCACTGTCCACATCAGGTTGGCGATGTATAGCAGCCACGCCGCTGCCGGCAAATCACCGGTTTCGGCTGTGAATGCCATCGGCATGCCCCAGGAAAACGCCGCGCCCAACACCACCTGCGGGTAATAGGTGTAGCGCTTCATGAACGGGTAAGTGAAGGCCAGCGCCAGGCCGCCAAGTGACAGCCAGATCGTGGTCGCATTGGTGCACAGCACCAGCAGGAAACTCACCCCCATCAGCAGCGCAAAGAACACCAACGCTTCCTTGGAGCTGATCTTGCCGCTCGCCAGTGGGCGCTGTGCGGTGCGTTTCACATGGCCATCGACCTTGCGGTCGGCCCAATCGTTGATCACGCAGCCACCGGCGCGAGTCAGCACCACGCCAAGGACAAAAATCACGATGTTGGCCAGCGACGGCGAGCCCTTGCCGGCAATCCACAGCGCCCACAACGTTGGCCACAGCAACAGATAGATGCCGATTGGCTTGTCCATGCGCGTCAGCTGAATGAAATCCCAGGCCCGTGGGTTCAAGCGGTTCAGGGACTTGAGCAGGCTCTGGTACATCAGCAATTCTCCGGATGGGCGCGGGCGGCGTTCCACAGGGTCGGCAGGAAAATCTCGGCCACCAGCACGCTCAAGGTGCCACGGTCGAACCGTGAGCGGCGGCCCCATAGCTCAGGCGACTGGACCTCGTTCGGCAGCCACGCTTGAGGATAGTGGCAAACCTCGATGGCCCGGCGCTGGAAGGCGTGATCGCAAAACAGCAATTCGCCCAGGGAGCGGCTGCCCAATTCGTCCATGTGCAAGCCGTCGCCCTGCAATGCACTGCGCGAGGCCACGCTGCGGGCAAACACCCACGCCTCGCCGTGACCGCGCAGGTACACCTCGCGAACCCAGCCCTCACTGCCGTCGGCCAGATCCAGCGCGGCGCATTCGTCGGCGCGCAGGGTCTGCCAGCCTTCGAACAGCGGCGTAACGCTGAAGCCGTCATTCGACAAGCGGGTCAGGCGGCGGGTCAGCGAACCTTCGTCGAATAGCCAGTCGAGGGTAGACGTATCGGGGAGGGGCGTCAGTTGGCTTTGAGGAAGCCAGAGCGGGGCCGGGCAAGCGGATTTTGAGTGCGGCACAGTGAGTCATTATTGGCAGCAAAGGAGGCGGCGAGCTTAACATGTCAGCTCATGAATTTGAGTGATCTGGCCGCCCGTTGCGCCGAACAGGCTTGCATCTGCGCGGCCCCATCAGTACAAAACGCCCTGAGCCGGACGGCAGCGCTGCAACCATCGACCGTTCGCGCCGGTAAAAGCCTGAATCCTGAGGAAGTACCTGAATGAAAAAGTGGCAATGTGTGGTCTGCGGCCTGATCTACAACGAAGCCGACGGCTGGCCGGATGACGGCATCGCGCCGGGCACCTTGTGGCAGGACGTACCCGAAGACTGGCTGTGCCCGGATTGCGGCGTCGGCAAAATGGATTTCGAAATGATCGAAATCAACTAAAACACCTGGAAGGAGTAAGGAATGAACGCACCTGTCGTGATCGTCGGCACCGGACTGGCGGGCTACAACCTGGCCCGCGAGTTTCGCAAACTCGATGGCGAAACCCCGCTGCTGCTGATTACCGCCGATGACGGGCGCTCCTACTCCAAGCCGATGCTCTCCACCGGTTTCGGCAAAAACAAAGACGCCGATGGCCTGAGCATGGCAGAACCCGGCACCATGGCCGAGCAGTTGAAAGCCGAAGTGCGCACCCACACGCGCATCAGTGGTATCGACCCGGGCCACAAGCGCCTGTGGATCGGCGAAGAAGCGGTGTACTACCGTGACCTGATCCTGGCCTGGGGCGCAGAAACCGTGCGCGTGCCCATCGAAGGTGATGCGGCGGACTGCGTATTCCCGATCAACGACCTCGAAGACTACGCACGCTTTCGCGCCGCAGCGGCCGGCAAGCGTCGGGTGTTGTTGCTCGGCGCCGGCCTGATCGGCTGCGAGTTCGCCAACGACCTCAGTCTGGGCGGCTACGAGGTGCAACTGGTGGCGCCGTGCGAACAAGTCATGCCGACCCTGCTGCACCCGGCGGCGGCTGCGGCGGTGCAGGCCGGGCTGGAAAGCCTCGGCGCACGCTTCCACCTCGGGCCGGTGCTCAATCGCCTGCAGCGCGTCGCTGATGGGCTGGAGGCGCACCTGTCCGATGGTCAGGTGATCCCGTGCGACGTGGTCGTGTCGGCCATTGGCCTGCGTCCGCGCATCGACCTGGCCGCCGCTGCCGGCGTGCAAGTCAATCGCGGCATCGTGGTCAACCGCCACCTGCAAACTTCCCACGCCAACATCTACGCCCTGGGCGACTGTGCCGAGGTCGATGGGCTGAACCTGTTGTACGTAATGCCCCTGATGAGCTGTGCGAGAGCGCTGGCCCAGACCCTCGCCGGCAACCCGACGACGGTCACTTATGGCCCGATGCCCATCACCGTCAAAACCCCGGTGTGCCCATTGGTGGTGTCCCCGCCGCCACGCGGCACGGAGGGCGTTTGGACCGTCGAAGGGCAGGGCGCCGACATCAAGGTGTTATGCCGCGATGCCGGCGGCAAACTGCTCGGTTATGCCCTGACAGGCGCGGCGGTGACGGAAAAAATGGCCCTGAACAAAGAACTTCCGGCGCTGCTGGCGTAAATACCGGTCGTTCTGTCGGAATCACCCCCCTTTTGCCCATACATTGGCCGCGCCGACACTGGCGCGGCTCCTCGCTGCGTGCCATCCTCACTCCCGTCTGCCGCAGAGTAGAGCACCTGCGGCGCTTTGGGCGCTGCTCCGCAGAGAGCAGCACGGACATAACAACAAAAAACCGTCAAAGGGGCTTCACTAATATGCGTAAACCAGAACTCGCCGCAGCAATTGCTGAAAAAGCAGACCTCACCAAAGAGCAGGCCAACCGCGTTCTCAACGCCGTTCTCGAAGAAATCACCGGCGCCCTGCACCGCAAAGACAGCGTCACGCTGGTAGGTTTCGGCACCTTCCTGCAACGCCACCGCGGCGCCCGCACCGGCAAAAACCCGCAAACCGGTGAGCCCGTCAAAATCAAGGCCAGCAACACCGTTGCGTTCAAGCCAGGCAAATCGTTGAAAGACAGCGTCAATCCGTAATCCGTCGCCATACCCTGCGTAGCAGGGGAGCCGAACAAAGAATGGGCACGCCAACCAGGTTGGGTGCCCATTTTTTTGGTTTTCGCGCCATCCCGGAAATTGATAACACATCACCTGTAGGGGCGAGCTTGCTCGCGATGGTCGTTAACGATAACGCGTGTGGACTGGATAAACGCGGCGCACGTGAGGTCATCGCCGGCAAGCCGGCTCCTACAGAATGTGTTTCGTTTGGTGTGGGAATGACGTGGCGAGTGGTCTGGCAGAAGGCTTTAATAATTGTGACTTGGTAGTCATCGTGCCGCTAATGGTTATGATCTCCTCCTAATGAAACTGGATACTGGCGTTATGGCTTGAAGCCGTTAAACTGCCCCGGCCGTTCATTTTCTTTTTGAGGCTTGCGCATGAAATTTCGTTTTCTGCTGTGGATGCTGGGTTTGTTGATGGGCAAGGCCAGTCGGACCAATCCTGCGTTTCAGCAGCAGTTGGGCGACAAGGAGTTGGTGTTTCAGCTGCAGACCCTGGACGGGAAAGTGGCGCGGCATTTCCGGGTGAAGGATCAGCGCATTACCAGCAAGGCCGGTGTGTATGCCGAGCCTGCGTTTGCCATTGCCTTTAAAGACGCGGCGTATGGCTTTGCCACGATGCAGGCGAAGAACAAGCAGTTGGCGTTCATGACGGGTATTCAGGACAAGTCGATTCAGATCAAGGGCAACCCGGCGCTGGTGATCTGGTTCCAGGGGTTGACCAAGTATTTGAAGCCGAAGAAGGCCAAGGCTACTGCCAAGGTTTGAGTGGGTCAGTCAGACCGAGTTGAATCCATCGCGGGCAAGCCCGCTCCCACAGGGATCACCTAAATCCTGTGGGGGCGTGGCTTGCCCGCGATGCTTTCAGCCCTGAGTGAATTGCGAAGCAAGTTCGCGCAGCAATACTTCGGCTTCAAGGACTTTGCTGACCACGTCGTCGGCCTTGTCGCGAGTCAGGCCCAGGCGTTCGAGCAGGGCATCGGGGATGTCTTCGTCGGGGCCGGAACCAATGCCGCGGCTACGCAGCAAGCGCACGCTCAGGCACACCAGGTTCGGGTACTCGGCGTAGTCGCCGTCGTAATGGGGGTCGTGCTGGAAGCGCAGCGCGGTGGCCAGTTCATCGGGCATGTCCCAGTAACGCATCAGCCATGCGCCGATCTGTTCGCGGCTGATGCCCAGCAAGTGTTGCTCGATGTAGCTGTGGCACAGATGCGGGTTGACCTCCAGGTGGCGACAGATCAGCGAGAAGTGCGGCGGGAACACGTGGGCCAGCAGCAGGTAGCCGAAGTTGTGCAGTAGGCCGGCCAGATAGGTCAGGCCGGCTTCCGGACGCTGGGCGCGCGGCATGGCGCGGGTCAGGCCTTCGATGACGGCGGCGGTGTAGATCGATTGCTGCCAGTAAGGCGTGCTGTGTTGCGGGTGGTCCTTGGGCAGGCTCAGGGTTTTGCCCAGGGCCAGGCCCAGCGCCAGGTTGATCACTAGGTCGAAACCCAGCACGCGCACGATGGCGTCTTCCACCGAACGGATCTTGCCGGGCGAAGCGTAGTACGGCGACGCCGCCCAGCTCACCACTTGCGCCGCCAGCGCCGGGTCAGTCTCGACCACGCCGGTGATGTCGTCGATGGTAGCGTTGGGGTCGACGCGCAGTTTGATGATCTTTTGCGCGGTCTCGGCCAGCGGCGGAATTTCGATGGTCGCTTCCAGGCGTTGCTGGATGCGCCGCGCGGTGAACGCTTGGACGGCCTGGGTGATTTCCTCGCGGTCGTCGTCGGGGCGGTCGAGGTTCGGGCGGATGCTGGTCAGCGCTTCGCCGAAGTTAGCGGCGCTGGCTTTATTCAGCATGGATTTGAAGGCATCGCTGGTGATTTCCAGCAGTACGCCAGGCTCACCGGAGTTGACCAGCACGATCGGCTCATGCAGCAGGCTTTCGTCGTACAGGCACGGTGAGCTGGTCAGTGCCGGCAGGCCGGGCAACAGGCTCAGGTTATGTTTGCCGAGCATCTTTTCCAGGCGCTCGGTCGGCACCGCAGTGAGGCGGCGGCCGGTGAGTTCGGTGAGGCGATTGAGGTCCAGCAATTGGCTTTGCGGGAACAACACCATCAGCGCACCGACGGCGTCATCAAGCAGCGCAGCTTGAACTTTGCGCGCGGGGTTCAGACCGTGGTGGTCGAGGACTTCCTTGTAGGCAATGCCCATTTTGCCCAGCAACAGCCGAATGACCGACGGCGCGTGCGGGGTAGCGGGTGCGAGGGCAACTTCGGTCATGGTCTGTATCCGTTTTAAAACAATTGGCAGGAGTATAACCAGCTTGCTTGAACCCATCGCTCAGAAACTGAGACGGTGCTCACACTTGGCCGTATTGCTGCCCATGACGCAACCAACGATCAAGTAATGGGCTGACGTGATCGGGCCAGCGTTCGAGCAAGGCCTGAGCGGCATCGCGCACCGCCGGCAGCAGGTCGGCATCGCGCATCAGGTCGGCGACTTTGAATTGAAGCAGGCCGGTCTGCCGCGTGCCGAGCATTTCACCGGGGCCGCGCAGTTCGAGGTCTTTTTCGGCGATGACGAATCCGTCATTGGTTTCGCGCATGATGCCCAGTCGCTGGCGTCCGACCTGCGACAGCGGTGGATGGTAGAGCAATACGCAATGGCTGACGGCGCTGCCCCGCCCGACGCGACCGCGCAACTGGTGCAGTTGCGCCAGGCCAAGACGTTCCGGATTTTCGATGATCATCAGGCTGGCGTTGGGCACGTCAACGCCCACTTCGATCACGGTAGTGGCGACCAGCAGTTGCAGGTTACCGGCCTTGAACTCGGCCATCACGGCTGCTTTTTCGGCAGGCTTCATGCGCCCGTGAATCAGCCCGACTTTCAGCTCGCCGAGCGCGGCGGTGAGGTCTTCATAAGTGGTTTCGGCGGCCTGGCAGGTCAGCTCTTCCGACTCTTCGATCAGCGTGCACACCCAATAGGCCTGTCGACCTTCGGCACAGGCGCCGCGCACCCGTTCGATGACTTCGACGCGCCGGGTGTCGGTGATCAGCACCGTGTTCACCGGGGTTCGGCCGGGCGGCAATTCGTCGAGGATCGAGGTGTCGAGGTCGGCGTAGGCACTCATGGCCAGCGTGCGCGGGATAGGTGTCGCAGTCATGATCAGCTGATGCGGACACATGCGCCCGCCGACACCTTTCTGGCGTAACGCCAGGCGCTGTTGCACACCAAAGCGGTGTTGCTCGTCGATGATCACCAGTGCCAGGTTCTTGAACTGCACCTCGTCCTGAAACAGCGCATGGGTGCCGACCACCATCGGCGTGCCATTGGCGATTTGCTCCAGCGCGGCCACGCGGTTTTTGCCCTTGAGCTTGCCGGCCAGCCACGCGACTTCGATGCCCAAGGGTTCTAGCCAGCGCTTGAAGGTAATGAAGTGCTGCTCGGCGAGAATTTCGGTGGGCGCCATCAGAGCGACCTGATAACCAGCCTCCAATGCTTGCAATGCAGCCAGCGCCGCGACCACGGTCTTGCCCGCGCCGACGTCACCTTGAATCAAGCGCAGCATCGGCTCGTGTTGACTGAGATCGTAGGCGATTTCGTTGCCCACCCGGCGCTGTGCACCCGTGGGGCTGAAGCCGAGGTTGGCCAGGTATTGGGCCGGTAGCTTCGTGGCTTTGGGCATGGCCGGTGCGCGCAGCGAACGCATGCTCTCGCGCAGGCGTTGCTGGGACAGTTGATGGGTCAGCAGTTCTTCGAAGGCCAGGCGGTGCTGGGCCCAGTGGTGGCCGAGGGCGAGTTCGTCGACATCGGCATCGGCCGGCGGATGATGCAGGTAGCGGATCGCATCGGCCAGCGGTGCCAATTGATAGTCGCGGGCGAGTTCGGTCGGCAGCCAGTCGGGCAGGCTGGTGGGGCCGAGTAACGTCAGAGTCTGCATGCACAGTTGGCGCAAGCGCTGTTGCGTCAGGCCTTCGGTGAGCGGGTACACCGGCGTCAGGGTTTCGTCCACCGGCGGCGGCTCGTCGCCGGAAATGGCGCGGTATTCCGGGTGGTAGATTTCCAGACCCGACGCACCGGGTCGCGCTTCGCCGTAGCAGCGAATTCGCGTGCCGCGCTTGAGGCCTTCTTTCTGGGCGTTGCTGAAATGGTAGAAGCGCAGACTGAGTCCGCCGGTGCCGTCCTGCAGGCGCACCACCAGGCTGCGGCGTCGGCCCATGACCACGTCGGCGCCGCTGACCGTGCCTTCGATCACAGCGTCCTGCCCCGGGCGCAACGCACCAATCGGGACTACGCGCGTGCGATCCTGGTACCGCAATGGCAGGTGAAACAGGACGTCCTGGAGATTTTCCAGGCCGACCTTGGCCAGTTTCTCGGCCATGGCTTCGCCGACACCCTTGAGTGCCGTCACCGACACTTGCGACAACTCGGTCATGACGCTTGCTTAGCCGGCCACCACCGGTGCGGATGGCTTGGCCACCGAGCACAGGCGAATGGAGTCAGCGAGGATTTCAATGGCTTTCGGACGCGGGAAGCTCGCACGCCAGGCGATGGCCACGGTGCGAAACGGTACCGGCGCCGACAACGGCCGAACTTCGATCACGCCAGGGGCGTAGTGATGGCTGTCGACGGCCGACAGCGGCAGGATCGAAATCCCGAGGCCGGAGGCAACCATGTGGCGGATGGTTTCCAGCGAGCTGGATTCCACGGTGGTGTGTTTGGCGCCGTCGTTACCTTTGGTCAGGGTCGGGCAGGCTTCCAGCACTTGATCGCGGAAGCAGTGGCCTTCGCCGAGCAACAGCAGGCTCTTGTCATTGAGCAGGCTGGCGTCGATGGATTCTTTTTGCGTCCATGGGTGCTGCGCCGGCATCAGGACGTAGAACGGCTCGTCGTAGAGTTGCAGGGTCAGGACGTCGGCTTCATTGAACGGCAGGGCGATGATGATCGCGTCGAGCTCGCCGTTGCGCAGCTTGTCACGCAGGATGTGGGTGAAGTTTTCTTCGATGTACAACGGCATCTGCGGGGCAACCCGGTGCAGTTGCGGGATCAGGTGCGGGAACAGATACGGGCCGACGGTGTAGATCGCGCCGACTTTCAGCGGGGCGGTCAGCTGGTTCTTGCCGGCTTGTGCCAGTTCGCGAATGCCTTGGGCCTGTTCCAGGACTTTCTGTGCCTGGGCCACGATGCCTTCACCAACCGGGGTCAGGCGCACGGCGCTTTTGCTGCGCTCGAAAATCAGCACACCGAGTTCGTCTTCGAGCTTTTTCACGCCTACCGAAAGGGTCGGCTGGCTGACGTGGCAACGCTCGGCCGCGTGGCCAAAGTGCTGCTCTTGGGCGAGGGTAACGATGTAGCGTAATTCTGTAAGAGTCATAGCAAGCGTCCATGAAGTTGCGGGCCAAGCATAACGCTTGCAATCGATAGACGCACGTTATCAGACAGTATGTGCTGAGTGACACCGGGTAATGCACGTTTGCCGTTTCCAGATAGGCGAAAGGCACCTTTTCGGTGCCTTTCGCATGGTGGAGCGAGCTTGCTCGCGATAGCGGTGCAACAGTCAACGATGATGTTGGATGTCCGGCAGCAATCGCGAGCAAGCCCGCTCCCACATTAATCAGCGTCGGCGTTTGTCTAACGAGTAAACAAAGGGTGCAACAATTTCGATGGAGCCATTTTTGAGCATCTCGGCCGGAGGTTTTGGCAGCGGCTGAGCACGGCGGATCATGTCCAGGGTCGCCCTGTCCAGATCGGCAGTGCCTGAGGCGCCCACCAACTCGAATGACAGGACGTTGCCTTCGGCATCCACCACGAAACGCAGGCGGTTAATGCCTTCCTTTCCCCGTGCCTGTGCACTGGGCGGGTACTTTTTGTACTTTTGCAGGTGCGCCAGCAAGGTGCCTTCCCAACTGGCCTTGGCCGCTAGTTGAGCTGCCGATGGCCCAGGAGCGGGCTGAGCGGATTTCTCCGTTGGTGCCGGCGTTGGTGGTTCTTCGCTCGGTTTTGCTTCGGACGGCTTTTCCTTCGGTGGTTCCGGTTTTTTCTCCACAGGCTTGGGCGGTTGAGGCTTCGGCTTGGGTTTGACCGGTTTGGGCACCGCGATTTCCGCCTTCGGCGCTTCGGCGAGTTTCGGTATCGGCAGTTCCTCTACCGGGGCCGGTGGCTGTGGCGGTGTGACGACCTTTGGCGGTGCAGGCGGTGGCGGGGCGGGAAGCGGCGCCAGCTCGACCATCATTGCCTGGGGCGGCAATTCGATGGGCGGGCGGGCGGTCCAGTTCACGGCCAGCGCGATGGCCAGCGCATGAACGCCCAGCACCACGGCCAGGCTACCGCCATATCGCGTCAGCTTTTGGCGCGTCGTGATCATTTCTTGACTGCCGACTCGAGACCGACCAGACCCACCTTCAGGTAACCGGCGGAGCGCAGGGTGTCCATCACGCTCATGAGGTCGCCGTAATCCACGCCTTTATCGGCCTGGAAGAAGATCGTCGTGTCTTTCTTGCCCTGGGTCTTGGCGTCGAGCGTAGCGCCGAGTGCTTCGGCCTTCACTTCATCTTCGCCGAGGAACAGGCGTTGGTCAGCCTTGACGCTGAGGAACACCGGTTTTTCCGGCCGCGGCGCCGGTTTGGCGGTGGACGCGGGCAGATCGACTTTGATGTCCACAGTGGCCAACGGTGCCGCCACCATGAAGATGATCAACAGCACCAGCATCACGTCGATGAACGGCGTGACGTTGATTTCGTGATTCTCGGCCAGATCGTCGTCTGCGCCTTCTTTCAAATGCAGGCCCATGGCCGATTACCCCACTTTCACCATGTGCGGTTGCGAGCTGCGCTCGGGCTGGTGGTCGAGGTCGCGGCTGACCAGCAGCAGCACCTGTGCCGACGCGTCGGACACCTGAGCCTTGTAGCCGGCGATGGAGCGGGCAAACACGTTGTAGATCACGACCGCTGGAATCGCTGCGACCAGCCCCAGGGCGGTGGCCAGCAAGGCCTCGGCAATGCCGGGAGCCACGACGGCGAGGTTGGTGGTCTGGGTTTTGGCGATGCCGATAAAGCTGTTCATGATGCCCCATACGGTACCGAACAGGCCCACGAATGGCGCCGTTGAACCGATGGTGGCAAGCACGCCGGTGCCGCTGCTCATGTTGCGACCGCAGGCCGCCACCAGGCGTTCGAGGCGGAAGCTGACGCGTTCCTTGATGCCTTCTTTTTCGCGACTGTTAACCGACAGGCGCATCTCTTCGAGAGCGTCGTGCACCAACAGATTGGCGAGGGTACCTTCCTTCGCCGCCGCGACGCTGGCTTCCTTGAGCGAGGCAGATTTTTTCAGCTGGGCGATTTCACTGCGCAGACGGCGCTTGGCGCCCATCAGCTCCAGGCCTTTGGCGATCCAGATGGTCCAGGTGATGATCGAAGCGATGGCCAGGCCGATCATCACGATTTTCACGATGATGTCGGCGTTTTTGTACATGCCCCACGGCGACAGGTCGTGGGCCATGCCCAGGGTGTTGTCGGCTTCGAGTACTTCGGGAGCGTCTTCGCCGGCGATCGCTTGTGTCTGCGCTGGGTCGTTGGCGACCGGAGTGACAACCGGGGCGGTGTGATCGGCTGGAGCCGGTGCGGTGGCGGAGGTCGGAGTGGCCGGCGCTTGCGCATCAGCGAACGCGGCGGCAGGCGCCAGCATCAGGCTGAACAGCAGGGCGGCCACCGCGCTCCAGGCGCGAGGTCGTTTGGTTGGCAAAGCGGAGAGTTGATTACATGTCATGCTGGGCCGGACCTGAGAGGAAAATTCGATTAATGTTCTTCCAGGCCTCGTGAGGCCGAGAACAAAGTGGCGTGCATTATTGCAATTAATTCTTGTTAACAAAAGCGATAGAGTCTTTTTTTTCCTGCATTGCTAACCGCTCGTCCACTGTCGGCGCTAGCTTATCCGTTTCCGAGAGGAGTTTTTTTGATGTCCGCACCTTCTGTTCTGATCGCCGGTTGCGGTGATGTCGGCAGTCGTCTGGCCACGCAATTGTTGGCTTTGGGGTGGGAGGTTCATGGCCTGCGGCGTGACATTTCACGTTTGCCCGAGGGTGTCATCGGCGTTGCGGGCGACTTGTTCAATGAGGACTGTCCGGCCACCTGGCCAATCGGTGCCGTGGACTACCTGGTGTATTGCGCGGCCGCTACCGATCACGATGAAGCCGGCTACCGGGCTGCTTATGTCCAGGGCTTGCAACACGTTCTGGGCTGGTTGGACGACTATGGGCAGGTTCCTGAACGCTTGTTGTTCGTTTCCAGCAGCAGTGTTTATGGGCAGCAGGAGGGCGAGTGGGTTGACGAGACTTCGCCAGCGGTGGCGGCGGGCTATTCCGGTCGCGTGATGCTCGAAGCCGAGCAGATTGCCCTTAAGAGTGGCATCCCGGCCAGTATTGTGCGGTTGACCGGTATTTATGGTCCGGGCCGCGAGTGGTTGCTGACCCAGGTGCGCCGAGGCTATCGCGTGGCGGTCGATCCGCCGTTGTATGCCAATCGGATCCATGCCGATGACGCTGCAGGGTTGATGGCGTTTTTGCTTGAGGCCGCTCGACGTGGCGTGGCGTTGGAGGATGTCTATATCGGCGTCGATGACGCGCCCGCAGCGTTGGCGGATGTGGTGGGTTGGTTGCGCGAGTATCTGGGTGTGACCGAATGGGCCGACGATGCCAGCGTGCGCCGCACCGGGAGCAAGCGCTGCAGTAATGCCCGGGCAAAAGCCTTGGGCTGGGCGCCGAAGTATCCGAGTTTTCGCGAAGGGTATGCAGCGATTATCGATGGGCGCTGCTGACGTTCAGGCACCACAAACACCTGTGGGAGCGAGCCAGCTCGCTCCCACAATATTTTTGTATGACTTACTGCTTCTCGAGCAGCCACTTGCGATCACCCGGTGTGAACGAAGGCATCTCGTCTGCCTGTGCGGTGTTCACGGTCTGGAAGATTTCCAGTTCTTTGCCTTTACGGGTAAAGATCCACGCATTTCCTTGCCCGTTGAGTTGCAGCCACATGTTGTCATTGCCGCCGCTCATCGACGCACAATCGCCAGCCAGGCACAGTGCGTAGCGATCAGTGTTCGGCAAACCGGTCACCTGGCCGTCGGCCTGGAACTGCACGGTATTGCCTTCACCCGGACCGCTGACGATTTTCCAGCTACCGCCCATGTAAGCCGAATACAGCGCGCGTTCGAAGCTGGCGCCAATCGGTGCGCCCTCCGGTACCGGGATCAGTGCGCGGTCGAAGACTTGCGCCGGCTCGTTGTCGCTGGCGGACTGGCTAAGTTGCTTGCCGTCACGTTTCAACTCGCTGGCCGAGCTGCCATAAAAGTCGATTTTCCAGGCGCCGGACTCTTCGCCCAGCATCTTGCCTTCGACATTTTCAAAGCCATTGGTGTAGCGGGCCTGACCGGCCTTGGTGTTGACGTTCCATTCCAGGTTCGGGCCATAGGTCTGGAGCGCCTCACGCAGGGGGACGCCTTTGGATGCAGTATCGATCGCCGCCTGATTGATCCAGGTGCCGCTGATATCACGGTCGGCAGGGTTGCTGGCACAACCGCCCAAGAACAGGGCGAGCAGCGAGAGAGCAAGCGCTTTGCGCATGGTGGAATCCTATCAAGCTTTCCTTACAGCAGAGCAGTCGGCGCAGCCAGAGGCTGCGCCGGACGCATTACTCGATGACCAGAATGGCATCCATTTCAACCTGCGAACCCTTTGGCAGGGCAGCTACGCCAATGGCGGCGCGGGCTGGGTACGGTTGGTCGAAGTACTTGCCCATGATCTCGTTGACCTTGGCGAAGTGGCTCAGGTCGGTGAGGAAGATGTTCAGCTTGACGATGTCCTTGAACGAACCACCGGCGGCTTCAGCCACGGCCTTGAGGTTCTCGAAGACCTGGACGGTCTGGGCTTCGAAGCCTTCAACCAGTTCCATGGTTTTTGGGTCCAGAGGAATCTGACCCGACATGTAAACGGTGTTGCCAGCCTTGATCGCCTGGGAGTAAGTACCGATGGCGGCCGGGGCCTTGTCGCTGGTGATAACGGTCTTGGTCATTGATGACTCCTTGTAATGGGTGGCTTAGGCGCGCATCCGGGTGATGCGGATCACTCCGGTCAGGGCGCGCAGTTTCTTGATCACGCGGGCCAGGTGCACGCGGTCGTGCACGCTGACCACCAGTTGGACCACGCTGATGCGACCATCGCGTTCGTCCATGCTGATTTTTTCGATGTTGCCATCGGCCGCGTTGACGCTGCTGGCCAGCAGGGCGATCAGGCCACGCTGGTGTTCCAGCTCGACGCGCAGTTCGACATTGAATTCGCCGGTGACATCCTTGGCCCACGAGAGCTGGATGCATTTTTCCGGATTGTGGCGGATTTCGCTGATGTTGCGGCAGTTGTCCAGGTGCACGACCATGCCTTTGCCCGCGGACAGGTGGCCGACAATCGGGTCGCCCGGGATCGGCGTGCAGCACTTGGCGTAGCTGAGCACCAGGCCTTCTGTGCCGCGAATCGCCAGTGGGCCTTCCGGGCTCGGCAGCTGTTCGCCTTCGCCGAGCAGGCGTCGGGCGACGACGTAGGCCATGCGATTGCCCAGGCCGATGTCTTCCAGCAGGTCTTCGATCAGCTCGAGGCGATACTCGGTGAGCATCGCCTGGATGCGCTCGGCCGGGATTTTTTCCAGCGTGCTGTCGAAGCCGTTGAGGACTTTGTTCAGCAGGCGTTCGCCCAGGCTGATGGACTCGGAGCGGCGTTGCAGTTTCAGTGCATGGCGGATGTGCGTGCGCGCCTTGCCGGTGACCACGAAGTTGAGCCACGCCGGGTTCGGACGCGCGCCCGGAGCACTGACGATTTCGACCGTGGAGCCGCTTTGCAGGGGTTCGGACAGCGGCGCGAGTCGACGGTTGATCCGGCAGGCAATGCAGCTGTTGCCGACGTCGGTGTGCACTGCATAGGCGAAGTCGACTGCCGTGGAGCCCTTGGGCAACTCCATGATCCGGCCTTTGGGCGTGAACACGTAGACCTCGTCCGGGAACAGGTCGATCTTCACGCTTTCGATGAATTCCAGCGAGTTGCCGGCGCGCTGCTGCATCTCCAGCACGCCTTTGACCCATTGGCGCGCGCGGGCGTGAGTGCCTTTTGGCTGCTCGTCGCCGCTGGATTTATACAGCCAATGGGCGGCGATGCCGTTGTTGGCCATCTCTTCCATTTCGCGGGTGCGGATCTGGATTTCGATCGGAACGCCATGCATGCCGAACAGCGTCGTGTGCAGCGACTGATAGCCGTTGGCCTTGGGGATCGCGATGTAATCCTTGAAGCGCCCCGGCAACGGTTTGTACAAATTATGCACGGCGCCCAGGACGCGGTAGCAGGTGTCGACCTTGTCGACGATGATCCGGAACGCGTAGACGTCCATGATCTCGTTGAAGGCCCGGCGCTTGCCACGCATTTTCTTGTAGATGCCGTAGAGGTGTTTCTGCCGACCGCTGACCTCGCCCTGAATGCCATCGATGGCCAGGCAGTGGCTGAGGGATTCCTCGATCTTGTTGACGATTTCCTTGCGGTTGCCCCGGGCGCGCTTGACCGCCTGGTAGATTCGCGCGGAACGCATCGGGTGCATGGCCTTGAAGCCGAGGTCTTCGAATTCTATGCGGATGGCGTGCATGCCCAGCCGATTGGCGATGGGCGCATAGATTTCCAGGGTTTCCTTGGCGATGCGGCGGCGTTTTTCGCCGGACAGCACTTCCAGCGTGCGCATGTTGTGCAGGCGGTCGGCCAGCTTGACCAGGATCACGCGAATGTCGCGTGCCATGGCCATGGCCATTTTCTGGAAGTTTTCAGCCTGGGCTTCGGCTTTGGTCTCGAAGTTCATCTGGGTCAGTTTGCTGACCCCGTCGACCAATTCGGCCACGGTTTCACCGAACTGCGCTTGCAGTGCTTCCTTGGCGATACCGGTGTCTTCGATCACGTCATGCAGCATGGCTGCCATCAGGCTCTGATGGTCCATATGCATTTCGGCAAGAATATTCGCCACCGCGAGAGGGTGCGTGACGTACGCCTCGCCACTGCGGCGGCGTTGGCCGTCGTGGGCTTGTTCGGCGTAGAAATACGCCCGGCGGACCAGGTTGACCTGGTCCTTGCCGAGGTAGGTCGATAAGCGATCGGCGAGGGCGTCTATGCTCGGCATGATGACTCCTGCCGCAAGCTGTGTTCCCGCGCCGTGCTACGTCGACCAGGCATAGGCTTAGACGGCCTCGTTGGACTCGTCCTCGAATGCAGCAAAAAGCGGTTCATCTTCAACGATTTCGGCTTCGGCGATAGCTGCGTAGTCGATCAGGCCTTCAGCGATTTCACGCAGGGCGACGACGGTAGGCTTGTCGTTTTCCCAGGCTACTTTCGGCTCTTTGCCGCCGGTGGCCAGTTGACGGGCACGCTTGGTAGAGAGCATGACCAGCTCAAAGCGGTTATCCACGTGTTCTAGGCAGTCTTCAACGGTTACGCGGGCCATGGTCTTCCTCGTAGCAAATGCAATATGCGCGCTGCCCGGATGGGCGAGCGGACTCAACAGTTTAAAAAATCACCAGCGATTAGGGAAGCGCTGATTTTTGACCAAGCCCTTCAACGCGCTGCAAGTGCCAATGTAAAGCCCTTGCAGCGGTTTTGGGAAGAGCTGATTAGTCGAGCAATTCAGCCAGCAACTTGCCAAAACGCTGTTGTTGGCGTTTCTGCTGCAGCTGATTGGCGCGGAAAATCGCCTTCAGGTCGTTCAATGCGTGGGCGAAATCGTCGTTGATGATCAGGTAGTCGTAGTCGACGTAGTGGCTCATTTCGCTAACAGCTTCGCGCATCCGGCCGTCGATGATCTCGTCGCTGTCCTGGCCACGGTTGGTCAGGCGCTGGTGCAGGGCCTGAAGCGATGGCGGCAGAATGAAGATCGAGCGGGCCTTGGGCATCAGTTGACGCACTTGCTCGGCACCCTGCCAGTCGATTTCCAGGATCAGGTCGTGGCCTTCGTCGAGGGTCTGCTGCAGGTGGCTTTGCGAGGTGCCATAGAGGTTGCCGAAGACTTCGGCGCGCTCGAGGAAATCTCCGTGCTCGATCATCTTCACGAACTCGCTGCGTTCGACGAAGTGGTAGTTCACGCCGTTCACTTCACCGGGGCGCATGGCACGGGTGGTGTGGGAGATCGAGACGCGGATCTCCGGATCGGCGTCGGTCAGGGCCTTGACCAGGCTGCTTTTGCCCGCGCCTGAAGGGGCGGAAATAATGTACAGGGTGCCGGTGCTGTGGGTCATGTCGGGAATGCCTTACTCAATATTCTGCACTTGTTCGCGCATCTGCTCGATCAACACCTTGAGGTTGACCGCAGCCTGGGTGCTGCGCGGGTCGAAGGCTTTGGAGCCCAGTGTGTTGGCTTCGCGGTTGAGTTCCTGCATCAGGAAATCCAGGCGCCGCCCGGCAGCGCCACCGGAGTTGAGTACCCGGCGAACTTCGATGATGTGAGTGCTCAGGCGATCCAGTTCTTCGGCGACGTCGCTTTTTTGCGCGAGCATGACCATTTCCTGCTCCAGGCGCTGCGGGTCCATCTCGGCCTTCATGTCGGCGAAGCGGTCGAGGACTTTCTGGCGCTGGGTGGCGAGCATCTGCGGGACCAGTTCGCGCAAGGTCACTACGTCTTCTTCAATGGAGGTCAGGCGCTCGTTGATCAACCGCGCCAGCTCTGCGCCTTCGCGCTCGCGACCGGCCTTGAGTTCTTTCAGGCCCTGGTTGAACAGTGCGAGTGCTTCGGCGTTCAGCGCTTGCGGGTCGGTGGCATCGCCTACCAGTACGCCGGGCCAGGCCAGGACTTCGAGGGGGTTCAGCGCTGCCGGATTTTTGATCAGGCTGGCGATCGTCTCGGCGGCGGCGACCAATTGCGCGGCGCGCGCCTGATCGACTTGCAGCGGTTTGCCCGTGTTTTCTTCGGTGAAGCGCAGGGTGCATTCGAGCTTGCCTCGGGACACGCCCTGGCGCAGCGCTTCGCGAACGGCGCCTTCGAGGTCACGAAAAGACTCGGGCAGACGCAAATGGGGTTCCAGGTAGCGGCTGTTGACCGAGCGCAGTTCCCAGCTCAGGGTGCCCTGAACGCCGGCTTTCTCGACGCGGGCGAAGGCGGTCATGCTGTGCACCATGGAGGTACCTCGCAATGCAGATCGGCCGGAACAGCGATTCCGGTCATCCGATATCAATGAATTTAAGCCGACTGGCAGCAAAGGCGCAGGATTGTAGCGCAGTGGTGCGGATGCGCCCAAACACAGGCTGTCACAAATGGCTGCAACGCTCCGGCGATGGGCTGTTCAGAGCCTTCGGTCGTCGGAGGATTTTTTTAGAAGTGCCCAGCGGTGGCCGTCGGCTCTATAATGCTCCGCAGTTTTCCGTCCCCGTACAGGTATCCCTTATGAAACGTCCAAGTGGTCGCGCTGCCGATCAGCTCCGCTCGATCCGCATTACCCGCAACTACACCAAACACGCCGAGGGATCTGTACTGGTCGAGTTCGGTGATACCAAAGTCATCTGCACCGTCAGCGTGGAAAACGGCGTGCCGCGTTTTCTCAAAGGTCAGGGCCAAGGCTGGTTGACCGCCGAATACGGCATGCTGCCGCGTGCCACCGGCGAGCGTAACCAGCGTGAAGCGAGTCGCGGCAAGCAAGGCGGCCGTACCCTGGAAATCCAGCGCCTGATCGGCCGTTCCCTGCGCGCAGCACTGGACATGTCCAAGCTGGGCGACGTTACCCTGTACGTCGACTGCGACGTGATCCAGGCCGACGGCGGCACCCGCACCGCGTCCATCACCGGCGCCATGGTTGCGCTGGTCGATGCCTTGAAAGTGATCAAGAAGCGCGGCGGCCTCAAAGGCGGTGACCCGCTCAAGCAAATGATCGGTGCCGTTTCGGTGGGTATGTATCAGGGCGAGCCAGTGCTTGACCTCGATTACCTGGAAGACTCGGCTGCCGAGACCGACCTGAACGTGGTGATGACCAGTACCGGTGGCTTCATCGAAGTCCAGGGCACTGCCGAAGGCGCGCCGTTCCAGCCTGAAGAGCTGAACGCCATGCTCGAGCTGGCGAAGAAAGGCATGAACGAAATCTTCGACCTGCAAAAGGCTGCGCTGGCCGACTAACCGGAATGATCCAAGGCAAGGAGGACGCCATGAGTGACGAACAGCAACTGCTTCCCACCCCGAGCAAAGAGGCTCGGCAGTGGGCGATGTTTTGTCACTTGTCCGCCTTGCTGGGGATCTGGATTCCGTTCGGTACGCTGATCGGGCCGTTGATTCTCTGGCAGATGAAGCGAGAGATGGACCCGTTTGTCGATGCGCAGGGAAAGGAAGCGCTGAATTTTCAGCTTACCGTTGCTATTGCATCCGCCATTTGTTTTCTGCTGATGGTAGTCATCATCGGGTTCTTCCTGTTTGGTCTGATCGCGATCGGTGCGTTAGTGCTGACGATCATTGCCGGCGTGAAGGCCAATGAAGGGGTGCCTTATCGGTATCCGTTCACCTGGCGCCTGATCAAATAAGCAACCCGCCCCCTGCAGGCGCAAGTTGTTCTCCAGAAAAGTCGACTTTACTCGGTCGTTTTTCCCGATTTAAGTCAATGCACCAACTTCGGGGTCTTGGCTTTTCTAAATACAGCTGAATGTTTCAAGTTGTGTGTAACAGTTGCCATTACGAAATTCAGGCGCTGCAGAAATTTTCTCACACACTTGTAGGGATTCGTCTTACACGTTTAGTCACAACTGCAAGGCCTTAGCACGGCCTGTCTGCTTGGCAATGGGGCTGGGTGGTTGATAAGGTTGCGCCAAGTAATATTTATCAAGAAATATTTCGATATATTCAAACCATTGACGGTACTTGAATCTCAATCAATCAGTGTTGATATATCAACCTGTTCAAGAGGCGAGTCCAGGTAAAAAGTTCGCCCCTGAATATATGTAAATGAATTATTACAATGCTTCAGCTCGATTTTTACGGAACACTTGTGGCTGCCTCCCTGGTGCTGTTACTGGGGCGCGGACTTGTCACGCGCGTTGGTTTTTTACGGACCTACAACATCCCTGAGCCTGTAGCAGGCGGTCTGCTGGTTGCTCTGGTTCTTCTGGCCTTGCGAAGCCTGGACATTGAAGTTCGATTTGATACCTCGCTGCAAACACCCTTGATGTTGGCGTTTTTTGCGACCATTGGCTTGAGTGCAGACTTCGCCAGCTTGAAGAAAGGCGGGCGCGTAGTGGGGGTTTTTCTACTGGCGGTCATCGGGCTTCTGGTGGTTCAGAATGCCATGGGCATCGGTCTCGCAACGGCGTTGGGGCTCGATCCGTTGATGGGCCTGTTGACAGGCTCCGTTACGCTAGCGGGTGGGCACGGTACAGGCGCTGCGTGGAGCGCGACGTTCAGTGAGAAGTATGGTCTGGCTTCTGCTTCCGAGCTTGCGATGGCTTCTGCAACGTTTGGCCTGGTGCTGGGCGGATTGATTGGGGGACCGGTCGCTCGCCTGCTCATCAACCGTGTCCAGGTACCCGGTCTCGAGCAAGCGAAGCCAGGGATGCCAAAGGGCTTCGAGCAGCCGAACAAAGAGCGCTCGATCACGCCATTTTCGTTTATCGAGACGCTCGCCCTGATCGCGGTCAGCTTGCTGGTGGGTTCACTCCTGAACGGCCTGCTGAAAGACACGGCCTTCGAGCTGCCAACGTTCGTTTGTGTCTTGTTCGTGGGTGTGGTTTTACGCAACGGGCTTTCAGCGCTTGGCTTGTATCAGGTGTTTGAGCGTGAAGTTTCCGTGCTGGGTAATGTCAGCTTGTCGCTGTTTCTGGCGATTGCGCTGATGTCACTCAAGCTTTGGGACCTGGCTGCACTGGCGTTGCCCATTTTCATTATCCTGGCTGCGCAAACGCTGGTTATGGCGCTGTTTGCGATGTTCGTGACCTTCAGGGTTATGGGCAGCAACTATGATGCGGCAGTGCTGGCGGCAGGACACTGCGGGTTCGGGCTGGGCGCCACGCCAACGGCGATCGCTAACATGCAAGCGGTGACTCAGCGTTACGGTCCTTCGCAGATAGCATTTCTAGTGGTGCCGATGGTGGGAGCTTTCTTCATCGACATCATTAATGTGATCGTGATCAAGTCGTACCTCGCGTTGCCGATCTTCGCCGCTGCCTGAAGAGCCGAACACCGCCGATGATCAAAAAAATGCCCGTATCTTGCGATACGGGCATTTTTTCATTCGGTACAACGCTTAGATGGTCAGCGTCCAGTCATAGTCCACGATCAGCGGCGCATGTTGCGAGAAGCGCGGTTGGCGCGGCAAGCGTGCACTGCGTACGAAGCGACGCAGGCCCGGGGTCAGCAGCTGATAGTCGAAACGCCAACCGAGGTTGAGCATTTCGGCTTGTTCGTTATCCGGCCACCAGCTGTACTGATCGCCTTCACGGCTGACTTCGCGCAGGGCATCGACATAGCCCATGTTGCCGACAATCTCGTCCATCCAGGCACGTTCAGGTGCCAGGAAGCCCGGGGATTGCTGGCTGTCGCGCCAGTTCTTGATATCCAGCTTCTGTTGCGCTACGTACAACGAGCCACAATAAATGTACTCGCGACGTTTGCGTCGCTGTTTATCGAGATAACGGGCGAAGTCGTCCATTAGCTTGAACTTTTGGTTCAAGTCTTCATCGCCGTTCTGCCCTGAAGGGAGCAGCAAGGTCGCGATGCTGACCTTGTCGAAATCGGCTTGCAGGTAGCGCCCGTAGCGGTCGGCCGTCTCGAAACCAAGACCGCTGATGACAGCCTTCGGTTGCAGCCGCGAATACAAAGCCACGCCACCTTGGGCGGGGACTTCGGCATCGCAGGCATAAAGGAAGTATCCATCCAGTTGGAAGGCTGGATCGTCCAGTTCAAAGGCGGAGGCGCGGGTGTCCTGCAGGCAGATGACGTCGGCATTCTGTGCTTGCAGCCAACTGAGCAAACCACGCTCGACTGCTGCCTGAATACCATTGACGTTCACACTGATGATCCGCATAAATGGCCCCAAAAATCGCGTGCGTGTATGATACACGGCGTCAAGCTAATTAGCTAAATCCGTGGTATTTGGGGTTTTTCCATGCAAGCGTATCAACGCGATTTCATTCGTTTTGCCATCGATCGCGGCGTTTTGCGCTTCGGTGAGTTCACCCTGAAGTCCGGGCGTACCAGTCCCTACTTCTTCAATGCGGGCCTGTTCAATACGGGTGCTGCCCTGGCGCAGCTGGGGCGTTTCTACGCCGCGGCCATCGCCGAGAGCGGTATTTCCTTCGACGTGCTGTTCGGTCCGGCCTACAAAGGCATCCCGTTGGCGGCGACCACCGCCGTGGCGTTGGCCGAGCACCACAACCGTGACCTGCCCTGGTGCTTCAACCGCAAGGAAGCCAAGGCCCACGGCGAAGGCGGCAGCCTGGTCGGCGCGCCATTGACCGGTAACGTACTGATCATTGACGACGTGATCACCGCTGGCACCGCCATCCGTGAAGTGATGCAGATCATCGCGTCTCAGGAAGGCGCCAAGGCCGCTGGCGTGTTGATTGCCCTGAACCGTCAGGAGCGTGGCAACGGCGAGCTGTCGGCGATTCAGGAAGTGGAGCGCGACTTCGGCATTCCGGTGATCAGCATCGTTTCGCTGAATCAGGTATTGGAATTCCTGGCCGACGATCCACAGCTCAAGCAGCACTTGCCGGCGGTAGAGGCTTACCGCGCCCAGTTCGGCGTTTAACTGCAATGCCCCTGTAGGAGCGAGCTTGCTCGCGATGCCCTTCAGGGCGCCGCTTTTCGCCAGACACCCCGCGTTATCGTTGACGTCTTTCGCGAGCAAGCTCGCTCCTACAGGGATTGTGGAATAAAAAAGACCCCGCTCAGCCAGGCTGAGCAGGGTCTTTTTATTTGCGCTATCGCTTAGTGACGCTTGCGATTGCTGATCAAGGTGCCCACACCGGTATCGGTGAAGATTTCCAGCAGGATCGCATTCGGCACGCGACCGTCGATGATCAGCGAGCTGCCGACGCCGCCCTGAACCGCTTCCAGTGCGCAACGGATCTTCGGCAACATGCCGCCGTAGATAGTGCCATCGGCGATCAGGTCGTCGACTTGCTGAGTGCTCAGGCCGGTCAGGACCTTGCCCGACTTGTCCATCAGGCCGGCAATGTTGGTCAGCAGCATCAGTTTCTCGGCTTTCAGCGCTTCGGCGACTTTACCGGCCACCAGGTCAGCGTTGATGTTGTAAGACTCGCCGTTCTCACCGACGCCGATAGGCGCGATCACCGGAATGAAGTTGCCTTTGACCAGCAGGTTCAGCAGTTCGGTGTTGATCCCGACCACTTCGCCCACCTGGCCGATGTCGATGATTTCCGGTTGGGTCATCTCCGGCGTCTGGCGAGTGACGGTGAGCTTCTTCGCGCGGATCAGCCCAGCGTCTTTACCGGTCAGGCCGATGGCGCTGCCGCCATGGCGGTTGATCAGGTTGACGATGTCCTTGTTGACCTGGCCACCGAGAACCATTTCCACAACGTCCATGGTCGCAGCGTCGGTGACGCGCATGCCATCGACGAAATGGCTTTCGATCGACAGGCGCTTGAGCAAATCACCGATTTGCGGACCGCCGCCGTGAACGACCACCGGGTTGATGCCCACGGCTTTCATCAGCACGATGTCGCGGGCGAAGCCGGTTTTCAGCTCCTCGCTTTCCATCGCGTTGCCGCCGTATTTGATCACCAGCGTCTTGCCGACATAACGGCGAATGTAGGGCAGTGCTTCGGACAGGACCTTGGCGGTGTTGGCGGCGGCTTCGCGTTCGAGGGTCATTCAGGGCTCCGGTGCTTCAATAAATCAAAACGGTAGTTGGAGATCAGGTGCAACACGCTTCAGTTGGACTTTGAAGACGTCCTTGATGCGCTGCAATTCAGCCTCGTCATCGGCCTCGAAACGCAGCACCAGCACCGGTGTGGTGTTGGATGCGCGAACCAGGCCCCAGCCTTTGGCATAGTCGACTCGCACGCCGTCAATGGTGGTCAGGTCGGCGCCTGCGCCCCATTGCGCGTCGTGCAGTGCATCAATGATGCTGAATTTGCTCTCTTCGGTCACATGGATATTGATTTCCGGCGTAGAAATATCATTCGGGAAGGTCGCGAACAGCTCTTCGGCCGATGATTTTTCCTTGCTGAGGATCTCCAGCAGCCGTGCGGCGCTGTAAATGCCGTCGTCGAAACCGAACCAGCGCTCCTTGAAGAAGATGTGCCCGCTCATTTCGCCAGCCAGCAGGGCACCGGATTGTTTCATTTTCTTTTTGATCAGCGAGTGACCGGTCTTCCACATCAGCGGACGGCCGCCGTACTCCTTGATCAGCGGGATCAGGCGACGGGTGCATTTGACGTCGAAGATGATTTCCGCGTCCGGGTTGCGTGCCACTACGTCGCGGGCGAACAGCATCAGCAGGCGGTCCGGATAGACGATGCTGCCCGTGTTGGTCACGACGCCGACGCGATCGCCATCGCCGTCGAAGGCCAGGCCGATATCCGCGTTGGTTTCCTTGACCTTGGCGATCAGGTCAACGAGGTTTTCAGGTTTGCCCGGATCCGGGTGGTGGTTCGGGAAGTTGCCGTCGACTTCGCAGAACAACGGAATGACTTCGCAGTTCAACGCTTCGATCAATTGCGGAGCGATCACACCGGCCGCGCCATTGCCGCAGTCCACGACCACTTTCAGGCGACGGGCCAGTTTGACGTCCTGGACGATTTCGGTGGTGTAACGGTCGAGGATCTCGACTTTGGTGATGCTGCCCTTGCCGCTGCTCAGGTCGTTGTTTTTGAGGCGGTCGTGCAGGGCCTGGATCTGTTCGTTGGCCAAGGTATCGCCGGCGATGACGATCTTGAAACCGTTGTAGTTCGAAGGGTTGTGGCTGCCGGTAAGCATCACGCCGGATTTGCCGGCCAGGATGTTGGCGGCGTAGTACAGCGCTGGCGTCGGCACCAGGCCAACGTCGCTGACGTGGCAACCGCTTTCGGCCAAGCCTTGAATCAATTTTTCCACCAGCTCCGGGCCGGACAGGCGACCGTCACGGCCAACGGATACGTTGGGTTCGCCCTGCGCGAGGCTCTGTGCACCGATGGCGCGACCGAGCCAGTAGGCCGTTTCTGCGTTCAGAAATTCCGGGACTGTGCCGCGAATGTCATAGGCGCGGAAGATGCTGTCTGGGAACTTGGGGGCAATTTGGGCCGGGGTGCTCATCTGGGGAAACTCCATCTCGAATGTGGTTGGACCTGCCTGCGAGTGACTCGGCAGACTCAAACTGAAGGGTATGACGGCGTTTTCCACAGAGAGTTCGTGGTGCGAAAAGGCCATCTTGCCGAAGTCAGCGGCTAACGGGTTGGCCAATGCCTTGATTTTGGGCGGACAACCTTACTGTTGGGGCCGTTCGAAATCCGTGGCGAGAGCGCTTCCTCGCCACAGAGATCCTCTATCGGATCAATGGCTACCGGAATGACCGAAACCGCCAGTGCCGCGCTGGGTCTCGACGAACTCTTCGACCATCTCGAAATGTGCCTGCACCACCGGTACCAGCACCAGTTGCGCCAGCCGCTCGCCCACCGCCATGGTGAAGTCGGTCTGGCCACGGTTCCAGCAAGAAACCATCAGCGGGCCCTGGTAATCAGAGTCGATCAGACCCACCAGGTTGCCCAGCACGATACCGTGCTTATGGCCCAGGCCGGAGCGCGGCAGGATCAGCGCGGCGAGGTTCGGATCGCCGATGTACACCGACAGGCCGGTAGGGATCAGCACGGTTTCACCCGGTTTGATCACGATGTCCTGCTCCAGCATGGCGCGCAGGTCGAGGCCGGCGGAGCCCGGTGTGGCGTATTGCGGCAACGGAAATTCGGTACCGATGCGGGGGTCGAGGATCTTGGCTTGCAAAGCGTGCATGTAAATTAAACCTGGTTCAGACGTTCGGCGATAAAAGTGATCAGCTGACGAGCAATCTTGCTCTTGCTGGTCTGGGCGAAAAGTGTGGCGTGAAGCTCGCGGTCGATCACACTGCAGGCGTTTTCTTCGCTGTTGAAGCCAATGCTCGGGTTGGCGACGTCGTTGGCGACGATCAAATCGAGGTTCTTGTCTTTCAGCTTGCGGGCAGCGTAATCGAGCAGGTGTTCGGTTTCAGCGGCGAAACCGACACTGAACGGACGGTCGGGGCGTGTCGCGATGCTGGCCAGGATGTCCGGGTTGCGCACCATTTGCAGCAACAAGCCGTCGCCGTTCGTAGGATCTTTCTTAAGTTTTTGTGGCGCGACTACTTCCGGGCGGTAGTCCGCAACTGCGGCAGAGGCGATGAACAGGTCGCAGGGGATCGCAGCTTCGCAGGCGGCAAGCATGTCACGGGCACTGACCACGTCGATGCGTGTGACACGGTCCGGGGTCGGCAAATGCACGGGGCCGGTGATCAGCGTCACCCGAGCGCCGGCTTCAACAGCTGCTTCAGCGAGGGCGAAACCCATTTTCCCGGAGCTGTGGTTGGTGATGTAGCGCACCGGGTCGATGTTTTCCTGGGTCGGGCCAGCGGTGATCAGCACGTGTTTGCCGGTCAGCGCCTGGCGCTGGAAGCAGTCGGCGGCGCACTGGGCCAGATCGGTGGCTTCGAGCATGCGGCCCAGGCCGACGTCGCCGCAGGCCTGGCTGCCAGAGGCTGGGCCAAAGACTTTCAGGTCGCGACTTTCGAGGGTTTGCAGGTTGGCCTGGGTCGCCGGATCGCGCCACATGGCCTGGTTCATCGCCGGGGCGACGGCGACGACCGCGTCGGTGGCCAGCACCAGCGTGGTCAGCAAGTCATCGGCAATGCCTTGGGCAAGACGAGCGATCAGGTCGGCGGTGGCCGGCGCGATCAACACCAGATCGGCCCATTTCGCCAGTTCGATGTGACCCATGGCGGCTTCGGCTGCCGGGTCCAGCAGATCCAGGTGAACCGGGTGCCCGGACAGGGCCTGCATGGTCAGCGGGGTGATGAACTCGGCGCCGCCACGGGTCATGACTACGCGCACTTCGGCGCCCTGGTCCATCAGGCGGCGAACCAGATCGGCGCTTTTATAGGCAGCGATACCGCCGCCGACGCCCAGAACGATGCGTTTCCGATACAGCCGCTGCATAGGTCTGCCTTTCAATTCGTTGGTGGCTGCTTGGCGATACCCCCTCCCCAGGGATGAATTCGCCAGCAAAAAAGATGGGCTACGATATCACAGCGACCGCTACGGAACAGCGGCGCCCACAGACAGGGAGGTGCTATGAGTATTCGCAATTGGCCGGCGGCGGAGCGGCCGCGGGAGAGATTACTGACACTGGGAGCCGCGAGTCTTTCAGACGCCGAGTTACTGGCGATATTTTTACGAACCGGCGTATCCGGCAAAAGCGCGGTGGATCTGGCGCGGCATCTGCTGGGCCAGTTTGGCAGTCTGCGCGCACTGCTCGAGGCCGATCAGGTCATGTTCAGCATGCATTTGGGGCTGGGCCCGGCAAAATTCGCTCAATTGCAGGCAGCCCAGGAAATGAGCCGGCGGCATTTGGCTGAACGGGCGCGCCAGAAACCGGCACTGGAAAACCCTCACGTGGTCCGTGAATACCTGAAATCGATGCTGCGTCACGAACCGCATGAAGTGTTCGGTTGCCTGTTTCTGGACTCCAAACATCAGGTACTGAGCTTCGAAACGCTATTTCGCGGGTCCATCGACAATACGAGTGTGCATCCGCGGGAGGTGGTCAAGCGTGCGCTGGCTAACAATGCAGCAGCCTTGATCCTCTGCCACAACCACCCGTCAGGGAATTCCGACCCCAGTCAGGCTGATCGGGTGTTGACCAAGCGTTTGCAAAAGGCGCTGGAGTTGATCGATGTGCGGGTGCTGGATCATTTCATCATCGGCGACGGCGATCCGTTGTCCATGGCCGAGTATGGGTGGATGTGAGTAGTGCATTACGGTAGGAACGAACTTGCTCGCGATGAGCCCGTGAACGCCAGGGGGTGTCAGGTTTCCCGCTTTATCGTTGACGATCATCGCGAGCAAGCTTGCTCCTACAGTTTGACCTTCGAATAGTCCTGACGCCCAAACGGGCTGACTGAATAACCCTCGACATTTTTGCGCGTCAGGGCGAAAGCCGTCGGATGGGCCAGCGGTAGCCATAGCGCCTGTTGCTGGATCTGCGCTTGCGCTTGTTCATAAAGCTTGGTGCGAACGCCTTGCTCGCCGGTGGTTTTGCCGGCACTGATCAGCTTGTCCAGATCCGCATTGCAATAACGTGCGAAGTTGGTGCCGGATTTGACTGCCGCGCAGGAAAACTGCGGCGTGAGGAAGTTGTCCGGGTCACCATTGTCGCCAGCCCATCCCATGAACAGCAGGTCATGCTCACCGGCCTTGGCGCGGCGGATCAGTTCGCCCCATTCGATCACGCGGATCTCGGCCTGAATGCCGATTTCCGCGAGGTCAGATTGCAGCAGCTGCGCGCCGAGGCTCGGGTTGGGGTTCAACAGGCTGCCGGAAGGGCGGGTCCAGATGGTGGTCTGGAAGCCGTCCTTGAGCCCGGCCTTGGCCATCAATGCCTTGGCTTTCTCGATGTCATGGGGGTAGCCCGGCAGGTTTTTCGCGTAGCTCCAGGTATTGGGTGGGTACGGACCGTTGGCCGCTTCGGCGGTGTCCTCGAACACGGCTTTGATGTAGTTGGCCTTATCGAAGGCGAGGTTGATCGCCTGTCGCACTTCGGGCTTGTCCAGCGGTGGATGTTGGCTGTTGATGCCGACGAATGCGGTCATGAAGGCGTCAGTCTTTTCCACTTTCAGGGTCGGCTCTTTCAGCGCGGCCTGTACGTCCAGAGGTTTGGGCGACAGGGCGATCTGGCACTCGTTGCGGCGCAACTTCTGCAAGCGCACGTTCGCGTCCGGGGTGATGGCGAAGATCAGCGGGTCCACGGACGGTTTGCCGCCGAAGTAGTCCGGGTTGGCTTTGTAGCGAACCGAGGTATCCTTCTGGAAACGCGTGAAAACAAACGGGCCGGTGCCGATTGGCTGGCTGTTGAGCTTGTCCGTGGTGCCGGCCTTCAACAATTTGTCCGCGTATTCAGCCGAGTAGATCGAGGCGAAACCCATGCTCAGGGTCGCGAGGAAGGTCGAGTCCGGGTGGTCGAGGGTGAAGCGCACGGTCAGTGGGTCAAGGGCGTCGATTTTCTTGATCAGCGCTGGCAATTGCATCGATTGCGCATGGGGAAAACCGGTCTGGGCAACCTGGTGCCACGGGTTGGCGGGGTCAAGCATGCGGTCGAAGCTGAATTTGACGTCTTCGGCGGTCAACTCGCGGGTCGGGCTGAAATACTCGGTGCGATGGAATTTCACCTGCGGTCGCAGTTTGAAGACGTAGATCAGGCCATCGGGGCTGACTTCCCAGCTGTCCGCCAGGCTGGCGATCACTTTGCCGCTGGCGGTGTCGAAGTCCACCAGCCGATTCATCAGTACGTCGGCCGAGGCGTTGGTGGTGGTCAGCGAATTGTACTGCACCACGTCAAAGCCTTCCGGGCTGGCCTCGGTGCAGACGCTCAGGGCGGCGGCGAAGGCCTGTGGGCTCAGCAAGAACGGGGCGAGCAACAACGGTAGGGCAGCGAGGCGCATGGTCGGGTTCCTTTACAGATCGAAGGCCCATCTGCAAGTGCAGTCTGGAAAAGGCTTACCCTAGTGGGCTCGATTGCAAATGACTATCCCCTTTTTGATTTTGAGGAGACTATAGGCGACTGATTTTGCTGTGTGCCGGTTGGAAAAACGCTGGGAGGGCGTGTCGAGCGATTCTCTGCGACGAGCGGTCGAAGTCGACGATAGCCTTTATCCAAAGCGCCTGACGCTCGAAAAACAGGGTTTTTATCAACTCAATGTACAGCGAATGTTGTTGCTCTCTAGTCTTTCTGGTATAAAGCAGCGCTCTTTTCTAGGGGCCCGGTTCCTTCGTTTGTAGGTGTAGCCGGTAAGACCCTTAAAGAAACGCGGCGCCTGGCGCCAAATGACTGAGAGATTAAGCGGCCAACCCATGCCGGGTTGGGCATGTGGTTTTAGAGGGCTGAGGCATGTCTAGAGTCTGTCAAGTTACCGGTAAGGGTCCGGTGACTGGGAATAACATTTCCCACGCAAACAACAAAACCCGTCGTCGTTTCCTGCCGAACCTGCAGCATCACCGCTTCTGGGTTGAAGAAGAGAAACGTTTCGTGCGTCTGCGCGTATCTGCCAAAGGCATGCGTATCATCGACAAGCGTGGCATCACTGCCGTGCTGGCCGAAATCCGCAAAGCCGGCAAGATCTAAGGGAGCTAATCATGCGTGAATTGATTCGTTTGATTTCGAGCGCCGGTACTGGTCACTTCTACACTACCGACAAGAACAAGCGTACTACTCCGGACAAAATCGAGATCAAGAAATTTGATCCGGTTGTTCGCAAGCACGTGATCTACAAAGAAGGCAAAATCAAGTAATTGATTTTTCCCTCTTACGAAAAAGGCCCGTATCGCGAGATACGGGCCTTTTTTGTTGCTTGAGCTTTGTGATGTTTGCCAGGGCCTCATCGGCGTAGATTCGCCCGGAGCCAGCCCGCTTCCAGAGGTTTCGCAAACGACGCAGATCTCTATGGGAGCGTGGCTTGCCCGCGATGAGGGTGGTCCAGGCAATGAAAGTCTTCAGGCCTTCTGTTCAAACGCCACATAAATCTTGCGGCAAGGCTCCAGCACTTCCCAGGTGCCCCGGAAACCGGCCGGGATGACGAAGCGATCACCTGCGCGCACGGTTTTGCTGTTGCCATCGTTATCGCGCAGGACGGAAACGCCCTGAACGATTTCGCAATATTCATGCTCGGTGAAGTTCACCAGCCACTGGCCGACTGCGCCTTCCCACACGCCGGCATTCAATTGGCCGCAAGGGCTGTTGTAGTGGTTGTAGACCACTTGCTCAGGATCGCCCTTGAGCACCTTTGCCGGGTCTGGTCGATAGCGCTCGGGCTCGGTGGTGGCCTGGCCGAAGTCGACGATGTTCTGGATGCTCATTGTTGTATTCCTCCGTTATTGTTGGTATCGCCAAAGTCTATGTTTATTAAAATGAACATCGCAAGGTCGTTTACCGGCCTTGTGTCAAATATATTGAAACTTCCCCTGCCGCTGGTTTAGGGTGGCAGTTGCCTTGGGCCGAAAGCAGGCTGACCGGGCAGAATTCCTGACAGCGCCCGCGAAGAACGCGGGTGTCGTATTCAATAAGAGGAGGACACTCGTATGACCACCCTGACTCGTGCCGACTGGGAACAACGGGCTCGCGATCTGAAGATCGAAGGCCGCGCCTACATCAATGGCGAATACACCGATGCCGTCTCCGGCGAGACCTTCGAGTGCATCAGCCCGGTCGATGGCCGTCTGTTGGGCAAAATCGCCAGCTGCGATGCCGCCGACGCCCAGCGCGCTGTTGAAAACGCCCGTGCCACCTTCAATTCCGGTGTCTGGTCGCGCCTGGCGCCGACCAAACGCAAAGCCACCATGATTCGTTTTGCCGGCCTGCTCAAACAGCACGCCGAAGAGCTGGCCCTGCTTGAAACCCTGGACATGGGCAAGCCGATCAGCGATTCCCTGTACATCGACGTTCCCGGCGCAGCGCAAGCCCTGAGCTGGAGCGGCGAAGCCATCGACAAGATCTACGACGAAGTCGCAGCTACCCCGCACGATCAACTGGGTCTGGTGACGCGCGAACCGGTCGGCGTTGTCAGCGCCATCGTGCCGTGGAACTTCCCATTGATGATGGCGTGCTGGAAGCTCGGCCCAGCGCTGTCCACCGGTAACTCGGTGATCCTCAAGCCATCGGAAAAATCGCCGCTGACCGCCATCCGCATCGCTGCTCTGGCAGTCGAAGCCGGGATTCCGAAAGGCGTGCTGAACGTCCTGCCGGGTTACGGTCATACCGTTGGCAAGGCCCTGGCCCTGCATAACGACGTCGACACCCTGGTGTTCACCGGTTCGACCAAGATCGCCAAGCAACTGCTGATCTACTCCGGCGAATCGAACATGAAGCGCGTCTGGCTCGAAGCCGGCGGCAAGAGCCCGAACATCGTGTTCGCCGACGCACCGAACCTGCAGGAGGCCGCTGAAGCTGCTGCGGGTGCTATCGCCTTCAACCAGGGCGAAGTCTGCACCGCCGGTTCGCGCCTGCTGGTGGAGCGTTCGATCAAGGACAAATTCCTGCCACTGGTGATCGAAGCCCTGAAAACCTGGAAGCCGGGCAACCCGCTGGATCCGGCGACCAACGTCGGCGCGCTGGTGGATACCCAGCAGATGAACACCGTGCTGTCCTACATCGAGTCCGGTCACACCGACGGCGCCAAACTGGTAGCCGGTGGTAAACGCATCCTCCAGGAAACCGGTGGCACCTACGTTGAACCGACGATTTTCGACGGCGTGAGCAACGCGATGAAAATTGCCCAGGAAGAAATCTTCGGGCCAGTGTTGTCGGTCATCACCTTCGACAGCGCCGAAGAAGCCGTCGCGATCGCCAACGACACTCCGTACGGTCTGGCCGCTGCAGTGTGGACTTCCGATATCTCCAAGGCGCACCTGACCGCCCGTGCACTGCGTGCCGGTAGCGTGTGGGTCAACCAGTACGATGGCGGCGACATGACTGCACCGTTCGGTGGCTTCAAGCAGTCCGGCAACGGTCGCGACAAGTCGCTGCACGCGTTCGACAAGTACACCGAGCTGAAGGCGACCTGGATCAAGTTGTAAGTCAGTAGGGGAGCCTGATCCAGGTCAGGCTTCCCAAACGACACAGATCCCTTGTGGGAGCGAGCCTGCTCGCGATAGCGGTGTGACAGTCGACGAACAAGTTGAATGTTGCTCCGTTAATCGCGAGCAAGCTCGCTCCCACAATGTTTTGTGCGGACCATAAAAATATCCACAGGAGCGTGGAACATGCGTTGGGCGACGTATTTCGCCGTGTTGGCGTCTGTCTTGAGTGTCGGCCTGGCCCTGGGTGTCAGCATGCCGCTGGTGTCGTTTCGCCTGGAAAGCTGGGGTTACGGCTCGTTCGCCATCGGTGTGATGGCGGCGATGCCGGCCATTGGCGTATTGGTCGGGGCGAAAATTTCCAGTCGTCTGGCGGCGCGCCTTGGTACGGCCAATTTGATGCGTCTATGCCTGTGGGCCGGAGCGGTTTCCATCGGCTTGCTGGCGCTGTTGCCGAGCTACCCGATCTGGCTGGCACTGCGGCTGATGATCGGGGTGATCCTGACGCTTGTATTCATCATCGGTGAAAGCTGGATCAACCAACTGGTGGTCGAGCAATGGCGCGGGCGGTTGGTCGCGCTGTATGGCAGCAGTTATGCGCTGAGTCAGCTGGCCGGACCGGTGTTGCTGGGCTTTCTTGGCACTGAGCACGATTATGGTTTTTGGGTGGGTGTCAGCTTGCTGATGGCGGCACCGTTTCTATTGCTCGGTCGCAGCGGTGCGCCGAGCAGTGAGGCCGGTAGCGTGACCTTGAGAGATTTGCTTGAGTTCTGCAGGGGGCTGCCGGCGATTGCCTGGGCGGTGTCGCTGTTCGCTGCGTTCGAAGCGATGATCCTGACGCTGCTGCCGGTCTACTGCTTGCGCCAGGGGTTCACCACGGAAATCGCCCTGGCGATGGTCAGTACGGTGGTGGTGGGTGATGCCGTGCTGCAATTACCGATTGGCGCGTTGGCCGATCGCTTGTCGCGGCGCACCTTGTTTACCGGGTGCGCGGTGGTGCTGCTGGGGTCGAGTCTGGCCATTCCGTTGCTGATCGACACGCTGCTGATCTGGCCGTTGTGGGTGTTGTTTGGGGCCAGCGCGGGTGGGTTGTTCACCTTGTCGCTGATTCTGATCGGCGAACGTTATCGCGACGATGCGCTGGTCAGGGCCAATGCGCACATTGCGCAATTATGGGGCATCGGTTGCCTGATCGGGCCTTTGCTGGCCGGTGCCGGCAGCCAGTGGATCAGCGGGCACGCCTTGCCGTTGCTGATGGCGGCGGGGGCGTTGGGTGTGCTGATCGTGGTGTCGCGGCAAGGGGCATTTGGCTCGGTTGCCGAACCGGCCTGACACCTGTGGGAACGTGCTCCCGCAGGGTCATAACATCCGTTCCAGGCCAACCGTATTACTGAACCAGGCATTGAAGTGCCGCCACCAACTGCCTGGCTCGCTGGTCAGGGTGTGCAGTTTGCCGTTGTCTTCGGTGACCCAGACGATCTGGCTTTTTTCCAGTTCCACTTTGTAGCTCAGGGGCGGTGCCATGCCTTGCAGCGCCAGTTCACGCGCGTGTGCCGCAAGCTCCGGGCTGTCCACCAGTACTCCGACTTCGGTGTTCCACAGCACCGAGCGCGGATCGAAATTGAACGAGCCGATGAAGGCTTTCTGCTGGTCGAAGATGATCGCCTTGCTGTGCAGGCTGGAATCGGAGCCGCGATAGGATCGGCTGTAGAACAGGTTAGGGCCGCTGCCGCCGCCTTCGCCAGGCTGGCGGCGTAACTCGAACAGTTGCACGCCATGTTCCAGCAGCGCCTTGCGATACGGTGCATAACCGCCATGCACCGCCGGTACGTCCGTGGCCTCCAGGGAGTTGGTCAGCAGCCGCACTGAGACCCCGGCGTCGGCGCGCCCGGTCAGGTACACCAGCCCCGGCTGGCCCGGCACGAAATAGGCCGAGACCATGATCAACTCCTTGCTGACGCCATTGAGTTCGGGCGCCAGTTGCGTGGTCAAGAGCAACTGAGGGTCTGGCTCGCCATCGGCCAGCACCTTGCTCGGCGCATCCCACAGCGCCTGGTTCCAGGCCCAGATCAACTCTTTGCGCCAAATGTCCAGGCGCGGTTTGGTAGCGTACGTCATCAGGTGTTTGTAGAGCGCGTGGTTCTCTTTGCGTGTTTCCTCCAGGGATTCTTCGAGCCGGGTCCGGGTATTTTCCAGGTCCTTGGCGGTCGGTTTGCTGTATAGAAACCCATCGATCGGTTTGCTCAGGGCGCTGTTCCAGTACTGGTCGAAACTGTGTCCCAGCTGCTCGGCAACCGGGCCTGCGCCAAGCATGTCGATGTCGGTAAAGTTCAGGTTGGGCTCGGCATCGAAATACTCGTCCCCCAAATTGCGTCCACCGACGATGGCCATGCTGTTGTCGGCCAGCCACAGTTTGTTGTGCATGCGCCGGTGTTGCCGCGACAGGTTGAACAAGCGGCCCATGGTCCGCGTCACGCCGGTGCTGCGGCCCAGATTCAGCGGGTTGAACACGCGAATCTGGATCTGCGGATGCGCCGCCATCGTGGCGATGATGAAGTCCAGGCCGTCGCTGGTAGTGTCGTCGATCAGGATGCGCACGCGCACGCCACGGTCAGCGGCCTTGAGCAGTTCATTCGCCAGCATTCGTGTACTGATGCCGTCGTGAATGATGTAGTACTGCAAATCGAGGCTGCGTTGCGCATTGCGGATCAGCTCGGCGCGCGCAGTGAAGGCCTCGGTACTGTCCGAGAGCAGGCGAAAACCGGACTGCCCTTGATGGGGCGCTGCCTGGGCCTGGACCGAGCGACCGAATGCCGAATCATTGGCTGGCAGCGCCTGGCTCGGTTCGCGCTGCACGTCGAGACTGGCGCAGCCGCCGAGGAACGAGGCCAGTAACACAAGAGCAAGCAGAGGCTTTGTGACTCTCACGTGGGATCGTTCCGGTTGGCGGCAGGTATTGGCATATGGACGTTGGTATCCGCAGAAAGGTCAGTCGTTGAGCTCGCGGGTTTCGGCCAGCAATTGAATGGCCGCAGCGCCGACCTTGCGCACCGCGTCTTCGACCTGTGCTGTCGGTTTGGCAGCGTAGTTCATCCGCAGGCAATTGCGGTACTTGCCCGAGGCGGAAAAGATGCTGCCGACGGCAATCTGTACGCCCTGGTCGTGCAAGGCCCGATTCAGTTTCAGGGTGTCGAATCCTTCCGGCAATTCAACCCACAGCATGAAGCTGCCTTGTGGGCGACTGGCGCGCGTGCCCGCCGGGAAGTAGCGGGTGACCCAGTCGATCATGGCGTCGCGATTGCGCTGGTATTGCGTACGCATCCGCCGCAAATGGGGTTCGAAATGTCCACCTTTGAGGAATTCGGCAATGGCAATCTGTGGTTGTGGCGCGGTAGAGCCGGTGCTGATGTATTTCATGTGCAGCACCCGCTCCAGATAACGACCGGGCGCCACCCAGCCGATGCGCAGGCCGGGGGCCAGCGTTTTGGAAAATGAGCTGCACAGTAAGACGCGGCCGTCCTCGTCGAAGGATTTGATCGTGCGAGGGCGCGGGTAGGTGTAGGAAAGTTCGCCATACACATCGTCCTCGATGATCGCCACGTCGAAACGCTGTGCGAGCGTCAAAAGCGCGCGTTTGCGCGACTCCGGCATGATGTAGCCCAGCGGGTTGTTGCAGTTGGGGGTCAACTGTATGGCCTTGATCGGCCATTGTTCCAATGCCAGCTCCAGCGCTTCCAGGCTGATGCCGGTGAGCGGGTCGGTGGGGATTTCCAGGGCTTTCATGCCCAGGCCCTTGAGGGTTTGCATGGCGCCGTGAAAGCTCGGTGAGTCGACCGCCACGATGTCGCCCGGCTCGCAGATCGCCCGAATGCTGGTGGACAGCGCTTCATGGCATCCGGTGGTCACCACCAGGTCGCCGGGGCCCAGTTGGCAGCCGGAATCGAGCATCAGGCGTGCAATCTGTTCGCGCAGGCCGAGATTGCCATGGATGTTGTCGTAATACAGGCCGGGCATGTCCTGCCGGCGGCTCAACTGCGCCAGGCCGCGCAATAGCGGTTTGAGGGTGGGCGTGGTGATGTCCGGCATGCCGCGACCCAGTTGCACCACATCCTTGCGCGGTACCGCGCGGATCAGCTCCAGCACCTGATCCCATTGCGAAATGTCCACAGGGCGTTGGGCCGGACGACCGATCGCCGGCAGTTCCGGCAGCTCGCGACTGACCGGCACGAAATACCCGGATTTGGGTTTTGGCGTGGCCAGCCCGCTGTCTTCCAGCATGCGATAGGCCTGCTGCACCGTGCTCAGGCTGACCCCGTGTTCAACGCTAAGCGCCCGTACCGACGGCAGGCGGTCACCCGGGCGATAGAAGCCCTGTTCGATACGCGTGCCGAGTAATTCGGCGAGGTTCACATAAAGGGTCATGGCACTGCCTCGGTGCAGGGGATTCGGTCAACCAGTACAGATGTGGCAAAAATCGACAATTCAGTGCTTCGAACAGCAAATCTGTATGGGGATAATACATGGCTGTTGAATCTGTAATGGTTTTGCTTGCCCGCGCATCATGGAATCTCTGGCTACCCAAGTAAACAGGAGCGATGAAAATGAACGGCTTGAGCGATGTGCGGCTGACGTTACACAGTCAGGAACTGGTGGCAGGGCAGGACAACGGTGCGCAGAGGTCCGTCATGCGCAACGCACCGTCCGGCCTGAGTCGCTGGGATCTGTTCTGGCACCGTCTGCACACGCGCAAGGCGTTGCTGAGGCTGACGCCCGAGCAGCTCAAGGATATCGGGCTGACCCGTGAACAGGCGCGGGAGGAGGGGCTCAAGCCTTTCTGGCGGATCTGAGTGGCGGACCAATCGCGAGCAAGCTCGCTCACAGGGAAGAGATGGACCTGTGGGGCGAGCTTGCTCGCGATGTAGCAGGTAAGAGCGAAACCAATCCTTCAAACCCACTCTTTCAGCCGATGCCACAACATCCCCAGCGCCAACAATGGCGAGCGCAGATGCTTGCCGCCGGGGAAGGTGATGTGTGGCACCTTGGCGAACAGATCGAACCCACCGCTGTGCTGACCACTGATGGCCTCGGCCAGTAACCTGCCCGCCAGGTGCGTGGCATTCACACCATGGCCGGAATAGGCCTGAGCGTAATACACGTTCGGCTGGTCGTTGAGTCGACCGATCTGAGGCAAGCGGTTGGCGCCGATGCCGATCATGCCTCCCCATTGATAATCGATCTTCACGCCGGCCAACTGCGGGAACACGTCCAGCATTTTTGGCCGCATATAGGCGGCGATGTCTTTCGGGTCGCGACCTGAGTAATGGCAGGCGCCGCCGAACAGCAAGCGTCGATCCGCCGAGAGCCGGTAATAATCCAGTGCCACCCGCTGATCACAGACCGCCATGTTTTGCGGCAGCAAGGCGTGTGCCTGTTCCTCGCTCAATGGTTCGGTGGCGATGATGTAACTGCCGGCGGGTAACACCTTGCCGCTGAGTTGCGGATTGAGTTGATTGAGGTAAGCATTGCAGCCCAGTACTAGGGTCTTGGCGCGGACCGAGCCTTGGGCGGTATGAACCTTGATCTCGGGGCCGTAATCGATTCGGGTAACGGCGGACTGTTCGAATAGTTTGACGCCCAATCGTTGTGCGGCAGCCGCTTCGCCCAGTGCCAGGTTCAGCGGGTGCAGGTGCCCGGAACCCATGTCGACAAGACCGCCGACGTAGCGCTCGGAGCCCACCACCGTGTGCATCTCATGGGGTTGCAGCAGGCGGGTTTCGTAGCGATAACCGAGGCTGCGCAGTTCTTCGGCGTCTTCGGCGAAGCCTTCGAGGTCGCGGGGCTTGTTGGCCAGGTCGCAGTAGCCCCAGGTCAAGTCGCAGGGGATCTGAAATCGCTCGATGCGCTGTCGGACGATTTCCACCGCTTCCAGGCCCATGAGTTTCATCTGACGCACACCGTCCGCACCGATCACGTTGGCGAACTGATCGAGGCCGTGCCCGACACCGCGAATCAACTGCCCGCCATTGCGTCCGCTGGCGCCCCAACCGATCTTGTGCGCTTCGAGCAACACCACGCCGAGGCCGCGTTCGGCCAGTTCAAGTGCCGTGTTCAATCCCGAGAACCCGCCGCCGACCACGCACACGTCAGCCAGCACTTCGCCCTTGAGCGCCGGAAGCTGCGGCTGCGGCAAGCTGCTGGCGGCGTAGTAGGAGGCCGTATGCGGGTGGTTCGAGACAGGTTGCCGAGCACGAGCAGTCATCTGCGTGATCCTGATTCTTGTGTTTATAAAATTTGACGGAGCATAAGCCGGACCTTCGCAGACGGGCAACATTGGTCGGTTGCTGCTGTCTGGAAAAGGGCTTTTGCGTCAGAATCACGCTCTATTCCGATATCGGTCACCGCTTCGATGAGCTGCAACAGTCAGAAAATCCGCACGCTTCGCCAGCAGATTCCCTCGTTCGAGTGCGTCCCCGGCTGCCATGACTGCTGTGGTCCGGTGACGACCTCGCCGGAAGAAATGTCGCGCCTGCCGCGCAAGACCCGGGCCGAGCAGGACGCGGCGATGGAGGCACTCAACTGTGTGCACCTGGGACCGAACGGTTGCACGGTGTATGAAGAGCGGCCGCTGATCTGCCGGTTGTTCGGCACGACCAAGAGCTTGCCGTGCCCTAATGGCCGGGGACCGGTGGAGCTGATTCATCCGCGGGTGGAGAAGCAGGTGTTCGAGTACATGGCTTCGAATCGGCAGGTCCTCGTCTGAGGGAAGACCGAGTCGCCTGTAATCGCTAGCGGGCTAGCTCCCACACTGGATCTGTGTCATGCACAGAACGTGTGTCCGCTGAAGATCAATTGTGGGAGCTAGCCTGCTAGCGATGGGGCCAGATCGGACAACGCAGCGCTTCAATCCGCAATCGGCAAATTCAAGCTCTCTTTCACCTCTTCCATCACGATGTAACTCTTGGATTCGCGCACATGGGGCAGCTTGAGCAGGATGTCGCCCAGCAGCTTGCGGTACGAGGCCATTTCGGAGATCCGTGCCTTCACCAGATAGTCGAAATCCCCTGACACCAAATGGCACTCCAGCACGTGTGGCAGCTTCAGCACCGCGCGTCGGAACTCTTCGAAAGTGTCGCCGGATTTGTAGTCGAGACTGATTTCCACGAACACCAGAAGGCTGCCCTTGAGGTGCTGCGGATTGAGCCGCGCGTAGTAACCCATGATGATCCCTTCGCGTTCCAGGCGCCGCACCCGCTCTGTGCAGGGCGTGGTCGAGAGTCCGACCTTCTCCCCCAGCTCGGTGAAGGAGATACGCCCGTCCGCTTGCAGGATCCGCAGGATGTTGCGGTCGATCTTGTCCAGCTCTCGTTTGGTTTGAGTGTTGGTACGCATAGGGGATGCGCCTCCGTGAAAAGGGTTTTTGCCGAGAATTGTCGCCAAATATAAGCGCTTATATAGTGAAAATCACTGGCTATTCTTTTTTACACTGCGCCTATCTAAAGCTCTGAACAACAAACGTCAGCGGTTAGCCGCGATGAGGGATATGAAAATGCGCGTCATGGTCTTGGGTAGCGGCGTCATCGGTACCACCAGTGCTTACTATCTGGCGCGTGCCGGGTTTGAAGTGGTGGTCGTCGACCGGCAGCCGGCTGCCGCGATGGAGACCAGTTTCGCCAACGCCGGCCAGGTTTCGCCGGGTTATGCCTCGCCGTGGGCCGCACCGGGCGTGCCGCTCAAAGCCATCAAGTGGCTGTTGCAGCGTCACGCGCCGCTGGCGATCAAGGCCACTGGCGACATCGACCAATACCTGTGGATGGCGCAGATGCTGCGCAACTGCACCGCCAGCCGTTACGCGGTGAACAAGGAGCGCATGGTCCGTCTGTCCGAGTACAGCCGTGACTGCCTCGACGAATTGCGCGCCGAAACCGGCATTGCCTACGAAGGCCGCAGCCTCGGCACGACTCAACTGTTCCGTACCCAGGCCCAGCTCGACGGCGCCGCGAAAGACATCGCTGTGTTGAAAGAATCCGGCGTGCCGTTCGAACTGCTCGATCGCGAAGGCATTGCCCGCGTCGAACCGGCCCTGGCCAGCGTCACCGATATCCTCGCCGGTGCCCTGCGCCTGCCGAACGACCAGACTGGCGACTGCCAGATGTTCACCACCAAGCTGGCCGAGATGGCCGCGAACCTCGGTGTGCAATTCCGTTTCGGTCAGGACATTCAGCGCCTCGACTTCGCCGGCGATCGCATCAACGGTGTATGGATCGACGGCAAACTGGAAACCGCGGACCGCTACGTCCTGGCACTCGGCAGCTACTCGCCGCAACTGCTCAAGCCATTGGGCATCAAGGCCCCGGTGTATCCGCTCAAGGGTTACTCCCTGACCGTGCCGATCACCAACCCGGCAATGGCCCCGACCTCGACCATTCTCGACGAGACCTACAAGGTCGCAATCACCCGTTTCGACAACCGCATCCGCGTCGGCGGCATGGCTGAAATCGCCGGTTTTGACCTGTCGCTGAACCCGCGTCGGCGCGAAACCCTGGAGATGATCGTCAACGACCTTTATCCTCAGGGCGGTAATCTGGCCGAGGCCAGCTTCTGGACCGGCCTGCGTCCGACCACTCCGGACGGCACGCCGATCGTTGGCGCCACACCGTTCAAGAATCTGTTCCTGAACACCGGTCACGGCACCTTGGGCTGGACCATGGCTTGTGGTTCCGGCCGCTTGCTGGCTGATCTGATGGCCAAGAAGAAACCGCAGATCAGCGCCGAAGGCCTCGATATTTCCCGTTATGGCAACAAAACCCAGGAGTCCGCAAAGCATGTCAATCCAGCGCCAGCTCACCAATGAGCGCATGAGTCAGATCGTCACCCACAACGGCACGGTTTATCTGGCCGGGCAGGTTGGCGACGACATGAACGCCGGGATTGAACAGCAGACTCGTGAAGCCCTCGCCAACATCGAGCGTTTGCTCGATCTGGCCGGGACCGACAAAAACCGTCTGCTGTCGGTGACGATTTACCTGAAAGACATTGATGCACACTTCGAAGGCATGAACTCGGTCTGGGACCAGTGGTTGCCCAAAGGCGCCACACCGGCCCGTGCTACCGTCGAAGCGAAACTGTGCGAACCGGAAATCCTGGTGGAGCTGTCGGTTGTAGCCGCTCTGCCATAAGCAAGTCTGAAAGATCCCTCTCCCGGCGCTGCTGGCGGCTAATGTCATCAGCCAGCGCCGGTTTTTCTTCCAAACGACCGACCAGAAGTCTGCCGCCATGCGTCCTGCCCGTGCCCTGATCGACCTTCAAGCCCTGCGTCATAACTACCAAATCGCCCGTGAAGTTTCGGGTGCCAAGGCCCTCGCGGTCATCAAGGCCGACGCTTATGGCCATGGCGCGGTGCGTTGCGCCCAGGCGCTGGAAGCCGAGGCCGACGGTTTTGCCGTGGCCTGCATCGAAGAAGCCCTGGAACTGCGTGCCGCGGGCATTCGTGCGCCGGTGCTGTTGCTGGAAGGTTTTTTCGAAGCCGATGAACTGTCGCTGATCGTCGAGCATGACTTCTGGTGCGTGGTGCATTCGCTGTGGCAGCTCGAAGCGATCGAGAAGGCCGCACTGAGCAAACCGATTGTGGTCTGGCTCAAACTCGATTCGGGCATGCACCGGGTGGGCCTGCATCCGAAGGATTACCAGGCGGCCTATCAACGTCTGCTGGCCAGTGGCAAGGTCGCGAAGATCGTGCTGATGAGCCACTTCGCCCGTGCAGATGAGTTGCACAGTCAAGCGAGCGCCGAGCAGGTCGCGGTGTTTGAAGCGGCGCGTCAGGGGTTGTCGGCCGAGGTCAGCCTGCGCAACTCGCCGGCGGTGCTCGGTTGGCCGCAGGTCCCGAGCGATTGGGTGCGCCCGGGCATCATGCTCTACGGCGCCACGCCATTCGAAGAAGCCAATGCCCTGGCTGCACGCCTGCAACCGGTGATGACCCTCGAATCGAAAGTGATCTGCGTGCGTGAACTGCCGGCCGGCGAGCCGATTGGTTATGGCGCCAAATTCATCACCCAGAAACCGATGCGCGTTGGCGTGGTGGCCATGGGTTACGCCGATGGCTACCCGCGCCAGGCGCCGACCGGCACGCCAGTGTTGGTTGCCGGGCAACGTAGCCAGTTGATCGGTCGCGTGTCGATGGACATGCTGTGCATCGACCTGACCGATGTGCCGCAAGCGGGCCTGGGTTCTACCGTGGAGCTGTGGGGCAAGAACATTCTGGCCAGCGACGTGGCCATTGCGGCCGGGACAATTCCTTACCAGATCTTCTGCAACCTGCGCCGGGTGCCACTGCTCTATTCCGGGGCCTGAGGCCAGACAGGCCGGACCGGAAGTTGTCTCGCCGAACAGGATTCAGGTCAAAGTGTTGTAAATACTGAACGCTGTCGCCATGATAACGCTCATTATTCCAACAACCTGAATTCCTGGAGGCTCCAGCATTGGACGTCGGTGAGCGACTGCAATCAATCCGTAAGCTCAAAGGTCTTTCCCAGCGTGAGCTCGCCAAGCGCGCGGGCGTCACCAACAGCACCATTTCGATGATCGAGAAGAACAGCGTCAGCCCCTCGATCAGCTCGCTGCGCAAAGTGTTGGGCGGGATTCCCATGTCCATGGTCGAGTTCTTCTCGGAAGAAATCCTGCAGGAAAAACCGGCTCAGATCGTCTACAAAGCCAACGAGCTGATCGATATTTCCGATGGTGCAGTGACCATGAAACTGGTTGGCCGGGCACACCCGAGTCGGGCGATCACGTTCCTCACTGAAATCTACCCGCCAGGCGCCGATACCGGTGAAGAGATGCTCACCCATGAGGGCGAGGAAACCGGCATTTTGGTCGAGGGACGGCTGGAACTGGTGGTGGGACTCGAAACATTTGTGCTCGAGGCGGGCGATAGCTACTACTTTGAAAGTACCAAGCCGCATCGTTTCCGTAATCCGTTCGATGCGCCGGCGCGACTAATCAGCGCAGCTACACCGGCGAACTTTTAAGGAAAGAGGCGCCCTGCCAGCATGGCCGAGGCCCCCGGGCGGTTTTACCGTTACGTAACAAGACCCCTTCGACTTTGGGGTTGTTTCAGTGTCGCGGGCTTACCGCTATACTTGCGCCCGCCTGCGAACCGTGGCCGTAGGCGTGACTAGCCACCATTGAGGGTGAACGCGTGAATCTAATTATGAAAATGCTGGCTGCACCAGCAACCGTATTGGCCCTCTGGGCTGTCAGCGCTCAAGCTGCGACCAACGACGATATTGCCAAGCGCCTTGAGCCAGTCGGCCAAGTGTGTGTTCAGGGTAAAGAGTGCAAAGGCATGGAAGTCGCCGCCTCTGCCGGCGGCGGTGGCGGTGCCAAGACGCCTGACGAAGTGATTGCAAAACATTGCAACGCTTGCCACGGCTCCGGCCTGCTGGGCGCACCGAAAATCGGTGATGCCGCTGCCTGGAAAGATCGTGCCGATCACCAGGGCGGCCTGGACGGCATCCTGGCCAAAGCCATTACCGGTATCAACTCGATGCCGCCTAAAGGCACTTGCGCCGATTGCTCCGACGCCGAGCTCAAAGGCGCGATCCAGAAGATGTCCGGCCTGAAGTAAGGCGCTGCATCTTTCGCAAAAAACCGTCTCCGGACGGTTTTTTTGTCCCCGCGGATCGCCGCTCGCTCCTACAGGGTTTTGTGTTGCTTGCAGGCTGTTCATTGCAACCAAGACCCGGCAAGCTCAGTCCAACCCCGCATCATGGAATGTCAGGAGGTTTGGATGGTTCAGCTGTGTTCTATCGAGCAAGCGGTTGACGATGTGTTGGCACGGTTGCCGGCGCATATCCACATGGGCCTGCCTTTGGGCCTGGGCAAGCCCAATCACTTCGTCAACGCGTTGTATCAACGTATCGCGCAATTGCCGCAGCGACGGCTGACGATCTACACCGCGCTGTGCCTGGGGCGCCCCGCGCTGGGTGACGGGTTGCAAAAGCGTTTCCTCGAACCCTTCACCGAACGGGTTTTCGGCGATTACCCGGAACTGGATTTCCTTGCTGACCTGCGTCGCGACAGCTTGCCGCGCAACATCCATATCCAGCAGTTTTTCATGCAGCCCGGCAGTCTGCTGCACAGTGAATCGGCCCAGCAGGATTACATCAGCAGCAACTACAGCCATGCCGCGCGGGATATCAACGCCGCCGGGTTGAACCTGGTTGCGCAGTTGGTGGCCAGTCATGCCGAGCATCCAGACCGCTTGAGCCTGAGCTGCAACCCGGATATCACCCTCGACCTGTTGCCAATGATCGCCAGGCGCCGGGCCGCCGGGGAGACGATCCTGATGCTTGGCCAGGTGCACAACGATTTGCCCTACATGCCCGGTGATGCCGAGGTCGGCATCGATACGTTTGATCTGCTGATCGACGAAAAGGACAACACCACGCTGTTCTCCACGCCGAACATGCCGGTGGGGTTCCAGGATCACTTCATCGGATTGCACGCCAGCACGCTGGTGCGCGATGGCGGCACCTTGCAGATCGGTATCGGCGCCATGGGCGATGCGCTGACTGCCGCGTTGCTGGCACGGCAGGCCGATAACAGCGGCTACAAGACCTTGTTGGCGGATCTGAATCTGAGCCAGTGGGCTCAATTGATCGACCGCGAAGGCGGCACCGAGCCGTTCGCCAAAGGTCTTTACGGTTGCAGCGAAATGTTCGTCAACGGTCTGCTGGTGCTGGCGGATGCCGGGATCGTACGGCGCAAGGTCTACCCGGATGTGCCGACCCAGCAACAGGCGAATGCCGGCTCCCTGGACGAAGCGGCGCAGACTGACGGCATTTCGGTGCATGGCGGCTTCTTCCTCGGGCCGCGCAGTTTCTATGAGCGCTTGCGCGAACTGCCGCAAGGCAAGCGGCTCGAATTCAACATGACCCGTATCAGCTACATCAACGAACTCTATGGCCAGGAAGAGTTGAAGCGCTTGCAGCGCCTCGATGCACGGTTCATCAACACCGCATTCACCATGACCTTGCTCGGCGCGGGCGTGGCGGATCAGCTTGAGGACGGACGCGTGCTCAGCGGGGTGGGCGGGCAGTACAACTTCGTTGCCCAGGGCCATGCGTTGCAGGGCGCGCGCTCGGTGCTACTGCTGCGCAGCTGGCGCGAGTCGGGCGGCGACGTCAGTTCCAATATGGTTTGGGAGTATGGTCACTGCACGATACCGCGGCATTTGCGCGACATCGTGGTCACCGAGTACGGCATCGCCGATCTGCGGGGCAAGACCGATGCGGCAGTGATTGAGGCGTTGTTGAATATCAGCGACTCACGTTTCCAGCCGGGGCTGATCGAGCAGGCGCAGAAGGTCGGCAAATTGCCGAAGGATTTCCGTCTCGATCCGCGTTTCACCAACAACAGCCCGCAACGTCTGCAGGCGATTCAGGCGCGGCACCCGCACTTGTTTCCAGAGTATCCGTTGGGCTGCGATTTCACGGAAGTGGAGCGGGACTTGTTGCGGGCGCTGAATTGGCTCAAGAGCAAATTCAAGCTGAGCGAGATTCTGGAGTTGGGCAAGGCTGCGCTGGATGCGCCGGAGCCCGATGCGTTTCCTGAACACTTGGAACGCATGCAGCTGACCAACCCGGAAGGCCTGAAAGAAGACCTGTTCCAGCGCCTGCTGCTCACGGGCCTGAAGGCCACCGCGCAATAACGCCCACCGCAAAACCGACTGTGGGAGCCAGCCTGCTGGCGATTGCTATCTGTCAGTCATGAAGGTTTCGACTCACACGGCGCCATCGCCAGCAGGCTGGCTCCCCCAGGTATTGCAGTGTTCGGGCGTTACTCGATGAAGGTCACGACGCCGCCGGCCAGCGACTGCACGCGCGCCAGGGACTCGACGCGATAGCCCTGGGCATCCAGCTCCGCACGACCGCCCTGGAACGACTTCTCGATCACGATCCCCAAACCAGCCACGGTGGCGCCGGCCTGCTTGATGATCGAAATCAGTGCCTGGGACGCCTTACCGTTGGCCAGGAAGTCGTCGATGATCAGTACGCGGTCGCTGCTGGTCAGGTGGCGCGGGGAGATCGCGACGGTGCTCTCGGTCTGCTTGGTGAACGAGTAGACGGAAGCCGACAGCAGGTTTTCGGTCAGGGTCAGGGACTGGTGCTTGCGGGCGAAAATCACCGGTACGCCAAGGTTCAGGCCCGTCATGATCGCCGGGGCGATGCCCGAGGCTTCGATGGTGACGATCTTGGTGATGCCCGAGTCCTTGAACAGCGAGGCGAACTCGTCGCCGATCAGCTTCATCAGGGCAGGGTCGATCTGGTGGTTCAGAAAGGCATCGACCTTCAGGACCTGGTCGGAAAGCACGATGCCTTGTTCGCGAATTTTCTGGTGCAGTGCTTCCATGAAGCTGTCCTCTTTTGGCGTCTTTTGCGCCGAAGGTCTAGTAAAAGTGGTCAATTCTAGCGCTTTAACATCGCGCGTATATCCGCCAATGCGCTATTGCCGCGAACGGCTTTGACTTCGGTCGGGGTGTCGTCGTTGCCTTCCCAGGCCAAGTCGTCCGGCGGCAGTTCATCGAGGAAGCGACTCGGTGCGCAGTCGATGATCTCGCCGTATTGCTTGCGCTTGGCGGCAAAGGTGAAGGCCAGGGTCTGACGCGCGCGGGTGATCCCGACGTAGGCCAGTCGGCGTTCTTCTTCGATGGTGTCGGCTTCGATGCTGGAGCGGTGGGGGAGGATTTCCTCTTCCATGCCCATGATGAACACGTAAGGGAATTCCAGGCCCTTGGAGGCGTGCAGGGTCATCATCTGCACACCTTCGGCGCCGTCTTCCTCTTCCTGTTGACGCTCCAGCATGTCGCGCAGCACCAGTTTGCCGATGGCGTCTTCGACGGTCATTTCGCCGTCTTCGTCTTTTTCCAGGGTGTTCTTCAGCGCCTCGATGAGGAACCAGACGTTACCCATGCGGTAGTCGGCGGCCTTGTCGCTGGAGCTGTTGGTACGCAGCCAGTTCTCGTAGTCGATGTCCATGACCATGCTGCGCAGGGCCGAGATCGGGTCTTCGCCGGCGCATTGCTCGCGCACCTTGTCCATGAAGCGCTTGAAGCGCGACAGGCGATCGGTGAAGCGTGAATCCAGGTGCTCGCCCAGGCCGATTTCGTCGGTGGCGGCGTACATCGAGATTTTTCGCTCGGTGGCGTAGTTGCCCAGCTTCTCCAGGGTGGTCGAGCCGATTTCCCGGCGTGGGACGTTGATCACCCGCAGGAAGGCGTTGTCGTCGTCCGGGTTCACGATCAGGCGGAAGTAGGCCATCAGGTCTTTCACTTCCTGGCGTCCGAAAAAGCTGTTACCGCCGGACAGGCGATACGGCACCTGGTGGTGCTGCAACTTCAGCTCGATCAGCTTGGCCTGGTAGTTACCGCGATACAGGATGGCGAAATCGCTGTAAGGGCGATCGGTGCGCAAGTGCAGGCTGAGGATTTCCACGGCCACGCGCTCGGCTTCGGCGTCTTCGTTGCGGCAGCGGATCACGCGGATCTCGTCGCCGTGGCCCATTTCACTCCACAGCTGCTTTTCGAATTCGTGGGGGTTGTTCGAAATCAGCACGTTGGCGCAGCGCAGGATGCGGCTGGTGGAGCGATAGTTCTGCTCCAGCATCACCACTTTCAACGACGGGTAGTCGTCCTTGAGCAGCATCAGGTTTTCCGGGCGCGCGCCGCGCCAGGCATAGATCGACTGGTCGTCGTCGCCCACCACGGTGAACTGGTTACGCTTGCCGATGAGCATTTTCACCAGCAGGTACTGGCTGGCGTTGGTGTCCTGGTATTCGTCCACCAGCAGGTAGCGCACCTTGTTCTGCCACTTTTCCAGGATGTCGGCGTGTTCTTCGAACAGCTTCACCGGCAGCAGGATCAAGTCGTCGAAGTCCACCGCGTTGAACGCCTTGAGCGTGCGCTGGTAGTGGGTGTAGACGATGGCAGCCGTCTGTTCCTTGGGGTTGCGTGCGTTTTCCAGGGCCTGGGGCGGCAGGATCAGGTCGTTCTTCCAGGCGCCGATCATGTTCTTGATCTCGTCGACGCCGTCGTCGCCCGAGTATTCCTTCTGCATGATGTCGGTCATCAGGGCCTTGACGTCGGCCTCGTCGAAAATCGAGAAGCCCGGCTTATAGCCCAGCCGCGCGTGCTCCTTGCGGATGATGTTCAGGCCCAGGTTGTGGAAGGTACAGACCGTCAAGCCGCGGCCTTCACCGGCGCGCAGCAGCGTGCCGACCCGTTCCTTCATCTCGCGCGCCGCCTTGTTGGTAAAGGTCATGGCGACGATGTACTGGGCGCGGATGCCACAGTTCTGGATCAAATGTGCGATCTTGCGCGTGATCACGCTGGTCTTGCCGGAGCCAGCGCCGGCGAGCACCAAAAGAGGGCCGCCGACGTAGCTCACGGCTTCTTGCTGCCGGGGATTGAGTCGGGACATACGTAAATTCAGGAGTCAGTACGAAATGGGCCGGCATTTTAACAGGCTCAGCGATTTGTGCTGCTCTGTCCGACTTGTGACGTACAACGCGATCTCTATTTGCCGGTTTTGTTACTTTCACGCAGGATGCGCGACCAAATTGCGTCTACTGTTCGTAATTCCGGATACAAAGGCTTCGTTTTGATAACTGATGTCATTGGTCATTGGTCATTGGTCATTGGTTATCGGCACGGCATAATGCCCACCGCCTACATATTTGCAGAGTCTAGGGAGCTAGCTTGTCTACGCCTGTCGAACCCTTGCGTTTGCTGCTACTGGCCGAAGAGCCAGCGTGGGCAGCGTTGTTGCGCGAGTGTCTGGCTCCGATGGGGAGCTCGGCCGTGCTCATCAGCGCGCCGAGTTGGGAGTCGGTCAGCAGTCTGTTCGATGACAACCGCAGTGCGGTGTTGTTGACCGTCCCGGCTCTTCAGCCGGCGCCTGGCCGTTGCTGTCTGCCGACGGTGTTGCTGCTTGAACATGAACCGCTGACTCCACCCGACGGTGTGAGTGACTGGCTGGTACGCGAGCATCTCGACCCGAGCATGCTGCGCCGGTGCCTGCGGCATGTGCGTGAGCGTGGCGTGCTGGAAACCACCCTGCAACGACTCGCCGAGCAAGACCCGCTCACCGGCATTGCCAATCGCCAGGGCTTCCAGACCTTGCTGACGGCGCGATTGGCCGAAAACGAAGGGCGAGGCCTGGCGCTGGGTCACCTGGACCTCGATAACTTCCGTCATGCCAACGACGCCCTCGGCCATCAGGCCGGTGACCGGTTGATCCTGCAAGTGGTCGCGCGGCTCAAAAGCCAGCTTGAGGCCGGCGATCAACTGGCACGGCTGGGCAGCGATGAATTCGCGTTGCTGATCGACACCCGCCGCGCGCCTCAACGCGCGGAATGGATGGCCGAGCGCATCACCGAAGCGCTGGCCGAGCCGTATTGGGTCGACGGTGAGAGCCTGCTGATCGGTTCCAGCCTGGGCATTGCCCACGCCCGGGCCCAGGCCGGTGCCGATCCGTTGATGTGGCATGCGCACATCGCCATGCAACAGGCCAAGAGCACTCAGGGCTGTACCTTCCATATCTTCAACGAACGCATCAACCGCAATGCCCGCAGCATCGCCGACCTCGAAAGCGAACTGCGCCGGGCATTGCGCCGCGATGAGCTGGAACTGCATTACCAGCCACGCCTGAACCTTGAGGACGGGCAAATCGTCGGACTCGAGGCGTTGGTGCGCTGGCGCCACGGCGAGCGTGGCTTGCTGCCACCGAGCGAGTTCGTGCCGCTGGCCGAGCAAAGCGGTCTGATCGTGCCGCTGGGTTACTGGGTGATTTCCCGGGCCTTGCGCGACATGCAGGCATTGCTCGAGCTCGGGATACCGCCATTACACATGGCGATCAACCTGTCATTCCGACAGTTTCAAGACAGTCAGTTGCTCTCGACCCTGAGCCGGCTGATTGCCGAACGTGGCGTCGAGGCGCAATGGCTGGAGTTCGAATTGACCGAAACCGCGGTCATGCGCCGCAGCGATCTGGTGAAGCAGACCATGGATGCCCTCGGTCGCCTTGGGGTGCGTTTCTCCCTCGACGATTTCGGCACCGGGTTTTCCTCGTTCGTACACCTCAATAGCCTGCCGATCACCTTGCTGAAGATCGACAAGAGTTTTGTCGGCGGCATGGAGCAACGGGAAGAGAATCGCAAACTGGTCCACGCGATGATCAACCTGGCGCACAACCTCAACCTCGAAGTCGTCGCCGAAGGGGTGGAGACGTCGGAGCAACTGGACTTGTTGCGCGGGTTTGAGTGCGATCAGGTACAGGGTTATCTGATCAGCAAGCCCTTGGCCTTGGCGGATCTGGTGGAGTACCTGACGTTTGACTCCAGTCAGAAGGCGCCGCTGGAAATCGTCAGCTGACCGCGAATAATTGGCTGCCACGGAGCCCTGTAGGAGCGAGCTTGCTCGCGATGATCGACAACGATAACGCTGGTTCGCAGGTGCACCGCGGCGTTCTCAGGTTTATCGCGAGCGAGCTCGCTCCTACAAGGGATCTCAGTCGGTCTGAGCAACCCCGAAGCGCTGCTCTGATGTTGTGTCCCGCCGAATCATGCGCTTCATCTTCCACTCGAACGCCAGTGTCAGACTCACCGCCGAGCACGCCAGGCCCAGCGCCAGGCCCCACCAGACGCCCGTCGGCCCCCATTGCAAGTCGAACGCCATCCACCAGGCGGCTGGCGCGCCGATCAGCCAATAGCAAGCCAGACCAACCAGGAACGTGGTCTTGGCGTCCTTGAGGCCACGAATGCAGCCCATGGCGATGGTTTGCGTACCGTCGAACAGCTCGAACCACGCCGCCACCGCCAACAGGCTCACCGCCAGGTGGATGACGTCGCGAAACGCCGGGTCGTTGTGGTCAAGAAACAGCCCCACCAACTGGTTCGGCAACAGCCAGAACACCATTGCAAAACACAGCATCGCCGCGGCACCGAAAGCGAGGCCGACCCGGCCAGCCAGTCGTGCATCGGGCAGTTGCCCGGCGCCGTAGTGCTGGCCGATGCGCATGGTGATCGCGTAGGAAATCCCCGCCGGCACCATGAACGCCACCGAAACGATCTGCAGGGCGATCTGGTGTGCTGCCAATGGCGTGCTGCCCATGGTGCCCATGCACAGCGCCGCGAACGCAAACAACCCGACCTCCACTGCGTAGGTGCCGCCAATCGGCAGGCCCAGACGCCACAGCTCTTTCAGGTACGGCCGGTTGAGCCGCAGCAGGCCATGACGTAGCGGATAGGCGTCGTAAGCCGGATGCCGACGAATGTGCAGCGCCAATGCCAGGGCCATGAGGTTGGCGACAATCGCCGTGACCAGGCCAATACCCATCAGCCCCAGTTTCGGCAGGCCGAACATGCCGGTAATCAGGGCGTAGTTGAGCAGGAAGTTCGCCACCGTACCGCCCAGGCTGATCACCATCACTGGCGTGGCCCGGCCGATGGCGCTGGTGAAACCACGCAGGGCCATGAAGCTTAGGTAGCCGGGCAGGGCGAACGGCAGAAAGATCAGAAACTGACCCGCCGACTGGACGTTGACCTCAGCCTGGCCGAACAGCAGCAGCACCGGTTTCAGATTCCACAGCAGCAAACCGGCGACCAGCGCCATCAGCCACGCCAGCCACAATCCGGCCTGGGTCAACCGGGTCGCGCCGAGGATATCGCCGGCACCCTGACGGATCGCCACCAGGGTGCCGACCGCAGCAATGACGCCGATGCAAAAAATCGACACGAACGAATAGGTCGCCGCGCCGAGTCCACCACCGGCCAATGCCTCGGGACTCAGGCGCGCCATCATCAAGGTGTCGGTGAGGACCATCAACATGTGCGCCAACTGCGAGGCAATCAACGGCCCCGCCAGCCGCAGGATGGCCCAGAGTTCAATACGCGCTGGATGCTGCATGGTCATCACGCTCGTTTATCAAAGAGGACAGGAAAGCGTCGATTCTCGACGCTCTGCACGGATTGCACAAAGGGATAAAAAGGATGGGTGGCATGATTAAAACTCATGCTGGAGAGTTTCTGCTAGGGTGGTCTAATCCCGCTGTAGGAGCTTTCCCAATGTCACGTCGCCTTCCTCCCTTGTATGCCTTGCGCGCATTCGAAGCTGCGGCGCGGCACAGTTCGTTCACGCGAGCGGCTGAAGAACTGTCGATCACCCAGAGTGCGGTCAGCCGGCACATTCGTACGCTCGAAGAGCACTTTGCCTGCCGCCTGTTTCATCGCAGTGGTCGCCATCTGCAACTGACCGAATCGGCTCGCTTGCTGTTGCCGGGCATCCGCGAGGGGTTCACCGCACTGGAGCGTGCCTGTAACACCCTGCGCGCCGAGGACGACATCCTGCGCATGAAAGCCCCGTCGACCCTGACCATGCGCTGGTTGCTGGCGCGCCTGAGTCGCTTCCGCCATTTGCAACCGGGCAACGAGGTGCAATTGACCAGCGCCTGGATGGATATCGATTCGGTGGATTTCAACGACGAGCCATTCGACTGTGCCGTGTTGCTGAGCAATGGGCACTTCCCGCCGGATTGGGAGGCGAGTGACCTGTTTTCCGAGGAACTGATCCCGGTGGGTGCGCCCAACCTGCCGAGCGATCAGCCCTGGGACGCGGTGCGCCTGGCGAACACCGAGTTGCTGCACCCGACACCGGACCGGCGCGACTGGCGTAACTGGCTGGAGCGCATGGGCCTGGCCGATCAAGTGTCACTCAAGGGGGGGCAGGTGTTCGATACGCTGGAGCTGGGCATGATCGCAGCCGCCCGCGGCTACGGCGTGTCCATGGGGGACCTGCTGATGGTGGCAGAGGATGTGGCGCAGGGACGTTTGAGCCTGCCATGGCCGACGGCGGTCGCCAGCGGCGAGCGTTATTACCTGGTCTGGCCGAAAACCCGTCCCGGTGGCGAGCGCATGCGTCGGCTCAGCGATTTCCTGCAAAGTGAAGTCCGGGCCATGGAATTGCCGGAAGTCGAGCACTTGAGCTGAAACGATAGAGCCGCCGCAATGGCGGCCTTAAGCAATATCCCGGTTTTTTACTCAAGTATTCCCTCCCTCCGCCGAAAATCTGCAAGTGGGACCTTCGTGCAGGTTCGACGCTTTCCCCATTATCAGAAATTTTGCTGAGTGTGCGTTGCGATCAGGATGATCCGGGCGCTCGGCCAGGAGCCGTCATGCCTCAACCTCGTGCCCGGATCGCCTCGCAGTTGGGTCTTGCGCTCGCTGTGATTCTGGTGACTGTCATCAGCGCAAGTACCTTGTTCGCCCTGCGTTCGCTGAACACCGCCAACCTGGCCACCCGCGAAGAGCATCTGGCGAGCGAAGCCCGGTTATTGGCCGATCAGCTGAGCACCTTCCACGGTACGTTGCGTGAAAGCACCCAGCGCCTGGCGGGCCTGTTCGAAAAGCGTTTCAGTGCTGGCCTGAGCGTGCACCCTGATGAGCCGGTAACGGTTGCGGGCACGCAGACCCCAGGGCTGCATCTGGGCAGCGAAGTGCTGAACAACAACTTCAAGGAAGTGGATGAGTTCAAGCAGATGACCGCTGGCGTGGCGACAGTGTTCGTGCGCAGCGGCGAAGACTTTATCCGGGTCAGTACATCCCTGAGCAAACAGGACGGCAGCCGGGCCATCGGCACCCTGCTTGATCATGCTCACCCGGCCTACGCACGCCTGATCGCGGGGCAGGGCTATGTCGGGCGTGCCTTGCTGTTCGATCGCTCCTACATGACGCAATACACCCCGGTACGGGACAGCAGCGGCAAGGTGATTGCCGTGCTGTTCGTGGGCTTCGATTACACCGACGCGCAGAACGCGCAGTTTGAAAACCTCAAGCGTTTCCGCATCGGCCAGACCGGTTCACTGGCACTGTTGGACGAGCAGAACAAATGGCTGGTACCGATTGCCGGTGTGCAAGCGCTGGATCAGGCCGTGCCGGCCGTCGTGGCGCTGGTCAAGACGCCGGGCAAAGGCCGGTTCTGGAGCGACAAGTCCGAAGACTTCTACAGCATCGCCGTGCCGTTTGAAGGCGGGCCGTGGTCGGTGGTGGCGAGCATGCCGAAAACCGAAATCAGCGCCGTGACCTGGAGCGTCGGTATCCAGTTGGCTATTGGCAGTCTGTTGGCGATGTTGCTGGCGGTTGGCGCGGCGGTGTGGCTGTTGCGCAGCAAACTGGCGCCGCTGGGGGATCTGGTGCGCCAGGCCGAAGCCTTGGGCGCCGGTGATTTGAGCGTGCGTCTAAGCGTGTCGAGCAACGATGAAATCGGCCAGTTGGCTCGTGCGTTTAACCAAATGAGTCAAGCGTTGTCGACCATGGTCGAGCACATTCGCAACGCCTCGATGGAGGTCAACAGCCGCGCCCAGGCCTTATCCGGTTTGTCTGGCGGTGCCTATGAAGGGATGGAGCAGCAATCGGGCGAGATCACTAGCATGGCCGGGGCCGTGGAAGAGTTCAGCGCCACCTCCCTGAACATTGCCGACAACATGGGCAACACCCAGCGCCTGGCCCAGGAAAACGCCCAGCAAACCCGGATCGGTCGCACGTCGATGGACGAAGCGTCCTCGTCCCTGGAGCACATCGCCGGTGCACTGAACAGCACCGCGACGGTGATCAACACTTTGGGCCAGCGCTCCCAGGAAATCGGCGGCATCGTTGGCGTCATCACCTCGATCGCCGAACAAACCAACTTGTTGGCGCTTAATGCTGCGATCGAAGCGGCGCGTGCCGGTGAGCAGGGGCGTGGCTTTGCCGTGGTGGCCGATGAGGTGCGCAACCTGGCTTCGCGCACCCGTCAGGCCACGGACGAGATTTCCGTGATGATCCAGAGCATCCAGCAGGAAACAGGCAACGCCATCAGCACCATGGAGCAGGGTAACGTGCTGATGCAGGAAGGCTTGTCGCGCAATGCCAATGTCGCCTCCGCACTGGCGCGTATCGACGAGCAAAGCCGTTCGGCTGGCCAGCAATTCGCCGCGATCACCACGGCGACCCAGGAGCAGAGCAGCACCGCGACCTTGCTCAGCAGTAACTTGCAAAGCATTGCCCTGGCGAATAGCGAGCAGCGTGAAGTGGTGTCGAACCTGGCGGTCACTGCCAAAGAGCTGGAAAAGCTGGCGGCAGACTTGCGTGCCGAGGTTGACCGGTTTCGTTGAGGTGCTTTTGAAATAGTCGATGCGGCGTCGGCACTTATTGCGTCGCCGGCCGATACTGCAATGCTTCCGCCAGATGCTCACGCCTGATCCCGTCGACCTGCTCCAGATCCGCCAAGGTTCGCGCCACCTTCAGCAGCCGATGCGCCGAGCGCAGCGACAGGGTCAGCCTTTCACAGGCCGTTTCCAGCCAGGTCTCATCGACTGTGGATAACGTGCAGTGCCGGCGCAGCCCCGGCAAATCGAGAAAGGCGTTGGCGCACCCTTGACGCTTTTGCTGTCGTTCACGGGCTTCAGCGACCAGCTCCGCCGCGCTGGCGCTGTCCTCTCCGGGTTTCACCGTTGGATTCAGCGCCGTGGCCTCCCGCGCAACCGTCAGGTGCAAATCGATCCGATCCAGCAAGGGCCCGGACAGTTTGTTGCGATAGCGCTGAACCATGTCCGGCGTGCAGGAGCAGCGGCCAGTGGGTTCGCCAAGATATCCACAGGGGCACGGATTCATTGCCGCCACCAGCTGAAAACGTGCCGGGAATCGCACGCGATCCTTCGCTCGGGAAATCACGATATGGCCCGACTCCAGAGGCTCCCTCAAAACCTCCAGTACTTTGCGGTCGAACTCTGGAAGCTCATCGAGAAATAAAACACCGTGGTGGGCGAGGGTGATTTCACCGGGCTGCGGTTTCGAGCCGCCACCCACGAGTGCCGGGCCTGAAGCCGAGTGGTGCGGTTGTCGGAAGGGGCGCTGCGGCCAATGACTCAACGGGACGCAACTGGTGACTGACTGAATCGCCGCCACTTCCAGTGCTTCGCTCTCGGCCAGGGGCGGCAACAGCCCTGGCAGGCGACTCGCCAGAAGCGTCTTGCCCGTTCCCGGAGGTCCGCTGAACAGCAAGTTATGCGCGCCGGCTGCAGCAATCAGCAACGCCCGTTTGGCGGCTTGCTGACCCTGTACTTCGTTCAGGTCGGGGTAGGGTTTGCTGGCGTGGATCAATCCATCGGAGACATAGGGTTCTACCGGCGTGTGTCCATTGAAATGCGCCACGGCCTGCAGCAGATGATCCACCGCAATCACCTTCAACCCCGACGCCAGGCACGCCTCCTCGGCATTCGCGCTCGGCACCATCAACGAACGCCCGGCCTTGCGCGCGGCCAGTGCCGCCGGCAACACGCCCCGCACCGCACGCACTGCGCCTGACAGGGCCAGTTCACCCAGACATTCCACGTCATCGAGCGTCAACGTCGGCACCTGCACGCTGGCCGAAAGAATCCCCAGGGCAATCGCCAGATCGAACCGTCCGCCATCCTTGGGCAAATCCGCCGGTGCCAGATTCAAGGTGATGCGCCGCGCCGGAAACTGCAGCCCCGAATTGATGATCGCACTGCGCACCCGATCCTTGCTCTCCTTCACCGCCGCCTCAGGCAGGCCGACCATAGTCAGCGATGGCAAACCATTGGCCAGATGGACTTCGACGGTGACGGCGGGGGCATCCACGCCAATCTGGGCGCGGCTGTGGACGATGGAGAGGGACATGGTCGTTCCTTGAGTTGTACGGGGGCCGCTTCCTGCGGGTTTTTGAAGGGTAGACGGCAGCGCTGTTTCCGCAGTGCATGGAAGAGGAGGAATTTTCGCAAGATGTTGCGCCGTTCCACGGGCAGCGTATTGATTCTGTGGCGAGGGGAGCGCTCCCTCGCCATAAGCATTCCATCGTTTAATTTCTTTGAAGAGACATTGATGTGCGATGCGCTAGTGTTGGTCGAAAGTGGTCAGTTATTGCATTACTGCGTGTGGGAAAATAGAGGTGGCCTCCTTGGTTGGCTCAGAATTGCTCGCTCGACTGAGGCTGCTTAGAGGAAGAATGTTCGTCATCAGGTAGGTTGCTATCACCATTTAGAATTTTTAGTATAAAGCTTTCTATGTCGATATTATTTTTGCCTTCTGCGACATGCGTCAAATAGTTAAAGTCTAAAGCTATCAATCCATTAAGTCTGGATTCGTAGTCGCTCGGGTACTCTGCTTGTTCTATTTGAGGTAAGCCTTTGTAATGGTCAAGGACGCTTTGGAAGAACTTGGTCAGTTTTCCGGTGGTGTTGTACTCATGCTCTGCCTCGGCAACAACTTTTTGCCTCCATGCGAATTCTTGTTTGTCTGACTCTTCCAACGCTGCCCGTCTTTCATTGACGGTAAATGTGCCGCTGTCATCGTATGTAATTAAGGCCAATTGATCCGCCGGCATTCCCGAAAATGGATTGCTGGCCAATCCTCTTGTATATAAAGTTGCTTTTTCGGCGCGTGCTAATAGCGTGGGATCGTCTGTGTCAGGAACTTCGGTGTCGTGTTTCAATTTGTTTGCAGTATAGTATGGGCTTAGGAGCTCATTGACGGTGTTTCTAGCCAGCGACTCCAGCTCCACTCTGGTCAGGCGTGCATCTCGGGCCTGAGCACGTAATGAGGCCTCGCTTAATTGATTCGCCATCGTGGAAACAGTAGTGCTGCGAGTTGCATCAGCTGGGGCTTGGGAGGTTCTCTGGTTGATGCCTGTATTTCCATCAGGATTGGTTGTCATCGCTTTTGATCCAGTCAGAGCTAGACCGCTTTCAACGACAGGATTGCTTGTTGAGTTAATCATCATTGCTACTCCTTTGTTTTTATAAGACAGATATGATCTGCTGAAAAAATCACCTGTTGGCAAGGGCGGAAGGTCTATCAAGACCCGCGACGTTCTTTACTTCATCGTGATTTCTACTGACCAGGCAAAGGTGGACGGGTTTGTTCTGGTTGCTCTTATGGTGCAAGTAGCACCGCCGCTGGGAGTGGCTGTATTATTCCACTTTGGAATTTTGCTTCCGCCTGGGCCAGGGATCGTCACAAATGTAGATAGATATACACAGCTTTTTGCGCCGATTTTATATCGTAAATTAGCATGGTTGTAGTCAGGGGATGTCTGGCTTTGTACCGTGTAAGTCTCCGAGCTATTTGCATTTATGGTGGTTTTTGGAGTGGGTTCTGCGTTTGTTTTTGTAATAAATTCATTACTGGTTGTGGGTGTATACGTAGCGGTCTGTGTTCCAAGGTTTTTGAATGTAACTGTAACGGGTGGTCCGGCGACAGCTGGGTTTATGTGAAGTGCCGTCAATGCAAAAAAAGCAATTAAAGAAGTGTATATTTTCATAGGTGTTGCTCCTTGTGGTGTTATGAACATTCCATTGGTATCAATAACTAATACACACTGCGGGCTAGATTTTTTTCACGCGGATGCAGCGCTCGCGTTCAAATGAATCATTTGAGAGGTGAGCTTAGAAAGGGTGGATTAGCGGCGCAATCAGACGGCGGATGAGAGGTTCGTAGGATGTTGCCGGGACTCTTGCGGGCTTGAAGACCGCAGTCTCGGCAATTCCTACAGATAAATCTGACGGTCGTTACGACCTTGTGGCGAGCAGGCTCGCCTACACGGTGGAATGGGGTTAACCATTGGGGGGTGGGGCGTTATTCGGAGGGTGGATTCAGTTTCGCTTCCAGTTCCGCGACCTTCGTCTCAAGTGCCTCCAACCGTGCCCGCGTCCGCGCCAGCACGACCATCTGGCTATCAAACTCTTCCCGGCTCACCAGATCCAGTTTGCTGAAGCCGCTTTGCAGCAGGGCCTTGAACTGGCTTTCGATTTCGCTTTTCGGCAATGGGGTGTCGCCGCTGAAGAGACGGGAGGCGGTGCCCGTCAGGGCGTCGAGGAAGTCTTTGGGCGCGAGCATGGGAAAGGTCCTGATAACAATGGCCGGCAGTGTATCACGCAGTGTCTATAGTCATTTCGCGGGCAAAGGATGCACGCTTTTCGCGCATGGGGACGGACGGCATCGCACCGTTGTTGTGCGTAACGCGTGCGGTGTTGTTGCGAAGTCGCTGCCATCTGCTGGTAAAGGCTTGAAAACAGTACGTTTTGTGGAGATGGCAAGCTTTCTGCTTAGACCGTAGTGACCCATGCACTGATGCAGTCGCTGTGACGAATGCAGTGCGCCAAGCGGAGCACGGGAAGTGTTTCGTGAGGAGCGGGTAGCTGGCGTCGGACGGGCAAGTAAGGTCGACGATGCGTTACAAAGCCAGGCACTGCGCTTAGACTTGAGACGGGTTTGTTTTCCTGGGGCAAGTCCACCAATTCGGGAGAGAGTTTTCATGAAGCTAGTCACTGCCATCATCAAGCCGTTCAAGTTGGACGATGTGCGCGAGTCGTTGTCCGAGATCGGCGTGCAGGGCATTACCGTCACTGAAGTCAAAGGCTTCGGTCGGCAGAAGGGTCACACCGAGCTGTATCGTGGCGCGGAGTATGTGGTCGATTTCCTGCCAAAGGTGAAGATTGATGTCGCCATTGACGACAAGGATCTCGACCGGGTTATCGAGGCGATAACCAAGGCCGCCAACACCGGCAAGATCGGTGACGGCAAGATCTTCGTGGTCAATCTGGAACAGGCGATTCGCATCCGTACCGGCGAAACCGATACCGACGCAATCTAAGCCGCCACAAACCCAACGCCCCAGGAGAAAACAATATGACTCTGCGTAAATTCGCAGGGCTAGGAGCCCTGTTGTCCATCGTAATGCCCGGCCTGGCCATGGCGGCAGATCCGGTGGCGACTCCAGTCCTCAACTCCGGCGATACCGCCTGGATGTTGACCTCGACAGCCCTCGTGCTGTTCATGACCATTCCCGGCCTCGCGCTGTTCTACGGCGGCATGGTTCGGTCGAAAAACATTCTTTCCGTGATGATGCAGTGCTTCGCCATTACAGGTCTGATCAGCGTCCTGTGGGTCATTTATGGCTACAGCATCGCGTTCGACACCACCGGCATGGAACAAGGCGTCATCAACTTCAACTCGTTCTTTGGCGGCATGGGCAAGGCGTTCCTCGCCGGCATCACCCCTGCCAGCCTGACCGGCCCTGCGGCTCTGTTCCCTGAGGCGGTGTTCGTCACCTTCCAGATGACCTTCGCCATCATCACCCCGGCGCTGATCGTCGGTGCCTTCGCCGAGCGGATGAAATTCTCCGCGATGCTGGTTTTCATGGGCGTCTGGTTCACGCTGGTCTACGCGCCGATCGCGCACATGGTTTGGTCCGGCAACGGCGGCCTGCTGTGGGACTGGGGCGTGCTGGACTTCGCTGGTGGCACCGTGGTGCACATCAACGCCGGTGTGGCCGGTCTGATTGCCTGCCTGGTGCTGGGCAAGCGTAAAGGCTTCCCGACCACCCCAATGGCGCCGCACAACCTTGGCTATACCCTGATGGGTGCGGCGATGCTGTGGGTCGGCTGGTTCGGTTTCAACGCCGGTTCCGCCGCGGCGGCCAACGGCACTGCCGGCATGGCGATGCTGGTGACCCAGATCGCAACCGCCGCTGCTGCATTGGGCTGGATGTTCGCCGAGTGGATCACCCACGGCAAACCAAGCGCACTGGGCATCGCTTCGGGTGTGGTTGCAGGCCTGGTGGCCATTACTCCGGCGGCCGGCACCGTAGGCCCTATGGGCGCTCTGGTGATCGGCCTGGCAGCAGGCGTGGTGTGCTTCTTCTGCGCCACGACCCTGAAACGCAAACTCGGCTATGACGATTCCCTGGACGCCTTCGGCGTGCACGGTATCGGCGGTATCCTCGGTGCAATCCTGACCGGTGTTTTCGCTGCGCCGTCCCTGGGTGGCTTCGGTACCGTCACCGACATCGCCGCACAAGTCTGGATTCAATGCAAAGGCGTGGGCTTCACGGTGATCTACACCGCGATTGTCACCTTCATCATTCTCAAGGTACTGGATGCCGTCATGGGTCTGCGTGTCACCGAGGAAGAAGAAGCCGTCGGTATCGATCTGGCGCTTCACAACGAACGCGGCTACAACTTGTAAGCACGCGCATGAGAAAACTTGCCCGGCTTGCCGGGCATTTTTTTGTCCGGATTTTGTCGTTAAGGGAAGCGCTGAAAGGTTTTTTCTGACAGCTTTTGCACTGTTTGCGACGCGGGTTTTTGTGCCGCCGATGGCTTACAGGATTGAAGGAATATTAGGGCCTTTGTTTTTTCCCAGAGCGCGCTAGAATGCGCCCCGAACGTGCGGAGAACTGTATGTGGCAACAGACTCTGATTACTCTGCGGGCGAGGCCCCGGGGCTTTCATCTGGTAACGGACGAGTTACTCGCCGGCTTGCCTGAACTCAGGGCGTGCCGGGTTGGTCTGCTGCATTTGTGGCTACAGCATACCTCGGCGTCGTTGACCATCAACGAGAACGCCGATCCGGCGGTACGTCGCGACTTCGAACGGTTTTTCAATCGTCTGATCCCACAAGGAGCAGACGGCTATGAGCATAACGACGAAGGCCTGGACGACCTCCCGGCGCACTTCAAGGCCAGTGTGCTTGGCTGTCAGCTCAGTCTGCCGATATCGGCAGGCCGATTGGCGTTAGGGACCTGGCAAGGCGTTTATCTGGGCGAGCACCGTGATCACGGCGGTGCTCGTAAAGTCCTCGCCACCGTGCACGGTGAAGGGGCATAACCGCTGGTCACCAGCGGCTGTTGATTTTTTTCCGGCAGCCTTCGACAGAGGGCAAAGCTGGGCTATAACTAATCTGCTTTTCGCAAGTCATGAGGTAGAACATGAGCGACGATGATCTGGAAAACGACGACCTCGAAGTAGGCGACGACGACGAAACCGAAGAAGGTCTGGAAGCGGCGGCGGAAGATGTCGCTGAAGATGACGGCGGTGATGCGCCGGTTCCGACCGCCAAAGGCAAAGCCAAGGCAGCGGTATCGGTCGATGAGTTGCCAAGTGTCGAAGCCAAGAACAAGGAACGCGACGCCCTGGCCAAGGCCATGGAAGAGTTCCTGGCTCGTGGCGGCAAGGTGCAGGAAGTGGAGGCCAATGTGGTCGCCGATCCTCCCAAGAAGCCTGATAACAAGTACGGCAGCCGGCCTATCTAAGCCTGATTCCTTGCTTGCTGAAAAAGCCCGCCGTCGCTGCGGGCTTTTTCATGCCTGAAACAAAAAAGATGAAAACGGTGGTGATCCCTGTGGGCGCGAGCTTGCTCGCGATGGCGGAGTGTCAGGCAACCTTATTTTGAATGTTGCGCCCTCATCGCAAGCTCGCACAGGTTTTCTTGTCAGTTCGAGGTCTTGTTCCAACTCGCCAGCAACGCCGGCAACTCGGTCAGGCTGCGAATCTCGGCATCCGGCAACCGGTCGGCTTCCCAGTCCTTGCCGGCCGGGTTGAACCAGATCGCCCGCAGCCCCGCTTGCTGGGCACCGGCAATGTCATCGCCTGGGTGGTCACCGATATGCACCGCGGTCTCGGCAGTGGCGCCACCACGCTGCAGCGCCTCATGGAACAATCGAGAGTCAGGTTTGGCGATGCCGATGTCTTCGGCGCATAACGCGAACTTGAAATAATCCGCCAGCCCCAGGCGCCGCACATCGGCATTGCCGTTGGTCACCACGCCAAGGGTGTAATGGTTGGCCAGCACTTCCAGGGTCGGTTGCACCTCGGGGAAGATTTCCAGCTGATGCCGGGCGTGCAGAAACACCTCGAAACTCTGATCGGCCAGGTCGGACGCTTCAGCGTGGGCATAGCCGGCTTCTTCCAGCGCCTGGAACAGCACCCGGCGGCGCAGGGCGCTGATGCGGTGCTTGAGGTTAGGTTCGATGCTCAGGATGCGTTCGCGAATGGCCCACAAGTGTTCCACCGGTACCGCGCCCAGATTCGGTGCGTGTTCAGCCAGCCATTCACGCAATATGGCTTCGGCGCTGACGATCACCGGAGCGGTGTCCCAGAGGGTGTCGTCGAGGTCGAAGGTGATCAGTTGGAGAGTCATGAATCATCGCCTTTAATGCGTTTGGCCCGTGGATGAGCACTGTCGTAGACCGTGGCCAGGTGCTGGAAGTCCAGGTGGGTATAAATCTGCGTGGTCTTGATGTCCGAATGGCCGAGCAGTTCCTGCACCGCCCGCAGGTCCTGGGAGGACTCCAGCAAGTGGCTGGCGAAGGAGTGGCGCAACATGTGCGGGTGCAGGTTTTGCCCGAGCTCCCGTTCGCCAGCGGCTTTTACCCGTAGCTGAATCGCCCGTGGGCCCAGTCGCCGGCCTTGCTGGCTGACAAACACCGCGTCGTCCACCGGATTGGCCAATGCCCGTAACGGCAACCAGAGCTCCAATGCCTCGCGCGCCATTTTGCCCACCGGCAACAGGCGGGTTTTGCTGCCCTTGCCGAGCACCTGGATCATGCCATCCGCCAAATCAAGCTGATCGAGATTCAGTCCGGTCAGCTCCGACAGGCGCAATCCGGAAGAGTAGAACAGCTCAAGTATCGCCTGATCGCGGCGTGCCAGAAAATCATCCTCCACACCGCCTTCAAGCAATTGCAGCGCGCGGTCAGTGTCGAGGGTTTTCGGCAGGCGGCGTTCGCCCTTGGGCGGCGCCAGGCCGTTGGCCGGGTCGTGGTCGCACAGGCCTTCGCGGTTCAGGTAGTGATAGAGGCCACGTACCGCCGACAAGAGTCGCGCCAGGCTGCGGGAAGACTGGCCCTGGGCATGCAGGCGAGCGATCAGGCTACGCAGACGCTGGATGTCCAGCGCCGCCCAGCTGCCAATGTTCTGTTTGACGCACCAGCCCAGCACCTTGTCGAGGTCGCGACGATAGGCCGAAAGCGTGTGCGGCGACACCTGTCGCTCACTGCGCAGGTGTTCGCAGTAAGCGTCCAGTTGCCGTTCCATGTTCAGCGTACCGAGCGCAGGGAGTTGTTGACCCGTGGCAGCACGCGGCCCATGACTTCGGCGATGTAACTCAGGAACAGGGTGCCCACCGAGCTTTTGTAATGCTGCGGATCACGGCTGGCGATGGCCAGGATGCCGTGGATGCCCTGATGGCTGATGGCGACGACGGCGGTGGAACCGATCTGCTTGCGTTGCTCTTCGCCGAACAGGAAGTCCAGCTCGTGCTCGCGCAGGCTGCCGCTGACGCTTTTGTCTTCCTGCAACAAGCCGCCAATGGCCACTTGTGCCTCGGCATGAGTCACCCAGCGGCCGACCGGCATGGCGTTGTCGCCAAGCAGGATGAGGCTGACAAAGGGCACCTGGAAGTCCTGGCGCAGGCTGTCTTCGACAGACATCACCACGTCTTCGAGGCTGGCGGCATCCATCAGCGCGAGGATCAGGCGGCGGGTCTTGTCGAACAACCGGTCGTTGTCGCGGGCCACGTCCATCAAGTGCGAGAGACGGTGCCGCAACTCGATGTTGCGGTCACGCAGGAGGGTCATCTGGCGCTCGACCAGCGAAACGGTGTCGCCGCGTCGGTGGGGAATGCGCAAGGCCGGCAGCAGTTCTTCATGCTGGACGAAGAAGTCCGGATGAGCCTCCAGGTACGCGGCAATTGCCGCCGCCTCCAGGCTCTCGGACGGGGATTCGTCGGACTGTCGGGCGGGTACCTGAGGCTTATCGGTCATGGCTTTGGCTCACTCAAAGACGCACTTGTCCTTCATATACACGTACTGCCGGGCCGGTCATCAAGACCGGGTGGCCAGGGCCTGCCCATTCTATGGACAGGCGCCCGCCAGGCAGGTCGATCAATAGCGGCGAATCCATCCACCCCTGGCTGATCGCGGCCACTGCGGCGGCGCAGGCGCCGGTACCGCAGGCCTGGGTTTCCCCGGCGCCACGCTCCCAGACACGCAGCTGCGCACGGCCCCGGTCGATGACCTGGAGAAAACCGACATTGACCCGTGCCGGAAAGCGCGGGTGATGTTCAATTTTCGGCCCCAATTCATGGACCGGTGCGTTGTTGATATCGCTGACCCGCAGAACCGCATGGGGATTGCCCATGGACACGGCGGCCAGTTCTACCGGGGTGCCATCGACGTCGACCTGATAGCTCAGGGCCTGCTCGGGTGCCTGGAACGGGATGTCGGCGGGCACCAGGCGCGGGGCGCCCATGTTCACGCCGATCTGTCCGTCGCTGCGCACGTCCAGCTCGATGATGCCACTTTTGGTTTCGACACGGATCTGCCGTTTTGCGGTCAGGCGCTTGTCGAGCACGAAGCGGGCGAAACAGCGCGCACCATTGCCGCACTGTTCCACTTCAGAGCCGTCGGAGTTGAAGATCCGATAACGGAAGTCCACGTCCGGGTTGCTTGGCGCTTCGACGATCAGCAGCTGGTCGAAACCGATACCGGTGTGTCGGTCACCCCAAAGCTTGGCGTGCTTGGGCAGAATATGCGCGTGCTGGCTGACCAGGTCGAGGACCATGAAGTCGTTGCCCAGGCCGTGCATTTTGGTAAAACGCAGCAGCATGGTTTTACTCCGGCAGCAGGCTTTCGCCAGCAAACAACTCGGCTACCGTTTCACGGCGACGCACTTCAAACGCCTGATCACCGTCCACCAACACTTCAGCGGCACGGCCACGGGTGTTGTAGTTGGAGCTCATGACAAACCCGTAGGCGCCAGCCGAATGCACGGCCAGCAGATCGCCTTCTTCCAGAGCCAGTTCACGATCCTTGGCCAGGAAATCACCGGTCTCGCAGATCGGGCCGACGATGTCGTAGGCGCGACCGGCCGTGTTGCGCGGGCGCACGGCCGTCACGTCCATCCAGGCCTGATACAGCGCCGGGCGGATCAGGTCGTTCATGGCCGCATCGACGATGGCGAAATCCTTGTGTTCGGTGTGCTTGAGGTACTCGACCTGCGTCAGCAGCACGCCGGCATTGGCCACGATGAAACGGCCCGGTTCGAACACCAGCGCCAGGTCGCGACCGTCAAGGCGTTCACGCACGGCCTTGATGTAGTCGGCAGCCAATGGCGGCTCTTCGTCGCGATAACGCACGCCCAGGCCGCCTCCGAGATCGATGTGGCGCAGGTAAATGCCGCAATCGCCGAGGCGGTCGACCAGGCCCAGCAGGCGGTCAAGGGCGTCGATGAAGGGCGGCAGGGTGGTCAGTTGCGAGCCGATATGGCAGTCGACGCCGACCACTTCCAGGTTTGGCAGCTGCGCGGCGCGCACATACACGTCTTCGGCGTCGGCAATGGCGATGCCGAACTTGTTCTCTTTGAGACCGGTGGAAATGTACGGGTGAGTGCCGGCATCGACATCCGGATTCACGCGCAGCGAGATCGGCGCACGAACACCCAGTTCGGCGGCCACCACTTGCAGGCGTTCCAGCTCGTCGGTGGACTCGACGTTGAAGCAGTGCACGCCGACTTCCAGGGCACGACGCATGTCGTCACGGGTCTTGCCGACACCGGAGAACACGATCTTGTCGGCGCTGCCGCCGGCAGCCAGTACGCGTTCCAGCTCGCCACGGGAAACGATGTCGAAACCGGCGCCCAGACGCGCCAGGACATTCAGTACACCCAGGTTGGAGTTGGCCTTGACCGCGAAGCAGACCAGGTGTGGCATGCCCGCCAGTGCATCGGCGTAGGCCAGGTATTGGGCTTCGATGTGGGCACGGGAGTAAACGTAAGTCGGTGTACCAAAGCGTTCGGCGATAGCAGACAGGGCAACACCTTCCGCGAACAGTTCACCGTCACGGTAGTTAAAAGCGTCCATGAGGTTCCCTTATTGGTAGACGTCGTGCTTGTGCGCCTTGGAGGCAGGCTTTTGCGAGGACTGGGCCTGTGCTGCAGGGTCCTGGTCTTCGTCGGGCAGGTACAGCGGGCCTTTTTGACCGCAGGCCGACACAAGGCAGGCAACCGCGAGGAGCGCAGCAAGGGAAGAGATCAGGCGCTTCATGGCGAAATCCTTGAAAATGCATTAATTGCGCCGGAGTATACCGGCCGCCCGGCGGCTTGCCTATGCGACGGGGCTCCCGTCCGGCGGGCCTCGGCTCGATGCCGTCGGTATCATGCAATCCTTGCGGGAGTGAGCCTGCTGGCGATAGCGGTGTTTCTGTTGACCATAATGTGGCAGCGTCATCGCGAGCAGGCTCGCTCCCATAGATTGGGGTTGCCGGGTGTTATTCTTTGCAATCGAGAGGCCTCGGTCGTATCTTGCGGCGCTTGAGCCTGATCAGACACTTTTTGAGGTTGCCGTAATGAGTTTGTCCGAAGCGCGTTTCCATGACCTGGTCGATGCCACCCAACAAACGTTGGAGGACATCTTTGACGACAGCGACCTGGATATCGATCTGGAAAGCTCGGCCGGTGTGCTCACCGTCAAGTTCGAGAACGGAACTCAGTTGATCTTCAGTCGACAAGAACCGTTGCGGCAGTTGTGGCTCGCAGCGGTGTCCGGTGGCTTCCACTTCGATTACGACGAAGAGAGCGATCGCTGGATGTGCGACAAGAGCGAAGAGCAACTGGGCGAGATGCTCGAGCGCATCGTCAAGGCCCAGGCTGATGTCGAACTCGATTTCGAAGGTCTGTAATACCGTGACACAGTCTGCGCCGGTACGTCCGCCCAAGCCGCTCTACAGCAATATCAGCCCGGCGGTGCCATCGCCGTGCAGTGGCGTGTGCCGGCTGGATGAGCAAAAAGTCTGCCTCGGCTGTTTCCGCCACGTCGAAGACATCCGCGAATGGCGCTCGGCGGATGACGAGCGGCGCCGGGTGATTTGCGAACAGGCTCTGAAACGCCGGTCTCTGTAGGCGTTGGCCTGACAGCGATGGCGGTCGTGCCCCTTCAGATCTATCGCCGGCAAGCCGGCGCTTGCAGGGTTGCGCGCTGTCCGGTTCTGGCTTGTATATTTTTTGAGCTGTGTTAGTGTCCGGGTACGCCTCAACTCATCGAGGCTTGTGAAAACCCCGCCTTTTTCTGGCGGGGTTTTGCTTTTTTCGTGCAGAAGAAAGGAGTCTGCCCTGATCATGACCGCACCTTCCATCACCCTTACCCGTCTGGACGTACAGCGTCTGGAGCGTCTGATCGACAGCCTGGATGACACGCTGCCGGGCGTTATCGCGCTGCAAACCGAGCTGGATCGCGCCGATACATTGGTCAGTCACGAAGAAGTGCCGGCCGATGTCGTGACCATGAATTCCCGCGTGCACTGCCGTGAAGAGAGCAGTGGCAAGGATTATCACCTGACCCTGGTTTATCCGAAGGATGCCAACGCCGACGAAGGCCGGATTTCCATCCTGGCGCCCGTGGGCAGTGCGCTGCTCGGCCTGAAGGTAGGCCAGCACATCGATTGGCCTGCGCCGGGTGGCAAGACCCTGAAACTGACCCTGCTGGAAGTCGAATCGCAGCCAGCCAATGGCGGCGCCTTCCCTGAGTGACAACCTGTCAGGCCTGTTCGAGCGCCTCGTTCAGTGCGTGCTCCAGGTCGGCCTTGTAACGTAGATACATATTGCTTGAACTCTGCCCATCACCGAGCAGGCCTGTCAGGTCAAGGTCGGTGATGTAGCAGCGATAGCGCTCGGTTTCGCTGCGCTGTTCGATGATTTCCCGGGCGACCACGCTGAACAGTTGGTCGCCATGCTCCAGCTCTGAAAACTCCCGCTGATTGCAATACAACGTGACCTGTACCTTGCCCGGTACCGCTTTGCCGACGATCGCCTGTACGTCATAGAACGGTTTGTTGGCGGCGGTTTGCGGTGCCGGTCGGGGTTCGACCCTGCGCGCCCGCCCCGCACCGGAAGGCAGCAGCCGGTAATACAGGGTGTCCAGGCTCGGGGGGTGGGCCGCGTCCATCGGCAGCAAGGTGTCGCGCCGGTACAGGATCGACTGGAGGAACCGTTGCAGCGGCATCAGGAGGCTTTGCTCGTCGTGCCACGGCAAGCGCTGGTGCCACAAGGCATTGAATTCATCGAGTACATACAGATCGGCCTGGTCTTCGTTGACCCGGTAGAACACCTGGATGCAGTCGGGCTGCCCCATGGGCAAGAGCAGCGCCAGGTTGTGGTCTTCCAGGGCCTTGTGATCGAGGTGCAGCGGGCTGTAGCTGGCCAGGTCTTCGCTCAGGTAATCGAACAGCGCAGGCAATGAGGCCAGGGCGACGTGATTGACTTGGCCGGGTATCAGCTCAAGTACGTGGTATTGCTGCTGGACCTGAATCATGTAGCGGTAATTGAGGTTGCTAAGCAGCAGGTTCTGCGCCGTGTCGAGGATTTCTTCGACGCGCTGGGCGATGAATTGCGCGCGGTTGTGGCAGAAGCACTGTACTCGCAACCGGGGCTGCTGCGGTCCGTTGGGCAGATTGTTGAGGTAGTCGCGCAGGCAGTCGAGCAGGGCGTGAGGTCCGTCGAAGCGATTGACCAGGACTTCGTTCCAGCTATTGAGCGTGACTTGATCCAGGGTCAGCACCAGGTTTTCCCTGACGCCGGCATAGCTCAGGGAGTCGGTGCGCTCGGTGGTCATCAGGATGTTCAGGTCGCGATGGTGCTTGAGCGGGTCGACGCCGACGTTCACCAGGATCAGCACCTCGCTGGGCACGCTGACGCGCAGCAACGGTTCTTCGGCGACGGTCTGTAGCGGCAGGCGAATGCTCTGTTGCAGACTGCCCAGCAGGTTGAACAGTTCGAACTCGCTCAGGTCGCTGCTTCCGGGATGCAGGGCCAGACGGGTGCTGCTGTCGATCACGCCGTTGCGGTGGCACCAGGTCAGCAGTTCAAGCAATTGACGGCTGCGCTTGATCGGGGCGAAGTGTTCCCACTCAAGGGCGGCCAGGCTGCCGTTATACAAACCCCACTGGCTTGGCTCCGACCCCTTTTTGCTCGATGCGTATACCAGCGTCAGGGTGTCTTCAGCCAGGTCAGGCGCGATGCCCGGGTTGATGAATTCGACCTTGCCTGCCTTGCGCTCGAAGGCGGCATACAGACGTCGGCCCAGCACGCTGAGATCGCGTTTGTTGATCAGGCTCGCGGTTTGGTCGTTACGGGCAAATTGGGTCAGGAAGCGGTAGCTGTAGTTCAGCTCGTTGATCAGTGCCCGGCGCTCCGAGTCGACCTGGCGGACTTTCCACTGACTGCGGCTGTCGAGCAGCGCCAATTGCCGTGGGTCCCATTGCCATTCGTGGGCCAGCCGTTCCAGCAGCGAACGTTGCCAGCTCTGGGTTCGACCGCTGCTGCCGGTGAGTTTGCGATTGACCTTCAGGTACAGCGCGCGACGCACCACTTCCAGGCGCTCGGGCTCGTTGCGGGCGATAAGGTATTCCTCGATGCGCCGATAAACCACGACGTACGGGTCCAGCTCATCGAGGTCGAGCCGATTGGCGAACACGGCCTGCTTGAAGCGCAGGCTCAGGCACTGGACCCTGGGGTGTTCGCTGGCGTAAACCTCGGTCAGCAGCAGCTTGAGCACCGATTTGTAGGGCGACTCGATGCCCTTGAACAGTTGCCAGAGCCCGGCACCGATAAATTCGCCGGGCGGAATATAGGCCAGGTGCCCCAGGTCGAGGGTTTCGTCTGCGCGGATGAAGCGTTTGGAAATCAGCGTGTGGGTATAGCGGTCGTAACCCGCCTCTTCATAGACCGGTACCAGCCACCAGATCGGTGTGCGTCCGGCCAGCCAGATCGCGGTGCGGTAGAACTCGTCCAGCAGCAAGTAGTGTTGGGTGGTGCCACAGTCTTCCGAACTCAATTGGGTATCGCGCTCGCCGCGTACGAAGCGAACCGGGTCGATCAGGAAAAAGTGTGCTTCGGCCCCCTGGCTGTCGGCCCAGGCTTCCAGCAATTGGCATTTCTTGCGCAGCTCGGCGAGTTCTTGCTCGTTCAAATCCGGACTGTGACAGACCCACACGTCCATATCGCTCTGATCGGCCTGAGCCAGCGTGCCGAGGCTGCCCATCAGGAACAGGCCGTGAATCGGGCGCGGCGGATTGCTACTGTGGCGCGGCTTATAGGAAAACGAGCGGGTCAGGCGTTGAGCTTCGGCCAGGGCATTGGCATCCGGCTCGAAATTCGACAGCCCGGCCGGTGTGCTGCCGGAAACGTAACCCGGCAACAGCGGATGATTGACGTGAAAAAACAGCGGAAGAAGGTTGAGCACCCCTTGCTGGCGGGTCGACAACCCCTCCATGGCGCGAGCCATGCGGCCCTCATTGAGCTTCAGAAACCGCGCGCGCAGTTGGCTGAGAACCTTGCGGTCGATTCCCTCGTCCAGATCGGGGCGGATTTCATGGGTACGGGTCATGTCAGCTCAAACCGGCTCACAGGGCTCGGATGTGGGGCTCTCGGGATGAGGGGCAGTTTAGCGCCTCGGCCACAGGGCGTTTAAGCTGATTTTGTATTTCTGGCGTCAGATTTTTATCGCGTGGCGACGGCCGCAAGCGTTTGCCCGCGGAAATCCCGTGGTGGAGGTTTCCGTGGGCGATACGGTGTAATTCAGGCTGTTTCCTGGACGCGCAGGATGGTCAGAACGGTTTGTATGTTTTGCGCGGCATCACGACCCAGGCTGGTCAGGTAACCGCCATCGGGTTGGTCGATCAGTTCTTTTTCAAACAGGCGTCGGGCAGCGGCAATGGCTTTGGGGGCAGCGGTTTGATGAATTTTCAAACCTTCCTGGGAACTGTCCAGGTTGAAGAGTGCGAGGATTTCCAGTTCGGCAACCAGCTCAGGGGTAAGCGACATAAGGACTCCAGACTTTCTAGGAATTAGACGACAGCGCCCCTAAGGTGATCCCACTCGTGCGGCATGTCCAGCCCTCGCGACAGGGTTTTTTCATGATGGTGAGCATTCCCCGTTTTCAGTGGCTTGCAGGAGCGGGCTTGCTCCGGGCGGCGTTCCGACGATGGTCGTCAACGATGACGCTGGAAACCTGACGCCCGCGGTGCTCTCGGGTTTTTCGCGGGCTCGCTCCTGCAGGGGGAAGGGGTTATTTCTTTTCCGGGGGCAACTCGGGCAACGCGCGCAGTGCCGCTTCGTACCATTCGGTGTTGAACGCGCGGTCTTCTTCGAGGATTGCGTCGATTTCCACGGCCAAAACATGAGCCATCAGATTGAGAATTTCTTCCTTCTCGTAACCCACCAGCGTCAGCTTGTTGAAGGTCGCCTTGGCTGCCGGCGGATTATCGCTTTCGATCTGGTTTTCGATGGCTTCGATCAGGGTGTTTTCGGTGAATTCTTCTTCGTCGCTATCGATGTCTGTTGGCTCGCTCATAGCAGGCTCCTCAAGTTAAGGCGGCCAGTTTACCCGCATTCAGCCGCGTGATGCTGCTGGCGAGAAAGCCACGAGCGATCTATAAACAGGCACTGCCCACCCCGCATGGCCTGGAGGCTCTGTGATGATCAAGCTTTATGGATTTTCCGTCAGCAACTACTACAACATGGTCAAACTGTCGCTGCTGGAAAAAGGCCTGCCCTTCGAGGAGGTGCCGTTCTACGGCGGTACCAGTCCCGAGGCGCTGGCCATCAGTCCGCGCGGCAAGGTGCCGGTGTTGCAAGTCGAGCAGGGCTTCATTAACGAAACCGCCGTGATTCTCGAATACATCGAGCAGAGCCAGCAAGGCAGGCCCCTGCTGCCGAGCGGTCCATTCGAGCGCGCGCAAGTGTTGGCGCTGGCCAAGGAAATCGAGTTGTACATCGAACTGCCGGCGCGCGCCTGTTTTGCCGAAGCGTTTTTCGGCATGACCGTGCCCGACGCAATCAAGGAAAAGACCAAAGCCGAGTTGCTGCTGGGAATGGCGGCCCTGGGCCGGCACGGCAAATTCGCCCCTTATGTAGCGGGCGACAGCTTGAGCGTGGCGGATTTGTATTTCCTGTACAGCGTGCCGCTGGCGTGTGGCGTGGCGCACAAACTGTTCGGGATTGATCTGTTGGCTGAAGTGCCGCAGGCCAAGGCGCTGCTGGAGCGTCTGGAGCAGAATCCGAATGTGCAACGGATCGCGGCGGACAAGGACGCGGCGATGCCAGCGTTTATGGCGATGGTCGCGTCCAGGAAGTAGTTTTGTAGCGCTCTTACGATCGCATCGCGAGCAGGCTCGCTCCCACAGGAGGTATGCGGCAGACACAAATTTTGTGTCTGCCGCCGATCAATGTGGGAGCGAGCCTGCTCGCGATGCTTTTGGCGATTTAGCGGCTGGCGAGCAACGCCTGGCCGCGAACCACGGCTGCCTTCACCTGCGCCGGTGCTGTGCCGCCGATGTGATTACGGGCGTTGACCGAGCCTTCCAGGGTCAGTACGGCGAATACGTCCTGATCGATCTGGTCGCTGAACTTGCGCAGTTCTTCCAGGCTCATTTCCGCCAGGTCCTTGCCGCTTTCCACGCCGTATTTCACCGCATGGCCAACGATTTCATGGCAGTCACGGAACGGCAGGCCACGACGTACCAGGTAATCGGCCAGGTCGGTGGCGGTGGAGAAACCACGCAATGCCGCTTCGCGCATCATCGCGTGCTTGGGTTTGATCGCCGGAATCATGTCGGCGAAAGCCCGCAGCGAGTCGCGCAGGGTGTCGGCGGCGTCGAACAGCGGTTCCTTGTCTTCCTGGTTGTCCTTGTTGTAGGCCAGGGGCTGGCCCTTCATCAAGGTCAGCAGGCCCATCAATGCACCGAAGACGCGGCCGCTCTTGCCACGCACCAGTTCCGGCACGTCCGGGTTTTTCTTTTGCGGCATGATCGAACTGCCGGTGCAGAAACGGTCTGGCAGATCGATGAACTGGAATTGCGCACTGGTCCACAGCACCAGTTCTTCGGAGAAGCGCGACAGGTGCATCATCGCGATGCTGGCGGCCGAGCAGAATTCGATAGCGAAGTCACGATCGGACACGTTGTCCAGCGAGTTGCCGCCCACTGCGTCGAAACCCAGCAATTGGGCAGTGTATTCACGGTCGATCGGGTACGTCGTGCCGGCCAGCGCGGCGCTGCCCAACGGCATGCGGTTGGTACGCTTGCGGCAGTCGACCAGACGCTCGTAATCGCGGCTGAGCATTTCGAACCAGGCCAGCATGTGGTGCCCGAAGGTGACGGGCTGTGCGGTCTGCAGGTGGGTGAAGCCGGGCATGATGCTGCCCGCTTCGCGCTCGGCCTGTTCCAGCAAGCCTTTTTGCAGGCGGGTGATTTCGCCCAGAATCAGGTCGATTTCGTCACGCAGCCACAGGCGGATGTCGGTGGCAACCTGATCGTTACGGCTGCGTCCGGTGTGCAGCTTTTTGCCGGTCACGCCGATGCGGTCGGTCAGGCGCGCCTCGATGTTCATGTGCACGTCTTCGAGGTCGATGCGCCAGTCGAACTGGCCGGCCTCGATTTCACCCTGGATGGTCTTCAATCCATCGATGATGCTGTCGCGCTCGGCATCGGTGAGCACGCCGACCTTGGCCAGCATGGTGGCGTGGGCGATCGAGCCCATGATGTCGTGGCGATACAGGCGCTGGTCGAAGGTGACGGAGGCGGTGAAGCGGGCGACGAAGGCGTCGACGGGTTCACTGAAGCGGCCGCCCCAGGACTGATTGGTCTTGTCAGTGCTCATGAATTCGCTCGTATCGGCTGAAGAAAGATGGCGTTGAAAGCTGGCGCGGATAATAACAGGGTTGCCATTGCTGTCGCTGACACTGGTCGCCTGGTTTTTTTCATGGCCCGCGCTTGTCCGGGGCAAGTCTTGTGCGATTCACTCAACGATATTTTTCATTTGAGCTCTATCGTCTCGGCAACCGTCTACAGTTGGACAGTAGGGTTAGTGCACTTCTCGGTGCGCAAGTGGACTATATGAAGAAGGGGTGTTCAGATTGCGTATCGGCAAACCCTGTGGCGCTGTGTCGCCAATGCGAGCCTGGGCCGCCAATTGCCCGGCGGATGAAAATTTAGCCGTCGGTCTCGCGGCACTTTTTGACGCTCGCGCTAGTCTTAGCGTGGATCGCGGTGACGGACGTCACTTACCCTGTCTACGCTATCCTTGTGCGAGACTCACGCAGGAATCCAGCGCAATATGAATGTCCTGATCGTTGATGACGACCCCCTAGCCCGCGAGCGCCTGAGCCGAATGGTTGGCGAACTCGAGGGATACAGTGTCCTGGAGCCCAGCGCCACGAACGGCGAAGAGGCGTTGGCACTGATCGACAGCCACAAGCCGGATATCGTGCTGCTCGATATCCGCATGCCAGGCCTTGATGGCCTGCAAGTGGCCGCGCGATTGTGCGAACGCGAAACCCCGCCCGCCGTGGTGTTTTGCACAGGGCCCGATGAATTTGCCGTGGAAGCCTTACAGGCCAGCGCCGTAGGCTATCTGGTGAAACCTGTGCGAACCGAACATTTACATGACGCCTTAAAGAAAGCCGAGCGACCCAATCGTGTTCAACTCGCGGCCCTGACCCGCCCGGCCGCCGAAAGTGGCAATGGTCCACGCAGCCACATCAGCGCCCGAACCCGAAAGGGGATCGAGCTGATCCCGCTGAATCAGGTGGTCTACTTCATTGCCGATCACAAGTACGTGACCTTGCGCCACGAGAGCGGCGAAGTGCTGCTGGATGAACCGCTCAAGGCCCTCGAGGACGAGTTCGGTGACCGCTTTGTGCGGATCCACCGTAACGCACTGGTCGCTCGCGATCGCATCGAACGGCTGCAACGAACGCCACTCGGGCATTTCCAGCTGTTCCTCAAAGGCCTGAACGGTGACGCTTTGATCGTCAGTCGGCGCCACGTGGCGGGCGTGCGGAAAATGATGCAACAGCTTTAATTCGCTGGTCGCAGGCGAATTTCCACACCCGATTGCCGGACATCCGGGGCCAGGGAGGCCGAGTAGTTTCTGATACAAGTCAAAGTGGATTTGGCTGAGCTGTTATTATCCGCCGTATCTTTTCAGTACGGATTGATCCATGTCCTCTCGCCAGATCCGCATCGCCACCCGCAAAAGTGCTCTCGCCCTGTGGCAGGCCGAATATGTCAAAGCCCGTCTGGAAGAGGCCCATCCCGGTCTGCTCGTGACGTTGGTCCCCATGGTCAGCCGTGGTGACAAGCTGCTTGATTCGCCACTGTCGAAAATCGGCGGCAAGGGCCTGTTCGTCAAGGAGCTGGAAACCGCGTTGCTGGAAAACGAAGCCGACATCGCCGTGCACTCCATGAAAGACGTGCCGATGGACTTCCCCGAAGGTCTCGGCCTGTTCTGTATCTGCGAGCGTGAAGACCCGCGCGATGCATTCGTCTCCAATACCTATGCCAGCCTGGACGAGTTGCCTGAAGGCAGTATCGTCGGCACGTCGAGCCTGCGCCGTCAGGCCCAATTGCTGACCCGTCGACCTGATCTGGAAATCCGCTTCCTGCGTGGCAACGTCAACACTCGCCTGGCCAAGCTTGATGCCGGTGAATACGACGCCATCATCCTTGCATCCGCCGGTTTGATTCGCTTGGGCTTTGAAGATCGCATTACGTCGGCCATCAGTGTCGACGACAGTCTGCCTGCTGGCGGACAGGGCGCCGTGGGCATCGAATGCCGCAGTGCAGACAGTGAAATTCACGCATTGCTGGCGCCGCTGCATCACCAGGACACCGCCACCCGCGTCACCGCCGAACGTTCCCTCAACAAACACCTCAATGGTGGCTGCCAGGTGCCGATTGCCTGCTACGCCGTGCTTGAAGGCGAGCAGATCTGGTTGCGTGGCCTGGTGGGCGATCCGAATGGCGGTCTGCTGCTCAGTGCTGAAGCCCGCGCGCCACGAGGCGAGGCCGAGGCCCTGGGTGTGCAAGTGGCCGAAGACCTGTTGAGTCAGGGCGCCAACGAGATTCTCAAAGCGGTCTATGGCGAGGCAGGTCACGAGTGACGGGCTGGCGCCTGCTGTTGACGCGTCCGGCGGATGAGTCGGCGGCGCTGAGCAGTCTCCTGGCCGATCAGGGGATTTTCAGCAGCAGCTTGCCGCTTTTGGACATAGCGCCGATCCCTGCCTCTGACACAATGCGCCAGGTGATCCAGGAACTGGATCGCTACAGCGCTGTGATCGTGGTCAGCAAGCCCGCTGCTCGAATCGGGATCGAGTTGATCGACCGGTTTGGCTCGCCCTTGCCGCGCGTGAAATGGTTCAGCGTCGGCGCGGCGACGGCACAGATTCTTGCCGATCGTGGCCTGGATGTGAGCTGCCCGGCGCAGGGCGATGACAGTGAAGCCTTGCTTGAACTTGAGGCATTGCGCGAGGCCATCGCCGGGCCTGAACCGCGCGTGCTGATCATGCGCGGGGAGGGTGGTCGCGAGTTACTGGCAGAGCGCCTGCGCGAGCGAGGTGCTAGTGTCGAGTATCTGGAACTGTACCGTCGCGAACTGCCGCACTACCTGCCGGCCACGTTGCCACGGCAGATCGAAGCGGAACGCCTGAACGGGCTGGTGGTCAGCAGTGGACAGGGTTTTGAGCACCTGCATCAATTGGCTGGCGATGCCTGGCCACGGTTGGCGCGGTTGCCGTTGTTTGTACCAAGCCCCAGGGTTGCCGAGCTGGCACATGCCGCCGGAGCCCTGGCAGTTGTGGATTGTCGCGGCGCCAGTGCCGCGGCTTTGCTGACGGCGTTACGGGAGCACCCCGTGCCCGTTCTCTAATGCAAAGGATGGATACGTGAGCGAAACAGCCTTGCCTAAAGATGACGTCCGGCCAGTGCTCGATGCACCGGTTGAAACACCACCACCTGCGGCAGAGCCGCGCCGAGGCAATGGGCTGGCGATTGTCGCGCTGTTGTTGGGCGCTGCCGGTATCGCAGTGGGTGGTTGGGGAGTCTGGCAGGTGCGTCACCTGCAATCGACTAACCAACAACAGCTGAGTCAGGTGCAGGCGTTGAGTGATGAGGCGCAAAGCCTGAAGCTCAATGAACAACGCCTGAGCGCGCGCCTGGAACAAATGCCGGGCGCCGATGTGCTGGAGGAGCGCAGTCGCCTGGTGATTCAGCTGCAGGGTGATCAGCAGCGCCTGAACCAGCGACTGGAAACCGTTCTCGGTGCCAGCCGCAAGGATTGGCGCCTGGCCGAGGCCGAGCACTTGCTGCGTCTGGCCAGTTTGCGATTGTCTGCCTTGCAGGACATCAGCAGCGCCCAGGCCCTGGTGCAGGGCGCCGATGAAATTCTGCGCGAACAAAATGATCCCGGAGCCTTCGCCGCCCGCGAGCAAGTGGCCAAAACCCTGGTGGCTTTGCGCAGCACCGAGCAACCGGATCGCACTGGGTTGTTCTTGCGGCTGGGGGCTTTGCGTGAGCAGGTGATCGGCCTGACCGAACTGGCGCCCGAGTACAAGGATCGTGGCGAATCGTTGTTGGGCCTGACCGCCGATGGTGACGGCGCCAGCCGTTGGGCCCAGTGGTGGGATCAGATTTCTCGCTACATCCGCATCGATTTCAACGCCGATAAAAACGTCCGCCCGTTACTGGCCGGGCAGAGCCTGAGCCAGGTGCGACTGGCCCTGAGCCTGACGCTCGAGCAAGCGCAATGGGCCGCACTCAATGGTCAGCCTGCGGTTTACAGCCAGGCACTGGACGAAGCGCGCGATGTGCTCAAGGGCAACTTCAACCCGGACAATCCGCAGAGCAAAGTGATGCTTGAGCAGGTGGCCGAGTTGAGCAAGCAGCCCGTCACCGTGGTCACCCCGGACCTGACCGGCACACTGAGTGCGGTTCAGGCTTACCTGGAACGACGTAACGTGAACGCCGAAGACTCGGTCAAGCCAATGGCCAAACCTGCCGCGAACACCGCGCAGGAGGCCACACCATGAAGCGCCTGTATGTGATCGTGTTTCTGGTCATCGCTGCTACGGCGGCGCTAGGCTTGGCGATTGCCGAGCACTCGGGCTACGTGCTGATCGCTTACAAGACGTTCAGATACGAATCGAGCCTCTGGGCAACGCTGGCTTTGGTGGCCGTCCTTTGGCTGCTGTTCTGGGGCATCAAGGCATTGATCGAGTTGGTAACGACTTCCAGTGGCGTGGTCAACCCGTGGTCACGGCGCAATCGCAGTCGTCGGGTGCAGGTCGCCATCGAGCATGGTCAACTGGATCTGGCGGAAGGTCGCTGGGCCAGCGCGCAGCGTCATCTGGCCCGGGCGGCGGAAGCCGAGCGCCAGCCGCTGCTGTACTACCTCGGCGCTGCCCGAGCCGCGAACGAACAAGGTCATTACGAGGAAAGCGACAACCTGCTGGAGCGTGCGTTGGAGCGTCAGCCACAGGCCGAGCTGGCAATCGCCTTGAGCCACGCACAATTACAGACTGATCGCGGCGACACCGAAGGCGCCCTCGCGACCCTGCAAGCGATGCACGAGCGCCACCCTCATAACGTGCAGACCCTGCGCCAGTTGCAGCGCTTGTATCAGCAGCGAGGCGATTGGTCGGCCCTGATTCGTCTGCTGCCGGAGTTGCGCAAGGACAAGGTCCTGCCAGCCGCTGAATTGGCCGAACTTGAACGTCGCGCCTGGGGCAAGAACCTGTCTCTGGCGGCGCATCAGGAAGCAGACGGAACCGTCGGCTTGCAAACGCTCAACCGCGCCTGGCAGCAGTTGAATTCGGCCCAGCGTCAAGAGCCGCAACTGGTGCTGGCCTATGCCGAGCAATTGCGCCAGCTGGGTGCTCAGGTCGAAGCTGAAGAGGTGCTGCGCACGGCACTCAAGCGCAGCTTTGACAGTCACCTGGCTCGGCTCTACGGATTGGTTCGCGGTGGTGATCCGGCGCGTCAACTGCAATTCGCCGAGGGCTTGCTCAAGGATCAACCGGCCGACCCGAGCCTATTGCTGACCCTGGGTCGCCTGTGCCTGCAAAGCAGCCTGTGGGGCAAGGCGCGGGATTATCTGGAAAGCAGTCTGCGCGTGCAGCGCAACCCGGAAGCCTGCGCCGAACTGGCTCGGCTGCTGGCGCAGATGGGTGATACCGAGCGCAGTAATCAGCTGTTCCAGGAAGGTCTGGGCTTGCTGGATGAGCGCTTGTTGGCAGCACCGCTGCCGTTGCCGGCTCACGCTTGACCGTGAGTGAAGGGTCGCCCGAAGGGCGATCCGATGGCGAAAACTTTGTCGGAATTTTACTTTCGTGATGCGTCTTCAGCAGAATCCTACAAGGGGCTACACCTGATCCTCTGGCCTCTGTCGGGAATTCCCTACACTTGCGCTGAAGTGTCCCTGCCGACCTGTCTTGAAAGGCCGTTGCGCTTTCCTCTACCGTAGCTGTCGGTCCTTACTGTTACGGAAAAGCCATGCCTCTGGCCTGCTCACGCTCCCTGTTTTTCCTGGTTTTCATTGCGGGCGCCCTGGTTCTGGGTGTGTCGTACTATCTGGAGTATGCAGTCGGCCTCCAACCTTGTGGTTTGTGCCTGTTGCAACGAGGTTGCCTGGCACTGCTGACGGGTGTCTGTCTGATGGCTTCGGTGCAGGGACCCGGTCGCTTCGGGACTGTCCTGTATTGGCTGTTCGGTGTGCTTTTCAGCCTGGCCGGAACGGTCATCGCGTGGCGGCAGGTGTTGCTGCAAAGCGATCCGGCAAATCAGTTGTCGACTTGCGCGCCCAATCTGAGTGATCTGTTCGCCGGTTCGCCCTGGATGTGCGTCGTGCGGCAGATGTTCAAAGGCACCATCGACTGCGCTCAGATCTCCTGGACCCTGTTTGACTTGAGCATCCCGGAGTGGAGCCTGCTGTTCTTTATCTCGATGATGACCCTGGGGATTTATCAGCTGTTGCGTCAAGCCTGGGTCGCCTTGCGGCGACCACTTAGCGGCGAGTCGTCGCACCGGGCGCTTGTGGGTGATTAAACACTTGTATGAACTTTATCGGCTGCGTACCTTGAAGCCACAGACGTGCGGGCATAATCTGGCCGGCACGTGTCATTGGAATTATGTTGCTCGATGACGCTCTGCCTGGCCGATTCTTGACCTTCAAGAGTATGACGGGTGTAGGGCAGCATGACCCACAAGGGAAGAGAGATCGCCATGCTCGAAAGTTGTCAGAATGCTCAAGAACGTTGGGGTGGAGTACATCTGCTGATCGATCGTTGGTTGCAGGAACGTCACGAACTGGTTCATGCCTATGACACTCTCGGTGCCAAGCCAGAGGCTCTGGGTGAAAACCGCAAACCTTTGCAGGAATTCTGTGGTGTCCTGGTTGATTACGTGTCCGCCGGGCATTTCGAAATCTACGAACAGCTGACCGGTGAAGCCAAGGCTTTCAATGACAAGCGTGGTCTGGAGTTGGCAGAAACCCTCTACCCGCGCATCGACGTCATCACCGAAAAACTGCTCGCGTTCAATGACCTGTGCGATGCAGGCAAGTGCGTGGCAGAGAAATTCAAGGAACTGGGTGGTCTGTTGCACGAGCGCTTCGAGCTGGAGGATTGCCTGATCGAGGTTCTGCACACCGCTCACAAGGCAGAAGATTCGGTTCAGGCCTGAATTCACTCTTCGCAATACTGAAAACGGTGCGCCTTGCGCACCGTTTTTCGTTTCCGCCATTCAGCCAGTGGCGCCGCGCAATTCGACTTCGAACACCAGCGGTGTAAACGGCGCGATCAAGTCGCCGGCACCATCGGCGCCATAGGCTTGCGCCGATGGAATCACCAGGCGCCATTTCGCGCCGACCGGCATTTGCTGCAGTGCGCTGCGCCATCCGCTGATCACGCTATCGAGACTGAACCATTGCGGCTGACTGTTCTGGTCGAACACTGTGCCGTCGGGAAGGCGACCGACATACAGCACCTGGACCTTGCCGTTTGGCCCGGCCTTGGCACCCGTACCTGGCGCCAGTTCTGTCAGTAGTATTCCATCCGCCAGTTCACGAACACCGGGCCTGGCTTTTTCATCGGCGAGAAAACGCTGTTCTTTTTGCAGCGCCAATTCGCTTTGCGGCTCAGGTGTTTGCATGGCGACACGGGCTTCGTGCTCGTTGAGGATCTGTTCGATCTGCTCGTCTTTCAACGCCAGTGGCTTGCCTTGATAGGCTTGCTGCAAACCTTCGACGAGCGCCTGAAGTTGAAGATCGGGAACCTCCTGGCGCAGGCGTTCACCGAGGCTCGCACCCAGGCTGTAAGCGAGGTCGTGAGCGTCATTTTCCGGCGTTTTTTCTGCAGCGTGGGCCGCGGAAAAAATCACGCACAGCGATAAAAAAAAGTAGCGCGACATGGGCACTCTCCAGCCTGAGATGCGGGCGATTATGCCAGTGAGAATGCGTTCAACGGTGAACTGCTTTTACACAAGCGCAGAACATTTTCGATTCGTTGCAACGCAACGCTTTGGATACTGTCAAGATGCCCTAGCGGCGGTAGCAGCAGAGGTCTAGTATGAGCCGCACCCACGTCAGCCAGGAGGTAAACCATGTCGGCCACCAAGAAGCCTGTAAATACCCCGTTGCACTTACTTCAACAACTCTCGGGCAGCTTGCTCGAGCACTTAGAAACCGCTTGTTCCGAAGCGCTGGCTGATGCTGAAAAACTGCTCGCCAAGCTGGAAAAGCAGCGCGGAAAAGCGCAGGAAAAATTGCACAAATCCCGCACCAAGTTGCAGGACGCTGCATCGGCCGGCAAGGCCAAGGCGCAAGCCAAAGCCAAGGACGCAGTGAAGGAACTCGAGGAGCTGCTGGATGCCCTCAAGGATCGTCAGTCGGACACTCGCGGCTATATCCTGCAGCTCAAGCGCGACGCTCAAGAAAGCCTGAAACTGGCCCAGGGCGTTGGTCGCGTTCAAGAGGCTGTCGGCAAGGCATTGTCCCTGCGTGCGGCCAAGCCTGCTGCGGCCCCTGCGAAGAAAACCGCTGCCAAACCGGTTGCTGCAAAAGCACCGGCCAAGCCTGCCGCCAAACCGGTTGCCAAGGCACCGGTGAAAGCCGCAGCCAAGCCTGCTGCAAAACCTGCGGCGAAAAAACCTGTCGCGGCCAGCGCTGCGAAACCGGCGGCTAAAACGACGGCTGCGAAACCGGCCGCTGCCAAACCGGTTGCTGCAAAAACAGCCGCTGCCAAACCGGCCGTAGCGAAAACTGCTGCTGCGAAACCAGCGGCCAAACCGGCAGCAAAAACGACCGCTAAACCTGCGGCCAAACCAGCCGCCAAAACTGCAGCGGCCAAGCCTGCTGCCAAGCCGGCCGCCAAACCTGTCGCCGCTAAAACCGCGGCCAAGCCAGCGGCTAAACCTGCTGCAAAAACGACGGCTAAACCAGCCGCCAAACCTGCTGCGGCGAAACCTGCCGCTGCTGCCAAGCCAGTCGCAGCCAAGCCTGCTGCAAAACCTGCGGCCAAACCAGCGGCTAAACCCGCCGTGAAAAAACCGGTTGCCGCCAAGCCGGCCACCGCGCCAGTTGCCAAGCCAGCCGTCCCGGCTGCGGCGGCAGCACCTGCTCCGGTCGCCACCCCCTCGACAGCCGTGTCTGCACCAACGCCGGCCGCTGTTCCGAGCGCAGCTACCACCAACCCAACCAGCGCTTCCTAAGTGCCGGATACCGCGACGCGCAGCTGACGCAGCGCGTCGCGGTCCAGGTGGGCGGCGCCTGCCGCTACACCTTCCAGCCAGGCCGAGAGATCGGTCCCTTTCTCTTGTGGCCAACCTTGGGCCGATCGCTCCAGTCGTAGCAACAGATGTCGCTCGGCTTCCAGTTCCAGGGTCTTCACCTGTTCGCGCAGCCCATGCAGGTCGGCGTCCAGCATGGCGATGGTTTTCCATTGCGTGCGTAATGCCCGCAACGGTTGCACCACATCGTTGTCCCACGGCTCAGCCACACTGCGAAGTTGCTGCAGGCGCTGCTCATTGCAGGCCACTCCCCGCTGTCCCAGCCATGCCGCACACAGCAGCAGGCACACGTTGACGCCCGCCGACTGCAATTGCAGGCACGCCTGTTCAACGCCCGGGCGGGCATAAGTGCTCAGGGAAAAGCTCCACAGGTCAGAGGACATAGTGCTACTCGCGCCAGTTGCGAGCGAAGCTGGTAGACTCCGCCGCCATTATGATTCGACTTCAGAACCTGACTTTACAGCGTGGCCCGCAACGTCTGCTAGAAGACGCCGAGTTGACGCTGCACGCCGGCCAGAAAGCCGGCCTTATCGGTGCCAACGGCGCCGGCAAATCGAGCCTGTTCGCCTTGCTTCGGGGTGAACTGCACCCGGATTCGGGTGACTGCTTCCTGCCGGCCGACTGGCGTATCGCCCACATGCGCCAGGAGGTCGACACCCTCGAACGCCTGGCGGTCGACTACGTGCTCGATGGCGACCTGCGCCTGCGCCAGGTGCAACGCGACCTGGCGGCGGCCGAAGCGGCCCATGACGGTGCCGCTCAGGCCCGTCTGCACTCGGAACTCGACAGCGCCGACGGTTACACCGCCGATGCCCGTGCCCGCAAGCTGCTGGCGGGCCTTGGGTTCACCAATGACCAGATGGATCGTCAGGTCGGAGATTTCTCCGGTGGCTGGCGGATGCGTCTGAACCTGGCGCAGGCCTTGATGTGCCCCTCGGACCTGTTGCTGCTTGATGAACCGACCAACCACTTGGACCTCGACGCCATCATTTGGCTGGAAGAGTGGCTCAAAAGTTATCCCGGCACCTTGATGCTGATCTCCCACGACCGGGATTTCCTCGATGCCGTGGTCGATCACGTGGCTCACGTCGATCAGCGCAAGATCACGCTCTATCGCGGTGGCTACAGCGCCTTCGAACGCGCCCGCGCCGAACGCCTGGCCCAGCAACAACAGGCTTACGAGAAGCAGCAGGTGCAGCGTGCGCACATGGAAAGCTACATCGCCCGCTTCAAGGCCCAGGCCACCAAGGCCCGCCAGGCCCAGAGCCGGATCAAGGCATTGGAGCGGATGGAAGAGTTGACCGCGGCCCACGTCGACTCACCGTTCGACTTCGTGTTCCGCGAATCGCAGAAAATCTCCAGCCCACTGATTGACCTGTCCGATGCCCGTCTGGGTTACGGCGAGAAAACCGTGCTGGAGAAGGTCAAGCTGCAATTGACCCCCGGCGCGCGGATCGGCCTGCTTGGTCCTAACGGCGCGGGCAAGTCGACCCTGATCAAGAACCTTGCGGGTGAACTCACGCCGCTGGCCGGTCGCTTGACCCGTGGCGAGAACACGGTTGTCGGCTACTTCGCCCAGCATCAGCTTGACTCCCTGGACTCCAAGGCCAGCCCGCTGTTGCACTTGCAGCGCCTGGCACCGACCGAGCGCGAGCAGACACTGCGTGACTTCCTCGGTGGCTTCGACTTCCGGGGCGCTCGGATCGATGAGCCCGTGCTGAATTTCTCCGGTGGCGAGAAGGCGCGTCTGGCGTTGGCGCTGATCGCCTGGGACCGGCCGAACCTGTTGCTGCTCGACGAACCGACCAACCACCTGGACCTGGAAATGCGCCTGGCGTTGACCATGGCCCTGCAGGAATTCAGTGGCGCGGTGCTGGTGGTCTCCCACGATCGTCATTTGCTCAAAAGCACCACCGACAATTTCTATCTGGTAGCCGATGGCAAGGTCGAAGAATTCGACGGCGACCTGGAGGACTACACCCGCTGGCTGGTGGAGTACCGCCAGCGAAATGCCCCGGTCAGCACCACGCCGGTCAACCCGGACAAGACCGACAAGAAAGCCCAGCGTCAGGCCGCAGCTGCCTTGCGTCAGCAACTGGCACCGCACAAGCGCGAGGCTGACAAGCTCGAAGCCGAGTTGGGCAAGCTCCACGAGAAACTGGCGAAGATCGATGCCAGCCTCGGCGACAGCGACATCTACGAACCGGCGCGCAAGAACGAATTGCGTGATCTGCTGGCCGAACAGGCCAAGCTGAAGGTCCGTGAGGCGGAGCTGGAAGAGGCCTGGATGGAAGCGTTGGAGCTGTTGGAAAGCATGCAGGCGGAGCTGGAGGCGCTGTCCTGATGGACGCCTTCAAGCTGCCGTTGCCAGCGGTGTGGGTCGAGCCGATCTGGCTCGGCGTGCAAATCCTGCTGATCCTGCTGGCCGGCTACCTCGCCCAGCGCTTCGTTGCCAAGGGCCTGACCCGTCTCGGTGAACGCTACCCGTTTCCGCCACAGTTGCTGATGCCCCTGCGCGGAGGCCTGCGTTGGCTGATCATGGGCAGCGCCCTGATTTTCGTGCTGGAGCGCCTCGGGGTTTCGGCCACGGTGCTCTGGACGGCGCTGTCGGGTTTTGTCGCGGTCGCCGCAGTCGCGTTTTTCGCCATGTGGAGCGTGCTCTCCAACTTGCTCTGCGCGATTCTGATCTTCACAGTCGGCCCGTTTCGGCTGGGCGATGTGGTCGAGTTGGTGGATACCACCGACAAGCCCGGCGTCAAAGGTCGGGTAGTAGCGATCAATTTGCTTTACACCACGTTGGTCGAAGCCGAAGAGCTCGGAACCGGTAGCGCCATGGTGCAAGTGCCGAACAGTTTGTTCTTTCAGCGCTCGGTTCGACGCTGGCGCGGCAGTGATGTCTTTCCTTCAAGCGGTTTCGAAAAGTAGCCGGCACGCCGGCCACGCGGGTCGGCGATCGTCATGTCCTACAAAAAATCGGTAGTCATCGGCCCAAAGCCGCATTAGCTTAGACCTCTGTCACGAGTCTGAGTCGAGGTGTGCGATGGAGCTTCAAACATGGCTGGCTTTTTTTGCCGCCTGCTGGGTGATCAGTCTTTCTCCGGGGGCTGGCGCCATTGCGTCGATGTCCAGCGGTCTGCAATACGGTTTCTGGCGTGGGTACTGGAATGCGCTAGGCCTGCAATTGGGGCTGGCGCTGCAGATTGCGATTGTCGGCGCCGGTGTGGGTGCGATTCTTACGGCATCGGCGACCGCGTTCTACGCAATCAAATGGTTCGGTGTGGCCTATCTGGTTTATCTCGCCATCAAGCAATGGCGCGCGTTGCCCAGCGACATGAGCGATAACGCCGCCGTGCGCCCGATTGGCAAACCGCTGGTGCTGATATTCCGTGGTTTCCTGGTCAACATCAGCAACCCCAAGGCGCTGGTGTTCATGCTGGCGGTGTTGCCACAATTCATCGATCCCCACGCGCCGCTGCTGGCTCAGTACCTGATCATTGGTGTGACCATGATCTGCGTCGACCTGATCGTCATGGCCGGTTACACCGGGTTGGCGTCCAGGGTGCTGCGCCTGTTGCGCACGCCCAAGCAGCAAAAACGCATGAACCGCACCTTTGCCGGGCTGTTCATTGGTGCCGCTGCCTTCATGGCGACTCTGCGCAAAGCCGCCGTTTAAACCCACGCTGACAAAAAAGGCGACCTTTTCAGGTCGCCTTTTTTATTGTCGCAAGGGCGGGATCAGCACATCCGATGGGCTTGGCGCCCCTTGCCGAGAGGGTGGCAGGCGGTCGATACGGGCGCTGGCCCCTTGTTTCGCTCTGACGCCAGCAGAGCAGACAAAGCTTGAGCGAAAGTCATTGAGAGTGAACAATATATTACTTCGTGTTTCCAATTGAGATTCATTCATGATTGCCCCGTCCCGTTTCCTGGCCTGGCTCTTCGTACCGTTGCTGGCCTTATGCAGCTCCAACCTGCTGGCCGACACGGTGGAAGGTGCGCCGCAAGCGCTGCACCTGCTCGACTACATCGGCGCGGATTACCCGGCAACGGTGCGGGCAGGCAAGGTCATTGACGAATCTGAATACCGCGAACAGCTCGAATTCACCGGGGTGTTGCAAGGGTTGGTCGCCGCCATGCCGGGCAAGCCGGAAAAAGCCGGGCTGGAGCAGGGCATCAGTGCGCTGCATGCGGCGATCACGGCGCGTCAGGACGGCGCGGAGGTCGCCCGTCAGGCCCGGCAACTGGGCGCGAAACTGGCTGTGGCCTACGAGGTCAGCCAGGCCCCGGTCATTACCCCCGACCCGACTCGCGGCGCGCCACTGTACGCCCAGCATTGTTCGGTGTGCCACGGTGATGCAGGCGCTGGCGATGGCCCTGCGGGTGTCGGCCTGACCCCGCCACCGGCCAATCTGCGCGATGCTGCGCGCCTGGATCAACTGAGCCTCTACGGGATCTACAGCACCCTGGGGCTCGGCGTCGAAGGCACCGACATGCCGGCCTTCGCCGATCAACTGGACGATCGCCAGCGTTGGGATCTGGCCACTTATATCGCCGGCTTCAGCGCCGATCCGGCGAGCGCCAGCGGCGACAAGACTTACAACATTGCCGATCTGGCCCGTCAGACGCCGGCTGAAGTACAGGCTGCCGACGGCCCGCAAGCGGCCGCTACCTTCCGGGCCCAGCGGGCGCAACCCCCGCAGGTCAAGCGCGGCCCGGCGCAGTTGCTTGATTACACCGCCGCCACGCTGGACAAGAGCATCGCGGCCTATCGCGCCGGCGAACACGATCAGGCCTATGACTTGTCGGTGGCGGCGTATCTGGAAGGTTTCGAGCTGGTCGAAAGCTCGCTGGATAACGTCGACGCCAACGTGCGCAAAGACACTGAGAAATCGCTGATGGCTTACCGTCAGTCGTTGCAGGATGGCTTGCCGGTCGAACAGGTCGAGCAGCGCCTGGAAGCCGCCAAGGCCAAGTTGAAAGTGTCCGCCGGCTTGTTGGGCGGCGATGGTTTGAGTTGGTCCCTGAGCTTTATTTCCGGCCTGTTGATTCTGCTGCGCGAAGGTCTGGAAGCCATTCTGGTACTGGCGGCGATCCTCGCCTTCTTGCGTAATACCGGCCAGCAGTCGGCGGTGCGCAGCGTCAACGTCGGTTGGGGCCTGGCGTTGCTGGCCGGTCTGGGGACATGGGCGCTGGCGGCGTATGTGATCGATGTCAGCGGCTCCCAGCGCGAACTGCTGGAAGGCGCGACGGCGCTGTTTGCCAGTGTCATGGTGCTGTGGCTCGGCGTGTGGATGCACGACCGTCGTCATGCCGCGGCCTGGCAGGATTACATCAAGAGCAGCCTGGTGGGCGGTGGCGGGCGATTCGGCTTTGCGATCCTGGCGTTTTTCTCGGTGTATCGCGAATTGTTCGAAGTGATCCTGTTCTACGAAACCCTGTGGCTGCAGGCTGGCCCGGCCGGTCACGACGCCGTGCTGGCCGGTGGGGCGACGGCGCTGGTGCTGTTGGTCGGCCTGGCATGGGTCATCCTGCGTGGTTCAGCGAAACTGCCGCTGGCGCTGTTCTTCAGCATCAACGCCGCTCTGCTGTGCGCGCTGTCAGTGGTGTTCGCCGGGCATGGCGTTAAGGCGCTGCAGGAAGCCGGGATTTTCGGTACACGGCCGGTCCCGTTCTTTGAATTCGACTGGCTGGGGATTCATGCCGATGCGTATTCGCTGAGTGCTCAGGCGGTGGCGATTGTTGCGATCACCGTGTTGTATGGTCGAAGCTGGCTGGCTGAGAAGCGCCGGGTAACTGTTTCTTAAAGCATTCGCTTCGCTCACATTCGCGAGCAGGCTCGCTCCCACAGGATTAGCGCTAACCTTGTGGGAGCGAGCCTGCTCGCGATGCTTTTCGGAAGAGGAAAAACTGATGCGTGTCTGGATCGATGCCGACGCTTGCCCTCGGGCGGCCAAGGACCTGGTGGTGAAGTTCGCCCTGAAGCGCCGGTTCGAAGTGGTGCTGGTGGCCGGGCAGCCGCAGATCAAGCCGGGCCTGACGCTGGTAAAGCTGATCGTGGTGCCGAGCGGTCCGGATGCGGCCGATGATTACCTGGTAGAACACGCCGTGCCTGGGGAGCTGGTGATCTGCAGCGATGTGCCGCTGGCCGACCGCCTGGTGAAGAAAGGCGTTTCGGCGCTGGACCCGCGAGGCAAGGAGTTCGATGCGCAGAACATGGGTGACCGGCTGGCGGTGCGTAACCTGTTCACCGATCTGCGAGAGCAGGGGCAGATGAGCGGCGGCCCGGCACCGTTTGGCGAGCGGGAAAAGCAGGCGTTTGCCAATGCGCTGGATCGGATATTGACCCGGTTATCACGCAACGCCTGAGCCGATGCCGTCCTTGTGGCGAGGGAGCAAGCTCGCTCGCCACAGGAGGCAGTCGCCGTGATGCGTCAGGCCTCGTTTTCGTGGGTCAGCTCAAGTACGCGGTCGACCAGTTTGTTGATGCCGGAGGCCGCTTCGCTGATCGATTGCGCCAGCATGTACGCCGGGGTAGTCACCAGTTTGCGTGCCTTGTCTTCGACGATTTCGCTGACCGCGCAGTCTTTGTGGGTCGCGCCCATCTTGTTCAGGGCGGCAGCGGTGTCGGCGTCGTTGCCGATGGTGCATATCACGCCCGGCCCGTAGATTTTCGCCGCCAGGGCCGGCGAGATGCAGATCAGACCGACCGGTTTGCCGGCCTCGGCAAAGGCTTCGGTCAGGGCCAGTACGTCCGGTTGCACGGTGCAGCCGGTGCCTTCGATGGCAAAGTTGGAGAGATTCTTGGCCGAACCGAAACCGCCGGGAACGATCAAGGCATCGAAGTCTTCGGCGTTGGCTTCGCGGATGTCCTTGACCTCGCCACGGGCGATGCGCGCCGACTCCACCAGCACGTTGCGCGACTCGGGCATTTCTTCGCCGGTCAGGTGGTTGATCACATGCAGCTGCGCGATGTCCGGGGCAAAGCACTGCACTTGCGCGCCACGCTGGTCCAGGCGCAGCAAGGTAATCACGCTTTCGTAGATCTCTGCGCCGTCGTACACGCCACAACCGGAAAGGATCACTGCAACTTTTTTGCTCATAAGCTTTTCTCCAGATTCATGGCGTTAAATGTCCACTAATTTGTCACTCGTTGCCATAGGGTTAAATCGCGGCTACACATAGGATCTGTCCCCAGGATTCCAATCAGGGCGCGTCATGGACTTCATTCTGTATGCGGTGCCATTTTTCTTTGTGCTGATTGCCGTCGAGCTGTTGGCCGACCGTTGGCGCGGGGTGAGCAACTATCGGGTGGCGGACGCGATCAACAGCATCAGCACCGGCGTGCTGTCGACCACCACCGGCCTGCTGACCAAGGGCGTGGGACTGGTCACCTATGCGTTTGCCCTCAAGCATCTGGCGCTGTTCGAGCTTTCGGCCGACAGCGTTTGGGTCTGGGTTTTTGCCTTCGTCCTTTACGACTTCTGCTACTACTGGCTGCATCGAATGGGCCATGAACGCAACATCCTCTGGGCCGCGCATTCGGTGCATCACCAGAGCGAGGACTACAACCTCTCCACCGCCCTGCGTCAGACCAGCACCGGGTTCCTGCTGAGCTGGATCTTCTACCTGCCCATGGCGGTGGTTGGCGTGCCGCTGTTGGTATTCGTCAGCGTCGCCGCGCTGAACCTGCTGTACCAGTTCTGGGTGCATACCCGGCACATTCCCAAGCTCGGCTGGTTCGAGTGGTTCTTTGTCACGCCGTCCAATCATCGGGCTCACCATGCACAGAACGCTCTCTACATGGATCGCAACTATGGCGGGGTGTTCATTATTTGGGACCGTCTGTTCGGCTCGTTCCAGGAGGAGGACGACAACGAACCGGTGATTTTCGGCGTGACCACGCCGCTGGCGAGCTGGAATCCGATCTGGGCGAACGTGCAGTTCTATGCGCAGTTGTGGGCGGATGCGCGGCGCGCCGAAAGCACCTGGGACAAATTGCGGATCTGGTTCATGCGCACCGGTTGGCGGCCGGCGGATGTGGCGGCCAAATACCCGATGAACAAACCGGACCTGAGCCAGTTCCGCAAATTCGAGGTGCCGCTGGACGGACGTCAGCAACTCTACGTCTTGCTGCAGTTCTGCGTGTACATCGCGTTGGGCAGCTACTTGATGAATCTGGAGCCGAGCCTGCCGACCGCTGCCCTGATCCTGGGCTGGAGTGCAGTGGCGTTGGGGCTGTTTGTGCTGGGGGTGGCCCTGGAGAATCGCCCGTGGGCGTTGAAGCTGGAGTTGTTGCGACTGGCGTCGAATGTGCCGCTGGTATGGCTGGCGCCACTGGTGGGGCTGTGGCCGGCCAGCGCGGTGGGCTGGGTCGGCCTGGCCAGTTACAGCCTGCTCAGCGGTATCGCTCTCTACTGCTGCAGAAACCGCTTCACTCGGTTGGCGTCTTAGCGTTTTCGATTTTGGCCTGCTCAGCCTTCAAGGCTTGCTCGTCGGCATAAATCTGCCGGGCCAGGCGGGCATTCTTGAAGCGTCGGCGCAGCCACAAGACCAGGCCCAGCACCAGCAGGGCGCCGAGGACCCATAGCTCGTACTTCTTGATGCTGCCGAGCATGCCTTCGAGCACCGCGCCGAAGTGATACGCGGCAGCGGCCAGTGCGGCCGCCCAGACCGCCGCGCCTATGCCGTTGAGCAGCAGGTATCGCCCCGGTGGATAGCCCGAAAGACCGATGGCCACGGGCATGACCGTGCGCAACCCATAGACGAAGCGGAAGCTCAGCACCCAAATGTCCGGGTGTTTGCGGATGTGTTCCAGCGCCCGGTCACCCATCAGTTGCCAGCGAGGTTTGCGCGCAAGCAACTTGCGGCCATGCTTTCGCCCCATGAAGTACCACAGCTGATCGCCGGCATAACTGCCGAAGAACGCCACGACCACCACCAGGTTGATATCCATGTATCCACGGAACGCGAGGAAGCCTGCGAGCACCAGAATGGTTTCGCCTTCGAAGAACGTGCCGAGAAACAAGGCAAAATAGCCAAAGTCATGCAGAAATTGTTGGAGCATTGTCTGGGTGCTGGCGAAATGAACGCGCAGCCTAACCCTTCGTACACATTCAGGAAAGTGTCGAAATGTGTCTCGACGTGAACATTTCCTACAAGGACAATGGAATGCGGCTACATGTCGCAGTGTGCACATAACTGTCACGCGATCGTCATAATGGCCGCTTATAACTGTCACGCTCGCACGCCAGCGGGCTCAGGAGTCTGCCGTGAGCTTTACCCCCGCCAACCGTTTGTTCCCTGCAACCCGCCTGCGCCGCAACCGCCGTGATGAATTTTCGCGTCGTCTGGTTCGTGAAAACGTGTTGTCCGTCGATGATCTGATTCTGCCGGTATTTGTGCTGGACGGTGAAAACCGTCGCGAAGCGGTCGCCTCGATGCCGGGCGTCGAACGCCTGACCATCGATCTGTTGCTGGAAGAGGCGGCCAAATGGGTCGAGCTGGGGATTCCGGCGCTGGCGCTGTTCCCGGTGACGCCGCCGGAACTCAAGTCGCTGGACGCCGCCGAAGCCTGGAACCCCAACGGTATCGCCCAGCGTGCCACCCGCGCCTTGCGAGCGCAGTTTCCTGAGCTGGGCGTGATCACCGACGTCGCACTGGACCCGTTCACCACCCATGGCCAGGACGGCATTCTCGACGAAGAAGGATATGTACAGAACGACATCACCGTCGACGCACTGGTCAAGCAAGCCCTGTCCCATGCCGAAGCCGGCGCTCAGGTGGTGGCCCCGTCGGACATGATGGACGGCCGCATCCAGGCCATTCGCGAGGCTCTGGAACTGGCCGATCATGTCAATGTGCGGATCATGGCCTACTCGGCGAAGTACGCCAGTGCCTATTACGGACCGTTCCGCGATGCCGTCGGGTCGGCGCTGAACCTGGGCAAGGCCAACAAAGCCTCCTATCAGATGGACCCGGCCAACAGCAACGAAGCCCTGCACGAAGTGGCGGCTGACTTGTCAGAAGGCGCAGACATGGTCATGGTCAAGCCTGGCATGCCCTATCTGGACATCCTCTGCCGGGTCAAGGAAGAATTCAAAGTGCCGACTTTTGTTTATCAAGTCAGCGGCGAGTACGCCATGCACATGGCAGCGATCCAGAATGGCTGGTTGAGCGAAGGGGTGATCCTCGAATCCCTGACCGCCTTTAAACGTGCCGGCGCTGATGGCATCCTGACGTACTTTGCCGTTCGCGCAGCTCAATTGTTACGAGAGCAAAAATAGCCCTCCCAGGAACATGTGATGAATACCGAAGGACTGACTGAAGTTGCCGTAAAAGACGCTCAACCCGTGGTGGAGCAAATCGCCGAAACCCCTCCGGAATTGGAGCCTGCTCCGCCTGTGGTGGTCGCCGAAACCGTTGTGGCAGCGCCAGCGATTGTCATTCCAGGCCTGGATGACAGCAGCCTGTACATCCACCGCGAGCTGTCGCAACTGCAATTCAACATCCGCGTGCTGGAACAGGCGCTGGATGAGTCCTACCCGTTGCTGGAGCGGTTGAAGTTTCTGCTGATCTTCTCCAGCAACCTGGACGAGTTCTTCGAAATTCGCGTGGCCGGCCTGAAGAAGCAGATCACCTTCGCCCGTGAACAGGCCGGTGCCGACGGTCTGCAACCGCATCAGGCCCTGGCCCGCATCAGTGAGTTGGTGCACGGTCACGTTGACCGTCAGTACGCGATCCTCAACGACATTCTGTTGCCGGAACTGGAAAAGCATCAGGTCCGCTTCATTCGTCGCCGGCACTGGACGACCAAGCTCAAGACCTGGGTTCGCCGCTATTTCCGCGACGAGATCGCCCCGATCATCACCCCGATCGGCCTCGACCCGACGCACCCGTTCCCGTTACTGGTCAACAAGAGCCTGAACTTCATTGTCGAGCTCGAAGGCGTCGACGCCTTCGGTCGCGATTCCGGCCTGGCGATCATCCCGGCCCCGCGCCTGCTGCCACGGATCATCAAGGTGCCGGAAGAAGTCGGCGGCTCCGGCGACAACTATGTGTTCCTGTCGTCGATGATCCACGCTCACGCCGATGACCTGTTCCAGGGCATGAAGGTCAAGGGCTGCTATCAGTTCCGCCTGACCCGTAACGCCGACCTGGCGCTGGACTCCGAGGATGTCGAGGACTTGGCCCGTGCCCTGCGTGGCGAACTGTTCTCCCGTCGCTACGGTGATGCGGTGCGTCTGGAAGTGGCCGATACCTGCCCGAAACACCTGTCCGACTACCTGCTCAAGCAGTTCAACCTGAGCGAGACCGAGCTGTACCAGGTCAATGGCCCGGTGAACCTGACGCGACTGTTCAGCATCACCGGCCTGGACAGCCAGCGCGAGCTGCAATACCTGCCGTTCACGCCGCAGATCCCGAAACTGCTGCAGAACAGCGAAAACATCTTCAGCGTGATCAGCAAGCAGGACATTCTGTTACTGCACCCATTCGAGTCGTTCACCCCGGTGGTCGACCTGCTGCGTCAGGCGGCAAAAGACCCGCACGTTCTGGCCGTACGCCAGACCCTGTACCGCTCTGGCGCCAACTCGGAAATCGTCGACGCGCTGGTGGATGCCGCGCGTAACGGCAAGGAAGTCACCGCCGTCATCGAATTGCGCGCGCGGTTCGACGAAGAGTCCAACCTGCAGCTGGCCAGCCGTCTGCAAGCGGCGGGCGCGGTGGTGATCTACGGCGTGGTCGGCTTCAAGACCCACGCCAAGATGATGCTGATCCTGCGTCGCGAGGCCGGTGAAATCGTGCGTTACGCGCACTTGGGCACGGGTAACTACCACGCCGGTAACGCCCGCCTGTACACCGACTACAGCCTGCTGACCTCCGACGATGCCTTGTGTGAAGACGTCGGCAAGCTGTTCAGCCAGTTGATCGGTATGGGTAAGACGTTGCGCATGAAGAAGCTGCTGCATGCGCCGTTCACCCTGAAGAAGGGCATGCTCGACATGATTGCCCGCGAAACCCAGTTCGCCCTCGACGGCAAACCGGCGCACATCATCGCCAAGTTCAACTCGCTGACCGATCCGAAGATCATCCGCGCGTTGTACAAGGCCAGTCAGTCAGGCGTGCGCATCGATCTGGTGGTGCGTGGCATGTGCTGCCTGCGGCCGGGCATCGCCGGGGTTTCGCACAACATTCACGTGCGCTCGATCATCGGCCGTTTCCTGGAACACACGCGGGTCTTCTATTTCCTCAACGGCGGTGAAGAGCAAATGTTCCTCTCCAGTGCCGACTGGATGGAGCGCAACCTCGACAAGCGCGTCGAGACTTGCTTCCCGGTAGAAGGCAAGAAGCTGATCATGCGGGTCAAGAAAGAGCTGGAGCTTTATCTCACCGATAACACCCACAGCTGGAGCCTGCAGTCGGACGGTCGTTACATCCGTAACACGCCAACCGGCAACCAGAACCCGCGTAGCGCCCAGGCGACGTTGCTGGAGCGTTTGGGCAGCCCGATCCTGGCCGTCCGTTAACGCGGATCAGGTGGACAAAAAAGGGCGATCCAACTGGATCGCCCTTTTTCATGTGCACTGTGAACGATTATGCGTGCTGCCTGGATAAACGTGTTGCCCTCAGGTTTTTCGCGAGCAAGCTCGCTCCTACAGGGCTCTAGCGGACGCTGAGGACGATGTCGACCCGGGTCAGCCATTCCGCTTCGATGGCGAAATCGGCCTGGGTCAGTTGGTTTTCGTCCAGCCAGTTTTCCGGGAACACCACTTCCAGGCTGTTGCCATTGGCATTCAGTTCCACCTGAGGCATTTGCTGGGTGCCGCGGATGTGATGGAACAGGATCGCGAAGCGCAGCAGCACGCACAGGCGAATCAGCTTGATGCCGTCATCGCCGAAATCGGCAAACTTGTCCTTGGGAATGTTGCGTCGGTGGCCGCGCACCAGTAGCGCGAGCATCAATTGGTCTTCGCGGGAGAAGCCGGCCAGGTCCGAGTGTTCGATCAGGTAGGCGCCATGCTTGTGGTACTGGTAGTGGGCGATGTCCAGACCCACTTCATGGACCTTGGCGGCCCAGCCGAGGAGTTCGCGCCAGACACCGTCTTCCAGATCCCAATCCTTGGCCACCTGATCGAACGCATGCAGGGCCTTGCGCTCGACCCGCACCGCTTGTTCCAGATCGACGTGGTAGCGCTCCATCAGCGAGGTAAGGGTGCGCTCGCGCACGTCTTCGTGATGATGGCGACCCAGCAGGTCGTAGAGCACGCCTTCACGCAGCGCGCCTTCACAATGGTCCATGCGTTGCAGTTCGAGGGCGTCGAAAATGGCTTCGAGAATCGCCAGGCCGGCCGGGAAAATGGCTCGACGGTCCGGTTTGATGCCTTCGAAGTCGATTTTATCGACGTCGCCGAGCTTGATCAGTTTGCGCTTGAGCCAGGCCAGGCCCTCGGCGTTCACTTCCCCCGTGCCGTGACCGCCCGCCTTCAGCGCCAGGCCGATGGCGCGGATGGTGCCCGAGGAGCCGATGGCTTCATCCCAGGTCAGGCGATGCAGGGCGTGTTCGATGCTCATGATCTCCAGCCGCGCCGCCGTGTACGCCTGGGCGTAGCGGGCCGGGGTGATCTTGCCGTCCTTGAAGTAGCGCTGGGTGAAGCTGACGCAGCCCATCTGCAGGCTTTCGCGCAGCAGGGGTTCGAAACGCTGGCCGATGATGAACTCGGTACTGCCGCCGCCGATGTCGGCCACGAGGCGTTTGCCCGGGGTGTCGGCGAGGGTGTGGGAGACGCCCAGATAGATCAGGCGCGCTTCTTCACGGCCGGAAATGACTTCCACCGGATGGCCGAGTATCTTTTCGGCGCGGTGGATGAATTCAGCCCGGTTGCGGGCTTCGCGCAGGGCGTTGGTGCCAACGATGCGCACAGCGCCCAGTGGCATACCGTTTATCAGTTGGGCGAAGCGTTTCAGGCAATCGAGTCCGCGCTGCATCGATTCTTCGCTGAGCTTGCGCTCCTCGTCGATGCCGGCCGCCAGCTGAACCTTCTCCCCGAGACGTTCGAGAATGCGGATCTCGCCGTTCTGGGCCTTGGCCACGACCATGTGAAAGCTGTTGGAGCCCAGGTCGATTGCGGCGATCAAGGACAGATTCTTGGCTTGGGATTGCGGCATGGTCAGGCTCTCGGTCGATAACCCTGCCATCGTGCCACGATCAAAGGCTGCCGCCAACGCGCAGTGATCAAAGCGTTGATCCTGCGCATACCTGTGGCGAAGGGGTAGGCCCCCTCGCCACAGATAGTTCAACCAGCCGCTTCCACCGTCCCGATGAAATTCGCCAGCTCCGCCGTCTGCGGATTGGCGAACAGCACTTTCGGATCCCCCACTTCATGCACCTTGCCCTGATGCATGAACACCAACTTATCCCCAACCTCCCGGGCAAAGCGCATTTCGTGGGTGACCATGATCAGCGTCATGCCCTCCCTGGCCAGTTGCCGGACCACGCTGAGCACTTCGTTGACCAGCTCCGGGTCCAGCGCCGAGGTGATTTCATCGCACAGCAGTACTTTCGGTGACATCGCCAGCGCACGGGCAATCGCCACGCGTTGTTGCTGCCCACCGGACAGTCGATCAGGGAAGGCATCGAATTTCTCTCCCAGCCCGACGCGTTCCAGCATCTGCCGCGCCAGCTCGGCGGCCTTGGCTTTCGGCACTTTCTGCACCACTTGCGGCGCGAGCATCACGTTTTCGCCCACCGTCAGGTGCGGGAACAGGTTGAACTGCTGGAACACCATGCCGACTTTTTGCCGCAGGCTGCGCAGGTCCGCGCGGGCGGCGTCGAGGTATTCGCCGTCGACTTCGATGACGCCGTCGTTGATCGATTCCAGACCGTTCAGGGTGCGCAGCAGGGTCGATTTACCCGAGCCGCTGCGCCCGATGATTGCCACCACCTGGCCTTCCTCGACACTCAGGTCGATGCCTTTGAGCACATGGTGATCGCCGTAATATTTATGCAGGGCGGAAATTCTAAGCAGAGGCATGCAGTCTCCTTTCCAGGTAGCGCGCACTGAGGGACAAGGGGTAGCAGAGCAAGAAGTAGCCGAGGGCGACGAGGCCGTAGACCATGAACGGTTCGAAGGTGGCGTTGGCGAGCATGCCGCCGGTTTTGGTCAGCTCGGTGAAGCCGATGATCGAGGTCACGGCGGTGCCTTTGACCACCTGCACCGAGAAGCCCACGGTCGGCGCCACGGCGATGCGCAGTGCCTGCGGCAGGATGACGTAGCGCAACTGTTCAAGCCGGCTCAGCGCCAGGCTGGACGAGGCTTCCCACTGGCCGTTGGGGATCGACTCGACGCAACCACGCCAGATCTCCGCCAGATAAGCGCTGGTGAACAGGGTCAAGGCGAGTGCTGCTGCCGCCCACGGCGAAATCTCCACCCCGGCCAACGCCACGCCGAAGAACACCAGAAACAGCTGCATCAGCAGCGGCGTGCCCTGGAACAGTTCGATGTAGGTGCGGGCGAAATTGCGTGGCAGGGGATTGTCCGAGAGGCGCATCACCATGATCAGCAGCCCGATCAAGCCGCCACCGATGAACGCCACCAGTGATAGCGCCAGCGTCCATTGCAGGCCTGTGAGCAGGTTGCGCACGATGTCCAGGAAGGTGAAATCGCTCATCGGCGGCTCCTTGCGCTGTTTCTTGCGACAAACCGATGACCGATCCAGTTGAGCAACTGGCGGATCAGCAGGGCCATGCACAGGTAGATCAGCGTGGTCAGGGCATAGGTTTCAAAGGCGCGGAAGTTGCGCGACTGAATAAAGTTGGCGGCGAAGCTCAGCTCTTCGGTAGCGATCTGCGAACACACCGCCGAACCGAGCATGACGATGATGATCTGGCTGCTCAGGGCTGGCCAGACTTTGCCCAGCGCGGGCAGTAGCACCACGTGACGGAAGGCTTCGAAGCGCGTCATCGCCAATGCCGCCGCGGCTTCCAGTTGACCCCGTGGAATCGCCTGAATGCCGGCGCGGATGATCTCGGTGGAGTACGCGCCCAGGTTGATCACCATCGCCAGCACCGCGGCCTGCCATTCGGAAATCTGCAGGCCCAGCGACGGCAGGCCGAAGAAGATGAAAAACAGCTGCACCAGGAATGGCGTGTTGCGGATCAACTCGACATAGACGCCGAAAATCCCGGCGAACGGGCGGATGTTCCACGCCCGCACCAACGCGCCCACGATGCCGAGGCTCACCCCGAGCACCGCGCCGATGGCCGTCAGCTCAAGGGTGAACAGCGCACCGCGCAGCAGCAGATCGGTGTTTTGCACCACCGGCAGGAAATCGAACTGATAAGCCATATAGGGGCTCCTGCACGCAGAGTCAGAGGTCGGCCGGCAGCGGTTCTTTGAGCCAGGTCAGGGCGTTTTTCTCCAGGGCGCCATCGCCCTTGGCGGTGACGAGGATCTGGTTGACCTTGTCCAGCAGTGCCGGCTCGTTCTTGTTCACGCCGACATAGACCGGCGAATCCTTGAGCTTCACTTTCAGCGCCGGCACGCGTTTCGGGCTTTTCTCGCTGATCGCCACCATCACCACGTTGCCGCTGGCGATCAGGTCGACCTGACCGGCCAGGTAAGCGGCGATGGTCGAGTTGTTGTCCTCGAAACGCTTGATGGTCACGCCTTCGGGGGCGACCTTGGTCAGTTCGATGTCTTCGATGGCGCCACGGGTGACGCTGATGGTTTTGCCCTTGAGATCGTCCAGGCTCTTGACGTTGGCGTCTGGCGGGCCGAACACGGCCAGGTAGAACGGCGCGTAGGCCCGGGAGAAGTCGATGACTTTTTCACGTTCGGGGTTCTTGCCGAGGCTGGAGATCACCAGATCCACCTTGCCGGTGGTCAGGAACGGGATCCGGTTGGTGCTGTTGACCGGCGTCAGCTCGAGTTTGACCTTGAGCTGGTCGGCCAGCAGCTTCGCGGTGTCGATGTCGAGGCCCCGTGGCTTCATGTCCGGGCCGACTGAGCCGAAGGGCGGAAAGTCCTGAGGCACGGCGACTTTGAGGACGCCACGCTTGAGCACATCTTCCAGGCCGTCGGCGTGGGCGGGTGCCTGGCTCAGCATCAGGCTGGCAAACAGGGCAGCGAGTAGGGCGCTGTAACGCTGGATCATGGCAAATCTCCGAATCGGCGAGGAGTAATTTCTGCGATTCGACAGAGCACGGGGCATGCCAAGATAGGGTTTTCCGGCTGCCAGACCGCGGTTTTACTGGTCTGGCAAGGTCTTACTGGTCTGAACAGTCAGGTGTTGTTTCGCACCTCGATGGCGCATCTGTGAAAATCGCCGAACCCCCATGGGGCACGACTTGCCGGACGCCGTGAATAGCTTTACAACTACCCGCACATTGGCCTGGTTCGTCTGGAAAACCATGAATTCGATCTCCCGCGCCGTACCTGAAGTGGCGCTGCAAGCCATCCGCAAACTGATCACCGAACAGGGTTTCGGTCCGGGCGATGCCTTGCCCTCGCAACGGGACCTGGCGGTGCAATTGGGGGTCAGTCGGGCGTCGTTGCGCGAGGCGTTATCGTCGCTCAGTGCGCTGGGGGTCATCAGCATCCAGCCGGGCAAAGGCGTGTTCGTGCAGTCGCCCGTGGAACTGCCGCGAGGCGAGGGCGCGCCGAGCTGGCCGTTCGCGGCCCAGGCTTCGCCGCTGGATATCTTTCAATTGCGCTATGCGCTGGAGGGGTTTGCTGCGGGGCTGGCTGCCGTGACCTTGAGCACCGATGAGCTTGATGTGCTGGAAGATAATGTTGCCGCCATGCGCAACGAACTGAAGGCCGGGGACTTTGAGGCCGCGGCGCGCCTGGACTTCGAATTCCATCGGCGCATTCTGCTCGCCAGCGGCAACCAGGCGATGCTGAGCATCCTGACCGCCAGTGCCGACATCTTCCTGGAAAGCCAGAAACTACCGTTCATCCGGGCCGAGCGGGCCATGGAGACCTGGCAGGAGCACCGTAAAATCCTTCGTGCGCTGGCCCGGCGGGCCTCGGGCGCCGCCCAGAAAGCCATGCATGAGCATGTGCGCAATGCCGCCCTGCGCACTGGAATCGCTTTCGTCGCTCCCGCCATGACGTGACTTGGGCTATACCCAAACTCATGTAACACCATAGCGAGACTCAATCATCTGCGGCTTCCTGAACACGGGAAGGGCGGCTATGATGGGCCACGTTTTTGCTTACAACCCCGGAGAATTCCATGAGCAGCGATCTTATCAAACACGTTAGCGACGCTAGCTTCGAGGCCGACGTACTCAAGGCTGAAGGCGCTGTACTGGTCGATTACTGGGCTGAATGGTGTGGCCCTTGCAAAATGATCGCTCCTGTTCTGGACGAAATTGCCGAGACTTACAAAGGCAAGCTGACCGTTGCCAAACTGAACATCGACGAAAACCAGGAAACCCCGGCCAAGCATGGCGTGCGTGGCATTCCGACCCTGATGCTGTTCAAGAACGGCAACGTTGAAGCGACCAAGGTCGGCGCGCTGTCGAAGTCGCAGTTGGCGGCCTTCCTCGACGCCAACATCTAAGCGTCGATGTCGTGTTATTGAAAAAGGCCCCGCAAATTGCGGGGCCTTTTTCGTTGCTGAGGGCTAGACGCTCCGAAACTCAGGTGTTACATTCGGCCCCGCACTGGTTTCTCCAGTGCCCCCTGCTAGCCGTCGCCGACGCTCTCCTTTTCGAATAAGTACGCGATCCTGTCGCCTTCTCTGCGGCGCGGCCTCATTAAGCCAAAAGCTTAATTTCCCCCCTCCATAAATGATTACGTCATTCCTATATGAATCTGACTGAACTCAAGCAAAAGCCGATTACCGAACTGCTCGAATTGGCCGAACAGATGGGCATAGAAAATATGGCCCGTTCGCGCAAGCAGGACGTGATTTTCTCCCTGCTGAAAAAGCACGCGAAAAGCGGCGAGGAAATCTCCGGTGATGGCGTGCTGGAGATTCTCCAGGACGGCTTCGGCTTTCTCCGCTCTGCAGACGCCTCTTATCTCGCCGGCCCAGACGATATCTACGTCTCGCCGAGCCAGATCCGTCGCTTCAACTTGCGCACCGGTGACACCATCGTTGGCAAGATCCGTCCTCCGAAGGAAGGCGAGCGTTATTTCGCGCTGCTCAAGGTCGATACGATCAACTTCGACCGTCCGGAAAACGCGAAAAACAAGATTCTCTTCGAGAACCTGACCCCGCTGTTCCCGACCGTGCGCATGAAGATGGAAGCCGGTAACGGTTCCACCGAAGACTTGACTGGTCGTGTCATCGACCTGTGCGCCCCGATCGGCAAAGGCCAGCGCGGTCTGATCGTTGCACCGCCGAAAGCCGGTAAAACGATCATGCTGCAGAACATCGCCGCCAACATCGCGCGCAACAATCCTGAAGTTCATCTGATCGTGCTACTGATCGACGAACGTCCGGAAGAAGTCACCGAAATGCAGCGCACCGTGCGCGGCGAAGTGGTTGCCTCGACGTTCGACGAGCCGCCAACCCGCCACGTGCAGGTTGCCGAAATGGTGATCGAGAAGGCCAAGCGCCTGGTCGAGCACAAGAAAGACGTGGTGATCCTGCTCGACTCCATCACCCGTCTGGCCCGTGCCTACAACACCGTGATCCCGAGCTCCGGCAAGGTGCTGACCGGTGGTGTCGATGCCCACGCCCTGGAGAAACCGAAACGTTTCTTCGGTGCCGCACGGAACATCGAAGAAGGCGGCTCGCTGACCATTATCGCCACCGCACTGGTTGAAACCGGTTCGAAGATGGACGAAGTGATCTACGAGGAATTCAAAGGCACCGGCAACATGGAACTGCCTCTGGATCGCCGTATCGCCGAAAAACGCGTCTTCCCGGCGATCAACATCAACCGTTCCGGCACCCGCCGCGAAGAGTTGCTGACCGCAGACGACGAGTTGCAGCGCATGTGGATCCTGCGCAAGCTGCTGCACCCGATGGACGAAGTGGCTGCCATCGAGTTCCTGATCGACAAGCTGAAAACGACCAAGACCAACGATGAGTTCTTCTTGTCGATGAAGCGCAAGTAAGTCGGTCAGGTCTGCAGAAGCCGGGGAAACCCGGCTTTTTGCTATCTGATTTTTGATCAAACGCCAGTTCGTGGTTCTGAACCGAAGGGTTCGGCGCTAAACTGCCAGCCCCCGAACGCCACGGCCAAAACGAGGCTCACGCATGCAGTATCGCGACTTGCGCGACTTTATCAGCGGCCTGGAACAGCGCGGAGAACTCAAGCGCATCCAGGTTCCGGTGTCCCCTGTGCTGGAAATGACCGAGGTCTGTGACCGTACGCTACGTGCCAAGGGCCCGGCACTGTTATTCGAAAAACCAACCGGTTACGACATTCCAGTGCTCGGCAACCTGTTCGGGACGCCTGAGCGCGTCGCACTGGGCATGGGCGCGGAGGCGGTCAGCGAGCTGCGCGAAATCGGCAAGCTTCTGGCGTTCCTCAAGGAGCCCGAGCCGCCGAAGGGGCTGAAAGATGCCTGGTCCAAGCTGCCGATCTTCCGCAAGATCATCTCGATGGCGCCCAAAGTCGTCAAAGATGCCATTTGCCAGGAAGTGGTCATTGAAGGCGGCGATGTCGATCTTGCCATGTTGCCGGTACAGACCTGTTGGCCTGGCGACGTTGCCCCGCTGATCACCTGGGGCCTGACCGTCACCAAGGGCCCGAACAAGGATCGCCAGAACCTCGGTATCTATCGCCAGCAAGTGATTGGCCGCAACAAGGTCATCATGCGTTGGTTGAGCCATCGTGGTGGCGCGCTGGATTACCGTGAATGGTGCGAGAAGCATCCGGGCCGGCCGTTCCCTGTAGCTGTGGCCCTGGGCGCCGATCCCGCGACCATTCTCGGCGCCGTGACCCCGGTGCCCGATAGCCTCTCAGAGTACGCCTTTGCCGGCCTGCTGCGCGGTAACCGAACCGAGCTGGTGAAGTGCCGTGGCAACGACCTGCAAGTACCGGCCACGGCTGAAATCATCCTTGAAGGCGTGATTCATCCAGGCGAAATGGCAGACGAAGGTCCGTATGGCGACCACACCGGCTACTACAACGAAGTCGACAGCTTCCCGGTGTTCACGGTCGAGCGCATTACCCACCGCGTCAAGCCGATTTACCACAGCACCTACACCGGGCGTCCACCGGATGAACCGGCGATTCTCGGGGTGGCGCTGAACGAAGTATTCGTGCCGATCCTGCAGAAGCAGTTCCCGGAGATCACCGATTTCTACCTGCCGCCTGAAGGTTGCTCGTATCGCATGGCCGTCGTGACCATGAAGAAGTCGTATCCGGGCCACGCCAAGCGGGTAATGCTCGGCGTCTGGTCGTTTTTGCGACAGTTCATGTACACCAAGTTCGTTATCGTCACTGACGACGATATCAACGCACGGGACTGGAACGACGTGATCTGGGCCATCACCACGCGCATGGACCCCAAGCGCGACACGGTGATGATCGAAAACACGCCGATCGACTACCTCGACTTCGCCTCTCCGGTGTCCGGCCTGGGCTCGAAGATGGGACTCGATGCCACGCATAAGTGGCCGGGCGAAACGACGCGGGAGTGGGGTCGGGTCATCATCAAGGACGAAGCCGTGACCAAACGGATCGATGCCATCTGGAATCAGTTAGGAATAGATTGATGCGTGTAACTTTGCAGCCCTCCGGAGCAGTGCTGGATATTCTGCCCGGCGAGCGGATTCTCGATGGCGCACGCCGTCTGGGTTATGAATGCCCGCAAAGCTGTCGTAACGGTAATTGCCACGTGTGTGCCGCGCTGCTGGTGGAAGGGCGTGTCGAACAGGACGGCGGTGTGCGCGACCATGGCGAGTTCTACACTTGCATAGCAGAGCCGCTGGAAGACTGCATCGTGCTGTGGGATGGCGTGCTCGCGCTGGGAGAATTGCCGGTGCGCAGTCTTTCGTGTCAGGTCATCAGTTGTACCGACGTCGGCGGTGATACCTGGCGGGTCCGACTGCGGGCCCCGGCCGGCAAGCCGCCGCGCTATCATGCGGGCCAGTACCTGATGATTCATCGGGACAACGGCGAAAAGTCGTCCTTTTCCCTGGCCTCGGCCCCTTCCTCCGGGCGTGATCTGGAAATCCACGTGCTGGCGCGTGAAGCCAGTGCGCTAAACCTGATCAAGCAACTGCAACGCGACGCGATGGTGCGGATCGACATGCCGTTCGGCGACACGCACCTGGCCGAGTTGCCGGACGGCCCATTGGTATTGATTGCCGCAGGCACCGGCATGGGCCAGGTCCACGGCCTGATCGAACATTGTCGCGCCACCGGCTTCAAGCATCCTGTGCATTTGTATTGGGGGGTGCGTCGTCCCGAAGACTTTTATCAAATCGAGCATTGGGACGAATGGCTGAAGTTGCCCAACCTGTTCCTGCATAAAGTCGTTAGCGATCAATGCGGATGGCAGGGGCGCTGCGGCATGTTGCATGAAGCCGTTTGCGAAGACTTTCCCGATCTCAAGGCGCTGCACGTGTACGCCAGTGGCTCGCCGGCGATGGTCTACGGCACGCTGGATGCGCTGGTCGAGGCCGGGATGGACGCTCATCAGATGCGCGCCGACGTATTTGCGTACGCGCCGCGATCTTGAGCCGCGATTTTGATCGCCGCCCGGCAGCCCCTTTCTAGAAGCGTATGCCCGTCGTCACCATGGCCGCGTTGGCGCCGAGGAACACCAACTCGGCGGCCAGCGGGCCGTAGTGCGCGCCAATGGATGGAATGATCACCGGCGCAATGCCGAAGTGGTTGATCGGAATCTTGTCCTTGTACTGGCCGCTGTAGCCCTGGAGCAGCCCGGCGGTCAATTTCAGATACACCGGATACTCGGTGCTCTCATAGCGTTTGCCGGCATAGGCATAGTTGGAGCGCTGGCGGAACGAGTTGCGAAAAGTTGCCCCGCCAAATACCCAGCCAGACGCTTGATTACGTTCAATGCCAATCAGGTCCTGATTGTTATTGTGGTCGGGATCAGGCGAGTAATGTTTGGTGTAGACGCTGGTCTGCGCATACCAGAAGCCTTTGTCTTGTTGTGCGTCATCCGTCGCCATTACATGGCTGGCCTGGATCATTAACAACATGGCGACAAGCCCCATTTTTTTCATCATCAGCCTCTGTTAAACACTACGGCTTGCGCCTGGGGAGGTCGTTATACGTGGGCGTCCGGCAACGGGGAAGGTAGAAAATCTGAGAGTTTAGTAGGAAATTTCCTGCGTATTATGAACCTGCCCTGAACAGGCCGAATGCTTATGCATATGTCATTCGGGTATTTAAGGCATTTGAAAAATAGTATTAGGCTATATAAAACGGGATGGCTGCGGTGATAACCGAAAATTAGAGGTATCACGAGTGTCATACATCCCTTAGCACTTTTCGTTTTACGGTTACTGCTATATGTTCTATGTAACGAAATTTGCTGCATCTTGTAATACTTGTGGGGCCGAACACTTCCGCCATGACAGCCATTGAATCGACTCTTCTGAATCTGGCTTACCCTCCGCGGCTCGATCTGGGGCCGCAGCTCACTCACGAACAATTGCTCAGCTCGATGCAGTCGACCATGGCACGCCACAAGGGCGGCCCGGTCTGGTTGTTCGCGTATGGGTCACTGATCTGGCGTCCCGAATGCACGGCGGTTGAGCGGGTTCGCGGGCGGGTGCACGGCTACCATCGCGGCTTGTACCTGTGGTCCCACGAACATCGCGGCACGCCGGAAATGCCTGGGCTGGTGTTTGGCCTGGATCGTGGCGGCTCTTGCAGTGGCTTTGCCTACCGACTGCCGGAAGAGCAATTGGAGGCCTCGCTGTATGCGCTCTGGAAAAGGGAAATGCCTTTTCCGTCCTATCGTCCGCACTGGCTCAACTGCCGCCTTGAAGACGGCAGCCAGGTTCAGGCGTTGGGTTTTGTCCTGGAGCGTCACCTGCCCAGCTATGCCGGTAACTTGCCGGATCACGTGCTCAGTCATGTGTTCGAAAACGCGTGCGGGCGCTACGGCACCACTCGCGATTATGTCGAGCAGACCGCCCACGCCCTGCGCAGCCATGCCATGCCCGATCGGAATCTGGAAGCGCGACTCAAGCGCTGCAAGGCAAAGTCTGATCAGGCGGATGCACCGCCGATGTGAGCGGGCGCAGGAAACATTACCTGCACACCCGCTTCTTTGCTTTAGAGCTATGAGTGAATAGGCCAGAACAACCTCGTCAGTTGTTCTGGCCTTTTTTGTGTCCGGTGAAGGCTCAGCGAACCTGCACCACCACTTTCCCGACGGCCTTGCGCTGGCCGAGGTCATTGATGGCCTGTGCGGCGTTGCTCAGCGGGTAGACCTGCGATACCAGTGGCTTCAACTTGCCTTCGGCAAACCAGCCGAACAATTGCTGGAAGTTCGCCGCATTGTCCTGTGGCTGACGCTGGGCAAATGAGCCCCAGAACACGCCGACCACGGCGGCACCTTTAAGCAGGGCAAGGTTTACCGGCAGTTCGGGGATGCGTCCGCTGGCGAAGCCCACCACCAGGAGGCGACCATTCCAGGCGATGGCGCGGATGGCCTGGTCGAACAGGTCGCCGCCCACCGGATCGTAGATCACGTCGGCGCCCTGGCCATCGGTCAGGCGTTTGATTTCGTCCTTGAGGCTGGTTTCGCTGTAGTTGATCAGTTCATCGGCACCGGCGGCCTTGGCCACGGCGAGTTTTTCGGCGCTGCTGGCGGCGGCGATGACCCGGGCGCCCATGGCTTTGCCGATTTCCACGGCGGCCAGACCGACACCGCCGGAGGCGCCGAGTACCAGCAAGGTTTCACCCGGTTGCAGGTTGCCCCGTTGCTTGAGCGCATGCATCGAGGTGCCGTAGGTCATGCTGAAGGCAGCGGCGGTGTTGAAGTCCATGGAAGGCGGGATGGGCAGCACGTTGTAGCCCGGCACCGCGACCTGTTCGGCGAAGCTGCCCCAACCGGTCAGGGCCATGACCCGGTCACCGACCTTCAGGTGGCTGATCTTTTCGCCCACCGCGCTCACCACGCCAGCTGCCTCGCCCCCTGGGGAAAACGGGAAGGGCGGTTTGAACTGGTATTTGCCCTCGATGATCAGCGTGTCCGGGAAATTCACCCCGGCGGCGTGCACGTCCAGCAGGATTTCGTTCTTCTTCGCGACAGGACTGGCGACGTCTTCCAGCACCAGCGATTCGGCAGGGCCGAAGGCTTTGCACAGCACGGCTTTCATCAGGGCTATTCCTTTGGGAGTGATGGCCGATAAGTGTAGGTGTGTGAGTCGAGGGGTCAACGAGCATGCCCGGCCCTGATAGTCAGCCATAAGCTTGTGCTTGAGCGGCGGGTCGTTATGCTAGGCCGCAAACCGGATAAGGAGTGAATTGTGAAAGCGTGGATCGTGTTGATGCTGGCCCTGTCTCTGCCTGTGGCAGCGGTGGCCGAAGAGGCAAAAGAAGGTGAGGCTCCGAAGGTCAACTACATCACCCTCAGCCCGCCGTTCGTGGGCAACTATGGGTTGGACGGTACGCCGAAGCTCAAGGTCTACAAGGCCGACGTGGCATTGCGCGTGACCGGTGACGAGGCCACCAAAGCGGTGAAAGCCAATGAACCGCTGATCCGCAATCAACTGGTGGCGCTGTTCGCCCAGCAGACCACCGAGACGATGAATAACGTCGAAGCCAAGGAAAAATTGCGTCAGGAAGCCCTGAAGCAAACCCAGCAGGTCATGACTGACGAAACCGGCAAACCGGTGGTTGAGGATCTGTTGTTCAACAACCTGATCATCCAGTAACGCCGGATCTACAGGCGCTGGGTTACTGGTGATCGCGCCTTCGGGTGCGCGATCACCAGCCAGCCATGGGGCTGGCAGGAGCATCGTTTCAGGACGCCAGACTCTTTCGAAACCGCATCAGCGCGATCGCAAAGAACAGCAGGCCGATGGCGGTGAGCGCGAGCAAGTCCGGCCACACCACGCTCAGCCCCGCATCGCGAAACAGGATCGCGGCGCTAAGGCTGACGAAGTGTGTCGACGGCGAACCCTGCATCACCCACTGCAACCACTGCGGCATGCTGTCGAGCGGCGTACTGCCGCCGGACAGCAGCAGCATGGGAATGATGACCGGAATGGCCAGCAGACCGAACTGCGGTGTCGAGCGGGCCAGGGTCGCGAGAAAAATCCCCAGTGCCGTACTGGCGAACAGATAAACGGCCGTCACCATCAAAAACAGGCTCATGGAACCGGCCAGCGGTACGCCGAGCGCGCCTTTGACGATCACTTCCAGTGAAATCCAGGTGCACACCACGACGACGAGCATGTTGCTCCAGATTTTCGCCAGCATGATCTCCAGCGCCGTCAGCGGCAGCACCAGTAAATGGTCGAGGGTGCCGTGTTCGCGCTCACGCAGCAGAGCCGTGCCGGTGAGGATGATGGCGAGGATGGTGATGTTGTTGACGATCTGAATCACGGCCAGGAACCAGCCACCTTCCAGATTCGTATTGAACAGCGAACGGGTGGTCAGCAGGATGGGGGTCTGGCTGGCGGGATCGCTCTGACCGCTGTAGGTCAGCAATTCGCGCTGGAATATCCGCCCGATGTAACCGGCCCCCATGAACGCCTGGCTCATGGCCGTGGCATCGACGTTCACCTGCACCGCAGGCTGGCGACCGGCCAGCAAATCGGTCTGAAAATTCGCCGGCACGTTGATCACAAAGGTGTACCGGCCACTGTCCAGGACTTGATCGAGTTGCCCATAAGGCAGCGCTACAGGGTGCTGAAACTCTGGTGGTTGCAGGGCCTGGGCCAGTTGTCGTGACAGGTGGCTGTGATCTTCGTCCACCATCGCCACGCTGGCGTTGTGCACGCCGATCACCGAGCCGGCCGCCGGCATATAGATCGCCACGGTGAAGGCGTAGAACAGAAAGACCAGCAACACGCTGTCGTGCCGCAGGCTGGTCAGCTCCTTGATGCCCAGACGCAAGATGTGAGCGAGCTTGTGCATCAGGCCTCCTGCTTTTTCAGCATGATCAGGCTCAGCCCGGTGAACCCGAGAAAGAACCCGAACAGCGCCAGGCATTGCGGCCACAGCTGCCGCAGGTCCAGCGCTTTGGTAAACGTGCCGACGGTGATATCGAGGAAATAACCGGCCGGAAACAATATCCCCATCACCGCCGCCGCACCCTCAAGGGAGGAGCGCGGCACGATTAGCCCGGAGAACTGTATGGTCGGCAGACTGGTGATGATCATGGTGCCGAGGATCGCGGCGATCTGGGTGCGGGTGAATGCCGAGATCAATAGGCCCATGCTGGTCGTCGCCAGTACGTACAGCAGTCCGCCGAAGGCCAGGGTGAGCCCGCTGCCCTTGAAGGGGACGCCGAACAGCCAGCGGTTCATCGCCGTCAGCACGGCCAGATTGATCAGGCTGATCGCCAGATACGGCGCCTGTTTGCCCAGCAGGAACTCCAGTCGGGTCAGTGGCGTGGCGTAGAAGTTGGTAATCGATCCCAGTTCTTTCTCCCGCACGATCCCCAGGGCCGTCAGCATGGCCGGGATGAACGCGAGGATCAGCGCCATCACCCCGGGGCCGATGGCGTTGACGCTGACCACGTCCTGGTTGTAGCGGAATCGGGTTTCCAGTTTGGCCGCTGCGGGGGCATTCCGTGCGCGACTGCTCTGTTCGGCCAGTCGTTCCAGGACTGACTGGTGCACCGCTTCCACGTAGTTACGGCTGGTCTCGGCACGAAACGGCATGCCGCCATCCAGCCAGGCTGCTACGGCGGGCTGACGTCCGGCGTACAGGTCGCGACCAAAACCCGGCGGGATCTCCAGCGCGAGTTTGATTTCCGAGCGTTGAAGGCGTCGGTGCAGTTCTTTCGTGTCGTGGATGGGGGATTGTTCGGCAAAGTAGCGAGAGCTGCGAAACGCCTCCAGATAGGTGCGACTTTGCGGCGTCTGGTCTTGATCGAATACGGCGAACGCGAGTTTTTCCACATCCAGCGAAATGCCATAGCCGAAGATCACCATCATGAAAATGGCCCCGAGCATGGCAAAGGCCATTCGCACTTTGTCGCGCAGCAACTCCTTGCCTTCGCGGGTGGCCACAGCCACCAGGCGCCCGACACTGAAACTGCGCTCCTTCATCGGCTTGGCCGGTGTGACAGGTGCATGGTCCGGGGCGGGCGGAGCCGGTGTTTCGGGCGCTCCCTGAGCCTGTTCCAGGCAGGTCACAAACGCCGCTTCCAGCGTTTCGCCGTTGAACTGTTGTTGCAGCGCTGCCGGGGTGTCGCAGGCCAGCACCTTGCCAGCGTGCATCAGCGAGATACGGTCGCAGCGCTGGGCCTCGTTCATGAAGTGGGTGGAGAGGAAAATCGTCACGCCTTGTTCGCGCGACAGTTCGATCAGCAGTCGCCAAAAGTCGTCCCGCGCGGCCGGGTCGACCCCGGAAGTGGGTTCGTCGAGGATCAGGACTTCCGGACGATGCAGCACCGCGACGGCCAGCGACAGCCGTTGGCGCAAGCCCAAAGGCAAGGCGCCGGACTGTTGGTCGGCCACATTGCCCAGGTTGAAGCGCTGGATCAGTTCGTCGATGCGCTGGACGCTATCGGCCTTGGGCAAATCGAACAGGCGGGCGTGCAAGTCGAGGTTTTGTCGCACGCTGAGCTCGCCATACAGCGAGAAGCTCTGGGACATGAAGCCGACCCGTTTTCGCGTGGCCAGGTCCTTGGCGTTCACCGGATTACCCAGCAACGTGGCGCTGCCTTCGCTGGCCGGCATCAGTCCGGTGAGGACTTTCATGGTGGTGGTTTTGCCGCAGCCGTTGGAGCCGAGGAAACCGAAAATTTCGCCGCGACCGATGGCGAAGCTGACTTTGTCCACGGCGGTAAAATCGCCGAAGCGCAGGGTCAGGTCGTGAGCCTCGATGGCAATGTCGGTGGTGGAGCCGGGCCGGGGGGGAATCACCAGTGGCTGGTTATCGTGGCCACTGTCGCCCTGGAAATGGGTGAACGCCTCGTCGAGTTTGCCGCCGGGCGTGACGGCCGCCAATTCGCTGCTCAGGCCCGTCGCGATCAAACGACCGCCGTCGAGCATCAGGCAATGTTCGAATTGCTCGGCCTCTTCCATGTACGCGGTAGCCACCAGCAGTGTCAGTTGCGGGCGTTGACGCCGTACATCGTCCACCAGTTCCCAGAAGCGCCGCCGGGACAAGGGATCGACGCCTGTGGTCGGTTCGTCGAGGATCAGCAGGTCCGGCTCGTGGATCAGCGCGCAGCAGAGGCCAAGCTTCTGCTTCATGCCGCCAGACAGTTTGCCGGCCGGGCGATCGGCGAAGCGCAACAGATCGGTGGCCAACAGCAAGCTGTGCCTGCGCTGGTCGCATTCGGCTTTTGACAGGCCGAACAGCGTGGCGAAAAATTGAATGTTTTCGCTGATCGACAACTCGGGGTACAGGTTGCCGCCCAGGCCTTGAGGCATGAAGGCGATACGCGGGTAGAGGCTATTGCGATGGCGACGATCCTGGATCGAGCCGCCGAGCACCTCCAATTGCCCTTGTTGCAGGGTTTTAACGCCCGCGATCAAACCCAGCAAACTCGACTTGCCTGCACCGTCCGGTCCGATCAGGCCGCAGCGTGTGCCAGTCGGCAGACTGAAGCTGATGTCGGTCAGGGCCTGCTGTTTGCCATACAGGTGGTTGATGCCGGTGGCTTGCAGCGCCAGGCCGTTCATTGCAGTTTGGCCGGCCAGTCAATCGGTGCGGTGCGCACATAACCGGCACCGGGCATGCCCGGCTTGGCCTGGGGCAGGGCGCCTGGATCGGTCAGGCGCAGTTTGACGCGGAACACCAGTTTTTGCCGTTCGTCACGGGTTTCGACTTCCTTGGGAGTGAATTGCGACTTGGCGGCGACGAAATTGATTTTGGCTGGCAGCGGGCGGTCGGGCAGGGCATCGAGCAGGATTCGCGCATCATCGCCAACCGCCAGGCGTCCGGTAACGGAGGCAGGGAGGTAGAGGTTCATGTACTGGTCGCTGGGGTCTATCAGCAACAGCACGCGCCCGCCGGCACCCAGCACCTCGCCGGGTTCGGCCATGCGCAACTGGACTACCCCATCAATGGGCGCGCGCAGGCTGGCGTCATCAATTTCGCTGGTCAACATCGCCACTTGGGCCTGGGCCGCACCAATCGTCGCACCGACCGCCGAGACCTGGGCTTTGGACGCGGCGACTGCAGCGACGCCGGTGTCCAGGCGCGCCTGTTGTTGATCGAGGATCTGGCCACTCACGAAACCGTGTTTGATCAATTCCTGAGAGCGCTTGAGCTCCTGTTGAGCCAGCAGTTGTTCGCTCTGGCGCAGTTGCACGTTGGCCTGGGCGGCGGAAAGGTTTTCCCGGGCACGCAACACCTCGGCTTCAGCCTGGTTGCGCTGTGCTTCGAGGGTGCGGGTATCCATGCGGGCCAACAGTTGGCCCTTGGTGACCTTGTCGCCTTCATCGACGAGCACCTCTGCCAGTCGTCCGGGTGTCTTGCTGGCGATCTGTACCTCGGTGGCTTCGAGGCGGCCATTGCCGACGTACAAGCCTTCAGGCAAGCGGTCATGCATTGACTTCCAGTAACCGAAGCCTCCGGCGGCCATCAGCAAAACCATCAACGAGCTGGCGAAGAAAATCGAAGAGCGACTGTGTGTAGACATGCGGGCATCCTGCGACTGTTGCGTCCTAGTCTGACTGATCGAGCACCGAGGCGATTTGATACCCGTCAACTGAGGGACAAGACTAATCTGATTGGCCAGGCAAATGGGGGGCGATCGGCGCTTTCTGCTTTATTTAACGTAAATCGAGCACTGCCGCCCATTGCTCGGCAGTCACCGGCATCACTGATAACCGACTGCCTTTCTGCACGAGTGGCAGTTGCGCCAATGCGCTTTGCTGTTTCAGGTAATCGAGTTTCAACACCCTGGAGAACGTCTCGACATGGGCGACATCGATTGCGCTCCAGGCGTTTTTCTCCGCGGTTGCCTTTGGATCGTAATAATGACTTTCAGGCTCCAGTGCCGTGGGGTCCGGATACGCCGCTTCGACAATCTTGCCAATCCCGGCAATCCCCGGCTCGGGGCAGCTGGAATGGTAGAAGAAGAACTCGTCCCCCACTGCCATGGCCCGCAGGAAATTACGCGCCTGATAGTTGCGAACCCCGTCCCAGCGAGCTTTGCCGAGCTTCTCCAGACCTTTGATCGAGAGTTCGTCGGGCTCGGATTTCATCAGCCAATAGGCCATGTTTTTTGCTCCTTGCGAGGTGAGTGGACAGGTGGTCCGGCCATTTTATGACAAACCGACAGTCGGTTGACGTCAGCGTTTGCGTGCCGGTTCACGTTGTCGCAAAATGCCGGCCTTTAAAGCTTGACGCTGCTGCACGGCCAACAAACGGAAACCGCTGCTGTCATCGTGTTGATGTGCCTTTGGGGGGCAATCGATGAAACGCAAACCGGATTTACTATGGATTTTGGTTATTTTGTTCGGCCTTGGGGTCGTGACCACCGGCTATGCCCAAAGCCTGTGGACCAACAAGACCGATGCACCGGTCGAGGTCGCACCGTTGCAACAACAGTCGACCGCTTTCAAACGCTGAACCTGTCTTTCGACGCCGCTGATCCCGGTGGCGTCTAGCCTGCGTAATACCAGGCCTTGTCCGTCACCGTTCCCTGCAACGGCACATCCCAGCTCGCCTGAGCCAAGCGCTCGACCTTCTGACATTCGTGGGCCAGTCCCAGTAGCGTCGGCTTGCGCCAGTCATGACGGCGGGCCAGATAAGCCAGGCTGCGATCATAGAAGCCGCCGCCCATGCCCAGGCGTCCGCCAACATCGTCAAACCCCACCAACGGCAGCAGCACCAGGTCCAGCGCCCAGACTTTGCGTTGTCGGGCGAGGTTATGCCTGGGTTCGAGAATCCGGAAGCGATTGGGTTTGAGTTTTTCGCCGGGGCGAATGCGCTGGAACACCATTTTGGTTCGCGGCCAGGCGCTGAGCACCGGCAGATAGGTGGCCTTGCCCCGACGCTGGGCGGCACGCAGCAGCAGGCGCGGATCGATTTCACCGTCGGTGGGCAGGTATAGAGAGATGTGTCTGGCGCGGCGAAACAGCGGTTGCTGGGCCAATTGCTTGTACAGCCCGCGAGCGGCCTGGCGCTGCTGACTGGCTGTCAGTGCGCGGCGGGCCTTGCGCAGCATGCGTCGAAGTTGCGGGCGGGGAAGCAGCGCAGGTTCGGTCATGGATTCGGGCTTCAGCAGATCGGATACGTGAAGCGTACCCGTAAAAACGCCGATGCCGGTATTAAAACCGGCATCGGACTGCAATCAGGCTCCCCGGGTGAACCGCTGTCGACTTAGCCCTTGAACCCGAAAGTTCAAGGTGGAAGATGCAGTAGGCTTTAAGGCTTTCCGTCTAGCGGACATGCACACCAGCCCAACGTGCAACCTCCAGGGTATAGCAAATCGGCTCAGGGACATCGCCAACTGGCAAGCACCCCAGGGAGTGTTGGGAGTATACCGCAAGCGTTGGCGCGAATCAGCCTTTGGTGACGTCCGGATCGGTCGACAGCACCAAATCGACACGATCGAGCAGGTCTCGCACCTGTTCGCGGGTCGAGCCGCTGGCCTGAACATCCGGGCGTTCTTCCTTGTGCAGCAGGTCGTGTGTGATGTTCAACGCGGCCATGACGGCAATGCGATCGGCGCCGATGACTTTGCCGCTGCTGCGGATTTCACGCATCTTGCCGTCCAGGTAGCGAGCGGCGCTCACCAGGTTGCTGCGTTCTTCCTGGGGGCAGATGATCGAATATTCTTTATCGAGGATCTGCACGGTGACGCTATTGCTTGAACTCATGAGTCTTGCTCCAGGGCCTTGAGGCGCGAAATCATCGATTCGACCTTACGCCGGGCGATTTCGTTTTTTTCAATGAGGTGAGCGCGTTCCTCGCGCCAGGTCTTTTCCTGAGCTAGTAAGAGTCCGTTTTGGCTCTTTAGTTGCTCGACGCGGGTAATCAGCAGTTCGAGTCTGGCCATCAGCGCTTGCAGGTCGGTGTCTTCCATTGTCTTCACTGTCTGATGGGGGGCGAGCTGTAGGAGCGAGCCTGCTCGCGATGGTCGCCAACGTTACCGCTGGGTCCCTGACACCCTATGGCGTTCTCGGGTTCATCGCGAGCAAGCTCGCTCCTACAGAGGAGTCGATGTAGGATACAAGGCCTTCATTCTAGACATAGCGCCGTCTGGCGCCTAGCTACCCATGCCCATTCAGAATTCCCCGTACCAAGCCTTCGCCACCCTGCTGACATCTAGCGGTCATAACGTCTCGCCTGCCGAATTGCACGGCCTGCTGCTCGGCCGCAGTTGCGCCGGTGCCGGTTTTGATGTCGAAGGCTGGCTGATCGATGCCGCCGAGCTGCTGGAAACCGAGCCACAGGACAACGTCCGCAATGCCTTGATCGGCCTGCAAGAGATGGTCAAGGGCGAACTCACCGGCGACGACGTGACCGTCGTTCTGCTGCTGCCAACCGATGAGACCCCGCTTACCGAACGTGCCGCGGCACTGGGTCAGTGGTGTCAGGGTTTCCTCAGCGGTTTCGGTCTGAACTGCCGCGACAGCAGCATGCTGAGCACTGAGGCGACCGAGGTGCTGCAGGATCTGGCGGCGATTTCCCAAGTGCAAGATGCTCTGGAAGAATCCGACGACGGTGAAAGCGACTACATGGAAGTCATGGAGTACCTGCGCGTCGCGCCGCTGCTGCTGTTTTCCGAAACCAGGAAGCCGGACGCGCCTGCTGCCGCCAAACCGTCGCTGCACTGATCAACGCCAGGGAACGCCATCTGCCCATGATCCATATCCCGAAATCGGAATACAGCCGTCGCCGCAAGGCCTTGATGGCGCAGATGGAACCCAACAGCATCGCCATCCTGCCCGCCGCCGCAGTGGCCATCCGCAACCGCGATGTCGAGCACGTTTACCGTCAGGACAGCGATTTCCAGTACCTGAGCGGTTTTCCCGAACCTCAGGCCGTGCTGGTGTTGATGCCGGGGCGATTGCACGGTGAGTACATCCTGTTCTGCCGCGAACGCAACGCCGAACGCGAGTTGTGGGACGGCCTGCGTGCCGGGCAGGAAGGCGCGATTCGCGACTTCGGCGCCGACGACGCCTTTCCGATCACTGACATCGACGACATCCTGCCAGGCCTGATCGAGGGTCGTGACCGGGTGTATTCGGCCATGGGCAGCAACCCGGAATTCGACCGGCATCTGATGGAGTGGATCAACGTGATTCGCTCCAAAGCCAATCTTGGCGCCCAGCCACCGAACGAATACGTTGCCCTGGATCATTTGCTTCACGACATGCGCCTGTATAAATCAGCGGCAGAAGTGAAAGTGATGCGCGAAGCTGCGCGGATTTCCGCCCAGGCCCACGTGCGTGCGATGCAGGCCAGCCGTGCCGGGTTGCACGAATTCAGTCTGGAAGCCGAGCTTGATTACGAATTCCGCAAGGGCGGGGCGAAGATGCCGGCCTACGGTTCGATCGTTGCGGCGGGGCGCAACAGTTGCATCCTGCATTACCAACAGAATGACGCGGTGCTCAAGGACGGCGATCTGGTGTTGATCGACGCCGGGTGCGAAATTGACTGCTACGCCAGCGATATCACGCGCACCTGGCCGGTCAACGGCAAGTATTCCGCGGAACAGAAGGCCATTTACGAATTGGTGCTGGCGGCGCAGGAAGCGGCGTTTGCCGAGATCGCCCCGAACAAGCATTGGAATCAGGCCCACGAGGCCACGGTCCGGGTGATTACTGCCGGTCTGGTCGAGTTGGGGCTGCTGCAGGGCGATGTCGACGAACTGATTGCCAGCGAAGCCTACAAGGCGTTTTACATGCACCGTGCCGGGCACTGGCTGGGCATGGATGTGCATGACGTCGGCGAATACAAAGTCGGCGGCGAATGGCGCGTGCTGGAGGTCGGCATGGCGCTGACCGTGGAGCCGGGGATTTACATCGCCCCGGATAACCAGAGCGTGGCAAAGAAATGGCGTGGCATTGGCGTGCGCATCGAGGACGACGTGGTGGTGACCAGAAGCGGCTGTGAAATCCTGACCAAAGGCGTGCCGAAAACGGTCGCCGAGATCGAGGCCCTGATGGCCGAAGCACGGACACAAGCGGCATGAGTCGAGTCAATCTGGCGATTATCGGTGGTGGCCTGGTCGGTGCCAGCCTGGCGTTGGCCTTGCAGGCCGGGGCCAAGGCCCGTGGCTGGAAGATCCTGTTGATCGAACCTTTCGCTCCCGGTCACACCTGGCAACCCAGCTACGACGCGCGCTCCACGGCGTTGTCCTTTGGCGCCCGGCAGATTTATCAGCGTTTGGGCGTGTGGCAGGAGATTTCCCGCCGAGCCGAGCCGATCAAACAGATTCACGTCTCCGACCGTGGGCGCTTTTCCACGGCGCGGCTGTCGGCGATGGAAGAGGGCGTTCCCGCGCTGGGTTACGTGGTGGAAAACGCCTGGCTCGGGCAATGCCTGTGGCAAGGCCTGGACACTGACGTGGTCAGTTGGCGCTGCCCGGCGGAAGTCACGCGCATGGAGCCGCTGACCGATGGCTATCGCCTGACCCTCAATGACGAAACCACTCTGGAGTGCGACCTGGCTGTGCTCGCTGACGGCGGCCGTTCCGGCCTGCGCGAGCAGTTGGGCATCGGCGTCAAGAAACGCCCGTACAACCAGAGTGCGCTGATCGCCAACATTACGCCGAGCGAAGCCCATAACGGCATGGCATTCGAGCGCTTCACCGACGATGGACCGATGGCGTTGCTGCCGCTGCAGGATAACCGTTGTGCGCTGGTCTGGACTCGCCAGGGCATGGACGCGCAAAGGCTGGCCGCCCTCGATGAACGCAGTTTTCTCAGTGAATTGCAGGGTGTGTTCGGCTATCGCCTCGGCACCCTGAAGCAGGTCGGCGCCCGGCATCTGTATCCGCTGTCGCTGGTGGAGGCCGAAGAGCAGGTGCGCCCGCATCTGGCGATTCTCGGCAACGCCGCTCACAGCCTGCATCCGATTGCCGGCCAGGGTTTCAACCTGTCTCTGCGCGATGCCCAGGCGTTGGCCGATGCGTTGCTCGCCAGCGAACAGGTGCTGGGGGATTTCGCGACCTTGCAGGCCTACCGCGAACGCCAGCGCCTGGATCAGAACCTCACCGTGGGCTTCTCCGATCAGGTCACGCGCTTGTTCGGCAGCACTCAGCCGTTGGTTTCCATGGGCCGTAACCTGGGCCTGCTGGGCCTCGATCTGTTGCCACCGGCCAAGCGCTGGTTCGCCCGGCAGGCCATGGGCCTGGGTACGCGTCCCGATGTTTAAGTGGCTGACCCAACAATTCGGCAAGGCGCGGCTGATGCGCTGGTTCATGGGCCTCTATCCGCCGTACCTCGGTGCCGGGGTTCGAGTGCGGCACATCAGCGATGACTTTCGCGACATCCAGGTGTCCATGGGGTTGAGCTGGTACAACCGCAATTACGTCGGCACCCAGTTCGGTGGCAGCCTGTATTCGATGGTCGACCCATTCTTCATGTTGATGCTCATGGAAAATCTCGGGCGCGACTACATCGTCTGGGACAAGGCCGCCGACATCGATTTCATCGCGCCAGGCAAAGGCACGGTGTATGCCCGTTTCAACATCGACGACACCTTGCTCGACGAGATCCGTCGGCAGACCGCGGGTGGCGAAAAGTACCTGCCGCAATTGCAGGTCGATATTCACGACGGTGCTGGCCATCTGGTGGCGCGCGTCGGAAAAACCCTTTACGTGCGGCTCAAGCCGCAAGCGAGACAGGCTTAAAGCATGGAAATGCGCGCAGATCTGCTGATTGTCGGAGCCGGAATGGTCGGCAGCGCCCTGGCGCTGGCGTTGCAGGACAGCGGGCTGGAAGTCCTGTTGCTGGACGGCAGCCCTTTGAGTGTCAAACCCTTTGACGTCCAGGCACCGTTCGAACCGCGAGTCAGCGCCTTGTCTGCCGCCAGTCAGCGGATTCTCGAGCGGCTGGGTGTGTGGGACGGCATCGTCAGTCGCCGCAGCAGTCCTTATAGCGACATGCAGGTCTGGGATGGCAGTGGCACCGGGCAAATCCACTTCTCGGCCGCCAGCGTGCATGCCGAGGTACTGGGCCATATCGTCGAGAACCGCGTGGTTCAGGACGCCTTGCTCGACCGTTTGCACGACTGCGACCTGGGCATGCTGGCCAACGCTCGTCTGGAACAAATGCGCCGCTCTGGCGACGACTGGCTGCTGACCCTGGCCGATGGCCGTACCCTGCGCGCGCCCTTGGTGATCGCGGCGGATGGCGCCAATTCGGCGGTGCGGCGCCTGACCGGTGTCGCGACGCGCGAGTGGGATTATATGCACCATGCAATCGTCACCAGTGTGCGTAGCTCAAAACCTCATCAAACGACCGCCTGGCAGCGCTTTACCGACAATGGCCCGTTGGCGTTCCTGCCGCTGGAACGGGACGGTCAGCAGGATTGGTGTTCGATCGTCTGGTCGACCACGCCGAGCGAAGCTGAACAGCTGATGGCGCTGGATGACGAAGGCTTTTGTCGCGCACTGGAGCGGGCCTTCGAGGGCCGGCTCGGCACCGTGCTCAGCGCCGACCCGCGCCTGTGCGTACCCCTGCGTCAGCGCCATGCCAAGCGATACGTCGCTGAGGGCCTGGCGTTGATCGGCGACGCGGCCCATACCATTCACCCGTTGGCCGGGCAGGGCGTGAACCTCGGGTTTCTCGATGCCGCCGTGCTGACCGAAGTGCTGCTGCAAGCGTCGAGCCGGGGTGAGCGCCTGGCGGATGTGAAAGTGCTGAGTCGTTACGAGCGCCGGCGAATGCCTCACAACCTGGCGCTGATGGCGGCGATGGAAGGGTTTGAGCGCTTGTTCCAGGCCGATCCGTTGCCTGTGCGCTGGTTGCGTAATGCCGGGTTGAAAATGGTCGAGCAGATGCCCGAGGCCAAGGCGTTGTTCGTGCGCGAGGCCCTTGGTTTGACCGGGGACTTGCCGGCGCTGGCCAAGGCCTGAGATTTTTACCGAGGCTAATGGCCCCATCGCGAGCAAGCTCGCGATGGGGCCAGAACATCCACCGTGGATCCTGCGGTGCAACATCTGGTAACTCCTCCGCAAACTGTTCGATTGAGAAGCTAAATGTGAGTCCTTATCATTTGGCCTCACTTTTTCAATCGAGAGACTGCTCCCATGTTGGCACCAAAGCGTCTATTGACCGCACTGGCCCTGACCCTGATAGGCAGCACCGCCGCCCAGGCTGCCGACGAGGTGGTGGTCTACTCCTCGCGTATCGATGAGCTGATCAAACCGGTGTTCGATGCCTACACCGCGAAAACCGGGGTCAAGGTGAAGTTCATCACCGACAAGGAAGCACCGCTGATGCAGCGGATCAAGGCCGAGGGCGAGAACGCCACCGCCGACCTGCTGCTGACCGTCGACGCCGGCAACCTCTGGCAAGCCGAGCAGATGGGCATCCTCCAGCCGTTCACCTCGAAAACCATCGATGCCAACATCCCGCCTCAGTACCGCGCATCGTCACACGCCTGGACCGGCCTGAGCCTGCGGGCGCGGACCATCGCCTATTCCACCGAGCGTGTGAAACCGGGTGAATTGACCACCTACGAAGCCCTGGCCGACAAGAACTGGGAAGGTCGCCTGTGCCTGCGCACGGCGAAGAAGGTCTACAACCAGTCCCTGACCGCCACCCTGATCGAAGTGCACGGCGCCGAGAAAACCGAGAAGATCCTCAAGGGCTGGGTCAACAACCTGTCCACCGACGTGTTCTCCGACGATGTCGCGGTGCTGGAGGCCATCAACGCCGGTCAGTGCGACGTCGGCATCGTCAATACCTACTACTACGGACGTCTGCACAAACAGAAACCTGATCTGCCGGTAAAACTGTTCTGGCCGAACCAGGCGGATCGAGGCGTGCACGTCAATCTGTCCGGCATCGGTCTGACCAGGCATGCCCCGCATCCGGAAGCCGCCAAGGCGCTGGTGGAGTGGATGACCACGCCTGAGGCACAGAAAATCTTCGCCGACGTCAACCAGGAGTTTCCGGCAAACCCCGCCGTACAGCCATCGGCTGAAGTCGCTGCCTGGGGTCAGTTCGTGGCCGATACCTTGCCGGTGGAAGTCGCCGGCAAGCGTCAGGCCGAAGCAATTCGCATGATGGATCGCGCTGGCTGGAACTGAGTTGTGGCGAGGGAGCATGCTCCCGCTGGGCTGCGAAGCAGCCCTGATGGCGCCAGACGGATCATGATCAAGTTGATCTGATAACCTTTGCGGCCGCTACGTCCGGGCGCTGATCGGCCGGCGAGAGCAAGCTCCCTCGCCACACATTGGCGCCACTGTCGAATGACGGTGGCTCCCATCATTCTAGAGATCTTCCTTGGCCCATCCCGCCCAACGCCGCTGGTACCCGCTGGTCTTCGCCATTGCTGCGCTGGTCCTGCTCCCCCTGAGCGTTTTGCTGCTTTCCTGGCAAACCATCGACCAGCAGATCTGGTCCCACTTGTGGGACACGCAGATGTCACGCTTGCTGGGCAACACGGTGACGCTGGTGCTTGGCGTCGGTATCGGCGTCACGTTGCTGGGCGTGAGCCTGGCCTGGCTCACCAGCCTCTGCGAATTCCCCGGCCGGCGTTGGCTGGATTGGGCGCTGATGCTGCCGTTTGCGATTCCGGCCTATGTGCTGGCGTTCGTTTTCGTCGGGCTGCTGGATTTCGCCGGCCCCGTGCAAACCCTGCTGCGCGAGTGGTTCGGAACGGGCATGCGCTTGCCTCGGGTGCGTTCCACGGGCGGGGTGATTCTGGTTTTGGTGCTGGTCTTTTATCCCTACGTTTATCTGCTGGCACGTACGGCGTTCCTGGCTCAGGGCAAGGGCTTGATGGAAGCGGCACGCGTCCTCGGGCAATCGCCCTGGCAGGCATTCTGGCGGGTGGCGTTGCCCATGGCGCGACCGGCCATCGGCGCGGGCGTGGCATTGGCACTGATGGAAACACTGGCGGATTTCGGCGCGGTGTCAGTGTTCAACTTCGACACCTTCACCACGGCGATCTACAAGACCTGGTACGGGTTTTTCAGCCTCTCCACCGCCACGCAACTGGCCAGCCTGTTGCTGTTGGTGGTCATGCTGGTGCTGTACGGCGAGCGTCGCGCGCGGGGCGCCAACAGGGCGAGCAATGAACGGCCACGGGTCAAGGCCTTGTATCACCTGCGAGGTTTCAAAGCGCTGCTGGCCATGAGTTGGTGTGGGCTGGTCTTTGCCTGTGCCTTCGTCATTCCGATGCTGCAATTGCTGGTGTGGTTCTGGCAGCGTGGGCGCTTCGATCTGGATGAGCGGTACGCCGGGCTGATCGTCCACACCTTGTACCTGGGCGCCATGGCAGCGCTGATCACGGTCAGTGTCGCTCTGGTGTTGGCATTCGCCCGGCGCCTGGCGCCCACCCAAGGGATCCGTGCCGGGGTCAGTCTGGCCAACCTGGGCTACGCCTTGCCCGGTTCGGTGCTGGCGGTGTCGATCATGCTGGCGTTCAGTTACCTGGACCGCGAGCTGGTGATTCCGTTGTCCGCATGGCTGGGCGGGGCCGGCAAGCCGCTGCTGCTGGGCAGTCTGTCGGCGTTGTTGCTGGCGTATCTGGTGCGCTTCATTGCCGTGGCCTATGGGCCGCTGGAAAGCAGTCTGGCGCGTATACGGCCTTCTTTGCCCGAAGCGGCACGTAGCCTTGGCGTCAGTGGGCCGCGACTGTTTTTCAAAGTGTATCTGCCGCTGTTGCTGCCCGGCTCATTGAGCGCGGCGCTGCTGGTCTTTGTCGACGTGCTCAAGGAAATGCCCGCGACCCTGCTGATGCGCCCGTTTGGCTGGGATACGCTGGCGGTACGGATCTTTGAAATGACCAGCGAGGGTGAGTGGGCGAGGGCATCTTTACCGGCGTTGACCCTGGTATTGGTAGGGCTGCTACCGGTCATCGGATTGATACGACGTTCGGCACATCGAAACAGCTAGGTGTCAGTCCTACACCTTGCAGCTACAATGCGCGGCATTCGGTGCGGTCCGTCTGACAGACAAGGTAGTGAAAATCGGCTGGAAGCCTTTTGTTTCAAGGCTTTCACTCAAATAGACACTCAACCGCGCCTTCGCCACGCCCGGAAGGAGAAACCCATGGGACAGCGTACGCCTCTGTATGACCTTCATCTCGCTCTCGGCGCGAAGATGGTCGATTTTGGCGGTTGGGATATGCCTCTGCATTATGGATCGCAGGTCGAGGAACACCACCAGGTGCGCCGCGATTGCGGTGTGTTCGATGTATCCCACATGACCGTGATCGATGTCGGCGGCTCCCAGGCCAAGGCCTGGCTTCAGCATTTGCTGACCAATGACGTCGAACGTTTGCACAGCTCGGGCCGTGCCTTGTACAGCGCCATGCTCAACGAGCAAGGTGGCATCGTCGACGACATGATCGTGTATCGCCTTGACGACGGTTATCGCCTGGTGGTCAATGCCTCTACCCGCAATCAGGATCTGGCGTGGATGCAGGCCCATCTCGACGGCTTCGATGTAAAGCTCAGCGAACGTTCCGAAATGGCGATGCTGGCCATTCAAGGTCCCCACGCCAGGCACAAAGTGGCCGAGCTGGTGACCCAGTCCCGTGGCAACCTCATCCAGCTACTCAAACCCTTCGAAGGGCACCCCGACGGTGACTGGTTCATCGCGCGCACCGGTTATACCGGTGAAGACGGCCTGGAGATCATCTTGCCAGCCAATCAGGCGCCAGGATTCTTCAATGATCTGGTCGGCGCGGGCATTTCCCCGATTGGCCTTGGCGCTCGGGATACCTTGCGGGTCGAGGCCGGGATGAATCTTTACGGGCAGGACATCGATCTGGCGGTTTCGCCGCTGACGTCCAACATGGCCTGGAGCATCGCCTGGGAACCGGCCAGTCGCCAATTCATCGGTCGCACGGCTTTGGAAGCCGAGCAGAGCGGCGGCATACAGCACAAACTGGTCGGTCTGGTGCTCGAGGAGCGCGGGGTTTTACGCGCTCATCAAGTCGTCCGTATCGCCGATGTTGGCGAAGGGGAGATCACCAGTGGTAGTTTCTCTCCTACGCTTAGCAAGTCGATTGCACTGGCGCGCGTGCCGATGGCAACTGCCGACCGCGCAGAAGTGGAAATCCGTGGCAAGTGGTACCCGGTCCGAGTGGTCAAACCGACCTTCGTACGCCATGGCAAAACCTTGATTTAACCTATTCTGGCGGCATCGACCGCTGACAATTCCTGAGGATACAGAACATGAGCGATATCCCTGCCGACCTGCGTTTTGCCGAAAGTCACGAATGGGCACGCCTGGAAGCCGATGGCACCGTCACCGTGGGCATCAGCGATCACGCGCAGGAAGCGCTGGGTGATGTGGTGTTCGTCGAGCTGACCGAAGTCGGAAAAGTCTTTGCTGCCGGTGATCAATCCGGTGTGGTGGAATCGGTAAAAGCCGCGTCCGACATCTACTCCCCGGTTGCCGGTGAAGTGATCGCGATCAACGAAGAGCTGAGCGCCTCGCCAGAGCTGCTGAACTCCGACCCGTACGGCGCATGGATCTTCAAACTCAAGCCAGGCAACGCCGCTGACCTGGACAAGCTGCTCGACGCAGCGGGCTACAAGGCCGCCATCGGCGAGTAAGGTGCAACCTCGCAGGAGCCGGCAACCCGGCTCCTGCGAGGGTGGACTCAAGGCTTGAGCACGGCTTTGACCGCTGCCACCGAGCGTTCGACGTCCGCTTTGGTCATCGCCGTAAACATCGGCAGCGAGACAATCAAGCGTCCCACCCGTTCGGCTGTCGGGAACATCCCCTCCTTGAAACCGCGCTCGCGGTAAAGACTCAGCAAGTGAATCGGCGGGTAGTGATAGCCGATACCGATACCCAATGCCTGCATCTGTTCCATGAAAGTGGCTCGGGCCGGTTTGCCATCCTGGCGTTCAGGCAATACCAGCTGGAACAAATGCCAGTTACTGTTCTCGAAGTCCGCCGGAGGGAGTTGTGCCCCGTACTGCGCTTCAAAATCTTCGCCAAAGCAACTGAAGTAGTGTTTGGCCAGTTCGCGCCGATGCGCGGTGATCGCTTCGAGATGGGCGAATTGCCCCAAGCCAATGGCCGCTGCGACATCGGTCATGTTGAACTTGCCGCCCAGCACATCGACATCCAGGCCATCAAAGCCGCTGCGCGTAACGCCCTGCAAGCGGTATTTTTCTGCCAGCTTCACTTCTTCGGCATTGTTCAGCACCAGGCAGCCGCCCTCCGACGAGGTGACGTTCTTGTTTGCCTGAAAGCTGAAGGAAACGAAATCGCCGGTCGCGCCGATGCGCTGGCCTTTCCAGCTTGAGCCCAACGCTTGCGCCGCGTCTTCGATGATCCGCAGGCCATGCTTGTGTGCCAGGGCGTACAGGCGAGTCATGTCCACGGGCAAGCCAGCCAAATACACCGGGATGATGGCTTTGGTGCGTGGGGTGATCGCGGCTTCCACCTGATCCAGATCGATATTGCGGGTCACCGGGTCGATATCGGCGAACACCGGTGTGGCGCCGACTTCCAGAATGACGTTGGCGGTGGCGACCCAGGAAATCGGGGTGGTGATCACTTCGTCACCCGCTCCGATGCCGGCGATGCGCAAGGCGATTTCCATGGTGCAGGTGCCGGAGTTGAACGTGCGCACCGGGCGTCCGCCAAAGTACTCCGACAGTTGCGCTTCAAAGGCCTGAACCTTGGGGCCGCTGGTAATCCAGCCCGAACGCAGGACCTCACCGACGGCCGCGATGGTGGCTTCGTCGATAGTGGGTTTGGAGAAGGGCAGGAAAGGCAGTTGGCTCATAAAACAGGGACCTCATCAGCGGATATTGGGTACGCGACGAGCATGATGATCCGTAATGCCCGGCGGCGCCATGCTCTCCGTGTCGGCGCTGGCTGCTATGCTGGTTTGACCGTGTTGCATCGACGCTGAGCGCCAGTCCAGAGAGAGCCCGTCATGTCCCAGATGCCGTCCCTGAGTCAGTTACGCGATCCCAATGCCTTCCTTCGCCGTCACCTCGGGCCGGATGCCGCCGAGCAACAGGCGATGCTCGACAGCCTCGGCCTCGGCAGTCGGGTCGAGTTGATCGAGCAAACGGTGCCGCCGGGTATTCGCCTGAACCGGATGCTCGACCTGCCGCCTGCCCTCGATGAAGAGGCCGCGCTGGCCAAGCTGCGGGGCTACGCTGAGCAGAACCAGGTCTGGACCAGCCTGATCGGCATGGGCTATCACGGCACGCTCACACCCACCGTCATTCTGCGCAACGTGCTGGAAAATCCCGGCTGGTACACCGCGTACACGCCTTATCAGCCGGAAATTGCCCAGGGACGTCTCGAAGCGTTGTTGAATTTCCAGCAACTGACCATCGACCTCACGGGCCTTGAGCTGGCCAATGCCTCGTTACTCGACGAAGCCACGGCGGCAGCGGAAGCCATGGCCTTGGCCAAACGGGTGGCCAAGTCCAAGAGCAATGTGTTCTTCGTCGACGAAAACTGTCATCCGCAGACCATTTCCGTGGTGCAGACCCGCGCCGAAGGTTTTGGATTTGAGCTGGTCATCGGCCCTGTGGATAACTTGCAGCAGCACCAGGTGTTCGGTGCGCTGTTGCAATATCCCGATACTCACGGCGAGATTCGCGATCTGCGACCCTTGATTGATCACCTGCATGCCCAGCACGCATTGGCGTGTGTTGCTGCCGATCTGTTGAGTCTGTTGTTGCTGACCCCGCCGGGGGAGCTGGGCGCGGACGTGGTGTTCGGCTCATCCCAGCGTTTCGGCGTGCCCATGGGCTACGGCGGGCCTCACGCCGCTTTTTTTGCCAGCCGCGACGAATACAAACGTGCGATACCCGGGCGGATCATCGGTGTGTCGAAGGACGCGCGTGGCAACGTGGCCCTGCGCATGGCGCTGCAGACCCGTGAGCAACATATCCGCCGGGAGAAGGCCAACTCGAACATCTGCACGGCCCAGGTGCTGCTGGCCAATATCGCCAGTTTCTACGCGGTCTATCATGGCCCTGAAGGGCTGAAGCGGATTGCCCAACGCGTGCACCGCCTGACCTGCATCCTCGCCGCCGGCCTTGAGCGCAAGGGCCTGACCCGGGTCAATCAGCACTTCTTCGACACCCTGACCCTGGACGTCGGCGGCACCCAGACTGCAATCATCGAAAGCGCCCAGGCTGCGCAGATCAATGTGCGCATTCTGGGGCGCGGGCGATTGGGCCTAAGCCTGGACGAAACCTCTGACGAAGCCACGGTGGCGAAATTGTTCGATGTGTTCTTGGGCGTCGACCATGGGTTCAACGTCGAAGAACTGGACGCCGAAACCCTGAGCCCCGGCATTCCGGGGGGGCTGGCGCGCACCTCGCCTTATCTGCGCCATCCGGTATTCAACGCCCATCACAGCGAAACCGAGATGCTGCGCTACCTCAAGCAGCTGGAAAACAAAGACCTGGCGCTCAATCAATCGATGATCCCGTTGGGCTCCTGCACCATGAAACTCAATGCCACCAGCGAGATGATCCCGATTACCTGGCCGCAATTCGCCAATCTGCATCCGTTCGCACCGAAAGAGCAGGCAGCCGGTTATGCGCTGATGATCGAAGAACTGGAGCGTTGGCTGTGCGCGATCACCGGTTTCGATGCGATCTGCATGCAACCCAACTCCGGTGCACAGGGCGAGTACGCCGGGTTGCTGGCCATCCGCAAATACCACGAGAGCCGGCATCAGGGGGGGCGGGACATCTGCCTGATTCCGTCTTCCGCTCATGGCACCAACCCGGCTTCGGCGCAGATGGCCGGGATGCGTGTGGTCATTGTCGAGTGCGACGAGGCGGGCAACGTTGATCTGGATGACTTGAAAGACAAAGCGGCGCAGGCCGGGGACAAACTTGCCTGCCTGATGGCGACTTATCCTTCGACCCATGGTGTGTACGAGGAAGGCATCAGCGAGATCTGTGAAGTGATCCACAGCCATGGCGGCCAGGTCTACATGGACGGCGCCAACCTCAATGCCCAGGTCGGGCTGGCCCGTCCGGCGGACATTGGTGCGGATGTGTCACACATGAACCTGCACAAAACCTTCTGCATTCCCCACGGCGGCGGCGGGCCCGGCATGGGGCCGATTGGCGTGCGCGCGCACCTGGCACCCTTTGTGGCCAATCACCCGGTGGTGCCGATCGACGGGCCGCTGCCGCAGAACGGTGCCGTCAGTGCCGCGCCCTGGGGCAGCGCGAGCATTCTGCCGATCAGCTGGATGTACATCGCCATGATGGGGCCGCAACTGGCGGACGCCAGTGAAGTGGCGATCCTCGCCGCGAATTACCTGGCGCAACACCTGTCCGGGGCGTTCACGGTGCTCTACACCGGGCGCAACGAGCGGGTGGCCCACGAATGCATTCTTGACCTGCGCCCCCTCAAGGCGCTGACCGGTATCAGCGAAGAGGACGTGGCCAAGCGCCTGATGGACTATGGCTTCCATGCGCCGACCATGTCGTTCCCGGTGCCAGGTACCTTGATGGTCGAACCCACCGAAAGTGAATCGAAGGCAGAACTGGACCGCTTTATCGGAGCAATGCTGAGCATTCGCGCGGAAATTACTGAGGTGCAGAACGGCAACTGGCCGGCCGAGGACAACCCGTTGAAACGTGCGCCGCATACCCTGGCCGACATCACCGGTGTCTGGGAGCGGCCTTACAGCATCGAACAGGCGGTTACACCGGACGCCCACACCAAGGCCCACAAGTATTGGCCGGTGGTAAACCGGGTGGACAATGTCTACGGCGACCGAAACCTCTTTTGTGCCTGTGTGCCGCTGGATGAGTACCGTTGAAATACCGGTCACTCCTGACCCTTCAGGGGTTTGCAATGAACATAAAAAATGCCGCTCCATTTGAGCGGCATTTTTGTTCAACCCGAGGGCTTATTCCGAAGCCACGGCATTCTTCGCCAGGATCGCATTCGCCAGTTCCATGTCCGTCGCCTGCAGGCCAGGGTTGTCGGCGCGGACTTTCTGCATGGCGGCTTCCAGGTACGGGCCGCGGATGCCGCCGTCGCTGGCGACGAAGCTGCCGGCATCGTCCTGGGCGGCGACGATCAGTTTGTGATCCTTGAACGTCAGGTAAGTCGAACCGGTGGTGGCACCGGAGGAAAGGACGTTACGCCAAAAGCTATCGGCCATCGCCGAACCGACAGGCAGGGACAACAGGGCAATGGTAGCGACAGCAAGTTTGAGACGCATAAAAGTGACTCCACAGGGTTAACTCCGGTGTTTGATAGCGATTCCCCCAATCGAGTTCCATAGCGGCCAATCTACTTTTGCTCACTCTGCGGCGTCACTCGCAGCACCTCCTCGATCGTCGTCAAACCGGCCGCCACTTTCTGTGCGCCGGACAATCGCAGACTGCGCATGCCTTCCTTGAAGGCCTGACGTCGCACGGCGAGCAAGTCAGTGTCGGGGTTGATCAGCGCCTTGAGACCATCGCTCAGTTGCATGATTTCGTAGACCCCGGCGCGGCCGTGATAGCCGGTGTCGCGGCATTCCAGGCAGCCGATGGCGCGTTGGGCATGGGTGGGGAGCGGCGCTTGCCAGGGTCGGGTCAGGGTCTGCCAGTCCTCTTCGCCCAAGGTTTGCGCAGCCTTGCAGTGCGGGCACAAGGTGCGCACCAGGCGTTGGGCCATGACGCCCAGCAGCGTGGCCTTGATCAAGTAATGCGGTACGCCGAGTTCCAGCAGGCGACTGATGGCGCCGGGCGCGTCGTTGGTGTGCAGGGTCGACAGCACCAGGTGCCCGGTGAGCGCCGCCTGAATGGCCATTTCTGCGGTTTCGAGGTCGCGGATCTCGCCGATCATGATGATGTCCGGGTCTTGCCGCATCAGTGCGCGCACGCCGGCGGCGAAGGTCAGGTCGATATTGTGCTGGACCTGCATCTGGTTGAACGCCGGTTCGACCATTTCGATCGGGTCTTCGATGGTGCAGAGGTTGACCTGCGGCGTCGCCAGCTTTTTCAGCGTGGTGTAGAGCGTGGTGGTCTTGCCGGACCCGGTCGGCCCGGTCACCAGAATGATGCCGTTGGGCTGGCGAGTCATGTCCTGCCAGCGCCGCAGATCGTCGGTTGAAAAGCCGAGCTGATCGAAGTCCTTGAGCAGCACCTCGGGGTCGAAGATCCGCATGACCATTTTTTCGCCGAAGGCGGTCGGCAGTGTCGACAGCCGCAACTCGACTTCGCCGCCTTCCGGGGTCTTGGTCTTCACCCGCCCGTCCTGGGGTTTGCGTTTCTCCGCGACATTCATTCGCCCCAGGCTTTTCAGGCGGCTGACGATGGCCATGGTGACCTGTGGCGGGAATTGGTAGACGTTGTGCAGCACGCCGTCGATGCGAAAGCGCACGGTGCCCTGTTCGCGCCGGGGTTCGATGTGGATATCGCTGGCGCGTTGCTGGAACGCGTACTGGAACAGCCAGTCGACAATGTTGACGATGTGCGCATCGTTGGCGTCCGGCTCCTGATCGCTGGCGCCGAGGTTGAGCAACTGTTCGAAGTTGCCCAGGGTGTTGAATGGCTGATCGGCGTTATTCGCGCCGGTGACCGATTTGGCCAGGCGAAAGAACTCCACGCTGAAGCGCTGAATGTCCACCGGATTGGCCACCACCCGCTTGATGGGCAGCTTCAGCACATGGGTCAGGTCGGCCTCCCAGCCGGTGACGTAGGGTTGGGCGCTGGCCACGGTCACCGCATCGCGATCGATGGATACCGCGAGAATCTTGTGACGCTGGGCGAAGGCGTAGGACATCAGTGGCGTGACGGCCGCGACGTTGATTTTCAGCGGGTCGATACGCAGGTAAGGCTGGCCGGCCTGTTGGGACAGCCACAATGTGAGGCTTTCGAGGTCGAGGTGCTTGCCGGGCCGACTGAGGTCTTCCAGCTGTTGGCTGGCGATGAACTCCAGTGGGTGCATCTGGCCATTGGCGACGTGGCGGCGGCGGGCATTGAGCGCGTGTTCGGCCGAATCCTGGCTGATAAAGCCCTGGGCGACCAGTTCACGCAGCAAATCACTGAGATCCAGCCAGCGGTCCTGAAGGGCGAGTTGAACGGACATGCGGGCTCCTTGTGAACAACCGTTCGCAAAGGATAGTCGTGACCCCACCGACCGTTGGGCCACTACCCGACGAAGCCGTATCGACTTTTTTCAGCCAGCCGCCTGAGCCGTATCGCCCCAGGCAGCATCCGCCGATTGCAGCTCGACCGAGCAAACGCTGACCAGATTACGCAGTTTTTCCGCAATCACTTGGGCACGGTGCCAGCTCAATCCGTCGATGACGACATCGATGTCCAGCAGCTCTTCCTGGCGCTGCACGTTGACCTGTTCCGGCGTCAGAAACTGCAGGGCGAACAGATTCAGTGCGCGGCAAAGCAGGTCGGGCTCGGCTTCGGCCAGCAACTGATAGCGAACGCGGCAATGGGTGTTACTGATGTTCCAGACATCGGCGCGGGTGGGCGGGGTGTTCACGGCTTCCAGGTGTGGCATGGTCGATCTCCAAATCACTGGAGAAATTTTTACATTCGTGGCCGGGTATTTCTTATCTATGATGGGGCGTATTACGGTTGTATCGAATCGTTTAATTCAGATTATCGGTAATCAAGGGTTTTTTTATGCACAGCGAGCTGGATGGCTACGACCGCAAGATTCTCGCGCTTCTGCAAGAGGACGCTTCGCTCTCCAGCGCGCAGATCGCGGAGCAGGTGGGACTGTCGCAGTCGCCGTGTTGGCGGCGGATTCAGCGGATGAAGGAGGAGGGGATCATTCGTGGCCAGGTGACGCTGCTCGACCGCAAGAAAATCGGCCTCAACACGCAGATATTCGCGCAGGTCAAACTCAACGCCCACGGACGTTCGAATTTCACCGAATTCACCGAGGCCATTCGCGGCTTTCCCGAAGTGCTGGAGTGTTATGTGCTGATGGGCGCGGTGGATTTCATGCTGCGGATCGTCGCAGCGGACATCGAGGCGTATGAGCGGTTCTTCTTCGAGAAGCTGTCGCTGGTGCCGGGGATTCAGGAGGTCAACTCGGTGGTGGCGTTGTCGGAGATCAAGTCGACGACCAGTTTGCCGGTCTGAAAGTCTGCGGTAATAACGCGGGGTTCATCGCCAGCAGGCTGGCTCCCACAGGGGCTTTGTGGCGTACACAAAACCAAGGTGGGAGCCAGCCTGCTGGCGATGGCGGTATTACAGACGCAGAAGCATTTTCCACGCACGATTCTGATAAACCGCAATCGCCTGCTGCTTGCGCGCATCCAGGGTTTCGTCGGTGATCGGCTCGTTGGCCAGTTGCGCCAGCTTGTTCAGCTCGCCATACAGGCGATCCATTTCCGGGATGTCCAGCACGTGGCGCGCGTGGTGCAGCCAGGCCTGGATACGCTCGATGCGCGGCAGTTGTTCCGCGAGGTCTTCCGGTTGCTGCTGGTAACGCTGCAATTGCAGTGAGTTGGCTTCTTCGCCCAACAGGCGCGGCAACCAGCTGCCCAGTTGCGCGGCGCCCTGGCGATTGCCACGGGTGTTGCGGTCGGCGGTCCAGGTGCGAGCGAGCAACCAGCGCGAGGTGTTCAGGGAGAACAGGCCCCAGCGCGGGTCTTCGAGTTCTTCAAGGAACTGTTCCGGCGCGGCTTTGCGCACGTCCTCGTCATCCAGACCGGCCTGGACCAGCGGACGCCAGTCTTCGAGCAGGGCATCGAGTGCGACGCGCAGGTCGTGGGTCGATTGCCGCGGCGCGGCCTGGCCGAGGCTGCTGACCAGCGCGCGCAATTCGGCGAGGTTTTCCACCCAGTCCTGCAGCAGGCGCCAGTGGCCATTGAAACGATATTGCTCGGCCAGACGCTGGCTGCTGCCCAACAAGTGCCAGCTCAAAGCGGCGAAGGCGTCGTCCAGCGGCGTTTCGGCGCTGATCTGCGGTGCCGGCAGGCTCAGCGAATAGCTGTTGGCGTCGTACAGGCGATAGCCGCGTTCAGCCTTGCTGATGTCACAAGGCATCAGGGCCAGGGTCGCGGCCAGCTCGGCGGCCAGTTCCAGCAACGCGGCCGGTTCGCCTTCGCGCAGTTCCAGTTCCAGCTCGCAGATTTCTTCCTTCTGTTTGCCGACCACCACGTGGCCGAGGTCCAGCGCGGCTTCGATGACCACTTTGGTCTTGCCGCGGCCCCAGGCGATTTCGGCGCGTTCGCGGACAAAATCGGTGGTGAATATCGGTTTCAGGGTTTTCTTGTCCAGTTCGGCCAGTGCTTCGGGCCAGCATTCGCCGTCGAGTTTCTTCACGTCGAGCTTGGCCTTGGGCAGGTGCCAGTCGTACTCGTTACGCTCGGACAGGCCGGCGACGCTCTGGCCGCGGGTCTTGAGTGTTTGAATGACTTCTTCGCCATCCTTGCGCAGGCGCAGGGCCACCTTGGCGCGGGCCAGGTCGCGCTCAGGCGTGTCGAAGTACTGGTTCATCAACTCACGGCGTTCCCAGCCACTTTTGTTGCGTTTTTTCAGTAGCGGGTGCTCGCGCAGGGCAGCGAGGGTTTCGCGGCTGACGCGGAGTTTGATTTCGGTTTCTTTCTGCATGGCCGGAAAATCCAGGATCGGGAGCGCAGCCGGGGGGAATGTGTGGCTGCCAAGGTCGTGCAGTGTACAGGACTCGTCCTTGCTCCGCCCTGCGACGGTTTATTCCTGTCGCCGGATGGTTCTATGATGGACTTCAATTCGCGAGTTGGAGCCAGCGATGCCTTTGCCATCCATGAAAGATCAATTCGCTGCATTGATCGCTGCACCGTCGGTCAGTTGCACCCAAGCGAGCCTCGATCAATCCAATCGCCCGGTGATCGACCTGCTGGCCGCCTGGCTCGGCGATCTGGGTTTTGCCTGCGATATCCAGCAGGTCAGTCCCGGCAAATTCAACCTGTTGGCCAGTTTCGGCTCCGGCCCCGGCGGCCTGGTGCTGGCCGGCCACAGTGATACCGTGCCGTTCGATGGCGCGCTGTGGCAGACCGACCCGCTGAAGCTGACTGAAGTCGACGGCCGCTGGGTCGGCCTGGGCAGTTGCGACATGAAGGGCTTTTTCGCCCTGGCCATCGAGGCGGTCAAGCCGCTGCTCGATCAGCCGTTCAAGCAACCGCTGCTGATCCTGGCCACCTGCGATGAAGAGAGTTCGATGTCTGGCGCTCGCGCCCTCGCGCAAGCCGGACGGCCGTTGGGGCGAGCAGCTGTCATCGGCGAGCCGACCGGGCTCAAGCCGATCCGCATGCACAAAGGCGTCATGATGGAGCGCATCGACATCCTCGGGCAGAGCGGTCACTCCTCGGACCCGCGCCTGGGTCACAGCGCTCTGGAGGCCATGCACGATGCCATTGGCGAATTGCGTGGACTGCGCCTGTTGTGGCAGCGTGAGTTCCGTAATCCGCAGTTCAGCGTGCCGCAGCCGACGATGAATTTCGGCTGCATCCATGGCGGCGATAACCCCAACCGGATTTGCGGACAGTGTTCGCTGGAATTCGACCTGCGGCCATTGCCGGGCATGGACCCCAAAGCGTTGCGCGCGGCGATTTTGCAGAAGCTCAACCCGATTGCCGAACGGCATCAGGTCAAGATCGATTACGCGCCGCTGTTCCCCGCAGTGCCGCCGTTCGAGCAGGCCGAAGACGCGGAACTGGTACGGATCGCTGAAAAGCTCACCGGCCATGCTGCCGAAGCAGTGGCGTTCGGCACTGAAGCGCCTTATCTTCAGCAACTTGGCTGCGAAACACTGGTGCTCGGCCCTGGCGATATCGCCTGCGCCCACCAACCGGGGGAATACCTCGAAATGTCACGTTTGCAGCCTACGGTGCATCTATTACGTCAGTTGATTGAACATTACTGCCTGACACCGGCAAACAACCCCCTGTAGGCGCGAGCCTGCTCGCGATGGACGTAAACGATGACGAGGGCTGCCTGGAGGAACGCGGTAGCTCGACTACCATCGCGAGCAAGCTCGCTCCTACAGGTGTTTGCGGTTAAATTGCCGGTACCAAACCCGTATTCATGAGGAGAGTTCGCGTGTCGCCAAGCCTGTTCCGACGATAACCATCAGCCCGCTGTGCGTTTTCTGTTTCGCCCTTTCTTCGGCTGCTATTTATTACAGGCCCAGGTTCATGCCCGAATACGTCAATTGGCTTCGTCACGCTTCGCCTTACATCAACGCCCACCGCGATTGCACCTTTGTCGTCATGCTGCCCGGCGACGGCGTTGAACACCCCAACTTCGGCAATATCGTCCACGACCTGGTGCTGTTGCACAGCCTGGGCGTGCGGCTGGTGCTGGTTCACGGTTCGCGTCCGCAAATCGAAGCGCGCCTCGCTGCCCGTGGCCTGACCCCGCATTACCACCACGGCATGCGCATCACCGATGCCGCGACGCTTGAGTGCGTGATCGATGCCGTCGGCCAATTGCGCATCGCCATCGAAGCGCGTTTGTCGATGGACATGGCCTCGTCGCCCATGCAGGGCTCGCGCTTGCGCGTGGCCAGCGGCAACCTCGTGACAGCCCGGCCGATCGGCGTGCTTGAAGGCGTCGACTATCACCACACCGGCGAAGTCCGCCGGGTCGACCGCAAGGGTATCAATCGCCTGCTGGACGAGCGCTCCATCGTGCTGTTGTCACCATTGGGTTACTCGCCGACCGGTGAGATTTTCAATCTCGCCTGCGAAGACGTCGCCACCCGTGCAGCCATTGATCTGGGCGCGGACAAACTGCTGTTGTTTGGCGCCGAGCTTGGCTTGATCGATGAACATGGCCGTCTGGTTCGTGAATTGCGTCCGCAACAGGTGCCTGCGCACTTGCAGCGTCTGGGCAGCAATTATCAGGCGGAACTGCTGGATGCCGCCGCTGAAGCCTGCCGTGGCGGCGTAGCGCGCAGTCATATCGTCAGCTATGCCGAAAACGGCGCTCTGCTGACCGAGCTGTTCACCCGCGACGGTGGCGGCACGCTGGTCGCCCAGGAACAATTCGAAGTGGTGCGCGAAGCGGCCATCGAAGACGTTGGTGGTTTACTGGATTTGATCAGCCCGCTGGAAGAGCAGGGGATTCTGGTGCGGCGTTCCCGCGAGGTGCTGGAGCGTGAGATCGAGCAGTTCAGTGTGGTCGAGCGCGAAGGCATGATCATCGCCTGTGCGGCGCTGTATCAGATTGCCGATTCCGATGCCGGTGAGCTGGCCTGCCTGGCGGTGAACCCGGAATACCGTCATGGCGGTCGCGGGGATGAGCTGCTGGAGCGCATTGAAACCCGCGCCCGGGCGCAAGGGCTCAAGACGCTGTTCGTACTGACGACCCGCACTGCGCACTGGTTCCGCGAGCGTGGCTTCGAGCCGAGCAGCGTCGAACGCCTGCCGTCGGCGCGGGCGTCGTTGTACAACTATCAGCGTAATTCGAAGATCTTCGAAAAGACCCTTTGACCGTGGTGGTCCTATCGCGAGCAAGCTCGCTCCCACAAGTTCTGCGGACAACAGAGAACCCTGTGGGAGCGAGCTTGCTCGCGATGGGCTGAACAGCCCTGTTCAGCAGTTACTCGGTGACAAACTTCGCGCTCACATACGGCGAATAATCCGGCAGTACCGTTTCGACCTTCCCTTGCTCCTTCAAGAACTTCGCCGTTTCGCCAATCGCCTTGGCCGTGCCACCGTCCAGCAACGCGCTGGACTGTTGCGCCTTGGCATCCGGAAACGCGGACCCGGCCAGTAGCTCCGGTACATCAGCGGCGTTGGCACCCGTCAATTTGGCGATTTTCTGCACCGGTAACGAGTGCTCGGTCCAACTGTCCTTATGCGCTGCATAGTCGGCAAACGAGTCCAGAGTGACCTTGGCGAATTTGGCCACGACCTCCGGGTGTTTCTCGGCGTAATCCTTGCGCGCCACCCAGACTTCAAACGTCGGCGCACCCCATTGGCCGACTTGGGCGGCATCGGTCAAGGTCTTGCCCGTCTTGCGAATCTCACCCAGGGCCGGCGACCAGACAAACGCGCCGTCGATGTCCCCACGTTTCCACGCGGCGGCGATCTCCGCCGGTTGCAGGTTCACCACTTTGACTTTTGAAGCGTCCAGGCCCCAATGCTTCAGGGCGCCCAACAGACTGTAGTGAGACGTCGAGACGAACGGCGTGGCGATGGTTTTTCCGATCAGATCTTGCGGTTTATCGATGCCGCTGCCATTGCGCACCACCAAGGCTTCGGCGGCATTGATTTGCGCGGACACAATGAACGCGACAATCGGCAGATGGCGCGAGGCGGCCGCAGCCAGAGGACTGGAGCCGAGATTGCCGATCTGCACGTCGCCGGACGCAATCGCGGTGACCACTTCCGGGCCGCTATTGAAGCGACGCCAGTCGATTTTTTCGCCGATGGTTTTTTCGTAAACGCCGTCCGCCTGGGGAACTTTGCTGGGGTCGATACCGGTCTGGTAGCCGACCGTGAGGTTCGTCGCATGGGCGGAAAAAGAAAGGACGAGCGATACACAAACTGTAACAATTGGTCTGGATAGTGCGCGTTTGATCATCATGGCGTTGTTCCTTTCGACAGGTTTTGTTTCAGAATTGCTTCTAAACCTAATCGATCTAAAAAACGCAAAATAAATAACATTTATGAATTAGCTTATGAGCAAGCCGCTCTATTCTGAGGGGATGCGCGAAGGCGGGCTTAATTCCTAAATGGAATGAGAAAGGAATCCAGTCATTCTTTTCAGGTTTGTGACACGTTCATGACCCTGAGTAAGCCAAAAAAGTGGGATTAGACCATGGTCGTAGACACACAATGTTACGATTGACTTGTGAGTCACGCTGCGGCGCTAATCGCGCATCTTAGGATTCCGGGCATTCGATTCGGGACCAGGAATACAAGAATTAGAAACGAGAGGAGCTAAACAATGAACAAGTCCACCTTGGCCCTGGCCGTGGCTGTAGGGGTTTTGGCGCAGCAGGCAGGCGCCGCCGGTTTTATCGAAGACAGCAAGGCATCCGTTAGTTCCCGCACCATGTATTACGACGCCGATGTCCGTGAAGGCGCCAAGACGGCCGCAAACCGTCAGCGAGAAACCGCTGAAGGCCTCAAGTTCGATTACCTGTCCGGTTTCACTCAAGGCACTGTTGGTTTCGGTATCGACGCTCAGGCACTGGTCGGCATTCATCTGGATGGCGGCAGAGGGCATCACCCGCTGGGTAACAGCAACTCCTTCTTCCCGAGCGACGGCGACCGGTCCGCCGACGAGTGGAGTCGTCTGGATGCCAACGTCAAGGCGCGTTTCTCCAAGACAGAGGCCCACTTGGGTGGCGGTCTGGCACCTAGCCTGCCGATCCTGATCGCGAACGACAGCCGTCTGCTGCCGCAGACCTTTGAAGGTGGCACCATCACCTCGAAGGAAATCGACAACGTGACCTTCAACCTGGGCCAACTGGAGCACGCTTCGGGTCGCGCCTCCTCCAACGACACTGGCATGGCAGTGGCTGGCGGTGCTCAGGACAGCAACAAGTTCCGTTACGCCGGTGCTGACTGGAAGGTCACCAAAGACCTCTTGCTGCAGTACTACTACGCGAACCTGGAAGACTACTACAAGCAGAACTTCCTCGGCCTGGTGCACGTCTACCCGATCGCCCCGAACCAGTCGTTCAAGACCGATCTTCGTTATTTCGACAGCAGCTCCGACGGCAAGAACGGCGATGTCGGCTACCGCTTCAACAACAACAACGGCTACGCCAAGAATCCAGGCGAGGTCGATAACAAGACCTGGAGTGCGACGTTCACCTACACCTTGGGTGGCAGTGCGTTCCTGCTTGGCCATCAGCGTGTCAGCGATGACGGCGGCTTTGTTTTCTTGAACCAAGGCAGCCTTGTTAATGACAACGGTAATGCTGAGGGTGCCGGCGGCGCCAGCTTCTACTCCTTCACCGACGCCACCGTGGGCAGCTTTATCCGTGCCGGTGAAAACACCACGTATGGTCAGTACTCCTACGACTTCGCCTCACTGGGCGTGCCAGGTTTGAAAGCTTCGATTGCTTACCTGGATGGCCGCGACATCAAGGCTACCAGCGGCGTGGGTAAAGACCTGAATGAGCACGAGACCGACGCGCGTGTGGACTACGTGATTCAAACCGGCCCACTCAAAGGGTTTGGTACGACCCTGCGTCACGGTACTTACGGCGGTAACACCAGCACCGCTAACCAGGACCAGACCCGTCTGATCTTCAACTACACCTACAGCTTCCTGTAAGCAGTAGATCTGTATGAGCGAGCTGGCTCGCGATGGACTCGAGAACGACGCGTTTACCCGATAAAAACGCGTCATCGTTAACGACCATCGCGAGCCCGCTCGCTTCTTCATATGCCTTCCGTTTCTATATTTCTAAAAGATTGCTTCTAATCGTTTTTTATTCTTTTTAGATTTTTCCGCAAACGCCTACAGTTGGCCCCACCTGACCTACAGGCCCCCTCGCTTTACGCTCAGCCCGTTCAACTTCCGATAACCACGACCACAGGAATCGGTTTCAACACCGATATCTCGTTCTTGTGACGTGTACACATCGATATTCCATTTGGATATCAAAAAACACTAAGTGATTCTTTTCGGATTTATGAAAAGGTATGCTGCGCCGCCCAAATGACGGGGGGGAGATCTTCAGTGCGAGGGTCTCTATGGCGAAAGCCAGGCGAATCAAGGATTCAGGGCACTCGACCCGGAACCAAAAGAATTAGAAACGATAGGAGCGAAACAATGAACAAGTCCACCTTGGCCCTGGCCATCGCTGCAGGGGTTTTGGCGCAGCAGGCGAGTGCTGCCGGTTTTGTCGAAGACAGCAAGGCGACCTTGGGCCTGCGCAACTTCTACATCAACACCGATTACCGTGACGGTACTGGTCCGAACAAAAACGAAGAATGGGGCCAAGGCTTCGATCTGCGTTTCATCTCCGGTTACACCCAGGGCACCGTCGGTTTCGGTATCGATGCGATCGGCTTGTTGGGTGTAAAGCTGGATTCGGGCGGCGGCACCAACGGCGCAGCTAACAGTGCGGCTTATGGCGGCACTGTTTTCCCAAGCAAATCCAATGGTGAAGCGGTTGATGACTTCTCCAGCCTGGGTCTGACCGCCAAGGCCAAGGTTTCCCAGACTGAGCTGAAGCTCGGTACTCTGCAGCCAAAACTGCCGGTCATCGTGACCAACGACGGTCGCCTGCTACCGCAAACCTGGGAAGGTGGTCAGCTCACCTCCGGTGACATCAAGGACCTGACGCTGGTCGGCGGCCAGATCGAGCACGTTAAAGGCCGTAACTCCAGCAACAATGAACAGTTGGCTATCAACGGCGCTTCCCCACGCACCATCAATAGCAACAAGTTCATCTACGCTGGCGGTGACTACAAAATCACCAAAGACCTGACGGCCCAGTACTACTACGGCAACCTGGAAGACTTCTACAAGCAACACTTCCTGGGTCTGGTTCACAACTGGGCAATCGGTCCGGGCGTGTTGAAGTCTGACTTCCGTTATTTCAACAGCTCCGACGACGGTGCCAATGGCAGCAATCCGCTTTACTACAGCACCGGCAACTACAGCGGCGTGGCTAACGGTAAAGGCAAGGTCGACAACAACCTCTACAGCGGCCTGTTCCTGTACAGCGTTGCCGGTCACACCTTTGGTGGCGGTTACCAGGTCAGCAACGGCAGCAGTGACTTCCCGTGGCTGAACCAGGGCGACGGTTCGTCGAACTACACCATCACCGACTCGCAAATCCAGAAGTTCGCCCGTGCCGGCGAGCGTACCTGGCAAGCACGTTACTCGTTCGACTTCGCCAAAGTCGGTGTACCTGGCCTGACGGCGGGTGTGGTTTATCTGCATGGCGATAACATCGACACCGTGAACGCGCGTGGTGCCCAAGCGGCGAACGGCGCTTCCGAGTGGGAACGCGACTTGAACGTCGGTTACGTGATCCAGTCTGGCGCACTGAAAAACCTGGGCCTGGCGTGGAAAAACGCCAGCTGGCGTACCGACCTGCCGAACACTCGTTCGCAGGACGAAAACCGTCTGATCGTCAGCTACTCGATCCCGCTGTTGTAATAGCGCGTGGGAGCGAGCCTGCTCGCGAAGGCGTCATCCCAGCCACGAACGTGCTGAATGACACACGCCTTCGGGAGTAAGCCGCGATGAACCAAAAAAAAGCCCCGCCCGGCATCTCGCCGGACGGGGCTTTTGCGTTTTCAAGGCGGGCTCACCCCCGTAAACCCGCCTTGAAACTCCCCTTTTTGCAGCAACTCAAGGCCTTCTCGAACCTCGTTGACGATGGTCGGCGGGATGTGCAGGCGCGTCCAGTGAACAGATCTTTAATATTCCTTCCGGGTCTAAATAAATCGATATTTATTCTTTTTAATAGATAAAAAACACAGGCACAGTTGAGCTCATCAAGCACTCACAAGGAGCAGCACCATGAGCCTCAGACTCGGCGATATCGCCCCCGACTTCGAACAGGATTCCAGCGCCGGCACCATCCGGTTCCATCAATGGCTGGGCGACAGCTGGGGCGTGCTGTTTTCCCATCCGGCGGACTTCACGCCGGTGTGCACCACCGAACTGGGCTTCACGGCCAAGCTCAAAGATGAATTCGACAAGCGTGGGGTCAAGGCCATTGCGCTGTCCGTCGACCCGGTGGATTCGCATCACAGATGGATCGAAGACATCAACGAAACCCAGAACACCGTTGTCACCTTTCCGATCCTCGACGATGCCGACCGCAAGGTTTCGGACCTGTACGACCTGATCCACCCCAACGCCAACGACACCCTCACGGTGCGCTCACTGTTCGTGATCGACCCGAACAAAAAGGTCCGGCTGACCATCACCTACCCGGCGAGCACCGGCCGCAACTTCCATGAAATCCTGCGGGTCATCGACTCGCTGCAACTCACCGATAACTACAAGGTGGCCACCCCAGCCAACTGGCAGGACGGTGATGAGGTGGTGATCGTACCTTCGCTCAAGGATGAAGATGAAATCAAGCAACGCTTTCCCAAGGGCTACCGTGCGGTGAAGCCATACCTGCGCCTGACGCCGCAGCCCAATCGCTAATCGCTTTTGTAGGAGCCGGCTTGTTCGCGATTGAAGCGACGCGGTCTGTCAGTCAAACCGCCATCGCTGGCAAGCCAGCTCCCACAGGGGTTTGTGCAGATCCACAAAGCAGGGGATTTCAGGCCGTTTCGACGGCCTTTTTTTTCGCCTGGAAGAAGTGGATTTTCATATCTCCAAATCGCATAACCAAATGAATAAATATGATTTATGGATATATTAATCAACTGTTAAGGTCTCTCCATCGAAGCGAGATCGCAAACCGCGAATCGCCCCCACTCAGGAATTGTCTGAATGCTGGTCGTCTCACTCGGTGGCAGTCCCAGCCAACGCTCCCGTTCCGGGGTACTGCTGGATCGCTCCCAGCGTTGGTTACAAGAGCAAGGCGTGGAAGTGGTGAGTTACCAGGTACGGGACTTCCCGGCCGAAGACTTGCTGCATGCGCGCTTCGACAGTCCCAAGGTGATCGACCTGCTGCAACAGATTGAAAACGCCGACGGCCTGCTGATTGCCACACCGGTGTACAAGGCGTCGTTCTCTGGCGCGTTGAAAACGGTACTGGATCTGCTGCCCGAGCGCGCGCTGAGCCACAAGGTGGTTCTGCCAATGGCAACCGGTGGCAGCATCGCTCACATGCTGGCGGTGGATTACGCACTCAAACCGGTGTTGTCGGCACTCAAGGCCCAGGAAATGCTCCACGGCATTTTCGCGGTGGATAGCCAGATCGCATACGGCGAAGGCAGCGCGCTGGCGCAGTTGGCGCCGGAGCTGGAGCAACGACTGAATGAATCGCTGGAGCTGTTTTTCAGCGCCATGGCCCGACGGCCCAAGCCGCTCGATCCGAACCTGTTGAATGAACGTTTGTTGAGTGCTCGCTGGAGCATTTAAGCCCTGTCCCAAATTGATGTACTGGCCTTACTCGCCCGCTAACGGGCAAGCAGGTGCAGCCAAAACCCAACTGCAAAAAGGAGAGCGCCATGCGCCCTGTTATTTTGCGTCGTGGTCTGGTCGCTCTGTTTGCAGCGGCTGTAGCCTTCGGCGCCATTACTCAAGCCCAAGCTGAAACACTCCGAATCGGCTATCAGAAATACGGCACCCTGGTGCTGCTCAAAGCCAAAGGCACTCTGGAAAAACGCCTCGCCGCCCAAGGCGTGGACGTGCAATGGACTGAATTCCCCGGCGGCCCGCAACTGCTCGAAGGCCTGAACGTCGGTTCCATCGACTTCGGCGTCACCGGCGAAACCCCGCCCGTGTTCGCTCAAGCGGCGGGCGCTGATTTGCTTTACGTCGCCTACGAACCCCCAGCCCCTCACAGTGAAGCGATCCTGGTGCCGAAGGACTCGGCGATCAAATCGGTGGCGGACCTCAAGGGCAAGAAAGTCGTCCTGAACAAAGGCTCCAACGTGCACTACCTGCTGGTCCGCGCACTGGAAGACGCCGGCCTCAAGTACACCGATATCCAGACCGTGTTCCTGCCGCCAGCCGATGCCCGCGCCGCGTTCGAACGTGGCAGCGTCGATGCCTGGGTGATCTGGGACCCGTACCAGGCAGCCGCCGAACAGCAACTGCAAGCGCGCACCCTGCGCGATGGCCAAGGCATCGTCGACAACCATCAGTTCTACCTGGCGACCAAGCCTTACGCACAGAAAAACCCTGAGGTGATCAAGACCCTGGTGGAAGAAGTGCGTGCCGTCGGTGAGTGGTCCAAGGCCAATCCACAAGAGGTGACGCAACAAGTGTCGCCACTGCTCGGCCTGCCGGCGGACATCACCCTGACCTCGGTGAAACGCCAGGGCTACGGCGCCTTGTTCCTGACCCCGGACGTGGTCGCTGCGCAACAGAAAATCGCCGACAGCTTCTACCAGCTCAAGTTGATTCCGAAACCGTTGAGCATCAAAGACGTGATCTGGACGCCACCGGCAGCCGTTGCCAAAGCACAGTAATTCAATTCCCCAAGGAGACCACTCCATGAGCCTCAATATCTTCTGGTTCCTGCCTACCCACGGCGACGGCCATTACCTTGGCACCGCCGAAGGCGCTCGCGCCGTTGACCACGGTTACTTGCAACAAGTCGCGCAAGCGGCGGATCGTCTGGGCTTCGGCGGGGTGCTGATCCCCACCGGTCGCTCCTGCGAAGACTCGTGGCTGGTGGCGGCGTCGCTGATCCCGGTCACCCAGCGTTTGAAATTCCTTGTCGCCCTGCGCCCCGGGATCATTTCCCCGACGGTGGCCGCGCGTCAGGCTGCGACTCTGGATCGCCTGTCCGGCGGTCGTGCGCTGTTCAACCTGGTGACGGGTGGTGATCCGGAAGAGTTGGCCGGCGATGGTCTGTTCCTCAGCCATGACGAGCGCTACCAGGCTTCGGTGGAGTTCACCCGTATTTGGCGCCGCGTGCTGGAAGGCGAAACCGTTGATTACGACGGTCAGCACATCAGCGTGAAGGGTGCCAAATTGCTGTATCCGCCGATTCAGCAACCGCGTCCGCCGTTGTATTTCGGTGGCTCCTCGGAAGCGGCGCAGGACCTGGCGGCAGAGCAGGTTGAAATGGTTCTGACCTGGGGCGAACCACCCGCCGCCGTTGCCGAGAAGATTGAACAAGTCCGCGCCAAGGCCGCGAAGCTCGGTCGTACCGTACGTTTTGGCATTCGTCTGCATGTGATCGTGCGTGAAACCAACGCCGAGGCCTGGCAAGCGGCGGACCGCCTGATTTCGCACCTGGATGAAGACACCATCGCTCGCGCCCAGGCTTCCCTGGCGCGCTTCGATTCGGTGGGCCAGCAACGCATGGCTGCGCTGCACGGCGGCAGTCGCGACAACCTGGAAGTCAGCCCCAACTTGTGGGCCGGCGTTGGCCTGGTGCGCGGCGGTGCCGGTACGGCGCTGGTGGGCGATGGTCCGACCGTGGCCGCTCGCGTGAAAGAGTACGCGGACCTGGGCATCGACACCTTTATCTTCTCCGGTTATCCACACCTGGAAGAGTCGTATCGCGTTGCCGAGTTGCTGTTCCCGCACCTCGATATCGAACGTCCCGAACTGCCGAAAAGCGCCGGTTACGTCAGCCCGTTCGGTGAGATGGTGGCCAACGACATTCTTCCCAAAGCCGCGTCCCAGAGCTGAGGCGCGCCATGAAGAAAATCATCCACAGCCTCGCGCCCTGGGCGTTGCCGGTGTTGTTGTTGGCGGTGTGGCAGTTGTCGGTGTCGGCGGGCTGGTTGTCGACACGGATTCTGCCGGCACCGATCGCCGTGGTCGAAGCCGGTGTGAGCCTGGTGCGCAGCGGCGAGATCTGGACGCATCTGGCGATCAGCGGTTGGCGTGCTGCCCTGGGTTTCACCATCGGTGGCAGCATCGGCCTGACTTTGGGCTTCATCACCGGCCTGTCGAAATGGGGTGAGCGCCTGCTCGACAGCTCGGTGCAGATGATCCGCAACGTGCCGCACCTGGCGCTCATTCCGCTGGTGATCCTGTGGTTCGGTATCGACGAGTCGGCGAAGATTTTCCTGGTGGCGCTGGGCACGTTGTTTCCGATCTACCTCAACACCTACCACGGTATCCGCAACGTCGATCCGGCGTTGGTGGAGATGTCGCGCAGTTATGGTTTGTCCGGTTTCAGCCTGTTCCGTCAGGTGATCCTGCCGGGGGCGCTGCCTTCGATCCTGGTCGGCGTGCGCTTCGCACTGGGCTTCATGTGGTTGACGCTGATCGTCGCCGAGACCATTTCCGCCAGTTCCGGCATTGGCTACCTGGCGATGAACGCCCGGGAGTTTCTGCAGACCGACGTGGTGGTGCTGGCGATTCTGCTGTACGCGGTGCTCGGCAAGCTGGCCGACCTCGCCGCCCGTGGGCTCGAACGTGTGTGGCTGCGCTGGCATCCGGCCTATCAAGTCGCCAAGGGAGGTGCTGCATGACGGCTCAACAACCTCCACGCCTGCTGCGCGGGATTCCGCTGGTGGTGCGCAATCTGCAAAAAACCTTCGGTTCGCGGCAAGTGTTGCGTGAGATCGACCTGCACATTCCGGCAGGCCAGTTTGTCGCGGTGGTCGGTCGTAGCGGCTGCGGCAAGAGCACCTTGCTGCGCTTGCTCGCGGGCCTTGATCAACCCACCGCAGGTGAGCTGCTGGCCGGCGCCGCGCCGCTCAGTGAGGCGCGGGAAGACACCCGCTTGATGTTCCAGGAAGCGCGTCTGCTGCCATGGAAAAAGATCATCGATAACGTCGGCCTGGGGCTCAAGGGCAACTGGCGGCCGCAAGCGCTGGAAGCCCTGGAAGCGGTCGGTCTGGCGGATCGCGCCAATGAGTGGCCAGCCGCGCTGTCCGGTGGGCAGAAGCAACGTGTGGCCCTGGCCCGCGCGCTGATCCATCAACCGCGTCTGCTCTTGCTCGACGAACCATTGGGCGCGCTGGATGCGCTGACCCGAATCGAAATGCAGCAACTGATCGAACGGCTCTGGCAACAGCACGGTTTCACTGTGTTGCTGGTGACCCACGACGTCAGTGAAGCGGTGGCGATTGCCGATCGGGTGATTCTGATCGAAGACGGCGAAGTCGGCCTCGACCTGCATGTGGAGTTACCGCGCCCTCGGGTCCGCGGTTCCCATCGACTGGCGGCGCTGGAAACCGAAGTCCTCAACCGTGTGCTGTCACTGCCCGGCCAACCGCCGGAGCCGGAACCTGTTTCACCCTTGCCTACGCAGTTGCGTTGGGCTCAGTAAGGCAGCTGCGAGCTTTGAGCTTCAAGCTGCGAGAAGAAGCACAGCGCTTTGACTTGCAGCTTGTGGCTTGCCGCTTACAGCTCATTTCGACCTCAGGAGAAATCAATATGACCATCAAAGCCATCAACGTTCGCAACCAGTTCAAAGGCTCCATCAAGGAAATCGTGCTCGGCGACGTGCTGTCGGAAATCGACGTGCAAACCGCTTCCGGCATCGTCACTTCAGTGATCACCACGCGTTCGGTGAAAGAACTGGAGCTGGCAGTGGGCAGCGAAGTGATTGCATTTGTGAAATCCACCGAGGTGTCGATCGCCAAGTTGTAAGCCGTGCGCGTAAACGACAACCCCGGAGGGTTTTAGCCCTTCGGGGTTTTTGTTCTTTAAAGATCGCGCTTGGGCAGATAGGGCGGCAGGTACAAGCCAAGGTAGGCATCAAACACCCGCATCCCTTCTTCAGCCATGCGCGGTGTGATCTGCCCATGCTGCTGGACCGAACGCGCATAGACCCGATCACCGAGCTCCATGGCCAGCGCAAACACATCGACATCGCTCGGCAGCTTCGGCAGCTCGAAGTGGTGGTCGAACAGTTTGTGCATCAGGTCGCCCAGTTCGATGTCGTGCTGACGATCGGCCTGGGTAACTTCGGTCAGGCCGTGTTGGGCGAGGATCAGTTGGCGGGCGGCGGCGTCTTCGCTGTAGATCTCGAGCATGCGTTGCTCCACCAGGCGCGACAGATCCCGCCAGCCGGTGAGGGCTTGGTGGTCGATGGGTGCTTGCAGGCAGGCGCGGAAGGCAGCGTGGACGTCGGCGGTCAGGGCTTCGAGCAGGGCCGGAACGCTGGCGAAGAAGTGGTAGACGGAGGAGGGCGGGATCTCCGCGCGCTCGGCCACGCTGTAGATCGACAAGCTGGCCACGCCCTCGGCGGCCAGCAGTGTGCGCGCCGCATCGAGTATCGAATCGATTCGGGCCTGGCTGCGTGCGCGGGGTTTGCGGGGGGTGGCTACGCGTGTCATTGAAGTCTCCTGCGGGGCAGCGGGCATTGTACGAGCGGGGTTGCGTGTTGTCTCGTCGGCCGCCATCGCTGGCAAGCCAGCTCCCACAGAAATTTCCGGTGTACACGGAATTTATGTTCACTGGAGATCAACTGTGGGAGCTGGCTTGCCAGCGATCCGCCGCAGGCGGCCATAAAAAAACGCCGCAGGCTTCAGCAGCCAACGGCGTTCCTTTTTACTGCAACCGCTTACACGGTATGCAGGTACCAGTTGTACTCGAGGTCGGAGATGGAGTGTTCGAACTCTTCCAGCTCGCTCTCTTTACAGGCTACGAAGATATCGATGTATTTCGGATCGATGTACTTGGCCATGACTTCGCTGTCGTCCAGCTCGCGCAGTGCATCGCGCAGGTTGTTCGGCAGGCTCTGCTCGTTCTGCTCGTAGCTGTTGCCTTCCACTGGAGCGCCCGGTTCGATCTTGTTGACCAGACCGTGGTGCACGCCTGCCAGGACCGAAGCCATCAGCAGGTAGGGGTTGGCGTCGGCACCGGCCACGCGGTGTTCCAGGCGGACCGCGTCGGCGGAACCGGTCGGCACGCGCAGGGCGACAGTGCGGTTGTCCAGGCCCCAGCACGGCGAGTTCGGCACGTAGAACTGTGCGCCGAAACGACGGTAGGAGTTGACGTTCGGGCAGAGGAACGCCATTTGCGCCGGTAGGGTCTCGAGCACACCGCCGATCGCGTGACGCAGTGCGGCGTTCTGCTCGGGATCCTCACTGGCAAAAATGTTTTTGCCGTCTTTATCGAGAATCGAGATGTGGACGTGCAGACCATTGCCCGCCTGGCCCGGATAAGGCTTGGCCATGAAGGTGGTGTCCATTTCATGGTCGTAGGCGATGTTCTTGATCAGGCGCTTGAGCAGGACCGCGTAGTCGCAAGCCTTGATCGGGTCGGCCACGTGGTGCAGGTTCACTTCGAACTGCGCCGGGGCACTTTCCTTGACGATGGCGTCGGCCGGGATGCCTTGCTCTTTCGCACCTTCCAGAATGTCCTGGAGGCAGTCGACGTATTCGTCGAGGTCGTCGATCAGGTAAACCTGTGTCGAGTGCGGGCGTTTGCCGGAAATCGGCGAGCGCGGTGGTTGTGGGCGGCCGTTCACGTTCTCCTGGTCGATCAGGTAGAACTCCAGTTCGAACGCGGCGCAGATGGTCAGGCCCATCTCATCGAACTTGGTGACGACTTGTCGCAGCACTTCGCGCGGGTCGGCGAAGAAAGGATCACCTTCGAGTTCGTGCATGGTCATCAACAGTTGCGCGGTCGGGCGCTTCTGCCATGGCTCGTTGCACAGGGTGTCGGGAATTGGATAGCAGATTCGGTCAGCATCGCCGATGTCCAGGCCCAGGCCGGTGCTTTCCACCGTCGAACCATTGATATCCAGAGCAAATAGAGAGGCCGGCAGGTTGATGCCTTTCTCGTAAACCTTGTGGAGGCTGGTGCGTTCGATGCGCTTGCCGCGCACCACACCATTCATATCCGCAATCAGAAGGTCAACGTACAGAACCTCAGGATGTTCCTTAAGGAACGCGTTCGCTTCGTTAAGCTGAACGGCACGCGGGGGTACCGACATGATGCAACACCTTTGTTGTTAAAAATATCAATCATTGATCTCTTCGGATTCCAGTCAACCCGAACGGCATGCCGAAGTCAAGCGAGGCCGTTTTTGCCCCAAAAAAGCGCTCATGCGGCTTTTTTGAGGCACTTTGGGGCGTTTTTATGCCCCTGAACGCTATACCGTCTGCATGCTTGAGCGGGCCGTGTTGTATTTTTTACGGGGGTGTTGTGTAAAAAAATGAACAAGGCTAAGCTCGAATCAAACCCATAACAGCAATAATACCGGGGTGCTACATGTCTCGCCTGTCGTTAATCGGCATCACCGACTGCGGTCAGCAGAACGGTCTGCATGCTTATCACATCAGTGGCGATATCTACGTCAGCGTCGCAGCCTTCGCGGTTCCCGGCGTGCCGGTGATCTTTCCGTCCCTGGCGAATCGACCCTTTGCGTCCGATATTCTGGACGGCCTTGATGGCACCCCCATTACGGTTACTCCATTCAATATAGAACCGATTCACAATAATAGTGGCGCCTCCATTGCCTTGGGCACCGCTTGCGATTCTGCACGCCCGGCATTTGCCGCGTGGTGCAATAAAAACACGATAGCCTTTCGTACACCTGAATTTCAACGCGGCGCCGATGCGTCAAACATTGCCCGACTCCTGCAAGAGTCAGGAAACTCAAAGCCTAGAGGCATTTATGAGTAACAACCTCGACCAGCTCACCGATTGGTTGAAAGACCACAAGATCACAGAAGTCGAATGCATGATTGGCGATTTGACCGGGATTACCCGGGGCAAGATCTCGCCGACCAACAAATTCATCGCCGAAAAGGGCATGCGCCTGCCAGAGAGTGTGCTGTTGCAGACCGTGACCGGCGACTATGTCGAAGACGACATCTATTACGAACTGCTCGACCCGGCCGACATCGACATGATCTGCCGTCCCGATCAGAACGCGGTGTTCCTGGTGCCATGGGCCATCGAGCCAACGGCGCAGGTGATTCACGACACTTACGACAAGCAAGGCAACCCGATCGAGCTGTCGCCGCGCAACGTGCTCAAGAAGATCCTGAAACTCTATTCCGATAAGGGCTGGCAGCCTATCGTGGCGCCGGAAATGGAGTTCTACCTGACCAAGCGCAGCGATGACCCGGATTACCCGTTGCAGCCGCCGATCGGCCGTTCCGGTCGCCCTGAAATCGGTCGCCAATCGTTCTCCATCGAAGCCGCCAACGAATTCGACCCACTGTTCGAAGACGTCTACGACTGGTGTGAATTGCAGGAGCTGGACCTCGACACGCTGATCCACGAGGACGGCACGGCGCAGATGGAAATCAACTTCCGTCACGGCGATGCCTTGTCCCTGGCCGACCAGATCCTGGTGTTCAAGCGCACCATGCGCGAGGCCGCGCTCAAGCACAACGTGGCGGCGACCTTCATGGCCAAGCCCATGACCGGCGAGCCCGGCAGTGCCATGCACTTGCACCAGAGCATCATCGACATCGAGACCGGCAAGAACATCTTCTCCAATGAAGACGGGACCATGAGCCAGCTGTTCCTGCACCACATCGGTGGCTTGCAGAAACTCATTCCTGAGCTGTTGCCGCTGTTTGCGCCCAACGTCAATTCGTTCCGCCGTTTCCTGCCGGACACCTCGGCACCGGTAAACGTGGAGTGGGGCGAAGAAAACCGCACCGTGGGCCTGCGGGTTCCGGATGCCGGGCCGCAAAACCGTCGGGTGGAAAACCGCCTGCCGGGCGCCGATGCCAACCCGTACCTGGCGATTGCCGCGAGCCTGCTCTGCGGTTACATCGGCATGGTCGAAGGACTGAACCCGAGTGCGCCGGTCGTGGGCCGTGGCTATGAACGCCGTAACCTGCGCCTGCCACTGACCATCGAAGATGCGCTGGAACGCATGGAAAACAGCGCGACCATCGAGAAGTACCTGGGCAAAAATTTCATTACTGGCTACGTCGCGGTCAAGCGGGCCGAGCATGAAAACTTCAAGCGCGTGATCAGTTCGTGGGAACGGGAGTTCCTGCTTTTTGCCGTCTGACACGCCGGGCGTCCGTTGTCGCCAGACGGCGCCTCCACCTGATTTTCTTTAGGAGATTGGTATGACCAGCAACAACCCGCAAACCCGTGAATGGCAAGCCCTGAGCAACGATCACCACCTGGCCCCGTTCAGCGACTTCAAACAGTTGAAAGAGAAAGGCCCACGGATCATCACCAACGCCAAGGGCGTTTACCTGTGGGACAGCGAAGGCAACAAGATTCTCGATGGTATGGCTGGCCTGTGGTGCGTGGCCATCGGTTACGGTCGCGATGAACTGGCCGATGCCGCCAGCAAACAAATGCGCGAACTGCCGTACTACAACCTGTTCTTCCAGACCGCTCACCCACCGGTGCTGGAGCTGGCCAAAGCCATCGCCGACATCGCGCCTGAAGGCATGAACCATGTGTTCTTCACCGGTTCCGGCTCCGAAGGCAACGACACCATGCTGCGCATGGTTCGTCACTACTGGGCGATCAAGGGCCAGCCGAACAAGAAAGTCATCATCAGCCGCAAGAACGGCTATCACGGTTCCACCGTGGCCGGCGCGAGCCTGGGCGGCATGACTTACATGCATGAACAAGGCGACTTGCCGATCCCGGGCATCGTCCACATCGCCCAGCCGTACTGGTTCGCCGAAGGCGGCGACATGACGCCGGAGGAGTTCGGTGTCTGGGCCGCCAATCAGTTGGAAGAGAAGATTCTGGAAATCGGCGTCGACAACGTGGGCGCCTTTATTGCCGAGCCGATCCAGGGCGCCGGCGGCGTGATCATTCCGCCAGACACCTACTGGCCGCGTATCAAGGAAATCCTCGCCAAGTACGACATCCTGTTCGTGGCGGACGAAGTGATCTGTGGTTTCGGCCGCACCGGTGAGTGGTTCGGTTCCGACTTCTACGGCCTCAAGCCTGACATGATGACCATCGCCAAAGGCCTGACTTCCGGCTACATCCCTATGGGTGGCCTGATCGTGCGTGACGAAGTGGTGGCGGTGCTCAATGAAGGCGGCGATTTCAACCATGGCTTCACCTACTCCGGCCACCCGGTGGCGGCTGCTGTGGCACTGGAAAACATCCGCATCATGCGCGAAGAAAAAATTATCGAGCGCGTGCACAACGAAACGGCACCGTATTTGCAGAAACGTCTGCGGGAACTGAACGATCACCCATTGGTGGGCGAAGTTCGTGGGGTCGGTCTGTTGGGGGCTATCGAGTTGGTGCAGGACAAGGCCACTCGCAAGCGTTACGAAGGCAAGGGCGTCGGCATGATCTGCCGGCAGTTCTGCTTCGATAACGGTCTGATCATGCGCGCCGTGGGCGACACCATGATCATCGCGCCACCCCTGGTGATTACACTGGCGGAAATCGATGAGTTGGTGACCAAGGCACGCAAGTGCCTGGACCTGACCCTCAGTGCATTGCAGGGCTAAGTGCTAGGCTCTGAGCGGGAGTATGAAACTTTCGCTCGGCACAGTCATAAGAGGCGGCCTTTTGTTGAAAGACCGCCTCGGATCTTGCCAGACTAGCCGCGGTTCCAGTTGCCCGGGTTCGGCCGCTGAACATAGTGGTTCAAAAGAGAAAAATTTGGAGCATCACGCATGAAGGCATTAGGCAAAATGTTTGCTGGCAAGACTCTTCTCGCCATGTCCCTGATGGGCATTATGGCGAGCGCGGTTCAGGCGGACGACAAGGTGTTGCACGTCTATAACTGGTCCGACTACATCGCTCCGGACACGATCAAGAAGTTTGAAGACGAGTCGGGTATCAAAGTCGTCTACGACGTCTTCGACAGTAACGAAACCCTCGAAGCCAAGTTGCTGGCCGGCAAGTCCGGTTACGACATCGTCGTACCGTCGAACAATTTCCTGGCCAAGCAGATCAAGGCCGGCGTTTACCAGAAGCTGGACAAGTCCAAGCTGCCAAACTGGAAAAACCTGAACACCGACCTGCTCAAGGCCGTATCGGTCAGCGACCCGGGCAACGAACACGCCTTCCCGTACATGTGGGGTTCGATCGGTATCGGTTTCAACGCCGAGAAGGTCAAGGCTGCACTGGGTGCCGACGCACCGACCGATTCCTGGGATCTGATCTTCAAGCCTGAGAACGCCGCCAAGTTGAAGTCGTGCGGTATCAGCCTGCTCGATTCGCCAACCGAGATGATTCCGGTGGCGCTGCACTACCTGGGCCTGCCAACCGACAGCCAGAAGAAAGAAGACATCGACAAGGCTGAAGCGCTGATCATGAAGGTTCGTCCTTCGATCGCGTATTTCCACTCTTCCAAGTACATCTCCGACCTGGCCAACGGCAACATCTGCGTGGCCGTGGGTTACTCGGGCGACATCTACCAGGCCAAGTCCCGCGCGGCTGAAGCCGGTGACAAGGTGAAAGTCAGCTACAACATTCCGAAAGAAGGTGCGGGCAGCTTCTACGACATGGTCGCCATCCCTAAAGATGCCGAAAACGTCGAAGGCGCCTACAAGTTCATGACCTTCCTGCAGAAGCCGGAAATCATGGCTGAAATCACCAACGCCGTGCGTTTCCCGAACGGTAACGCGGCTGCCACGCCACTGGTGGATAAAGACATCACCAGCGATCCAGGCATCTACCCGCCAGCGGACGTGCAGGCCAAGCTGTACGCGATTGCCGACTTGCCGGCCGCGACCCAGCGGATCCTGACTCGCAGCTGGACCAAGATCAAATCCGGTAAGTAAGTAACAACTCCTGTAGGAGCGAGCTCGCTCGCGATGAACCTGAGAGCACCGCGGGGTGCCAGGCACTCCGCATCATCGTTGACGACCATCGCGAGCGAGCTCGTTCCTACAGGGATTTTCATAAAGTTTGCTGGAACGGTTTTTCGAGGGTAAGTTGCGCGCCGGTTTTGTTGCCAGGCAGCCATGGCTGTCATGTAACGCGGGGCAACTTGGGCCCAACTAATTTTAGAGGACCTCCACTTGCCTATTTTTTCTTTGTTGCGCAATGCCATGCTGGTTGCCGCCGGGTTGACGCTTGCCGTCAATGTCCAGGCCGCCGGCACCGTGCATATTTATAACTGGTCGGACTACATCGGTCAGACCACCCTGGCAGACTTTCAGAAAGAGACCGGTATCAAGCCGGTCTATGACGTCTTCGACTCCAACGAAACCCTGGAAGGCAAGTTGCTGGCCGGGCATACCGGGTATGACGTGGTCGTGCCGTCCAACCACTTCCTCGGCAAGCAGATCAAGGCCGGTGCTTTCCAGAAGCTCGACAAGTCGCAGTTGCCGAACTATTCGAACCTCGACCCGGCGCTGCTCAAGCGCCTGGAGCAGAACGACCCGGGCAACCTGTATGCCGTGCCGTATCTGTGGGGCACCAACGGCATCGGTTACAACGTCGACAAAATCAAGGAAGTGTTAGGCGTCGACAAAATCGATTCCTGGAGCGTGTTGTTTGAGCCGCAGAACATCAAGAAGCTGCAGAAGTGCGGTGTGGCGTTCCTCGACTCCGCGGATGAAATGATGCCCACGGTCCTCAACTATATGGGCCTGAACGCTAACAGCACCGACCCCAAAGACTACGAAAAAGCGACCGCCAAGTTGCTGGCCGTGCGGCCTTACGTGACTTATTTCAACTCTTCCAAATACATCTCGGACCTGGCCAATGGCGATATCTGCATCGCCGTCGGATTCTCCGGCGATATTTTCCAGGCCCGCACCCGCGCCGAAGAAGCCAAGAAAGGCATCAACATCGCCTACACCATTCCGAAAGAAGGTGGCGCGCTCTGGTTCGATATGCTGGCGATTCCGAAGGACTCGGCCAACGACAAAGAGGCCCATGCCTTCATCAACTATTTGCTGAAACCTGAGGTGATCGCCCAGGTCAGTGATTACGTCGGCTATGCCAACCCTAATCCGGGGGCGGACAAACTGATGGAACAATCCATTCGCACCGACGAAGCGGTTTATCCACCGCAAGCCGTGCTCGACAAGACCTACGTGTCCATCGAGTTACCACCGAAGATTCAGCGTTTGATGACCCGCAGCTGGACCACGGTCAAGTCGGGTAAATAGCTTCAAGGCTCAAACTATCCAAGGTTGGCTCACCTTGAGCGAACTGCACTCTTTTTTTCTGGGAGTTTCGTAAATGGCAGTTGCCTCCGGCGCCTATAAGAAAGCCCTCGAGGGCGACCAATTACCTAAAGAGGTGTTGGTCAAAATCGACCGGGTCACGAAGAAGTTCGACGAGACGATTGCCGTGGACGACGTGTCCCTGGAAATCAAGAAAGGCGAAATCTTCGCCCTGCTCGGCGGTTCGGGATCGGGCAAATCCACCTTGCTGCGTATGCTCGCAGGTTTCGAGCGTCCAACCGAAGGGCGGATCTTCCTCGATGGCGTAGACATCACCGATATGCCGCCGTACGAGCGGCCGATCAACATGATGTTCCAGTCCTACGCCTTGTTCCCGCACATGACCGTGGCGCAGAACATTGCCTTCGGCCTCAAGCAGGACAAACTGCCAGCCGCGGAAATCGATGCGCGCGTGGCCGACATGCTCAAGCTGGTGCAGATGAGCCAGTACGCCAAGCGCAAACCGCATCAGCTGTCCGGTGGTCAGCGTCAGCGTGTGGCCCTGGCCCGCTCCCTGGCCAAGCGGCCGAAGCTGCTGCTGCTCGACGAACCGATGGGGGCACTGGACAAGAAACTGCGTTCGCAAATGCAGTTGGAGCTGGTCGAGATCATCGAGCGCGTCGGCGTAACCTGCGTCATGGTGACCCACGATCAGGAAGAGGCCATGACCATGGCCGAGCGCATCGCGATCATGCACCTGGGCTGGATCGCCCAGATCGGCAGCCCGATCGACATCTACGAAACCCCGACCAGCCGTCTGGTCTGCGAATTCATCGGCAACGTCAACATCTTCGACGGTGAAGTGATCGATGACGCCGAAGGCCACGCGACCATCACCTGCAAGGACCTGGATCGCCAGATCTATGTCGGCCACGGCATCAGCACCTCGGTGCAAGACAAGTCCGTGACCTACGCGATCCGCCCGGAAAAACTGCTCGTGACCCCAACCATGCCGACCTGCGAATACAACTGGTCCAGCGGCAAGGTGCACGACATCGCCTACCTCGGCGGTCACTCGGTGTTCTACGTCGAACTGCCGAGCGGCAAGATCGTCCAGTCGTTTGTCGCCAACGCCGAGCGCCGTGGCCAGCGGCCGACCTGGGGTGATCAGGTTTACGTGTGGTGGGAAGACGACAGCGGCGTGGTGCTTCGCTCATGAACATGCGCAAATTCAAACGCCGCCTCAATCGAATAATTCCCGGTGGCCGTCAGTTGGTCATCGGGGTTCCTTTCATCTGGCTGTTCCTGTTCTTCATGTTGCCGTTCTTCATCGTCCTGAAGATCAGCTTCGCCGAAGCCGACGTGGCCATTCCGCCGTACACCGAGATCTACAGCTACGCCGAGCAGAAACTGCAGGTGCTGTTGAACCTGGGCAACTACGCGACGCTGGCCGGCGACGAGCTGTACATCGCCGCCTACCTCGGCTCGTTGAAGATGGCGCTGATCAGCACCATCCTCTGCCTGCTGATCGGCTACCCGATGGCCTACGCCATCGCCAGTGCCCGCAAAGAGCTGCAAACGGTGCTGGTCCTGCTGATCATGATGCCGACCTGGACCGCGATCCTGATCCGCGTGTATGCGTGGATGGGGATCCTCAGCAACAACGGTCTGCTCAACGGTTTCCTGATGAGCATGGGCTGGATCAACGAACCGCTGCAGATCCTCAATACCAACCTGGCGGTCTACATCGGCGTGGTTTATTCCTACCTGCCATTCATGATCCTGCCGCTCTACGCCAACCTGGTGAAGCACGACCATAGCCTGCTGGAAGCCGCGTCCGACTTGGGTTCGAGCACGTTCAACAGCTTCTGGAAGATCACCATTCCATTGTCCAAAAACGGCATAGTCGCCGGCTGCATGCTGGTGTTCATTCCGGTGGTGGGTGAGTTCGTGATCCCGGAACTGCTCGGCGGTCCGGAAACCCTGATGATCGGTAAAGTGCTCTGGCAAGAATTCTTCAACAACCGTGACTGGCCGGTGGCTTCTGCCCTGGCGGTGGTGATGCTGGCGATCCTGATTGTGCCGATCATCCTGTTCAACCGCAGTCAGGCCAAGGAAATGGAGGGTAAAGAATGAAGCGCTTCCGTTTCTCCAGCCTGATGCTGGTATTGGGTCTGCTGTTCATTTATGCACCGATGCTGATCCTGGTGATCTACTCGTTCAACGCCTCGAAACTGGTGACGGTGTGGGGCGGCTGGTCGATCAAGTGGTACGTCGGTCTGCTCGACAACACCCAACTGATGGGCTCGGTGGTGCGCTCGCTGGAAATCGCCTGCTACACGGCGGTAGCGGCGGTGGCACTGGGTACACTGGCGGCGTTCGTCCTGACCCGTATCACCCACTTCAAGGGTCGTACCCTGTTCGGCGGCCTCGTGACCGCGCCGCTGGTCATGCCCGAGGTGATCACCGGCCTGTCGCTGTTGCTGCTGTTCGTGGCCATGGCGCAGATGATCGGCTGGCCGCAGGAACGCGGCATCGTCACCATCTGGATCGCTCACACCACGTTCTGTGCGGCGTATGTGGCGGTGGTGGTCTCGGCGCGTTTGCGTGAGCTGGACCTGTCCATCGAAGAAGCGGCCATGGACCTCGGCGCACGGCCGTGGAAGGTGTTCTTCCTGATCACCATCCCGATGATCGCGCCATCCCTGGGGGCTGGCGGCATGATGTCCTTCGCCCTGTCCCTGGATGACCTGGTGTTGGCGAGCTTCGTGTCGGGCCCGGGGTCCACGACCCTGCCGATGGAGGTGTTCTCGGCAGTACGTCTGGGCGTGAAGCCGGAGATCAACGCCGTGGCCAGTCTGATTCTGCTGGCGGTGTCGCTGATGACGTTCCTTGTCTGGTTCTTCAGCCGACGCGCAGAAGAAGCGCGCAAGCGTGCGATTCAGCAGGCCATCGAAGAAAGCGCGGCCGATTCGTGGAAGCAACCGGACGTGCGTCGCGCGCAGGCACCGGAAGCGGCTTGAGCCTGATGTGGGGTTGGCCCCCATTTCGTGGCTGACCCTGATCCACTGTAGGAGCGAGCCTGCTCGCGATGGACTCCCAGTCGACATCTTCGTTGACTGACACTCCTTCGCGAGCGGGCTCGCTCCCACAGGTGGTTTGGAAATCAGGCAACCCAGGGAGAATTGCGGATGACCTCGACAAAGTTCATCGGTTTGAACCCTGGCTCCTGATCCACCAACACATCCGTCTTCACGTTGCCGAACGTGGTCTGTGGACGATGGCGCAAGCCGTCGGCAAAGGCGCAGATGATGCACTCCTTGAACCCTTCGCCTCGTGGATGCGCATGCACCACGGCTTCGCGCTGCACGGGGGTAAAGGCCGCATAGTCCATGCCCAGCACGTCCATTTCGACGCCAGCGGTCACCAGCGCGACGGTTGGCCGCAAATGCCGGGGCACGCCTGGGGTGGTGTGCAGGGCGATCGACAACCAGACTTGCTCGATATCGTCATCGCTGAGCCCGTAGGGCTTGAGGAACGCGGCCGCCGCGTTGGCGCCATCGACTTCGAAGCGCTCGTTGTCGCTGCGGTAGCCTTCCACCAGGCCGAGGTCATGGAACATCGCGCCGACGTACAACAGCTCAGGGTTGTAGGCCAGTTGCTTGCGTTCGCCGCTTAACGCACCAAACAGAAACACCCGACGCGAGTGGTGGTAGAGCAGGTCTGATTCGATGTCGCGGATGTATTCGGTCGTGGCTTTGGCCAAGGCGCTGTCGGGGATTTTGATTCCGGCGATGGTGGTGCTCATGGGAGTTCCCTCGTGATGAACGCCGTGACGGCGCTGAGGGTTTCAGTCTGTTCGTCCACCCCGGAGCGGACAATCGATCCATGGCGGCGATCACGGCCAATGAGCGTGCATATCGCGCCAACCTCGCTTGTTGGGTGTGGATTGGCTAAGTTTGCACACAGCCCCTTCAGGAGCGAGCCTGCTCGCGATGGACGTCAACGATGACGCGGGCTGTCTGGATAAACACAGCGCCCTCACGGCCATCGCGAGCAGGCTCGCTCCTACAGGAGACGGTGTGATCCGATCCATAAAAGGCCATTCACGTCATGAGTAAAACCGTTGCCATCGTGGTATTCGCCGGCGTGCAGTCGCTGGACGTCACCGGTCCCATGGACGTGTTTTCCGAAGCCAATCGATTTCTCGCCCCTGAGGATCACTATCAGCTGCAAGTGATAGGCGTCGAGCGCGGCGCGATGGCGTGCTCCAACGGCCTGTCACTCAACGCCCATCGACATTTCAGCGAAGCATTGCAGGCCTGCGACTTGCTGTTGGTGGCGGGTGGACCTCAGTTGCCGTTCACGGATTTCGGTGCGGCATTCAATGCCTGGCTGCACGATGCCTGCGGCCGGGCGCAACGTTTTGGCTCGATCTGCAATGGTGCATTCATGCTCGCCCGGGCGGGTTTGCTGGAGGGGCGGACCGTGACTACGCATTGGAGTGATGCCGCCGCGTTGGCGGCGCTTTGCCCAACGACTCGGGTCGAAGCCGATCGCTTGTACGTGCAGGATGCCGAGCTCTACACCTCGGCCGGCGTCACGGCGGGGATCGATTTGTCGTTGTACCTGCTGGGTCGCGACCATGGGCCGGAAGTGGCCTTGAGCGTGGCCAAACGACTGGTGGTGTTCACCCAGCGCTCGGGCGGCCAGTCACAGTTCAGCCCGTTCCTGACGCCCCACGCCGAACCGACTTCGGCAGTGGCGATGGTGCAGCACTACGTGCTGGCCAACCTGACCGGCGACCTGACCATCGCCGATCTGGCCAATGCCGCCAACATGAGCGCGCGCAACTTTTCCAGGGTGTTTGCCAGGGAAGCGAAAATCACCCCGGCCGAATTCGTCGAGCGGGCCAGGGTAGACGCGGCGCGGGTGATGCTGGAAAGCACGGGTGCGCCGCTCAAGACAGTGGCCTATCAATGCGGCTTCCGCGATGCCCAGCACATGCGCAGTGTGTTCAACCGCAGGCTGGGGGTGACGCCGCAACAGTTCAGGCTGAACTTCGCGGCGATGGTTTGAGCCAGGATTTGCGCTCTTCTCGCGGGCCTCATCGCTAGCAGGCTAGCTCCCACAATGGAGCTGCGTGCACCGGACCAATGTGGGAGCTAGCCTGCTAGCGATGGGGCCAGTCCAGCCAAAAAAATTACTGAGCACCCCGCGCCGGCAACAGCTTCAACGTACTGCGCGTATTGGCCGTCACCTCTTCATCATTGAGGTGCGCCTGATAATACAGCCCCTCAATGTAGGCCTCGGCCTGATCGTCATAGTGACGGTCGAACAGCACGCCGCTTTGGCCGACCGGGTTGACGGTCAGGCTGTGGGCCGGGTCGGCGAAGTCGATCAGGCGCCGGGTCGACGGGCCATAAGTCACCGGCCAAGGCGCCGGGCCGATCTTGGCCGACAGGTTGTTTGGCACTTCATGGCTGCCGGGGGCCGCGAACGGGCCGACATTGAAAATCAGGTCCAATGGTTTTTGCTGCCCCAACGGGTGGCCATGGGTCAGCGTATGAGCCTTGCCCCACTGCCATTGCGCGAAGTCCGGACCGAGGTTGGTCTTGAGGTGGGCGATGCTGGCCTGCCACGCAGCCTTGACGGTATCGGCCCGGGTTTCCTTGCCAAGCGTGTTGCGATTGTCCCACCAGGGTGAGTCGGGGCTGGCGGCCAGGCGTGGTAGCGCGGCGTCGATCACGCGGGTCGAGAGCAGTGTTTCGAAGAAATCGTTGCCCAACTCATCGTGCATCGTTGCGTCAGCCAGATTGAACAGGAACTGGTTGAACACCGTGGCACTGGTGGATTCCAGCGGGTAGTCGCCCTTCCATTGAGCCAGTTGTTCCACCAGTTTCAGTTCGCCGGGGTCGCTCACCACTGCGCGCAACACCGGCAGCAATGGCGCCAACAGACGAGGGCCGTAGGCGGTGGTGGTGCCCAGTTGCAGCTTCTGGCTGGACTCCAGATCCCACTTGATACTCTTGTCGCTGAGCTGTTGATTGAGCTGCTGACCACGGTCGGCCAAGTTGTAATAACCGGGAATCTCCATGCCTGTCGGTGACACCGGCTGGAAGTTGGCCGAGACGATGTACCCCCGCGCCGGGTTTTCTTCCTGCGGGTTGGCACTGAAAGGGTAGAAACCGTCCTTGTCAGCATCAGCGGTGCTGCCGTCGAGGATAAAGCCGGGGCGCACGCCTGCAGGGCGCTTGGGTAGCTGTGCGGCGGCCCACCACCCGATGTCACCCTTGGCGTTGGCCCAGACGATGTTCAGGCCGGGTGCCTGGACCTTGGCGGCAGCGCTGCGGGCCTTGGCCAGGGTGTCGGCGCGATTGAGCTGATAGAAGCCCTCGAGGATCGGGTTCTGGCTTTCGAGAAAACCCCACCACATGGCGATCGGCGTCTTGCCCACGCCGCTGCCCAGCGCATCGTTGACGATCGGGCCGTGGGGCGACTGGCGCAACACCAGTGTGACCGGTGCCTGACCCTTGACCGCGATTTGCTGTTCGCTGGTCACCATGTCCATCCATTTGCCGCGATACCAGACCTGGTTGGGGTTATCCGGATTAACCTTCTCGGCAATCAGGTCGAGGTCATCGTTCTGGAACATGGTGATGCTCCAGCCGAAGTCACGGTTCATGCCCAGCGAGGCGAAGGGCATCAACGCCTGATAGTGGCCGTAGAGTTCGAAACCCGGCGCCGAGAGTTGCGCTTCATACCACACCGATGGTGCGGAAAAACGGATATGCGGGTCACCTGCCAGCAGCGGTTTGCCACTTTTGGTTCGGCTGCCGGCGACGACCCAGGCGTTGCTGCCTTCGAATTGCGGCAGGCCATTGTCGGCCAGTGCCTGTTCGCTAAGGCGGGCGAGGGCGTTCAGGTCTTTCCAGTCTGTACTGGCCAGCGACAGCGCCGTGCCGTTGTGACGCTTCGCCAATACGCCTTTGGGCTGCCAGTCGAGATCGAAAATGTTCAGGTAGTCGGCGCCCAACTGATCGCGCACGTAGGTCAGCAGGGGTTCGGTGCGAAACGCCGCGGCAAAACTGTAGGCCATGTAACCGGCGATGCTGATGGTGTCCCGGGCCGTGAACGGGCGCTTGGGGATGCCCAGTACATCGAACTCCACGGGTTTTGCGTGAGTGTCCTGATACTGGTTGATGCCATCCAGATAGGCCTGCATGGCGATGAAGGCGGGGGATTGTTTGTCCAGGTTCGCGAGGTAGGTTTCGGCGCGCTCGCGAATGCGCAGGCTGCGCATCAACTTGTCAGTGTCGAGCAGTTTCGGCCCCAGCACTTCGGCCAGCTCGCCACGGGCCAGGCGACGCAGGATTTCCATCTGGAACAGCCGGTCCTGGGCATGGACGTAGCCGAGGGCGCGGTACAGATCGGATTCGTTTTCGGCGCGGATGTGCGGGATGCCACGTTCGTCGTAGCGCACCGTGACCGAACCTTGCAGGTGTTGCAGTTCCACCATGCCCTGGCGTGACGGCTGTTTGCTGTAGACGTACCAGCCGGCTCCAGCGGCAAGCACGACGATCAGCAAACCGAGTGCGGCCAGGCTACGTTTCATGGTGTCTCCTTGTTGTCATGTGTGAACAGCGATTCCCAGGCGCCACTGTTTAACATGGCAGGCCGGTTTGGCCCATCGCTCGTAGGAGGGATTCGTCTGGCCCTGTGTTTCCCTACTTTGCGGTATCGACGCGCCAGGGGCAGTAACAACCCACCGCGAGCGTGTGCGTGGCACTCACTTCACGACCTTCGTTCAGTGCTTGCAGAATCGGTTCGATAAAGCTGTTGCTCGAGTTGCAGGTCAGGCCCTCGCTGTAGGGGCCGAAATACGCCAGTTTGCCGCTGCGATCCCAGATCGCCACGGCCGGGCTGGCAGGGATTTGCTCGGCACCGGACAAAACCTCGATGCTTTTCAGACGGCTCAAGGTGCCGGGTAGCTGGCCATGGCTGCCGGGCTTTTGAACCGCATAAAATTCCACGCCCTGCGGTACGTAGCGCTCGACCAGTTCGGTCAGGTGTTGTTGATTGCCGACATTGCACGGACAGGACGGGTCCCAGAAATGCACCAGGCGGATGGCGCCAGGGCCGGCGAGGTCAGCGGGCAGGCGCAGCGGATCACCGGAGAACAAGGCGGTATGCTCGCTGAACGCACGCAGGTAGCGTCCCTGAAACCAGTCGTAAGCAGCCCACAGCACCCCGGCACACACGAGCGCTAACAGGCTGACAAACAGGGTGGCACGGGCGGGCGAGCGCATGGGTTCACTCCTTGAAAGTCGGCTAGCTTGCCATGCTTGCTGCGACAGATGAATATCGCAGATCCATAAAGTCCGTTTCACGCTCTGGAATCATTCATGCCGGCCACCTTCGACCCTGATCACCTGCGCGCCAGCCTGCGGCCATTGGCCGAGAGGCAGCCGCTGTCTTTAGAGGCACAGGCTTATCAGCGGTTTTACGGGCTGGATTTTTCTACGCGTAATGTAAGCAGCGGACTGGGGCGTTTTCAGGTCGATGGCTATGAAGTCGTCAGCCAGTTCTGGTGGCCCGAACGGGCGAAGGCGACGCTGTTTGTATTTCATGGCTTTTATGATCACACCGGACTTTATCGGCACGTGATCGAGTGGGCGCTGGATCAGGGGTTTGCCGTGATTGCCTGCGATTTACCGGGGCATGGGCTGTCCAGCGGCGAGCGGGCGAGCATCAGGGATTTCGCCGAATACCAGGACACCCTGCAAGGGTTGTTCAACGAGGCGCAATCCCTGGAGCTGCCGCAACCGTGGCATTTGTGCGGGCAAAGCACCGGCGGCGCCATTGTGATCGATCATGTGCTGAATGCGGGGGCGAGCAGCCCGGCACAGGGCCAGGTGATTCTGCTGGCACCGCTGGTGCGGCCGCGGGCGTGGGGTTGGTCGAAATTCAGCTATTACCTGCTCAAGCCTTTCGTCAAAGCCATTGCCCGACGCTTCAGCGAAAACTCCAACGACCCGGAATTTTTGCCCTTCCTGCAGGCCGATCCTTTGCAGCCACTGCGTCTGCCGACGGCTTGGGTAGGCGCGCTGGCACGCTGGATCAAACGCGTCGAAGCCGCACCGGCGAGCCCCCGGCGACCACTGATTGTGCAAGGCCAGGCGGACATGACCGTGGATTGGGAACATAACCTTGAGGTATTGCGGGGCAAGTTTGATCGGCCGCAGGTGCTGATGCTGCCTGAGGCAAGGCATCATCTGGCGAATGAAGTGCCGGCGTTGCGAGGGGAGTACTTCGGGTTCTTGACCAGGCGGATCAAGGGCCGGAATGGTCAGTGACCATGCGTGCCCCATCGCGGGCAAGACCGATCCCACAGGATGTGTGCCCTTTCAAAATGGACGAATGAGCTGTGGGAGCGAGCCTGCTCGCGATGGCGATGATCGGGCTCCCAAACATTATTGGGCCAGGTTCGACGTGCTTTGCCCCACCGCCAGCCCCGCCCGAATCGCCGCCAGGGCCGCCTGGTAATAAGCCTTGCCCTCTGCCGACTCGGCAAATGTGGCGAACTCTTCCAGTTCTTCATCCGACAGGTCGCGATAGACATACAGCAGGGTGTTGTTCAGGTCGCTGCCGATCTGCTCCATCAAGCGCTGGCGCTGTCCGTTCAACATGCCTTGCGCCTGGCCGGCGCCGAGCAGGCCGGGGATCATCGCGCTCAGGCTGTCGGCCGCGACACCGGCAATCGCCAGGCTGACTTCCGCACCGGCCTCGCGAGCGGGCAGGGCCTGGGCCAGGTGACCGATGATCAACAGGCGGCTGTCGCTGGCCTGCATCTTCGGCAAGCCCTTGGCGTTTTTCGCCAGTTGATCGCGGCGGGTCGCCAGCAATTCGGCGGCCACGATCTTCTTGCCCAAGGGCGACTGGAAGAAGTTCAGTGCCGGTTTCGGATCGGCGAGGTTCTTGCGCAGTTGCGATTCGGCGCGCTGGTCCACGGCTTTGGGGTCAAAGCGCTGATTGCTGTTGTTGACCAGTGCCTGGAACACGGCGGGTGGCAGGCTGCTCTGGTAGCGCTGCTGGGCGGCTGAAAGGGCATCGTTGAAATGCGCGCGTTGCTCTGGCCAGCCGGCGACCTTGTACAACTGGTCATGGCCGTCTGCCCAAGCGGGCAAAACGCAGAACATCAGCAGGGAGAAAAGCAAACGGCGCATAGGGACTCCTGTCAGCAGGCGACTATTCTCCGTGTGGCATACGGACTTGTCGAGAATTCGTATCAACCCGCTGCGTGGCTCTGTCGGATTTTCAGGCGCAGGAATACTATGCGCGCCATGCAAATACCTTCTGATCACCCGTTGCTGTTACGAATCGTCGATGACCTGGCCGCCAATGGCTGGTCGCAGCAGAATATTTTCCTGCCTCTGGATCTGACCCGAGCACTGGCGGCCGAGTGCCGTAAACGTGCTGCCGAGGGTGAACTGGCCCCGGCTGCGGTAGGGCGCGGGCCCACCTCGGAGATTCGCGAGGGCATTCGCGGCGATCATATCCAGTGGATCGAGCCCGGCCAGGCCGGGGCTTGCGACAGCTATCTGGGACTGATGGACAGCCTGCGCGAGGCCATGAACCGCGATCTGTTCCTGGGCCTGGAAGATTTCGAAAGCCATTTCGCGATGTACCCGCCGGGGGCGTTCTACCTCAAGCACGTCGACCGGTTTCGCGATGACGACCGGCGCATGGTCTCGGCGGTGGTCTACCTCAACGACGCCTGGCTGCCCGAACACGGTGGTCAGTTGCGCATGTACCTGGATGAAGGTGCGGCATACGATGTGATACCGACTGGGGGCTGCCTGGTGGTCTTCCTGTCGGGCGAAGTTCCCCATGAAGTGTTGCCTGCGACCCGCGAGCGCCTGTCGCTGACCGGATGGTTCCGGCGTCGCGGCAACGAGCCGTTCTGATCATGCAGAAAATTCTGGTAAGCCGCTGTCTGCTGGGGCATCGCGTACGTTACGACGGCGGGGCCAGCGGGCCGTTCGATCCGCTTCAGGCATGGCTCGACGAAGGCCGCGTCGTGCCGTTGTGCCCGGAGGTCGCCGGAGGATTGCCGACGCCACGGGCCGCTGCCGAAATTCCCGGTGGGCAGGGTGGTGAGGTGCTGGATGGCCAGGCGTCGGTGCTGACGACCGAGGGTGAGGACGTCAGCGCGCAGTTTCTGAGTGGTGCCCGTCAGGCACTGGCGCTGGTGCAACAGCACGGCATCGGCATTGCCATCCTCAAGGCCAACAGCCCGTCCTGCGGCAATCTGCAGACCTATGACGGCACGTTCAGCGGGGTGAAAGTCAGTGGCGAAGGCGTGACGGCTGCACTGCTCAAGCGCCACGGTGTGCAAGTCTTCAGCGAGCTGGAGCTGGCTGAAGCGGCGGCAGCCCTCGCGGCGCTGAACCGACCCCTGTAGGAGCTGGCCTGTCGGATCGCCGCATCGCAGCGATGGTCGTCAACGATAACGCGTGTGAGCTGGGTAAACGCGGCGCACTGCAGTCCTTCGCGAACAAGCTCGCGCCTACAGCGTCATTGTTTCAGCGTTACACCCGCATCTGCCCCAAACCACTTCTCCTCCAGCGCCTGAAGCCGGCCATCGGCCTTGATCCGCTGCAATGCGTTTTCCAGGCTGGCATGAAATGCCGGATTGCCCTTCTGAAACGGAATCGCCAGGTTCACGGGCGAACGGGTTTTCGGCTTCTCTTCTGTCAGTGATTGCACCAGCAGCATTGAGCGTGGCTCATCCTTCTGCGCGATCAATTGTGCATCGGCGCGACTGTAAGGTTCGCTGAAGTCGAAACGTTCCTTGAGCGCCGGGGTCTCTGTTATGTGATTGATGGCGATGTCGTACTTGCCGCTTTCGACACCGGTCAGCAAATCGCTGCCGTCGGTGACGACGAAGTCAGCCCGAACATCCAGTTCGTCGGCGAGCAGTTGACCCAATTCAACTTCGAAGCCCTCAAGCTTGTCGTCTTTCTTGAAATTGAAAAGGGGTGTATTAGCCTCAAGGGCTATGCGCAGTTCACCGCGGTCGTTGACGTCATCAATTAGTTCGGCATGAGCCAAAGGGCTCAGAAGGGGTAGCAGGCAGATCAGGCCAGGCAGAAAGCGCATGGTCACTCCTTTGAATTTTTTATCGCGACCCTCTGATTCAGGCTCGCTTTGCTATGGTTGTCGAGTGCCTTCGACAACGATTGACCATGAAGTTGTGATGGTCATGCGGATTTTACGGAAAAACTGGAGAAGAGAATGAAAACCTTTATGTCACGTGCTGCTTTGGCTGGCCTGCTGATGGGCGTTTCTGTGCTGGCCAGCGCGGCCACAATGGCACCCGAGGGTGCAGTAGTGTCCATTGTTTCTCCCGCGGACGGTGCCACGGTTCCGCAAACTGTCGTTGTCAAATTCGCTGTCGAGAACATCGCGCTGGCGCCAGCAGGCGATACCACCAAGAACACGGGCCACCATCACTTGTTGATCGATGTCGACAAACTGCCGGCGGCGGGCGCGCCGATTCCCAACGATGCCAACCACCTGCACTTCGGCAAGGCACAGACCCAGGCTGAAATAACCCTGACACCGGGCAAACACACTCTTCAGCTGGAATTGGGCGACAGCGGCCATATGCCGTTCGATCCGCCGATCGTCTCGAAGAAGATCACCGTCAATGTGAAATAAAAAAAGGGAGCCCGCTTCGCTGGGGCTCCCTTTTTTATAGCTGCAAGCTTCAAGCTATAAGCCTCAAGTAAAAGCAGAGGCAAACGCTACTTGCCGCTTGAAGCTTACAGCTTGTAGCTGCTGTTCTAACAGAAGCTGCAAGCTTCAAGCTATAAGCCTCAAGTAAAAGCAGAGGCGATCGCTACTTGCCGCTTGAAGCTTACAGCTTGTAGCTGCTGCTAGAACAACACGCGGCTACGGATGGTGCCGTTGACGTGTTGCAGCTTCTCTTGCGCCAGCTCCGAGTACTCGGCGTCTACGTCGATAACCACGTAGCCGACTTTCTCGTTGGTCTGCAGGAACTGACCGGAAATGTTGATGCCGTTTTCGGCGAAGACCTTGTTGATCTCGCTCATCACACCCGGAATGTTCTCGTGGATGTGCAACAGGCGGTGCTTGCCAGGGTGAGCCGGCAGGGCCACTTCCGGGAAGTTCACGGACGATACCGAGGTACCGTTGTCGCTGTACTTGACCAGTTTTTCTGCCACTTCCAGACCGATGTTGGCTTGCGCCTCGGCGGTGGAACCACCGATGTGCGGGGTCAGGATCACGTTGTCCAGGCCACGCAGCGGGCTTTCGAACTCTTCGTCGTTGGAGCGTGGCTCCACCGGGAATACGTCGATGGCAGCGCCGATCAGGTGCTTGTCCTTGATGGCAGCGGCCAGGTGGTCCAGTTCGACCACGGTGCCGCGCGCGGCGTTGATCAGGATGCCGCCCTTCTTGATGGCGCGGATTTCCTTCTCGCCGATCATCCATTGGGTCGCAGCGGTTTCCGGCACGTGCAGGGTCACGATGTCGGACATGCCCAGCAGCTCGTTCAGGCTGCCGACCTGGGTGGCGTTACCCAATGGCAGCTTGGTCACGGTGTCGTAGAAGTACACCTGCATGCCCAGGCCTTCAGCCAGGACCGACAGTTGAGTACCGATCGAGCCGTAGCCGACGATGCCCAGCTTCTTGCCACGGATTTCGAAGGAGTTGGCCGCGCTCTTGATCCAGCCGCCACGGTGGCAGGAAGCGTTCTTCTCAGGGATGCCGCGCAGCAACAGGATTGCCTCGGCCAGCACCAGCTCGGCAACGGAACGCGTGTTGGAGTACGGTGCGTTGAACACAGCGATACCGCGCTCGCGGGCCGCGTCCAGGTCGACCTGGTTGGTGCCAATGCAGAAACACCCTACAGCCACGAGCTTTTTCGCGTGATCGAAGATCTCTTCGGTCAGTTGAGTGCGCGAGCGAATGCCGATGAAGTGAGCATCTGCGATCTTTTCCTTGAGCTGGGCTTCCGGCAGAGAACCTGTGAGGTACTCGATGCTGGTGTAGCCCGCCGCCTTGAGGACGTCGACAGCCGATTGGTGGACGCCTTCGAGAAGAAGGAACTTGATCTTGCTCTTATCGAGAGAAGTCTTGCTCATCTGCGTAAACCTGTATCCCGGAGAAAAATGGCAGGAAATGGTCAACAGACGCTGACCCGGACGACAAGAATGCCGTCGCCGCAGAACAGCCGTTGGGCACTATGCTGCGGGGTCGGTATGCTAGCATATGCGCCCCGCTAAACACTCATTCCTGCGACGTGAAGCGTTCTCAGGATGACCATGAATTGTTCGAGAGTTCTGTCGATGACCAATCCTGCCCTGATTGATGAGCTGAAGACCCTGGTTGAGCCCGGCAAGGTGCTGACCGATGCCGACTCCCTGAATGCTTACGGTAAGGATTGGACCAAGCATTTTGCCCCGGCCCCGACCGCCATCGTGTTCCCGAAGACCACCGAACAGGTCCAGGCCATTGTCCTGTGGGCGAATAAACACAAGGTGGCACTGGTGCCATCCGGTGGCCGTACCGGGCTTTCCGCCGCCGCCGTGGCCGCTAATGGCGAAGTGGTCGTGTCGTTCGACTACATGAACCAGATTCTCGATGTGAACCTCACCGACCGCACCGCCGTGTGTCAGCCGGGCGTGGTGACCGAGCATTTGCAGAACGTGGCCGAAGAAAACGGCCTGTACTACCCGGTTGACTTCGCTTCGGCAGGTTCGAGCCAGATTGGTGGCAATATCGGCACCAATGCCGGCGGAATCAAGGTGATTCGCTACGGCATGACCCGTAACTGGGTGGCCGGCATGAAAGTGGTCACCGGCAAGGGCGACGTGCTGGAACTCAACCGCGACCTGATCAAGAACGCCACCGGCTACGACATGCGTCAGCTGTTCATCGGCGCCGAGGGCACCCTCGGATTTGTGGTCGAAGCGACCATGCGTCTGGATCGGGCACCTAAAAATCTCACCGCGATGGTCCTCGGCACAGCCGATTTCGACTCGATCATGCCGGTGCTGCACGCGTTCCAGAGCAAGCTCGACCTGACCGCCTTCGAATTCTTCTCCGATAAAGCCCTGGCCAAAGTCATGGCCCGTGGCGACGTGCCGGCGCCGTTCGAAACCGATTGCCCGTTCTACGCACTGCTCGAATTTGAAGCGACGACCGAAGAAGTGGCCAATCACGCGCTGGAAACCTTCGAGCACTGCGTCGAGCAGGGCTGGGTGCTGGACGGCGTGATGAGCCAAAGCGAAACCCAGCTGCAGAATTTGTGGAAACTGCGCGAATACATCTCCGAAACCATTTCCCACTGGACGCCATACAAAAACGACATTTCGGTCACTGTGTCGAAAGTCCCGGCGTTCCTTAAGGAAATTGACGCGATCGTCGGCGAACACTACCCGGATTTCGAAATCGTCTGGTTCGGTCACATCGGTGACGGCAACCTGCACCTGAACATCCTCAAGCCCGACAACCTGAGCAAGGACGAGTTCTTCGCCAAGTGCGCGACCGTCAACAAGTGGGTATTCGAAACCGTCGAGAAGTACAACGGTTCGATCTCTGCCGAACACGGTGTTGGCATGACCAAGCGTGATTACTTGACCTACAGCCGTTCCCCGGTTGAGATCGAGTACATGAAGGCCGTCAAAGCGGTGTTCGACCCGAACGGCATCATGAACCCGGGCAAGATTTTCGCTGTTTGATTTCGAATTCAAGCGCTACGAACCAGGAGTCGGTCCATGAGCTATCAGCACCAGTATGTCGACGGTACGCGTATTCATTTCCCGCTGGGGAAAGTGGTGTGCATCGGCCGTAACTACGCGGAACACGCCAAGGAACTGGATAACCCGGTCCCGACCGAGCCATTGCTGTTCATCAAGCCGGGCAGTTGCGTGGTGCCTCTGGAAGGTGGTTTCAGCATTCCGGCCGACCGCGGTTCGGTGCATTACGAGGCGGAAATCGCGGTGTTGATCGGCAAGCCATTGTCGACCAAGCCAAGCCGTGAAGAAGTGCTCGACGCCATCTCCGGTTTCGCCCCGGCCCTGGACCTGACCCTGCGCGACAAGCAGGCCGAGCTGAAATCCAAGGGCCTGCCCTGGGAAATCGCCAAGTCCTTCGACGGCGCGGCGGTGATTGCACCGTTCGTATCCGGCAGCACCTTCGCCGACCTCACCGACATCGGCATTCGCCTGACCATCAACGGCGAAGTTCGCCAGGATGGCAACAGCAGCGCGATGCTCAACCCGATCGTGCCGATGATCCAGCACATGGCAGGCTGCTTCTCGCTGCAGGCCGGTGATGTGATCCTCACTGGCACGCCAGTGGGCGTGGGGCCGTTGAATGTCGGTGATGAGATTGTCCTGGAACTGCCGGGCGCCAGCCGCTTCACCAGTAGCGTTCGTTAGTCGAGACACCGCTGAATCTTGTGGGCGCGCGCTTGCTCGCTCCCACAAGACGTTCCCGCCATTTCCCGTTTTTTTCACATTCTGTCTGGATAATTCCAGGGTTTCGGCGTCTGAGCCGATCCCAACTGTGCTATTACCCTTAGCCTGAATTTCTGGATGCATTCTCCGATGGCCACCCAACCGCTGCTCACGCCGAAACCTGCCCGTCGTTCGCGCTTCGCCATGCGTTGGTATTCCTGGCTTTTGCTGGTCGTCGTCGCTGCCTACGGCCTCGCGTTTGCCATGCATTGGGACAATCGTGGCGTGTTGTGGGTGCGCGAGCAGTTCAAGAGCCCGGCCGAGCGCCAGGCGAGCGTCTGGCTGCCGGATTATCGCGCGGTGATCGACGCCAAGCCCCTGCCGGGTATGGAAAAGGACGAAGCGTCGGACCTGGCCTACGATCCGCAGACCAAAACCCTGTTTTCGGTCATGGGCAAAAACCCGTTTCTGGTCGAGTTGACGTTGCAGGGCGATGTGCTGCGCAAAATGCCGCTGGTGGGCTGGAGCAATCCGGAAGGCGTCACGGTGCTGGGTAACGGCTTGCTGGCCATTGTCGATGAGCGCGCGCACCTGATAACCATCGTCAAGGTCGATGCCGACACCCGCGAGCTGAACATCGCCAACTTCCCGAAATACGACCTCGGGCCGTCGAAAGACCAGAACAAGGCGTTCGAAGGGGTCACCTGGGACTCGCGCAATCAGCAATTGATGCTGGGCGAAGAGCGCCCGCCAGCATTGTTTACCTGGAAAGGCGACGGCAAGGTGCTGACCGGAGACAAGGTCAAGCTTGCCAGTCATGCTCTGGACATGCGCAATCTCTCGGCCCTGGCCATCGATCCGCGGACCGGGCACATGCTGGTGCTGTCCGCCGATTCCCACCTGTTGCTGGAGCTGGATAAAAAGGGCGCGCAGGTCAGCTTCATTGCCCTGCTGGGTGGTTTCAATGGCCTGAAAAATACCATTCCCCGCGCTGAAGGCGTGACCATGGACGAGGCCGGCACGCTGTACATGGTGAGTGAGCCCAACCTGTTCTACCGCTTCGAAAAACAACGCTGACCAGCGGCTGTTCCTGCATTGTTTTTCAGCGCTAATGACCTTTAAGCTTGAATTCAGACAGGCGTGATATTTCATCCGCCTGTTTTGATTCCGAGCTACCTGAATGCGTCGACTTGCCCGCCCCAAACCATTGATAGTGATGCTCTCGGTGATTGTGCTGATCGTGTTGTCTGCGGTTGGCCAGTACCTGCGCCTGTTCGAGCGCGCCTGGTTCAACCTGAACACGCTTTGGCAGCCGATGAATGCGCAATCCATTGGCCTGGACCGCTATCAGGTGGTGCTGGAGGGACAAGTCATCGAAGGCCTGGATGATGATGTTTCGGCGTTGACCTTCGACCCGGTACGCAAAAGCCTGTTCACCGTGACCAATAAAAACGCCGAGCTGATCGAGCTGTCCCTGGACGGCAAAATTTTGCGTCGCGTGGCATTGATCGGCTTCGGCGATCCGGAGGCCGTTGAGTTCATCAGCGCCGACACCTACGTGGTCACTGACGAGCGCCAGCAGCGCCTGATCAAGATTCACCTGGAGCAGGGCGCTACCTTCCTCGATGCGGCGGACGCCGAACAGATGACGCTTGGCGTCCACATGAGCGGCAACAAGGGGTTTGAAGGATTGGCATACGACTCGGTGGGCAAGCGCCTGTTTGTCGCCAAGGAGCGCGACCCGATGTTGATCTACGAAGTGCACGGGTTTCCGCATTTCAACCCGGAAAAATCCTACGCGGTGCATGTCATCAACAATCCCAGGCGTGATGCCGGGATGTTCGTGCGGGACCTGTCGAGCCTGCAATATGACGAGCGCAGTGGCCACCTTTTGGCGCTGTCCGACGAGTCGAGGCTGATTCTTGAGCTGGATGTGGACGGTCGACCGCTGAGCACCCTGTCGCTGAACAAGGGTCGGCAGGGGTTGCAAAAGACCGTTCCGCAAGCGGAGGGGATCGCCATGGACGACGACGGCACGATGTATCTGGTGAGCGAGCCGAACTTGTTCTACGTCTTCAAGAAGCCGCCGCAGAACTGATAAACACCCCAAAACAACTGTGGGAACAAGCCCGCTCCCACAGGTTTTTCATGTGCCCACAAATGAGTGGGCAGCCCGGGTTACTCTGCGCGCAGGGTCTTCACGCCTTCACGGGTCCCCAGCAACAGCAAATCCGCAGGGCGCGCGGCGAACAGGCCATTGGTGACCACGCCGACAATCGCGTTGATCTGCTTTTCCAGTTCCACTGGGTTGGTGATCTGCATGTTGTAGACGTCGAGGATGATGTTGCCGTTGTCGGTCAGCACGCCTTCACGGTAGACGGGGTCGCCGCCGAGTTTCACCAGTTCACGGGCCACGTGGCTGCGGGCCATCGGGATCACTTCCACCGGCAGCGGGAAAGCGCCCAGAACCGGCACCAGTTTGCTGGCATCGGCGATGCAGATGAAGGTCTTGGCCACGGCCGCGACGATCTTCTCGCGGGTCAAGGCTGCGCCACCGCCCTTGATCAGGTGCAGGTGTTCGTCGCTTTCATCGGCGCCGTCGACGTAGAACTCCAGGTCGCTGACGGTATTGAGCTCGTACACCGGAATGCCGTGGCCCTTGAGGCGGGCGGCCGTGGCTTCGGAGCTGGCGACCGCGCCGTCGAATGCACCCTTGTGCTGGGCCAGGGCGTCGATAAAGCAGTTGGCGGTGGAGCCGGTGCCGACCCCGACGATGCTCTTGTCATCGAGTTTCGGGAGGATGAAGTCGACGGCGGCCTGAGCCACTGCCTGTTTGAGTTGATCCTGGGTCATGCGGGCTCCGAGGTGCCGAATAGGGGAAACGAAAGGCCAGCATTATAGGCCTTGGGAGCGGGGCAGGTCATTGCCCGATTGGCGGGTCAGAGGCACGCCCAATTACTGTAGGAGCGAGCTTGCTCGCGATGGTCGTGAACGATAACGCGTAATACCAGATACCCCGCGGTGCCTTTGGTTTTTTGCGAGCAAGCTCGCTCCGACAGGGAGTGATCTCTTTCGGGTGACCTAAAACCACCGGTTTAGTGTGGTCGCCTGCCTAAAAGCCGGGTTAGACTCCGTGGTCCTGCCCAACCCGCTCAGTGATGCTTTCCGATGCTTGAACAGTACGTCAAAAAGATCCTCACCTCGCGCGTTTATGACGTTGCCGTAGAAACTCCATTGCAGACTGCCCGTCAGCTCTCCGAGCGGCTGGGCAACAGTATTTTGCTCAAGCGCGAAGACTTGCAGCCGGTGTTCTCGTTCAAGATTCGCGGCGCTTACAACAAGCTGACCCAATTGAGCGACGAAGAGCGCGCCCGTGGCGTGGTCACCGCTTCGGCGGGCAACCATGCGCAAGGCCTGGCCCTGGCGGCCAAGGTGTTGGGCGTGAAAGCGACCATCGTGATGCCCAAGACCACCCCCGAGATCAAGGTCGAAGGCGTGCGCTCCCGTGGCGGCAAAGTGGTGCTGCACGGCGATTCGTTCCCGGAAGCCCTGGCCTATTCGCTGAAACTGGTCGATGAAAAAGGCTATGTCTACATCCACCCTTATGACGATCCCCACACCATTGCCGGGCAGGGCACGGTGGCCATGGAGATTCTGCGCCAGCATCCAGGGCGCCTGGACGCGATTTTCGTCCCGGTGGGCGGTGGCGGGCTGATCGCCGGTATCGCGGCTTACGTGAAATACCTGCGTCCCGAAATCAAGATCATCGGCGTCGAGCCGGACGACTCCAATTGCCTGCAGGCCGCCATGGCGGCCGGTGAGCGCGTTGTGCTGCCGACCGTGGGCATCTTCGCCGACGGCGTCGCGGTGGCCCAGATCGGCCAGTACACCTTTGATATCTGCAAAGACCATGTCGATGAAGTGATTACCGTCAGCACCGACGAAATCTGCGCCGCGATCAAGGATATCTACGACGATACCCGCTCGATCACCGAACCTGCCGGCGCCTTGGGCGTGGCGGGGATCAAGAAGTACGTCGAGCAGCACGGCGTCACCGGGCACACCTTCGTGGCCATCGATTCCGGCGCCAACGTCAACTTCGACCGTTTGCGCCACGTCGCCGAGCGCGCCGAGCTGGGTGAGGGTCGCGAAGCCATCATCGCCGTGACCATTCCCGAGAAGCCGGGCAGCTTCAAGGCGTTCTGCGAAGCCATCGGCAAGCGCCAGATCACCGAATTCAACTATCGCTACAACACCGGCAGCGAGGCGCACATCTTCGTTGGCGTGCAGACGCACCCGGAAACCGACCCGCGCAGTGCGCTGATTGCCAGCCTCAGCGAGCAAGGCTTCCCGGTGATCGACCTGACCGACAACGAACTGGCCAAGTTGCACATTCGCCACATGGTCGGCGGCCGTGCGGCCCAGGTGGTCGATGAAGTGATCCTGCGCTTCGAATTCCCTGAGCGTCCGGGTGCATTGTTCAACTTCCTCAGCAAGCTCGGCGGGCGCTGGAACATTTCGATGTTCCACTACCGCAACCATGGCGCGGCGGATGGCCGTGTGGTTGCCGGGCTGCAGGTGCCTCACGATGAGCGTCATCTGGTGCCTGCGGCGCTTGAGGAAATCGGCTACCCGTACTGGGACGAAAGTGACAACCCGGCCTATAAGCTGTTTCTCGGCTGAACGGCTACGCTGATGGGCAAGTCATAAGGAAAGCGAGCCATGGAAACGTTGACGGCCCTGAAAGCGGCGCACTTGGTGGCGACAGTCGTGTTGCTGCTGGGCGCATTGGGCTTGGGGATCTGGGTCTGGCGGGCCCGGCGCAACGGTGATGCGACGGCGGCAAGTCGCACCCTGCAAAGGCCGCGGGTGTTTGTCTGGCTGTTGATGGGGCTGGCGCTACTGAGCATGCCGTTTACCGGCTGGTGGATGGTCCACCTGGTGGGCTGGCCGCTTGGGCAGACCTGGCTGCTGGCGTCGAGCGTGCTCTACACCGTGGCGGCGCTGGCGTGGTTCTGGCTGATGGTGCGCTTGAACCGGTTGCGCAAGGCGCCGGGCGGTGTCGGCAAGTTCAGTTTTGCCTTGGCGTTGTTCAGCTTTGTGTGTTTTATCGCCATTGCCGGATTGATGGGCGCCAAGCCAGTGTAGGAGCGAGCCTGCTCGCGAAAAAACCAAGATTACCGCGGGGCATCAGGTGCCCCGCGTTTTCGTTAACGACCATCGCGAGCAGGCTCGCTCCTACAGTAGGGTCATCAGTCAGTCGCGCAGACTAATCACCGGCCAGCCACGCTTCTCGGCCTCGGCACGCAAATTCGCATCCGGATCGACGGCCACCGGATTCGCCACCTGCTCCAGCAACGCCAGGTCATTCATCGAGTCGCTATAGAAGTAGCTGTCTTCCAGCGAATGCCCAGTCTCCTCCAGCCAACGATTCAATCGCGTCACCTTGCCTTCACGGAAGCACGGCACGTCTGTGCTGCGTCCGGTGTAACGGCCGTCGACCATCTCGCACTCGGTGGCGATCAGGGTTTCGACGCCCAGGCGTGCGGCAATCGGTCCGGTCACGAAGCGGTTGGTGGCGGTGATGATCACCAGCTTGTCGCCGGCTTCGCGGTGACTGGTCAGCAATTCAATCGCCTTGGGCAGTACGATCGGCTCGATGCAGTCGCGCATGTAGTCGTTGTGCCATTGATCCAGCGTGGCCATTTCGGTGCGGCCGAGGACCTCGAGACAGAAATTCAGGTAGGCGTCGTTATCCAGCTTGCCAGCCAGGTAATCCTGATAGAACTCGTCGTTGCGTGTCTTGTAGGCCACGGCGTCGAGGAAGCCGCGCTCACAAAGGTAATCGCCCCACGCGTGGTCGCTGTCGCCGCCCAGAAGGGTGTTGTCCAAGTCGAATAAAGCCAGCCGCATTGCAGTTACTCGCTGAAAAGTCTGTAGAAAGGCGTCCAGAATACGGACTTTTCACAAGAGTGCACATAAGGTAGGCCGGCGCGTTGCTGCCTTCACGACCTTTGTGGAACAATGCGACGACATGCGTTTGCGAGGTTGTTGCCGTGATCGACCCCGATGGTTTCCGTCCTAATGTCGGGATCATTCTCACGAATGATGCCGGACAGGTGCTATGGGCTCGCCGTATCAATCAAGATGCCTGGCAGTTTCCCCAAGGTGGAATCAACCCCCAGGAGACGCCGGAAGACGCCTTGTACCGCGAGTTGAACGAAGAAGTGGGCCTGGAGCGCGAAGATGTTGAAATTCTCGCCTGCACCCGGGGCTGGTTGCGCTATCGTTTGCCGCAACGTCTGGTCAGGACCCACAGCCAACCGCTGTGCATCGGCCAGAAGCAGAAATGGTTTCTCCTGCGCCTGATCTCCAACGAGCAGCGGGTGCGGATGGATTTGACCGGTAAACCGGAGTTCGATGGCTGGCGCTGGGTCAGCTATTGGTATCCGTTGGGCCAGGTTGTGACATTCAAGCGCGAGGTGTATCGACGCGCCCTCAAAGAGCTTGCCCCGCGCCTTTTAGCGCGCGACTGACGACGGAGTTCGACCCCGAGCCATGCTCAATACGCTGCGCAAGATCGTCCAGGAAGTTAACTCCGCCAAGGATCTCAAGGCGGCGTTGGGGATTATTGTGTTGCGCGTCAAAGAGGCCATGGGCAGCCAGGTCTGCTCGGTCTACCTGCTTGACCCCGAGACCAACCGTTTCGTGCTGATGGCCACCGAGGGCTTGAACAAGCGCTCGATCGGCAAGGTCAGCATGGCGCCCAATGAAGGTCTGGTCGGCCTGGTCGGCACGCGTGAAGAACCCCTGAACCTCGAAAATGCCGCGGATCACCCGCGCTACCGCTACTTCGCCGAAACCGGCGAAGAGCGCTACGCCTCGTTCCTCGGGGCGCCGATCATCCACCACCGTCGCGTCGTCGGCGTGTTGGTCATTCAGCAAAAAGAACGCCGCCAGTTCGATGAGGGTGAAGAAGCCTTCCTCGTGACCATGAGCGCGCAGCTCGCCGGTGTTATCGCCCACGCCGAGGCCACCGGTTCGATCCGTGGCCTGGGCCGTCAGGGCAAAGGCATTCAGGAAGCCAAATTCGTCGGCGTACCGGGTTCGCCGGGCGCGGCGGTCGGTACGGCAGTGGTCATGCTGCCTCCGGCCGACCTGGATGTGGTGCCCGACAAAACCATCATCGACATCGACGCCGAGCTGGGGCTTTTCAAGACCGCCATCGAGGGTGTGCGCGCCGACATGCGCGCATTGTCCGCCAAGCTCGCCACCCAGTTGCGTCCCGAAGAGCGCGCCCTGTTCGACGTCTACCTGATGATGCTCGACGACGCGGCGCTCGGCAGTGAAGTGACCACCGTGATCAAGACCGGTCAGTGGGCCCAGGGCGCGTTGCGTCAGGTGGTCACCGATCACGTCAACCGTTTCGAATTGATGGACGACGCCTACCTGCGTGAGCGCGCCTCGGACGTCAAGGACCTGGGTCGGCGCTTGCTCGCTTACCTGCAGGAAGAGCGTCAGCAAACCCTGGTCTACCCCGACAACACCATTCTGGTCAGCGAAGAACTGACGCCGGCCATGCTCGGCGAGGTGCCGGAAGGCAAGCTGGCGGGTCTGGTCTCGGTACTCGGTTCGGGTAACTCCCACGTGGCGATCCTGGCGCGCGCCATGGGTATCCCGACGGTGATGGGCCTGGTCGATCTGCCGTACTCCAAGGTCGACGGCATCCAGATGATCGTCGACGGCTACCACGGCGAGGTCTACACCAACCCGAGCGATGTGCTGCGCAAGCAGTTCGCCGATGTGGTCGAGGAAGAGAAACAGCTGGCACTGGGCCTCGATGCGCTGCGCGATCTGCCGTGCGTGACGGTTGATGGCCACCGCATGCCGCTGTGGGTCAACACCGGCTTGCTGGCGGATGTGGCGCGAGCGCAGAAGCGCGGTGCCGAAGGCGTTGGCCTGTACCGCACCGAAGTGCCGTTCATGATCAACCAGCGCTTCCCGAGCGAAAAGGAACAATTGGCGATCTACCGCGAGCAGCTCGCCGCGTTCCACCCGCAACCGGTGACCATGCGCAGCCTCGACATCGGCGGCGACAAGGCGCTGTCGTACTTCCCGATCAAGGAAGACAACCCGTTCCTCGGCTGGCGCGGCATTCGCGTGACGCTCGACCACCCGGAAATCTTCCTGGTCCAGACCCGCGCCATGCTCAAGGCCAGCGAAGGCCTGAATAACCTGCGAATTCTGCTGCCGATGATCTCCGGCACCCATGAACTCGAAGAAGCCCTGCACCTGATTCACCGGGCCTGGGGCGAAGTGCGCGACGAAGGCACCGACGTGCCGATGCCGCCCATTGGCGTGATGATCGAGATTCCGGCGGCGGTGTACCAGACGAAGGAATTGGCGCGGCAGGTGGATTTCCTGTCGGTCGGCTCCAACGACCTGACCCAGTACCTGCTAGCCGTGGACCGTAACAACCCACGGGTGGCCGATCTCTACGACTACCTGCACCCGGCGGTGTTGCAAGCGCTGCAAAACGTGGTGCGCGATGCCCATGCCGAAGGCAAGCCGGTGAGCATTTGCGGTGAGATGGCCGGTGATCCGGCGGCGGCGGTGCTGTTGATGGCCATGGGTTTCGACAGCCTGTCGATGAACGCCACCAACTTGCCGAAAGTGAAGTGGATGCTGCGCCAGATCAACCTGAGCAAGGCCAAGGAATTGCTGGCCGAGCTGATGACCATCGACAACCCGCAAGTGATCCACAGCTCGCTGCAACTGGCGCTGAAGAACCTTGGGTTGTCGCGGATGATCAATCCGGCTTCGGTCAAAACCCTCTGAAACACTGACCGCCCCATCGCGAGCAAGCTCGCTCCCACACTGGATCTGCGAACGACGCAAATCCCTTGTGGGAGCGAGCTTGCTCGCGATGAGGCCTGTCCATGCAATACAAAATTAAAGCCTGATCTCTATCTCGCCCAAATGTCCGCCATAGGGCCCGAAGCTCCTTTCGACCAAATGCCGCGAACCGTCCGCGTGCACAATCAGCGCCGTACTCGCCCGAGTGCCGTAACTCTGGCTGGCAATGAACACGCTCGACAGCAACGTCTCGGTCGCCAGTCCCACCCCCGTATCCGGCAGCTCGGCGAACGGCGCGGTCTGCGGATCGCTCAACAAGTCCAACAATGCTTGAGGCTGGGGATCATCCAGTACTTTGCCCAGGGCTGCTTTCGCCTTGATCAGCTTCGGCCACGGCGTATCCAGCCCGGCATTCGACACCCCGTAGGTTCCCGGTTGCAGCATCACGGCTTCCGACTCCCGGGCGTTGAAGTGCCACAACTCATGCATGTTGCCCACCAGCAGGTTAAAGCCGCCATATTCCGGCGAACGTGCGACAACGTCGTCTAAATAGTCATCAATCGGCAGTTCGCCGGTGAGAAAGCGTGCCACCAGTTCACCGCGGGATCGGCGGCCGGGTTGTCGATGCGGATCGCGGATATTGGTCAGCGCGGCAAAGCGCCCGTTGGCGCCAATGCCGAGCCAGGTTCCACCCGCCTCCAGGTCGCGTCCGGCGTGGACCTGCGGTGTTTCGGGCCATTGCGCCAGCGGCAGGCTGGGGCGAGCGTAGAATTCGTCGCGGTTGGCCGCCACGATCAGTGGTTGGGCATGGTCCGGGCGCCAGGCGAAAACAATCAGGCACATAAGGTTGTCCTTGTGTGTTTTTTGCTCACTCTACGCAGTCATCGTGCGGGTATCCATCGCCATCCAGTGGAGCCGGGGGCCATGCATCCGTTACCATGCCGCTCCGGTTTTGGGGTTGGGTGGTGAAGCACCATGGAATTTCTGCTCTATCTGGCGCTTGGCGCCTGTGCCGGCGTGCTGGCCGGGCTGTTTGGCGTCGGCGGCGGGATCATTATCGTCCCGGTGCTGGTCTTTAGTTTCAAGGCGCAAGGGTTCGATCCGTCGATCCTCACGCACCTGGCAGTCGGCACGTCCCTGGCGACCATCATTTTTACTTCGGTCAACGCCATTCGCGAGCATCACCGGCGCGGCGCCGTGCGTTGGCCGATTTTCGTCTGGCTGACCGTTGGCATCCTGATCGGCGCCGGTTTCGGCGCACTGACCGCCGAAGCGATCTCCGGGCCAAACCTGCAGAAAATCATTGGTGTGTTCGCCCTGGTCATCGCCGCGCAACTGGCGCTGGACCTCAAACCCAAGGCCAGCCGAACGGTGCCGGGTAAATTCGGTCTGACCGTGGCCGGCAGTGTCATTGGCTGGGCGTCGGCGATTTTCGGGATTGGTGGCGGTTCGCTGACCGTGCCGTTCCTGACCTGGCGCAGTGTGCCGATGCAGCAAGCGGTGGCCACGTCATCGGCCTGCGGCTTGCCGATTGCGTTGTCCAGTGCATTATTTTTCATGATTCTAGGCTGGCACGATCCATTGCTGCCGGCCCATAGTCTCGGTTTTGTTTATTTGCCGGCGTTGTTGGGCATTGCCCTGACCAGCATGTTCTTCGCCCGCATCGGCGCGCGATTGGCCCACAAGCTGTCGCCCAAGTTGCTGAAAAGACTGTTTGCCGCTTTGCTGTTCTGCGTCGGCCTGAACTTCTTGCTCTGACACCCGGCGCAATCCTGGCTTAATCCTGAGGTGGCAGCGTCGCCCGGGAATTTTTGAGATTTGAACTCTAACGAGGAGTCGCAATGCTGCCTTACCCGCAGATCGACCCGGTGGCCCTGGCCATCGGTCCGCTGAAAATCCACTGGTACGGTCTGATGTACCTGATCGGCATCGGCGGTGCCTGGCTGCTGGCGTCGCGCCGGTTGAACCGCTTCGACCCGACCTGGACCAAGGAAAAGCTCTCCGACATGGTGTTCTGGATGTCGATGGGGGTGATCGTCGGCGGCCGCCTCGGCTACGTGCTGTTCTACGATCTGAGTGCGTACCTGGCCAATCCGACGCTGATTTTCGAAGTATGGAAGGGCGGCATGTCGTTCCACGGCGGCTTCATCGGGGTGATGCTGGCGGCCTTGTGGTTCGGTAAAAAGAACAACAAGTCGTTCTTCCAACTGATGGACTTCGTCGCACCCATGGTGCCGATCGGCCTGGGTGCCGGGCGCATCGGCAACTTCATCAATGCCGAGCTGTGGGGCAAGCCGACCGACGTGCCGTGGGCGATGATCTTCCCGCCGTTCAGCGATCCGGCGCAGTTGCCGCGTCACCCGTCGCAGCTGTATCAGTTCGCCCTCGAAGGCGTGGCGCTGTTCCTGATCCTCTGGCTGTTCTCGCGCAAGCCGCGGCCAACCATGGCGGTTTCCGGGATGTTCGCGCTGTTCTACGGCATCTTCCGTTTCATCGTCGAATTCGTCCGCGTACCGGACGCACAACTGGGCTATCTGGCCTGGAACTGGCTGACCATGGGCCAGGTGCTGTGCGTGCCGATGATCGTTGGCGGGCTGTTCCTGATCTGGCTGGCGTATCACCGCGCCCCGGCAACGCCAGCGGCAGCTGTATAAATTCGAACCCCGGAGCCACGGCTCCGGGTTCAAGGACACAGGTAACTCATGAAGCAATATCTCGAACTGGTCGCCCACGTCATCAAGAACGGCACCAAACAGGCCAACCGCACGGGCGTGAACACCATCAGCTTTCCTGGCGCGATGCTGCGCTATGACCTCAAGGAAGGCTTCCCGGCGATCACCACGCGCAAGATGGCCTTCAAATCCGCCATCGGCGAGATGTGTGGCTTCCTGCGTGGCGTGAACAACGCGGCAGAATTCCGCGCCCTGGGCTGCAAGGTCTGGGACCAGAACGCCAACGAAAACGCCCAGTGGCTGGCCAACCCGTTCCGTCAGGGCGAAGACGACCTCGGCGAGATCTATGGCGTGCAATGGCGCAAGTGGCCGGCGTACAAACAGATCCCGGTCAACAACCAGGCGGCCATCGAGCAGACCCTGAAACAAGGCTACCGCCAGATCGCCGAAGGCGAAGAGGACGGCCAGGCCTATGTGGTGCTGTACAAAGCCATCGACCAGGTTCGTCAATGCGTCGACACCATCATCAAGGACCCGGGCAGCCGCCGCATCCTGTTCCACGGCTGGAACGTCGCCCAGCTCGATGAAATGGCCCTGCCGCCGTGCCACCTGCTGTACCAGTTCCACCCGAATGTCGAGACCAAAGAGATTTCCTTGACCCTCTACATCCGCTCCAACGACCTGGGCCTGGGCACGCCGTTCAACCTCACCGAAGGCGCCGCGCTGCTGAGCCTGATCGGTCGCCTGACCGGCTACACGCCGCGTTGGTTCACCTATTTCATCGGTGACGCCCACGTCTACGAAAACCACCTGGACATGCTCAACGAGCAGCTCAAGCGCGAGCCGTTCCCGATGCCGAAACTGGTGATCAGTGATCGTGTGCCGGAGTTTGCCAAGACGGGTGTCTACCAGCCGGAATGGCTCGAATTGGTCGAGCCGAGCGATTTCTCGCTGGAAGGCTACGAGCACCATCCGCCGATGACGGCGCCGATGGCGGTCTGAAGCCGTACGCTGTACCCCTGTAGGAGCGAGCCTGCTCGCGATGGTGGTCAACGATAACGCGGGGAGCCTGATACCACGCGGCGTCCTTGAATCCATCGCGAGCAGGCTCGCTCCTACAAGGGGCATGTTTTCAGTGGCCGTGGCTACGGCCCACATGTGAATGCTCAACCTCCGTCGCCACCACCCCGCCACTCACTTCCAGCCGTTGCAAAATCCCGCATTGATCAATATCCGGCCCTTCGCCGCAGCGTTGGCGCAGGTCGAGCAGTTGTGCCTGTAGTGCGAGCAACCCATCGATCCGTGCCTTGACGTGATGGATGTGTTCGTCGATCAGCGCATTCACGCTTTCGCACTGATCCTGCGGGCTGTCGCGCAAAGCCAGCAGGCTACGGATTTCTTCGAGGGTCATGTCGAGGGTGCGGCAATTGCGGATGAAAGTCAGGCGCTCGGCGTGGGCCTGAGTGTAGACGCGGTAGTTGCCGTCGCTGCGGGCCGGCTCCGGCAGCAGGTTTTCGCGCTCGTAGTAGCGGATGGTCTCCACGGCGCAGTCGGTGAGTTTGGCCAGTTCTCCGATCTTCATGACGGCAATCTCCAAATGGGTGCTTGACCCTATAGTGGCTACAGGGTCTTTACTTGGCAACAGGCACCTTCATGGACGCGACCCAATGAGCGATTCCCTTCACACCCACAAACCCGAGACTGATCACGATCACGATCACGATCACGATCACGATCACAGCCACAAGCTGCAGCCTGTGCAGAAGCATGAGCATGGTGGTCACGGCGATTCCTGCTGTTCGGCCAAAGTGACGGCACCGTCGCTGGTCAAGTTGAGCGAAACGCCGACGGCTGGCGCGCGGCTGAGCAGTTTCCGCATTGAAGCGATGGACTGCCCGACCGAGCAAACACTGATCCAGAACAAACTCGGCAAGCTGGCGGGTGTGCAGCAGCTGGAATTCAACCTGATCAACCGGGTGTTGGGTGTGACCCACGACCTGCCGAACACCGCACCGATCATCGATGCCATCAAGTCCCTCGGCATGCAGGCCGAGCCGCTGGAGCAGGGCGTTGAAGCGCCAGCCCCGGCCGTCGAGAAAAAGCCCTGGTGGCCCTTGGCGCTGTCCGGCGTGGGCGCATTGCTGGCCGAAGTCATTCATTTCACCGGTGCCGCGCCGAACTGGGTGGTAGCGATCATTGCGCTGGTGTCGATCCTCAGCGGCGGGCTGGGTACTTATAAAAAGGGCTGGATCGCCCTGAAGAACCTCAACCTGAACATCAACGCATTGATGAGTATCGCGGTGACCGGCGCGATCCTCATCGGGCAGTGGCCGGAAGCGGCCATGGTGATGTTCCTGTTCACCGTGGCCGAGTTGATCGAAGCCAAATCCCTCGACCGCGCGCGCAACGCCATCGGCGGCTTGATGCAGATGACTCCCGAGCGGGCCACGGTGCAGCAGGCCGACGGCACCTGGGTCGAACAGGACGTCAAAACCATCGAGCTCGGTGCACGGGTGCGCGTACGCCCCGGTGAGCGCATCGGCCTGGACGGCGAGGTGCTGTCCGGCACGTCGACCATCGATCAGGCGCCGATCACCGGCGAAAGTCTGCCGGTGGAGAAAACCGTCGGCGATAAAGTGTTCGCTGGCACTATCAACCAGGCCGGCTCCCTGGAGTACGCCGTGACGGCCGCCGCCAACAATTCGACCCTGGCGCGGATCATCCACGCCGTCGAGCAGGCCCAGGGCGCGCGGGCGCCAACCCAACGATTCGTTGACCAGTTCTCGAAAATCTACACCCCGGCCGTGTTCATCCTGGCCCTGGCGGTAGCGGTCATCCCGCCGTTGTTCATGGGCGCGCTGTGGTTCGACTGGATCTACCGCGCATTGGTGTTGCTGGTGGTGGCCTGCCCGTGCGCCCTGGTGATCTCAACCCCGGTGACCATCGTCAGCGGCCTCGCGGCGGCGGCGCGCAAAGGCATTCTGGTGAAGGGTGGCGTTTATCTGGAGGGTGGTCACAAGCTCGATTACCTGGCCCTCGACAAGACCGGCACCATCACCCATGGCAAACCGGTACAGACCGATTACCTGTCACTCGATCCCGTTGCCGCAACGTTGGCCCCGGCCCTTGCGGCGGCGCTGGCCGGTCGCTCGGATCACCCGGTGTCTCTGGCCATCGCCAACGCGGCTGTGGATAAACAGCTCGCGCCGCTGACTGTGGATAACTTCGAGGCCCTGGCCGGTCGTGGGGTGCGCGGCGAGGTGGGGGGGCAGGTCTATCACTTGGGTAACCACCGCCTGGTGGAAGAGCTGAATCTCTGCTCGCCTGAACTGGAAGAGAAACTCTTCGCGCTGGAAAAACAGGGCAAATCCGTGGTGCTGTTACTCGACCAGTCCGGCCCGCTGGCGCTGTTCGCCGTGGCCGATACCGTCAAGGAATCGAGCCGCGAAGCGATCCAGCAACTGCATGAGCTGGGCATCAAAACCCTGATGCTCACGGGCGACAACGTGCACACCGCCCAGGCCATTGCGGCTCAAGTCGGTATCGACGAGGCCAAAGGCGACCTGTTGCCGACCGACAAACTGCAAGCCATCGAAGCGCTTTATGCACAGGGCCATCGCGTCGCAATGGTTGGCGACGGTATCAACGATGCGCCGGCACTGGCCAGGGCGGAAATCGGTTTCGCCATGGCCGCCGCGGGTACCGATACTGCCATCGAAACCGCTGATGTCGCCCTGATGGACGACGATCTGCGCAAAATCCCGGCGTTCATTCGCCTGTCACGGCAAACCTCGAGCATCCTCAAACAGAACATCGCGTTGGCATTGGTCATCAAAGCGGTCTTTCTTGGGGTAACCTTCGCCGGACTCGCGACCATGTGGATGGCGGTGTTCGCCGACATGGGCGTGAGCCTGTTGGTGGTGTTCAACGGTTTGCGCCTGTTGCGCAAGTAGAAGGAGAGGGACGGGTGTGCTGAGTGCCGAGCTGAAGGCTTTTTACATGGTGGCGCGCCTGGGCAGCATTACCCTGGCGGCAAAAAAGCTCGGCCTGAGCCAACCGACGGTGACGACGCAGATTCGCAACCTCGAGAGTCAGTACTCGGTAGAACTGTTCTACCGTGGCGGCCGCCGCCTCAGCGTCAGCGACGAGGGCGCGCGGCTGTTGCCGATGGTCAAGGCGCTGATGCAGCAGGAAGCCGACATCGAGTTTTTCCTGCGCAACAGCGGCCAGGTTCAAGGCACGCTGCGCATCGCGGCCACGGCGCCTTACTACATCCTCGATCTGGTGAAGACCTTTCGTGAGCGTTTGCCCCAGGTCGAAGTGTCGGTGGAAATCGGCAACTCGCAACAAGTGCTTGAAGCGCTCGAGGAGTATCGGGTCGATGTCGCGGCATCCTCGCAACTGCTGGAGGATGCGCGTCTGATTCGCCGGGTGCTTGGCAGCGATCCGCTGGTGCTGGCGGTGCATCGCAATCATCCGCTGGCGGTGCACGATCATGTGCCGCTCAGGGCACTGGCGGGGCATACCCTGCTGATGCGTGAGCCGGGCTCGACCACCCGTCGCCTGACCGAAGAGCTGTTGGCTGGTGCAGGCGTGTGTTTTGGGCCTTTGTTGGAGATTGGCAGTCGCGAGTCGATCCGTGAGGCGGTGCTGCGCAACATCGGCATCAGCATCATTGCCCGCCAGGAAGTCCCACATGATCCGCAATTGCGGGTGCTGACCATCGAGAACGCTCCGCAGATCCCCGAGTATTTGTACTGCCTCAAGGAGCGGAAAAACGCGCGGTTGCCGGCGGCATTTCTGGGGCTGGCGCAGGAAATGTCACCGGCCTGAGAGTTGTGTTGCCTGTGCTGGCCTCTTCGCTGGCAAGCCAGCTCCCACAGGTGTCGTTGGTGTTCATAAGATCTGTGTTCACTGGAGAACCCTGTGGGAGCGGGCTTGCCCGCGAAGGCGTCAGTCCAGACACCACCTGCCTTGAAGGCCCAACCCAAATCCCTGAATACCACTATCAGCCGTTTTGGCCTCACTGCCACATGACGGACGCATTACATCCCTAGGATGAGCTTCATCTGCTTGATGAGGCCTGTCCATGAACCACTCGATCGCAACTGCCCTGACCAACCCGGGCGCACCCATGAAAGTGCGTGGCGTCCAGAAACGCTTTGGTGCGTTCACTGCGCTGGATAACGTTTCCCTCGACGTGGCGGCCGGTGAGCTGGTGTGCCTGCTCGGCCCGTCGGGCTGTGGCAAAACCACCTTGCTGCGTTGCATCGCCGGTCTGGACAAGCAGGACGGCGGCGAGTTGTACCTGGGTGATCGCGACGTTTCCCATCTGGCGCCCCAGGCCCGTGACTACGGCATTCTGTTTCAGTCCTACGCGTTGTTTCCCAATCTGACGGTCGAAGCGAACATTGCCTACGGCCTCGCCGGCAGCGGTCGCGATGAAGTACGCCGCCGCGTCGGTCAGATGCTGGAACTGGTCGGCCTGAGCGGCAGTGAGAAAAAGTACCCCGGCCAGTTGTCCGGTGGTCAGCAGCAACGCGTTGCCCTGGCGCGCGCCCTGGCACCGGCACCTTCGCTGTTGCTGCTGGATGAGCCGATGTCGGCCCTCGACGCTCGAGTCCGCGAGCATCTGTGCACGGAGCTGCGCCAGCTGCAACGCAACCTCGGCATCACCACCCTGATGGTCACCCACAATCAGGACGAGGCCATGCTGATGGCCGACCGCATCGCGGTGATGAACAACGGCAAGGTCGAGCAATACGCCACCCCACAGGAAATCTACAACCGCCCGGCCACGCCATTCGTGGCGGAGTTCGTCGGCCAGGGTAACTGGCTGCCCTTCCATCGCAGCAGTGACAGTCACGCCCAGGTCGGCGGCATGAACATGCGCCTGGCCGACGGCAGCGCCAAAAGTGCCTCGGGCCGTTTGTTCTGTCGCCCTGAAGCGATCAACGTCAACCCGCCGGTGCACGAAGAAAACCTGTTCCCGGCCAAAGTTCGCGAAATCACCTTCCTCGGTAATCGCTGCCGCATGAGCTTTGAACTCGATCAGTTGCCGGGGCACGCGCTGCTGGCCGAACTGGCGCCGGAAGCCATGCCGCGTCTGGGCTCGCAACAGATCATGGTCGCCTTGCCGCCGCGCAGCCTGCAGGTGTTTGCCTGATGAGCGCAAACATCGCGCTGCCGCTACCGCACAAACAAGTGCGGCAGACTTCCCGTGCCGAGATCGGCGATCGGTTGTTCGTGGTCGGCGGCAAAGTCCTCTTGTTGGTGTTGCTGGGCGTCGCGGTGTTGATGCCGTTGCTGGCGATTTTCTGGCGTGGGTTCAGTGCTGAAGCCGGGCAGGGCGGTGGTTGGGTCGCTGCCAGGGAGTTGGTGACCAGCGACAATTTCCACTGGTTGTTGGGCAATAGCCTGAAAGTTTCCCTCAGCGTCGCGGCCATTGTCGTACCGCTGGCCTACCTGTTTGCCTACGCCCTGCAACGCACCTTGATCCCGGCCAAAGGCATCTGGCGTGGCATTTCCTTGCTGCCGTTGATGGCGCCGTCGATGCTGCCGGGGATCGCGTTGGTTTACCTGTTCGGTAACCAAGGCCTGTTGCGTGGTCTGCTCTCGGACAACATCTATGGTTTCTGGGGCATTGTGCTCGGTGAGGTCATCTACACCTTCCCCCACGCGCTGATGATTTTGCTGTCGGCCTTGTCCCTGGCAGATGCGCGGCTGTTCGATGCCGCTTCCAGCATGGGCGCGAGCCCGGCAAAAGCCTTTCGCAGCATCACATGGCCGGCGACGCGTCAGGCCGTGTTCGCCGCGTTCTGCCTGGTATTCACCCTGACCATCACCGACTTCGGCGTGCCCGTGGTGGTCGGTGGCGACTATCAAGTGCTGGCGCTGGAAGCCTACAAGGCCGTAGTCGGCCAGCAACAGTTTGGTCGCGGTGCGCTGATCGGCATGGTGTTGCTGCTGCCGGCGCTGTTCAGTTTCGGTGTCGATGCCTGGTTGCGCCGTCGTCATGGTGACGCCATGAGCGGGCGGGCCCAGGTGTTCAAACCGGCGCCATCGAAGCGGCGCGACGGTTGCTACCTGGCCATCGTCCTGCTGATCAGTGCCGCGCTGTTGCTGGTGTTCGGCATGGCGGTGTTCTCTTCGCTGGTGAAGTTCTGGCCATACAACCTGTCGCTGTCGCTCAATCATTACCAGTTCAACGAAACCGCCGGCGGTGGCTGGCTGGCCTATGGCAACAGCCTGAAGATGGCCCTGGGCACAGCGTTGATCGGCAGCCTGCTGATCTTCACCGGCGCGTATCTGATGGAAAAAACCAAGGGCCAGCGCGGCCTGAACCTGACCCTGCGCATGCTCAGTTTCGTGCCGATGGCGGTGCCGGGCCTGGTGCTGGGGTTGGGGTATGTCTTCTTCTTCAACCTCACCGGCAACCCGCTGCATGTGCTCTACGGAACCATGACGCTGCTGATCGTGTGCACCATTGCTCACTATTTGACCACCGCGCAAATGACCGCCACCACCGCGCTGCGCCAACTCGATGCCGAGTTCGAAGCCGCCGCGCTCTCGCTCAAGGCGCCGCTGTACCGGCACTACTTGCGCGTCACCGTGCCGATCTGCCTGCCGGCGCTGCTGGACATCGTGCGCTACCTGTTCGTCTCGGCCATGACCACCGTCTCGGCGGCGATCTTCCTCTACAGCCCCGACACCATCCTCGCGGCGGTGGCGGTGCTGAACATGGACGACGCGGGCAACGTTGGTGGCGCAGCGGCGATGTCGACCCTGATTCTGTTCACTTCGGCGGGCGTGTCCCTGCTGCTGGCCTGGGCTTCGCGCGGCTTGCTGCGCCGTTCCCAGGCCTGGCGGCAGACCGCGCCCGGTCACTGATTGCGTACAACCCCCTCAACTCAAAAACAGGAAAAGATCATGTTCAAGCCTATGGCCCTGGCCGCTGCTGTCCTCACCGCTTTCAGCCTGAACGCCTTCGCGGCGAAAACCGAGTTGACGGTGTACACCGCCCTCGAAGCCGAACAGTTGACCGCTTACAAGGCCGCTTTCGAAAAGGCCAACCCAGACGTCGAAATCAAGTGGGTGCGTGACTCCACCGGGATCATCACCGCCAAACTGCTCGCCGAGAAAGCCCGGCCACAGGCCGATGCCGTGTGGGGTCTGGCCGCTTCGAGCCTGGCAATCCTCGACCAGCAAGGCATGCTGCAAAGCTACGCGCCAAAGGACCTGGGCAAGATCGGCGGCAACTACCGCGACGCCGCCAACCCGCCAGCCTGGGTCGGCATGGACGTCTGGGCCGCGACCATTTGCTTCAACACCGTCGAAGCCGAGAAGCAGGGCCTGAGCAAGCCAGTGAGCTGGCAGGACCTGACCAAGCCTGAGTACAAAGGCAAGATCGTCATGCCGAACCCGGCGTCGTCCGGCACCGGTTTCCTCGACGTCAGCGCCTGGTTGCAAACCTTCGGCGAGAAGCAAGGCTGGGCCTACATGGACGGCCTGCACCAGAACATCGGCCAGTACGTTCACTCCGGCTCCAAGCCGTGCAAACTGGCGGCCGCCGGTGAATTCCCGATCGGTATTTCCTTCGAATACCCGGCCGTACAGCTCAAGCGCCAAGGCGCGCCGCTGGACATCATCCTGCCGAAAGAAGGCCTGGGCTGGGAAATTGAAGCCACCGTTGTGATCAAAGGCACGCCACACGAAGACGCGGCGAAGAAACTCGCGGACTTCTCGGCCAGCCCGGAGGCCATGGAACTCTACAAAGAGAACTTCGCCGTCCTCGCACAACCGGGCATCGCCAAGCCGCAGACCGAACTGCCGGCCGATTATGAGCAGCGCCTGATCAAGAACGACTTTGCCTGGGCCTCGAAAAACCGCGACGAGATCCTGACCGAATGGCGCAAGCGCTATGACGGCAAGTCAGAGAAAGTCGTGGCCAAGTAGTTCCTCATAGTCTGACAGGGCCTCATCGCTAGCAGGCTAGCTCCCACATTGGATCTTCAGTGGACACAAACTTTGTGAACACCCCCGATTTCCTGTGGGAGCTAGCCTGCTAGCGGTAGCGGTCTCCCATTCAGGGAAAATCTACATGACACAACACAACGACATGCTGATCGTCGGCGCTGGCATCCTGGGTTTGTCCCACGCCTATGCCGCCGCCAAACGCGGTCTCAAGGTCACCGTTTTTGAGCGCAGCGAAACGCCGGTCGGTGCTTCGGTGCGTAACTTCGGCCAGGCACTGGTCACCGGCCAACCGCCGGGTCCGATGCTGGAGCTAGCCCGCGCCAGTCGCGGCATCTGGGGCGACTGGGCGCAACTCGCCGGCCTGCAACTCAAGCGCAATGGCTCGTACCTGTTCGCCCGCACCGAGGCAGAAGAGCAATTGCTGGAAGCTTTCTGCGCCGGTCGCGCCGTGGAGCACGGTTATCACGTCGAACTGTTGCGCGGTGCCGCCCTGCGCGATTTGTATGGCGGTCAATTCAGTCATCATCGCGCCGCGTTGCACGGCATGGATGATCAACAGTTGTATTCCCGCGAAGCGATTCCGGCGCTGATCGATTTCCTGCGCCGCGACCTGGGCGTCGAGTTCCACTTCTCCACGCTGGTGTGTGATATCGAGCCGGGGCGCTTGTACAGCACCGCCGGCAGCTTCAGTGCCGAGCAGATCATTGTCTGTTCCGGCCACGATTATCAGACCTTGCTGGCCGAGCAGATCGCCGAACTCGATCCGCAAATCTGCCGCCTGCAAATGCTCCGCGCCCGACCGCAAATCAAGCTGAACCTGCAACACGCCTTGCTCACCGGTTTGAGTGGCGTGCATTACGGCGCCTTCTCCGACCTGCCGGAAGCCGCGGCGGTGCAGGCGGAGATCCTGCGGGACGCACCGCATCTGCACGAAAACGGCATTCACCTGCTGATCAGCCCGACGCCTTATGGCGAGCTGATCATCGGCGATTCCCATCATTACGGCCGCGATCCCTCGCCCTTCAATGCCGAACAGGTCGACGACTGGATGATCGGGCTGGCCGAACAGACGCTGGGCTGCAAGGTGCAAGTGGTTGAGCGCTGGCAGGGTGTCTATGGTTCACGGGGGCCGGGGCCGTTTTCGTTCCTGCGTCCGGCGCAAGGCTTGAGTGTGGCATTGATGCACACCGGCGTCGGCATGAGCGTCGGGCCCGCGATGGCCGAGCGCAACGTGGCCACTGTTCTTGGAGAAATCTGATGGCGCGTCATGAGCAAGTGATCGCTGAAGTGTTCGGGTTGTACGAGCGTTTTGGCGACAGCGATTACATCGGCGAGCCGGTGTCGCAGATCGAGCACATGTCCCAGGCTGCGCAGTGTGCGCTGGCCGAAGGCTTCGATGACGAAGTGGTGCTGGCGGCGTTCTTTCACGATATCGGGCATATCTGCACGAAAGGTGCGCAGAACATGGGCGGCTTCGGCGTGGTCAGCCATGAACGGTTGGGTGCCGATTACTTGCGCAGTGCTGGCTTCAGCGAGCGCGTGGCGCGCCTGGTGGAGTACCACGTTCAGGCCAAGCGTTATCTGACGCTCAAGGAGCCGGGGTACTACGAACGCTTGAGCGAAGCCAGCCGCCGGACGCTGGAGTATCAGGGCGGGGTGATGACCGAGGCGCAGGCCCAGGCGTTTGAACGGGATCCTTTGTGCGAAATCAGCCTGCGCATGCGGCACTGGGATGAACAGGCCAAAGAGAGGCATGTGCCGCTCATTGATCTGGCGGTATTGAAGGACAAGGCATCGCGGTTGTTGGCGGCGTAAACCGTTGGCACCGAGTCGCGGCCATCGCGAGCAGGCTCGCTCCCACATTGGATCTGTGACCGGCACCAATCCCCTGTGGGAGCGAGCCTGCTCGCGATGGCGTCAGACCAGACGCTATAAATCTTTTGCCAAGACTTCGATCTGCTCCTGCCGCTCCGCCTGATTCAACTTCCCATGGGGATTGAGCGACGACCACTGCGGATACGCCCGCGCCTTGTTCAAGGCTTCCGGCAGTTTGCCTTCGCGCCAGGTCTTGTCCTGGGGCGTGGCCACTTGAATGCTGTCCATCGCCGCGTGCCCTCGTGCGTCCAGCGCTTGCAGCAGCTGCCGTTGGCGTAGCGCCAATAACCGCAACACGCTGTCATCGACAGTCAGTTCGCGCTGGCCTTTGATCTTGCCCAGCAACCGGCTGCCATAACTGCGCGCGGTTTGCAGGGCGCCACCCGCGATGGCCCCGGCCAGTGCCGCTGCGCCAAGGGTCAGGCCGCCGACCAGCAAATCGACCCCGGCTCCGGCGGCCGCACCGGCGGCGATGCCACCACCGACCCGCACGCCCAGTTGCTTGAGGGTCTCGGGGTTGAACAGGTCATCGCCCCAGCGACCATCGAGCAGCGGCAGATCACTGGCCGCCGCATCCTGGGGGCGGAAAGCGTAGAGCTTGAGCAAGGCTTCGACGCAGCGCTGTTCCCGTTGACGCACGGCTTTGCGCAATTCGCCGATGGCTTGTTGTTCCTGTTCGGCGTCACTGGCCACGCTGCGTCGGCACGCAGCGCAGTCGATCAACAACTCGGCGATCAAGCGCACCGCACTCTGCTGGCGTGCCCGGCGTTGAGCCTGTTGATCGGCAATCAAGCGCTCCAGCTGAGGGCGGGCATGTTCGAGCAGTAGCGCGAGGCTTTCATAGAGTCGGCGTTCGCCATCCTCGGGCGGTGCGACGCTGTCGAAACGCACCAGCGCATGCAGGCCGAGGCGCGCCAGGGCTTCGCGCCAGGCCGGTTCGCGGTGGTTGGCGCTGCTGACAAAATTCAGCACCGGCAGCAGCGGTTTGCCACAACCGGCCAGCACTTCCAGTTCATCGCGGTACTTGGCCAGCACCGGCTCGCGGGCATCGATCACATAGAGGCCGGCGTCGCAGGCCAGCAATTGCCGCAGCACCTTGGCTTCCTGTTCGAAACGCTGTCGTGCTTCGCTGCCCTCGAGGAAGCGTGCCAGCCGGGCCGGGCCGTCGAGGCGTTCGCCGGGGCGCTCCAGGCGTTCGAGGTAATCGAGCAGGGCGATGGCGTCTTCCAGGCCGGGGGTGTCGTAGAGGTCGAGCAAGGGCTCGCCGTCGACCGACAAGCGCGCGCCTTCGACGTGTCGCGTGGTGCTGGGGCGATGGGACACTTCACCAAAGCCGACGTCACGGGTCAGGGTGCGCAGCAATGAGGTCTTGCCGACATTGGTGTGGCCGACGACGGCGAGCTTCAGCGGTTTAGTCATGACCCGTCTCCAGCCAATTGAGCGGTGCGCAATCGGCAAATGGCAGCTCCAACTGTTGCAACGCGACGTGCCAGTCGCCAAGGCGCTCGGCGTCCAGCGCCTCACCGGGCGGTGCTTGCAGCAACCAGATGCGGGTGGCGCTGGCGCTGCGGGCCAGTTCGGCGATCAGCGCAAGACTGCCGCGATCCGGCGAACGCCGTGGATCGCAAGCGATGGCCAGGCGCGCAGGCGGGAAGCGGCTGAGTTGTTCGAGGAGTTTGTGCCGCGATTCGCGACTGTCGAGGATGCCGGCATTACTCACATTCTTCGGCAGTGGCGGCGGCCACGGACGCTGGTCGTCCAGTTCGATGGCCACCAACAGCGCGCCATCGCTTTGCTGGTCGCTGACACCGCTTTCGACCCGATGAAGTTGCTCGGGCGCGGCATCGCTGATGCCCAGGCGTTCGCTGGTCGGCATCAAGCGTTCGCGCAATTGCGCATAGCCGGGCAGGTTCAAATCCAGGTGCAAGGACGCCTGGCCGGTTTTCCAGCGCCACAGACAAAACCCGGCGAGCAGCAGGCGCGGCACAACGCCGTAGACCAGCAGCACGCCCACCAGCCAGGCGGCCCAGGCCTGGCGGGCGCTTTCGATGTTCAATGCGGCATCGCCACTGGCGCGGATCATCTCCACGGTCGGCACGCTGAACCCGAGCAAGGACGGCAGCGCACCGAGCGCCTGGGTCACGCTGATGAAGGTATCGGCGCCGAGAATGGTGGTTTCCCAGACAAAGCCATAGCGCCGGGTCGCCAACAGCGTCAGCAGAATCACCAGCGCGCTGAGCATCGCCAGCAACCACAAGCTGTTGACCAGGACGCCGATGGCCCAGCGATTGAGTTTGTGTCGTTGCAACATCAGGATCAGGGCCGGGGCCAGTTGCGCGGCTTTGGCGTCGCGGGCGAGCTTTTCGCTGAGCCACAGCCACAAGCGCCCGAGGCTGGCGCCATGTTCGCCGGCAAACACCAGGCCCAACGCCCAGCTCAGCAGCAGGATCAGGTTCAATCCGAGCAAACTGCCCAAGGCCCAGAACACATTGACCGGCATCTGGCCGTCACCCAGGGCGGCAAACGCCAGACCGGCGCCACTGATCACGGACAGCACGGCCAATACCAGCAGCGCCAGCCGCGCACCTTGCAGCCAGTGTTTGAGCGCGTCGCTCAGGCCATCGCGCTCGGCCAGCCACAGGGCGCGGCGTTGAATGCGTGTCGGCAAGTCACCGCCGGCGCTGCGGGCGAGGCGATTGGCTTCCTGATCTTCCAGTGGGCCGGCGTGCGCTTCGCGCAGGCGGATGGTTTCTGTCAGCCAGAGGGTATTCAGTTCAGTCACGCGGCATCCCGTCGCTTAGATTGAGTCGTGAGCATAACCGCTGTGGCGCTCGTCGGGGGGCTGCGTTGCGAGAAGCTGAGCCTCTGGTATCCTCGCCGGCATGACTAAATCACTCCCCCTCAGCCTGATCGCAGCCCTCGGTGAAAACCGTGTGATCGGCGTCGATAACAGCATGCCCTGGCACTTGCCGGGGGACTTCAAATACTTCAAGGCCACCACCCTGGGCAAGCCGATCATCATGGGTCGCAAGACCTGGGATTCCCTCGGTCGTCCGCTGCCGGGCCGCTTGAACATCGTGGTCAGCCGTCAGGTCGATCTGGTGCTGGAAGGCGCGGAAGTCTATCCGTCGCTGGAGGCCGCTGTGGTTCGCGCCGAGGAATGGGCGAAGGCACAAGGCGTCGATGAGCTGATGCTGATTGGCGGCGCACAGTTGTATGCGCAAGGGCTGGCGCAGGCCGATCGCCTGTACCTGACGCGTGTGGCGTTGAGCCCGGAGGGAGACGCGTGGTTTCCGGAGTTTGATTTGGGCCAGTGGAAGCTGGTGTCCAATGTGCCGAACCCGGCCGAAGGCGACAAACCGGCGTACAGCTTCGAAGTCTGGGAAAAAGCCTAAAAGCATTGCCAGCAGGCTGGCTCCCACAGTGGGTTTGAGGTGAAACACAGAATGTGTGAACACCCAAAATCCCTGTGGGAGCCAGCCTGCTGGCAATGAGGCCAAATCAGACGCTAAAGAATTTAAGCGTGCGCCAACGCCGAATGCTCATCCGCATCCAGCAACGCTTTATCCGTCTGTTGCATCACCTGACTGGTAATCGCCCCGGCCGTGATCGAACCGCTCACGTTCAACGCCGTGCGCCCCATATCAATCAGCGGCTCGACCGAAATCAGCAACGCCACCAGTGACACCGGCAAACCCATTGCCGGCAACACGATCAGCGCGGCGAAGGTCGCGCCACCGCCCACCCCGGCCACCCCGGCCGAACTCAGCGTCACAATCGCCACCAGCGTCGCGATCCACAACGGGTCCAACGGGTTGATGCCCACGGTTGGCGCGACCATCACTGCCAACATCGCCGGGTACAGACCGGCACAGCCGTTCTGGCCAATGGTCGCACCGAACGAGGCGGCGAAACTGGCGACGGATTGTGGAATGCCCAGGCGGCTGGTCTGCGCTTCGATGCTCAGCGGGATCGTCGCCGCACTCGAGCGGCTGGTGAAAGCGAACGTCAGCACCGGCCAGATTTTGCGGAAAAAGCGCAGCGGATTGATCCCGGCCGCCGACACCAGCACGCCGTGGACCACAAACATCAGGCCCAGGCCAATGTAGGACACCACCACGAAACTGCCGAGCTTGATGATGTCCTGCAGGTTGGAGCCGGCGACCACTTTGGTCATCAGCGCCAACACGCCGTACGGGGTCAACTTCATGACCAGGCGTACCAGGCGCGTCACCCAGGCTTGCAGGGTGTCGATGGCATTGATCACTTTCTGACCTTTTTCCACGTCATCCTTCAGCAGTTGTAGCGCCGCGACACCCAGGAAGGCGGCAAAGATCACCACGCTGATAATCGACGTCGGCTTGGCCCGCGCCAGATCGGCGAACGGGTTTTGCGGGATGAACGACAGCAACAGCTGCGGCACATTCAGGTCGGCGACCTTGCCGGCGTAGTCGGTCTGGATGGTTTGCAGGCGGGCCAACTCCTGGGTGCCGGCGACCAGGCCTTCGGCGGTCAGGCCGAACAGGTTGGTCAGGCCAATGCCGATCAGCGCCGCGATGGCGGTGGTAAACAGCAGCGTGCCGATGGTCAGGACGCTGATTTTTCCCAGCGACGAAGCATTGTGCAGACGGGCCACGGCGCTGAGGATCGAGGCGAACACCAGTGGGATCACGATCATTTGCAGCAACTGCACATAGCCGTTGCCCACCAGATCGAACCAGCCGATCGAGGCTTTGAGCACCGGGTTACCGGCACCGTAGACCGTGTGCAGGGCCACGCCGAATGCCACGCCCAGCCCTAGTGCGAGCAGGACTTTTTTCGCCAGGCTCCAGTTGGAGCGGCGGGTTTGTGCCAGGCCCAGGAGCAGGGCGAGGAACACCAGCAGATTCAGAATCAGTGGCAGATTCATTGGAACTCCCATTAGACATGTGCCAACTGCCTTGCGGGGCAGCTGCGAACCGGCAAGCCTAACAGCTTGATATCTAATGAATTAATATCAAAAACATCTCGTAACTGTCGTTTTTGGAATAAGCGTGTGTCGCTCTCGGAGATGCAACTGGCGCGATAGGTACGTTGGCGGTCGCTGACAGACGAGGACTGTCACACTTATTTGTTAGCGTCGATGTCTTTCTATCAGGGAGAAATGCCGATGAAGTTCGCACCGAAATTTCTGGCAGCAGCACTTTGCCTGGGTCTCGCGGGCCAAGTGTTTGCAACGGATCTTAAACACTGGCCTGCCGATCAGGCCAAGGCACTGGACGCAATGATCGCGGCCAACGCCAACAAGGGTAACTACGCGGTGTTCGACATGGACAACACCAGTTACCGCTACGACCTCGAAGAGTCGTTGCTGCCGTTCATGGAAAACAAGGGCCTGATCACTCGCGAAACCCTTGATCCCTCCCTGAAACTGATGCCGTTCAAGGACACCGCCGACCACAAGGAAAGCCTGTTCAGCTACTACTATCGCCTCTGCGAAGTCGACGACATGGTTTGCTACCCATGGGTTGCCCAGGTGTTCTCGGGCTTCACGCTGCAAGAACTCAAGGGCTATGTCGACGAGATGATGGCCTCCGGCAAACCGGTGCCGACCACGTATTACGATGGCGACGTGGTCAAGAACCTCGACGTCAACCCGCCGAAAATCTTCACCGGCCAGAAAGAGCTCTACAACAAGTTGATGGAGAACGGCATCGAGGTCTACGTGATGACCGCCGCCTCCGAAGAACTGGTGCGCATGGTCGCGGCCGACCCGAAGTACGGCTACAACGTCAAACCGCAGAACGTGATCGGCGTGACCACGCTGCTCAAGGACCGCAAGACCGGCGAACTGACCACCGCGCGCAAGCAGATCACCGCTGGCAAGTATGACGAGAAAGCCAACCTCGGCCTCGAACTGACCCCGTACCTGTGGACACCTGCGACCTGGATGGCCGGCAAGCACGCGGCGATCCTGACCTACATCGACGAGTGGAAAAAACCGGTGCTGGTCGGCGGTGACACCCCGACAAGTGACGGCTACATGCTGTTCCACGGGGTCGACGTGGCCAAGGGCGGTATTCACTTGTGGGTCAACCGCAAGGATAAGTACATGACCCAGATCCAGGGCATGATGGCCAAAAACGCTGCGGCCCAGGCCAAGGAAGGGCTGGCGGTAACGGCGGACAAGAACTGGGTGATCGTCAAACCTGAGGAAATTCAGTAAGGATTTGCTTCACTGTAGGAGCGAGCCTGCTCGCGATGGTCGTCAACGATAACGCTGGAAGCCTGATACCCCGCGGTGCTCTCAGGTTTTTCGCGAGCAGGCTCGCTCCTAAGTTGACCGGATGTTGTCCAAAAAAATACCCCGCACTTGGCGGGGTATTTTTTTGTTCGACGGTTAAGCCTTACAGCCCGTCGAGCATTGCCTTGTTACGTACTGCGCCCTTGTCGGCACTGGTCGCCAGCAGGGCATAGGCCTTCAGGGCGGTGGTCACTTTACGTGGACGCACTTCCACCGGCTTCCAGCCTTTCTTGTCCTGCTCGACCCGGCGCGCGGCCAGTTCTTCGTCGCTGACCAACAGGTTGATCGAGCGGTTCGGAATGTCGATCAGCACTTTGTCGCCGTCCTGCACCAGGCCGATGGCGCCACCGGCAGCCGCTTCAGGCGAAGCGTGGCCGATGGACAGGCCCGAGGTGCCACCGGAGAAACGGCCGTCGGTGAGCAGGGCGCAGGCTTTGCCCAGGCCTTTGGATTTCAGGTAGGACGTCGGGTACAGCATTTCCTGCATGCCCGGGCCGCCTTTCGGGCCTTCGTAGCGAATGATGACGATGTCGCCTTCCTTCACTTCGTCGGCGAGGATGCCGCGTACGGCGCTGTCCTGGCTTTCGAAGATCTTCGCATTGCCTTCGAAGACGTGGATCGACTCGTCGACGCCCGCGGTTTTCACCACGCAGCCATCAAGCGCGATGTTGCCGTACAGCACGGCCAGGCCGCCCTCTTTCGAGTAGGCGTGCTCGACACTGCGGATGCAGCCGTTTTCACGGTCGTCGTCCAGGGTTTCCCAGCGGGTCGACTGGCTGAACGCGGTCTGGGTCGGGATGCCTGCCGGGCCGGCCTTGAAGAAGTGGTGCACGGCTTCGTCGGTGGTCTGGGTGATGTCCCACTTGGCGATGGCTTCTTCCATGCTGCGGCTGTGCACGGTCGGCAGGTCGGTGTGCAGCAGGCCGCCACGAGCCAGCGAGCCGAGGATGCTGAAGATCCCGCCGGCACGGTGCACGTCTTCCATGTGGTACTTCTGGATGTTCGGTGCGACCTTGCACAGTTGCGGCACGTGACGGGACAGACGGTCGATGTCGCGCAGGTCGAAATCGATCTCGGCTTCCTGGGCAGCGGCCAGCAAGTGCAGGATGGTGTTGGTGGAACCGCCCATGGCGATGTCCAGGGTCATGGCGTTTTCGAACGCCTTGAAGTTGGCGATGTTGCGCGGCAATACCGACTCGTCGTTCTCGCCGTAGTAACGCTTGCACAGCTCGACGATGGTGCGGCCGGCCTGCAGGAACAACTGTTCGCGGTCACTGTGGGTGGCCAGGGTCGAACCGTTGCCCGGCAGTGCCAGGCCCAGTGCTTCGACCAGGCAGTTCATCGAGTTGGCGGTGAACATGCCGGAGCACGAACCGCAGGTCGGGCAGGCGCTGCGCTCGTACTCGGCGACTTTCTCGTCAGAAGCGCTGGAGTCGGCGGCGATCACCATGGCGTCGACCAGGTCGAGGCCGTGGGAGGCGAGTTTGGTCTTGCCGGCTTCCATCGGGCCGCCGGAAACGAAGATCACCGGGATGTTCAGGCGCAGGGACGCCATCAGCATGCCAGGGGTGATCTTGTCGCAGTTGGAGATGCAGACAATCGCGTCGGCGCAGTGGGCGTTGACCATGTACTCGACGGAGTCGGCGATGATCTCGCGGCTCGGCAGCGAATACAGCATGCCGTCGTGGCCCATGGCGATACCGTCATCGACGGCGATGGTGTTGAATTCTTTCGCCACACCGCCAGCGCGTTCGATTTCGCGGGCGACCAGTTGGCCCAGGTCCTTGAGGTGCACGTGGCCCGGTACGAACTGGGTGAAGGAGTTGGCGATGGCGATGATCGGCTTTTTGAAGTCGTCATCTTTCATCCCTGTTGCGCGCCACAGTGCGCGGGCGCCGGCCATGTTGCGGCCGTGGGTGGATGTTTTCGAGCGATAATCAGGCATGAAGCACTCCGGGCGGCTAAATCAGGTATCAAAAGGGAAGTGAGCTTCTATTGACGTCTGGAACACTCAGAAATGGCCGTGTGTCCGGAAGTTGCCGAAAACTTTGCGGGATCGCCGCGCGCTTCAGCTTGAGCTCATAAACCCGCCGGGGGATGACTGGCGATGAATGTCGCGATTCTACACGGCTGGCGTCAGGAGGGAATGCCGGGAAGCGTCGATCCGGTATCGGTGGCGCGTACGGGATGACGACCGGCAGGTGTCATACACCGTCCAGCGCCCTTTGATTCTCGTGGTCGATCAACGCATTCAGACCCAGACCTGCAAGACTCAATGTCAGAAAACCAATGGCCAGTGTCGTGGTCAGGTCCCCGGACACGAGATTGATCACCACGCTGGTGACGCCGCCGCCCATGAAGATCAGCACGGCACCGACCGAAGTCGAGGTTCCGGCGTATTGCGGGTGGATACTCATCGCCTTGTTATTGACGACTGGCCTGGTGATGGTGGTCCCGATCGTGCAGATCAGCATGGATACCAGCACGGCAGCGGCAGACAGGCCGAAGTGGCGAATCAGCCACAGCATCAGCACACCCGAAACCGCGATCAGCCCCAAGCCAACAACGATCTGCGTATGCCCTCGCAGGCGTTCTTGCAAGGCGTTGGCGACTGCGCCGCCGCTCGCGTACGCAACGCCGTACAGCATTAGCGTCCAGGCGTATTCATAGGGTGAGAGGGCCAGGTGTTCCATGAAAATAATGGGTGACGTCACGATGAACGAAAAATGGCAGGCGAAGGCCAGGGCCGAAATCAGCCAGTAAGCCATGAAGCGTGCATTCGAACAGACATGCCAATAGGCACTGAAAAATCCCCCTCGCGATGCGGTGCGCATGGCTGAAGACTCCTTGAGCAGCCAGCAGGCGCTTGACCCGACTGAAACGGCCAGTGCGACAAATACATAAAAGCTGCCTTGCCAGCCAAGCTGCAATTGCAACCAGGTCCCCAGCAACGGCGAAATCGAAATGAATACGCCACTGGCGGTCACCATCCAGATCCTCAGTCGCTGCCTTTCCTGGCCTTCGAACAAATCCTGCACCAGCGCCTGTGACAGCGAGAAGGCCCCGCAGCCGATTGCCTGGACCACACGAAAACCCAGGAACCAACAGTATTCGCTGGAAACTGCGCATCCCACCGCACCAATGGCCGCGATGGCGATACCGCCCAACAACAGCTTCTTGCGGCCCCACATGTCGGACAGGGGACCAACCAGCATTACGGAGAACGCCAGACTGACGGCGAACAGGCTGACAGACAGGGCAGCTTCGGAAGGCGAAATCCGGAAGCAGGCCGACAGGTCTGGAAAGGAGGGGAGAACCACGTCTAACGGGAATACGCCCAGCAGGGTCATGCTCATCAGCAGCAGGACGATTAACGGCTTTTCGTTGGCGTCATTGGCGTGCGGCATACATCAACGCGCTCGTTCCGTGAGGGGTGAGCGAGAATTGATTTGATGAAGACGCAAGTCAATGCGACAGGGTGTGGGCCCTTTCTGAGTTTGTTGTAGGAGCGAGCCTGCTCGCGATGAACGTCAACGATAACGCGGTGTGTCTGGCTATCCGCGGTGTCTTTGCGTTTTTCGCGAGCAGGCTCGCTCCTACAGGGGGGGTATTAGAGCCAGATGGCGTCCCAGAGTGGATAGTTACCGACATGGTCGACTAGCCCTGCACGAAGCGGGTTGGCGATGATGTATCGAGCCATGGCTTTCAGATCTTCCTCTCGACGCAGGGCTCGGTCGAAGTAGCCCTTTTGCCATACAGGAGCATATAGATCTCGTTTCTGATTGATGAGGCGTGTGCAGCGAGATTTGGTGGCCTGCACCAGTTTCGGCAAGTCACCGTTGTGCAATTCAATCAACCAGTGGAAGTGATCAGGCATGACTACCCAGGCTATAGATGTGGCATGGCCGGCTTCCTGAGCCCTTCTGAACTCGTGCACCAACAATCGGCCCGTGCGCCAATCCTGGAAGAAAGGTTGTCGTTCATGGGTGACAGCGGTCAGGTGATAGAGGCGACCGGATTGCGAGTGTCGACCTGTGCGTAATCGATGGGCTTTTGGCGTGTTGGACATTCCGTTGTCCTCTTCAATGGTGGGAAGAGAAAACGGTAGGCGTGGGGCGGGTGGTTGTCGTATCGACAGTGGATCAGGATATGTCCTGCACCTGTAGGAGCGAGCCTGCTCGCGATGAACGTCAACGATAACGCGGTGTGTCTGGTTGTCCGCGGTGTCTTTGCGTTTTTCGCGAGCAGGCTCGCTCCTGCAGGGGGGTGTTAGCTGTTTGGCAGCAGGCGGCAGGTGATGCTCTTGATGTAACGGGTTTCGGCAATGGCCGGGTGTACCGGGTGATCCGGGCCCTGGCCGCCGCGCTCGAGCATCTGGATGTTGCGATCCAGGTGACGGGCGCTGGTCAGCAGGATGTTCTGCAGGTCATCTTCAGGCAAATGCATCGAGCACGAAGCGCTGACTAGGATGCCGTCCTTGCTGAGCAGGCGCATGGCTTGCTCGTTCAGGCGACGGTAGGCGCCTTCGCCGTTCTTCATGTCCTTCTTGCGTTTGATGAACGCCGGCGGGTCGGCCACGATCACGTCGAAACGTTCTTCGCTGGCTTTCAGCTCTTTCAGGGCTTCGAAGACGTCGCCTTCGATACAGGTCATTTTGTCGGCGAAACCGTTCAGCGCGGCGTTGCGCTCGACGCCGTCGAGGGCGAAGGCCGACGCATCGACGCAGAACACTTCACTGGCGCCGAAGGCAGCAGCCTGTACGCCCCAGCCGCCGATGTAGCTGTAGAGGTCCAGTACGCGCTTGCCCTTGGCGTACGGCGCCAGGCGTGCGCGGTTCATGCGGTGGTCGTAGAACCAGCCGGTTTTCTGGCCCTGGATGACGGGCGCTTCGAATTTCACGCCGTTCTCTTCCAGTGCAACCCACTCCGGCACCAGGCCGAAGACGGTTTCTACATAGCGATTGAGGCCTTCGGCATCACGGGCAGCGGAGTCGTTCTTGAACAGAATGCCGCTTGGCTTGAGCACTTGGGTCAGCGCTGCGATCACGTCATCTTTATGGGCTTCCATGGTCGCCGAGGCGATCTGCACGACCAGGATGTCGCCGAAACGATCGACCACCAGACCTGGCAGCAGGTCGGAGTCGCCGTAGACCAGGCGATAGAAAGGTTTGTCGAACAGGCGATCGCGCAGCGACAGGGCGACGTTCAGGCGATGCACCAGCAGCGACTTGTCCAGCGGCAGCTTGATGTCGCGCGACAGCAGGCGGGCGCAGATCAGGTTGTTCGGGCTCATGGCCACGATACCCAGGGGCTTGCCACCTGCGGCTTCGAGGATCGCCTGGTCGCCGGCCTTGAAACCGTGCAAAGGGGTCGCCGCTACATCGATTTCGTTGCTATAGACCCACAAATGACCGTTGCGCAGACGACGGTCGGCGTTGGCTTTGAGGCGCAGGCTAGGCAGGGACATGACGTCGCTCCAGAAAAAAGAGCGGGAGTATAGCGTGTTGAGACGTATGCAGGGTCAGCGGTAGACATGCGGTGAGGGGGCTGTCCGCTCGCGATAAAGCCCTGTCTCTCGATTTGTCATGTCGAATCCCGCTTTTAGACGCTAGAATCTGCGCCTGACCCAGAGTGTGTACTTATGTCCCAAGAGCTGACTCCCGAACAAATCCAGCAATCCCTGCAAGGCATCAGTGTGCCGGCCCAACCGCAGATCATGGTGGATTTGCAGATGGAGCAGTACATGCCGGACCCGGATCTGGAGGTGATCGCGAAGCTGATTTCCCAGGATCCAGGTCTCTCGGGCTCCCTGTTGAAGATCGTCAACTCACCTTATTACGGCCTGACGAACAAGATCGCCTCGATCCAGCGCGCGGTGAATCTGCTGGGCAGCCGTTCGATCATCAACCTGATCAACGCCCAGTCGATCAAGGGTGAGATGAACGATGAAACCATCGTCACCCTGAACCGTTTCTGGGATACGGCCCAGGACGTGGCGATGACTTGCCTGACCCTGGCCAAGCGCACCGGCACCCAGGCTGGCGATGAAGCTTATGCCCTGGGCTTGTTCCACGACTGTGGCGTACCGCTGATGCTCCAGCGCTTCCCTGACTACATGGGCGTTCTGGAACAGGCCTATGCCAATGCCGGCCCCGAGTGCCGGGTGGTGGATACCGAGAACAAAGCGTTCAACACCAACCACGCGGTGGTCGGTTACTACACGGCCAAGTCCTGGCGCCTGCCGGAACACGTAACGGCTGCGATTGCCAACCATCACAATGCCCTGGCGATCTTCAGCGATGAATCGTCGCGCAACAGCACGTTGAAAAACCTGCTGGCGATCCTGAAGATGGCCGAGCACATTTGTGCGTCCTACCGCGTGCTGGGCAATCAGACCGAAGACCACGAATGGAACAGCATCGGGCATCTGGTGCTCGATTACGTCGGTTTGTCGGACTACGACTTCGAAACCCTCAAGCAGACCATTCGCGATCTCGGCACTCACCGCTGAGTGTCGGACCTTCTTCTTTTTCGAGCGCCCGATTCGAGAGCACCATGCCTGAACTGCCAGAAGTCGAAACCACCCGTCGAGGCATTGCACCGCACCTGGAAGGCCAGCGTGTCAGTCGGGTAATCGTGCGCGATCGTCGGCTGCGCTGGCCTATTCCCGAAGACCTCGATGTGCGGTTGTCCGGGCAGCGTATCGTGCTGGTCGAGCGGCGCGCCAAGTACCTGCTGATCAATGCCGAGGTCGGTACGTTGATCAGTCATCTGGGCATGTCGGGCAATCTGCGGCTGGTGGAGGTCGGCACGCCGGCGGCCAAGCATGAGCACGTGGATATCGAGCTCGAATCGGGCCTGGCCCTGCGCTACACCGACCCGCGACGGTTTGGTGCGATGTTGTGGAGCCTCGACCCGCTCAACCACGAATTGTTGATTCGCCTCGGGCCAGAGCCACTGACCGACCTGTTCGATGGCGAGCGGTTGTTCCAGCAGTCCCGCGGGCGTTCGATGGCGGTCAAGCCGTTCATCATGGACAACGCGGTGGTGGTGGGCGTCGGCAACATCTACGCGACCGAAGCGCTGTTCGCCGCCGGGATCGACCCGCGTCGCGAGGCCAAGAGCATTTCCCGGGCGCGCTATTTGAAGCTGGCGATCGAAATCAAACGCATCCTGGCCGCCGCCATCGAGCGCGGAGGTACCACGTTGCGGGACTTTATCGGTGGTGATGGTCAGCCGGGCTACTTCCAGCAGGAACTGTTCGTGTACGGCCGTGGCGCTGAACCGTGCAAAGTCTGTGGGACAGAGCTGCGGGAAGTGAAGCTCGGGCAGCGCGCCAGCGTCTTTTGCCCACGCTGTCAGCGCTGAAACGCCTGCGGTCTCCCACAGGGTTTAAGCGATCCTTGTGGGAGCGGGCTTGCCCGCGATGGCGTTCGAACAGATATCGAAAGACTCAAGCCTTGCCGGTAATTTTCCGGTACTTCTCCATCAACTGCTCTTGCGTTTCCGGGTGGGCTTCGTCCAGGGGAATGCAATCGACCGGGCAGACCTGTTGGCACTGAGGTTCGTCGTAGTGGCCGACGCACTGGGTGCACAGGTTCGGGTCGATCACGTAGATCTCTTCGCCTTGGGAAATGGCGGCGTTCGGGCACTCGGGTTCGCAGACGTCGCAGTTGATGCAATCGTCGGTGATGATCAGGGACATGCTAACTCCAGCCAGGGCGACAGGCCCGGGCGCAATAAATCAATGCGCGTAATTGTGCCGCATTGGCGCCTGCGTTGCACGCAGGTGCGACGTACTGCAGGCGCCAGCCTGCTGGCGATGAACCCGAGAACGCCGCGGGGTGTCGTTTTCCCGCCCAGCAGGTTCGCTCCTGCGGTTTGCGGGGGCTATTTCTTGAAGCGCTCGGTCAGGGCATCCGCCACCGCAGGGTGGACGAACTTGGTGATATCGCCGCCCAGGGCTGCGATTTCGCGGACCAGCGTCGAGGAAATGAACGAATAACGTTCGGATGGGGTGAGGAACAGGCTCTCCACATCCGGAGCCAACTGACGGTTCATGTTGGCCAGCTGAAATTCGTACTCGAAATCCGACACCGCGCGCAGACCACGCAGGAACACATTGGCATTCTGCTCTTTGGCAAAGTGCGCCAGCAGCGTCGAGAAGCCGACGACTTCAACGTTCGGCAGATGTTTGGTGACCTCGCGTGCCAGCTCCACGCGCTGTTCCAGAGGAAACAACGGGTTTTTCTTCGGGCTGGCGGCGACGGCAATGATCACGTGATCGAACAGGCGCGAGGCGCGTTCGACCAGATCGCCATGGCCCTTGGTAATAGGGTCGAAGGTACCTGGGTACAACACTCGGTTCATCGCGTCGTCCTGGCGGGAGTGCGTTGGGGAGTCGGATGGTATCGCAGCCTAACCGGTCGGCCAAGTCGCCTGTTGGGTAAGGACGCACTATAGACGATGGGAATATTCGTCGTTTTCATGAGTTTTTCAAACGTTCGGCCAGGGAAGTCGCCAGTTGCGCGGTCAGCCCGTAGACCGACAACTGCGGATTTGCGCCAATGCTGGTGGGGAACAGCGAGCCGTCGTGTATCGACAGATTGGCCAGCTGATGATGTCGACCGAGGCTGTCGGTCACGGCGGTTTTCGGGTCTTCGCCCATGGCACAGCCGCCCATTACATGGGCGCTGCCCAGCCGGGTGCGGTACAGCTCCAGGCTCAAGCCATCGATCAGCGTGCGCGCTTCGCCCAGGGTTTTCACATAACGGGCATCGGCGTGCATTGGCATCACCGCCTTGGCGCCACCGGCGAACTGAATCTCGGCCATGCTGTGGAACGCACGGCGCAAGCCTTCCCATACATAAGGCGTCATCGGGTAATCGAGCACCGGCGTGCCATCACCGCGCAACTCGACGGCGCCGCCGGTGCTGTCCGGGTGAAAACCGTCCCGCAGCAACGCGAGCATGGCGTGAGTATGGGGAAGGTTGGCCATGTGCTGTGCGTTTTCCTGGCCAAAACCGCCGAGCAGCGTGCTTGCCAATGCGGGGTGCAGTGGCGGGACTTCCAGTTTGTAGGCCATTCTGCCCGTGGTGCCGTCCAGCCATTGGAAATAGTCTGAATAAATCGACTGGGGTGCCCCGTAAAACGGATTGATCACTTCATCAAACAGCCCGGCGGACATGTTCACCACATGCAGGAAAGTCCGTTTGCCCAGCCGTTTGTGCGGATCAGGCGCGTCGGAACGCAGCAACAGCGCCGGGCTGTTGATTCCGCCGCCCGCCAGTACGTAATGCCGCGCCTTGACCGTGATGCGGCGCCCTGTGGGTTCGACGCAGCGCTCGTCCATCGCCACGCATTGCAGGCCCGTGACCTTGTCGCCCGCCAGAATGAGCTTTTCAGCGCGGGCCAGGAACAGCAATTCGCCACCCTTTTCCAGCGTGGCGGGAATGGTCGTGACCATCATCGATTGCTTGGCGTTGGTCGGGCAGCCCATGCCGCAGTAGCCGAGGTTCCAGCAGCCGCGCACGTTGCGCGGGATCACGTGCCAGCTGTATCCGAGCTTTTCGCAGCCTTTGCGGATCACGTCGTTGTTGGCGTTGGGCGGAACCCTCCACGGGGCGACCCCCAGACGCTGTTCCATTTTCTCGAACCACGGCGCCATTTCAGCCGGCGAGTGGCCCTTGACGTTGTGCTCCCTGGCCCAGTGTTCCAGGGTCGGTTCCGGGGTGCGGAAGCTGGAGGTCCAATTGATTAGCGTGGTCCCGCCCACCGCGCGGCCCTGGAGGATGGTGATCGCACCGTCCTTGCTCATGCGGCCGATGCCTTCCTGATAGAGGCTGGCGTAGGCCTGGTCTTCAAGCAGCTTGAAGTCGCTGCTGGTCTTGAGTGGACCCTCCTCAATCAGCAGTACTTTGTAACCGGCTGCGCTGAGGATTTCGGCCGTGGTTCCACCGCCGGCGCCACTGCCAATGATCGCCACATCCGCTTCGAGGGTCAGGTCCTGGGTCAGTTGTGAGCCGTTGTAGGTTTTCCAGCCACGGGCCATGCCTTCGCGGAACGGATCGGGTACGGGCATCTTCGGGTTCTCTTGTTGTTATGGTTTGGACCAGTGGTGTTCATGAGGCCGTCTTCGCGAGCAGGCTCGCTCCCACAAGGGGTACGCGATCCTCTGCGGGAACGTGGCTTGCCCGCGATAGGGCCGACTCGATTTCAAACCGTTGGCGGCCCTGGATACCCGCAATGAGCCCACGATTCCTTGCGGCCGTACCAGGCCATCATCACCAGTTGCAGTAACGAGTTGTGACCCATGCGCAACAGGCCCAAGGCGCTGTTCTCCCAGCGATCGAGGAAATGCCGGATCTCAGCGCCGCTGGCGTTCTCCCAACTGCCCCAGATGCCGGTCAGTGGCCCACGGGTCACGGCCATGCCCAGCACGTCGAACAGTTGCCGGGTCAGCTTGAGCATTTCCGGCGACAGGTGATCAAGGTTGTAATCCAGGCTTTTCAGGGTGCCTTCGACGGCGTCGGACATACCTTCGACGGCCACGGCGCCATCGAGCATGACCGGCACCAGTGCCCGCAGAAACAGCAGGTCGCCACCGCGCAAAGACGAAAACCCGCTGGCCGGGATGCTCGACGAGCACCCGCTCAGGCTGGCTCCCAACCCGGCCGTGGCAAGAAAGGCGCTGGCGCCGAGGCTGAACTTGAGCAGGCCGCGCCGTGACAGCGCGGGTGTATCGGACAGGCTTGGGCTCATTGTTGTTATTACCCGACGGTGACGATCGTTAGCGGATGAACAGCTTCTGGATCAGTTTCTGAATGGATTTTCCATACGGCGGGTAGATCAGTTTCGCCGCGTTGAATCGCTGTTTGATCAGCACACCCTTGGCCTTGCTGAAGGTCAGGAAACCTTCGTGTCCGTGGTAATGACCCATGCCCGAAGCGCCAATGCCGCCGAAGGGCATGTCGTCCTGGGCAACGTGCAGCAGGGTGTCGTTCAGGCACACGCCGCCGGAATGGGTTTCATGAAGCACGCGGTTTTGCTCGCGTTTGTCGTAACCGAAGTAGTACAGCGCCAGTGGGCGAGGGCGCTGGTTGATGTAGGCAAACGCCTGATCCAGATCCTTGTACGGCACGATCGGCAGCAGTGGACCAAAGATTTCGTCCTGCATCACCGTCATGTCGTCGCTGACGTTGAGCAGCAAACTGTGGCCCATACGGCGTCCCTGGCCCTGTTCGAACAGCGGTATCAGCAGCGCGCCTTTGCTGGTGGCATCGCTGATATAGCCATTGAGTCGCGCCAGTTGGCGATCATTGATGATCGCGGTGTAGTCCGGGTTGTTGGCCAGGGTCGGAAAAAACCCGCAAACCGCCTGGCGATAGGCTTCGACGAAAGAGCCGACGCGGTCTTCGGGCACCAGCACGTAGTCCGGCGCCACGCAGGTTTGTCCGGCGTTGAGGGTCTTGCCGAAAGCGATGCGTTCGGCGGCGTCCTTGAGGGGCACGTCGTGGGACACGATGGCTGGGGATTTGCCGCCCAATTCGAGGGTAACGGGCGTCAGGTTCTCCGCAGCGGCCCGCATCACGTGTTTGCCGATGCTGGTGGCGCCGGTGAACAACAAATGATCGAAACGCAGTCGTGAAAACGCGACCCCGATATCGGCCTCGCCCAGTACCACGCAGACCAGGTCTTCGGGAAAGATTCGTCCCAGCAGGTCCTTGAGCAGCAAACCGGTAGCAGGCGTGGACTCGCTGAGCTTGAGCATCACCCGATTACCCGCCGCCAATGCGCCGACCAGAGGCCCGATGGCCAGGTACAACGGGTAGTTCCACGGCACGATCACCCCGACCACGCCCAGCGGCTGGTAAACCACTTTGGCCGAGGCAGGCTGGAAGGCCACGCCGACCTTGCGGCGCGACGCTCGCATCCAGCCTTTGAGGTGGCGGCTGGCGTAATGAATGCCATGCAGGCTGGGCATCAATTCGGCGAGCAGGGTTTCGTCGGCGCTGCGGTGGCTGAAGTCCTGGCTGATGGCATCAATCAGGGGTTCGCGTTCAGCGCTCAACAGGTCGCGCAATGCCTTGAGCCATTGCTGGCGCTGGGCCGCGGGTGGCATCGGGTTGGCGGCGTAGGCGGCGCGCTGCGCGTTGAAGAGGTTGTGGAGTTCTTCCAGAGGCTGCTGCAGGTCTTGCAGGTAGGAAATTCCAGCGGTCATGGTCGGCTCCGGATTTATTGTAATGAGGCTCGTTTTAGAGTCTATGCTCTATAAAGTCAAATGACATCCTGCCGCAGCTTTGTTTTATCCCTGTCCGGTTAGGTCGTAAGATGCTCATCAACGCACTCTGAATTAAAGCTCAAGCCATGGCCCCAAGGATCAAAACCAGCGAGCGCATCGTGCAGAACAGCCTCGAGCTGTTCAATCAGCAGGGCGAGCGCAGCATCAGCACCAATCACATCGCTGCTCACATGGAGATTTCTCCGGGCAACCTGTACTACCACTTCCCCAACAAGCAGGCGATCATCGCTGTGCTGTTCAGTGAGTACGAAAGCCTGGTGGACAGTTTCCTGCGCCCGCCCCAGGGCCGCGCCGCCACGGTGGAAGACAAGCGCTTCTACCTCAAGGAGCTGCTGTCGGCGATGTGGCGCTACCGGTTTTTGCATCGCGACCTCGAGCACTTGCTCGACAGCGATGCAGAACTGGCCGGACGCTATAGGCGCTTTTCCCAGCGTTGCCTGATCCAGGGCACGCACATCTACGAGGGCTTCGTCGAGGCGGGCATCCTGAAGATGGATCGGGTGCAGATCGAATCCCTGACCCTCAATGCCTGGATCATCCTCACGTCCTGGGTGCGCTTTCTGTGCACCACGCGGGAAAACTCCAGCCACCTCAGCGAGCAAGCGATCAAGCGCGGGGTCTATCAAGTGCTGGTGCTGGAGGCTGGCTTTGTCACGGATCAGGCGCGCGATGCGGTCAACGCCTTGTTCGAGGAGTTTTATGTGCCGTTGGCCCAGGCGCTGGAAGAGCTGTGAAGCGCAAAGTGCAGTAGGATCGTCATTCGACAACCTCACAGGAGCCCGTTATGCCCATTGCGCAACTGATCAGCCCGCAAGCGCTGGACCTGAAGAAGGACCAGCCGGGGTTGGTGATTCTGGATTGTCGTTTTGCCCTCGAAGACCCGGATTACGGTCAGCGTAGCTATGCCGAAGGGCACATTGCCGGGTCGAGCTTCGCCGATCTCGAGCGCGATCTCAGCGGCAAAGTGGTCAAGGGTGTGACCGGGCGTCATCCATTGCCTGAGCCGGCCGCCCTGATCGAGCGTCTGCAAGCCTGGGGCATCAATGCCGACAGCGAAGTGGTTTTGTATGACGACGGTCCGGGTGCCTATGCGGCGCGGGCCTGGTGGCTGCTGGCATGGTTGGGCAAGCGTGAGGGTGTGTTCATCCTCGATGGTGGGCTCAAAGCCTGGCACGGCGCAGGGTTGCCGTTGAGTCTGGATGCGCCGTCCATCTCGCGCGGCACCTTTAGCGGGAGCCCTGACGGTTCGCTGCTGCTCAGCGCAGAACAGCTGCAAAAACGCCTCGGCCAACCCGCGCTGACGTTGCTCGATGCCCGCGCCTTGCCGCGCTTCAAGGGAGAAGTGGAACCGATCGATCCGATTGCCGGGCACATCCCCGGCGCTCAGTGTGCGGCGTTCACCGATAATCTGGGCAGCGACGGGCGTTTCCTGCCGGCCGATCAGCTCAAGCAGCGTTTTGCGGCGAAGCTGCAAGGCCGTTCGCCGACCGGGCTGGTGGCGTATTGCGGGTCCGGTGTGACGGCTTGCCATAACCTGTTCGCGTTGTGCCTGGCGGGTTATCCATTGGGCTCGTTGTATGCCGGGTCGTGGAGCGAATGGATCAACGAGCCTGCTCGCGGCGTCGCCAAAGGCGAATAGTCACCGCAATCCTTGTGGGAGCGAGCTTGCTCCCACAGGGGGAGGTGGATTTCAGATATCAAGACAGGCGCGCACTGCGATACGCCCCTGGCCCCACCCCATACACCTGCTTGAATTGCCGACTCAGATGACTCTGGTCGGCAAACCCCAATTGCGTCGCGACTTCCAGTGGCAAGCAACCGCCCTGCAACAGTGCCCGTGCCCGAGCGATGCGTTGTTGCATCAGCCAGGTGTGCGGCGGCATGCCGGTGGCGCGGCGGAACACCCGGGCAAAGTGAAAGGGCGACAGGTTCACCGCCGCTGCCAGTTCTTCCAGCGAGGGCGGTGCCGCCAGTTGCGTTTGCAACAAGTCCTTGGCCAATGTCACCGCCCGGTGTTCCTTGCCCGGTTTTCCGGCATCCGGAACCGCTGCGTGACGCTGCAGCAATGAAAGCATCAGTTCACGCCAGGCGGTCTGTTGTTGCAGTGCGGTGGACGGGCTTTCCAGCAAACGGTGCAATTGGCAGAAACCATTCACCAGATCCGGATCGCGGTACAGCGTGGCGCCGAACGCCGGCAGGTGACGGGTGGGCAATTCGAGTTCGGCCAGCAGCGACAGGATCTGCCCGCTATCGGGATAAAACGCCCGGTACAGCCAGCCATCCTCCGTACCCTTGTGGCCGGTGTGCAGTTCGTCCGGGTTGATCAATACCAGCGTGCCGCTGCCTGCCAGATGCTCGGCGCCGCGATACCGGTAGCGCTGGGCGCCCGCCATGATCATGCCGATCACGTAACCGTCGTGCACATGAGGGGCGAAACGGTGTTCGATGTAGCGCGCAGACAACAACTCGACCCCGGCCAGTGGCGCGGTCTGCCAGAAGAGGATGGATTCGCCCTGATGGTTATTCACGGTCTACTTGCGAGCCAAGGTGGCCAGCCATTGTGGGATACGCCGTTCCAGGTAATACCCCGGTTGCCGGAACGAACCGTCGACAAATCCGACGTGCCCACCCTTGGCTTGCAACTCGAATTGCGTGCAGGCCGATAACTCTTGTGCCTGGGGCAGGCTGTGGGAAAACACGAAGGGGTCATCGGCTGCCTGAATGAGCAAGGTTGGCGTGCGGATTTCGCCCAGGAAGTAGCGGCTCGATGCACGGCGATAGTAGTCCTCGGCATCGGTGAAGCCATTAAGCGGTGCGGTGACCCGGCCATCGAAATCCCAGAACGTGCGCATGTTTTCCAGCGAGCCCAGCGCGGCGAGCGCTGCCAGGCCATCCTCGCGCCCGTCGTGCTGGAACTGCCGCTGCTTGTTCTTGATGTAGGCCAGCATCTCGCGCATGAAGTGCGCCTGATAAACCTTGGAAAAACCCTGGCCGATACGGTCGGCGCACTGGTCCAGGCGAAACGGCACCGACACCGCCACCGCGCCGAGCAGGCCGCTGGCGCTGCCGGTTTCGCCCAGATGCTTGAGCAACACATTGCCGCCCAGGGAATAACCGACGGCATACAGCGGAGCGAGAGGGCGTTTGGCCCGCAGGTGCCTGATGGTTTCGGCGAGGTCTTCACTGGCGCCGGAATGGTAGCTGCGCGGCAGCAGGTTGGGTTCGCCAGAGCAGCCGCGCCAGTTCAGTGCGACGCTGGCCCAGCCCCGGTCGCCCAGCGCTTTTTGAATCCCGGCCACGTAAGGCGAATTCGACGAACCGGTCAGTCCGTGCAACACCAGGACCAGGGGCGCGTCGACGCTGTGCGGGCCGTGCCAGTCGAGGTCGAGGAAGTCGCCATCCTCGAGCCACAGGCGTTCACGCTCGCGCTCAAGGTGTGTGGTTTTGCGCCACAGCGGTCCCCACAAGGTTTGCAAGTGCGGGTTGCCGAGACCGAAGGCGGGGGTGAAGGTTTCCATGGGGAATTGGGGGCAACTTGTAGTGAGACATTCTGTTCAATTGCAGACCGCTGCTTGTGAAATGCAGAGGAATTCATGGGGCGTGTCTTGCTCGCCGCAAGTTGCTAACTTGCCATAAACCACAAGGGTTCGCGACCGGCAAGAGAAGCCCCTGTGCATGGTCACACAGGGGCCGGTTTTCAGGGGTTGATGGTTACACTGGGCTTTCGTTAAGCCGAGGTCTTTTTCTCGATGGGAAACACATGTGCCACGGTTGCGCGTTCGCGAGTGAAGCAGGCATTGACGGCGCGCTGAACATCCTGCGTCGTGACGCTGCGCAATTGCGCGACCTCAAGATCGATCAACTGCCATGGCTGAGCCGATCCTACAAGATAGCCGATACCACTCGCCTGCGTTTGAGGGTTGTCGTAGAGCGCCTGTCGGGTAGTACTTTCTTGAATGATAGCGGGCTCGAGCTCCTCGGGTGTGAACGGCACGCGCTTAAGGTCATCCAGTAATGCCCACAGGTCGGCTTCGGCCTGCTGCGGATCACCATTGAAGTAGAAAGCGAGGGTGAATTGATTATTGACTCGACTGAGTCGAAGGACATTTGCAAAGATTGTCGAGCGGTCGTCATTCTCGAATGACTTCAGGCGTGCGGAGGACTCAAACAGGGAGGACAATACTTCCAGTGCCCTGACGGATTGCGGATCGGGGGCGTTCTCCATCCCCGGTGTGTTGAATATGACGAGCATCAGCGGGTATTCGGTTTCCAGAAATTGCGTTATCTGGCGGTAGCCGGGTTCTGACGGTCCTTTTATCAAGGGTCTGAAGGGAGCGGCGCGCTGGTCTTCCGATCCAAAGTGTCGCTCGACCAGTCGTCTTGCCTCCTCAGTATCGACATCGCCGACAATCACCAGGCAGGCATTACTGGGGCAATACCGGCTCTGGCGCCAGTTTCTGAGGTGTTCAAAGGTCAGTCGTTCAAGATTGGCTGCAATCGCGTCGCGGGGCCTGTAGTAACTGTGCCCGGTGGTTATCAGCGCGTCGATTTCCGGACTGAAACTAACTGTAGATATGAACAAGGATTTTTCCTTGTTGCACAGAAGTTCTTCGTCCAGCCAGGTGCGTAGCAATTCATCCGATGGTTCGTCCGTCATGATGGTCGACTGGACTTTGAGCGCACTTTCCAGGTGTTCGGCGGCGATCAGTAGGATGTCTCTCAGCCCTTTAGAGTCTCCGAAGTTTTGATGAATGGCTCCGGTCTCTTTGATGAAGTCGTCATAGTCAGGCATCAGTGCATTTTGTAATACATCTGTGACCCCGAAGTCTTCGGGGTGCTCGTCATCAGTTCCTACGGCAAAAACCAGTGTGATTCCGACCTGAGGGGTTCTGTGATCCTCGCGGACAATGACCCTCAGGCCATTGTCGAGGGTGAACTCATGGGTGGGGTGGGGCGTTCGTTCAGTCATTAGCGTGTTCATCCGTTAATCCTTCATTGCATCCATGCGAGACATTTCGCACGGTTACGATGAGCCAGGAGCAGATAAACAAGCCACTTCAGATGTGTTGCGTTTTAAGAAACAGTCGCGACGCAAGGCAGACCACTGGTCTGCCCGTACGCTTTACTCAGCAAGTTTTTCCGCGAGGCGCTGCCATAACGAGTAGTACACACGCCCGGATTTCTGCTCGCGATGAAGACGCCAGTTTTGCGGCAGGCCCAGGGTCGAGGGTGCGCTTTCGCTTTCGGTATAAACCCAGGCGTCGTCTGCCAGCCACTGACGCTCTTCAAGCAGCGTGCAAACGGCGGGCAACAGGTTCTGGTTGAACGGCGGGTCGAGGAACACCAGGTCGTAGGCCGTTGCAGTCTGGGTTTCCAGGTAGCGCAGGGCGTCGGCGGTCTGGACCTGTCCGTTGGTGCAGCGTAGCGTACCCAGATGCTCCTTGAGGCTGGACACCGCGATACTGCTGGCGTCCAGCGCCTGGCCCATGGCTGCGCCACGGGATAAGGCTTCGAGAAACAGCGCGCCACTGCCCGTGAACGGGTCGAGCACCTTGGCGCCAGGGACGTAGGGGGCTAGCCAGTTGAACAGGGTTTCACGCACCCGGTCCGGCGTCGGGCGCAGGCCTGGAGCGTCAGGGAAGCTCAGCTTTCGGCTGCGCCATTCGCCGCCGATGATGCGCAGTTGGTTCACGCCGTTATGCACGTTGTGAACCGGTTTTTTAGGACGGGAAGTGGCCATTAATGCTCCGGAACCCCGAGCGGTTGCTCGGCAGGTTTATCAGTAGGGGCCGGTAACGGCTTTTGTGGCACGGTCGGGCCAGCGCTGACGATGACCATTTTGTCCGTGCTCAGGTGTTTGTTCAGTGCGGCTCGGACTTGCTCGACAGTCAGGTTCTGCGACTGTTGCATGAAGTCCTCAAGATGACTCAGCGGCAGGTTATAGAAGCCGATGGCGCCCAGTTGGCCGACAATATCGGCGTTGCTGGCGGTCGACAGCGGGAAGCTGCCGGACAGTTCGCGCTTGGCGTCGTCGAGTTCTTTTTCGGTCGGGCCGGTTTTAAGGTAGTCGGCGAGCACGTCCTGCACCAGCTTCAGGGTGCCTTCGCTCATCTCGGCGCGGGTCTGCAGATTGATCATGAACGGGCCGCGTGCCTGCATCGGGGTGAAGCCCGAATACACGCCGTATGACAGGCCACGCTTCTCGCGGACTTCGCTCATCAGGCGAGTGCCGAATCCGCCTCCGCCGAGGATCTGATTACCCATGGACAGGGCCGCGTAGTCCGGATCGTCACGGTCGATGCCCAGTTGCGCGAGCATCAGGTTGGTCTGCTTGGACGGAAACTCGATATGACCAATGCTGGCCTTGGGTTCAGCCGGTTGCGCGATTTTCGGCAGGGCGGAGCCTTTGGGCAAGGCAGCGGAAACCTGCGCCGCAATGGCTTCGGCTTCACTGCGGGACAAGTCACCCACCAGTGCGATCACTACGTTCCCGGCGGCGTAGGCTTTCTGGTGGAACGCGCGCAGTTGCTCCAGGGTGATGCCCGGAATGGTGCTCGCCGTGCCGTCGCTGGAGTGCGCGTACGGGTGATCGCCATACAGGCGATTCATCAATTCGACGCTGGCCAGTTTGCCGGGGTTCTGTTTCTGGTATTCGAAACCGGCGAGCAACTGGTTCTTGATGCGGGTAAAGGAATCAGCGGGGAACGTCGGTTTGCCGACGACTTCGGCAAACAGCTTCAAGGCCGGCTCGCGTTTGTCCGCGGCGCTGAGGCTGCGCAGGGAGGCGACCGCCATGTCTTTGTAGGCCCCGTTGCCGAAATCGGCGCCCAGGCCTTCGAAACCCTGGGCAATCGCGCTGACATCTTTACCGGCGACGCCTTCGTTGAGCATGGCATTGGTCAGCGTGGCCAGACCGGGTACATCGCCATCCTGGCTGCTGCCGGCGGCAAAGATCAGGCGCATGTCGAACATTGGCAGCTCACGGGCCTCGACAAACAACACCTTGGCGCCTTCGGCGGTGTTCCAGCTCTGGACATCGAGTTTGCGATGGCTCGGCGCCTTGCCGTTGAGCTCGGTCAATGATTGCAGTTTCTGGCTGGCCTTGGCTTTATCCAGCGCTTCACTGGCAATGGAATCATCAGTCTTGGCGAAATAGAACGCGGCAGAGCCGATCAGCATGGCAGCGATCAGGCCCAGCAGGGCCAGGCGCGGTTTTTTACGCTCACTCATGAGTCGTCTCCTCTGGCAGAACATGGGCGACGCTGAGACGTTCGCGGGTGAAATACAGCTTGGCGGCTTTCTGGATGTCTTGCGGGGTCACGCTTTCCAGTTCGGCGAGTTCGGTGTCCATCAATTTCCAGGACAGCCCGACGGTTTCGAGTTGGCCGATGGCGGTGGCCTGACTGGTGATTGAGTCACGCTCATAAACCAGGCCGGCGATGACCTGTGCCCGCACGCGTTCAAGTTCTTCGCTGGACGGCGCGGTGGTTTTCAACTGTTCGAGCAGCTTCCACAAACCGGCTTCTGCCTGCTCGATGGTTTTGTTTTTCTGGCTGTTGGGTGTTGCCGACAGCGTGAACAGGCTGTCGCCACGGGTGTAGGCGTCGTAGCTCGACGAAGCGCCGGACACCAGCTCTTCGCCACGCTCCAGTTGGGTCGGGATGCGTGCGCTATAGCCACCGTCGAGTAGGGCGGAAATCAGGCGCAAGGCATTCACCGAGCGTTTGTCTTCGGCGGTGGCAATGCTCGGTACGTTGAATGCCAGCATCAGGCTGGGCAGTTGGGTCTTCACGTGCAGGATGATCTGGCGCTCGCCGGGTTCGGCCAGTTCCAGCGGAATCTTCGCCGGCGGCACATCGCGTTTGGCGATCGGGCCGAAGTAACGCTGGGCCAGGGCTTTGACTTCATCCGGGGTCACATCGCCGACCACTACCAGCGTGGCGTTGTTCGGCACGTACCAGGATTCATACCAGTGGCGCAGCTCTTCGACCTTCATGCGGTCCAGATCCGCCATCCAGCCGATGGTGGGCGTGTGATAGCCGCTGGCCGGGTAAGCCATGGCCTTGAAGCGCTCGTAGGCCTTGGACATCGGTTTGTCGTCGGTGCGCAGGCGGCGTTCTTCTTTAATGACTTCGATTTCCCGGGCGAACTCATCGGGCGGCAGACGCAGGCTGGCCATGCGGTCGGCTTCCAGTTCGAAGGCCACGCCCAGGCGATCGCGGGCCAGTACCTGGTAATAAGCGGTGAAGTCGTCGCTGGTGAAGGCGTTCTCCTCGGCGCCGAGGTCGCGCAGGATCAGCGAGGCTTCGCCGGGGCCGACTTTCTCGCTGCCCTTGAACATCATGTGCTCCAGGGCGTGGGACAACCCGGTCTGACCCGGAGTCTCGTAGCTGGAGCCGACCTTGTACCAGACCTGTGACACCACCACCGGCGCGCGATGATCTTCGCGCACGACGACCTTCAGACCATTGTCGAGGGTGAATTCGTGGGTGGGTTGCGAGTCGGCGGCCAGGGCCGAAAGGGGCAGGCAAACTGTGCTGAGCAGCAGGCCAGCAGCGCGGCGGGCTAGAGCATTCATTCGTTTTTAAACCTTTGGGACTGTCCGCTTGGTCTTAGCCTAGGCGGGCGAGGAGGTGCTAGGATACTGATCCGTTTTAGCGGCGGCCACGCCTATCAGGCCTTTATGCTTGATCAGGTTGATTGGGTTTTCGACGGAAGGTGGATATTTATCAACTGAATTCCGCTTTTTCGCCGATTTTGCTGCTTTAGTCCTATGAGAAGTCGATTTCTTGAGGTGCCGATGAGCGCCTCGACAAAATGTTGCGCGTGAACAAGCTGGGTCAATCGCAGTCTGTTCTGCATCGAATATTTATTTGCCGGGGCGCCCGTTGGCGCGTCGCTACCGTGAGATAGCCGTCCCCCATGTTTGGTTCCAACGACGACAAGAAGACCCCAGCTGCGGCTGGCGAAAAGAAAAGCCTGTTCGGATGGCTGCGCAAAAAGCCGCAGGAACCCGCCGTCGAACAGCCACAGCCAATTCCTGAACCAACGCCAGCGCCAGAGGCAGAGCCTGCGCCCGTTGTGTTGCCAATCGCCGAGCCAGTGCTGCAACCGGTTGCAGCGCCTGCTGACGAAGCCCCGACCGAATTGCCACAGACCCCGGTCGCTCAGCCCTGGCTGACGTTGCCGGTGGCGGAAGAGCCGGTGGCCCTGGTCGAAGATGAGCAGGCGCCCCATGTGACGCCGCCGATTCCTGTGCACACGCCAGTGGCGCAGGAGCCGGTTCGGGCGCCAGTGATTGAGCCGGTGGTTGCCGCGCCGGTTGTCGAGGCTGCGCCGGTATTCGTCCCGCCGGTTGCACCGGTTGTCAAAGCGCCAGAGCCTGCACCTGTTGTCGCCGCACCGGTCGAACCGCCGGTCGAGCCTGTTCGCACCGAAGAAACCAAGGCGGGTTTCTTCGCCCGCCTCAAACAAGGCCTGTCCAAGACCAGCGCCAGCATCGGCGAAGGCATGGCCAGCCTGTTTCTGGGCAAGAAAGCCATCGATGATGATCTGCTCGATGATCTCGAAACCCGTCTGCTGACTGCCGACGTCGGGGTCGAAGCCACTTCGGTGATCATTCAGCGCCTGACCCAGAAGGTCGCGCGCAAGGAGCTGGCTGACTCCGATGCCTTGTACAAGTCCCTGCAAGCCGAACTGGCCGCAATGCTCAAGCCCGTCGAGCAACCGCTGAAAATCACCTCGCAAAGCAAGCCGTTCGTGATTCTGGTCGTTGGCGTCAACGGTGCCGGCAAGACCACCACCATCGGCAAGCTGGCGAAGAAACTGCAGCTGGAAGGCAAGAAAGTCATGCTCGCTGCCGGTGACACCTTCCGTGCTGCAGCGGTCGAGCAATTGCAGGTCTGGGGTGAGCGCAACAAGATCCCGGTGATTGCCCAGCACACCGGCGCCGACTCGGCTTCGGTGATTTTCGACGCTGTGCAGGCCGCCAAGGCCCGTGGCATCGATGTGTTGATCGCCGACACGGCCGGTCGTCTGCACACCAAAGACAACCTGATGGAAGAGCTGAAAAAAGTTCGCCGGGTGATCGGCAAGCTCGACGCCGATGCACCGCACGAAGTGTTGCTGGTGCTCGACGCCGGCACCGGCCAGAACGCCATCAACCAGGCCAAACAGTTCAACCAGACCGTCGAGCTGACGGGCCTGGCACTGACCAAGCTCGACGGAACCGCCAAGGGCGGGGTGATTTTTGCCCTGGCCAAGCAATTCGGTCTGCCGATCCGCTACATCGGTGTCGGTGAAGGCATCGACGATTTGCGCACTTTTGAAGCTGAACCCTTTGTCCAGGCGCTGTTTGCCGAGCGGGAGCGTTCATGATTCGTTTCGAACAGGTCGGTAAACGCTACCCGAACGGTCACGTCGGCTTGCATGAGCTGAGCTTTCGAGTGCGTCGCGGTGAGTTTTTGTTTGTAACCGGTCATTCAGGTGCCGGTAAAAGTACGTTGTTGCGCCTGCTGCTGGCCATGGAACGACCCACCAGCGGCAAGTTGCTGCTGGCCGGGCAAGACCTGAGCACCATCAGCAACGCCCAGATACCATTCCTGCGCCGGCAGATCGGCGTGGTGTTCCAGAACCATCAACTGTTGTTTGATCGCACAGTGTTCAACAACGTCGCGCTGCCGTTGCAGATTCTTGGCCTGTCCAAGGCGGAAATCGCCAAACGTGTGGATTCGGCCCTGGAGCGCGTGGCGCTGTCGGACAAGACCGATCTGTACCCCGGCGACCTCTCCACCGGCCAGCAACAACGCGTTGGCATTGCCCGCGCCATCGTTCACCGTCCGGCTTTGCTGCTGGCGGACGAACCGACCGGTAACCTCGACCCGCGGCTGGCGGCGGAAATCATGGGCGTGTTCGAAGATATCAACCGTTTGGGCACCAGCGTATTGATCGCCAGTCACGACCTGGCACTGATCGCGCGCATGCGCCACCGCATGCTGACCCTGCAGCGCGGTCGATTGATCGGCGACGGGGAGGCCGGCGTATGAGTGCGACTCGCAGTCCGAAGGTTTCAGAACGCGTGGCGCCGAAGGCCGCCGATCCGCAACCGACCAAGAAAAAAGGCGACGACGATGATGGCCCGGACTTCGCGACGCTGTTTCGCGCCTGGATCGAGAGCCATCGCGCCAGCCTGCTGGACAGTCTGCGCCGGCTGGGTAAACAGCCCATCGGCAGTTTTTTCACCTGCATGGTGATGGCGGTGGCCCTGAGTTTGCCCATGGGCCTGTCACTTTTGCTAAGTAACGTTGAACGTCTGGGTGGTTCCTGGCAGCGTGCTGCGCAGATTTCACTGTACTTGCAGCTCGAGGCCAGCCCGGCTGAGGGCGAGGCGCTACGCGCGCAGATCAAGGGCATGCCGGGCGTGGCCGATGCCGAATACGTTGGCCGGGATCAGGCGCTGGAAGAGTTCCAGCAGCAGTCCGGCCTGGGCGACGCCCTCAAGGAGTTGCCGGAAAACCCGCTACCCGGCGTGGTCCTGGTGACGCCGAAAGAAGTCGATAAGCCGACACTTGAAGCATTAAGACAAAAACTTTCCGATCTGCCGAAGGTACAGCAGGCGCAGCTTGATTTAGTCTGGGTGGAGCGTCTGGCAGCCATTCTCAAGCTGGGCGACCGTTTTGTCTTCGGTCTGACCGTGCTTCTGGTTTCTGCATTACTTTTGGTGATAGGCAATACCATTCGTCTTCATATTGAAAACCGCCGCACAGAGATCGAAGTGATTAAACTGGTCGGCGGCACTGACAGCTATGTGCGCAGGCCCTTTCTCTATATGGGCGCGCTTTATGGCTTCGGTGCGGGGATTTTTTCCTGGGGCGTATTGGCGTTTGGCCTTGACTGGCTGAATGACGCGGTAGTCGGACTGGCCGGTTTGTACGGCAGCAATTTCGCGCTGGCCGGAGTACCAGTTGCCGACGGTCTGTCTCTCTTGCTTGGCGCTGTGCTGTTGGGGTATATCGGTGCATGGATTGCAGTCGCACGCCACCTGAGGGAGCTTGCGCCTAAGTAGTATCATTTTGCTCGTATTGACCTTTCAGCATTTATGGGAACTTGTTCTACGGTTTCTGGTCAATTTTCGCAGTGCTTAACTGCACGAGTTATGTAAGTCGGAGGTTTTTTCGTATGACCAATTCTTTGCAACCTGCATATGCTCTGGTCCCGGGTGCGAACCTGGAGGCTTATGTGCACACGGTGAACAGCATTCCGTTGCTGACGCCGGAGCAGGAGCGTGAACTGGCCGAGAGTCTCTACTATGAGCAGGATCTTGAGGCGGCTCGGCAGATGGTGCTCGCCCACCTGCGTTTTGTCGTTCATATCGCCCGTAGCTATTCCGGCTACGGTCTGGCTCAGGCTGACCTGATCCAGGAAGGTAACGTCGGCCTGATGAAGGCCGTGAAGCGCTTCAACCCGGAAATGGGCGTGCGCCTGGTGTCCTTTGCCGTGCACTGGATCAAGGCGGAAATCCACGAATTCATCCTGCGCAACTGGCGGATCGTGAAGGTCGCGACCACCAAGGCCCAGCGCAAGCTCTTCTTCAACCTGCGCAGTCAGAAGAAACGTCTGGCCTGGTTGAACAACGAGGAAGTCCATCGCGTGGCGGAAAGCCTCGGTGTAGAGCCGCGGGAAGTGCGCGAGATGGAAAGTCGCCTGACCGGCCATGACATGGCCTTCGACCCGGCTGCCGAAGCTGACGACGACAGTGCTTTCCAGTCGCCGGCCAACTACCTGGAAGACCACCGGTACGACCCGGCTCGTCAACTGGAAGATGCCGACTGGAGCGACAATTCCAATCACAACCTGCACGAAGCGCTGGAAGTGCTGGACGACCGCAGCCGAGACATCCTCTATCAGCGTTGGCTGGCAGAGGAAAAAGCCACGCTGCACGACCTGGCGCAGAAGTACAACGTGTCGGCCGAGCGTATTCGTCAGCTCGAGAAGAGCGCGATGAACAAACTCAAGTTGTCGATTGCGGCGTAACCGGCAAGCAGGCAATAAAAAACGCCCCGATCATTGATCGGGGCGTTTTTGTTTCTGGCCTCACACATACCCAATGTGGGAGCGAGCAGGCTCGCTCCCACAGGGGATACGCATGTTACTGAGACCACGGCGCCCGACGGGAATCGTTCAGTCCAATCAAATAACTGTCTCCCCCCAGCTGGCTCATCTGCTGCCGTATCCACCCCGCACGCCGCGAAACGTACGAAGTCGGATGGCTGGCGCTCCACACGCGCGGGTTTGGCAGCACGGCAGCCAATAGACTCGATTGCTGGCGGCTGAGGTTTTTCGCGCTGATGCCAAAATGATGTCGTGCAGCGGCCTCGGCACCAAATACCCCGTCATCCCACTCGACGCTGTTGAGATACACCTCAAGAATTCGCTGCTTGGGCCAGAACACTTCGATCAGCCCGGTAAACCAGGCCTCCAGGCCTTTGCGCAACCAGCTGCGACCTGACCACAGGAACAGGTTTTTCGAGACCTGCTGGCTCAGGGTGCTGGCGCCGCGAACCGTACCGCCGAGCTCGTTATGGGCCAGTGCGGCCTGGATCGCCCCGAAGTCAAAGCCCCAGTGCTCCGGGAATTTCTGATCTTCCCCGGCGATTACCGCGACTTTCAGGTCGTCCGAGATTTCATCCCAGGGCTTCCAGGTGCGTTGCAGGTCAATGGGCTCGCCGTTGAACCACGATTCAATCTTGCGTTCGACCATCAATGCCGTACCCGGTGGCGGCACTACGCGAAAGATCAGCACCAGCAATACGCTGCCGCCCATGAACCAGAGCACGGCCTTCGTGAAACGACGGAAATATATACGCAGCATAGAGATGGCTTGGCCGAACCCGTTGAGCGGGCCATTATACAGACCCTGTTGATTGCGTCTGACTGGAGTTCTTCATGCTGCGTGGCTTTCTGATGCTGGCCGCTTTTTTCGGTTTCACCGGTGTCGGCCTTGGCGCGTTCGCCGCCCACGGTCTGAAAAATCGCCTGAGTGCCGAGTACCTGGCCATTTTCCACACCGGCGTCACCTATCAGCTGGTGCATACCCTGGCGTTGCTGGGTGTGGCGCTGCTGGCCACGCAGATTCCCGGTCGACTGATCACCTGGGCCGGTGCGTCCTTTGCCATCGGCATCCTGCTGTTCTCCGGCAGCCTGTACGTGCTGACGCTGACAGGCTTTAGCAAGCTTGGCATCATCACGCCTTTTGGCGGCCTGGCATTCCTGGTTGGCTGGTTTTGCCTGGGCCTTGCCGCCTGGCGCTTGCAGCTTACCGCTTGACGCTTGTTGCTGACCTTTAGGTCACGATCGGGCTAGAATGCCAGCCCCTAAAAATGATGGCGGCATCCGGCATGCGCATTCAGTTGAACGGCGAATCCTTTGAACTGCCCGACGGTGAAACCGTTGCGGCCCTGCTGACCCGTCTGGACCTGACCGGACGCCGGGTGGCGGTGGAACTCAATCTGGATATCGTTCCGCGCAGTCAGCATGCCGATACCACGCTCAACGACGGCGACAGCGTCGAAGTCGTGCATGCCATCGGCGGCGGCTAGCCGTCTGGCCCGCATGGGCCGACAATTCTGCAAGACCCTCACTCCTACAGAGGATTTCCCATGAGCATCGTTCGTAGCGACAAGCCTTTCGTCCTGGCCGGTCGTACTTACCAGTCGCGTTTGCTGGTGGGTACCGGCAAATACCGTGACATGGAAGAAACCCGCCTGGCCATCGAGGCCTCGGGTGCCGAGATCGTCACTTTCGCCGTGCGTCGTACCAACCTTGGTCAGAACGAGAGCGAACCGAACCTGCTGGATTTCCTGTCGCCGGATCGCTACACCTTTCTGCCGAACACCGCCGGTTGCTACGACGCTGTCGAGGCCGTGCGCACCTGCCGTCTGGCCCGTGAGCTGCTCGATGGTCACAACCTGGTGAAACTGGAAGTGCTGGCGGACCAGAAAACCCTGTTCCCCAACGTGATCGAAACCCTCAAGGCCGCCGAGTCGCTGGTCAAGGAAGGCTTCGACGTGATGGTTTACACCAGCGACGACCCGATCATCGCCCGGCAACTGGCGGAAATCGGCTGCATCGCGGTGATGCCGCTGGCCGGTCTGATCGGTTCGGGCCTGGGGATCTGCAACCCGTACAACCTGCAGATCATCCTTGAAGAAGCCAAAATCCCGGTGCTGGTGGATGCCGGGGTCGGTACCGCTTCCGACGCTACCATCTCCATGGAACTGGGTTGTGACGCTGTGCTGATGAACTCGGCGATCGCCCACGCCCAACAGCCGATCATGATGGCTGAAGCCATGAAACACGCCATCGTTGCGGGCCGTTTGGCTTACCTCGCTGGCCGCATGCCAAAAAAACTCTATGCCAGCGCCTCTTCGCCGCTGGATGGTCTGATCAAGTAAGAGCCATTGATGACTGAATCGAACGACACGCCTATCCAGACGGAAGAAGGCGACGAGCGCCAACACCGCCGCATCAAGAGTTTCGTGATGCGTGCCGGGCGCATGACCGAAGGCCAGCAACGTGGCCTGGAGCAGGGCACGCCGCTGTTCGTGCTGCCCCTGGCCGACGCGCCGGTGGACTTCGACCAGGTGTTCGGTCGCTCGGCACCGCGCTCGCTGGAAATCGGTTTCGGCATGGGCCATTCGCTGCTGGAAATGGCGGCAGCTTCGCCGGAGCAGGATTTCATCGGCGTCGAAGTGCACCGTCCGGGCGTTGGTGCGTTGCTCAACGGCGTGCTGACCCAGGGTTTGACCAACCTGCGGGTCTACGATTGCGATGCCATCGAAGTGCTCAACCGTTGCGTGGCCGACAACAGCCTTGATCGCCTGATGCTGTTTTTCCCGGACCCGTGGCACAAGAGCCGCCATCACAAGCGTCGTATCGTTCAGGCGTCGTTCGCCGAGTTGGTACGCAGCAAGTTGAAGGTCGGCGGTGTGCTGCACATGGCCACCGACTGGGAGCCGTACGCTGAATACATGCTGGAAGTGATGAACGTCGCGCCGGGTTATCGCAACCTGGCCGAAGACGGCAAGTGTGTACCACGCCCGGCCGAGCGGCCGATCACCAAGTTCGAACGCCGTGGCGAGCGTCTTGGGCATGGTGTATGGGACTTGAAGTTCGAAAAGCTGTCGTAGGAGCGAGCCTGCTCGCGAAAAACCAGAGAGCAACGCGGGGCCCCAGATGCCCCGCGTTTTCGTTAACGATCATCGCGAGCAGGCTCGCTCCTACAGTGGTTGTTCCGTGTAGCTGAAATCAGCGGCGGTCAGCGACGACGCCGATCAGCACCAGCACCACCAGCAACACCGGCGCCAGGCTGTAGTTGTTGAATTGGCTCAAGCCCCGAACGATCCACGGCGTGGCGTAGATCAGGGCGGCGCCGCTGCCGATCATGCACAGCAGGGCCATCAGCGGCACGCGCAAGGCGCCGGCGATGCTGCCCAGTCGTTGGTCGACCCAGCCCTTGAAATCCGCGCCGAACAGCACCAGCAGACAGCCCATCAGAGCCAGGGCGATCTCCGAGAGATTGCTGCGGCTCCAGCGAGAAACGGTGGCGAGCAGGTCGAGTACCAGATCCATTCGATTTCCTTATGTCAGAAACTTCTGCAGCAAGTCGTTGAGGAATAGCTGTCCGCGCTCGGTAGCCGCCAGACGTGACGGTTCGACCTGCAACAGGCCGCTTTGTTCTGCCTCGCGGCGAGCTTCGGCCAGGGTGTCCAGGGGCAGTCCGGTGCGTTCCGGATACAGCCGCGATTCGACCCCTTCGGTCAGGCGCAGGGCATTCATCAGGAACTCGAACGGCATCTCATCGTTGGTCAGGGCTTTCTCGCCCGCCTGGAAGCTTTTGGCAGGGTTGAGGTAGTCCTTCGGCAGGCGAGTCTTCCAGGTGCGCACGATGCGCCCGTCCGGATGGCTGAGCTTGCCGTGGGCACCGGCACCGATGCCAATGAAGTCGCCGAAACTCCAGTAATTGAGGTTGTGCCGTGCCGGGCGGCCCGGTTGGGCGTAGGCCGAGACCTCGTACTGCGCGTAACCGTGTTCGGCCAGCAGTGCCTGGCCGGCTTCCTGAATGTCCCACAACGTGTCGTCTTCCGGCAGCGTCGGCGGCTGGTTCCAGAACACGGTGTTCGGCTCCAGGGTCAACTGATACCAGGAAAGGTGGGTCGGCTTCAGGGCGATGGCCTGGCGCAGGTCGCTCAGGGCGTCCTCCAGGGACTGGTCCGGCAGACCGTGCATCAAGTCCAGATTGAAGTTGTCGAACCCGGCCTGGCGAGCCATGCCCGCGGCTCGCACCGCTTCGTCGCCGTTGTGGATTCGCCCCAGGGCCTCGAGCTTTGCTTGCTGGAAGCTCTGGATGCCGATCGACAGGCGATTGATGCCGAGCGCCCGGTAGGCGACGAATTTCTCTTGTTCGAAGGTGCCGGGGTTGGCTTCCAGGGTGATTTCGATGTCGTGGGCAAACGGGATGCGCTGTTCAACGCCTTCGAGCAATCGCCCCAACGCGGCGGCGCTGAACAGGCTCGGTGTGCCGCCACCGAAGAAAATCGAACTCAACTCGCGACCGTAGACGGCGTGCAGGTCCTGATCAAGATCGGCCAGTAAGGCGTCGACGTACTCTTCTTCCGGCAGCACCGGGCTGGCGGTATGGGAGTTGAAGTCGCAGTAAGGGCATTTGCGCACACACCACGGGATGTGGATGTACAGCGCCAGGGGTGGCAGTACCGGCAGAGCCGCCCGAGGCGATTGCGCGGCACCGCCGAAGATCAGCGGTGACGCGGAGCGGTCGTGGGTCATTTCAGGCCCAGACGCTGGCGCAGCAGATCCATTGCGCGGGCGCGGTGACTGATCTGGTTCTTGTCGCCCGGGCTCAGCTCGGCGCTGGAGCAATCGCGCTCCGGCACCCAGAACAGCGGGTCGTAGCCAAAGCCGTGTTCACCGCTGGCCTCCGTCAGGATGCGACCGTGCCACAGGCCTTCGCAGAGAATCGGCAGCGGATCGTCGGCGTGTCGCACCAAGGCCAGCACACAGACGAACTGCGCGCCGCGCTCGGCCTCGGGCACGTCCTTCAGGACGTCCAGCAGCTTGGCGTTGTTCGCCGCATCGCCCTTGCCGTCGGCATAGCGCGCCGAGTAGATGCCCGGCGCACCGCCGAGGAAGTCCACCGCCAGCCCGGAATCGTCGGCCAGCGCCGGCAGGCCGGAAATGCGCGCGGCGTTGCGGGCCTTGAGAATGGCGTTCTCGACGAACGACAGTCCGGTTTCTTCAGGCTCGACCTGGCTGAACTCGCCGATCGAGCGCAGTTGCACCGATTCGCCGAGCATGGCCTGGAGTTCCTTGAGTTTGCCGGCGTTGTGGCTGGCCAGTACGAGTTGCGTGAAGTTGATCATTCGCCGGGGAAGAGCTCTTGGTTGAAATTGATGGTGTTGATTTTGTCACCGGTCTGCACCTTGATTTCGAAGGTGCGGGTTTCCTGTTGAGGCACAGGGTACTGGGCGATGTAGTAAACGGCGCCTTGCTCGGTGATCTGTTTAAAGATCAATGGCACGCTCTGGCTGGTCAGGTCTTTGACCGAGCCGCTCACTTGCGCCATCTGCGGCTTGCCGTCCTTGATCACCGAAATATTGATGACGCCCTGATTCTTGCTGCGAATGAGTTCGGCCGACTTGGCGATGTCCGGCGTCAGGTACGTGGAGTTGAAGGTGTTGTAGTGCACCGTCATGTCGCCAAAGGTTTCCTGGCGTTCGCCCTTGATGACATCAGCAGCCATGGCCGTGACGCTCAGGCAGGCGGTGAGTAAAAACAGCGCTAGACGACCCATGATTTTCTCCTCGGAATGTGGTGATTCAGACCGCGACCTTGTGGTCCGCAAGCCCCGGGCTGCTGACGCGGTAGATACCGATCTCACCTAACAGATTAGGCCATAGCTTACTGGCCCACCCGTGCCGATGCTGTTGATCCACGGCAAGCCGATCAATGACCTTGGCTTCACGTTCGCGACACAAGGCTTCAAAGTCTTCGAAAGTGCAGAAGTGGATGTTCGGCGTGTTGTACCAGGTGTACGGCAGAAACTCGGAAACCGGCATCCGTCCCTTGCTGGCCAGGTACCAGCGGCACCGCCAGTGACCGAAGTTGGGGAAGGTGATGATGCACTGGCGACCGACCCGTAGCATTTCGTCGAGGATCTTGTCCGGGTAATGCACCGCCTGCAGCGCCTGGGTCATGACCACGACGTCGAAGCTGTTGCTGGCAAAGTTGCCCAGGCCCTTGTCCAGGTCCTGTTCGATGACATTGATACCCTTGGCCACGCATTCGGCGATGTTGTCCGCGTCGTTTTCCAGGCCATAACCGGTGACCTGCTTGTTGTCGCGCAGCCAGGTCAGCAGCTCGCCATCGCCGCAACCGAGGTCGAGCACGCGGCTACCGGCGGGGATCCATTCCTGGATGATTTCCAGATCAGCTCTCATGGCTATCTCACAACGTTATGCGGTTCATGTAATTGCCGAACGCCTGCAAGTAGCGCGGGATCGGAATCAGGAAGGCGTCGTGGCCCTGCGGTGCGTCGATCTCCAGGTAGCAGACGTCCTTGCGCGCGGCCATCAGCGCGTCCACCAGTTCCCGCGAGCGGGCAGGGGAGAAGCGCCAGTCGGTGGTGAACGACATCACACAGAACTTGGCGGTGGCACCGGCGAAGGTCTTCGCCAGGTCATCATCGAAATTGGCGGCCGGATCGAAGTAATCCAGGGCCTTGGTCATCAGCAGGTAAGTGTTGGCGTCGAACCGCCCGGAGAACTCTTCCCCCTGGTAGCGCAGGTAGCTTTCGACCTGGAACTCGACGCTGTGGAAGTCGTAGTTGAGCTTCTCGCTTTTCAGGCCGCGACCGAATTTTTCGCCCATGGAGTCGTCGGACAGGTAGGTAATGTGCCCGACCATCCGTGCCAGCATCAGCCCGCGCTTGGGGATCACGCCGTGTTCCTGGAACGAACCGCCATGGAAGTCCGGGTCGGTGAGGATCGCCTGACGTGCCACTTCGTTGAAGGCGATGTTCTGCGCTGACAGCTTGGGTGCCGAGGCGATGGCCAGGCAGTGCCGCACGCGGTCCGGGTAAGTGATGGTCCACTGCAGGGCCTGCATGCCGCCCAGGCTGCCGCCGATGACGGCTGCCCATTGGCCGATGCCGAGCAAGTCGGCGAGGCGCGCCTGGCTGTGCACCCAGTCTTCCACGGTCAGCACCGGAAAGTCGGCGCCAAACGGCTTGCCGCTCTCGGGATTGATACTGCTTGGGCCGGTGGAGCCGTTGCAGCCACCGAGGTTGTTCAGGCTGACCACAAAGAACTTGTTGGTGTCGATGGGTTTGCCGGGGCCGATGCAACTGTCCCACCAACCGGGTTTGCGGTCGTCGGGGCTGTGATAGCCGGCCGCGTGGTGGTGCCCGGACAAGGCGTGACAGATCAGCACGGCGTTGCTCGCCGTCGCGTTCAGCGTGCCGTAGGTCTCGTAAATCAGGTCATAGGCCGGTAGCGAACGACCGCAGGCCAACGCCAGGGGTTCGCTGAAGTGCGCCATTTGCGGCGTCACCAGACCAACAGAATCGGGGGGGAAGGCAGCTGGCATCGACCCTGCTCTCGTTGAAATGAGGCGTAAGTCTAAAGACCAGTGGGGTTAGCGGCAAGCAAAGGGCGGGCCTGATTTTCCTGAAAGACCGGGGTGCGGCCATCGCGGGCAAGCCAGGCTCCCACAGGAGTACAGATTCCCATGTGGTGAGCGGGGCTTGCCCGCGATGAGCGATGACTCGCTCAACCAGGCCGCCGCATCAGTGTCAGATCAGCCCGAACAGCTCTTTTGGCATCAGGGCGTAGTACGCCAGGCGCGGAATCAGCCAGCTCTGCAGCAACTGCAGCGCGATAAAGGCGAAGATGGGCGAGATGTCGAGGCCGCCCAGGTTCGGAATGATCCGGCGGAACGGCGCGAGTACCGGTTCAGTGATCTGCTGCACCAGCTCTGCGCCAGGGTTATGGCTGCCCGGAGCGACCCAGGACAGGATCACGCTGATGATCATCGCCCAGAACAGGATTTTCAAAAACAGCGCGAAAATGCCGATCAAACCCCATGGCACCAGGAACAGCACGTCCACCTTGTAGCCGCTGAGCAGCAGGATGACGGCGAACAGCACCATTTGCACGATCAGCGCCAACACCAGCGACGACATGTCCAGCCCGAACATGCTCGGGATGACCCGGCGCAGTGGCTTGAGCAACGGTTGAGTGGCCTTCACGGCGAACTGGCAGAGCGGGTTGTAGAAGTTCGCCCGCACCAGTTGCAGGATAAAGCGCAACAGCACGACCAGCAGATACAGGCTGCCCAGGGTTTGAATCACGAAAATGGCAGCGTCATTGAGTCCGAGCATCATTTATTCCTTTGTAAGAGCTGATTAGCGACCGAGTTGCTCAGCCATTTCGGCCGAGCGGTGCGCGGCGGCGCCCAATGCTTTTTCTACCAGTGCTTCGAAGCCGCCGGCCTGGAACGACTTGATCGCCGCTTCCGTGGTGCCCGCCGGCGAGGTTACGCGGCGACGCAGTTCAGCGGCGTCGACGTCGCTGGAGACCGCCATGTGAGCAGCGCCCAGTGCTGTTTGCAGGGTCAGTTGAGCGGCGATGTCGGCTGGCAGGCCGAGTTTCACGCCCGCGGCGGTCATGGCTTCGATCAGCAGGAAGAAGTACGCCGGGCCGGAACCGGAGACCGCGGTGACCGCGTCCAGTTGCTGCTCCTCGTCCAGCCAGAGGGCGATACCGACAGCCGACAGCAGCTCTTGCGCCTGCTGGCGTTGTTCGGCGGTCACCTGGGCGGTGGCGAACAAGCCGCTCACGCCTTGGCGCAGGAGTGCCGGGGTGTTGGGCATGCAGCGCACGATCGGTTGGGCGCCGAGCCAGTTATTCATGCTGGCGCAGGTGATGCCGGCGGCAATCGAAACCACCAGTTGCTCAGGCTTCAGGCTTGGACGGATCGCTTCGCAGACCGCTTTCATCGCTTGAGGCTTGACCGCCAGCACGACCACATCGGCACCGTCGATGGCCTGTGCGTTGTCGGCAAAGGTTTCGATGCCGTGTTCGGCGCTCACGCGGGCGCGGGTTTCTTCACCCGGATCGCTGGCGCGGATCTGCGCGGCGTCCAGGCCTTTGGCCCGCAGGCCGCCGATCAGACTGGCGGCCATGTTGCCGGCACCGATAAAGGCAATACGCGTCTTGCTCATGTCAGGTCCTTATAAAAAGTGTGTAAGCCATGGATCAAGGCTGTGAGTAGTCGCGAGCGCCAAACAGGGCCGTACCAATGCGGACCCAGGTGGCGCCTTGAGCGATGGCCGATTCGAGATCGTGGCTCATGCCCATGGAAAGTGTGTCGAGCGGCAGATGGAGGCTGGCTTGCAGATTCTGCACGGCAGCAAAGGCGGCATCCTGGGCGGCGCGATCTTCAGTCGGCTCGGGAATCGCCATCAATCCGCGCAACTTGAGGCGAGGCAGGGCGCTGATGGCATTGGCCAGGGCCGGCAGGTCGGCCGGGGTGCAGCCGGATTTGCTGGCCTCACCGCTGACGTTGACCTGGATGCAGATGTTCAACGGTGGCAGATCGGCAGGTCGCTGTTCCGACAAGCGTTGTGCGATTTTCAGGCGATCCACGGAATGCACCCAGGCGAAGTGCTCGGCGATTGCGCGAGTCTTGTTCGATTGAATGGGGCCGATGAAGTGCCAGATCAAGGGCAGGTCGGCCAATTCGAGCTGCTTGCCCAGGGCCTCCTGCAAGTAGTTTTCGCCAAAGTCGCGCAGGCCGGCGGCATAGGCTTCGCGCAGGGCTTGTGCGGGTTTGGTCTTGCTCACGGCCAGCAGCTGGACGCTGTGTTCGTCCCGGTTGGCGGCGAGGGCGGCAGCGCGGATGCGCGAACTAACCAGTGCAATGTTGTCTGCTATCGTGGACATTCAAGGGGCGCCAGCGGGTCTGAGGTTGGCGGCATTCTACTGGAATTGAGGCGTGCTATGGATATCACTGAGCTGCTGGCGTTCAGCGCCAAACAAGGCGCATCCGACCTGCATCTGTCCGCAGGCCTGCCGCCGATGATTCGAGTCGATGGCGATGTGCGGCGCATCAACCTGCCGCCCCTGGACCACAAGGAAGTGCAGGCGCTGATCTACGACATCATGAGCGACACCCAGCGGGTGGCTTTCGAGAAGCACCTGGAAACCGACTTTTCCTTTGATCTGCCTGGGGTGGCCCGTTTTCGGGTCAATGCGTTCAACCAGAGTCGTGGTGCCGGCGCCGTGTTTCGCACCATCCCCTCCAGGGTCTTGAGCATGGAGGCGTTGGGCATGGGCGATGTGTTTCGCAAGATGACCGACGCGCCCCGTGGCCTGGTGCTGGTGACGGGCCCGACCGGCTCCGGCAAGTCCACGACGCTGGCGGCGATGATCGATTACCTGAACAACCATCGCCACCACCATATCCTCACCATCGAAGACCCTGTCGAGTTCGTCCACGAGTCGCGCAAATGCCTGATCAATCAGCGTGAAGTCCATCGCGACACCCGCAGCTTCCCCGCGGCCTTGCGTTCAGCCCTGCGCGAAGACCCGGATGTCATTCTGGTGGGCGAGATGCGCGACCTGGAAACCATTCGCCTGGCGTTGACGGCCGCCGAGACCGGCCATCTGGTGTTTGGCACGCTGCATACCACCTCGGCGGCGAAGACCATCGACCGGATCATCGACGTGTTTCCGGGGGATGAGAAGTCGATGGTGCGTTCGATGTTGTCCGAGTCGTTGCTGGCAGTTGTTTCCCAGACCCTGGTCAAGAAGATTGGCGGCGGACGTATGGCGGCCCACGAGATCATGCTCGGCACGTCGGCGATCCGGAACCTGATCCGCGAAGACAAGGTGGCGCAGATGTATTCGTCGATTCAGGCAGGTGGGTCGCTGGGCATGCAGACGTTGGACATGGGGCTAAAGGACCTGGTGGCCAAGGGCCTGGTCAGCCGCGACCATGCGCGTGAGAAAGCACGGTCACCGGATAATTTCTGAGGGGAAGCTGTGGCGCTTTACAGGAGGCTTCGCGAGCAAGCTCGCTCTCACAGGGGAATGCATTCCAGTGTGGGAGCTTGCTCGCGAAGAGGTCGTTACATCGAAGCAGGTTCCAGCGGATGTAATCAGCGCTGAACAACCCGCATCGCGTTCTGATCTTTCGGCAGAACCCGTTTGGCAACGACGTAGTGGTTTTCCCAGTACGGCTTCTTCAGTGTGTCGATGGTCACCGACTTGCCACGACGTGGTGCGTGGATGAAGCGGTCGTTGCCCAGGTAGATGGCAACGTGATTGACTCGACGGCTCTTGATGTTGAAGAAAATCAGGTCGCCTGGCTTCAGGTCGTTGCGATTGACTTTCTCGCCGTGACCGCTGGCCATGGCATTGGAGGTGCGTGGCAGGTCAAACGTAGCGTCGTTGAACGCGTATTTCACCAGACCGCTGCAGTCGAAGCCTTTGCTCGGGCTGCTGCCGCCCCAACGATACGGCGTACCGAGGACGTTGACCGCACGGCTCAGCACGTTGCTGCTTTCCTTGTTCGCCATCGGCGGAACCAGGCCTTTTTTGTTGCTGGCCAGCTGTGGAGCGTGTTTGACTGATTTTTTGCTTTTGTTCGAAGGAGCAGAAGCATGGGATTTCGGGGTGTAACCATTAACGTTCGGAAGACGTTGCTCACGATTGGTGGCGTGGGCGGCCAGTGGCAATAATAGGCAAATGGTTAGCCATGTCTTTATAAATGGACGCATTAGGCAGGGCTCGTATGGGTTAGCGCGCAACTTTATAACAGCTTTTTTGTCCCTTCCGAGGCCGTTGGTCGATTCAACCTGGGGGTCAACGGAACCAAATGAGCGGCAAATTGACGCCATTGTCGGACAGAAGTCAGGTGTTATAAGGCTTTGACGGGAGACAACGTACCATTTGCCATACGTCGGGTGCTCGTAAAAAAGTCACAAAGAATTCAAGAATATTTATCTATCGTGTGAATCGAGGTCATCCATGAACACCTATCAACAACCTGTTCCCCACCAAGATACCCACAGCAAAGTGATTGGTTATCTGTTGTGGATTTTCGGTTTCACCGGCGCTCACCGCTTTTATTACGGCAAACCAGTCACGGGGACGATCTGGTTCTTCACCTTCGGTTTGTTAGGGATTGGCTGGTTGATCGACCTGTTCCTGATCCCGTCCATGGACCGTGAAGCCGATCTGCGGTTCACCGCTGGCCCGATCGAATACAACGTCGCGTGGATTCTGCTGACGTTTCTCGGGGTATTCGGTGTGCACCGGATGTATCAGGGCAAATGGATCAGCGGGTTGATCTACCTGCTGACGGGCGGACTGTTCTTCGTGGGGGTGCTGTATGACTTCTGGACGCTGAATGATCAGGTTTCGCTGCGTAACGCGCAGAATCGAGCTGCCTTTCAGTAAGCCATCGCTAGCAGGCTAGCTCCCACTCGGGATCTGTGAACCACACAAATCCCCCGTGGGAGCTAGCCCTGCTAGCGATTGGGGTGACACGGTCTCACGCCTGGTGACTGATCCGTCCATCCACCAAGGTGTAACGCACCAGGCCCGGCAGGCTGTGTCCGATGAACGGGCAATTCTCGCCTTTGGACAGCCAGGTTTCACCGGCCACGGTCGAAGCCGCAGGGTCGAACAGTACGATATCCGCCGCACCACCGACCGCCAGTTTGCCGGCCGGCAGGCGCAAGGCCTCGGCAGGACCGGCGCCAAGGCGCGCCAGCAGGGTCGGCAAGTCCAGCAAACCGTCTTCCACCAGCGTCATCGCCAATGGCAGCAGCAGTTCGACGCTGCTGATGCCGGGCTCGGTGGCACCGAACGGCGCCAGTTTGGCATCGCGCTCGTGGGGTTGGTGATGGCTGGAAATCGCCGACACCACACCTGACTTCACTGCCGCACGCAGACCCTCGCGGTCGGCGCGGGTGCGGAGTGGAGGCTGGACGTGATACAGACTGCTGAAGTCGATCAGCGCTTCGTCAGTCAGGATCAACTGGTACAGGGCGACATCCGCGGTGACCTTCAGGCCACGGGCCTGGGCCTGGGCGATCAGGGCCACACCGCGAGCGCTGGTGAGCTGGCTGAAGTGCGCGCGCACGCCGGTTTGCTCGACCAGCAGCAGGTCCCGGGCCAGGGCCACGGTCTCGGCGGTTTCCGGAATGCCCGGCAAGCCGAGGAAACTGGCGGTCGGGCCTTCGTGGGCCAAACCGCCTTCGGCCAGATCATGATCCTGGGAGTTGAAAATCACCGTCAAGTCGAAGGTTGCCGCGTACTCCAGCGCCCGGCACAGGGTGCGGGTGTTGCGGAAACTCTCCAGACCGTTGCCGAAGGCCACGCAGCCGGCATCGCGCAACGCGACCAGCTCTGCCAGCTGTTCGCCGTCCAGGCCTTTGCTCAGGGCGCCGATCGGGAAAACTTTGGTGTTGCCGGCCTCGCGGGCGCGGTCGAGGATCAGTTCGGCCACCGCCGAGGTGTCCAGTACCGGTTTGGTTTTGGGCGGGCAGCACAGGCTGGTCACGCCACCGGCCGCGGCCGCGCGGGTTTCGCTGACGATCGAGCCTTTACGGCTGTAGCCCGGTTCGCGCAGGGCAACGTTGAGGTCGACCAGGCCAGGGGCGGCCACCAGGCCTTTGGCGTCGAGGGTGTCGACGGCGACGAAACCGGCCGGTGCGGCGCCAATGGCGACGATCTTGCAGGCTTCAATGTGGATATCGGTAACTTGATCCAGGCCGCTGGCTGGATCGATCACGCGGGCGCCGAGAATGCTGAGCTTCACTGGGCGTTCTCCTGCTCGAATTGGCGCTGGGCAGTCTGCCCGCTCATGGCCATGGACAAAACGGCCATACGAATGGCAATGCCGTAGGTCACCTGATTGAGGATCACCGAGTGCGGGCCGTCGGCCACCGCCGACTCAATCTCCACGCCACGGTTGATCGGCCCCGGGTGCATCACGATGGCATCGGGCTTGGCGCCGGCCAGGCGCGCAGTGGTCAGGCCGAACAGGCGGTAGAACTCGCCTTCGCTCGGCAGCAGGCCACCGGTCATGCGCTCGCGCTGTAGACGCAACATGATCACCACGTCGACGTCTTTCAGGCCTTCGGCCAGGTCGGTGTAGACCTTCACGCCGTATTGCTCGATGCCGATCGGCAGCAGGGTTTTCGGCGCGATCACGCGGATGTCCGGGCAGCCCAGGGTTTTCAGCGCCAGCATGTTCGACCGCGCCACCCGCGAGTGCAGGATGTCGCCGACGATGGCCACCGAGAGGTTCTCGAAACCGCCCTTGTGCCGGCGGATGGTGAGCATGTCGAGCATGCCCTGGGTCGGGTGGGCGTGACGGCCGTCGCCGCCGTTGATGATCGCCACTTGCGGGCATACGTGTTCGGCGATGAAGTGCGCGGCGCCGGAGTCACCGTGACGCACGACGAACATGTCGGCCGCCATGGCTTCCAGGTTGCGCAAGGTGTCGAGCAGGGTTTCACCCTTGCTCGCCGACGACGTGGACACGTTCAGGGTGATCACGTCCGCCGACAGGCGCTGGGCCGCCAGTTCGAAGGTGGTGCGGGTGCGGGTGGAGTTCTCGAAGAATACGTTGCACACGGTCTTGCCGCGCAGCAGCGGGACCTTCTTCACCGCGCGGGCGCCGACCTCGAGAAACGAGTCGGCGGTGTCGAGGATTTCCGTTAACAGCTCGCGGCGCAAGCCGTCGAGCGAGAGGAAGTGGCGCAGCTGGCCCTGATCATTGAGCTGCAGCGGGCGCTTGGTTTCTAGAGGCGTCATCGCAAGGGGGACTCTCAATAGGGCGAATTAAAGGGCGAGGTCTTGCACTTCGAGCTTGAGCTCCGGGCCGGACAGCTTCACGCGCTCGTGGGCGGCGAGTGACAGCGTTGCACCCACCACGTTCGGGCGGATCGGCAGTTCGCCGGCGTCCAGGTCCAGCAGGCACACCAGCGTCACACTGGCCGGACGCCCGTAGTCGAAGAGTTCGTTCATGGCCGCGCGGATGGTCCGGCCGCTCATCAGTACGTCGTCGATCAGCACCAGGTGCTGCCCTTCGATTTCGAACGGCAGGGCAGACGGACGCACTTGAGGGTGCAGGCCGTTCTGGCTGAAGTCGTCGCGGTAGAAGGAAACATCGAGCGTGCCGAGGGGCTCATGGCTGCCCAGCTCTTTGAGCAGGGCCTGGGCGACCCAGACGCCGCCGGTACGAATGCCGATGTAACGCGGTTCGCTGATGCCACGGTGTTCCAGGTGTGCCTTGAGACGGATCGCCATCTGGCTGATCAGTTCGGTGGGATTGGGCAGGCTCATGGTTGCTCCTTCTTGGGCCCGAGTCGGGTTGTGCTTGGGTTGGCTCGGGTTGTTACTAAAAGAGCCGCATGGCGACTCTTCAGGATTGGGTGCATCAGGATTCGAACAAGGCGCTGTTTTCGTCGAGCCAGCCTTGCAGCAGCAGGGCGGCGGCGATGGCATCGACCGGGTTGTCGCGGTAACTGCCTTTCTGGCCGCCACGATCACGGCGTTCGCCCTTGGCCTCGAACGTGGTCAGGCGTTCGTCGTGGGTATAGAAGGGCAGGTTGAAGCGGCCATTCAGGCGACGGGCGAACTTTTCCGCGCGGACGCACATGTCGCTGGGCGTGCCGTCCATGTTCAGCGGCAGGCCGACCACCACGGCGTCGGGTTTCCATTCCTTGATCAGGGCTTCGACCTGATCCCAGTCGGGAATGCCGTTCTGCGCTTTCAGGGTACACAGTTCGCGGGCCTGGCCGGTAATCACCTGGCCGACCGCAACGCCGATCTGTTTGGTGCCGTAGTCGAATCCCAGGATCAGCCGCAGGGCCATCAGGCGTGCCCCGCCTGGCTGGTCAGCAGGCTGAGGTTGACGCCCAGGTGTCGGGCGGCCGCTTCCAGGCGCAATTCACAGCTGGTGTTGAACAGGATGTCGGCGTCGAACGGGCAGGTCAGCCAGGCGTTCTGCGCCAGTTCGGCTTCCAGTTGCCCGGCTTCCCAGCCGGCATAACCGAGGGCGATCAGGCTTTTCGCCGGGCCAACGCCGTCGGCGATGGCGAACAGGACGTCCTGGGAGGTCGACAGGGATAAATCGCCTTCCAGATCAACGGTCGCCTGATAGCTCTGCCCCGAAGGATGCAGGACAAACCCGCGATCGGTCTGCACCGGGCCGCCGATGAAAATCGGCACATGCTGGCAGAGTGCGGGTGGTTCGATATCCGGGCGCAATTGCTCGAGGATATCGGCCAGATTCAGGTCTTGCGGACGGTTGACCACCAGCCCCATGGCACCGTTGGCCGTGTGCTCGACGATGTAGGTCAAGGTGTGCGCAAAGTTCGGGTCGACCATGTGCGGCATGGCGATCAGGAATTGATGCTTGAGGTAGCTGGGGCTGACGTTTTTCATGAGCGCTAGTGTGGCGTTGGAGGGGCAAACTGACAAGCTGGGGATGCGCAGGAAATGCTGTAAATTGCTGTTGGCGACACAATGCCTGTAGGCGCGAGCCTGCTCGCGATAACCCTGAGAACACCGCGTAGTGTCAATCTTCCAACGTTATCGTTGACGACCATCGCGAGCAGGCTCGCTCCCACAAGGTTACGCGAGGTCAGTTGCTTGAGAGTCTGTCCCCACGGGCAAACTTCCAGGTGCGAATGATTTCCAGCCGGTCAATATCCGACAGATCCCCGGTAAATGGAGCAAAGGGCGCGGCCAGGCGCACGATGCGCTGTGCCGCCTGATCCAGCAACGGTTGCCCGGAGGACTCTAGCACCAGTACCTCATACAGCGAGCCGTCACGGTTGATCGACACCATCAGGCGCAAACTGCCGTAAATCTGTTGGCGCCGGGCTTCTTCGGGGTAATTGAGGTTGCCGATGCGCTCGATTTTCTTGCGCCAATCTTCCTTGTACCAGGCGCCCTTGTCTTTCATGGTCGAGGCGGCGCTCAGGCGGTGGATGCGCGGGCGCTTGGCGTACAACTGTTGTTCATTGGCCAATTCCGCTTCCAGGCTGGCGATGTCGCTGGACAACTGTTCAGTGTCAAACGTCGGCGCGGCCACGGCGGGTTTGGTGTCGGTCTTGGGTTCTTCGGTCTTGGCTGGGGCTTTTTTCTGCTTCGGCGCGACGGTGGTCACGGCCGCCTTGGGCGGGGCCTCCTGCACTTGAGGCTTGGCCGCTGGCGGTGGCGTGACTTTCTGAACCTTGTTGTCCTGGAACGGCGCGACCTCGGTGGTCTTGGGGATCGCCTTTTTATCCAGAGTGCCGCTGCCTTGCTGATTTTCCTGGGCGAGGAAGTCGGCTTTCTCAGGCTTCTTTTCGCTTTTGAAAGTGGCGAGGGTGATTTCCAGGGTTTTGCTGATTTGCTTGGGCTCGACCATCGTGAAGCCGACGCCCAGCAGCAAGGCCAGGTGAATCAGCGCCGCGAGAAACAGGGTAAAACCGAGGCGATCAGCCGGGCGCACGCCACGGTGGGCGAGTTCGGCGGGCAGATCGGACGGGAGGGTCATGGGGCAAAAAACCAACATCGCGTTTTCGTGGGCTGGGCATGATAACGCAATGTTGGTTTTTAGCTTCAAGCTTCAAGTGTCGAGCGACAAGATGTAGGGGGGCAGCCTCAAGCTGCAAGCCTCAAGCTACAAGCCTCAAGCCTCAAGCCTCAAGCCTCAAGCTACAAGGGAGAGGCAAACTCGCGTGCGCTTCAAGCTTGGAGCTTGGAGCTTGCAGCTTGCAGCTTCTTGTCGATAGCCTCCATTAGCAGGCCGCCAATGTCGGTACCGAACGCATTATCGATCTCGCGAATGCAGGTCGGGCTGGTGACGTTGATTTCCGTCAGGTGCTCGCCAATGACGTCCAGACCCACGAACAGCAGGCCTTTTTCCCGCAGGGTCGGGCCGACTTGCGCGGCGATCCAGCGATCTTTCTCGGTCAGCGGACGCGCTTCGCCACGGCCACCGGCGGCCAGGTTGCCACGGGTTTCACCCGCGGCGGGAATGCGCGCCAGGCAGTAGTCCACCGGTTCGCCGTCGATCATCAGGATACGTTTGTCACCATCGATGATGGCGGGCAGGTAGCCCTGGATCATGATCTGCTGCTGACCGTGCAGGGTCAGGGTCTCGAGGATCACCGAGAGGTTCGGGTGGCCTGCGGTGTGGCGGAAAATCGACGAGCCGCCCATGCCGTCCAGCGGCTTGAGGATCACGTCCCCGTGGTGGTCGGCGAATTCGCGCAGCACATCCGGGCGACGGCTGACGATGGTCGGCGGCGTGCACTGCGGGAACAGCGTGGCGAACAGTTTTTCGTTGCAGTCCCGCAGGCTCTGCGGCTTGTTGACCACCAGCACGCCAGCACGCTCGGCCTGCTCCAGCAGATACGTGGAGTAGACGAACTCCATGTCGAACGGAGGATCCTTGCGCATCAGGATCACGTCCAGATCACTGAGCAGGGCGTCTTGCTCGGCTTCCAGCTCGAACCATTTTTCCGGATTGGCGAAGACCTTCAGCGGACGCATCCGCGCCCGGGCCTGGCCTTCTGCCTGGTACAGGTCGCGCTGTTCCATATAGAACAGTTCCCAGCCGCGCTTCTGCGCGGCCAACAGCATGGCCAGCGAGCTATCCTTTTTATAGGAAATGCTGGCAATAGGGTCCATGACAATCCCGACGCGAACGCTCATGGGTGTTTCCTCGAAAGTGGGGGCGTATGTGTGACCTGTAGGAGCGAGCCTGCTCGCGATGGGCTTGAGGGCGCCGCGTTTTTCCAGCCAGCCTGCGTCATCGTTGACGACCATCGCGAGCGGGCTCTCTCCTACAAAAGATCAGGCCGTAAAGTGGCGTCAGAGTGGCGCTGAGTGTGTTCCCGGTCAAGGAAAAACCACCGCGAAGGCTGGCCGATAGATTGGTGTTGGAGACTGTGCTAAAAAGGCTGCCAAGTGGTACTGGCCCTTGAACATCAAGGGTTTCGAGCCCTCCGGTTACCGGAAATGGACAATTTGATTCGCAAAGGCGACGGCAGAGCATTTATGGAACAGCATTCCAGCGCCTTGAAGGTCATGGTGATCGACGACTCGAAGACGATTCGTCGCACTGCCGAAACGCTGTTGAAAAACGTGGGTTGTGAAGTGATCACCGCCATTGACGGTTTCGATGCCCTGGCCAAGATCGCCGACAATCACCCCGGAATCATCTTTGTCGACATCATGATGCCGCGCCTGGATGGCTATCAGACCTGCGCTTTGATCAAGAACAACCAAGCGTTCAAGTCCACGCCAGTGATTATGTTGTCGTCCAAGGACGGGCTGTTCGACAAGGCCAAGGGGCGTATCGTCGGCTCCGACCAGTTTTTGACCAAGCCTTTCAGCAAGGAAGAACTGCTGAACGCGATCCAGGCCCATGTTCCGGGCTTTGCCGCCGTTTTGCCGCAGTAAGACACCTACAGTGACGCTCGGCCAACGGGCCTGGCGCCGACAAGAATGGGGAAGACCATGGCACGTATTCTGATCGTCGATGATTCGCCGACTGAGATGTACAAACTGACCGGTATGCTGGAAAAGCATGGTCATGAAGTATTGAAAGCCGAAAACGGCGCCGACGGCGTGGCCCTGGCCCGCCAGGAAAAGCCTGACGCCGTGTTGATGGACATCGTCATGCCCGGCCTCAACGGGTTTCAGGCGACCCGTCAGTTGACCAAGGACCCGGAAACCGGGCATATCCCGGTGATCATCATCACCACCAAGGATCAGGAAACCGACAAGGTCTGGGGCACGCGCCAAGGGGCCAGGGACTACCTGACCAAACCCGTCGACGAAGAAACCCTGATCAAGACCCTGAACAACGTATTGCCCGGTTAATCGTCCAGCCATGAGCGAGTCACTGACCGCCTTCGAGCTTCTGCTGCAGATCGACCAGCGTTGTCGTCTGCTGGCCGCGGACTTGCCGTCCCAGCCGCCCCGGCAGGACAGCTGGAGCGGCATCGGCTTTCGCGTGGGCGAACACTGGTATGTCGCGCCCATGGGCGAAGTCGGCGAAGTGCTGCACGAGCCGCGCTTCACGCAACTGCCCGGGGTCAAACCTTGGGTCAAGGGCGTGGCCAACTTGCGCGGGCGGTTATTGCCGATCATGGACCTGTGTGGCTTTTTTGGTTACGAACTGTCGAACGCGCGAAGGCAGCGACGGGTATTGGTGGTGGAGCACGAAGATGTGTTTGCCGGCTTGATGGTCGACGAAGTCTTCGGCCTCCAGCACTTCGCTCGGGACAGCCTGGAGGCCCTGCCCGCTGACGAATTGCAGGGGCCGATGGCGGCGTTCGTCGAAGGCTGTTTTCAGGGCGAACAGCATTGGCGGGTGTTCAGCCCGTTTGCGTTGGCGCGATCCCAGGGCTTCATGAACGTGGCCGTGTAAACCCTGTGGGAGCGAGCCTGCTCGCGATTGAACGATAACGCGGTTTTCCTGATGCGCCGCGGCGCCTGAATGAGCAAGCTCGCTCCCACAGGTACTTCGGCAAGCTTTAAAGGGTGTTGGTGACCGATGATAAAAGCAAAAACAGGCAAGCCAATGGAAGGGTCGCGCAGTCGGTCGCAGATCATCGTGCTGTTCATCGCACTGATCATCTTCATCATGCTGCTGTTCGCCAACTTCGCGTACCTCAACACCCAGGCCACCTACGATAAGCAGTACATCGGCCACGCTGGCGAATTGCGCGTGCTGTCCCAGCGCATTGCCAAAAACGCCACCGAGGCCGCTGCCGGCAAGGCCGCGGCGTTCAAGCTGCTCAGCGATGCGCGCAATGATTTTGCCCAGCGCTGGGGCTATCTGAAGAAAGGCGACCCGGCGACTGGCCTGCCGCCAGCGCCGGCTAGCGTGCGCCCGGAAATGCGCGCCGTGCAGCTGGATTGGGAACGCCTGCTGAAGAACACCGACGCCATTCTTTCCAGCGAGCAGACCGTGTTGTCGTTGCATCAGGTGGCCGCGACGCTCGCCGAAACCGTGCCGCAGTTGCAGGTCGAATACGAAAAAGTGGTGGAGATCCTGCTGCAACGCGGCGCTCCGGCGGGGCAGGTGGCGATGGCCCAGCGTCAATCGCTGCTGGCTGAACGGATTCTCGGCGCGGTGAACACGGTATTGTCCGGCGACGAAAACTCGCAGCAGGCCGCCGACGCTTTCGGTCGTGACGCGGCGCGTTTCGGTCTGGTGCTCAACGGCATGCTTCAGGGCAACGTGTCGCAGAGGATCAGCCAGGTCGAGGACCGCGATGCGCGCGCACGACTGATCGAGATTTCCGAGCTGTTCGAGTTCGTCTCCGGCTCCGTGGATGAAATCCTCGAAACCTCGCCCGAACTGCTCAAGGTGCGCGAATCGGCCACCAACATTTTCAGCCTGTCGCAAACCCTGCTCGATGAAGCCTCGCACCTGGCCAGCGGTTTCGAAAACCTGGCGGGTGGGCGCACGACCGATACCATCGGCGGTTACGTGCTGGGTTTGTTGGCGTTAACTTCGATCATCCTCATCGGTTTGGTGATGGTGCGTGAAACTAATCGCCAACTGCGGGAAACCGCCGAGAAAAACGAGCGCAACCAGAACGCGATCATGCGTCTGCTCGACGAGATCGAGGACCTGGCCGATGGCGACCTGACGGTCACGGCATCGGTCACCGAAGATTTCACCGGCACCATCGCCGACTCGATCAACTATTCCGTGGACCAACTGCGCGACCTGGTGGCGACCATCAACCTGACGGCCGGCCAGGTCGCGGCCGCCGTGCAGGAAACCCAGGCCACCGCGATGCATCTGGCGCAGGCGTCGGAGCATCAGGCGCAGCAAATCGCCGAAGCGTCTACCGCCATCAACGAGATGGCCGAGTCCATCGATCAAGTGTCGGCCAACGCCGCCGAATCTTCGGCGGTGGCCGAGCGTTCGGTGGAAATCGCCAACAAGGGCAACGAGGTGGTGCACAACACCATCCACGGCATGGACAACATCCGCGAACAAATTCAGGACACCGCCAAACGAATCAAGCGTCTTGGCGAGTCATCCCAGGAAATCGGCGACATTGTCAGCCTGATCGATGACATTGCCGATCAAACCAACATCCTCGCGCTCAATGCGGCGATCCAGGCGTCCATGGCCGGTGATGCCGGGCGCGGCTTTGCGGTAGTCGCCGATGAAGTGCAGCGTCTGGCCGAGCGCTCATCCGCGGCGACCCGGCAGATCGAAACCCTGGTGCGGGCGATTCAGACCGACACCAACGAAGCCGTGATTTCCATGGAGCAGACCACCACCGAAGTGGTGCGAGGGGCGCGGCTGGCGCAGGATGCCGGTGTGGCCCTGGAAGAAATCGAAGGGGTTTCCAAGACGCTGGCGGCGCTGATCCAGAGTATTTCCAACGCCGCGCAACAACAGACGTCGTCTGCCGGTCAGATTTCCCTGACGATGAATGTGATCCAGCAAATCACGACGCAGACCTCGTCAGGTTCCACCGCCACCGCCGAGAGCATTGGCAACCTGGCGAAAATGGCCAGCCAGTTGCGGCGGTCGGTGTCCGGTTTCACCTTGCCGGCCGCCCAGGCGCAGGCGACGGACAACGCTTGAACCGCCTTCGGGCGTTGGCATTTTGACTGAAGTGGTAACTGGAGTGGTTATGGGTGATCGGCACGACTATGTGGCCCTCGAATGGGTCAAAGGCGAGATTGCCGAAACGCTGAAGCAGGCTCATCACGCCATCGAAACCCTGCTGGATGATCCGCAGGCGACGCACGCGCTGAGCGATTGCCTGGCGTGCATCCATCAGGTTCACGGCAGTTTGCAGATGGTCGAATTCTACGGCGCGGCCCTGCTCGCCGAAGAGATGGAGCAGCTTGTGTGCGCCCTGCAACAGGACCGCGTCAGCCACCGTGACGAGGCACTGCACCTGTTGATGCAAGCCTTGGGGCAATTGCCGATTTACCTCGACCGGGTCCAGGGCGCGCGTCGCGACTTGCCGCTGGTGGTGCTGCCGCTGATCAACGATCTGCGCAGCGCCCGTGGTGAAGGCCTGTTGTCCGAGACCAGCCTGTTCAGCCCACAGTTGCCTGATCTGCCGCCCCTGGATGAGGAATCGCTGGCGCTGCTGGAGCCGGTGGAGCTGCCGAGCGTGCTGCGCAAATTGCGTCAAATGTTGCAGATGGCCCTGGTGGGCTTGCTCCGTGAGCAGGATGACGAGGCTAACCTCGATTATCTGGCCAAGGTATTCAGTCGCCTCGAAAGCCTGTGCGGTAACGCACCCTTGAGCCCGTTGTGGCAGGTCGCTTCGGCGCTGGTCGAAGGCATGCGCGGCGGTGCGATTGCCAACAGCCCCGCCTTGCGCAGCCTGTTCAAGGACGCCGACAAAGAACTCAAGCGTCTGCTCGAACAGGGCATGCCCGCGATCAATCAACCGGCGCCGCCGGAGCTGCTCAAGAGTTTGCTGTTTTACATTGCCAAAGCCGAACACCCCACCGGGCAGATGCTGACCATGAAAGATCGCTACGGACTGGACGATGCGCTGCCTGACAGCGCGATGGTCGATGAAGAACGCGCACGGCTGGCCGGTCCCGACCGCGATGCCATGCGTTCGGTATTGGCGGCGCTCTGCGAGGAGCTGGTACGGGTCAAGGAGCGTCTGGACTTGTTCGTGCGCAGCGACCGTCAACACGCCTCCGATCTCGACAGCCTGTTGGCGCCGCTGCGGCAAATCGCCGACACCCTGGCGGTGCTGGGTTTCGGTCAGCCGCGCAAGGTCATCATTGACCAATTGGCGGTGGTGCTGAGTCTCGCCCAGGGCCAGCGTGCGCCCGATGACGCGATTCTCATGGATGTGGCCGGGGCCTTGCTCTATGTCGAGGCGACGCTGGCCGGCATGGTCGGCACCGTGGAGCCGGAGAGTCAGGAAGAAAGCCGTCTGCCGACCACCGACCTGACACAGATTCACCAGATCGTGATCAAGGAAGCGCGCATCTGCCTGCAACAGGCCAAGGACATGATCGTCGACTACATCGACGCCGATTGGGACCGTCAGCACTTACAGGCGCTGCCGGCCCTGTTGACCCAGGTTCGCGGTGCGCTGGCGATGATTCCGTTGAGCCGCGCGGCCAGCCTGATCGAATCCTGCAATCACTTCATCCGTGAGCACCTGCTGCTCGATCCCGGCCAGCCCGACTGGCAGGAACTGGACAGCCTGGCCGACGTTATCGCCAGCCTCGAATACTACCTGGAGCGCCTTAACGATGACCCGGAAGCCCCCGGTGAGTCATTGCTCGATATCGCCGAAAAAAGCCTGGCGTCACTCGGTTTCTTCCCCAGCGAACAGCATGTGCCAGTACTCGAGGATGTGTTGAGCCCGAGCGAAGCGCAGGTCATGCAACAGATGCAGGAACTGGACGGCCCGGCCATCGCCCAGACCCTGGCGGATGTGATGGCCAGCCCGGTCTCGGCGCTGAACCCACCCGCCCTGACCACGCCGGGCAGCCTGCTGCCGCCGCCTGCCGGTGAAGCGCCGGTGGATGACGAACTGCGCGAAGTGTTCCTCGAAGAGGCCGACGAGGTGCTGCAAATCCTTCGGGAATACTTGCCGCGCAGGTCGGCCGCCCCCGATGACCCGTCAGCCCTGGGGGACGTGCGTCGCGCGTTCCATACGCTGAAGGGCAGTGGTCGAATGGTCCGTGCGCTGGTGCTCGGCGAACTGGCCTGGGCCGTGGAAAACCTGCTCAACCGCGTGCTGGAGCACAGCGTCGCACCGTGCGCTGCCGTGCAACAACTGTTGGCTGATGTGGTAGCGCTGCTGCCGGAACTGGTGGCCGAATTTGCCGCCGGTGCACAACGCCAGCGCAACGACGTCGACCAACTGGCCGCCCGCGCCCATGCCCTGGCCAAGGGCGAGGAATGGGCCGTCGATGAAGATACCCAGGACGTCGCGGCCCTTGATCCCTTGCTGCTGGAGATCTTCCGCAAAGAAGCCGAAACCCATTTGAACAGCCTCAACCGCTTCCTGGATCAGGCTGCCGAACACGTGCCGCTGCAGGCCAGCGATGAGTTGCAGCGCGCCTTGCACACCCTCAAGGGCAGTGCGTCGATGGCCGGGGTGTTGCCAATTGCCGAGCTGGCCGCGCCTCTGGATCAACTGGCCCGGGAATACAAGGCCCACCAGATCGCCCTGGATCTGGACGAAGTCGAATTGCTGTTGGAAGCCGAAGGTTTGTTCCGCCTCGGCTTGCGCCAACTCAAGACGGACCCGTTGGCCGAGATCCCTGACGCTGTGGCCTTGATCGAGCGCACCCAGGCACTGTTGGCCGAACGTCTGGCCAGCCTGTCGAACACCCCGAGCACAGGGCTGCGCATCAAGCGCGATCCGCAATTGATCAACAACTTTCTGGCCCAGGGCATGGACATCCTGCTGGACGCCGAAAGCCTGTTGCAACGCTGGCAGCAACACCCTGGCGAACGCCAGGAACTCAGTGCGCTGCTGGATGAATTGACCACCCTCGGCGAAGGTGCGCACCTGGCCGATCTGCATCCGGTGGACGAATTGTGCGAAGCCTTGCTCGACCTTTACGGTGCCGTTGAGGAAAGCAGTCTGGCGGTCAGCGAGGCGGTTTTCCAGGAAGCGCAAAGTGCCCACGAAGCGCTGATCAACATGCTTGATGAACTGGCTGCCGGCCAGGAAGTCAGCCCGTGTCCGGAAAGGATTCGTGCCTTGCACGGTTTGCTCGATCAGAGCCTGGACCCATCGGCCATGGGCCTGATCCGTAGCGACGGCAGCCGCACCCTGAGCATCCGCGAACTGTCCGATGTCACCGCCGAACTCGAAAACAGCCTGCCCCCCGTGGGCGCTGGCTTGCCAGCGATGGTCGTCAACGATGACGCGTTTTTATTGGAAAGACACGGTGTCGGTGAGTCCTTCGCTGGCAAGCCAGCTCCTACAGAGAACCGTGGTAAGGACCTGGACGACGAGATTGTTTCGATCTTCCTCGAAGAGGCCGTGGATATCCTCGAAAGCGCCGGCCAGGCCTTGCAGCGCTGGTTGGGTGAACCGCAGAACGTCGCGCCGCTGTCGTCCTTGCAAAGGGACATGCACACCCTCAAGGGCGGTGCGCGCATGGCCGAGGTCCAGCCGGTCGGTGACCTGGCCCATGAACTGGAAAACCTCTACGAAGGCCTGGTCGACCGTCGTTACAGCTACAGCGTCGGGTTGACCGATTTGCTGCAACGCAGCCATGAGCGGCTGGCGCAATTGCTTGAGCAGCTGCAACAGCACCAGCCCTTGGGCGACTCGAGCGAGTTGATCGACGCGATCCGCGTGTTGCGCCAAGGGCAAACGGGCCACGCCGATATGATCGAACCTGTGGCCAGTCATGACTCGGCCCATCACGACAGCGAGCTGCTGGACATCTTCCTCGAAGAAGGTTTCGACATCATCGAAAGCTCCGGTGCGGCGCTGGTGCGCTGGCAGGCCGAGCCGTCGAATCGTCAGGAAGTGGAAACCCTGCTGCGCGACCTGCACACGCTCAAGGGCGGCGCCCGTATGGTGGAAATCGCCCCGATCGGCGATTTGGCCCATGAGCTGGAGTTTCTTTACGAAGGTTTATCCACAGGGGTGCTGAAACCCACGTCGGCGTTGTTCGAGCTGCTGCAACGCAGCCATGACCGCCTGGCGCAAATGCTCGACGCGACCCGCGCCGGCGACCCCTTGCCGCCGGCCGATCGGCTGATCGACGCGATCAAGAATTTCAGCCACCCGGCGCTGCCTGAAGCGCCAGCGCCAATGTCGCTGCCCGTCACCACAAAAACCGAAGCCCCGCAGCAGCCCGATGCCGGGGCCGACATGGTCAAGGTTTCGGCGGAACTGCTCGATGACCTGGTCAACCTGGCCGGCGAGACATCAATCTTTCGCGGCCGCATCGAGCAGCAGGTCAGCGATGCGCAAATCGCCCTGAACGAGATGGAAACCACCATCGAACGGATGCGCGATCAACTGCGTCGACTCGATATCGAAACCCAGGGCCGGATCCTCAGTCGCCAGCAAGTCGACGCCGAACGTCTGGGTTACGAGGAGTTCGATCCGCTGGAGATGGACCGTCACTCGCAATTGCAGCAACTGTCGCGGGCGCTGTTCGAATCGGCCTCCGACCTGCTCGACCTCAAGGAAACCCTCGACCGGCGCAATCAGGACGCGGAAAACCTGCTGCAACAGCAAGGCCGCATCAACACCGAACTGCAGGAAGGCCTGATGCATACGCGCATGGTGCCGTTCGAGCGGATGCTGCCGCGCTTGAAGCGCATCGTTCGTCAGGTGTCCGAAGAGTTGGGCAAGGACGTCGAGTTCATCGTCGAAAACGCTGAAGGCGAGATGGATCGCAACGTGCTCGAACGCATGGCCGCACCGCTTGAGCACATGCTGCGCAACGCCGTGGACCATGGCCTGGAATCTGCCGAGGCGCGAATAGCGGCGGGTAAACCGGCACAGGGACGGATCACCCTCGATCTGTTGCGCGAGGGCGGCGACATCATTTTCGATATCCGCGACGACGGTGCCGGCGTTTCCCTGGAGGCGGTGCGGCGCAAGGCGATCAAGCGCGGTTTGCTCGATCCGAACAGCGAGATCAGCGACCGCGACGTGCTGCAATTCATCCTGCAGCCGGGGTTCTCCACAGCCGAGAAAATCACCCAGATTTCCGGGCGGGGCGTCGGCATGGATGTCGTGCATGAAGAAGTACGGCAACTGGGCGGCAGCATGAGCATCGATTCCGTGCGGGGGCAGGGCGTGCACTTCCGCATTCGCCTGCCGTTCACGGTGTCGGTCAACCGCGCGCTGATGGTGCAATGTGGCGAGGATCAGTACGCGATCCCGCTGAACACCATCGACGGGATCGTCCGCGTATTGCCTAACGAGCTCGAAGGGCATTTCCGCCTCGACCCGCCGACCTATGAATACGCCGGGCAGCGCTATGAACTGTGCTACCTGGGCGAACTGCTGAAAACCAGTCCACGGCCAAAACTGCTGGGCCAGAACCTGCCGCTGCCGGTGCTGCTGGTGCAGTGCAACGAACGGCACATCGCGGTGCTGGTCGATGCCATGGCCGGCACTCGCGAGATCGTGGTCAAGAGCCTCGGCCCGCAGTTCGCGGCCGTGAAGGGCGTCTCCGGCGCGACGATCCTGGGGGATGGCCGGGTGGTGCTGATCCTGGATTTGCTGGCGCCGATCCGCGCCCTGCAAGCCCATGTGCCACAGCGTCCGGCGAATCCCGATACCGAGAGCGAGCCGCAACGGCCGTTGCTGATCATGGTGGTCGATGACTCGGTCACCGTGCGCAAGGTCACCAGCCGCTTGCTCGAACGCCACGGCATGAATGTGCTGACGGCCAAGGACGGGGTCGACGCCATGCTGCTGCTTGAAGAACACATGCCCGACGTATTGCTGCTCGACATCGAAATGCCGCGCATGGACGGTTTCGAAGTGGCAACGCTGGTGCGCAGCGACGAGCGTTTGAAGCACCTGCCGATCATCATGATCACCTCGCGCACCGGGCAGAAACACCGCGACCGCGCCATGGCCATCGGCGTCAACGACTACCTCGGCAAGCCGTACCAGGAATCGGTACTGCTCGAAAGCATCGCCCTATGGAGCAAAACCCATGCTTGAGCGGCTGATCGACCAGCGCACTAGCCACCTCACCGGCCTCTTGCTGCCACTGGCCGACCGTAACCTGATCCTGCCCAACGTCGCGGTCGCCGAACTGATCGACTACCAGCCCGCGGCATTCGACCTCGACACGCCGCCCTGGTATCTGGGGCGAGTACCGTGGCGCAACCGGCAAATCCCGCTGCTCAGTTTCGAGTCGGCGTGCGGCAGTAAAATCATCATCGGTGAGCGCGCCCGAATCGTCATCCTCAACGCCCTCGGCGGCCGCCCCGAGCTGAAATTCATCGCCATGCTGGTCCAGGGCATTCCCCGCTCGTACAAGCTCGACAGTCAGTTGAGCTATGTCGACGTGCCGTTGTGCTCGCTGGAAAAAGCAGCGGTGCAAGTCGGCGATCAAGTGGCCAGGGTTCCGGATTTGCTGGCGTTGGAAGAGTTGTTGGTGGAGGCGGGGTTGGTCTGACTGGCCCCATCGCGAGCAGGCTCGCTCCCACAGGGTTTTATGGACGCCGCAGACCCAATGTAGGAGCGAGCCTGCTCGCGATGGCGTCCGACGGTTCAATCATTAACCTGACCGTAACAATCCACCGCGCTGCTTGATTGATACCCCCCACCCAACGCTCCTAAGGTGACTCCACGACAGCGAACCCGTGGAGTGGTCATGACAACAACAATATCCCCCGACTCGCGATGGACGCGGCGGCGCAGCGAAAAGCAGCGACGTCTCGAGCTGGTGCGGGGCTTTGCCGACGGTGTGGTGTTGCCCACCGACAAGATCGTGGCGGCGCTGGAGGCGTTGATTCTGCCCGGCGACCGAGTGGTGCTGGAGGGCAACAACCAGAAGCAGGCGGATTTTCTCTCCCGCTCGTTGGTCAAGGCCGATCCAGGCAAGCTGCATGATTTGCACATGATCATGCCCAGCGTCGGGCGCGCCGAGCATCTGGACCTGTTCGAACGCGGCATCGCCAGCAAGCTCGACTTCGCCTTCGCCGGTGCGCAAAGCTTGCGCATCAGCCAGTTGCTCGAAGACGGACTGTTGGAAATCGGCGCGATCCACACCTACATCGAACTCTATGCACGGCTGGTGGTGGACCTGATTCCCAACGTCGTGCTCTCGGCCGGTTTCATGGCCGACCGCGCCGGCAACATCTACACCGGGGCGAGTACCGAAGACACTCCGGCCTTGATCGAGCCGGCGGCGTTCAGCGACGGCATCGTCATCGTCCAGGTCAATCAGTTGGTGGACGACGTCAGCGAGTTGCCCCGCGTCGACATTCCTGCGTCCTGGGTCGACTTCGTGGTAGTGGCCGACAAGCCGTTCTACATCGAACCGCTGTTCACCCGCGACCCCCGGCACATCAAGCCTGTGCACGTGCTGATGGCAATGATGGCAATTCGCGGTATCTACGAAAAACACAACGTTCAGTCACTCAATCACGGCATCGGTTTCAACACCGCCGCCATCGAGCTGATCCTGCCGACCTACGGCCAATCCCTTGGATTGAAGGGCAAGATCTGCCGCAACTGGACGCTCAATCCGCACCCGACGTTGATCCCGGCAATCGAAAGCGGTTGGGTCGAAAGCGTGCATTGCTTCGGCACCGAACTGGGCATGGAAAACTACATCGCCGCCCGGCCCGATGTGTTCTTCACCGGGCGCGACGGTTCCATGCGTTCCAACCGGATGTTCAGCCAACTCGCCGGGCAATACGCGGTGGACTTGTTTATCGGCGCCACCCTGCAAGTCGATGGCGACGGCCATTCTTCGACCGTGACCCGAGGACGCCTGGCCGGTTTCGGCGGCGCACCGAACATGGGCCACGACCCGCGTGGTCGGCGTCACGGTACGCCGGCCTGGCTCGACATGCGCCACGCCGACGCCGCCGAACCGATGCTCGAACGCGGCAAGAAACTCGTGGTGCAGATGGTCGAGACCTTCCAGGAGGGCGGCAAACCGACCTTCGTCGAAACCCTCGATGCAATCGAAGTGGCGAAAAAAAGCGGCATGCCGTTGGCGCCGATCATGATCTACGGCGACGACGTCACCCACCTGCTGACCGAAGAAGGCATTGCCTACCTGTACAAGGCCCGCTCGCTGGAAGAGCGCCGCGCGATGATCGCCGCCGTCGCCGGGGTGACCGCCATCGGCCTGCGTCATAACCCCAAAGACACGGCGCGCATGCGCCGTGAAGGCCTGATCGCCTTGCCCGAAGACCTCGGCATCCGGCGCACCGACGCTACCCGCGAGTTGCTCGCCGCCAAAAGCGTGGCCGATCTGGTGGAGTGGTCCGGTGGCCTCTATAACCCGCCCGCCAAATTCAGGAGCTGGTAATGCACGCATTCAACCTGCAAGCGAAAACCCTGACCCTGGCCGAACGCCTGGCGGACCTGGCGGTGGACGCGCTGATCGACGAAGCGGACCTGTCGCCGAAACCGGCGCTGGTCGACCGTCGCGGTAGCGGTGCCCATACCGATTTGCACTTGGGGCTGATGCACGCCTCGGCACTGGCGTTGTGGCCAGCGTTCAAAGAAATGGCTGAGATCGCCATCGAGATAGGCGAGATCGGTTTGCCGCTGCGTGAGGCCATCGGGCTGATCGGTCGAGAGGGTGAGCAAGCGATGCTCGCCACCACCCACGGCGTGAATACCCATCGCGGGGCCATCTGGGCGTTGGGCCTGTTGGTTGCGGCTGCCGCGCTGGAGCCTGAATCGACTGCCGCAGGTTCCATCGCTTTGCGCGCCGCACGCCTGGCCTTGCTCGACGACCGCCATGCGCCACGGCCCCTGAGCCACGGTGCTCAGGTCACCCTGCGCTACGGCGCTCGCGGTGCCCGCGAAGAAGCGCAGTTGGGCTTTCCGGCAGTCACCCAACGCGCCCTGCCGCAGCTCAAACGCAGCCGCGCCGCCGGCCATGGCGAACAGAACGCCCGGCTCGATGCGCTGCTGGCGATCATGACCCGACTGGCCGACACCTGCGTGCTGTACCGCGCCGGCGAACAAGGCCTGTACACCATGCAACGTGGCGCCCAGGCGGTACTCGACGCGGGTGGCAGTGCCAGCCTGGCCGGTCGCCGTCGTTTGCATGAGCTGGACCAACAATTAATCGCGCTGAATGCCTCGCCCGGCGGTGCTGCCGACCTGCTCGCCGCCTGCCTGTTCATCGACCGCATCGAGTCCGGCGACGGCATCAATCAGGGAGCTTTTTGATGGAAACCTTATCCTTTGAATTCCCCGCCGGGCAGCCGCCACGCGGCCGCACACTGGTGGGCTGTGTCGGCTCGGGCGATCTGGAAGTGCTGATCGAGCCGGGTCAGGCCGGCAAGTTGACCATCACCGTGCAGACCTCGGTCAATGGCAGCGAACAACGCTGGCAGCACCTGTTTGCACGGATGTTCGACGGGCAGACCCCGCCGGCGATGGACATCGACATTCACGATTTCGGCGCCACCCCTGGCGTGGTGCGTTTGCGTCTGGAGCAGGGTTTCGAGGAGATCGGCCATGACTGACAGCGCAGAACTGCTGCACAAGCACAGCTTCGTCGAACTCGGCGCCCGCCAACGGGCAAAGGCCTTGCTCGATGCCGGCACCTTTCGCGAATTGCTCGACCCGTTTCAACGGGTCATGTCGCCCTGGTTGTCGCGTCAGGGCGTGGTGCCACAGGCCGATGACGGCGTGATCATTGCCAAGGGCAGCATCGACGGTTTGCCGGTGGTGATCGGGGCTATCGAGGGGGCGTTCCAGGGCGGCAGCCTCGGTGAAGTGGGCGGGGCGAAACTTGCCGGTGCCTTGGAACTGGCGGCTGAAGACAACCGCAACGGCATCCCGACCCGTGCTGTGCTGCTACTGGAAACCGGTGGCGTACGTTTGCAGGAGGCCAACCTCGGCTTGGCGGCGATTGCCGATGTTCATGCGGCGATTGTCGATCTGCGCCAGTACCAACCCGTGATTGGCGTGGTGGCCGGCAGCGTGGGCTGCTTCGGCGGCATGTCGATTGCCGCCGGCTTGTGCAGCTACTTGCTGGTCACCCAGGAAGCGCGTCTCGGCCTGAACGGCCCGCAGGTGATCGAACAGGAGGCCGGACTTGAGGAATACGACTCGCGGGATCGTCCGTTCATTTGGAGCCTGACTGGCGGCGAGCAACGGTTTGCCACCGGCCTGGTGGATCGCTACGCCGAGGACGACGTGGCGCAGATCCGCCAGCAGGTCAGCGCGTTGCTCAAGCAGGGTTTGCCCGCGCAGCAACGCAGCACACAGGCCGAACTGTTCCTGCAACGGCTAGCGCGTCTGGACGCCGGGCCGCAAATCGAGCCTTCAGTGGTTCGCGATCTGTATCAAGGAGAGCGCTCATGAGTGCGTATTCCCTGAGGGGCTTGAACTGGTTCAACGCCTTGAGTGCTGGCGCCAAAGCGGTCGAAGGTTTACCGGCGTCGCTGAAGGTGGCGGATGGCTTTCTAGGTGAACAAGCCGTTCGGTTTATCGCGGTGGTGGCCGATCCGGACAACCGTTTCGTTCGTGCCCGTCATGGTGAAGTCGGCTTGCTCGAAGGTTGGGGCCTGGCCAAGGCGGTGGACGAAGTCATCACGGCCGATCAGGACAAACCGCAAAAACGGGCCTTGATCGCCATCGTTGATGTACCGAGCCAGGCTTATGGCCGGCGCGAAGAAGCGCTCGGCATTCATCAGGCCCTGGCCGGTGCCGCCGACAGCTATGCCCGTGCCCGTCTGGCCGGCCATGCCGTGATCGGTTTGCTGGTGGGCAAGGCCATGTCCGGGGCGTTTCTCGCCCACGGCTATCAAGCCAACCGGCTGATTGCCCTGCGTGATCCTGGGGTGATGGTGCATGCCATGGGCAAGGCTTCGGCGGCGCGGGTGACGCTGCGCAGTGTCGAAGAACTGGAAGCCCTGGCCGCCAGCGTGCCGCCGATGGCCTATGACATCGACAGTTATGCCAGCCTCGGTTTGCTCTGGGAAACCTTGTCGGTGGAGCAGATCGAACAACCCTCGGCGAACGATCTGGCGCGAGTGGCTGAGTGCCTGACATTGGCCATCGGCGATGTCGCTGCCAAGGGACGCGACCTGAGTGGCCGCCTCGGTGCCACCCATCGCACGGCCTCCAGCCAGGTTCGCCAATTGCTGAGGGCGCAGTGGTGAACACGCTGCTGGCGCACGACCTGCTCTGGGGGATGACCCCGGCGCAGTTGCCTGCGGATGCGCCTGTGTGGGCGATCGAGTCGGTCCTCGCCGGGCAACCGGTCGTGGTGCGGCGCGCCTTGTCAGCGGCCGGGCAGGTCGCGGTCGGTGTGCGTGGCCGTCAGCGCGAACAGCGTTACGCGGCGTCGATGGCGATTGCTTCGATCACCCGTCGGGTGTCGCCGGAGGCGCTCTGTCATGTCGATATCGACAGGGACTTGCCGGTGCTTCAGGCCCTGGCTCAATTGCGGCCGATGCTGGAGGGTTGCGGTCGGGTCTGGGGTGTCAGCGGCAGTGCCGGGTTTGAACTGGCCAGCGGGTTTTCAGCCTTGCATGAGGGCAGCGATCTCGACGTGATACTTCGTACACCACAGCCGCTGAGCCGTGCTGAATCTCGGGCGCTGGTGGCGATTCTGGACCGCGCCATCTGTGTAGTGGACATGCAGTTGCAGACGCCATTCGGCGCCGTCGCGTTGCGTGAATGGGCCGGTTCTTCGAATCGCGTGCTGCTCAAGAACGCAAGCCAGGCTTGTCTGGTGCTCGATCCATGGAACCCGCAGGAGCAGGCAGCGTGAGCAGCTTGTTGGTGTTCCCCGGTCAGGGTGCACAGCAGCCGGGCATGCTTCAACGCTTGCCTCGGGAAACCCTGATCGAGGCCAGCGACGTGCTCGGTGAGGATGTCTTGCTGCTGGATTCTGCTGCGGCTTTGCAGTCGACGCGGGCCGTTCAGTTGTGCCTGTTGATCGCCGGTGTGGCGGCTTCGCGGCAGTTGTCCGTCGCGGCGGACTACGTCGCCGGTTTGTCCATCGGCGCCTACCCGGCAGCGGTGGTGGCCGGAGCCCTGAGTTTCAGCGATGCGTTGCATCTGGTCAGCCTGCGCGGTGAGTTGATGCAGCAGGCTTATCCTCTGGGCTACGGCATGACCGCGATCATCGGTCTGGATCTGGCGACGGTCGAAGGTTTGCTGGCCCAGGTTCACGGCGACGACACGCCGGTTTACCTGGCCAACATCAACGCCGATAACCAGGTGGTGATCGCCGGCAGCGATGGCGCGATGAAAGCCGTCGCCGAACGGGCGAAAGGCCGTGGTGCCGGGCTGGCCAGGCGTCTGGCGGTGAGCGTGCCGTCGCACTGCCCGCTGCTGGATGCACCGGCGAAGTTCCTGGCCGAAGCCTTCGCCGGGGTGCCACTGAAAACGCCGGTCCTGGGTTATCTCAGCGGCAGCCGCGCGCGGATGGTGACCAACATCGAAGCGTTGCGCGACGACCTCGCTTTCAACATGTGCCGCGTGGTGGATTGGCGCGGCACGGTACAAAGCGCTTATGAGCGTGGCGTACGTCTACAGATCGAACTGCCGCCCGGTGCGGTGCTGACCGGGCTGGCGCGCCGGGTGTTCGAGCAGGGGACCGTGATGGCTTTCGACGGTGCCCGGCTCGATACCCTGCAGGCGCTGTTGCGTGAGGAGGGAAGCCGCCAATCCTAGATCACTGACTCAGGCTTCGAACAACAAAAACAATATTCGACGATGCAATTTGAGGACTACAACAATGATTATTTACGGTGTGGCGCTGTTGGCGATCTGTACGCTGGCAGGGGTGATCATGGGTGACATGCTGGGCGTGTTGCTGGGCGTCAAATCCAACGTCGGCGGGGTCGGGATCGCGATGATCCTGCTGATCTGCGCGCGGTTGTGGATGCACAAGCGTGGCGGCATGACCAAGGACTGCGAGATGGGCGTCGGTTTCTGGGGCGCGATGTACATTCCGGTGGTGGTGGCAATGGCCGCGCAACAGAACGTGGTCACGGCGCTGCACGGCGGCCCGGTGGCGGTGCTGGCGGCCATCGGCTCGGTGGTGGTCTGCGGCTGCACCATTGCTCTGATCAGCCGGACTCACAAAGGCGAACCCTTGCCCGATGAGCCGGCAGAAATAACCCCGGTTGGCGCATCGGCAGGAGGTCGCTGACATGTGGGATCTCATCGAGAAAGGTCTGGAACATAACGGTCTGGTCACGGCGTTCGCGTTCGTGGGCGTAATCATGTGGGTGTCGGTGGTGTTGTCCAAACGCCTGACTTTCGGGCGCATTCACGGCTCGGCGATTGCCATCGTCATCGGCCTGGTCCTGGCCTGGGTCGGCGGCACCATGACCGGCGGGCAAAAAGGCCTGGCGGACCTGACGCTGTTCTCCGGCATCGGCCTGATGGGCGGCGCCATGTTGCGCGACTTTGCCATCGTCGCCACGGCGTTCGAAGTGCAGGCGACGGAAGCGAAAAAGGCCGGGTTGATCGGGGTGATTGCGCTGCTGCTGGGCACGGTGTTGCCGTTCATTGTCGGTGCGAGCATCGCCTGGGCATTTGGTTATCGCGATGCGGTGAGCATGACCACCATTGGCGCTGGCGCGGTGACCTACATCGTCGGGCCGGTGACCGGGGCAGCGATTGGTGCCAGTTCCGATCTGGTGGCGTTGTCGATTGCTACCGGGCTGATCAAGGCGATTCTGGTGATGGTCGGCACGCCGATGGCGGCGCGCTGGATGGGCCTGGATAACCCGCGTTCGGCCATGGTGTTTGGCGGCCTGGCCGGGACGGTCAGCGGCGTGACGGCGGGGCTGGCGGCGACGGATCGGCGCCTGGTGCCTTACGGTGCGTTGACGGCGACCTTCCACACCGGACTTGGCTGCTTGCTGGGGCCTTCGTTGCTGTTCTTCATTGTTCGGGGGATTGTCGGCTGATTTCAGATTCTGAGTTGTCTGGGCTATGCCATCGCTAGCAGGCTAGCTCCCACAGGGTGATCTGTTGGAACACCCTCTGTGGGAGCCAGCCTGCTGGCGATTGGCAGCAGCGCGGTCTCAGGCCTGTCGATTGGCATACATCCGACACTCGGCCAGCAACGCCAACAGATTCGGGTCACGCTCCTTGGCCTTGAGAAACACCACGCCGATGTGCTGCTGCAACCGGTATTTTTCCTGCAACGGGATCAGCTTCACCCGGTTCTCGTACACCGCCGCAATCCTGCCCGGCAGCAACGCATAACCCACCCCCGAACTGACCATGCTCAGCAAGGTGAAGATGTCGTTGACCTGCATCGCCACCTTCGGCTCGAACCCCGCCTGCTCGAATACCCGCTTGCCGTCCTGATGGGTGGCGAAACCCTGGCTCAGGGTGATGAAGGTTTCGTCGCGCACTTCGGCGAGGTCGACTTCGGTGCGTTGGGCGAACTTCGAATCGGCCGGCGTGGCGAGGAAGATATCGTCGGAAAACAGTTGGATCTGCTCGCAATCCGGGTCGTTGATGCTGTCGTCCAGGGACACCAGGATCGCATCCACTTCCATGTTCTTGAGCTTGTAGAGCAGGTCGAAATTCGAACCAAGGATCAGGTCGATGTTGAGTTCGCTGCGGCGGATTTTCAGACCCATGATCAACTGCGGCACGGTTTTCACAGTCAGCGAATACAGCGAGCCCAGTTTGAAGCGTTCAGCGGAAAATCCGGCGGCCTCGCGCGTCAGGCGTACGCTCTCGACCACGTCCTGAATCAGCTTCTGCGCCCGTTCTTCCAGCACGTAGGCGCTTTCCAGCGGGGTCAGGTTACGGCCTTCGTGTTTGAACAACGGGCAGCGCAAGGCGCTTTCCAGGGAGTGGATCGCCCGGTGCACGCTGACGTTGCTGGTCTGTAACTCGGCCGCGGCCCGGGCCAGATTGCCGGTGCGCATGAAGGCCAGGAACACCTCGAGTTTTTTCAGGGTCAACTCTTCGTCAATCAGCATGGCGCGGACTCTTTTTGGAATGCCCCGATTGTGCCTAATTGCATTGGGTTACGCAGACCTTTGTGGGAGCTGGCTTGCCAGCGATGGCGCCAGGAAGATCAACGTAAAACTTGAGGCCCGACAGCAGAAAGCCGGCCATTGCGTTCTGAAACATTGCGCTTTTAAGCTTCAGGCCTAAGCCTTGTACGTTGGGCTAATGATTTTCGAGGTGGATGACCGATGTATCACGGGGAAAGACTCAATGCCTGGACGCATTTGATCGGGGCGGTGGCGGCGTTTGTCGGGGGTGTCTGGCTGATCGTCGTCGCCAGTCTGGACGGCAGTCCGTGGAAGATTGTCAGCATGGCGATCTACGCCTTCACCTTGCTGGTGCTGTACAGCGCGTCGACCGTGTACCACAGCGTGCGCGGGCGCAAGAAAGTGATCATGCAGAAGGTCGATCACTTTTCGATCTACCTGCTGATCGCCGGCAGCTATACGCCGTTTTGCCTGGTGACCTTGCGCGGGCCCTGGGGCTGGACGTTGTTCGGGATTGTCTGGGGGCTGGCGCTGATCGGCATTTTGCAGGAGATCAAGCCGCGCTCGGAAGCGCGGATTCTGTCGATCGTGATCTACGCGGTGATGGGCTGGATCGTACTGGTGGCGGTCAAGCCATTACTGGCGGCGCTGGGTGGCGCC